>CBDCWP010000001.1:0-63061 GCA_965223505.1 Planctomycetota bacterium
GAACGCCAGCAGGGCCGCGTTCGGCACCGCCATCGGCAACGGCTTCACATGCGGCGCCCACGTCACCACGACCTTGACCTTCTGAAACGCGGTCTTGCGGCGCACGGTGAGCGCGTCCGCCAGACCCTGGTGCGGGTGGTCCATGGCCGACTCGAGGTTCAGGACGGGCACGGAGCTCGACGTGACGACCGAGGCCAGCACCGGGTCGCTCGCGTCGTGCGCGGCGTCCTGCATGCGCGCAAACGCGCGAACGCCGAGGCCGTCGACCATGCGCGCCAACACCCCGATGCCTTCGCGCGCGTGCTCCGCGCGGTCACCGTCCATGACGACGCCGTCGCGGGTCTCCAGATCCCAGAGTCCCCCACCCACCTGCAGGTAGACCGCGTGCGCGCCGAGGTCGGCCGCCGCTACCTCGAAGGACGTTCGCGTTCGCAACGACGCGTTGAAGAACACCATGGCGAAGCGCGATCCCTCCAGCAAGGGCTCTCGTCCACGGGGCCCGGCAAGCACCTCGGCTGCGGCTAGAAGGCAGTTCCACTCGTCGGGAGACGGATCGCGGAGGTTCAGGAAGTGCCAGGGGGAGCTCATCGCGGGCAGACCATACACAAGCAGCCGATGGGAGCGCTTCTAGTTGCGGCCCAGGATGCGAACAAGCGACGGAATCCATCGCAGTGCTTCGTCTTCCGTAAGCGTCAGCGGCGGCAGCAGTCGCAGCTGGTTCGGCAGGCCGCCGCACGTACCGGTCAGCACGCGCTCGTCGAAGAGCGCCTTGCAAACCGGCTTTGCGGGTCGATCCAGGTTCACACCGATCAAGAGCCCGCGTCCCGCCGTCGACGCGACCCCCGGCACCGCCTCGAGCGCGGTGCGCAGCGCGACGCCGACACGCGCTGCGTTCGCGGGCAGCGCCTCGTCTTCGACGACCGCAGCCGTCGCGGCGATCGCAGCGCTCGCCAACGGACCGCCGCCGAACGTCGTCCCCGTGTTCACCGGGCTCGATGTTCTCGGCGATGGACTCGCGCACGAAGGCCACACCGGCCGGGAAGCCGCCGGCGATGCCCTTGGCGCCGGTGATGAGATCCGGCGTGACCCCGACGCCTTCGCCGAAGAAGTTCGTCCCCGTACGGCCGAAGCCGGTCTGCACCTCGTCGAAGATCAAGTACGTGCCGTTTTCCGTGCACGCGTCCCGCAACCCGTCGAAATAGGCGTCCTCGGCAACGCGGATGCCCCCCATTGACGGAATCGGCTCGAGGATCACCGCCGCGACGTCGTCCGCCAACGCCGCACGCAGCGCGTCGATGTCGCCGTAGGGCACGTAGGTGTGCGCGTCGGTCGCGACGGGATACGTCGGGTGGTGGTACGCCGGCAAGCCCGTCGCGCTGAGCGAGCCGAGCGTTCGGCCGTGGAAGCCCTCCGCGGTGGACACCACGCGCCGGCGACCGGTGTGCATGCGGGCGATCTTCAGCGCGGTTTCGTTCGCCTCGGTGCCGCTGTTGCAAAGAAACGCCTTGCGCAGGCCCTCGGGCGCCAGCGCCGCGAGCCGCGCGACCGCCGCCGCGCGAACGTCGCTGTAGACGACGTTGCTGTAGAAGAGCAGACGCTTCGCCTGCGCCCGGATCGCCTCCACGATGCGCGGGTGACAGTGTCCCGCGAGCGCCACGGCGTGGCCGCCGTAGAGATCGAGATACGTGTCGCCGTTCACGTCCGTCACGAACGAGCCGCGCCCTTCGGCGAGCGCGAGATCCCACTTCGCGTACGTCGTCACCTGCCAGCGGTCTTCCTCCGACCGGATGGTCTCGAAGTCGTCCGGCAAGGAGCCCAGCACGTCCTGCAGGCGCTGCGTGTCGTCCGCGAGGGCGGGGTCGTCGGTCACAGTCCCGCTCCCGGCAGGTTCAAGGCTGTCGTCTCGTCCAGCCCGAACATCAGGTTGAGGTTCTGCACCGCGGTGCCGGCCATGCCCTTCCCGAGATTGTCGATGGCGAGCGTGATGCACGCGACGCCGTCGCCCGCGTGCGTGCTCACGTCGACCATGTTGGTCCCGGCCACGGCGCGCACGTCCGGCGTCGCGTCGAAGAGCCGTACGAACGGCTCGTCGCCGTACGCGCTCTCGTAGCACGCGCGCAGACCGTTCGCGTCGAGCTCCGGCGTCGCCGTGAACGCCGTCACGTGGATGCCGCGCGCGATCGGGGCCGAGTGCGGAACGAAGTCGATGCGGGCCTCGGCGCCGAGCGCCTGCACGATCTCCGGCAGGTGCTGGTGGCGCAGCGGACGGTACGCCTTGAAGTTGGCGAACCGTTCCGGGTGATGGGTCGAGCGTTTCGCACGCGCGCCCCCGCCCGAGGATCCCGTCACGCTCACGACGCTCACGCGCCCGTTCAGGTGACCGGCGTTCGCGAGCGGCCAGATCGCCAGGATCGTCGCGATCGCGTGACAGCCCGGATTGGCGACGAGCCGCGCCGCGCGCAGGTCCTCGCGGCGGCCGCATTCCGGAAGCCCGTAGACGGCCTCGGCCAGTCGATCGGGATCGGGATGGGTGAAGTCGTACCACTCGGGGTACGCGGCGGCGTCCTTCAGACGGAAGTCGCCCGAGAGATCGACGATGCGTACGTTCGGCGCCGCGTCGAGCAGCGCCGGGAGCTCGGTCGCGGCGACGCCGTGTGGTTTGGCGTAGAGCAACAGGTCGTTGTCACGAGCGAGCGCCTCGCGCACCCCGGCGTCTTCGCGCGTGAAGCGCAGATCCGTGAACCCGCGCAGGTGCGGGTAGCGTTCGCCGACCGGGCCGTCCTCGGTTCGGCTCGTGAGCGCGGTGACCTCCACCTCGGGGTGGGCCAGGAGGAGACGGAGAAGCTCCATCCCTCCGTAGCCCGTACCGCCGAGAATGGCGGTCCGGATCACGATGCGCCTGCCATCGCCTGCTTGACGTCCGCGATGCCGCTCGCGACGCCGTCCGCCGAGTGCTTCAGCGCCGCCTGCTCGTCGTCGTTCAGGTCGAGCTCGACGATCTTCGACACGCCCTTGGCGCCGAGGTGGATCGGCACGCCGAGGTACACGTCACTGAGCCCGTACTGACCGCTCAGCCACGTGCTGGCCGGAACGAGTCGGTTGGAGTCGTTGAGCACGGCCTCGGCCATGATCGTGGCGCTTGCGCCGGGCGCGTAGAACGCGCTCCCGGTGCCGAGCAGCTTCACGATCTCGGCGCCGCCGTTGCGCGTGCGATCGCTGAGTCGCTCGATCGTCTCGGCGTCGAGCAGCTCGGTGATCGGAACGCCGTTGACCGTGCTGAAGCGCGGGAGCGGAACCATGCTGTCGCCGTGCCCGCCGAGCACCATCGCCTTGACGTCCGTGGGCGAGCACCCGAGCTCCATCGCGATGAACGTCGAGAAACGGGCGGAGTCGAGGATGCCGGCCATGCCGACGACGCGCGACGGATCGAAACCGGTCGCTTGCTGCACGACGTAGGTCATCACGTCGAGCGGGTTGGTCACGACGATGACGATGCTGTCGGGTGCATGCTGCTTGATGGCTTCACCGGACGCCTGCGCGATCTCGGCGTTCTTTCGCAACAGATCCATGCGGTCCATGCCGGGTTTGCGCGGGAAACCCGCCGTCACGATGACGACCTCGGCGCCCGCGATCACGGAGACGTCGTGCGAGCCGCTGATGCGGCCGTCGAACCCGAAGACCGGACCGACCTGCGTCATGTCCAGCGCCTTGCCGGCCGGGACGCCCTCGAGGATGTCATAGAGACCCACGTCCGCCGTACCGCGGGACGCGACCTGATATGCCGCCGTCGCGCCTACGTTGCCGCCACCGATGATCCCGACCTTGCGCATCGCATGCTCCTTGGAGGCGCGCCACCGCGCCGTGCCGAGGAGGATAGATCCGAGCGGGAAACGGGCGAGGAAATGCGGGGTTGTGGGTGGTTGCGCGCAACGAGGAAATGCGTGCGGTCCCGGGCTCGCACCCCGGCGTCGCGATCCCGCCCCCGGCGGCGCGGTCGCGTCGGCCGCCGGCCGGAGCGCGCTCGCGAATGCGCCGTGCGCTCTGCCTCGCTACTTTCCGGCGTTCTGCTGCAGCACCTGGCGGAAGCGCTTCTCCGTGGCGCGCGAGCGCTCCATCGCGGCCCGGAACTCGGCCATGGCCGACTCGAGACGCGCTCGCACCTGCGGCGAGTCGACGTCGGGACGCGCCAGGATGCTCTTGAGGTCCTTGGTCACCTCGTCCAGATCACGCATCGCGCGGCTGTAGTTGAGCATCGCGCTGCGCAGGTTCTCGAACGCGATCTCGTCCTTCTCGGGCTCGTTCAGCAGCTTCCACGGATGCGCGCGCAGATCCTCCGACGCGTCCATCAGGTTCCGCGCCATGTCGTTGATCGTCTTGAGGAACAGGTCGAGGTCGACGCCTGCGTCGGCGACGATCGCGCGCACGTCCGGACCGAGGCCCTGGAAGTCGGCGGACAACGACGCGACGTTCTTGCCCGTGCGGTTGAGGTCGTCCAACAACGTGTCGATCTTCGGACCGGCGCTTTCGACGATCTGATCGATGCGCTTCGACGTCGTCTTGAGCGTGTCGAGGATCTCGCCGAGGTCCTCGCGCACCTCCTCCATCGTCTCGGCGCCGATGGAAGTCAACCGGTTGAGGTTCGACGCCGCCTCGTCGATGTTGTTGGCGATGGGCTCGATGCGGCTCTCGACCTCGCCCACCGTGCGCCGGATCGACTTGAGCGCTTCCTGCAGCTCGACGTTGATCTGCTCGGCGTCGATCGCGTCGACCTTCTCACGGATGTTGGCGACGAGCGCGCGGATCTCGATCATCACCTCTTCGCCCTTGTCGACGAAGCCGCCGACCTTGACGATGAGCTCGTTGACCGTCTCCATCACGTCCTCGAGTCCGACGGCTTCGCCGGCGGGGATCGGGCTCTCCACGGTCTCGGCGTCGGACAGGTTCTCGATCGACTGCCCGGGCATCAGGGGAGAGCGTCCGCGAGCCCGTCAGCGACTTCTCGATCTGGGCCGTCGTGCCCTTCGGGATGACGACCTCGGCCGGCATCTTGATCACGGCGAGGATGTAGAGCTCGCGGATCTCACCCTCCTGGTCCGAGCCGACCCTCAGCCGGGACCGATCCTGGAGCGACATCGCCGCGATCTCGTGGACCTGCTCCTTCTGGTCGATGGCCGCGACCCGCCCGACCGAGGCGCCGTTCATGTAGACGGTGTCGCCGACCTTCGGGGCGATGAAGCCGGGCTCGAACCGCAAGTGGACGTACCGGTAGTCGCCGAAGACGGACTCGGATCCGCCGGCGAAGTACAGAAACGACAGGAGCGCGGCGATGGCGATGAGCACGACGATGCCCGCCTTCAGCTCCGCCTGTTTGGTGTACATCCGCCGTCTCTCCTACAGCCGGAAGAGCAGGAAGTAGTTGAGAATCGCGTCGCTGACGATGATCGCGATGATCGACTGCACGACCGCGTTCGTCGTCACGCGCCCAACCCCTTCCGCGCCTCCCTCGACCTTGAATCCCTGATAGCAACCGACCGAACCGATGATGATTCCGAAAACCGTCGCCTTGATCAGCCCCCGCCAGATCTCCTCGTGATCGAGCGCGTCCCAAACGTGCTCGAAATAAACGACTTGTCCCATGTCGAGAATCGACTCGGCGACGATCAGTCCTCCTAGAATCCCGACCGCGTCGCCGATGATCGTGACGCAAGGTACCATGAGGAAAACGGCCAGCAGTCGGGGCGCGACGACGAAGCGCATCGGGTTCAACGACATCGTCCGAAGCGCCGTGATCTCTTCCGACACGACCATCGTCGCGATCTCTGCCGCGAGCGCCGCGCCGATGTAGCCCGCCATGATGATGCCGGTGATGAGCGGTCCGAGCTCGAGCACGATCCCGATGCCCATCAGGTCGCCGACGAACTCGACGACGCCGAGCGGGATCAGGATCTCGCCGCCGATGAGCGCGAGGATCATCCCGATGAACAGGTTCACGCAGCACACGACGCCGAGGCTGCGCGGCCCGACGCGCACCGCCTGGTGCAGAAAGGCGCGCAGGCTGACCGCGCGGCCCTTGAAGAAGCCGCGGACGGTATGGCTGATCACGTCCTTGCAGATCAGACCGAGGCCGCCGAGGAAGTGGAAGACGCCCAGCGTGACGCCACCGAGGGACTCGATCGCGCCGGTGATGAGGCGGGGTGCCTTCATGGTTCGGGGCCGTCCTCTGGTGGGCTAGCTCTGGAGCGCATCCTCACGCGAGTCCCGGAGGTCGAAGATCGAGGTCAGCTTGCTGAGCTCGAACAGGTTGCGGACCTCGGGCGACAAGCCGCAAAGACGTAGCCGGCCGCCGTACTTCGCGGTCGCCTGCAACGCTTCGATGAGCGTCGCCAGCCCGCTCGAGTCGATGAACGCGACGGAGCTCAAGTCGACCACCAACGGGTTCACCTTGTCCTCGAGCGCGCCGCGCAGCGCGTTGCGCAGCTCCGGGCTCGTGTGCATGTCAACCTGTCCTTCGACGACGAAGAGAGCGGCTGATTCGTGGCTTTCGCGAGTGACCTTCATCAAGAATCCTTTGCAGCGCCTGCGTGCTTGACCAACGTCAGGGTCGTTCCGCCGTGGGCGTTCTGGTTGTACTCGACCTCGTCCATCGTCGATCGGATGAGATGAACACCCAATCCACCGGGCCGCACTTCCTCGAGCGGACGAGAGTGGATGTTCTCCGGGCTCACGTAGAGACCGTAGTCGATGATGTCGAGGTGGAAGCGATGGTCCTGCGCCTCGAGCACGAGGTCGATGCGCTTTTCGGTCGATCCTTCGTAGACGTGGCGAATGACGTTCGTAACGGCCTCGGTGACGGCGAGCACGATGTTGTGCCGGTCGTCGTCGTTGAACCCGGCCATGCTCGCGCCCTCGTCCACGACCGCGCGAACGAGCGGAAGGAACTTCGGATCCGACGAAAGCGTCACCGTGAGCTGGTTACGACGGAAATCAGCCATCGGTCCCCCTCGGAAGATCGGGCGGCGGCGGCGGCGCCGGCAGCGCTGTGCTCGTCTCGTCCGGCGGAGCCGCCACCGGCGCCGTCGGCGTGGCCGCGCCGGAACGCGACGCGTTCCACGCACGCCACTCCTCGAGATGCACGCGGCGCTCTTGGGCCGGAGCGTGCGCACGGAACGCGCCGACGGAACGACCCGTGAGCTCTTCGAGGGTGCCCGCCGCCACCATGCGGACGGCGGGGTCGGGGTCGTCGAGCATCTCGATCAACGTCGGAACGAACTCCGCCTGTCGATTGCGCTCGACGACGGCGATCGCGGCCGTACGGCGCGAGGGGTTCGTGTGGAACAGGTCGTTCTCCGGGCTGATCACGACCGGCGGCTCGGTCGACGCGCAGCCCGCGAGCGTCGCGACGGCGATCCACACCGCCGCCACCCGCGCGGACCCTGCGCGGCGGACCGTGGTTCTCCAGGCATGGTCGGCGAGAGTCCCCATTCGTTCGTCTTTGTCTACCCGGCGGCTCCCTCATCGCCCGCGAGATTCGGGCGGCCAGGGGCGGATTCTCCGGGCCTGATCGAAACCAGTCAACGATCCGGTCCGGAACGTTCCCTCCTTGTTCGTCGCCGCGTCACAGCCAGCCCGCCTCGCGGTACCACAGCGCCGTCTGTGCGAACCCCTGCCGCGTATCCAGCGTGGCCCGCCACCCCGTGTCGCGCGCCAGCGCGGCCGGGCTGCAGACCCAGTGATGGGTGCTCAGCTCCCGAATGCGCTGGTCGCCGAGGACCGAGGCCCGGCCCGTGAGCTGCGACACGAGGTCCGTCACGCGCCCCAGGACCCGGCACGTGCTGACGGGCACGCGGACACGCCGGGCGCGGCAGCCCAATGCCGCCTCGGTCGCCGCGAGCATGTCCTCCTGGGTGACGATCTCGGGGTGCGCCACGTTGTAGGTGGCGCCCTCGGCGCGCGCGGACTCGACGACGGCGACCATCCCCGCCGCGAGATCGTGCGCGTGGACGAGGCTGTAGCGGGCGGTCGGATCGCCGACGACCGGGGCAATGCCTCTTGCGACCGCCTTGAACTGCTGGAGGAAGTCCCCGTCACGCGGCCCATACACGCCTGGCGGGCGGACGATCGACACGGCCAGACGATTCGCGTGCGCCGCGACCAGCCGCTCCGCGAGCACCTTGCTCTCGCCGTACCAGGTGATCGGCCTCGCCGGCATGCTCTCCAGAGTCACGTCGGCGTTCGGCCCCGACGCAGCCAGGCTCGAGCACAGCAGGAAGCGCCCGGGAAGGCGCGTCTCGACCGCGGCTCGCAGCAGGTTGAGCGTGCCGCCGGCGTTCGTGGCGAACATCGCCCGCCGCGTCATGCTCCGCGTCAACCCGGCCAGGTGGTAGACGTGATCGACGCCCCGGAGCGCGTCCGTGAGGGACGCTGCGTCGCGCACGTCGCCGCGCACAACTTCGACCTTACGTTCGGCGAGGAAGCGCGGCACCTCGGGCCGCCGAACGAGGCAGCGCACCGCCACCCCGCGCTCCAGCAAGAGCTCGGTGAGGTGGCTGCCGACGAAACCGTGGCCGTTGGTGAGGAGGACCCGCACGGCCGCGCAGCATAGCCCCCACGAGACGGATCCCCGCGGCCTCGGGGGCGGCCCGGCAAACGCCCATGCGGAATTCGATGCGGTCGGGGGCGGTCGGCGGCGGGCCTTGCCAGTACCCTAGCCGGGCTCTGTGGGCGCGGACGGCAGGCCGTGCCGACCACGGACGGCAATTCAGGCGTGCAGTCGAGGAATGGCGTTGGATCTCTTCGAGAAGGTCCGCAAATTCAGGCGGGCCGATCACTTTCGCGAGAAGGGGACCTACCCCTACTTCCGCGCCATCGCCGAGTCTGCCGGCGGTACGCGCGTGGTGATCGACGGCCGGACGTTCGTCATGGCCGGGTCCAACAACTACCTCGGGTTGACCCACGATCCGCGTGTGATCGCGGCGGCCCAAGAAGCGCTCAGCCACTTCGGCACCGGCTGCACGGGCTCGCGCTTCCTCAACGGGACGCTCACGCTCCACGAAGAGTTCGAGGAGCGTCTGGCGGCCTTCCTCGGCAAGGAGGCTTGCATCACGTCCGGCACGGGCTACCAGACGAACCTGGGCGTCATCGAGACGATGGCCGGCCGGGAAGAGGTGGTCTTCGGCGACCGTGACAACCACGCGTCCATCATCGACGGCTGCCGCCTGGCGTACGGCAAGCACTTCAAGTACCGCCACAACGACATGGAGGACCTGGAGCGCCTGCTGCGCGACACCAAGGTCCAGGACGGCGGCGCGCGGCTCATCATCACCGACGGCGTCTTCTCGATGCTCGGCGACCTCGCGCCCTTGCCGAAGATGGTCGAGCTCGCGAAGACCTACGGCGCGCGGCTGATCGTGGACGACGCGCACGCGCTCGGCGTCCTCGGCGATCACGGCCGCGGCACCGCGGAACACTTCGACGTGCTCGACGACGTCGACCTCGTCGTCGGCACCTTCTCCAAATCGTTCGCGTGCCTCGGCGGGTTCGTCGCCGGCCCACGCTACGTCATCGACTACATCAAGCACACGAGCCGCTCGGTGATCTTCTCCGCGAGCATGACGCCGGCGAGCGTCGCGACGGTGAACATGTGCCTGACGATCCTCGAGCAGGAGCCGGAGCGGCGCGCGAATCTGTGGAAGAACGTGCGCAAGATGAAGCAGGGGTTCGAGGAGCTCGGTCTGGACGTGATCGACGGCGGCAGCCCGATCCTGTCCGTCGTCATCGGCGACGAGGACACGACGCTCGAGTTCAACAAGATGCTGTTCGAGCACGGCGTCTTCGTGAATCCGGTGATCTCACCGGCGGTGCCGCCCGGCATGGGGCTGCTGCGAACGTCCTACATGGCAACGCACACGGACGAGGATCTCGACTTGATCCTCGAGGCGTTCAAGAAGGTGGGCGAGCAGCTACGCATCGCTCCGTGACGCAGCTCCAGGTCGACGTCGAGGCCTCGCGAGCCGACCGCAAGGCGTTCATCGAGCTTCCGCACCGCCTCTACCGCAAGCACCCCTACTGGGTTCCGCAGCCACGTTTGGCCGACAAGGCCCTGATGAACCGGCGCAAGAACCCGTTCTTCGCGCACGCGGACGCGCAGCACTTCCTCGCGCGCAGAGACGGTCGTGTCGTCGGGCGCATCGCCGCGGTCGAGAATCGCCGTCACAACGATACGCACGAGGATCGCGTCGGCTTCTTCGGCTTCTTCGACGTCGAGGAAGGCGATCAGGATGCGGCCACCGCCCTCGTAGACGCCGCGCGTACGTGGCTGTCGACCCGCGACCTGGCGCCGATGCGCGGGCCGGTCAACTACTCGACCAACGACACGTGTGGCGTGCTCTTGGACGGCTTCGACGAAGCGCCGACGTTGCTGATGCCGTACAACCGGCCCGACTACGACGCGCTGCTTCGCGGCGCGGGACTGACGCGGGTGAAGGAGCTGCTGGCATTCTGGATCAGCTCCGCGAATCCGGTTCCGGAGCGCTTCGAGCGGGTCGTGACGCGACGCCTCGGCCGGACGGGCACCTTGATCCGGCCGATCGACACGGCGCAATTCGACCGCGAGATCCGGCTGCTACGCGATTTGTACAACCGGACGTGGGAACGCAACTGGAGCTTCGTCCCGGCGACCGACGCCGAGTTCGATCACGCGGCGAAGGACATGAAGATGCTCGTCGAGCCCGACGTCTCGGGCGTGGCCGAACGCGACGGCGCGCCGGTCGCGTTCTCGGTGTTCCTCCGCGACATCAACCCGATTCTGAAGCGGATGGACGGACGCGTGTTTCCGTTCGGATGGCTGAAGCTGCTGCTGGGGATCAAGCGCGTGAAGCGGTTGCGATGCATCTTGCTGGGTGTCGTGCCGGAAGCGCGGGGCGGCGCGCTCAACGAGGCGTTGTTCATTCGAGCGATGAAGCAGGCGGCGAGGATGGGCATCGAGGGCGCCGAGGCAGGTTGGGTCCTGGCGGACAACCGGGCCATGCGGGCGCCGATCGAAGCCGCGGGCGGGAAGGTCACCAAGCGCTATGCGATGTACGAGGGCTGACGACGAACGGAAGGCCCGCCGTGAAGAGTGAGCACCGCTCTTGGATCCGATGCGTCCAAGCGTCAGCCCCCCCACCTGCGTGTCGTGCCCGAGCCCGTTGTCGCCGGAAGCCTCGCACAGATCGCCGAGCGAGCGCACCCGACGACGGACTTAGCGTGCCTGTTTGAGGGCGCCACGGTCACGAACACGGGCACGGTATCGAGCACGACACCAGGTGAGCACCGCGCTTGGATCCGATGCGTCCGAGCGAAACGCCCGCCCTCCGACCGGTACGTCGTCCCCTCAACGAGGCGGAGGCGCCTTGGCCTCGATGGGCTGCTTCAAACGCTCGCGCAGCGCCGCTTCGTTCGTCTTGAACCAGTTGCGGAAGCTGCGCTGAACGCGCTGGCGCTCGTTGCGCCCCAGATGAGACGAAAAGTTGAAGTCCGTCTGCGTGATGCCGACCAGCGCCTCGTTGGCCGCGGTGCGCACGAGGTCGTCACGGTCGTTCAGGGCGTCGATCAACGCGGGGACGGCGTCGACGGACTCGATTCCGCCCAACGCCGTCGCGGCGCCGAGCCGCGCGTAGAAGTCCTTGTGGTCCTTGAGCACCTTGACGAGCGGCATCGCGGCGCGCAGATCCTTGAGCTCGTGCAGCTTGACCGTCGCCGTGAACACGATGTCGTTGTTCTTGTCCTCGAGACGATCGATCCAGCGCTTGACCTCGGCCTCGTGGTCCTCGTCGACCTCGGGCTCCTGCGCGACCGGCTCGGAAGGCACGGGATCCGCAGGCGGATCGACGCGGTCGGGCACGTCGGGAACAGGCCGGTCCTTCAGCGACTGCAGATCGTTCGCAATCCGGTTGATCTCGTCGCGCCAGGCCAGAATGTTGCGCATCTCCTCGTTCACCGTCGTGATGTTGTCGTCCGCCTTCTTGAAGAGATCGCGGACGTTGGTCTCGAAGGTGTCGAGCTTTCCAACGTGCTTCGAGAGCGCAAGGTGGATCTCGTCCCGATGCTCGCGCGCGGCGTCGAGCGCCTCCTTGAGCTGGGTCGCCTGCTTCGCGTTGGCCTCCTTCGTCACCTTGACGAGATGATCCTCGGTCTCCTTGGCGACCTCGCGGATGCGCGCCTCGACGACGTCGGGCACGGTGGGCGTCCCTTCGTCCTTCGGCGTGAGCTGCATGACGACGAGGAAGGTCGTCAGCGCGGCGGCGTAGAGCGCGAGGCCGAACGTCACCCACGCACGCATGCCGGTGCGCTGCAACACGCGCTTGAGCGCGTGCGAAACGTACATGCTCTTCTTGCCGACCGTGATGGCGCGTCCGGCTTCGAACTCGCTATCCGGGATGGACTCGTTGGAGATGGCGCAGAATTTGATTTCCATGGTCGCCGCCTAGGGGGTCGGGTTGCGGGTCGGTCGCGAGGCACCGCCTCGCCTTCTTTCAAACGCCGGACGCCGCCGATCGGCTCCGGTTTGCTGGGAATCCGCCGCGATCGGCCTGCAATGGGGCCTGGACCCCGCGAAGGCCGCGTCGCGACGGATGGAGATGATCACTTGCCGCCCGCCGGAGGCTCCCCCTTGGGCTGCCCCAACCGATCGCGCACGGCCTGCTCGTTCTCGCGCCACCACTGTATTGCCGTGTTGCGCGCTCGCCTCCGCTCCTGGATCCGCGCCGTCGCCGAGATCTTCGTGTCGTAGCCCGTGATCAAGTAGATCGACTTGTTGGCCGTCTGCGCCACCTTGTCGTTCTTGTCCACCAACGCCTCGATGAGCGGCTCGACGGTATCCGCTGAGGCCAGGGCGCCGAGCGCCGTCGCGGACGCCATGCGGGCGAATGGCTCCTTGAAGTTCCCGAGAATGAACACGAGCCGGTCGGTCGCTTCGAGCACCTTGTACTTGCGCACCGTCTCGATGGCGGGCCACGCGACGCGATAGTCGTCGCTTTGGATGTCCTTGAGCGCCTTGGCGATCTTGGCCTTGACCACGTCCGGGTCTTCCATCTTGGTCGGCGGCAGCTTGGGCGTGTCGTCCTCGACCGGCTTCTGCGTCGGGGTGCCGCCCTTCTCGATGACGCGCTCGATGACCGCGGGCCGGTCTTCCACCTCCTTCACGCGCCTGCGCAGCGCCGCGACCTCCTGGCCCAGCTTGGACAGCTTGCCGGCGACGTCCTCGAGACCCTTGATGCGCTCTTCCATCGCTTCGAGCGTCCCGGCGTTCAGCCGCGCGGCGCTCTCCGCCTGCTCGTCGATCTTCTGGAGGCCCGCGACGGTCTCCTTGCGCAGCTTCTCGATCCGCGCGAGCCGCACGTCGAGATCCTTCAGCTCCTCGAGAACGGCGCTCTTCGCCTGCTTGCGCGCCTCCGTCACGGCCTCGCGCAGCTCGACGCTGCCCGCGCTCTCCGCCGGCGCGCCGGTGGCGGGCGCCGGGGCCGCCTCGGAGCGGTCGAGGAGCAGATAGGTCGATACACCCGCCGCGTAGAGAGCGAGCACCACCATCAGTTTCGACATGATCGAAGGACTCCGCGCGGGACGCAATCGACGCAACGCCGCGCCGATTCAAAGCTTACCAGCCCCCGACCATCGCGAACCGAATGCCGACGAACCGCGACGCGGGCGCCCCTAGCCGTCCCCGCCCGCCGACCCGGGCGTCTGCTCGTTCGCGACACGCTGCTTCATGAGTCGGCCGACCTTGAACTTGACGACGCGCTTGGCCGGAACGCTGACCTTCTCGAGGGTGCGCGGGTTCTGCGCCTTGCGGGCGGCGCGCTCCTTGATCTCGAAAACGCCGAACTCGCGGAATTCCAATCGGTTACCGCGACCGAGCTCGTCGATGATCTCGTCGAGGAACATCTGGATGATGTCCTTCGCGACCACCTTCGTCTGCTTCGTCTTCTCGGCGATGCGCGAAACGAGCTCCTTCTTGGTGATCGTCCGCGGTCGCGCCGGAGGGGCGTTCTGCGAGGACCAGGAAGGGGGCGTTTCCATCGACATCGTTCCTCTCATTGCCTCGCGCCGAACGGCACCTCGTTCCCCACCCCGGCATCTCGCGAGGCGCCGCCGAGATGCCCCCGACGTACGGACGAAGGATATACGATTTTCCGTAGATCCTTTACCTGCATCACTTTACGTCTGGCCTACGGGGGTGTCAAAGGTCCCGGCCGGAATTCCGGTCGTGCCTTCCCGGGGCCGAGCGGTAGCCTCGCTGCCCCATTGGGAGAGCCGCACGTGGCCAAGTCGAAGATCCCCAACGCCCTCGAGATGCGCGATCTGAAATACGGCGACCGCACGGATGCCGAGCGTGACGCGCTGGCGATCACCCTGCGCGAGGCCGATCGCCGCTCCGAGGCGCTGCTCCTGTTCGAAGGCCGCCCGGACGCGCCCTTCCTGCGCGAGGAGCGCGTCTGGGCGGAAGAGCAGGGTGCCGCCTTCCACCTGCGGTCCCTCGATCTGATGGGTGTGGAGATCCCGCCGGCGTCCTGGCAGGCGTGCGCCGCGACGGCCGAACGCAGGGAACGCTGGATGGACGCGCGAACGTGCTACGAGGCGCTCGGCGACGACGAAGCCATCGCGAAGATCGCCGAGCACCTACCGCCGTCGCTGCGGCCCGCGTCGGAGGAAGAGGCCACGGCCGAAGACTAGTTCTCGCGGTCTTCCTCTTGCTTCTGCTTGCGCAGCGCCTTGCGCGACGCCGCGATCTTCTGCATCAGCGGGCTGTCGGCGTCGGCGCCGCGCTTCTTCAGGATCTGCTCTGCCTCGTTGAGTAGCTTGAACGCGCGCCCGTATCGGCCAAACCACTGTCCGAGGATCCACGCCGCCTCGATGCGCGCTTCGACGTGATCTCCGTCCGCCAGATAGGCCATCTCGAACTTCTCGAGCGCCAGCTCCCTGGCACGATCGTTGCCGTCCAGCAGATGTTGATGGCCCTGACGATAGAGCTCCGCGCCCATCTCCTTCGAGCGGATCTTCTGGTGCTCGTACTCTTCGATCAGCTTCTTGCGGGACGCGGCGTCGGGCGCGTGCCGAATCGCCTCCTCGATCAGCGGCAGTCCTTCGCTCCAGCGCTTGAGCTCGCACAGCGAGTACCCGGCCACGGTGAGGTACTGCGAGTTGCGCGGTTGCAACCGCGCCGCCATGCGGAAGGCCTCGGTCTTGCGCTCGCGCTGGCCGAGCGCCTCGAGACAGACACCGATCGAGAAGTAGACCTCCGCGGCTCGCCGCACCTTACGGAGCGAATACTGCTTCGTGACGTCGCCCTCGTCGTCCGTGGTCTGCTGCAGCAGGGGATCGAGGCGCTTCGCCTCGTTGTAGGCGAGCAGCGCTTCCGCCGCACGCCCGCGCGCGAGCAACACGGCGCCGAGCTCGATCGACGTCTCGATGCGGCCCTTCCCGGCCGGATGTTCGTTCGCCCGGCGCAGCACCTCGTGCGCGCGCTCGAGCTTCTGACGCCGTAGCCGAACCCACCGCTCGCGTTCGGGATTGGGCTGTCCCTCTGCATCCATGCTCGGTAGCGAGATCGATTCGAGTCGGGCGGCTTCCGCCTCTTTCCGCAGACGCCGGCCCAGGCGAAGCAGCGCGCCGATGTGATCCGGATTGCGCTCGAGCAGCTGTTCGTGGAACGCGTCGTCGCTACGCCACGCCTGCGCCTCCCTGCGGGAGAGCACACCCAGCGCGAGCACGGCGACCAGCACGCCGACGGCACCCGGCGTGGCGTACGAGCCCACCGGCACGCGCCGTACCCAAAGCGCTTCGATCAAAACGCCTGCGACGGCGAAGAGGGGGATCAACACGACGTAGGCGAAGCGGTTCTCCAGCGGCGCCCCGATCGGCTGGATCAGGATGGCCGGTATCGCCAGCGCAAGCGTCAGCAGCCAGGCGAGACCAGGCAGTCGGCAGCGGCGAGAGGCGACGAGGAACATCACGACCAGCGTGATGCCGATCGCCAGCGCGCACGCGACCGCGGCCGCGCCTTCGACGACGTAGCCCTCGCCGGGCACGATCTCGTCGGTGTGGTCGCCGCGGAAGCTGATCGGGATCGCGAGCCGGATCAACAGTCGACCCAGGCCGGCGAACCCCACGAGCAAACGCGCGTCGATCGACTGTCGCGGCACGTCGGCCGCGGCATCGACGGGTCCCGTCCACAACGTGAGGAACAGGACCAGGCTCAGCGCCATCACGCCGTAGCCCGCAAGCCGCGGCAGCGACGTCGGACGCCGGTTCGCCGCGAGGTCCGTGAGTAGGAGCGCGAGCGGCAGCCCGAGCGCGGCGTCCTTCGAGAGCAGGGCGAGGAACCAGCAAAGCGCCGCCAGCGGGAGCCACGCGAAGTTCCGGCCGTCGAACGCGCGCCACCCGAGCGCGGCGAGGAGCGTGAAGAGCAACGCCAGCAGATCGGCGCGGCCCGCCAGCAGCGAGACCGTACCGGTGTGCAGCGGGTGAACCGCGAAGCACAGGGCGGCGCCGAGCGCGACGACCGGCCTGCCGGGCGCGAGGCGGAGAATCACCGCCATCAGCAACCAGGCACAGAGGCTGTGGAGCAGCAAGTTGGTGAGGTGGAAGCCGAACGGCTCGAGGGTCCCGTCGTTCGCTTTCCACAGCGGCGACTCGAGGGCGAACGAGGCGAGCACGAGGGGGCGATAGGCGTTGGGCTCCATCTCGCCGGGCAGGGTTCCGGCGGCGAAGATCGTGCGCAGCGCTTTCGGCCCCCGCAGGACCTCGGGGTTCTCCGAGACGAGCGCGGCGTCGTCGAGGACCCATTCGTTGGAGAGCACGGCGCCCTGGGCGAGCCACGCGACGACGATCACCAGGAACGGCGCCCATGCGGGCAGCCGGGAAGGAGTGTCGTCGAGGGCGGGCGGCGATTCGCTCATTGCGGGGACCGGGCAGCACCTTACGAGGTCGCGGGTCTACAGAGGAACGAAACGGCGTGAAGCGGGTTCGATTCCGAGGCGGGGCCCCAACCGACGCGGGCGCGACCGACGCGCGCCGTTGGCGGGGCGCCCTCGTGGCTGCTCAATCGGGCGACCACGCCCCGACACCCGCACGATCAGGTGCACGTTCACGTGCACGTGGAGCAGGACCTGTAGGGGCAGCCCTTGTGGCTGCCCAATCGGGCGACCACGAGGATCTCCCCTACGGGCGACGACGCGCCCCTACGTCGCTACTTTCCCCAGTCCGTGCGCTTCGGCGGAACGTAGTCGTAGTCCGACAGGTCCATCGTCAACAGCCTCTTGAGATGACCCTCGAACTCCTTCTGCATCTCCTCGAAGTCCTCTTCGTACTGCACGCCGAACGCCTGCCGGAAGCACCGGGCACCTTCGGTCGGCCCCTCCGGACGCAGCATGTAGTTGTCGAAGAACGTGTTGAACTTCTCGCGGTACTTGCCGTTCTCGAACTCGTGCAGGAAGTGCACGAACGCCCACCCCTGTTGATAGAACATCCCGCGCACGAAGCCCGGCGGCAGCTGCCAGTTCCGGCCGCCCCACATGTCGACCTGATGGTAGGTCGTGAACTGAATGAGCTGGTGCAGCGGGAAGATCGGCATGTCCTTCTTGAACTTCTCCTTCACCGCGGACTGCACCTGCTTCATGCCCTTGATGCGCGGCACGTTGATGCCGTGGAACTGCACGTCGCGCGCCTTGTTGATCTTCACCGAGCCGATGTACTCGGCCAGACCCTCGCCGATCCAGTCCTGCGCGAACTTCGGATGACGCCACTTCGTGCGCTGACGGTTGAACCAGTGCTCGAGTTGGTGCACGCCCTCGTGGACCGTCTTGTTGATCTCGAAGACGCGGCCGTCGGTCTCCTCGTCGTAGAGGTAGATCCAGCCGGTCTTGGGATGGAAGTAGCCGCCGACGCCGGGTGAGATGCCCTCGCCCTTGACCTTGTTGTGGTACTCCATCCAGCTGTTCTTGTCGCTGAAGATCCACACGACGAGCGGGCACCCGTCGACGAAGCTGCGGTAGGTCGCGTCGATGTCCGGCCGGCCACCCCACGGGTCCATCAGGGGCTTGAGACCGAATCGGTCCTTGTAGCGCCGCGTGAACTCCGCGTACAGCTGCTGATAGAGACGCGCCTTCTCGTCGAGAATGATGTCCCACTTCTTGCGCTTCTCTTCGAGCTCCTTGCGCTTCTCCGCGCGCTCCTTGCGGTCCTCGATGCCCATGAGCTCGTACTCGGACATGCGCTCGTTGCTGGAGTAGCAGATCATGTACGGCTCGGCCCAGCGCGTCGCGAAGTTGTAGTCCTTGAAGAACTCGTCGTTCTTGATGTTCGATCGGATGCTGTCCATCGCGCGGAACTTGTGGTCGTTCTTCAGCCGCTCGACGTGCGCTTCCGTCTCCTTCTGCGCCTTGAGCGCGAGGTCGTACTCTTCCTGGTCCTCCGGGAGCTTGAACCAGCGCTTCTTCGACGCGGTGACGGCGGCCTGGATGTACGGGTAGTTCGGGTTGATCTCGTTCGAGACGACGTAGCCGAACTTCTTGTAGCCGAGCGCCTTGCGCGCCTCCTCGTCGTCGAAGCCGACGCCGTTGATGAACTCCTCGTAGAGCTCCTTGAGCTTGGCCTCGCCCTTTCGCCCCAACGCCTTCAGCCGGCTGAAGTACCCCTGATAGTCACCCCTCGTCGTCGGCGCGTCCTTCGCCAGGTCCGCTACGACGCTCGAAAGCGTGTCCGCGGGCTGCGGCGGGGTCTCGACGACCGGCGTGTTCCCGGCGCCGTTCCCGTTCGTGCCCGTGTCTCCCTCGTTGTTGTCACTCGACGAGAGGATCAAGGCAGCGGCAACGGCCACACCGACGAGCGCGACGGCCGCGATCGGCAGCATCGCCTTGTTGCCTCCGCCCCCACGCGGCGGTGCGCCGCGGCTCGGACGGCCGCCCGCGCGGCCACGGCCCGCGGGCGCCGCCGCGACCCGCGTCTTCGGCGCGCGCGCCGGTCCGGACGGCTTTTGGCCGCCGCGCTGCACGGGCTGGTACTGCGGGCCCCGCGACGGCGCGGCGGGACCGCCCTGGACGGCCTTGCCGGGCGTGCGGGCGGCAGGCGACCTGCCGCCTCGCGACGGTGCGCGTCCACCGGGCTTGCGCCCTGCGGGCGCTCGGGCTGCGGGCGTACTCGCGGCCTGACGGCCTGCGCCCGGCGTGCGCGCTGCGGGCGCGCCGCCGGTGTGGGCGGTCAAGACGACGCCGCACGAACCGCAGGTGAACTGCTGTCCAGGCGAGAACGCCGACACGTCGAACTGGGCGCCACAGGCGTGGCAGGCTTGCAACTTCATGGCGTGTCCTTCTCCGAGCCGTGCGTCGGCCGCGGGCGTTCGGGCGCTGGATGTCGATTCCGGGCCCGAAGGGGGCTGTTTATAGCACGCGTCCGTCGGGTCGAGGTTCGAGGTCCGATCCCTACCTCGCAAGCCCTGCACGCGTGATTGCAGGTCCTGAGAGGGACCGAAGTCGGGTGTCGGGTCGCCGATGCGGCGCAGGTTCGCGGCCAGGGCGTCGTCGGCCCCGGGGCCGCTCTGCGGCACGTCGGCGGGCGGTCGAGAGGTCGTCACTGCGAGTCCCCCTTTGCTTCGGCCTCGGGCTCTTCATCGAGCCAGTCGCGTCCAATCCGCAGGAATCGATCGGCGAAGGCGGCTCGGGCCCGGCGCAGGCGCATCTCGGCGGCCTTCTCCGTCCAGCCGCCACGCGTCGCGATCTCCGCGACGGTCGCGCCGCCGCGGTAGTACGCGAGCAGCAGTGCGCGTTGCGCCGCCGGCATCAGGCCCAACGCCACGTGTACGAGGTCGCGCAGCTCACCGCGCTCGAGGGACTCGCCGGGCAGCGTCGTTTCGGTGAACGACTCCCAACCGTCCGGCAACGTCACGATCGGCGGACGGCGCCCGCGGCGACGCAGCACGTCGGCCACCCTGCGGCGCGCGGTGCCGAGCAGGTAGGCGCCCGCGTCCCTCGGCCGACGCCCGTCCGCGAGTGCGCGATACAACGCCTCGAACGTCTGCTGCGTGACGTCTTCGGCGTCTTCGGCGGTCTTGAGGCGGCGGCGGGCGTAGCGGTACACGGCGTCCAGATGGTCCTCGACCCAGGCAGACGGAGGGCGCTCCGGTGCGGACGCGACGGTCCCCGGGCTCGGCTCCGGCGCCTGATTCGGTTCGGATCGGGTCATGAATGCACCCGTAGAGTCGCTCTCAGCAACGGCAACCCTCGCACGCGCCGATCACCAGTCGATGCCCGCCTTCTTGGCCGTCTTCTCGTTCGCCTCGAACCACGCTTTCGCCTCCGCGGTCGTGTCGAACTCGTGCTCCGTGATGGCCTTGAGCGCGCTCACGAGCCCCGGCTTCATGAGCTTCCACATGTTCCACTTGCGTTCCCACCATTCGGCGGGCGGGTTGGACGGCGAGTTCACGGCGATGTCCGTCCCCGGCTCGCTCAGCTCCTCGGCCATCCTGCGGAAGAGGCGCGGGTCCGCGGTCGCCTCGATGTACGCACAGTAGTCCAGGAGGTGCTCGCCGAACTCCTTCTGGGGGTTCCCGTTCATCCAACGCCAGTCGCTCTCGACCTCCTTGAACTGCTTGGCGTCGAGCTTGATCTCCTTGTCGGCGTAGATGAGCAGGATCTTCCCCTTCACGCCGTAGCGCTTCTTGTTGGGCTTGGCCATGTAGGCCTTCCAGATCCCCTTCATCAGCTTGTCGTGCGCGCGCGGACAGAGCATCTCGGCCACGCGCATCGCGACTTCGCCGTTCTGGTGCGACAGCATCTTGAGCAGCGGCTTCTCGAAGGACTCGTGCTTGTAGTCCTCGATCGCGTCGAGCGCCGGCATGATCTCCTTGGTCTTCTTCTTCTTCGCGACCTTCTTCAGCGCGGTGCTGAGCTTGCGCGCCTCCTCGGCACTCGGCTCTTCGAGCTCGTCGTCCTCCTCTGCCTCCGCGCCTTTCTCTTCCTCGCCGCCTTTCTCTCCCTCTTCTTCCGCCCCCTGCTCCCCCTCGTCTTCGGCGTGGGTGCACGGCGCGAGCGAGCCGGGTAGACCGAGCGCAAGAACGAGGAGGAGGGCCCAGAACAGCGTGAAGGACGAAATCGCTGCGTGTTTCATGGGGACCTCCTCCACGGCTGGTTGGGGTGGCGCCTGGGCCATTCTAGCGGTCTGTCGCCCGGGCGGCTACGGGGGGCGGTTGCCGGCCCCCATACAGCACTCAGCGTTGGTTCGGAGTGGGTTCGGGGCCCAGCGAGACGCTGTTGAAGTAGATGTCGTGGCCGACCGTGTCGTCGCGATCGTCGGCCCAAACGAGGAAGGCCTCGCCGTCGCAGGCGAGCTCGACCGCGAACGAATTGAAGGCGCCGAACTCGTCCCCCAGGTCGACCCTCGTGTCGGGCGAGGTCCAGCGAAGGCCCGCGTCATTCGAATGCGTCAGCCAGATGCTGAACGGATGGCTGATCTTGGGTGACGGCGCCGGGTGGAAGATGAAACGGTCGTCATGCCAGGCAACTGTCACGCTCTGACCGTCACAGCAGATGACCGGACGGAACGCCCGTGTGAACACCGGCGCGTGATCGATCAAGCCGGCGTCGCCCACGAGGCTCCACGTGGCGCCACCGTCCATGGAACGCCCACAGTGGATCTCGGACGCGACGACGCGTTTGGTGAGGGAGCCGACGAACGCATTGCGCTGCCAGCAGACGTAGGCGAGCTCGCCGTCGCAGCAGATGCGCGGCGCTTCGGACTCGATCGTGTAGGGCAGGATCGGAAATCCGTTTTGATCGACCGTTCGCTCGAGTCGATGGCTCTCGGCCAGCCACGTCCCCGCCGCGCCGCCGTTCTCGGATCGATTGACGAAGATGTTGGCTTTGGGAAGCTGGTACGGGAACGCGTCTCTCGGTTCCGGAATCGGCTCCGGATTCAGGATGACGTCCGGATTGTTGTTCGGGCCCGGCACGTTGAACCGTCTCGCGTCGTAGGCGACGATCACCCGGTCGCCTTCGCAACACAGATCGATGTACGTCGAGACACCGGCGGCATGGCCGCGTGCGCTGATGCGCTGACTCACCGCGTCGAACGTCAAGCCGAAGTTGTCGGAGGCGTTGAAGTAAACGTCCCGCCCGCCGTCGCGCTCGTCGAGCCACGCCGCGTACAGGCGCGGTCCGTCACAGCAGATCTTGACGCTCTCCGAGCGCGAGGGGTTGCCGGAATCGTGATCGTGCACCGGCACGTCCCGCCGCAGCCACGTCGCTCCGCCGTCGACGGATCGGTTCGCGTAGATGTTCCAGGCGCCGTCGCGAAGATCACGCCACGCGACGTAGACGATGTTCATCGGGCCGTCGGCTTGCTGCACGGTCGTGCAGCAGATCTCGGGCTCGCGCGCGTTCGATCCGAACGGTGCGCTGTCGATCCGGATCGCCTCGCGCATCCAGGTGAGGCCGCCGTCCAGCGATCGATTGAAGTAGATCGCTGTGTTGCGCGTCACCCGGTCTTCCTCGTACCAGACGACGTAGACGTTGTTGCCGTTGCAGCAAATGCGCGGGACGAGCGCGTTCGTTCCCGGGCCGGTGTAGGGACCGGTGTTGAGCCGCTTGTCGAGTCCGTTCTCGACGCCCCAGACGCCGTCGGGTCCGCGCCGGTTGAAATACACGGACATGTTGCCGTTCGGATTGGGCGCCGTCTGCCCTTGCGGCCGACGGCCTTCGTACCAATCGACGTCGCGCCGGTCGTACCAGACGACGTAGACGTTGCCCGCGCCGGTGCAGACCTGCGGAGCAACGGACAGCGCCTCTCCGTTGTCGTCCGTATCGACGCGGCCTTCGACGCCGGCCAGCATCGTGTTCGGTGCGACGTTTCGCGAGGGCGGACCGTCGGATCCGCATGCTGCCAGCAGGGCGACACACGCGAGGAGGACCCCCGCAGATCGAACGACACACCACATTGCGGGCAGGGTACCTCCATCGCCGTCGGGCGGAACCCAGCGGCCCGTGTTTCGGCCTAACGCCAGACGAAGCTATCCTCCCGGCTCGTCATTCGGAGCACGGGAGGGTTGCATGCCGCGGCGGTCACCGATCGAGTTGTCGAAATTGGACATCCAGAACGTCGTCGCGGACATCGAGACGATCCGGCAGGACAACCCCCAGCGCTACGAGTTCGAACAGCTCTCGTGGATCTGCCACTTCGACCAGGAGGCGGGGGAGGTCGCCGGCGTGCTCGACGTGCCCGAGGACCCCTGGTGGGCGCGCGGCCACGTGCCGGCGCAGCCGCTCATGCCGGGGGTCCTGATGCTCGAGAGCGCGGCACAGCTGTGCTCCTGGGCGGTGCATCAGATCTACAAGGCCGAGAAGGAGGAGCGCATCTTCGGCTTCGGCGGGATCGACAAGGTGAAGTTCCGTAGCACCATCTTCCCGCCGTCGAAGATGGTGATCGTCGGCAAGGCGGTGGACGTGCGGACGCGCCGCGCGATCTTCGATACCGCGGGCTACGACGAGACGTTGTCGCGGGCCATCTTCCAGGCGCAGATCACGGGGATGTGGGTCGGCCTGTAGCGCCTCACAACCCCCGCACCTACGACTCGACCTGCCCGTCCCACACGCCGGTGGCGTGTTCCTTCGCGCGCATTACGTAGTGCGCGGCATGCTCCATCGCGATCCGCTTGCGTTCCTCCGGGTCGAAGGTCTTGACGATGCGCATCGGGGAGCCGACGGCCAGCGAGTACGGCGGCACCTCGGTGTTCTCCAACACGAGCGCACCGGCGCCGATCACCGCGCCCTCGCCGATCTTGCATCCCCCCAGCAGAACCGCCCCCATCCCGATCAACGCATAGTCGCCGATCTCGACGCCGTGGCAGATCGCGCTGTGCCCCACGGTGACATCGGCTCCGAGCCGGTTCGGCGCGTCCGGATCGACGTGTACGACGGCGTTGTCCTGGATGTTCGTACGCGCGCCGATCGCAATGGGCGCGTCGTCGCCGCGGATCGCGACGCCGTACCAGATGTTGACGTCCTCCCCCAGCGCGACGCGCGCGGTCACCGTCGCGGTGTCCGCGACGTACGCCTTGCCGACCGGGTTCATCCGCGCCTGGCGCACTAGCTCAACTCCCCCACCAGCACCAGCGGCAACAGCGTCATGCCGTTGTGCACCGCGTGCGCGATGATGCAGGCCGTCAGCGAATTGGTCTTCTCGAAGACGATGTTGAGGATCACCGCCAGCGCGAAGAGCGGCGCGAGCGCCGTCCAGCTCTGGTGGATCGCCGCGAAGAGCGCGGAGACGATGAAGATGCCGATGACCGCCCCGCGCGTGCCGCCCCCGGCCGCGCGTTTGATGGCCGGATACAGAAGCCCTCGGAAGATGCTCTCTTCGACGATCGGCGCGAGGATCGCGCCGTAGACCGCGATCAGGTACGGGTACCAGGACACCTGCGGCTCGATCACGTCGAGGACGAGGTCCTGGACCTGCGGCTCCTTGCCGAACATCGACATCAACATGCCGACCAGCAAGCCCACCGGAATGACGATGGCGCTGGCCACACAGAACGTCCACAGGCCGATCTTGATGGCGCGGAGGAAACCGGGCGGGCGCGGATCGGCGAGCCGAGCCCGGCGGAACATCACGACGAACGCGACAGGAATCGTCACGATCGCGAGCGATGCGATCTTCTCCGGGAGGGTGGGCTTGAAGTCGTCCTGCCCGCCGGACAGGAAGGCGATGGCGATCAACGGGCCGATCGCCAACGCGAAGATGAAGAGGAGCAGCGCCGTGCCGACACCGGTCACGGCCGTCGGCTCGACCGGGTCCGGCGCCGGCACCAGCCCGGCGCGGATCTTGTCGGCGCGCACGTACAGCAGCACCAGCAGCACGAGCCCGATGACCAGCGGCACGTACTTGCCGAGTAGCAACGTCCAGCGCGTGAGCGGCTTGCCCATCAGGACGTCCTCGACGCGGTCCTGGCGCGTGTCCTTCGCCTTCTCGGGCTCGGCTTCGGATTCGGACTCCGCCGCGGGTTCCGGCGGGTCGGGGTCGTCGTCCGCCCACAGGGGCGCCGCGACACCGAGCGCGGCGATGCCGAACAACAGCAGCGCGAGGAACGCGGATGCGCGTCTCGACATCACTGCGTTCCGGCGGGCTCGGGCGCGGTGATCACGCCCGTCACGGGGCTGGACGGCGTGGGCTTGCCCTTCGGCATGCGCCCCGCAAGGAACGCGTTGCGCCCCGCAATGCACGCGTCGCGCATCGCCGCGGCCATGCGCACCGGGTCGTCTGCGTGCGCGATGCCGGTGTTGAGCAGGACCCCGTCGCAACCGAGCTCCATCGCGACGGCGACGTCCGACGCGGTCCCGACGCCGGCATCGACGATGACGGGCACGTTGGCCTGGCCGACGATCAGCTCGATGTTGATCGGATTGAGGATCCCGAGCCCGGTCCCGATGGCGCTGCCGAGCGGCATGACCGCTGCCGCGCCGGCCTCCTCGAGCTTGCGGGCCATCACCGGATCGTCGTTGGTGTAGACGAGGACGGTGAAGTCCTCGGCGACGAGCGTCTTGAGCGCCACGAGGGTCTGCTCCACGTCCGGCAGCAGCGTGTCGGGATCCGACAGCACCTCGAGCTTGACGAGATCGTCGATCCCGAGCTCGCGTGCAAGGCGCAGCACGCGCACGGCGTCATCCGCGTTGAAGCACCCGGCGGTGTTGGGCAGCAACGTCCAGCGGTCGCCCAGCGCGTCGAGCAGGTTCTCGCCGTCCTTGCGTGCGAGATCGACGCGCCGCAGCGCGACGGTCACGACCTCGGTTCCGCTCGTGGTCAGCGCCGCGACGGTTTCCTCGTTCGACTTGTACTTTCCGGTGCCGACGAAGAGACGGCTCTCGAAGGCATGGTTGCCGATGCGCAGCGGTTCGTCGGGAAACTCGGACACTAGCCACCTCCTACGAACGTGACGACCTCGACCTTGTCGCCGGGCGCCAGCGCGTGCGATGCGTGCTCGGCCCGCGGGACGACGTCGCCGTTCACCTCGACCGCGACGCGCTGCGCACCGAGGTCCAGCTCGGTGAGCAGGGCCGCGATGGTGGCGGCGCCGTCGCGCGCGCGGACGTCGCGCGGCTCGCCGTTGAGCACGATGGCGATGCTTGTCGTGGTCACGCGGCTCAGACTACGGCGGCCCCCGCGAAACGCGGAACCTCGCGCGACTCGTTGGGCGCCCGCCCCTCACTCGCTGCGGGTCTGCTCTTCGAGCGGCGCCGGGTCGTCGGCGCGCGGGGGCGCCTCGCCGCTGATGACCTTCTTCTCCCACTTGTAGAGATCGGCCACCTTGGCGAGCGTCTCCTTCTCGCCGAGGATCTCGGAGCGAATGCGGTTCTCCGCCTCGAGGCAGTACATCGCGCGGTTGGCGATCTCGACGGCGCCGGCACGCGGCACCACCATCACGCCGTCGTCGTCCGCCACGATCCAGTCGCCGGGCGCGCACTCGATGCCGTCG
The DNA here is from genome assembly GCA_965223505.1 of Planctomycetota bacterium. Taxonomy (GTDB): domain Bacteria; phylum Planctomycetota; class PLA2; order PLA2; family JAEUHO01; genus CBDCWP01. The sequence goes on from CBDCWP010000001.1 coordinate 26,495, forward strand.
ACGCGCAGGACCACGCCGATCTCGCCGAAGCCCTTGGGCTCGCCCGCATTGGAGGCGACGGCGCGCGCGAACACGGGCAGGCCCAGGTCGCGAATGTCGAAGGTGTCGCGGATGGCGCCGTGAACGACGACCCCGGCGAGTCCCTGCACGATCGCCGAGTTCGTCGCCAGCTCGCCCCAGACCGCCGGCGGCACGCCGCCCGCGTCGACGACGAGCATGTCGCCGGGTTGGCACTGGTCGATCGCCTCGACCGGCTTGGCCCAGTCGCCCGGCATCGAACGGACGGTGACCGCGCGGCCGACGGCGCGCACGCCGGGGGCGGTCACGTGCATGCCGGACCAACAGGGCGCGCGATGCATGGCGTCGCTGATGTTCGGCGTGGACACGTCGCGGAAGATGCGGCGGATGTCGTCGTCGCTCGTGCCGCGCTCGGCGGTCTCACTGCGTCCGGCGATCCCGGTCTCCATGGCCTCGATCAGCTCGCGCGTGGCGGCCTCGGCGTCGCGGGCCTTGGTGATCGCCCCGCCGACGATGACGACGTCGGCGCCCGCCGCGACGGCGGCCGGCGCGGTGCGCGCCGTCAGTCCACCGGCGACGGTCACGGGAATCGAGACCACCGCCCGAACGGCGCGCAGGGTCTCGAGCGGGTCGTTGCCGCGCACCTGCTCGTCGATCGGGCAGTGCACGTTCACCGCGTCGGCGCCGACGGACTCGGCGAACTTCGCGCGCGCCGCCGGGTCCTCGCACCCCAACAGGTCGACGAGGATGCGAATGCCGTAGTTGCGGCCGGCCTCGACGCACTCGCGGATCGTGCTGTCGGACGAGACGCCCAGCACGGTGCCGATGTTCGCGCCCGCCTTGGCGGCATGCTCGAGCTCGAGACGACCGGCGTCCATCGTCTTGCCGTCGCAGACGATCTCGTGCTTCGGGAAGGCCTCGCGCAAGGCGCGCACGGCGTCGAGTCCCTCCGCCTTCAGCAGCGGGGTTCCGACCTCCAGGATGTGCACACCGCCGCGCACCGCCTCGTGCGCGGCGCGCATCGCGCGATGGAGGTCGACCTGGTCCAGGGCAAGCTGCAAACGGGCCTTCATGGGCTGCCTACGCTACGACCGCGTGCGCGCCGCGGCAACGCGGTACGGCAGGTTGGGATCCGTTCGCCTGCTGTACGTCGTAGCGGCCCCCGAGGGCCATCACTGGCCGCGGGCACCGTCGCCTCGCCTTGACACTCCGCGCCGAAGAACGACAATCCCTCGGACCACTTTGGCGCACGCAGACGGCGGGCTCAATGGCCCGCCTTTTTCGTGCCCGCAGCGGTCGCACACACCCTGATACACGCCCCGATTTTCGAGCTTATCCGAGACGTTCGGACGGCCGCCAGGGGGCCTCCGTAGCGGAGGGCCCCGCGACCCACCGAAGGTCGAAGGAGGTACCCCCGCATGGACCCGGCAGACATTCTTCGCTTCGCCGACGTGGTCCATCGAGACCGCGGCATCGAGAAGGAAATCGTCTTCGGCGCGATCGAGCAGGGCATGCTCACCGCCGCCCGCAAGCGCTTCGGCGAAGACGCCGTGATCGAGGTGCGCCTCGACCGGCGCTCGGGCGACATCGCGTGTCTGGTCAACGGACAGTCGCGCCGCGTCGAGTTCGGCCGCATCGCCGCGCAGACGGCGCGCCAGGTCATGAACCAGCGCATTCGCGAAGCCGAGCGGGACAAGCACCTCGACGAGTTCAACCGCCGGTTGAATTCGATCGTGACGGGTTCGATCCAGCGCATCGAGTCCGGCAACCTGATCGTCCATCTGGGACGCGTCGAGGGCATCGTTCCGCGCTCGGAGCAGATCCGCGGCGAGACGTTCAAGGTCGGCGATCGCCTGCGCGCGTTCCTGTTCGAGGTGCGCCCGCAGGGACAGCGCGTGCGCATCGTGCTGTCGCGCAGCCGCCCGGACTTCGTTCGCAAGCTCTTCGAGCTCGAGGTGCCGGAGATCGCAGACGGCGTCATCGTGATCCAGCGCATCGAGCGCGAAGCGGGCTACAAGACCAAGCTCGCCGTGGAGTCGCTCGACGCGAAGGTCGATCCGATCGGCGCGTGCGTCGGCGTGCGCGGCAGCCGCATCCGCAACATCATCGACGAGCTCAACGGCGAGAAGGTCGACATCCTGCCCTTCGAGGAGCAGCCCGAAGTCATGATCGCGCAGGCGCTCAAGCCCGCCCAGATCAACTCGATCACGCTGAACTGGGACACGCACACCGCCGACGTGCTGGTCGAGGAAGATCAGCTGTCGCTGGCCATCGGCCGTCGCGGCGCGAACGTGCGGCTGGCCTCGCGCCTGACCGGCTGGGACATCAACATCTCCGGCGAGGAGCCCATCGCCCCCGAGGGAGAGGCGCCGGACGAGGCGGACGCGCCGGAAGGCGCCGATGTGGAGGCGCCGGCGGAGTCGTCGCCTGACGCGCCCGCTGACGCACCCGCGAGTGCCGACGCCGCGGAAGCCGCGCCCGCACCGGAGGGTGCGACTCACGATGCGTCCGCGCCGGCGCCGGCCGCCGACACGTCGGATCCCGAGCAGGTCGAAGCGCCGGACGGCGCCGATCGAGTCGAGGAGGAACCGACCCCCGGCGCATGACGCGCCCTTCGAGGGCGCGCGCGGGTTCGTTTCGCTCGTTCCGTGTGGGACTTGCCGCGGCGTGCTCGGTACCATGCGCGGCTTCGGGCCCATTTCCCGTCAAACCACCTAGGAACGCCTTGGCAAAACGCTTTTACCAGCTCGCATTCGACCTCGGAGTCCATCCGCGCGGATTCATGCGCGACCTCGCCAACGTCGGACTCTCGGTCGGCAACCAGATGGTGATCGTGCCGGACGAGCTCGAGGCTCGCATCCGCGAGGTCTACGATCAGATCCACGTGCCGGAGCCGGTCGCAACCGAAGAACCGCCGGCGCCCGCCACCCCCATCGACGCGCCCGTCGTCGAGACGGAGATCACCGACGTCGCACCGCAGGAAGCGGTTCCGGTCGAGGCGCCGGTCGAAGAAGCGGCGCCGCTGGAAGAGGTGCAGCCGGTCGCCGCCGACGCCGGTGACGCCGCCGTGGCGGGTGACGCGCCTGCCGAGGTGGAAGAAGAGACGGGACGCAAGCACGAGTCGGGGGCCACACCAAAGCCCAAGGACCTGGTGCCGACGCTCGACCCGCGTGCCGGACGATTGGTGCGAGAGGCGCCCAAGGGCGGGATTCCCGGCCTGCAGCCGCGGCCGCGTACGGCGCGCACGCCCGACCCGGCGACGATGAACCCGAACTTGCGTCAGCCGGAGCGCGCTCCCGGCGCGCGACGCGACAGCGGCCGCCGGACGACGCCGGATCGTTGGCGCCACAAGCGCGGCAAAGAGACGTTCCACATGCGTCGCCGCGGCTTCCGCTCGAAGTCGCGTCCCGCGCAGCCGAAGGTGCGGCCGGACAAGATCCAGGTCGAGCTGCCGATCACGGTGAAGCGGTTCTGCGAGCTCAGCACGTACAAGGCAGCCGAGATCATCAAGGTCCTCTTCAGCAACCACAAGATCATGGTCCAGCCCAACTCGATGCTGGACAAGGACACCGTCGAGATCCTCTCGCTCGAGCTCGACATGGAAGTCGAGTTCGTCGAGAAGGCGACCGCGGAGGACGAGCTGCTGAAGGAGTTCGAGACGGAAGACGCCGTCGACGACCTTCGCCCCCGGCCGCCCGTCGTGACGGTGCTCGGTCACGTCGATCACGGAAAGACGACGCTGCTGGACAAGATTCGCGAGACCGACGTCGCGGGTCGCGAGGCCGGCGGCATCACCCAGCACATCGGGGCCTACCAGGTCACGCTGAAGAGCGGCCGCAAGCTGACCTTCATCGACACGCCGGGCCACGAAGCGTTCTCCGAGATGCGCGCGCGCGGGGCGCAGGTCACGGACATCGTGATCCTGATCGTGGCCGGCGACGACGGCGTCATGCCGCAGACCGTCGAAGCGATCAGCCACGCGAAGGCCGCGGGCGTGAACATCGTCGTGGCCATCACGAAGTGCGACAAGGACGGCTGCCAGCCGGAGCGCGTGAAGCAGCAGCTCACGGAGCACGAGGTCTACGTCGAAGGCTACGGCGGCGACGTCTCGGTCTTCGAGGTGTCGGGCATCACCGGGCAGGGACTGCCCGAGCTGCTCGAGCACATCGCGCTGATCGCGGAGGTCGACGAGGAGCACTTCCGCGCGAACCCGAACCGTCTTGCGACGGGCACGGTGATCGAGTCGCAGAGCAACCCGAAGCGCGGCATCCTCACGACGGTCCTGGTGCAGAACGGCACGCTGCGCAAGGGCGACGCCGTTCTCGCGGGCGAGGCGTGGGGCACGGTGCGCGGACTCTTCGACGACAAGGGCAAGCCCGTGAAGGAAGCAGGCCCGAGCACGCCCGTGGAGATCATCGGTCTGGACAGCCCGCCCGAGACGGGCAGCAAGTTCTACGAGGCCGAGAACGCGACCAAGGCGAAGCGCATCGCGGAGACGCGCGCCGTCGCCGCCCGCGAGGCGGAGCTGGCAGCGCAGACCAAGCCGACGACGGTGGAGTCGCTCCTCGGCGCCATCGACAGCACGAAGGTCGAAGAGGTCAACGTGGTCCTGAAGGCGGACGTACGCGGCTCGCTGGCGCCGCTGCGCACGGTGCTGGACCGGCTCGCGACGGACGAGGTGCGCGTGAAGGTGCTGCACGCGGCCGTCGGACCGATCAACGAGAGCGACGTCACATTGGCGGCCGCATCGAAGGCGTTGATCATCGGCTTCCACGTGAACGCCGACGCCAAGGCGCGTAACCACGCCAAGGAGCTGGGCGTCGACTGGCGCAACTACAAGGTCATCTACGAGATCGAATCCGACATCCGCGACATGATGGAGGGCCGTTTGGCCCCCGAGTACTACGAGGAGGTGCTCGGTCACGTCGAGATCCTGGCGATCTTCACCTTCTCGAAGATCGGCAACATCGCGGGCTGTCGCGTCAAGGACGGCGTCATCAAGCGCGACGCGCTGGTCCGGGTCCATCGGGGTGAGGAGCTGATCCACGAAGGCCAGCTGTCCTCGTTGCGCCGCGAGAAGGACGAGGCCAAGGAAGTCAAAGAGGGCTTCGAGTGTGGTCTCACGATCAAGGGCTGGGACGAGTTCGAGATCGGCGACATGGTCGAGGCGTACGTCATCAAGACCAAGCGCCGCAAGCTCGGCGATTCGCGCAAGGACAAGTAGCGGGCCGTGGCAGCACCCCGCCGGATCCTGCGTCTCCAGCAGCTCATCTTGGAGACGGTCGCGACGTTCGTTCAGCGGGAGCTCAAGGACCCGCGCATCGGCATGGTCTCGATCACGCGGGTCGAGCTGTCGCCGGATCTATCGCGCGCGCGCATCGGGTGGTCGTGTCTGGGCGACGAGAAGCAGCAGCGCACGTGCGAGCGTGGGCTGACGGACGCGACGGGCGCGGTGCAGCGGGCGATCGCGAAGGCGATGGCGACGCGGGTGACGCCGAAGATCCACTTCAAGCACGACGAGAGCATGGAGCGGGCGCAGAAGCTGGAGGAGATCTTCCATCAGCTGCATGAAGAGCGTGTGGAGCTCGGGCGGGAGCCGGAAGAGCCGTCCGAAGAGGGCGAACCGACCGACGGGTAGGCGTGTCGGGCGCCAACGGCGAGGGGGCGTGCGGTGGGCCGAGCGTTTCGAAGGCGCCGGGTCCTCCCATCCATCTGTTGACGCGGGGAACCGGATGCGGATACTCGCGACTCGCCGCGAGGTGGCTGTAGCTCAGTCGGTTAGAGCGCCGGATTGTGGTTCCGGAGGTCGCGGGTTCGAATCCCGTCAGCCACCCCAGATTTGCGATTCGAACCCGCGACCGGGTTGGGCGTAGGGGCAGCCCTTGTGGCTGCCCAATTGGGCGACCACCAGGGTCGCCCCCCCCCCCCGCGTAGAAGAGCGCGACGGCAATTCCGAAGCCCATGCCGATGTAGCCGATCCAGTCCGAGAGTCGTCGCGTCACGCGCCCCCAACATGGGCCGGCTCGGTCTCGCGCCGCCAGCCCACGACATTTTTCCTGATTTTGAGACTGATTCTCAGAATCTGTGTATACTTCCGGTCGTGGACGGCGCATCCCGCCGGGCCGCGAGGTTCCCGCCATGATCGTTTGCCAGTGCAAAGGCACCACCGACCGGCAGATTCGCAAGGCCATGATGCGCGGCGCCCGCAGCTGCGAACAGGTCGGCCGCGAATGCGAAGCCGGCACGGCCTGCGGCGGTTGCATCCCCACCATCGAGTGCCTCGTCCGGCCCGACCACGCACGCGTCAAGACCTCTCGCCGCACCAGCGCCGCATAGCTCATCGCTGATTCTGACTCGCACTCTCAGCAACGCGGGACGATCGCGCCCCCCTTGCGAGTTCCTTTTCTCGCGGCCATTGGGAATGGGTACCCTTTGCCCCCCACAACCGGAAAGGGACCACCATGCAAGGCGATCCTGATGTGATCGAGGCACTCAACGGCGTGCTCACCGCCGAGCTGACCGCCATCAACCAGTACTTCATCCACTACAAGATGTGCGAGAACTGGGGGTACGCGCGGCTCGCCAAGCACCACTACGACGAGTCCATCGAGGAGATGAAGCACGCCGACAAGCTGATCGAGCGGATCCTCTTCCTCGAAGGCGTCCCGAACATGCAGCGGCTCAACCCCGTTCGCGTCGGCGAGACCGTTCCCGAACAGCATCAGCTCGACCTCGAGCTCGAGCTCGAGGCCGTCGCGCGCCTCAACGAGGGCATCAAGCTCGCACGCGAAAAGGGCGACAACGGCTCGCGTGAGCTGATGGAGCGCATCCTGGTCGACGAAGAGCAAGCCGTCGACTGGGCCGAGGCGCAACTCGGCCTCATCAAGGACATCGGCGCCCCGGCCTATCTCGCAGAGCAGCTGAACGCCTAGCCCTCTGTTTGGAAGCTGCCGGCCTGGAGAAGGGGCCCCGGGGCATCTACAAGGGCCCGTACTTCGGGTATGGATCGTACGAGGAGGTTGGACGCCTCCCGAACCCCTGCATGCGGGACACCCCGGGGTGCCCGAGAGTCCGACGCGCGAAGCTCTCCTCGAATTGCGCGAATCTCGGGAGCGCGGGGTCGAACCCTAATCGCTGCGGCGGAGCTTGAACCGGAGCTTCAACTTCGGATCCGGCTCGGTGTCCACGATCAGGCCCAGCTCGAGCGCGTCCGGCGTGTCATCGAGGAACCCGATCGCCTGCAGCCGCGCGCCGGTGCTCCAAAGCACCTCGCCGTCCAGCAGCACATCGGCCGTCAGACGGCGGTGCCGCAGACGGTTCGCCACCTCGGCGGCGTCGCCATGCGCGACCTTGGCGCAGAGGGTGCCTTCGCCGATCCCGAGCACCTTGCCGTCGCACAGCGCATCCTGCGTGTCCACCTCGCGAATCCGCGTCAACAGGCGCTTGGGGCCGGCGCGCAACGGAACCATGTCGGACGGCAGCGCGTGCGCCTCGGCCTTCACCTCGTCGACCGACAGCCCGAACTTGCGCAGCTGGCTCCGCACGAGCGGCCGCGAGAAGCGGCAGCCGAGGAAGAGGTAGCCGGGTTCGTCGAGACGTATGTCGAGACGTACGAGCTCGACCTGCGCCCGAACGCCGCTCTGTCGGAGGCGAATCGCGAAGGGATTGCGGAAGTGCGTCTGCACCAGCACGAAGGGGTCGACCTCGCCGGCCTCCGCGGACTCCGGCTTGAGCGCCGACTCGGGAACGCGCATCAGCAGTCCCGTCGCGGAGAGATCGACGGTGTGCGCCTCCAACGTCCCGTACACACCTTTGATATCGACGTCGATGGCGAGGGCGTGACGCTGGGACTGCCGCTTCCCCCAGAGGAAGGCGCGCAGCGGATCGGTGCGGGGGGGCTCGGTGTACGACATCCACCGGTTCCATCGACCAGCAGACTCGGCCTTACTAAGGCCATTCCGGGCCCGAATTGGTGTTCTGTTCGGTGTCCTTGGAGCCGGCGGCCTACCGGCGGCCCCCGCGCCCGCCGCCCTTGGGCCCCCCGAACCCACCGATGCCCGGCTGGCTGCGACGGCGACCGAGATAGCGCTTCTCGAATTCGGTCAGGCGCGCGCCCGTACGCGAACGCACCTCGAGGTTGCCGTAGGAGTACGGGTCGTAGTCGTCGTCCTTGGCCTCCGGCGGCAGCTTGAGCGCCTTGGAATACAGCCGACTCTCGAACGGGTCGTGCGGGAAGATCGCCAGGTGAATGAGCCGGCCGTCACTACCGATCCCGAGACCGCGGGAACCGTCGTTCGCACGCACCAGCAGCAGGTCGCCGGCGGCACCCTTCGGCACGTCGCCCTCCTTGAACTTCGCCGTCATCAGCTTGCTGATCAGCTTGTTGGCCTTCTCGGTGACGATCTCGAGCGTCTCCTCCGGGTTGTCCTTGCCCGGAATCGGGATGCCGTACTTCTTCGCCTTCAACGCGATCGCCGCCGCGGCGTACGTCAGCGACTTCAGGTTGGGATCGAAGTAGGCCTTGAAGAAGCGGTTGCTGCCGAACAGCTCCAGCGAGTGAATGCGACCACGCACCGCGGAGACGAAGCCCACCACGCGGCCCTCGTTGGCGTTCGGGAACTCGGCCATGGCCGCGTGGCACGGCGCGCAGTACTTGGAGAGCATCTCCGACTCGTTGATCGCCTCGAGCGACTTGCGCTTGTCCTTGTCGTTGCGGAAGCCCAAGTAGTGCGTCACGAAGATCGGCACCAGGTTGGACGAGGGATTGAAGATCGCGCGCTCGCGCAGATAGCTGGGCGCCGTCGTCCACGACCGGTTGAACGGCGTGGGTTCGTCGCGCCGGTCGCTCGTGGACGCGGCCGGAATCGTCCGGAACTCGACTTCGGTGTTCGCCGGCACCAGGAAGTCTTCGAGGACGAGGCGGTCGCGCTCCCCGCCGACGAGGACCGTCCCGCCCTGGATCAGGACCGGCTTGTCGTTGCCGTTGTCGACCGTGACGTTGTAGCGCTTCTTCGGAAAGTCCGGCTCGGCGAACTGAAGCCGGCCCGTCGCCGTGTTCGGCTTGACGTCCAACTCCGGGGGCTTCTCGGCAGCGATGAGCGGGAAGATCACCAACTCGCGCGTGAACTCGCCCTTGCCGAGGGTGACGCCCTGCAGCGCCTTCTGAATGAAGTTGGGCTCCTTGTCCTTCGCGACGACGGCGGTCGTCGGCATCAGCAGGGCGACGAGGACGGCGATCGGCGCCAGCCGGCCCACACGTACAGCAACGTTCATCTCACGCTCCTTTTCCCGAATCAGCGGGGGCCGGATTGTAGGAGAACGCCGAGCGAAGGGAAAAGGCGCCGCTGAATCCGCGGGCGATTCGCGCTACTTCTTCGTCAGACGCACCTGCACGACCGCCTCGTCACCCGCTGCGACCGTGACCCGGCCCTCGAAGACCTCGTCGTCAGGCGCCTCGATCCGCACCGTGTAGACGCCGGGCCGCAGCGCCCACTGGCGCGTGTGGCGCGTCCGATACAGGCCCATGTCCTGATAGATGTGGCCGTCGGGACCGATGATCCGGACGGTCGTCTGCATGCTGCGCGTGAGACGAGGCGTTGTACGAAGGCTCACGGGCACGTACGAGCTCGTCCGGAATCAGCGCTTTCAAGAGCGCGTTGCGGTCTTCCAGGAGCTCAAGCAGCGCGAATGCGCGACTGCTCTCCAGCACCTCGTTGAACGCATGGACGTCGCCGACTTCCGCGGCGGCGCGCATGCCGAGGTGGAAGAGACGCATCCGCCGGGCGCGTGCGCTCGCCTGCTGCGCATGTCCGAGGCCCCGCGTGCTCTCCGCCAGATACTCGATCCCCTCCCGCGCGGCGTCGAGGGCGCCGGCGTGGTTGCCCCGGGCAATCAGCGTTTCAGCGATGTTCCCGTGGATCTTCACGAGCTGGGGTACGAGCTCGGCGTCCACGGCGAGCGTCCGGGCCTTCTTGAACTCGGCGAGCGCCTTGTCGAATTCCCCGTTCTTGAAGTGCAGCTCGCCGAGTCCCTCGCGTGCGTCGACCTCGGAGGCCGTGGTCAGGTGCTTCGAGCCGAGCACCTGCTTGAAGTGCAGCTCTGCGAGCGGGTCCTCGTCCAGGGCGACGAGGGTGTGCGCGAGGTTCCCCTTGGCGACGTTGACCCATCGCGAGAGCTCGTCGCGACTCTGAGCGACCAGCGTGTCGTCCTCGCTCAACGCACGGAGCGTCGCAAGCGCCCGCTCGTACGGTGCGCGCGCGGCTTCGAATCTGCCTTCGTCGAAGTAGACCAGCCCCAGCGTCCCCTGGGCACGCGCGACGTCGACGGTCGCATCGAGCGCCTTCGCGCCCTTCACCGCGGCCTTCGCGGCGGCCTCGGCCCGCCCCCACTCACCGAGGCGCAGCAGGATCGTCGCAAGGCCGATGTCGGCCTCCACGATGTCGGCCTCGATGCCGGCCGAGACGGCCAGGTCGCGCGATTCCTGGAACGCCGCCAACGCGGCCGCGTACGGACCGACCGCGGCGCGCGCCCACCCGAGGTTCTGTAGTTGCCGGATGATGGTCTTCGTGTACTTGCCGTCTTCGTTGCGCGCGCGATAGATCTCGAGCCCTTCCTCCCACAGCGAGATGGCCGGCCAGGAGTCACCGAGATCCACGTGAAGCGCTGCGACGTTGGCGCGTGCCATCGCGGCGGCGATGACGTCGCCGCGGCGATCGTAGGCGGCCGTACACCGGGTCCACGACTCGAGCGCTGACTCGTACTCGCCGCGCTTGTGATGGACGTGCCCGAGACGCCAGTACGCGCGCGCCTCTCCCCAGATCCAGCCCATGTCTCTGGCCTGCTGGGCGGCGAGCTTGAGGAGGTCGAACGCACCCTCCAGATCGCCCGTCGCGACGCGGGCGTGCGCGCAAGCCAACGCCGCGTCGAGTCGCAGGAACGGGGGCGCGTTGTCTCCGAACGCCTTCCAGTGCTCGAGCACGGCGCTCCACTGCTTCTTCTCCTTGGCGCCGTCAATGGCGGTCCACTGCGCGACGACACCGGCGTCGAGCCTCGCAGCCTTCCACGCGTCGATCTTGGAGAGCACCACGGAGAGATCCGGCTGATCCGTGGTGCGCGCGAACTCCTGTGCGAGGTCGGCCCTACCGAGGGAGACGAGGTGGAAGCAGACCTTCCACGCGTCGTGGAGCCGGGCCTGGAACTGAAGCACGCCGCGGTCGCCGTGCTCGTCCATGATCTTGATGATGTTCTTGGCGGCGTGGCGCGTGACGGACGACGGCTCGTCGGCTTGCGTCGGCGCGGCGATGATCAGGAGCAACGCGCTTACCGCGGCGAGGCGCAGGCAATGCAACACACGTCGGAACATCGACATGGCGGCAGGGTACCCGGCAGGCGACGCTCGACGCCACCGCCGGAACGCAACGCGGGCCGCTAGAAGTCGACCCGGACGATGTACCAGAGACCGTCGATCTTCTGCAGGTGGTACGTGCGTTGGGTCCCGCCGCCGAAGTTGGCGTGGGCTGCGAAGACGATCCTGTCGTCACCCTTCTTCTGCGCCTTGCCCGTCGCGAGGGTCATCGACAGCAGCCGCTCGGTGTCCACGCGCGGCCGGTGCTTCGAGTTCGCGATGAACTCCGCGATCCACGCCTCCTTGAACTCTTCGACGGGCCGGCTGGTGGGCCACGATTTCGCGACCTCCGTCTCGTACGCGTACATCGTGTCCCAATGGAACGCCTCGGCGAGCAGCTTCTTGCGCGCCATGTGGTACCCGTACCCGAACTTCAAGAACGCCTGCTTCCAGCTCTTCGCGGGCTTCTCTTCGTCGAGCGTGACGCGCTCGCCCGCCGCGCCCTTCGGAACGACGTGCGCCGACGTCGTCTTGGCCACGATCCCGATCAATGCCCGGCTCTCCGGGTCCAGGTGGATGTCGAACTCGGCCTTGCCGCGGCGCGTCGCGGCGATCCAGCTCTTCCGGGCCTTGCCGGCCGTGTCGAACGTGCCGTCGCCCCGAATCGACACGACCGTCGGATCCGCTTCGGGCACCGTGGCTTCTTCCGGCGGCTCGACGACCAGCTCGTCGAACGACACGGTCGGCAGCGCGAAGGTCGTCTTCTCGCCCGCCGGACACGCGCGCAGGAACAGCAGCTGCGCAACCCGCCCGTACGTCGCGTCCTTCCGGGCGGTCACCTCGAAGGTCTGCGTCTCGCCGTTGCCGACCTCCGACTTCTCGGTGCGAATCACGCGGAACCCGTCGGCGGAGCGGGCGAACACCAGCGACGCGCCGCGGCCCTCCCGCGTTCGCTCGAGGTTGCCGCCCATCAGCGAGAGGTCCTTCGCCAGATGGAACTTGCGCTTCACACGCGTCTCGACGCCGCCGTAGTCGATGAAGACGTCCTCGGTGACCTGCCACACCGGCTTGCGCGCGAACATCGTCGCTTGGGCGGTGTACTTCACCTCCCCTGCCCAGATCTTGTCGATCACGACGTCGCCCTCGAAGCGCAGCGCCTTGTTGGGCAGCGGCATCGGCAACTTCCGGCGCACGGACGCCGCCGCCTCGAACGCCGGAGCGAGATCGGGCGCGCCTTCGTCCTCCGCCGCCGCCAACGGCGGGACGCACCCCAGGCAGACGAGAAGGCAGAGCAGGCGCAACGACATCGATGTCTCCTTCGGACGGGACGATTCTAGATGGGTTCGCCGCGCGCGCCCGCTACTCGGGCGCGATGCCCTCGTCGAGGCGGAATCCGATCTTGACGGTGACCTGGTGCTCCGCGACGTTGCCGTCCTCGATCTTGCCACGGTGCTCGACGACCTCGAACCAGCCGAGGTTGTGCACCGTCTTCGAGGCGCGGTCGATCGCGTTCTGAATCGCCGCGCTGACGGACTCGGGCGACGTCCCGACGATCTCGATCTTCTTGAAGGCTCTACTCATGTCGACTCCTTGTTCGGGGGCGACAGATTGCGCCGCAATCCGCAGGAGGGCAACCCGGAATCGCGCGGATTCGCAGGTTGTCGAGTGTTGCTTTACCTACCCCGCATCCGGCGGTACACCAGAAGCCTCGCCGAACCGGAGGCGATCACCGAATCGGAGCGAGTGCGATGAATCGGGTATGGATTCTCGTCGTGGCGGCCGCGCTTGGCGGACTCGTCATGCTCGGCGCCTGCGGGCACGGATACGGTCACGGCCACGGGTACGACTACTACTACGACGACTACTACTATTACGAAGACTGCTACTGCGACTTCTTCGGCTGCGACTGCTACTACTACAAGCCCGGCGATGCGCCGGCGTCCGGTGAGGTGTGGTAGACGGCGTTTCTTTCGACTAGCGCGCGTCACGGACCCAAAGGCGCGCGGAAGCGCCCGGGAATCGCGCCGCCGTGCCGCGTCGCGGCCCCACACTGTCGGCCATGTCGAACGTGAAGCGCCGTCCGTACGGATCCTGGTCGTCCCCCATCACCGCAGACTTGCTTGCGCAGAGCGGCGTATCGATCAGCGAGCCCCAGTGGGACGACGGCGCGCTCTACTGGCTCGAAGGGCGTCCGACCGAAGGCGGGCGCTATGTGATCGTCCGCCGCGACCCGGATGGCACGGTCGAGGACGTCCTGCCCGAAGGCTTCAACGCCCGCACACGGGTTCACGAGTACGGAGGCGGCGCGTATCGCGCCCGCGGTGACGTCCTCGTCTTCGCCAACTTCGACGACCAGCGCCTCTATCGCATCGACGGCGGCGGCGCGCCGCGGCCGATCACGCCCGAGCCCGCGTCGGCCCGGAGCCTGCGCTACGCCGACATGCGCTTCTCGCCCGACGGCGAGACGATCTACTGCGTTCGCGAGCGCCACGGCGACATGCCCGAGGCCGTCAACGAGATCGTCTCCCTGCCGGCCGACGGCGGCGAGGCGCCGCGCGTGCTCGTCACCGGGAACGACTTCTACGCGGCGCCGCGCGTCCGCGCCGACGGATCGGCGCTGGCGTGGATCGCGTGGAACCACCCCAACATGCCGTGGGACGGAACGGAGCTGTCCACCGCGTCGTTCCAACCCGACGGCACGCTGGGAGCGCCCGAGAGGGTCGCCGGCGGCGAGACGGAGTCGATCTTCCAGCCGGCGTGGAGCCCGGACGGCACGCTTCACTACGTGTCCGATCGCACCGGCTGGTGGAACATCTACCGCGTCGAGGGCGATCACCGCATCAACCTGGCGCCGATGCAGGCCGAGCTCGGACTCCCCCACTGGAACTTCGGCATGAACACCTACACGTTCCTGTCGAACGACCGGATCGCGGCGGTGATTCAGCACGAGGGCCGCGACACCCTCACGCTCATTCGAGACATCGGCGAACGTACCGACGTGGAGCTGCCGTTCTCGTGTCTGCTGTGCGCCGGGCAGATTCGCGGCGAGGGTACGCGTCTCGCGTTGATCGCGGGATCCGCGACGTCGTTCACGCAGCTCGTCACGTACGACGTCGAGACGCGCCGGCTCGAGACGATTCGAAGGAGCGTGGACACCGACATCGACACTGCGTTCGTCTCAGCGGCGCAGCCGATCAAGTTCCCGGTCGGCGAAGACGAGAACGGCGAGACGATCGAGGCGTACGGCTACTACTACGCGCCCCACAACCCGCACTTCGAGGCGCCGGAGGGCGAGCTGCCGCCGCTCATCGTGTTCTCCCACGGCGGTCCGACGGGCTTCACGACGCCGGTGCTGCGGCTGTCGATGCAGTTCTGGACGAGCCGCGGGTTCGCGCTGGTGGATGTCGACTACGGCGGCAGCACCGGCTATGGCCGCGCGTATCGCGAGCGGCTCAACGGCAACTGGGGCATCGTGGACACGCGCGACTGCGTCAAGGCGGCCGAGCATCTGCGCGACCAGGGGCTCGTCGACGGCAACCGCCTGGCGATCCGCGGCGGTAGCGCCGGCGGCTACACGACGCTGTGCGCGCTCGCCTTCCATGACGTGTTCCACGTGGGCGCCAGCTACTTCGGCGTCGGTGACGCCGAGGCGCTCATGCGCGACACGCACAAGTTCGAGAGCCGGTATGGACATCACCTCTACGGCGGCTCGGTGGAAGAGGCGGCGGAGATCTACCGCGCGCGCTCCCCGATCAACGCCACCGACCGAATCTCGTGTCCGATGATCCTCCTGCAGGGCCTGGAAGACCGCGTCGTCTCACCGGCCCAGGCGGAGCAGATGATCGCGGCGCTCGAGGCCAAGGGTCTGCCGTACGCGTACGTTGCGTTCGAGGGCGAGCAGCACGGTTTCCGCAAGGCGGAGAACATCCGGCGCGCCGCCGAGGCGGAGCTGTACTTCTACGCCCGCGTGTTCGGCTTCGAACCCGCCGACGACATCGAGCCCGTCGAGATCGCGAATCTGCCTACTTCAGGCGTGTCTTGAGCGCCGTCTCGTTGGCGGCGACCCACTTCGCGTAGCCCTCTTGCAGGGCGGCCGGCTTGGGATTGCCCTCGAACGTCTTGCCGGTCAGCGCGACGAGGGCGTCGCGCGCAGCGTCGCGCACGAGCTCGTCCTTGTCCGCCAGCGCCTGGATGAGCGGATCGACGGCGTCGAAGCGCCCGCTCTTGCCGAGCGCCGTGGCCGCCTTCAGGCGGAAGTAGAAATCCTTGTGGCCGGACAGGTTCTTCACGTGCTCCGCGAACGTCGCCGGCCTCTCCTTCACCGGTGCGAACCCGGAAAACCGTCCAGCGCTGTTCGGGTCCTTGCCTTGCTGCAGCGCGCGGTACTTGCGCTGGATCTCGGCGCGCTCCGCGCGCGAGAGGCCGGACGTGAACCCGAAGTCCTTCTGGGTGATCTTGAAGAGCGCTTCACCCGCAGCGGTGCGCACGAGATCGTCCCGATCCTGGAGCGCGTCGATCAAGCTTGAAACGCCGTCTTTGTGGCCGATGTCGCCCAGCGCGGTCGCGGCACCCAGGCGCACGTAGAAGTCCGTGTGTCGCTCGAGCGTGCGGATGAGCGCAGGCACCGCGCGTGGCGACTTCAGTCGCGCCAGCTCGACCGTCGCGGTGAACGCTTCGTCGTTGTTCTCGACGCCGAGCTGCTTGATGAGTCCATCGACCGCCTCCGTCGACTCGCGCTCGCGGATGAGCGCCGCGAGCGGCAGGTTGGCGAGGTGCTTTTCGAGCCCCTGGATCTTCCCGGTGAAGTAGTGGGCCGCCTCCTTGGTGTGGCTTGCCGCCAGCAGCTCCTCGTACCGCGAGATCTTCTTCTCGATCTCCTCGCGCTCGGCCCTGAGCGCACGGCCGTCGTCCGCCAGGGCCGGCGCCGCCAGGATCGCGATCGCCGCGAGAACCATCATCGAAATGCGCATGTCTGAATCTCCCTGCCGGAACGGGTCGAGGATAGCGCCTCTTACAACGCGCGCCGGCGGCCCTCGGGACGAACTACTCGGCCGAAGGCGGCGAAACGTCCTGGGGGTTGCGAGTGATAGGGTCCGCGCCCATGACGCAGATCCTCCTGGCCGGCCTGGGCGGGTTCGTCGGCGCGGCGCTGCGATACGGCGGCACCGAGCTGGCGAGCCGGCTTCACACGGGACCGGGCTTCACCTACGCGACCCTCATCGTCAACGTGCTCGGCTGCCTCGCGATCGGGTTGCTGGGCGGACTGAGCGAGGCGCGCGGCCTGCTCTCCCCGGAGGCGCGCGCGTTCCTGCTCGTCGGCATCCTCGGCGGGTTCACGACGTTCTCGACGTTCGGGTTCGAGACCCTGCAGCTGGTGCGCGCGGGTCATCAGGTGATCGCGATGGCGAACGTCGTGCTGCACCTCGTGCTCGGCCTCGGCGCGGTGTGGGCGGGGTGGAGTCTGGCGCGCGCGTAGCGGGCGGGGCCTCGGCCCTACGTGACGCGGGACATGCGCACGCCAGGACCCCGTCAGCGACGATCGGGGGTCGAGCGACGGCTCGCACCCCGGGGTGTCTGCGCAGCGGGCGGGGCCTCGCTTCGCCCCTACTCCTGCCCCATCTGGCGCGCGTGGAAGAACATCACGTGCGCGCAGTTGCCGCAACGAACCCGAACCATGCGTGAGCCGCGGCCGAGATCAGGCGCGCCGTCGCGTCCGTGCGTGCCGAGCGTGACGTAGAAGTCCTTGCTGACCCGCAGATCCTCGTGACGACAGACCGGGCAGGCCTTCACACTGCGTGCTTGAAGCCACTTGCGGGCGGCAACGGGATCGACGTTCACCTTCGACTTCACAGCTTGTCCGGATTTGCGGCTTTGCATCGCTTGACTCCCTGAATACAAGCTACCCGAAATCGTCTCTCCGATGCGACGGGCCGCGTTGGTCCCCACCCGTGATAGGTTCGCTCGGGGAGGAACGGGTCGGGGACGCAAACAATGGCCCGCATCCTGATCGCTGACGACGACGCCGGCGCGCGCGAGATGCTCGGGCGCGTCTGCGAGTACCACGGGCACGACGTCGAGCGGGCCCGCGACGCCGCCCGGGCCGTGGCCGCGTACAAGTCGTTCCAGCCCCATGTCCTGATCGTGGACCTCGCCATGCCGCACGGCGGCGGGATGCAGCTGGTGCGCGACATCCGCGGGCTGGACGGCGACCCGTGCCCCGTGATCGTCATCAGCGGCTACGCGACGACCCTGGATGCAGACGAGCGGGCATCCCTGGGCGCCGTGGCGTTCCTGGACAAGCCCGTCGAGATCACGTCGTTGATGAAGGCGCTCGACAGCGCGCTCGGCAAGAGCTAGTCGTCGTCCTCGTCGTCGGACGAAGCATCTCTCTCGATGCTGCGGGGGCGCCCGTGCCGGTCGATGGCGACCATGATGAACTCGGCGCTCGTGCAGTGCGTCCGCTCCCCGGTATCGAGGTACTCGCCGTAGGTCTCCACGAGAATGCACATGGACGTGTTGCCGACGCTGCGCAGGGACGCCACGACCTCGACCGCCCAGCCCTCCCAGATCGGCGCCTTGAAGTCGACCGACTGGATGTGCGCGGTGACGACCGGCCCCTTGGCGACGCGGTGCCCGAGCATCCCTGCGGCTTCGTCCATCAGGCTCAGCGCGACGCCGCCGAACAGACTCCCGTGACGGTTCGTCTGGCCGGGCATGACGAGTCGCTGGATCTTGACGGACTTCTTCATCGCCGCCAAGCGTACGATGCGCGCTCACGGGACGGAGTTTCGAAAATGAACACGGCGGGCGAACAGTTCCTGCGCGACACGGTCATGCGCTTCCGGCAGGAGTACCTCCCGCGGCTCGAGCAGGCGATCGGCGCGCTCGCGCCGGAAGATCTATGGTGGCGTCCGCACGACGGCGTGACCAGCGTCGGCATGCTGCTCACGCACCTCGAGGGAAACGTCCGTCAGTGGATCCTGTCCGGGCTCGGTGGCGAACCCGACCGTCGCGAGCGCGACCGGGAGTTCCAACCCGGCGACGAGAAGGATGCGCGCGTGCTGCTGGAACGGCTGAAGAAGACGACCTTGCTCGCGTGCCACCAGCTCGACGCGACGGACCACGGGCGGCTCACGGAGATCGTCGAGATCCAGGGCTTCAAGATGTCCGTGCTCAGCGCGGTCTATCACGTGCTCGAGCACTTCGGCTGGCACACGGGACAAATCACGTGGATCGCGAAGGCGCGCGGCGGTCCCGACCACGGCATCGCGTACTACGAGGACGAGGCGCTCAACGAAGCGCGCAATCCCGAGTAGCGCTGCGGGGTCTCACGGCGCGTCGCCGTCGCCGCTCTCGCGGGAGGAGGCCTGGCCATCCGCGTCGAGCCGCGCCAGGGCCTCACGAGCGGCCCGGGCGCGCGCCGGCCGGGTATTCGGGAACGACAGGGCGAGTCGAAAGGCATCGCGCGCCGCGTCGCGGCGGTCGAGTGCGAGGCACGCGCGTCCGAGCGCCAGGTAGCCCCGGCCGACCTGGCTCGAGTACGGGTGAAACGTCACGTAGCGGCGAAGCGCCGCGTGCGCCTCTTCGTGCTTCGCCTGGGCCGACAGCGACAGGCCGAGATAGAGCACGCCCTCGTCGTAGAGCCCCGTGCGCCCCAGGTCCTGCTCGATCATGGCGCGAAACGCCGCCTCCGCTTGCGCGTGACGGCCGAGCTCGAACAGGGAACGCCCACGGTAGAAGCGCGCCGTCGGCGCGAATGCGGTCGCTCCATGCGCCGTCAGGAACGCGTCGAGCTCGTTGAGCGCCGCCTCGTAGGCGCCGCGGCGATAGGTGGACTTCGCATCGCGAATGTCGGACAGCCCGCGCGCTTGACCGAGGATGCGAGCCTTCGCGTGCTCGCGCAGTCCGTTCCGGTACGCAAGCCAGCTGCGCTTCGTCACGTGCGACATGGCGTCCCGCGCGAGCGTGCCGCGCTCGATCAGCCGGCAGAAGCGCCGCACGCCGTCGTTCGGAACGAGCTTCGCGAGATACTCGATCGAGAGATAGGCATACGGGTACGCGACGAGCTTGCGTTCGCGCTCCATGAGCCCCGTCATGAGCGCCTCGACGTCTTCGCTGACGGCGAGGTTGCGGCGAATGTGGCGGTCGCCTTCGTCCGCCGTCCAGAGCGCGAGCCCCTCGCGCACCCAATGCGGCAGCGCGTGGTACCTCCGCGGCCCCATGCGCTCGCGCATGACCGCGTGCACGAGCTCGTGGTCGATCGTGGTTGCGAGGTCGCTGTCGCCGGTCAGGTAGTACTGGGTGAAGAGGACGATCTCGTGGCGTCCGAGCTCGTGCCCGCCCGCATCGTGCCCCTTGCACGAGTAGCAACGCGCGCGATCACCTCCCCGACGCTTCGGATCGATGTCTTCGACGACGATGCGGATGCGGCCGGGATCGAGGGCCGTCAAGCCCAGCCGTCGCTCGCAACGCGCGAGCGCACGCGCGACGAGCGCGGGCAACCGCTCGAACGTCGCGGAGAAGCGCGGGTCGTCGGCGAACTCACCCTTGTAGGCGTCGAGCGCGATCTCGACGCGCGCCGGCGCCGCGTCGATCGGGGCCCGACTCGTCACGAGCAGTGCGACGGCAGCGCACGCCGCGATACCAGCCCCTGCTCGGCTCCAACGCCGTCGTCTTCGCAATCCGCGCCTCCTTCGACGCGCCAGAAGCTAGCAGTGCCCTCCCCCCGCTCCGCGGGACAATCCGAACGCTGTCGCGGCTGGAACCCCAGGTACAAGGGGGCTTGCGCGATCTACGCCCCACAGGAGCCCCCATGTCCATACCCCGTTTCGCTCACTCCGCCTTGCCCTGGATCGCCGCGTCGCTCATCGGCGCGGCCATCGTGATCGTTCCGCTCACGTCGAACGGCAACCCGGCGCACGCCAAGGACGAGGCGCACTCGCTGTTCCTCTCGATCACCGGCGAGGGTCCGACCGCGAAGGCCTGGTACGACGAGGCACCGCCGGCCGGCGTTCCGATCCAGGACGCGTTGGACAAGTTCTCTGCCGAGGGCTATCGCATCGTGAAGGTCACGGAACCCCACGGCAGCACGACCGGCGGGTTCGTCTGGTCGATCCTGATGGAGCGTACGGGGAAGTAGCGCTCAGGCGGTCCACGACCGGCCCAACACGCCGAGTACGCGCGCCGACCACAGGAGGGCGTAGAAGCAGACGACGCGCAACACGATCGCCGCAACGAGCAGCAGGAAGAACCCCTCGGGGCGAACCGTCAACAACACGACCTCGGTGATGCCGACGACCCACCACCCCACCGCGCCGCCGAGACAGGCGAGCGGCGCCTTGAAGACCCACGGCAGCGCGTTCCAGGGCCACTTGAGCGTGTGGTCGCCCAGCGCCGTGCCGAGCGCCATCACGGGGACGTAGGCCGTCGCCACGATCAGCAACACGACGCCGACGAACCAGGCCCCGTCGAACTGCATGAGGACGAGCGCCGGCACGAACAGCGCGACGGCCCGGACCATCAGCGAGGCGTACTCCTGAATCGAAGAGCGCGCGTCTCGCGTCTCGAGCGGCAACCCCTGCTTCCACGCCTCGGGCGTGTCGTCGCCGTCCGCGACCTTGCTGATGACGGCGAGCTGGGCGCACAGAAAGAAGAACCCTACGAACACCTTCAGCGGCCACGTGAAGAACAACAGCCCGTCGACGTACCCGAGCGCGTCGAGCATCACGTAGACGACGGCGCCGGCGCCGATCAACGCGGGA
The DNA here is from genome assembly GCA_965223505.1 of Planctomycetota bacterium. Lineage (GTDB taxonomy): Bacteria > Planctomycetota > PLA2 > PLA2 > JAEUHO01 > CBDCWP01. The sequence continues at coordinate 47,618 of CBDCWP010000001.1, forward strand.
CCGGGCTTGCGCAAGGGAAACTGCACCGACTCGCCCGGCCAATCGTCCGGCGGGGGCACGGGTCCGACCGTCGCCTTGCGTTGCTTGCCTTGGCGCTCCTTGACGGTGCGCGTGTCGACGTCGCCGTCCTCGTGGGGGTCGGACTCGACGGGCGCCGGCCGTTTGGTCGTGTCCTCGGGGTCGCGGCGCACAGGCGGCGGCGTCCGTGACACCACACGCGGCTCGATCTCGCGCGCATCCTCCAGCTCGAATTCCGAACCGTCCTTCTTCGGCGCGGACGGCTTCGGCTGGTCCTCCGGCGGCTCACGCTCGGGACGGTCGTCTTCCGGCTCGAGCTCGAAGGGGTTGCTCTCGTTGGGCACGGAAGCAGGCTACCCGGCGGCGACGGCTTCCTGGTACTCCGTCAGCCGCACCGCGACGCGCTTGCTCACGCCCGGCTCCTCCATCGTCACGCCGTACAGCACGTCCGCCGTCTCCATCGTGGCCTTCGCGTGGGTCACGATGAGGAACTGGCAGCGGTCGGTGAACTCCCCCACCAGGCTCACGAGCCGGCGCACGTTCGCCTCGTCGAGCGCCGCGTCGACCTCGTCGAGAACCGAGAACGGGCTCGGCTTCGTCTTGAAGACCGCGAACAGCAGCGCCACCGCGGTCAGGGTGCGCTCGCCGCCGGAGAGCAAGCTGATCGTGCGCTGCTCCTTGCCGGGCGGGCGCGCGACGATCTCGATGCCGGACTCGAGTACGTTCGAGGCGTCCTCGAGCACGATCTCCGCCCGTCCGCCGCCGAACAGACGGCGGAACGTCTCGCGGAAGTTCTCGCGGATGACCTCGAACACCTCGCCGAAGCGCTCCGTCGAGAGTTGGTCGAGCTCGTGAATGGCGCGCTCGAGGTCGCTCTTCGCCTGCAGCAGGTCCTTCTCCTGATTCTGCAGGAACGTGACGTGCTCTTCGACTTCCTCGAGCTCGGCGATCGCGTTGAGGTTCACGTTGCCGAGCCCGGCGAGCTTGGTGCGCAGCGTATCGACCTCGGCGTCCATGGCACCGAGATCGATGTCTTCCGTCGCCTCGGTCTCCTGCGAGACGGCCGCGAGATCGAGGTCGTGATCCTGCCGCACCTGATCGAGCAGCGACTCGATGCGAACGCGGAATTCGGAGTCGCGCAGACGGAATGCCTCGAGCTCGCTTCGCAGCTGATCGTGAAGGTCCGCCACCTCGCGTTGCCGGCGATGGACGTCGCTCGTGGACGACTCGAGATCGTCGAGCACTTTCCGCGCCGCGACGAGGGCGTTGCCCGCCTGCTCACGCTCGGCTTCACGCTGGCGCATGGTCGCCTGGGCCTCGGTGACCTCGACCTCGGCCTTCGACATGCGCTGCGACAGCTCCTCCGCCTCTCGGTCCAAGCCGGCGGCGCGTTCCTCGAGCCCGCGCGCCTCTTCGTGCGCACGCTCGACGCGGCGGCGCGCCGCTTCGGCACGTGAACGCGCCTCGGCCTGCGCGAGGCGTACGTCCATGCGGTGTTCGGAGGCGCGCTTGCGCGCGGCGTCGATGGCGAGATAGCCGCGCGCGGCTTCCTCCGCCTTTTCCTCGAGCGACTCGCGCTCGGTCTCGAGCGCGGCGACGCGCGCGGCGACCTCTTCCGCCGATCGACGCGAGTCACCCAGAAGCCCGTTGAGCTCCGCGGTCTCCGCGCCCAGGACCTCGAGACTCTGCTCGACGTGCGCGCGTTCCTTCTCGACGCGCGCGAGCGCCTCGCCGCGCCGGCTCTTGTCCTCGGCGCGGTCGGCCAGCTCGGTCCGGAGGCGGCGAATCTCCTCGTCGCTCTGCTTGACGGCTTCGTCGGCGGCTTGCGCCTCGGCGCGCGCCTGGTCGGCTTCGCCCGAGAGGCGCTCCAGGTCCGCGCGCAGCGCGCGGATCTCGGCGGTGCGCTCCACGAGGCCCATCGAGTGCGCGTCCTGTCCACCCAGCACGGCGCCCGAGGTCGTGACCCGCTCGCCCGCCTCGGTCACGGCGTTGACGCCGCGCTCCCGAAACGCGCGAATGCCGGCCGACAGGTCGGGCACCAGCTCCGTGCCGTCGATGACCGAGCCGACGAGGCGCTCGATCAGGAAGTCGCATCCGAGTGGCGCGACCTCGGCGACGCGCTCCTCCGCGCCGGGTCGCACGAGGTCGAGGCAGAGGAACCGGGCCCGCGCACCCTTGCCGTGGTTGCGAAGCCACTGGATCCACGACAGCGCATCGTCCGCCGTCTGCACGACGAGCGCGCCGGCGGCGTGACCGAGCAGGCGATCCAGCTTGACGGCCTTGTCCGGCGCCGGGCGCACGAGGTCGGCCAACAGGCCGAGCACGCCGCGGCGGCTTCCGTCACCGTCCGCCGCTTCGCCCGCAAGCTCTTCCATGACGAGCCGCGCGCCTTCGTCGACGCCTTCGTTCGCGGCCGCCAGACGCTGCAGGACCTCGAGCCGCGCGGCCTTCGTCGCGCGGGCTTCGGAGACCTCGGCGCGTTTCGCCGTCGCGGCCTCCGCCGCGCTCAACCGTTGCGCGCGGCGCTCCTCGGCCGCCTCGAGCGCCGCCGCGCGCTCGCGCGATTCCGCCTCGAAGCTCGCTGCGAGCGCGTAGAGCTCGCGCGCCTCCGCTTCGATCTTCTCGCGCTGCACCTGCTGCTCGGCATGCTGCGCCGCCAAGCGCTGCAGACGTTCCTGCGCCTGCCGGATCTCCGCGCGGTACTCGGCTTCTTCGTTGCGCGCGTCGCCGATCCGGCCGAGCGCGTTCAGCGCTTCGCGTTTCGCGCCTTCGTGGGCGTCACGAATCGACGCGGCCTCGCGGTCGAGCCGCTCGAGCTCCTCGTCGGCACCGCGCACGCGCGCGTTCTGCTGCTCGGCCTCGCCGTCGGCGCGCGCGGCGTCTTCCTCGAGGCGCTTGACCTCGTCGCGAATCTCTTCGATGCGCGCACGCGCGACGCGCGCCTGCTCTCTGGCGCTCGCAACGCGTGCACGCAGGTCTTGGATGGTCATCGCGGCGTACTTGGCGCGGTCGTCGGCGGCGCGCGCGTCGGCGGCGGCGCCCGCGATCTGCGCTTCGACCTCGTGGACGGTCTCGCGCGCAGCCTCCCGCTCGGCGTCGGCCGTACGCACGCGTTCCTCGATGGACGCGAGCTCGTTCGCGGCCGCGGACTCCTTCTCGAGCACCGCGGCCATGCTGCTTTGCAGGGACTCGCGCTCCGCGGCGATCGAGCGATAGCGAACGACGGCGCGCAGGACACGCTTCTTCGACAGGTCCTCGCGCAGCGCCTGGTAGCGGCGAGCGCGCGAGGCCTGATTGCGCAACGACCGGAAGCGCTTCTCTTCCAGCTCCAACACGTCGCGCAGGCGTTCGAGGTTGTCCTGGGTGCGCCGCAGCCGCTGGTCGGCCTCCTTGCGGCGCTGCTTGTAGCGGCTGACGCCGGCGGCTTCCTCGAAGATGCCGCGCCGGTCGTGCGGGTTGGCGGCGAGCAGGGCGTCGATCTGCCCCTGCTCCATGATCGAGTTGCCCTCGTGCCCCAATCCCGTGTCGAGGAAGAGCTCGCGGATGTCGCGCAGGCGCGCGGTCTGGCCGTTGATGAGGTACTCGCTGTCCCCGGCGCGATGCAGGCGCCGCGTCACGGCGACCTCGGTGTGCTCGGTGGGCAGCAGGCCGTCTTCGTTGTCGAGGATGAGGGAGACCTCGGCCATGCCCAGGGCCTTGCGGGTCCGGGATCCGGCGAAGATCACGTCGTCCATGCGCTTGCCGCGCAGGCTGCGGGGACTCATGTCGCCGAGCACCCACTTGATGGCGTCGACGACGTTGCTCTTGCCGCAGCCGTTGGGACCGACGATGGCAGATACGCCTTCGCCGAACTCGAACACCGTTCGATCGGCAAAGGACTTGAACCCTTGCACTTCCAAGCGCCGGATCTTCATGAGGGGAGTACCGCCGGCCCGCTAAGGAATGAATCGTCGGCGCGGACGGCCGACTTGACGCCCTGCGGCTGCGCCACAGGGCAAAACAGAGCTGCGGGGTGCCTCATGCGGTCCCTCCGCCGACGCCCCGAGCCACGCGGAGGTGGCACGTCCGGGTGGCTTGCCACCCGGCGCGGAGGACGTCTGTGTCACCGACGCGCGGGGTCATGTGGTTCCTCCGCCGACGCTGCGGGCCACGCGGAGGTGGCACGTCCGGGTGGCTTGCCAGGTCATGTGGTTCCTCCGCCGACGCTGCGGGCCACGCGGAGGTGGCACGTCCGGGTGGCTTGCCACCCGGCGCGGAGGACGTCTACGCCACCGACGCGCGGGGTCATTGGGCCCCTCCGCCGACGCTGCGGGCCACGCGGAGGTGGCACGTCCGGGTGGCTTGCCACCCGGCGCGGAGGACGTCTACGCCACCGACGCGCGGGGTCATTGGGCCCCTCCGCCGACGCTGCGGGCCACGCGGAGGTGGCACGTCCGGGTGGCTTGCCACCCGGCGCGGAGGACGTCTGCGCCACCGACGCGCGGGGTCATTGGGCCCCTCCGCCGACGCTGCGGGCCACGCGGAGGTGGCGCAGCGGCCATGGGGCGAGGGAGTATTCGAAGACGCGTGCATCGTGTTCCACGGTGTCGAACGATGATCGCAGGTCCTGCAGGGGCGGCCGGCGCTCCCCGTCGATTCGGTGCCGCACCCGCACGCGGCTGCGCTCTCCGCCGCTCGGGTCGGCGCAGATGGGCTCCCGGCGCACACCCAATCCCAGGTCGGGGCGGTACGTGGGGGCCTCGCCCTCGGCCCACCACGTGGACGTCTGGGGAAAGCGCTCGCGATCGATGCGCGCCAGCCGCGAAGCCGCCTCTTCGCTGACCGCTTCGACGACGACGGCGTTGATCCGGTGCGCGGTCGCCTCGTGCATGACGCGCTGCGCTGCGTGCGAGACGATGCGCGTTCGAAGCGCCGCACGGGCGGCCTCCGAGTCGGCCTTGTGCGGCGCGAGCAGGGTGACCGCCTGATCCACGCCGACCAGCTCGACCAGGTGGCATGCGCTCTCCAAGTCGACGAGCGGATGGGTGCCGCGGCAGAGCTCGTACAGCGCCCCACCGGGATCGTTGCAGACCCCCAGCAGAAGGCCGTGGCGAGCCGCGGCCGCCTCGACCGCAAGACCGGCCAGGCGCTCGACCTCGCGCATGAAGTCGTGCAGGCCCGCCTTGCGCGTGCGTAGCGCCGCGGCGACGAGGTTGACCGCGGTCGCGGAGGCGGCGGACACGTCGCCGCGATCGAACCGCAGCGGATCGAGGGCCTCGGACTCGGTGACACGGTGCCAGCGCGACCCACGCGAGGTCGTGGCGGCATCGTCCAGCACGATCACCGGCTCACCGGTCTGGGCGGCAGCGGTCAGCGCCTGGTTGACCAGCGCGACCATGGCCGCGTCGCGGTCGCCGCGGCGAGGCACGAGAAGCGTGAGCGCGCACGGGACTTCGTGACCGTCGCGTCGAAGCGCGACCGCCTCGCGCAGGAACGCCCGCGTCACGCGCAGCGCGGCGTCGGCAAGATCGCCGTAGGTACGCCCGGGCGGTGAGGGCGGGGGCGTCTCGATCGAGCGCAGCCGCTCCGGCACCTCGGCCGAGAGCCCGAGCTCGACGGCCAGCAGGCCACCGCGCCGATGCCACGCGGCCAGGACCGGGCCGAGCAGGAGCTGGCGCACCTCCTCTCCCAGCGCGTCCTCGTCGAGGTGCGCCCAGAAGGGCGCGAGCAGGACGTTGACGTGCTCGAGCGCCAGCACGCGCGCGACGTGCGGCGCGTGCCGCAGCAGCACTTCTTCGAGGGCGCGCGTCACGCGGCGGATGCCGCCGCCGTGGGAGAAATGCTCACCGTCGAGATGCGCGCCGACGACGTTGGCCGCGTCGAGCCCGACGGCTGTGAGACGTAGCGGCGCGCCGAGGTCGTAGGCGTGCAGGTCGCCCACGCGTTGCGCCTCCGCCACCGCCGGGGGCAAGACGCCGTCGAGCAGATGCCGCGCGATCATGCGCTCGCCCAGTCCGGCGGCCACGCTCGCCGGCGAGGTCGCACGCCGGTGCGTGAGCCCTTCTCGAAGCGCCCGGTCGATGTGGGACGCGGGCAGGCCGACGACCTCGCCGCGACCGATGGTCGAGGTGCGGCCGCGACGGAACATCTCGGTGCGCACGAGCGCGATCAGCAGGTCCTGCGAGATCCGCGGCACGCCCGAGCTGAGAATCTGCTCTTCGACGCTGCGCGCGATGTCCTCGGCCTCGTTGCGATCGAGCCGGTCCTGACGTTCGAGCGCGTGCACGATCTCGGCCTTCGACCAGCGGCGGGTGCCCGTACGCGAAGCCGCGCTCGTCGCGGCGTCGGCGACGTCCGGCTCACTCGCTTCGGGCAGCACCGACGCCGGCGAACCGGAGCCCACGAGGGGACGAACGGCGTCTTCTACGGCGCCCGGGACGTGGGCCTCGGCGCGGCGTCGCCGGGCCTGGGCGCGGCGGTCGCGATAGAGGATGTACGACTTGGCGGTGCGCGCGTGGCCGGCCTCGATCAGCACGCGCTCGACGGTGTCCTGGACATCCTCGATGGTCGGGATCCAGAGCCGCGCGCGGGCGCTCTCGCCGCCCGGCGCCAGACGCTCCAGCTGGCTGGTCACGACACCGGCGAGCTCCTCGGCCAAGAAGCGGTCCTCGCCGCCGACCGACTGCGCGGCGCGGAAGATGGCCTCCGCGATCTTCTCTCGGTGGAAGGGCACGAGCCGGCCGTCCCGCTTTCGAACCTGTCGAATTCGCTTCAACCCTTGCCCTTCTTGCGGCCCTTGGCGGACTTCTTCGAGCGGCGGGGCAGCATCGCTTTCAGCTCCTCCGCGAAATCCGTGATGTCCTCGAACTCCCGGTAGACCGAAGCGAAGCGGACGTACGCCACCTGGTCGACGTCGCGCAGTGCGTCCATCACCAGCTGGCCAATGTAGGAGACGGGGACCTCACTGTCGTACTTCTCGAGAACCTTGTTCTCGATGGCGGCCGTCGTGTCCTCCAGGACGGAGATCGGGATCGGACGCTTCTCGCACGCCTTGATGAGGCCGAGGAGGATCTTGCGGCGTTCGAAGGGCTCGCGCCGCTCGTCTTTCTTGATGACGCGCAGCGGGCTCTCTTCAATGCGCTCGTAGGTCGTGAAGCGGCGCTCGCAGGCCAGACACTCTCGACGGCGGCGGATGGCGAAGCCGTCGTTGCTGGCGCGCGAGTCGATGACCTTGTCATCGTCCTCTTTGCAGAACGGGCATCTCACAGCCCAATCCTCGCGTCGAGCCCAAGCAAAGCCACCGCGTTCACCTGCCCTCCGGAGTCGACACGGAGCCGGAGGTCGGCAACGTGCTTACCGAACCTGCCGTCGGCCGCCCGCTCTCCCGCCGGGCCCCGCGACGCACGCCGCTCGTCCTGGAGGTCGACCCCCAACACCTTGTGCCGACAAAACCCTACCACCCATACAGATGGTGTGCAAAGGCGCCGAATGGCGGGTCTTGATTTCGTCGGAATTCCGTCTCGGGGTGAGGGCTGAGACGCATAATGGCGCAGCCTGAGCACTCCAGTGTCTTGATGACGCGTCAACCGGGGGGCGCCTGCCTTGACCGTTGCCATCCTGGCCGACATCCACGCCAACATCGAAGCGCTGTCGACTGTCATGGACGACATGGCGCATCGGGGCATCAACCGGATCGTCTGCCTGGGCGACATCATCGGGTACGGGCCCAACCCGCGCGAGTGCCTGAAGTTGCTCTTCCCCTCCGAGGTCGCCATCATGGGCAACCACGAGGAAGCGGTCATGTTCTACGGGGAGGACTTCAACCCGAAGGCACGGGCCTCCATCGAGTGGACGAAGGACCAGCTGAATTCCACGGAGTTCGAGCGGACCGAGAACTACGACATGTGGAACTTCCTCGGGACCATGCAGCAGGTCGTCGAGGACGGCGACGTCATGTACACGCACGGCAGCCCGCGGGTGCCCACGCGCGAGTACGTGGTTCCGGCGGACATCCGCAACCACGAGAAGATGCAGGGCATCTTCGATCTGATCACGAAGGTGTGTTTCATCGGGCACAGCCACATTCCGCACATCTACACGTCGGACATGAAGCACGCCTCGCCGGAGAAGCTGAACCACGCGATCGACCTGCGCAAGCTGGGGGATCGGAAGATCATCATCAACACCGGCAGCGTGGGCCAGCCTCGCGACGGCGACCGTCGGCTGTCGTACGTGACGTTCGACGGCAACGTGGTCCGTTTCCACCGGCTCGAGTACGACGTCCAGACGACGGTCGACAAGATCTACGCGGTCGACGAGATCCCGAACTTCCTGGCAGATCGGCTCCTAGTCGGCAGGTAGCGAAGAAGACGCGGGGGGCCGGGCCGAGCGCGCCCTCCCACTGGCCCGGCGATGCACAGGCCGTCTCGGGCTTCCGGGAACACGGGATGCGGGACCCGGAATGCGGGAAACGGGACGTCCGACGGCAAGGTGGATCGACGCGTGAGGTGAGACGTCCCGTTTCCCTACTCCCGCGTCCCGTTTCCCGTCTCCCGTCTTCGGCCCCTTCGCGGCCCACGCCCCATCCCCCGTGAAAGAATCCAGGGGTTCCCCGCCGCGACCTAAACTCAACGGCTTCACCCCGGGTTTTGGGATCCGCCTGATGGAACGCCGAATGCTGCTGGCCGTCGTCCTGTCGTTTCTGGCAGTGACGCTCTGGAGCTCGATCACGGGCCGCAGCTGCTTCGCTCCGCCGAAGAAGCCCGACGAAGACAACGGCAAGCCCGTCGAAGGCACCGAGAACCCCGACGATCCGCCCGCGGCGAACGGCGAACAACCGAAGGATCCGCCCAAGGACCCCAACGGCAACGGTGACGTTCCCGAACCGCCCCAGGACCCCGACGGCAACGGCGACGGCCCGGAACCGCGCAAGGACGATCCGATCGAGGACCATCCGCACAGCGGACTCGAGGTCGAGCGCGCGGTGCTCAAGTCCACCGAGCTCGAGGTCGGCTTCACTACGCTCGGCGGTTCCGTCGAGTACGTGCGGTTGCTGCGCCAGTTCGAGACCGACAAGGAGACGCCGCTGGACGTCATCGTCCCGGCGGACCCCTGGCACATGCTGGGACACGTCGACGACACGGCGCTCGTTCCGAGCGTGTCGCCCGGCGGCGCGGACCGCCGCGACGAGCCGGCCGGCCCCATGCGCAAGCTCAACTGGCGCATCCAGAGCGTCAACGAGAAGGGGATCGTCTTCTTCTGGGAAGCGAACGGCGTGCGGCTCACCAAGCGCTGGACGATGCCGGTCGGCGAGGACCAGTTTGCGCTGAAACTCACGCTTTCCGGCAAGGCGACGTCCGGCGACGCCAAGGCGCTCGACGTCAAAGTCCTCGTCAGCGGCAACCAGTTCCGCGAAGAGGTCCAGGGCATGGACATGTTCCAGGGCACGCGCGCCGTCGTGCGGCTCTCGAACCAGGGCGAGGTCTCCGAGGACTTCCACTTCGGCATCCCCGTCGAAGAGCTCACGCTCGGCGGCGTCGACAACCCGCGCCTGCGCATGCTCGGCTCGCGCTCGCTCTACTACATGGTCGCCTACTACCGGGAGGCCGGTGAGCCCGAGCCGCCCATCACGCGCGCCTGGATCACGGGTGAGGACGCCTCCCAGCGGCCGACGATGGAGGAGAACGTCAAGGCGTTCTTCGAGCAGCGCGGCCGCGCGATCGAGGGGGACAGCCGCGACGAGGCGCTGGCGCTGCGGCTCAAGCGCAGCGTGGCCCAGGCGCACCACGCGTGGGTGGTCGTGCAGCTGCCGCTCGACGAGAAGCCGGTCGAGCTGCCGATCTACGTCGGGCCGATGTCGCGCGGCGTCCTCGCGCAGGAGTCGTACCGCGAGCTCGAGCCGACGATCACGTTCCCGTTCTCGTTCGACATCGTCGCGAAGGCGCTGATCGGCATCTACGACATCTGGCTGAGCCTCTTCGGCAGCGCGGGTCTGGCGGTGATCCTGATGACGCTGGTCGTACGCGGGCTGATGATGCCGCTCTCCATCCGCAACCAGCTCTCGATGCGCAAGTACAGCCGCAAGGTCGCCAAGCTCAAGCCCAAGCTCGCCGCGCTGCAGCAGAAGTTCGGGAAGAACCCCAAGAAGATGCGCGAAGAGCAGATGAAGCTCTACCGCGAACACGGCATCGGCTTCCCCGGCGGCTGCTTGATGATGCTGCTGCAGATTCCGATCTGGTTCGCGCTGTTCAGCTCGCTGCGGCGCGAGTTCACGCTGCGCGGCGCGTCGTTCCTGTGGATCGACGACCTGTCCGGTCCCGACAAGCTGATCGAGCTCGGTACCAACATCAATCTCATGGTGTTGCAGCTCAGCTCCATCAACCTGCTGCCGCTGCTCATGGTGACGCTGTCGATCATCCACACGCGCTCGATGCCGAAGCCGCAGGACGAGCAGACGGCGCAGCAGTACAAGATGATGAAGTGGATGCCGATCATCTTCGCCGTCATCCTGTACAACTACACCGCGGCGCTGATGCTCTACATGGTGCTCAGCTCCGCGTTCGGCATCCTCGAAGCGAAGATCGTCCGCGTCAAGGACGAGAGCGCGGCGGACGCCGCCCCGGCGCCCGCCTGACGCGGCGCGTAACCGCCGGCCACCGTCGCGCGATGTCGGCGCGTGCAACGACTTCCCTTCCACCGCCACACGAACGGCCAGTCGGGTAGCCGGCCGAGCGATCTCGAGCTCCGGGACGCCCTCGGCATGGGCGGCCCCGGTGCGCTGACGGACCGCGAGCTGCTCTCCATCCTCATCAACAGCACGGACGTGCTGCGTGCCGAGGGGTTGCTTCGCAAGTACGGCTCGCTGCGTGCCCTGGCGCGGGCCAGCGTGCACGAGCTGCAGTCCGGCGTCGGCAGGCTGGGACCGGTGACGTCGCTGCGCGTCGTCGCCGCGTTCGCGCTCGGGCGCCGGGTTCGCACCGAACGACTGCCGAGGGGTCGGACGCTCAAGTCGAGCGGCCAGATCTTCGAGTACTTCCACGAACGGCTGCGCGACCTGAAGAAGGAGCGCTTCATCACGGTGCTGCTGGACGGCAAGAACCGCGTGATGCGCGAGGACCGGGTCTCGGAGGGCATCCTCACGGCGAGCCTGGTCCATCCGCGCGAGGTCTTCTCGCCGGCGATCCGGGAAGCGGCTGCGGGCATCGTGTTGATCCACAACCACCCGTCGGGCGATCCGGAGCCGAGTCCGGAGGACCTCGAGGTCACGCAGCGGTTGTGCGCGGTCGGCGAGCTCGTCGGGATCCGCGTGTTGGATCACCTCGTCATCGGCGACGGGCGCTACGTGTCGTTCCTGGAGCGGGGGCTATTGGACTGACGGGAAACACCGCGAGTAGCGAACAGGGAAACCGGGCTTCGTAAGGTGATGGGGTCCCGTCTTCGGGCACCTCTCCAGGATCGGGTCGCGACTGCGCCTTGCTGATCGCCATTGGCGTCGACGCGGATGGAAGACGCCGCGTGCTGGGAACGAGCGTGAGCCTCTCGGAGGGCGATGTCCACTGGCGCGAGTTCCTCAGCTCGCTCCAGGACCGCGGGCTTCACGGGGTCGAGCTCATCACCGAAGGGCGCAAGGGGCTGCGACTCTTCACTTGCTCTCCGTTAGCTGCTGGACGTACAGTCTGTTGCGATAAGGGAGATGTGATATGGCTAGCGCGTACAAAATTGACAGTCGCATTGTGGACCAAATGACCGGCCATGGTGTCGCCGGTGCCGTGGTCGAGGCGTGGGACAAGGACCCCTACTACGACGACCTCGTCGGCACTACGACGACGGATGATGATGGATACTTCCATCTGGCAGAGCAACGTTCTTTCTGTAAATCGCTGAGCGGTTGATCAAGCGTCGTCCCTCGGCAAGTACCTCCGTCCGGTTTCCCATTCCTCGCTGATCTCGATGAGCACCGCGCTCGCAAGCCGCAGCAAGGACGCTTCGTTTGGAAAGAGTCCGGCAACACGCGTGCGCCGCCGGATCTGTTGATTCAGGTTTTCGAGGCTGTTGGTGGTGCGCAGGCGCTTGCGTTGCGCCTCGTTGAGGCCATGGTCGAACACGGTGAATCCCTGCGAGATGTTCTCCTCGGCCCAACGCGCCAAGTCGGGCGCGGGCTTGTCCCACTTCTTTACGAAGGCCTCGAGCTTCTCTTGAGCCTCGCGCCGCGACGTCGCGTTGAACGCGGCGCGAAGATCAGCGGCGACGTCGCGTCGAAGCTTCTGACGCGGCACGTAAGCTTGTGCGTTCTGCTGCAGGTGGAACTGGCAGCGCTGCCAGGCGACGCCGGCGAAGCGGGCAGCGAGCGCGGCGGCCAAGCCCTTGTGGCCGTCGCTGGTGATGAGCTCGACGCCATGCAGTCCGCGGTCCTGGAGCGAGCTGAGGAACTCGCGCCAGTGAACCTCGGCTTCCGAAAGGCTCACGCTCGTTCCCAGCACGCTGCGCCTGCCGTCGTGGCCGATGCCGATGGCGATGAGCAGCGCGCAGTCGCGCACCGATCCGCCGTGGCGCACCTTCTCGTAGCGGGCATCGAGCACGAGGTACTTGAATGCCCCGAGCGGCCGTGTGCGCCAACGCGAAAGCTCCTCATCGAGCAGCGCAGCTGCTCGCGACACGCTCGTGGAGCTGATTTCAAGGCCGTTGCAAAGCACCTTCGTAATCTCCTCGACACGGCGCGTCGAAACACCCTGGACGTACATCTCCGCCAAAGCCAGCGTGAGCGCTCTCTCGCTTCGCTGGCCGCGTTCAAGGCTCGATGGGTAAAACGCATCGCCGCCCTCGACGTCGCGCACCTGAGGCACCTGTACGTCGATCTCGCCTAGGCGCGTGCGAACGCGCTTGGGCTTGAACCCGTTGGCGTACCCGCGACGCTGCTCGCTGCGCTCGTGCGGTTCAGCGCCGAGGAAGGCACTGCGTTCGATTCTCATGGACTCGTTGATCAGCACTCGCATCGCCTCGGCCATGCCGTCGAATCCGCTCTCGCTGAGCGCTTCCAGGGCGTCGGCCCACGGCGTACGCTGTTCGTGGTGGGTCACGTCGATCTCCAATGCAAGTTGTCGTAGACCTGCAAAGGTACGGCGTTGATCCGCCACTCAGTTGACCCCGGGAGATGGCGGCGCGCCCGCTTCGCTTGAATCAGCTAGCTGATTCAAGCGAAGCGAGCGCCTCTCCTCCGGGGAGCCATTTACAGAAAGAACGGTACACCCTCCGTCGAGGCCGGCGCGCCTGCTGTGGCAAGCGTTGCCATCGAAGACGCCCCGGCCATGGGGTTTTATCCCGACGATGTCTCGGTCGCCCCAGGGGGGACGGTCCAGTGGACGAACAACAGCCAGTTCCACCACACGGTTACCTCCAAGGCCGGCGCCGGCATCAACACGCATTGCCTCAACGGACGTGGATTCGTCGGAAACTCACCGACCATCATCGGATATCAGGGCCAGAAAATCCGCTGGTACGTCTTCAACCTCGACCTCAGCCACGAGTTCCACAACTTCCATCCTCACTCGCAGCGATGGCGTCTGGCCGGAGAGAACATCGATGTCCGCAGCCTGAGTCCCGCAGAGTCCTTCCAAGTCGAAACCGCGGTCCCGCCGGTGATCCTGCTGACCGATGAGATGGAGGCCATCCAGGCGCGCGCCGACCGGCCGGCAGACGCGACGCTTTATCGCTTGAAGGGTGACTTCGTTTTCCATTGCCATGTGCACCACCACATGATGAACGGCATGATCGGTATTGTGCGGGCGCGCCAGAGCGTGTGGCTTACGCCGACCATGGTCGAAGACATCGAGACGCGAACGGGACTGCCGATCGACGACTTCACGAATGCGTGCCCGACAGTCGATCCAATGCGGTGCAAGAAGCTGGCAGGCGGTCGCATCGAGGAGATCCCGGCCGATCCCGAAGTGATCATGATGCACGCCGCGTTGTTGGCAAACAGCGAGCGCGTGTTGATCTGGGGCAAGACGCGCCCGGACCAGTCGCGCATCTATGACGCGGTGGCCGGAACGTTCACCGCTCCGGCGAACCAGCCGGCTTCGTTGCCGGGCGAGGATCAAAACACGTCCAACCTCTGGTCTGCGGCGCACGCCTTCCTCGATGCGGCTGAAGGCACGCTCCTTGCCCACGGTGGCCTCACGAGGGACGTGAACAACGACCCCAACAAGTGCTATCTGTTCGATCCGACGACAGACCTGTGGTCTCCGGCGGCCAACACGGCCCACGGCCGCTTCTACGCCACGACCATCACACTCGCCGACGGCAAGATCCTGACCTACTACGGCAATGGCGGCCCGCCGATCGTCTCCGACACGTTCGAGGTGTACGACCCGTCCGCTGACAGCTGGTCCGCGCCCAAGCAGGCCAGCTTCGCCTATCTGTACTATCCGTGGATGTACCTACTCCCGAACGGTGAGCTATTCGTCGCCGGTCCGCAGGTCCCCGCAAGAACGATCGACTGGACCCAGCCGGGCCCGATTCCCGACGACCCAATGCGGCAGTTCGATACGGGCAAGGCGGGACGCGGCAGCAACATGAACGGGACGTCGGTGCTTCTCACCTTGCGTCCCCCCAACTACGAGCCTGTCGTCATGATCATGGGTGGCCAGGACGCGACGGTGCGCCAGTCCGTGCAGCAGATCGACCTCTCTGTCGCCGCCCCCGCCTGGAGCGATCTAGCCGACCTCAACCACGAGCGAGTGAACTGCACATCGGTTCTGTTACCCGATGGTCAGGTATTCATCTGCGGAGGTATCTTCGGCATTCCCGGTGGCGGTCCCATCGAGACTTTCGATCCGGCGAATCCCGGCGACGGCTGGAAGCTCGGGCCCGAGTCCGCTTATCCCCGCCTCTACCACTCCTCGATGATCCTACTGCCGGACGGCAGCGTGCTGATCGGCGGAGACGACGACGGCGCGGATCCATGCGAGCGCTACTACCCCGCCTACTACGACTTGCCGAGGCAGACGATCACGAACGCGCCGGCCAGCCTGTCCTGGGGCGATGCGTTCACGGTCCAGACCACCGGCGCACCGGTAGACGAAGTCGTCCTCATGCGCGCCGGCGCCGTAACGCACGGCTTTGACATGTCGCAGCGACGCATCGAACTCCAGATCACCGGGGGCGGCCCGAACGACGTGAACGTCGATG
Source organism: Planctomycetota bacterium (assembly GCA_965223505.1). Classification (GTDB taxonomy): domain Bacteria; phylum Planctomycetota; class PLA2; order PLA2; family JAEUHO01; genus CBDCWP01. Next base: position 62,801 of record CBDCWP010000001.1, read on the forward strand.
CGCCGCCAAACGGCAACGTTGCGCCTCCGGGCTACTACCTGTTGTTCGTGCTTGACGCGAGCCGCGTGCCGTCGACGGGTCGTTGGATCCGACTGACGTAGGAGGCCTACCGAGTCGCGCGGGGTCATCGCGCGAGGCTCAGACCGCCTGCGAGACGAAAGCCCCCGTCGCCCGCGTCGTCGAGCGATCGCATGTGGAAAAGGACGTGCCGGGCCCGTGAGATTCAGTGGCGGGAGCCAGCCGTACCACATCGTCCCCCTC
>CBDCWP010000002.1:0-66500 GCA_965223505.1 Planctomycetota bacterium
CGAGGGCGAACCGCCGATCGTACCCGCGAGCGGACCGCGTCGAAAACCTCGCGCAGGGTCATCTCTGTCGTATCGAGGATCCAGGCGTCGGCGGCCGGCCGCAGCGGCGACGCCTCGCGGGTGCTGTCCAGGTGGTCCCGTCGCTCGATGCCTTCGCGCACCCGCGCGACCGACCGGGCCTCCGAGGCGGGTTCGTCTTGCCGCTGGCGGCGCCGGGCGCGCTCGTCGACATCGGCTTCGAGGTAGATCTTCACCGCGGCGTCGGGGAAGACCACCGTGCCCATGTCGCGGCCCTCGGCCACGATGCGGTCGTTCTCGCGCGCGAACGCCTGCTGGTGCCGCACCATCACGTCGCGCACCGCCGGCACGCTCGCCACGGCCGAGACCGCGGCCGTCACCTCCCCCGTGCGGATGTGTTCGGTGACGTCCTCGCCGTCGACCGACACACGTCCGTCCGCCAACAAGTGCACCGCGAGCTTCCCCGCGAGGGTCGTCAGCGCCGCCGCGTCGCCGGGATCGATGCCGTTACGGAGCGCACGCAGGGTCACGGCGCGGTAGATCGCGCCGGTGTCGAGGTACGCCCAGCCGAGATCCTCGGCCAGCATGCGCGCAATCGTGCTCTTGCCCACGCCGGCGGGTCCGTCGATGGCGACTACGAGCACGTGATCTCCCTGCCCGGCTTTTTACCCGGCGGCATGCCGCGCGTCGAAGGCGGCGGCGTCGGAAACGACGCGGTCGAGATCGCTCACGCGCGCGGCCCAGCCGAGATCGCGCTTTGCCGCGGCCGGGTCGGCAACCAGCACAGGGGGGTCCCCGGCGCGCCGATCGCCTTCGACGCGCTCGATCTCGACGTCGAGAACGCGCTCGACGGCGTCGAGGATCTCGCGGACCGACACGCCGTGTCCGGTGCCCAGGTTCCAACAGCCGCCCGCCCTCCCGCTCTCGAGGTGCTCGAGCGCCGCCACGTGCGCTTGCGCGAGATCGAGCACGTGGATGTAGTCGCGTACGCACGTGCCGTCGGGCGTGTCGTAGTCCGTTCCGAACACCGTGAACGGGGTGCCGCCGCGCGCCGCACGGATGGCCAGCGGAATGACGTGCGTCTCGGGATCGTGCAGCTCGCCGACGCCCTCGTCCGGAACGGCGCCGCACGCGTTGAAGTAGCGCAGCACGGCCGCGGGCATCCCGGAGGCGAAGAGCGCGTCCTCGCACGCGACCTTCGACGCGCCGTACGGGTTCACCGGGGCGCGCGGCGCGTCCTCGCGAATCGGCGTCGTCGCCGGCTCGCCGTAGACCGCGCAGGTGCTCGAGAACACGAACGCGCCGATGTCGCAGGCCGCGGCGGCCTCGACGAGCGCGGTCGTCTTTCCGCGGTTCCAGCGGTCGTACAGCTCCGGATCCGCGACGGACTCGCCGACGAGCGCCTTGGCCGCGAAGTGCATGACGGCCGTCACGTCGTGTTCGCGAATGGTCTTGCGGACCAGGTCGCCGTCTTCGACGTCGCCCTCGACGAACGGGCCCCACTTCACGAAGTCTCTGTGGCCGGTGGAGAGGTCGTCCAGCACGACGACGTCGCGCCCGGCGGCAGCGAGCACGAACGCGGCCGCACTGCCGATGTAACCGGCGCCGCCGGTGACGAGTACCGCGCCCATGAACCTAGTTCCCGCTGTTCGCCTGGGCGGCCTTGCGCCGCGCTTCGTACCACCCGCGGACCTGCTTGCGGATCTCCGGCAGGCCCTCGGGCGTTCGCAGGGACGCCTCGACGCGCGGGAACGTCGCCCAGCGCTCGCGATAGAACGCAAGCTCCTCGGCCTCCGTCGCCGCGAGCCGGTCGGCGTGCCGCAACGTCGTCGCGTACGCCGCCAACGCGACCTTCGGCGACTTGTCGAAGATGCGCAGCGTCAGCGTGCGCTCGGGTTGCGGCTCGTCGACCTCGAGGAAGGCGTCGATCGCGCGCATCTTCAGCTCGACGCCGGCCGAGGTGTCGAGGAACGCGCGCCAGCGCTCACGCACCTCCGTCGCGCGGTCCAGCGTCACCCATTGCGGCGCGCTGATGGGCTGGTCCTGGAACTCCGCGTACTCGCGCAGCGCGAGTCGCACGGCGTTGAACTCGCGCTCGACCGCTTCGCGGGCCTCGCCCTCGGGCGGCGGGGGACTGAGCTTCACGGCGAAGAGGTGCTCGTACAGGTAGAGCACGGCGGCGTCGAACTTCAGCCGCCCGAGCTCTTCGGCGGCGATCGCGCGCACGCCGGCCGCCGGGTCCGCCAGCGCGCGGGCGATGTGCCGCACCACGGGCAGGGCATTGAGGCTGCCGAGGATGCGGACCAGCAGCACGCGGCACTCCGGATCGGGCTCGAGCCGCGGCTCGATGCGCGCGTAGAGCAGCGAGTGCACGACGGGAATGCGCGCCTCGTAGTACTCGTGCAAGGCCTTGCGCCGCACTTCGACGTCGTCCGAGACGCACCGCTCGAGCAGCTGCGCGAACGGATCGTCGGGGAACTTCGGCGACGCCGGCTGCGCCGGCCGCTTGATGGGCGCCCCGCTTTCGAGCTCGGCGACACGTTGCTTCAAGCGCTCCTTGATCTCGGCGTCCCGCATGAGCGGGATCAGGCGCTCGTAGTTGCGAATCAAGCGCTTGCGGTCTTCGAGCTGGACGTAGACGACCTCGAGCGCCTGCATGACGTGCACGGCCTTGTCGTTCATGTACACAACGCGTTCGAGACTGCGCGCCGCCTCCGTGTACTTGGCGAGCTCCAACTGCACCATGCCGAGAAACTCGAGCACCTCCATGTCGCCGGGCAGCGCCTTTTTGACGGCCAGCAGCTCGCGCTCGGCGCTCTCGAGCTGTTTCGTTCGCGCGTAGGCCCTCGCGAGCGCCACGCGGATCGAGTTGTTGCCCGGGTCGATCTCGAGCAGGTCCTGGAGCGCGTTGATCGCGGGCCCCATGTCCCCCTTCGAGAGCAGGATCTGCGTTCGCAGCTCGATGGCCGGAAGCTCCTTGGGCCGCATGCGCAGCACGCGATCGATGTACGTGAGCGCGTACTCGTACTTCTGTTGCTCGTACGCCAGGATGGCGAGATTCAGGTTGGCGAACCAGAAGTCCGCGTTGGCCCGCAGGCACTCCTTGAGCAACCGCGCCGCGTCGTTGGCGCGCTTGTCGTAGTACAGCACGCGCGCGAGCAGGTACTTGTTCAGGACGGTGGGACTGCGTTGGTGACGGCTCTGGTAGGTGATGACGACGCTCTTGATGCTGCCCTGCCGTTTCGCGGCGCGCAGCTCCTTGTCCTGCGTCTTGCGCGCGGCCTCCACCTCGGCTTCCCATGCTTCTTCCGCCCGCGCCTCGCCGCAGGGAACGAACGCGATCCAGCCGAGCGCCGCGATCGTTCCGATGAGGATGCATCGCATGACTAGGGCTTCTCCTTCGCCCACTGCTCGAGACGCGCTCTCAAGGCGGCGTGGTTCGCCTGTTGCATCTCGCCCGCGCCGATGACGGGCAGCGCGAAGAGCCACGTCTTCCAGGCGGCGAATTCGGGATTGCGACTGCGATAGAGTCGCTCGCGCGACGGGTCCGAGAACTGGGCCTGGATCGTGCCGAACGCGCGGTACGCGGCGCGCATCTCGAAGAACGAGCTCGACGACACGTAGGGCAGCAGCACGTCCTGCACGTGAACGTCCATCAGCGCGGGATACGCGCGCAGCCCGCGGATTCGGGCTTCCGACCCGACGGGGCCGTTCCACCACTCCAAGAACGCTGCGCGATGCTGGGCGTCGGTGCTGTCGGCACGATCGATCGCGAGTCGCCCCTTGGCGCTCTGCAACAGCGCGAAGCGGATTTCGGCGGCCACCTGGCGGTCCTTGTCGTCGACGTGGCGCGCCAGGATCAGCACGCCCGCGTCGCGCGCGTCGACGGACAGCTCGCCTTGCTTCAACACGGCGTCCACGGCGGCCAGTCGGACGCGGCGATCGGCGTCCTGCGCGAGCACGAGGCGCAGCACCGGCATCAAGGCGAAGCCCCCGTGCACGCCGATCGCGCGCACCGCCTGGGCGCGCACACGGCCGGACGGCTCGCCGGCCGCGGTGATGCGCTTGAGCACCGTGCTCCACACCGGCCGCGGCGGCGGCTGGGCGAGCATGGTGATGAAGGTCATGACCTTGAACCGGAGGTCCTCGTCCTTGCCGGTCATCAGCGCGATGATCTTCTCTTCCTCGGTGAGGTCGCGCGCAGGCTGGTCGCTGAAGTTGGCGATCTGGGCCTTGAGCTCGTCGATCTTCGCGCGGATGTCCTTCTTCTCCTCGTCGGAGGTCGCGCGGCGATACATGCGCTGCAGCACCCAGAGCATGTCGTCCGGATGGACGGGCTGCTTCAGCTTCTCGCGCACCACGAGGCAGCGCATGTAGCCCTGCAGCGGCTGCGGGTGCGCGGGAAGGTCGATCACGAGCTGCTTGTAGAGCTCGAGCGCGCGATCGGTGTCCTGCGCGGCGAGATGGACGCCCGCCTGGAGAAGGCGGAACACGTGGTCGGTCGGCGAATTCGGCGCCGCCTTGGCGAGCTCGGCGTCGATCCGTCGATGGGCCTCGTCGAACTGCTTGAGCTGCGTGTGCGCTTCGATGAGCGCCGCCCGCGCCTTGACGTCGTCGGGCTCGATCCGGATGAGCTCGCGCAGGACCGGAATCGCCTCGCGCCAGTTGCGGTCGGTCATGTAGAGCAGCGTGAGCTGACGCAGCGGCGCGGTGTAGCTCGGCTTCAGCTGCCACGCTCGACGTAGGTACTGCGCCGCGACGTCGCGCCGATCCGTCGCGGCCTGCAGGGCGATGACGCCCATGTCGTGATACGCGAAATAGCACCGACGCGAGACGCGCAGAACGTCCTGGTAGGCCGACATGGCGGCCGCGTAGTCCTTGGCGGCCGCCGCCTCGAGCCGCGCGACGTCGGACGCGTCCTTCGCTTCGGCGGCCTTGGAACGCAGGTCCCCGTGACGAAGTCCGTAGGCGCGAGCGAGTAGGTACAGCCGCCTGAGCTTCTCCGCGCCTTCGGCGCGCCGCACGGCCATCTGCTCGTAGCGCTGCACGAGGCCGTCGAGCGCGACGTCCTGCTTCCGCTCCCGATCCTGTTTGCGAATGCCCTCGACGACGAGCGCCTCGCCGGGAAACACCTCGGCCGCGTCCGCGTTTCGCGCTCCCGCAGCGACGACGCAGAGCACGCAGGCAAGGACCGGAATCAGACGCCCCACGATGAAAACCCTCCGGCGAAACGGGAATGGCGCATGGTACCGGCCCCCCCGGCGACTCCCTACGAACGGGGCTCCGCAAGTGCTTGCAGATCGGTCAGAAATGCCGGGTGCGACTTCTCGACGGCCTGCGCGCCGGCGAGCACGATCCCGGGCAGGCGTTGCCCCAATGCGCCGAAGGCAAAGGCGATACGGTGATCGCCTGCGACGTCGACCCGCCCACCGCGCACCTCGCCGCCCTCGACCGTCAGGCCGTCCTGCGCCACGTCGACGGCGACGCCCAGGCCCGCGAGGCGCTCGGCGACGACGGCGACGCGATCGGACTCCTTGCCGCGCGCGTGGGCCACCCCGACGATGCGCGTGCGTCCTTCCGCGACGGCCGCGAGGACGGCGCAAAGCGGCAGCAAGTCCGGACTGTCACGCAGGTCGATCTCCCCCGCCGCCCGCAGCGGTCCGCGCGCCCGCACCCCCACGCCGCGCTCCGCGTCGAACACCTCGGCGCCCATGCGCTCGAGGATCGGTAGGACGGCGAGGTCCGCCTGCCGGCCGTCGCGACGCGTAGCGCCGACCGTGATCTCGCCGCCGGTGAGCGCGGCCACGCACCACCACACCGCCGCGGCCGACGCGTCGGCCTCCACGCGGTACCGATCCGCCGACGGCGCGCCGCCCTCGACCCGGATGCGCTCGGGTTCGACCCGGGCCTCGATGCCGAACGCGCGCAGGACGTCCGCCGTGAGCGCGAGGTACGGACGCGAGACGACGGTTCCCGCCAGCTCGATCTCGAGGCCGCCGGTGCGAGGCGCAATGAGCATCAACGCGGACGCGAATTGGCTCGACAACGAGCCGTCGAGCCGGACGCGGCCTGCCGTCGGCGGCCCGCCGATCACGCGAACGGCCCCCGAGTGACGGCGCTTCAGGCGCACGCCGAGCGTTCGCAGCGCGCGCAGCAACGGACTGTGCGGACGGCGCAAGAGCGACGGCCTTCCGGTGACCAGCGTGCGCGCGCCCTGCGGGCGCAAGGCGGCCGCGGCGACGGCGAAGCGCATCCCGGTGCCGTTCAGATGCAGATCCACGCGCGTCGACGCCCGGCTCGTCCCGAGCGCCGCGCCGTTCCAGACGCCGAACGCGTCGAGCGCCGCGCCGAGGCGGCGCACGTCGTCACCGGGCGGCTGCAGGTCGCTCGTGTCGATCAAGGTCTCGCCGCCGGCCAGCGCGCGCAGCACCAACGCGCGCTGGTGGAGCGACTTCGACCCCGGCACCGTGCGAAACGCGCGGACGGGATCGCGGGGGGGCGTGACGACGAAGTCCATGCATTTGGATTATCAATGAACGCAGTGAATCGCCCGCGAGAACCCCGGCCGTCGTTACCCCGTCGACGGGCCGACCGGTATGATCCCCGTCCCAACGTGAGCAACCCGGGGAGGCTTCCATGACCGCGACCGTCACGACCACGGAGCTCGAAGGACTGAAGCTGCTGCAGCGCGGCAAGGTCCGGGACGTCTACGACCTCGGCGAAAACCTGCTCATCGTCGCCACCGATCGCCTGAGCGCGTACGACGTCGTGCTCTCGCCGGCAATTCCGGACAAGGGCAAGGTGCTCACCTACATGTCGGTGTTCTGGTTCGAGAAGTTCGCCGACATCGTCCCCAACCACCTGATCACGGCGGACGTGGACGAGATGCCCGACGAGGTGCGGCGGCACGCCGACGTCCTGCGCGGGCGCAGCATGCTCGTGAAGCGGTTGAAGATGCTCCCCGTCGAGTGCGTCGCGCGCGGCTTCCTGACCGGCAGCGGCTGGAAGGACTACCTGGCCACCGGCGCAGTGTGCGGCCACGAACTGCCCGCCGACCTGCCGGAGAGCGTGCGCCTCGACCCGCCGTTGTTCACACCCGCGACCAAGGCCGAGGAAGGCCACGACGAGAACATCGACTTCGCTACGACGGTCGACATGATCGGCCAGGAGGCCGCCGATCTGGCGCGCGACCTCACCCTGAAGATCTACGGTCGCGGCCGCGAGATCGCCGCGGAGCGCGGCATCCTGATCGCCGACACGAAGTTCGAGTTCGGGTTCGACGAGAACGGCACGCTCGTCATCGGCGACGAGGTGCTGACGCCGGACTCGTCGCGGTTCTGGGACGCCGCCAAGTACGAGGAAGGCCGGCCCCAGGAGAGCTTCGACAAGCAGCCCGTCCGCAACTGGCTCGACGAGCTGGGATGGGACCGTTCGCCGCCGGCTCCCGAGATGACGGAAGAGGTGGTGTCGCGCACGAGCGCGACGTACCGAGAGATCTACGAGCGCCTGACCGGCTCGCCCCTCCCGTAAGGCCCCGGTCGTCATAGGAGACGCAAGTTCATGGGATCGAATGACGAGAACAATGCCGGTACGCCCGGCTCTCCGGACAAAGAGGTCGACGTCCGACAGCCGGTCGTCGGCGTCGTCATGGGAAGCGACAGCGACTATCCGATCGTCGAGGGCTGCATCAATGCACTCGAGGAGTTCGACATCCCCTACGACGTGCGGGTCATGTCGGCGCACCGAACGCCCGATCAGGCGCACGCGTTCGCGAGCACCGCGCGGCTCAAGGGTTTCAAGATCCTGATCGCCGCCGCGGGCGGCGCCGCGCACCTCGCCGGCGTGCTCGCCAGCCTGACGACGCTGCCAGTCATCGGCATCCCGATCCAGACGCCAACGCTCGGCGGCGCGGACTCGCTCTACTCCACGGTGCAGATGCCGGCGGGCGTTCCCGTCGCCACCGTCGCCATCGGCAAGGCCGGCGCCAAGAACGCCGCGCTGCTCGCCGTCGAGATCCTCGCGCTCTCCGACGATTCGCTGCAGGATCGTCTGCAGGAGTACCGCGCCAACATGCGAGCGACCGTTTCCGCGAAAAACGAGCGCCTGCGCCAGAAGGTCTTTGAATCTTGAGACGACGGTAGCGCGTCGAACGGGGCTTCCTTCCTGTCGAACCTGCTGACCACGATCCCGGAGCCCTGGGCGTCGTGTCCGCTGCCGCAGGCGCCGGTGGAACCGCTGCGGTTCACCGGCACCTCGTGGCGGGACGGCCGCGTTTCGATTCTCGACCAGACACGGCTGCCGCGGCGAGGAGACCTACCTCGATCATCGCGAGGCGCGGGGCGTCGTCGACGACATCAAGCGCTTGGCCGTTCGCGGAGCACCCATCATCGGCGTCGCCGGCGGCCTACGCGGTCGTTCTCGCCGCGCGCGAGATCATCGAGAGCACGCCGGGAATCGACGTGCGCGTGTTCTGGGAGCGTATGGAACACGCCGCGAGGACGATCGCGAACGCCCGGCCGACCGCCGTCAATCTGCCCGCCCGCGGTCGACCGTTGCCTCGCGCTGGGCCGCAACTGCCCGGGTAGCCCGGAGCAGATCGCCGACGCGCTGCTCGACGGCGCGCAACGTCTCGAGACCTACGAACGCGACGCGTGCGCTTCGATCGCGCGCCGCGGCGCGGCGTGGTTGGCGGGTCGCAAGCGGTTCCTCACTCACTGCAACGCAGGTGCGCTCGTCGCACCCGGGCTCGGTACCGCTCTCGCACCGTTCTAACGCGTTGCACGGCGCGGACGAACCGGTGCACGTCTGGGTCGACGAGACGCGCCCCTTGCTTCAGGGACTGAGATTGACCGCGTACGAGTTGACGAAAGCCGGCATCGTGCACGAGGTGCTCGCGGACAGCGCAGCCGCCGGCCTGTTCCGCAGAGGTCTCGTCGACGCGGTGGTCGTGGGCGCCGATCGCGTTTGCGCCAACGGAGACGTGGTCAACAAGGTCGGCACGCTGTCGGTCGCGCTGGCCGCCGATCGGTTCGACGTGCCCTTCGTCGTCGCCGCGCCGCGCACCACCATCGACATGCGCACGGCGACGGGCGACGAGGTCGAGATCGAAGGGCGCCCGGCGGATGCCGGCGTCTACTTGGACGCCGCTACGCTCCCGGCCGACGTGACCGTGCACGCACCCGCGTTCGACGTCACGCCCGCCGCGCTCGTGACGGCGTTGATCACGGACGCCGGCATTCTCGAACGCCCCTCGCGGGAAGGGTTGCAGGCCTTCGAGGCCGGCGCGCCCATCTGAAGGCTCGTTTCTGCGATCCTCTGCTGCGCCCGGCCGCCGCTCCGATTCTCCCCCAGGACCTTCCCGCGCCGGGGTGTACCGCGGAGCGCCGAACGTAGGGCTTCCGTAGGGAGCGTCACGCGGCCGAATCGCGCCTCGCCGCCTCCGAGGCCGCCTGGCGGGCGCCGTGCCTTCAGCCGATACGGCCCGTCAGCCGATAGGGCCAACGAGAATCCTCGCCATCAGGTGGAAGTTCGATGCCGCTACAGGGAAGTCTCGGAAATCTCGGCCTCGCCGATCTGCTCCAAACAGGGCTCTCGGGCCGCTCCGGCGGCTGTCTGACCCTGCGCAACGCGGCGGATCAGGCGATCCTCTACGTCGCCGACGAAGGCCTCTATCTCATCGAACCCGATGTCCTGGGAGCCCGAAGACGTTCTGCTCACGTTCGTTCGCCGCGGGGTGATCTCCGAAGAGAGCGTTCGCGAGGCGCGCAAGAAGACGGGTTTGCGGGGGGTGGCGCTGATCGACCACCTCGTCGCCGAGGGCATCATCCGCGAAGACGTCCTGCACGAGGTCCTCGCCGGTGTCGCCGAAGACACGATCCTAGACCTGCTGACCTGGGACCGCGGCACCTTCCGGTTCGACGAACGGCCGTTCGACGGTCGCTCGGTCGGCCTCGTCGGCCGCATCGCCGTCGATCCCGGCGGCGTCCTGCTTCGCGCCGCGCAGCGCATGGACGAACGGCGCGAGATCGCCGAGGGGCTGGGACTGCACGCCTGCCTGTTCGCGCCCCTCGCGGCCGAACCGCCGGCGCCGGAGCACGACGAAGACCCGATGCCCCAGGTATACGTCTCGCTCGACGGCACGCGCACGATCGACGAGATCGCGCTCGATCTCACCGTCGGCCGCTTCGCCGTGCTGAAGGCCGTGCACGCGCTGGTGCAGGCGGGCGCCGCGCGCCCGGCAAGCGTCGATGAGATCTGCACCCAGGCCGAGATTCGCATCCAGGCAGACCAGCTCCGTGCCGCGCGCCTGCTCCTGCTCCACTGGATGGAGTGCGAGCCGCTCGAGACGGAAGCGCTGCGCGCCCTGGCCGAGATCGCGGTCAAGCGCAACAACCTCCAGGAAGAGCTCGCGGCCCGCTGCTCGCTCGGCAACCGTCTCCTGCAGCGCGGCGAGGCCAGCGAGGCCGTTCGCGTGTTTCGCGCGGCGCTCGAGAAGGATCCCGAGCACCACGATCTGTTGACCGGGCTGCGGCTCGCCGCCGAGGCGTGCGGGGACGGCCCGGAGTACATGGCCGCGACGACGCGCATCGCCGAGCTGGCGATGAACGAAGACGATCACGAACGCGCGGCGCGACTCACGCTGGAGCTGTGCGCGAACAACCCGGAGAGCCTCGAGGCGCACGTGCTTCGCGCGCGCGCACTCGTGCAGCTCAACGACCGCGAGAATCTCGTCCAGGTCGCGCAGGCCGTCATCCCGTTGCTCGGCCCGACGTGCCGGCGCAAGCAGGACCGTGACGCGGCCTCGTTCTTCCGCGGCGCGATCGCGCACATGGCTCCCGAGCGAGGCGACCTGCTACGCAGATTTCGTACGCTCAGCGAGGGCAACAGCATTCGCAACAAGCGTGTTGCGCTCGTGCTCGCGCTCGTCGGTGTCCTGGCGGGCGCCGGCGTCGTGCTGTGGCCGGCCTCCGCGTCCTCGATCCTCGCGGAAGCGCAAGAAGCGTTGGGCAACGGCGACCGCGCGAAGGCGCAGCTGCTGATCTCCCGACTGATCGAGGAGTACCCGGATTCGCCCGAGGCGGAAACGGCGTTCCAGATCCAGACCCAGCAGCTGGCGCCGAAGACCCAGCAGCAGGTCGACGTCGTCTCGAAGGTGCGCGCCGAGCTGAAGGCGGAGCTGGAGAAGCGGATCCCCGCGTTCGCGCGGGCGCTCGACGACCTGCCGGCCGAGGCCGCCTCCCGGGAACTGGACGATCTGTGCGCATTCCTCGAGCAGCCGGGCGCCGTGACCCTGCGCGCCCGCATCGTCCGCGAACATGCCTCGAGCCTTCCGCGCACGACGCGGCAACTCGAGCGCGACACGCGCGAGCGGCTCGACACGCTCGCGAGGAGCCGCACGGCATTCGAGAAGCTGCGCAGCGACTCCGACGCGTTGCGCGAGTACTTGGCCGAAGTCGAGAAAGTCCGGGACATCTCACACGTCGACCGTCTCGAGAAGGCGCTCGACGCGCTGAAGCGCGTATCGCGCCTGCACGAGTACGACCTTTTCATCGCCGCCCTGCGCAACCTCGACAACGCGATCAAGGGACTGCGTGCCGGCATCACCGCGTACAGCGACTACATCGTCGAGTGCGAGCGCACGCTCGCGACGCTGGAGCTCGAAGAGGCCTACCACCTCTGCAAGACCGAAGCGCCGCGCCTCTACGTCAGCGGCCGTCTGGACGAGGCCGATCAGATCTATGCGAGCCTGCAGACGATCATCGAACGGATCGAAGGGAAGGACAAACACGAGCGGCTCTGGCGCAGCGTCGAACGCCGGCGCCTGCCCGAGTTCCTCCACGACCGTCGATCGCAGATCGCGAAGATCAAGAACGACCTCGCGGGAGCGAAGGCCGCTGAAGATGCCGGGGACCTCGAGTCGGCCGTACGCGCGTACGCCGGGTTGATCAAGCAGTACGGCGTGGTGCGCTTCGAAAACGTGTTCACGATGCCGTTGAGGGTCAGCAGTGTCCCCGCGGGCGCCAAGGTGAGCATCAACGGCAAGGAGAGCGGCGTCACGCCGATGATCGTCCGCTACGTCTGGGGCAGTCAGACGACCTTGACCCTCGATGCCCCGGGCTATCAGACGACCACCGAGCTGTTGCGCACCGCGGAGTCGCGCCCGCCGACCGAGCTCATGCTGCGCATGCCGCCGCGCCCCGAATGGACCGTCCCGGTCGATCACGCGCAAGAGAGCGCGCCGGTCGACGTCGAAGGCAACGTGCTCACGGTCGATCGGTCGGGCCGCATCACCATGTTGAGCAAGGCCAACGGCACCGTCCTCTGGGCGCGCCACTACAAAAGCCTCGAGGGCGTTCGCTCGCGCCCGGTCGTGAGCGGAGGGTTCGTGCAGATCGCGTACGTCGACGGCCGCGTCCTGTTCCTCGACCTCGACGACGGCGCGCGTCGGGGCGACCTCAGGATCGACCGTCCGGGCGGCGACCTCGCCGCGGCGGACGACGTCTCCGCCATCGTGACCGGCAAGGGCCAGCTGGTCCTGTTGCGCAGTCGCGAGGTCGACAAGAGCATCGACCTCGAACTCTCGCCGACGGCGGGCGTCGAGCACGCCCACGACGCGTTCTGGGTCGGCGGTGCGACTGGCGTGGTCGCACGCGTCGACGTCGCCACCGGCAGTCTTCGCCGCATCACCTTGCCCGGCGCCCGCGCCCAGGTGATGGGCCTCACCATGGCCGAGGACTGCGTCGTGGTCACGTCCGGTAGCGGTTCGCTGTACGTGCTCGAACCGACGGGCGTCGTGCGTTGGCACAAAGAGGGCCTCGGCGACCTCGTCGGCGCGGGCGCGAAGTGCGGCGACGTCGTCGCGACGACCGATCGCCGCGGCCGGGTCCTGTTCTTCGACGCGACGACGAGCGAGCCGCGTGGCGCGCGCGAGCTCGGTTCGGAGCCGCGCGGCGGCTTGGTCGCCATCGACGACGTGATCGCGACGACGCTGCGCGACGGCCGACTCTGGGTCTACGAGCCTGCGTCCAACTCGATTCGCATCGACGTCAACCTCCAAGGCACCGCTCGATTCGCGGTCTCGCCGCTGGGTGGCAGGCGTGTTGCGGTGACCTCCTCCGGCTGCTGCATGTCGATTCTCGAGCTGCCCTCGAAGTAGGCCCGCGCGCTAGCGACGCGCACGCACCGAGCCGAGGACCAGCGCGACCTCGTCGCCCTGCGCGATCGCGCCGAGCACGTACTCCGTGCCGTCGGCGGCGCCGACGTCGACCTCCGCGACGAAGCGCGCCCGGCCGCCGCCCAGGATCGGCAGCTTGGCTCGCCGCCGGCGATCCGGCTCGTCGAGGAAGCGGTCTCGCGAGAACTGCATGCTCACGGGCGGACGGAAGACCAGCTCCAGCTCGCCGGCGGTCGAGCTGGCCCACGCGTAGCTGCCGTCCAGCTCGAGCGCGTACCCCGTATCGGTGGCGTCGACGCGCACGTCGCCCAGAATGCCTGCGAACGCGGCGGCCGTGATCGGGTCGAGGCCCGCGGCTTGCTGTGCGACCTCGACGTCCGAGTCGACGAAGCCGGGAACCGACGCCCCCACCCGGAAGCCGGCTTCGACGCCGACGAGCACGGGCATGTGCATGCTCGCTGTCTGCGCCGCGCCGGCGGCGGTGAGCGCGTCGAGCGTCGTGTCGGCAACCGGGTCGAACAAGCGCAGCGTTCCGTCGCGCAGCGCGCGCCGATACGTCGCCTCGGGCACCGAGAGCACGCGTACGCCGACGTCGGTGGCCCGCAGCTCCTTCTCCCGCGCGACGATGTCGTCACGCACGCTCTGAACGGCGCGCGCGCCGGTCCCCCAGCCGGAGAGAAACGCGCTCGAGATCTCGGAGACGACGGAGATGGCGTAGGTGTCCTCGTCGAAGCCGCTGTGGAACAGGCGGCTCATCGTCATCTCCATCCAGCGCTCCGGCATCGTGTGGCGCGAGCCGAAATCCAAGGTGTCGACGATGGCGCCGATGCGCAGCATGCCCAGGGTCTTGTTCTCCTTCGGACTTGCGATCGTGGTCGCGCCCTTCGGGGCGTCGAAGTCCAGTGTGAGCGTCGACGACTTGCCGCCTTGCGAGATCCGCAGGGTGTGCTGCACGCGGCCGTTGGGCACGAGCAACGCGGTGCGCGCGCGCTGAACGTTCGAACGGGGCAGGGCGACGGGACCGGGCGCGTTGCCCTCGGGCACGTTTCGTATGACGCTCAGATCGAGCGCGACGACGTCCGTGTGTTCTACGCTGCCGGACCACAGCTCGACGAGGGAGACCGACTCGCCCGGGTGGTAGCGCATGTAGAGTTCCTGGCCCTGCGGCAGCTCCATGGAGATCGGATTCATCGCGGTCGACTCCTGCGCGATCTCGATCTCGTAGTCGATGACGAACGGGACCAGGTCACGCTGGAAGATGACGCGCGTCCAGCGCCCCGGTCGAAGGACCGCCGCGCCGGTCGCGCGCACCGCCTCTTCGGGCTGCGTGGTCGCAAGCGTCGCACGAACGCGTACGCTGGGGGCCGCGCCTTTCGACGCCCACGCCACGGCCTTGCGCAGCGCGTCGACCTCCGACTTCGCCACCTGGGCGTACAGCATGCGCTCGCCGGGCGCGGCCATGATCTCCCGGCCGTCCTCCTCCCAGATCGCCGGACTCCACTGCCCAACAATCTCGACGAACGCGTCCATCGATAGTCCGAACTCGTCGCTGAGCGGCTCGTCGAACTTGTACCTGTCGCTCGACCAGAGGTCGACCATGAGGCAGCGCGTCGAGTGCTCCCCTTCGCGCGGGAAGTCCGTCGGCACGACGATTTGCGCGCGGTCCGTCACGAGCGTCTCGGGCGGGCGCGGGATCGGTATCCGCAGCTGAACGATGCGATCGTCATCCTCGTCCGCACCGAGCGGTGTCCAGCACATCACGAGGCAGGCAAACAGGGCAAACAGAGTGCGCAACATGACTCTCCCTTTCGATGGGTCGTCGTTGAAACGGTGATGAAGACGTGGAGCTACAGCGCTCCGTGGCGCTTGCGCGCCGCGCGAACCTGCATGCGTGGACCCTCGCCGCCGCGAGGCATGTCGACGCGCAGTCGCACGAGAACTTGTCGTGCCTGACGCTGGAGTTTCGGGTCGCCCAGGGCACGCTGCAACCACGCGACGCCGGTGTCGCCGCAGGTCGAGATCGTTCGAAACACCGCCCCCGCGTGGCGTCCGCGCGCCAGCGCCAACAACGCGGTGCCTGCCGTCTCGTCGCCACGCTGCAATCGCGTCCCCAGCGCCGCCACCGCGTCGTGCAACAGCGCGGGCCGGTGCGAGAGCACCGCGAGCATGCGCGACGCTTCGACGTCCGGGCTCATCCGCAGCGCCGCCAGCGCGGTCCGCGCGAGCGAAGGACGCACGGCGAGGTTGCGCACGCGATCGAGCCCCGGCCGTCCGGCGCAGGCCAGGCAGACCAACGCGGCACCGGCCTGCCGCGTCGACGAGCGCGCTCGCCGTTCGAGCGCGATGCACATCGTTTCCGAGAGCCCGCTCAACGACGCGCACGCGACCGAACCGGCCGGGCCTTCGACCGCCCGACCGACGGCGATCCACGCGTCCGGCGTGTCGTACGCGGCCAGCAAGCGCACGGCTTCGGCCGCACCCGCGTCGTCGCCCTCCACCGCGCGGATGGCGAGCAACGGCACGAGCGCCGGGAGCCGCGCGCCCGCTCCGACGCGCACCGCGGTCGCATCGCCGCGTTCTGCCAGCCGGACCAGCCGCGCGCGCAGCGTCCTCGCGCCGCCCGCGACCTCCGAGAGCACCAGCGCGTTTCGCGAGAGCCCTTCCGGCATCGTCCCCAGCACGCGCTCGAGGCTGCGTGCACCCCCGACGCGCACCGCCGCGGCCGCCGCCACGGCCCGACCGGCGCCGACGCCTTCGAGCAGCGCCAGCGTGGCGGCCTCCCGGCGTCCGCGCCGGGCCACGCCTTCGAGCGCCGCCACGACCTCGGACTCCACCGCCGGGAGCGTCACCAGGAGCTCCCCGAGCGCCCGCGCGCCGCCGGGTCCGAGATCGGTGCCGAGCCACTCGATCGCCGTCTCCCCGACGACCGCGTCCGACGCCAGCGCCTTCGCACGGCCGACCTCGTCGGCGTTGCGGGGCGCGCCCCACGACGCCAGCAGCGCGAGCGCGTCGCGTCCCCGCCGGCCGCCGCGCTCGGCTTCGGTCAACAGCTCGTCTCGCCGGCCTGCGCCGCCGACCCGCGCCCGCGCGCGTGTCAGGGTGTCGCCGGCGAGCGCGGCGTCGATCCAGGCCTCACGCGTGCTCGCCACGACACCATCATCGTCCGGCGTCGTGCGCGCAGGATCGACGCTGCCGAACGGCAACGACAGGAAGCCCATCAGCAGGATCGCCGCTGCGACGGCGCGAACCGGGACACGCCGCGTCGTGCGCGCCGCCGGCACGGCATCCGCGGCGTGCCGTCCCGCCTCGAGAACGGCAAGACGCGCCAACACACGCACCGACGCGCGCTCCGCCTCCGCCGGCGACGGGTCGGCCGGACGCGCTTCGCGCAGCGCCGCCAGCACGCCCTCGTTGCGGTCGATGTCGTACGAGCCGCTCACGACAGATCCTCCAACCGCTTGCGCAACGCCTTGCGCGCGTGGTGGAGATGTGACTTGGCCGTCGGGTACTTGATGGAAAGCGCCGCGGCGATCTCGTCGAGCGTCAGGCCCTCCCATGCGAACAGCAAGAGCACTAGCTTCTGCATCGGCGGCAGTCGTTGGGCAACCACCCGAAGCCGCTCGGTGGTCTCGCGGGCGGTGAGCTCGTCGAGGGGCTGTGTCGCCGCGGTCGGACCGGGCGGCGCCTTCGGTGACGACTCGAGCCGTTGGCGACGGTCGCGATCGCGCGCGCTCTCCCGGAATCGGTCCGCGACGACGCGACACAGGATGCGATGCAACCACGTCGAGAAGGCGGAGCGGCCCTCGAAACGCGCCATGCTCTGGTAGGCGCGAAACAGCGCTTCGGAGACCGCCTCGTCGGCGGCGAGCGCCCCGCTCAAGAAGCGCCGCGCCGTCCCCAGCAGCTGCGGCATCGCGCGAATCGCAAGGTGCTCGAAGGCGTCACGATCCCCGGCCCTGGCGCGTTCGAGCAGCTCGGCCTCGGCCGGCGCCGGGCGGCTGACGGGAACGCCTTGAGCACGTGAGGACATCCGATCTCCGGTGGAATTCTACGCAGGATCGCACGGACCGCCGTCGACCCGTCATTGCTTGGACGAGCGCCGCCCACCGAAGGTCCAAACGTCGATTTCGGCGAACCGGCACACCTTCGACCGGCGGGAGCCTGCTGGTGTTTCGCGCGGCCCGCGACGTCTCGCGCCCGGGGGTCCGGTTCACTTTGGCGGTCGCTGCCCGGCTTCGCCTTCCAAGCCGCCCCGGCTACCCTCACGGAGCCGTGAATACACCGACGACTACGCCTGTGGCGGCCGAGACCGCCTCCGCCATCCGTTTCGAGACCTCGCCGGACCAGTATCGCCACTGGGACCTCACGTTCGACGGTCCCATCGCGCGCATGGGCATGTCCGTCAAGGAGCACGAGGGCCTGCGTCCCGGGTACCAGCTCAAGCTCAACTCGTACGACCTCGGCGTCGACATCGAGCTGGCCGACGCGTGCCGGCGGATCCGCTTCGAGCATCCGGAGGTTCGGGTCCTCGTCTTCCACAGCAGCATCCCGCGCATCTTCTGCTCGGGGGCCAACATCCACATGCTCGGCTCGTCCGCGCACGCGTTCAAAGTCAACTTCTGCAAGTTCACGAACGAGACGCGCCTGTGGCTGGAGGACATGGCTGCGGAGTGCGGCGTGACCACGCTGGCGGCGCTGAACGGCACGTGCGCGGGCGGCGGCTACGAGCTGGCGCTGGCCTGCGACGAGATCGTGCTGCAGGACGACGGCAACACGGCGGTCAGCTTGCCGGAGGTGCCGCTGCTCGGCGTCCTCCCGGGCACGGGCGGCCTGACGCGCCTCGTGGACAAGCGCAAGGTGCGGCGCGACCTCGCCGACGTGTTCTCCACGGTGGCCGAAGGCGTCAAGGGCAAGCGCGCGGAGCAGTGGAACCTCGTCGACCAGGTGGTTCCTTCCAGCCGGTTCCAGGCGTACATCGAGGAGCGGACGAAGGAGCTTGCGCAGTCGACCGGGCCGCGCGGCCGCGGCGCGGACGAAACCGGCGTCGTGCTCGAGCCGCTGGGCGGCGAGTACGAAGCCGAGTCGATCACCCATCGCTTCGTCACCCTTCGCACGGAAGGCCGTTCGGCGTACGTCACGGTGAAGGGGCCGAGCGAAGCGCCGCCGGCCGACGCCGCCGGCGCGCGCGCACAGGGCGGCGACTTCTATCCGCTGCGTGTGATGCGCGAGCTCGACGACATCCTGCTCGACCTGCGTTTCAACCGCCTCGACGTCGGAACGATCGTCCTGACGACCGAAGGCGACCAGGCCCAGGTGCTCGCGTACGACGCGTTCCTCGCCGAGCACGCCGAGAACGACTGGTTCGTGTTCGAGGCGCTGGCCTACATGAAGCGCACGCTGAAGCGTCTCGACGTCACGGCGCGCAGCGTGTTCACCCTCATCGAACCTGGACACTGCTTCGTCGGTTCGCTGTTCGAGCTCACCTTGGCCGCCGACCGCAGCTACATGTTGGACGATCCGGATCAGCCGAACGCGATCCAGCTCTCGGCGCTCAACCGTGGACCGCTTCCCATGGGCAACGGCCTCACACGCCTGCAGACCCGCTTCCTCGGCGACACCGATGCGCTCGACGCGGCGCTGGCGCACGAGGGCGCCTGGGAGGCCGTCGACGCGGAAGAGGCGGGACTGGTGACGCTCGCGCCGGACGACATCGACTGGGAAGACGAGGTGCGCATCGCGATCGAAGAGCGCGCCAGCCTGTCCCCCGACGCGCTCACGGGCATGGAGGCGAACCTGCGCTTCGCCGGTCCGGAGACGCTCGAGACCAAGATCTTCGGACGCCTGTCCGCGTGGCAGAACTGGATCTTCCAGCGGCCCAACGCGGTGGGTGAACAGGGCGCGCTCACGCTCTACGGACGACCGGAGCGCCCCGTCTTCAGCTGGAGCCGCACCTGATGGGCAACGTCGACCTGAACGCACGCATCCCGAACAACGTCAACCTGAAGGACGACCGGCGCCTTCAGCGGGCGCTGGAGGCGTGGCAGCCGCACTACGTGGACTGGTGGAAGGAAATGGGCCCGGAAGGGTTCCAGGCGGACCAGGTCTACCTGCGCACGGCGATCGACGTCGGCCGCGACGGCTGGGCGCACTTCGACTACGTCAAGATGCCCGAGTACCGCTGGGGCATCTTTCTCTCGCCCCAGGAGGACGGCCGGGTCGTGCCGTGCGGCGATCACGCCGGCGAGGAGGCGTGGCAGAAGGTGCCGGGCGAGTACCGCAACATGCTGCGGCGCATCGTCGTCACGCAAGCCGACACCGAACCGGCCAGTGTGGAGCAGCAGCGGTTGTTGGGCCAGACCGCGCCGAGCCTGTACGACATGCGCAACCTCTTCCAGGTGAACGTCGAAGAGGGACGGCACCTGTGGGCGATGGTGTACCTGCTGCACACCCACTTCGGACGCGACGGCCGCGAGGAGGCCGACGACCTGCTGCGCCGCCGATCGGGCGACGCCGACTCGCCGCGCATTCTCGGCACGTTCAACGAGCCCGTCGAAGACTGGCTCTCGTTCTTCATGTTCACGACGTTCACGGACCGCGACGGCAAGTTCCAGCTGCTGGCGTTGGCGGAGTCGGGGTTCGACCCGCTCTCCCGGACGACCAAGTTCATGCTGACGGAGGAAGCGCATCACATGTTCGTCGGCGAGACGGGCGTGGGCCGCGTGATCGAGCGCACGTGCGAGCTGATGAACGAGCTCGGCACCGACGATCCCGAGAAGATCCGCAAGGCGGGCGGCATCGACCTGCCGACGATCCAGCGCTACCTGAACCGCTGGTTCTCCTCGTCGATCAACCTCTTCGGCGGTGAGCGTTCCAGCAACGCGGCGACGTACTTCGCGTCCGGGCTGAAAGGCCGGTGCAAGGAAGAGAAGTACGAGGATCACATCGCGCTCGAGGGCATCTACGAGCTGCCCGTGCCCAGTGAGGGCAACGGCGGCGGTGTCAGCATCGAAGAGGTGCCGATTCGCAACGCGATGAACGAGATCCTGCGTGACGGATACGTCGGCGACTGCGAGTTCGTGTGCGACCGCTGGAATCGCGTCCTCGAGAAGGCGGGCCGGCCCGAGCGCATGAAGCTGCCGAGCCGCCGGTTCAACCGCGAGGTCGGCGTGTACGTGGGTCATCACTTCGACCCGGACGGCAACCCGATCAGCAGCGAGGAGTTCGCGGCGAAGCGCGGCGAGTGGCTGCCCACCGACGAGGATCAGGCGTTCGTCAAGAGCCTGATGACGCCCGTGCTCCAGGTCGGCAAGATCGCCGGCTGGATCGCACCGCCGAAGAAGGGCATCAACAAGAACCCCTTCGAGTGGGAGTACGTTCGCTTCGACAAGTCGAGTGCCGGCGTCGCCCTGGGCGGCGCGCCGAGCCTGGTCGGCTAGACGACGTGTCCGCGACCGCGACGGCCGTGCGGCTCGACGTCGCGTCGAACCGCCTCCACATCACGTGGGACGACGGCCACGAGAGCGCCTACGACGGCGGGTACATCCGCTTCATCTGCCCGTGCGCGGGCTGCCGCGGACACGGTCCGGGCCAGGTGCCTGAGCCGCTCTGGGAGAACTGCAAGGACGTGCGCATCCAGCACGTGGACGGCGTCGGTGCGTACGCGCTCAACTTCAAGCTGAGCGACGGCCACAACACCGGCATCTATACCTACGAGCTCCTGCGGGAGCGCTGCCCCAGCAACGTTGCCGGCGCCGACGAGTTCGGCCGCCCGATCGCGAGAGGCTAGCTACGCGGCTCTCCGCTTTCGGGACGGAGCCGTAACGGACGTTCGTTCTCGGTCGTGGAAGTCGAACTCGCGTCGACGCGCTCGAGCTCGACGGTGAGCCGCACGAGGTCCTCGGACCGGGCGTCGCCGCGCTCGAGCGCTCCGCAGAGTCGGTGCAGCGTCGAGGCGCCGATGTTCGCGCTGCTGCCCCGCAGCCGGTGCGCGAGCGCCGCGACGGACTCGTGATCTTCGGTTCGCGCGGCGTCGAGGAGGTCGCTGACGTCCTTGGCGGCGGTCTCGAGGAAGATGACGGCGACGTCGCCGGGTAGATCCGGCATGTCGTGACCGGCGAGGTCCCGGAGCGCGCGGATGCGCGCCGGGTCGAGCGGCTGGAGAGGGGGCGTAGCCATGAGATCCCCCCCATCGGCCGGATCGCGGCGAGCGGCGCACGCGTTCGGACGATCCCAACCACTCGCTCACACCCGGTCACGTCGAACCTAACGAGACGAGGACACGGGACCGCGCCCGAACGCGGGCGATTGCCGTCAGCGAAGGTCGCCTGTACGAATGGGGCGCCTGCATGCAGACGACCGCCACCTCCATCGCCGTGCTCCCGTTCGAGAGCCTCTCCCCCGATGCCGACACCGCGTACTTCGCGCGCGGGTTCGCCGAGGATCTCATCACGAACCTCTCCCGATTCACGACACTGCGCGTGGTCGCCAGCCAGACCTCGTTTGCGATGGGCGGTGCCGACGGCGCGACGGGAAACAGGGCACGCGAGTTCGGCGTCCAATACCTGTTGACGGGCAGCGTGCGCGTACGCGGGGACTTGCTGCGCGCCTCGGCGCGACTCCTGCGCGTCGACGGTGAGGAGACGGTCTGGGCCGACCGGTTCGACGCGCCGCTCGACGACGTGTTCGTCGTCCAGGACGAGATCACGGCCACCGTCGCGGGCCGGCTTGCGGCCCGGATCCAGGATCAGCATCTGGCGCGGGCGCGGCGGCTCTCGTCGTCGGAGCTGGCGGCCTACGACCTCTGGCTGCGGGGCATGGACTGCCTTCAGCGCGCCACGCTCGAAGGGGACGAGGAGGCGCGGGCCTCGTTCCGGAAGGCGCTCGACATCGATCCGGACTTCGCGCGGGCGCACGCCGGGATGTCGGTCTCGCACTTCAACGAGTGGAGCTGCCAGGCGTGGCATTTGTGGGACGAGAGCTCCGACAGCGCGTTCGATCACGCTCTTCGGGCAGCCACGATCGATGACGCCGACGCCGTGGTGCAGGCCGTGCTCGCCCGCGTGTACCGCTACCGGCGCGAGCACGTGCAGGCCGACGCGCACGCGGAGCGTGCGCTGGATCTGAATCCCAACGACGCATACGTGCAGATCCAGATCGCGCTCGCGACGCTCTTCCGGGGCGAGCCCGACCGGGCACGTGAGCTCGCCGAGCGGGCGATGCAGTGCAATCCGCTGCACCCTCCCTGGTACGAGGGCACGGTCGGTTGGTGCCACTTCATCGCCGGCCGCCCGGAGGAAGCGCTGCCGTTGCTCGTGCTCGGCGGCGATACGATCGTCAACTTCGGCGCGTATCGCGCAGCGTGTCACGCGCTCGCAGGAAGGCTCGAGGAGGCGCGTCGCGAGCTGGCGCACTTCGAACGCGAGTACCGGGAGAAGATCGCATTCGGGCGATCGCCGCTCCGGAACGAGGCGTTGCGCTGGGCGGTGCAGGTCGAGCCGTTCCAACGGATCGAGGACAGCCGTCGCATGCCGGACGCGCTGCGTGACGCCGGACTCGCGGATCTCGACGTCGGAGACGCCCTGCGCTCACGGCCCTCGAAGATGGTGCGACCTGCGGACATCGAGCGGCCCCGCGGCAACACGTTTCGGGGCGCAGACGGCGTCTGGACGTTCGACTACGAAGGGGCGGGAGCGCGGTTGGTCGAGCTGAAGGGCTTCCACGACATCGCGCGCCTGCTCGCCGCACCGGACGCGCCCATCCACTGTCTGGAGCTGGTAGGCGCACCGCGGGAAACCCGCACGCGTCAGGACGTGCTCGACGAAGACGCCCGGCGTTCGTACCGGCGGCGCATCGAAGAGCTGCAGCAGGATCTGGACCGCGCCGAGGGCGATCACGATCCCGCCCGCGCAGAGCCGCTGCGCAAGGAACTGGACGCGTTGGTCGACGAGCTGGTTCGCGCGTCAGGACTCGGAGGCCGTGTGCGCGTCCTGGGCAGTACCGCCGAGCGTGCGCGCTCGACCGTCACGTGGCGCATTCGCAGCGCCATCAAGAAGATCCGCGCAGCCCACCCGCGGCTCGGCCAGCACCTGGCCAACTCCGTCCGAACGGGGACGTTCTGCATCTACGCGCCCGAAGCGCCTACAAACTGGGCGCTCTAGGGAATCGGCGCCCGCCTCACATCGTGAGGCCGGCCCTCACGCCTTGTGGGTGAACGCCGCGCTCGGGACGGCCGCTCACGTCGAGCGGCGGCCGGCACGGCCGAACGAACCCATGAGGAGAACAAGAGATGCCGTTCGCAAGTGTCAAGGTCATCGAGGGCGTGTTCAGTGACGCTGAGAAGCAGCGACTGATCGAGAACGTCAGCGAGGCCATCATCGAGGTCGAAGGCGAAGGCCTGCGCGAGAAGACCGTCGTCGTGGTCGAAGAGACCCGCAGCGGCGACTGGGGTGTCGGCGGTTCCGCGCTGACCACCCAGGCCGTGCGCAGCCTGCGCGATCTCGCGTGATGCCTGCCGTCGGCATGCGCGGTCCCCGACACCCGGGGGCCGCGCATGACCGGCACCGCGGCTCTGCGTCTCCCGAAAGGAATCCCGACATGTTGTTGCCCAAGAACCTTCGTTTCTGGCTGTTCGATCGGCTCTCGATCAAGACCATGCGGTACGTGACCGCGGTTCCGCGTCGTGAAGCAACCGGACTGACGAAACGCCTCTACGAGATGATCGCAGAGGACTTCTTCATCAACGGCTCGCTGACGAGCCGATCACGCGTCCCCGACCTGCTCGCGGCCATCTGGGTCGCCGGGCGCGAGTCGATCATCGTCGACGACCACCTCGACCGAACGAGCAAGGAGGCGATCACCGCCCTCATGTCGGGCATCAACGACTGCCCGTACTGCGGCGACATGCTCGTCAGCCTCGTCCACGCCGGTGGAGAGCACGAGGTGGCGTCCGCCGTCCTCGACGCGAGCGTCGGTGACATCGACGACCCGCAGATGCGCGAACGCCTCGCGTGGGTGGAGGCGGTCAGCACGCCCGGTGTCACCGAGCTGCCGGCGATCCCGTTCACCGAGCAGGAGCTGCCGGAGGTGCTCGCATCGATGATGGCGATGGCGGACATCAACCGCTTCAGCCACGTCGTGATGGACGGTTCACCCGTGAGCCTTCCCGGGCGCATGCAGGCGTGGATCCTGCGCCTGCTCTCCGGCGAGCTGCGCTCGACCAAGATCGAGGCCGCCGAGCCCGGGCGCTCCCTCGCGTTGCTGGCGCCGGCGAAGCTGCCGGCGGACCTCGAGTGGGCTCTGCCCAATCCGCGCATTGCCGACGCCGTGGCGCGTTGGACCGCGACCGTCGAACGCGAGGCGGCGGGTGTCGTCTCGCCCGCGGTTCGCGACCTGGTGCAGGCGAGCCTGGATCGTTGGCACAACGAGCGCATGCCGATCAGCCGCGCCTGGGTCGACGACGAGGTCGCCCACCTCGACGGCGAAGACCGGGCGATCGCTCGTCTGGCGCTCGTGCTGGCGAAGGCGTCCTACCAGATCGACGCGTCACTGATCACGCCGCTGCTCGACGGCGGCGAAGAGCGCTTCGTGCGCATCCTGGCCTGGGCGTCGTTCACCGCGGCCCGCCGTTTCATCGGCACGGTCGTGGAGCGCACGCTCGGAACGCGCCCGGGCACGGAGCGCGACCGTCGCGCAGCCGAGACGGCGCGAGCGCCCGTCGCTTGAGCATCGGCTGCCGGCTCGAAGGGAAGCGGGAGACGGGTCCGTGCCCGCTCCCGCTTTCCGTCGTCGCGCGCCGGGCTACTCGGAGCCGCCGAGCTGCATCAGCAGGAACGCGAACTTGTCCGTCGACTCGTCCTTGAGCTGGATCAGGGAAGACGACCCGTGACCCGAGTCGCGGTCGATCATCAGCAGGATCGGACGGTGGCTCGTCGTGTGGTGCTGCCACTGCGCGACCATCTTGCGGGCATGAAACGCGTCCACACGCCCGTCGTGGAATCCGGCCGTGACCAGCATTGCCGGGTAGGCCGCGGGCTCGACGTTGTGGTACGGCGAATAGGCGCGGATCCACTCGAAGTGCTCTTTCACATCGGGGTCGCCGTACTCCTTCGTCCAGCTCTTTGCGTACTGGAACCGGTGGAATCGCAACATGTCCGTGAGCGGCACGCCCGAGATGCCCGCACGGCAGAGATCCGGCCGCTGGTTGACGCACACAGCCACCAGCAGTCCACCGTTGCTGCCGCCTTGAATCGCGAGCCGGTCACGCGAGGTCTTGCCGGAACTCACAAGCCAGTCCGCGCCCGCGATGAAGTCGTCGTAGACGTTTTGCTTGTTGCCGAGGCAGCCCGCTTGATGCCAGGCCTCGCCGAACTCGTCGCCGCCACGCAGGCAGGCGATCGCCGTCACGCCGCCAAGCGCCGCCCAGATGCCGCGCATGCGGGAGAAGTACGGGTACATGCCGGCACGGAATCCGCCGTAGCCGTACAGCACCGTCGGCGCGCTGCCGTCGAGCTTCACGTCCTTGCGATGCACGAGGAAGACCGGGATCTGGGTGCCGTCCTTCGAAGGATACGTCGTCTGGGTCGAGACGAGGTTGTCCACGTCGAGCGACGTGGGCAAGCGCTCGATGACCGTCAGCGGAAAGCCCTCCACCGCGAGGTCACAGCGGTAGGTCGTCTTCGGCTCGCTGTACGACTCGAAGCTGAACCAGATGTTGGTGCTACCGGGTTGGGTCGAGACGCTGCTGACCGTGCCCGGGCCCGGCAGGCCGACCCGTTTCGGCTTCGCCCAGTCGATGTGCTGCACCCAGAGCTCGGACACGATGTTGGCGCGTGCGATGCAGATCACGTATTCGCTCGCGATCCAGCTCTCCTCGCTGATCACCCCGTCGACTCCGTCGAACATCTTCGTCCACTCACCCAGTGTGCCGTCGGGCTTGCGCGTCTTGGTGGCGAAGATGTTGCGCTCGCCGCGGTCCCGGTCGCTGTTCATCACGAACGTGTCGCCGACCCGATCGACGAGCGTGCGGTCCTCGACCCCCACCCGCAGCGGCCGTAGCGCGAAGGCTCCGTCGGTGTAGTCGAGCTCGTACGTGTCGTAGAATTTGTAGGGCAGTCCGCTGACCAGCATGAGCCCCTTGCGATCGGCCGTGCGGTACGGATGCCACCAGCGCAGCATGTTCGCGCCGCGCCCCGCGACGAGCCGGTCGTCGATCGGCAGGGTGCCCAGCTCGTGGAAGTACAGTCGCCGGTGGTGCTGCACCTCGCCCGCGGGGACGGACTCCGGATCCGGCATGCGCGTGTACAGGACGCCCTTCCCATCCGGCGTCCACGCGATGGCCGAGAACTTCGTTCGCGTGATCTGGTCCGGCAGGTCCTTGCCGGTCGCCACGTCGCGGAAGTACATCGTCGTCGCCTCGGACCCCTTCGTTCCGCGCCGGTACGCGACGATCTTGCCGTCGGGCGACGGTTCCCACGCAGCGAGGTTCTCGGTGCCGTCCTCGCTCCACCGGTTCGGATCGAGCACGACCCGTTCGTTCGAACCGTCTTCGTCCGCGACGTAGAGAACCGACTGGTTCGCGTCCTTCGGCCGGTACGTGAACCACATGCGGCCGCCCTCGAAGCGCGGCAACGAGCGCATGTTGCCGAGGCCGTACTCGGCGTCGAGGAGCTTGCGAATCTCCTCGCGACGCGGGTAGCCGTCGAGGGTCTCGCGCAAGAGCTCGTGCTGCTCGCGATCCCAGGCCTCCACCTCGGCCGCTTGCGCTTCGTTCGCGCCGTTGCGCGGACGGTCCAGCTCGAGCCAGCGGTACGGATCGAGCACCTTCTCGCCGTGCATCATCTCGAAGACATCGGTGCGGCGCGTCTCGGGATAGTCGGGCTTGCGCGCCTTCGTCTCGTCGGCGTGCGCGGGCGTGACGAGCACGAGGCAGGCCATGGCAAGGAACGTTCTGCGTAGCGTCACAGGTCTCTCCGTTTTTCGACCGGGGCCGCACAGCGTACAGCGTGACCCTGCGCAATCAGCCTTCCCCCCGGTACGCTCGCCCCATGTCCGACCGTCCGCGCAAGCCCGTGCCGCTGCCCGAAGCGCGCTGGCCGTCCGCGGACGAGGCCCGGAAGGCGCTGCTCTTCCAGCCGCTCGACCTGGGGCCGATCCGGGTGGCGGAGCGCACCTGGGTGCCGGCGATGGTGCCGTGGCGAGCGACCGAGGACGGGCTGGTCACCGAGGAAAACCTGGATTGGTACGGGCGCTTCGCCGCGGGCCGCCCTGGCGCGATCGTCGCGGAGGCCACGGGGATTCGCGACATCCGCAGCGGTCCGTTGCTGCGCATCGGGCACGACCGTTTCCTGCCGGGGCTACGCGCGCTCGTCGAGCGGGTGCGCGAGGAAAGCGGCGGGCGAACGCGCTTCCTGATTCAGATCATCGATTTCCTCACGGTGCGCCGGCGGCCCGATCCGGCGAAGTTCTTCGAGCGCTATCTGGAGGTGACCCGGCGCCACCGTGTCCGGCTGGCCGACGTGACCGGCGACGAGCGCTGGCTCGACGCGGCGTCGTCGGACGTGCGCGTCGCCTTGTTGCAGGCGGCTTTCGACAAGCGCGAGGAGATCCTGACCGAGCGCGAGCTCGAGTCGCTCGAGTACGGCTACCGAGAGCGCGTGACGGACGTGCACCTGGATCACGTGCGCGAGCTGCCGCAGATCCTGCCGGGCCTGTTCGCGGACGCCGCGGCTCGCGCGCGCGAAGCCGGGTTCGACGGCGTGGAGCTTCACTTCGCGCACGCGTACACGATGGCGTCGTTCCTGAGCCGCCGCAACGACCGGGACGACGGGTACGGCGGCTCGCGCGAGGGCCGGGTGCGGCTTCCGCTGGAGGTCATCGCCGCCGTGCGGGAGCGCGTGGGCGACGACTATTGCGTCGGCACGCGCTATCTGAGCGACGAGGTCATCGACGGCGGCAGCCGCATCGACGACGCCGTCTACTACGGGGTCGCGTTCGCGCGCGCCGGCCTGGACTTCCTGTCGATCTCGAAGGGCGGGAAGTTCGAAGACGCCAAACAACCCCGCATCGGCCACGCGATCTATCCCTACACGGGCCCGAGCGGTCACGAGTGCATGCCGACGACGCGCATCGACGAGCAGGGTCCGTTCGGGCGCAACCTACCGCTCGTCGCACGGATTCGCGCGGCGGTCCGCGACGCCGGACTCGAGACCCCCGTCGTCGGCGCGGGCGGCATTTGCACGTTCGAGATGGCGGAGGCCGCGCTCCGAGACGGGCACGCCGACCTGATCGCGTCGGCCCGGCAGTCGCTCGCCGATCCCGACTGGTTCCGCAAGACGCGCCTGGGCCTCGGCGACCAGGTGCGGCGATGCGTGTTCACGAACTACTGCGAGGGACTCGACCAGCAGCACAAGCAGGTGACGTGCAAGCTCTGGGACAAGGACTTCGATCGCGAGGCGCCGGATGCGTCGCTCGCATTGAGCTGGGATCGACGACGCCGGTTGATCCCGCCCTCCTGGGCCCCTCCGCCCGGCGATCCGGCTAGTTGACCGCCGGCATGAGGTAGACGGGCGCGGGTCCGAGTGTCGTCGTCAGCGACCCCGCCGTCACCTTCACCTTCACGCGCTTGGGCTTTCCGTCGGTTAGCTGGACGTCTTCGAGCCAATACGTTCCGTTGGGCAGACGAATCGCAACCTCGCGCGACGGCAGCGCCTTGCCGGGTTCGCCGGCCCACGACAGCGAGTCGTCGAGCAGGAGCACGGCCGTCCACGGGCGCAGCGGCTCGGCCGGCAGCTGAAACACGACCGAGGCGCCGGGCGCGCCGATGGACTGCACGGACGCGGTCGAGTGGTCGCGCAACAACCGGTGCATCTGCCGCCACGCGAACCAGGCAGGCTTCGGCGCGCCGTCGGCGGTGAAGAAGGTCGGGAGCTCGCTGTCCTCGCGATTGGGTCGCAGCGGGACCCGGCGCCCGTACTGCCGGGCGCCGTCCACCGGA
The DNA here is from genome assembly GCA_965223505.1 of Planctomycetota bacterium. Classification (GTDB taxonomy): domain Bacteria; phylum Planctomycetota; class PLA2; order PLA2; family JAEUHO01; genus CBDCWP01. Next base: position 29,184 of record CBDCWP010000002.1, read on the forward strand.
CCATGGAACAAGACCACGTCCGCGCCGGCGGCGCGGGCGCGACACAGACTTCGAACGACGTCGTACGCTTGCCCGCGGCGCGTCCAGCGCTCGGCACGGGCGCGCTCGCCGGCCTCGTGCCAGCGCACGCGCTTGCGCCAGTGGTTGCGAACGCGCTCTTCGGCCGTGTCGAACTTCCGCGCCGTGGGATCGCGCGCACGGTCGATCTTGAACGTGGGATTGTCGACGAGCCAAACGCCGACGTGCGTCGCGCCATGATCGTCGAGGAACCTGCGCAGGAACGAGATGTTCGCCACGTCGTCCGCGTGACTGTTGGAGCCGACGTGCGCGATCACGTTGTACAACCGCGGCATCTCCAACGATCGAAAGACGATCTCGAACGCGCGCCGGATCTCGAGGCGCGCGGCCTTCGGCGCGGCGGGCAACGACGTCTCGATGCGGTGCTCGACACCGGGTCCGCGCGGATAGGGATGGTGACCGACGGCTCGCAGGTCCACGGCGCCGTGCACGATGCGGATCGGCTCGAACGCGTTCTTCGCGCCCTTCTCCGCGTGGTGCAGGAGGCGCAGGTAGTCGTCGGCGGACCCGAGCCAGCCGCTCGGCAGGTCCACCCGGTCGAGGATCTGTACGTAGCGGACGGGCCGGCGCAACCCGGGCATGTCGTTCTCGCCGTCGCCGTCGTAACGCTCGACGACGTCGTGTACGAAGCGCTCCCACTCGACCCACGCCTCGGGCCGGGGCGTCGGCGCGCCCAGCGGCGAGCGCAGCGCCGCCTCGACCTCGGCGTCGGAGAGCTCCTTGCTCAGGCGGCGCACCCACGCCGTCTTGTCGAGCGGCATGCTGGCCCACGGGCTCTTCGGCGACAGGACCGGCACCGGCTCGAATCCGGCCAGCTGCCAGGTGCGAATCGCGACGTCGAGGACCTTCCAGTCGTAGGCGGCCGTCCCATCGGGGGACTTCGCCGGCTCGATGCGGCCCCAGCGGATCGGCCGGGTCTTGGCGAACGTGGATCCCCACGTCTCGAAGCGCAGCAGCCGCTTGGCGTCGGCGTCCCGATCGATCGACAGCGCCGTGAATCCGGCGAAGGGGCCGGGGTCGCGAACGTGGACGGGCTGCTCCTCCTCGTCGGCCTTCGCAACGGCCAGGCAGGCGAGCAGGGCACCGGACGTGAGGAGACGGCGAATCATCGGGCGCACAGGATACGCGCCGCTCGCGCGACCGCGGCGTGCAACTGCCCCGCCTCCCGCTGCGTCCCCCCCCGGTTGCACCATGTCGAACATGGTCCGGGATCCCCGCCGTGTTGAGGTTCTGCCGGTTTGCCACGACCAGGGCTGCCGCTCGTACGTCGTGGTCGCGCCGGAGACGCAGGAGGCGGTGGTCATCGACCCGCTGCTCGACCGCCTCTCCGAGACCGCGGCGTTGATCGAGGGCCGGGGGGCGTCGCTGCGCTGGATCATCGACACGCACAGCCACGGCGACCACCTCTCCGGCGCCGCCGCCCTGGAGAACCGCCTCGGTGGCGACGTCGTCATGCATCCCGAGGCGCAGAGCAAGGTGGTCACGAAGCGCCCGGCCGACGGCGAGGTCCTGCCCTTCGGCGAGCACGGCCTTCGGATTCATCACGCGCCCGGCAACACGAAGGACGCAATCGTCGTGGAGGCGCGCGGGGCGATGTTCACCGGCGACACGCTGCTGATCGGAACGGTCGGGCTCGCGGACGCGCCGGGCACGAACGCGGACACCTGGTACGAGACACTCGAGCGGGTGTTCGGCGACGTCGCCGACGAGACGGTGATCCACCCCGGCAACGACGACATGGGCCGCACGTACACGACGATGCGCGCCGAGCGCACCGGCAACATGTGGTTGCGCGAGGACGACATCGAAAAGTTCCGCGGCATGGTCAGGAGCGACGACCGCAAGCCGCGCAAGGACGCCGCCCGCGTGCTCGAAGCGAACCGCGAAGGCTTGCTGCGCGTGCCGGCCGACCTGGCCGCCGCGGCCGGGCTCACGCCGCCTGCGCGCATCGCGGAGGAAGAAGCGGCGCAGAGTCGGGGGCGCCGCATCACGGCACAGTCCTCCGCCGCGCCGTCGGGGCCGTACGGGATGCTCGTGACGTGCGGCGCGCTGGCCGCGTCGGGAACGATTCTCGGTTGGGCGTTCCACCCCGGCCTGCACGGCTTGTCGCTGCTCGCCGCGTTGTTGGGTCTGGCGTTCGGTCTGCCCGCGCTCGAAAGCAAGGTGAAGCGCCGCAAGAAGAAGGGGCCCGGGCTCTACTACGAAGGACCCGCCCCCCATCAGGTGCTGGACGAGTCGTAGGCCTCACCTCTTTTCGCTTCGCTCGCTCAGGGACTGCGCCTTGCGCTTCATTGCTCGTACGCTTTCGGCATGTCCAACGACGAATCGAAGCGTGACGACGCCGGCCGGGAGGACCTCGACAAGGAGATCGAGGCCGCGCTCTCGGGCGGCTCCGTCCTCGACATCGCGCAGCAGGAGCTGCTGGGCGTCTCTTCCGAGGTCGCGCGCGCCCGCGCGGCCGCGGGCGACGCGATCGACCGCGGGTTCCGCGAAGGTACGGTCGCCGGCGTCACCAAGAACGACGTCTTCCTGGAGTTCGGCCCGCGCGATCAGGGCGTCGTGCCCTTCGAGCAGTTCGCCGAGGAACCCAAGGTCGGCGACAAGGTGCGGGTCTTCGTCGAGGCCTACGACCCGGCCCAGAGCATCTACGTCTGTTCGCTGCGGCGCACGGCCCAGTCCGCGAGCTGGGACAGCCTCGAGATCGGCTCCGTGCTCGTCGGGACGGTGCGCGCCGCGAACGCCGGCGGGCTCGAGGTGCAGACCGGCGTCCTGACGGCGTTCCTGCCCGTGTCGCACATCGAGCTGTCGCACGTCGAGGACATGGAGCCCTACATCGGTCAGCGCGTGGAGGTCGAGGTGATCGACCTCGATCCGTCGAAGAAGCGGCTGGTGGTTTCACGGCGCGGCATCCTCGCGCGTCAGCGGGAGCAGGCGCGGCACGAGGCGGCCGAGGGGCTGTTGCCGGGCAGCGTCATCACGGGCAAGGTCACCAAGGTCGAGCCGTTCGGCGCGTTCGTCGACGTCGGCGGTGTCGAAGGCCTCGTGCACGTGAGCCAGATGGCGTGGAAGCGGGTCGAGAACGCGGCGGACCACGTCGAGGTCGGTCAAGAGCTGAAGGTCCAGGTGCTCGAGGTCAGCGACGGCGGCAAGCGCATCAGCCTGAGCATGCGCGCGCTGCAGGAAGACCCGTGGCAGAAGTTCATCCTCGAGCATCCGGTGGACAGCCAGGTCGAGGGCACCGTAACGAAGCTGGCGTCCTACGGCGCGTTCATCGAGGTCGCCGACGGCGTCGAGGGGCTGGCGCACGTCAGCCAGCTCGCGCCGGGCGGCGCGGACTCCGTGCGCGCTGCCGTTCGGCTGGGTCAGAAGCTGACGGTGCGCATCGCAAACGTCGAGCCGGAGCGCAAGCGCATCGGGCTGTCGTTGTTGACGGATCGCGGCGATCGCCTGACGGACGACGTCGCCGACGACGCGACGATTCGAGACGTGCTGAACCGGACGGACGACGCGGGCGAGCCGACGCTTGGCGACATCCTCAAGAAGGCGCTCGAGGAGAAGGACTCGTAGGGGCGACCGCACCGCCTTGTTCGCGGGCGGGGTCGTAGGGCCGACCCCTCGTGGTCGCCCAACCGTTCGTCGAATCAGGTCCGGACTCATGCACGGTTGGGCAGCCACAAGGGCTGCCCCTACGGGTCGCCTTCCTCCAACGCCGGCAGATCCAGTGCCTGCAGCTCCGGCAACGACGCGCCCACGATCCCCTGCAAGTCGCCGTACAACCCCGACGTCGATCCCAGCGCACGCTCGATCTGCTTCTCGCCGCGCGGCCCACAGCCGCTGGATCGCCCCGCTTCTCCTTCTCCAGATCCGACCGCATCGCCATGAACGGCTCTAGCAGACCTTCGATCCGATTCTTGAACTCGGGGCCCGAGAAGTAGGCGTAACAGCATGTCGATCTTCTCGCTCTTGCCGACCAGCGCCTGCTTTGCCTTGGCCGCTTCGAGCAGGCTCAGGCGCAAACGCGTGCGCGAGCCCGCCGACACACGCGTAGTCGGCGACCCACACGCCGTCGATCAACGAGACCGGCTTCGCGTCCTTCGGCAGGACCGTCGAGACGATCGCTGCGAGCTCGGCCTTGAGCGCGCGCTGATCATCGCGCAGCTTGGGCAGCCAGCCCGCCGTCCAGTGCTTCGTGCGCTTCGCTTCCCACAGGATCGTTCCGCACACGATGCCTGCTTCCGTCTTCACGCGCTGGACCACGTCCGCGCCGGTGATGCCCTTCGGCACGGGCTCGATGTCGTCGTGCGGGAACTCGCGCGCCAGCATCTCTTCGAGGGTCGCTTCGAGCGCTTCACCCTGCGACTGCTGGGACCCCTGCTTGAGACGCAGGCTCAGCTCGGCGACCTTCTTCTCCAGCCCCTCGCGCTCGACGTCCTTCTCCTTCAGCTGCAGCGCGAACTGATCTTCCTTTCGGCGAATCTCGACGGCTTGCGCCTCGGCAGCCTCTCGCGCGGCCTGTTTCACCGCTTCGGCACGATACGCCTCGCGCTCCCGCTCCTTCGTGAGCTCCCAATCGCGTTTGTCCTGCTCGAAAGCGCGCAGCTCCTTGCGCAACGCGAGCTCGCGCTCCTTCGCCTCGGTCGGACTCGCGCTTGGCCTGGTCCGCGCGCTCCTTCAAGGCTTCGATCTCGAGCTTGGCTGCGGCCGCGGCGTCTTCACGCGCACGGGCCCGCTCTTCCCGAACGCGGGGTCTGGAACTTGCGCTCCGCGCGCTCCGTCGCCTCGCGCTGCGCCTGCTCCCGAATGCCCTTCGTGAGGGCCTCCGCGATCTCGACGCTGGTGCCGCAGCTCGGGCACTCGACCGTGCTGGGCTTGCCGGACGCGCGCGTATCCGCCGCGCCCACGTCATCGGCGCTGAATCGCGTCGGCTCGATCATGGCGAACTCCCTGGCCGGACCACGGGGGCACCGACCCAGGAGACACCCTAGAGCGAGGGTCCGACAGCGCGGGAGCGGGCGGAGAGACGCCGGCGCGTCAGCGATCGCAGCGCTCCAGACGGTGGCGTGTCAGGGCGAAGGCAGCGTGTAGCCATCTGCGACGTGGCGTGGTTTGCCACGCGAGGAGCGGATGGCATCGCGAAGCCGAGCATCTGACGCGTCACCTACGGAGGTCGAGCCGGACGGGTTCGCCTGCCTTCAGCTTGACGCGCAGGTCCTCGTCGTCGTCTTCGCGCTCCTGCGGCAGGCGCACCTGCACCTCGGCGGGAACGTCCACGCGGAACCAGCCCTCGTAGCGGCACCATCTTCGCCTTGCCGGCGCCGATCGTGTGCGTCTTCGTCAACTGCGTGCGCGGCGGCAGGTGCCCCGGCAGCACGAACGTGTTCAGGTGCTCCGCCACGAGCATCTCCGGCGCAACGCAGCCCTCGTCGAACGCGACCACGATCGCCGTGCGGCCGTTCACCGGGACGACGATGTCGGCACTCTTGCAGGTGTCTGGGACGAGGTTGCCGCCCCTCGGGCGTGAGACCGTTCGGCAACAACAGCCGCACGTGGGTCTTCGCAGGCGGCGCGTACTCGATCCAGCCCTTCCCGTCGGACACCAGATTGACGGTCATGGACGTACGCCGGGAGTCGCCCGGCAACGTGTCGCCGACCGGCAGGACGCGGACGGGCATGCCGACCAGCGGCTTGCCCTTGCCGTCCACCAGGCGCAACCGCGAAGTCGATGCCCGCGCGTGCCAGGCCTTCTTCGCCAGTCCCGGACGCTCGTCACCCGTGAGAGACTCCAGGAACGCGACGAGATCCGCGACCTCTCCGTCGGTCACCGCGAAGGGTCGCAGCAGCTTGTCCTGGCGCGGGTCCTTCGACCCGCTCGCGATGCTGCCGCCGGCTGCGTAGTGACGAACCACCTCATCGAGCGTCTCGAAGCGGCCGTCGTGCATGAAGGGCCCACGCCGCGTGAGGTCGCGAAGCGTCGGCGTCTTGAACGCGCGCCGGTCGCGGCCGGAGTTGGTGAACCGCTCGCGGCCCTGGTCCATCATCGCGCGCAGCTGCGAACGGGAGAGCTCCTCGCGCTCCGCGTCGCTCAGGCCGAGCCACGAGACGCCGGTGTTGTGGAAACCGAAGTCGGTGAACGGCGCGTGCTTGGCCTTGTGGTCGTGACACTTGGCGCAGCCGGCCTTGCCCTTGAAGAGCTTGAACCCCCGAACGGCCGCCTCGGACATCGCGAACTTGTCGCCCTTGGCGTAGCGGTCGTACGCGGACTCGGTGCTCTTGACCGAGCGGCAGTAGGCGCCGATGGCCGCCGCGATGCGCGCCGTCGTCACCGAGCTGTTGCCGAACGCGGCCTTGAACGCCTCGTCGTAGCGGCCGCCCTGTTCGAGCACGTCCTGCACGCGCGGCAGCTTCGCGAGCTCCTTCGCGGTGACCGGCTTCTCCTCCTCGGGCTTGCGCCGCTCGTCGGAGGCGCCGCCCTCGTCGCCGCCGGAGGCGTCGTCCCCACTGTCGTCGTAGTCCTCGCCGCCTTCGTCGCCCGCGTCCCCTTCGCCGCCACCGCTCTCCGGTGCACGGGCGCCCGGCGCAGCCGCCGGCGCCGCATCGGGCGTGTCGGGACGCGACGGCGACGAACCGCCGCGCGGGGTCGACGGCGTGTGCCCGCCCGACGCGGGCGGGGGTGACGACGGAGTGCCGCCGCCGTATCCGCCGCCGCCACCGCCGCGGCGTCGGGACGGTGTGCCCTCGCCGAAGCCCGCACCTTGTCCGGTGCCGATGGACGGCATCGCAAAGCTGGGTAGCAACGGCGCGCCGTGGCTGCCGATGCGTCCTTGGGGCAGCCCGATCCGCGCCGTGACGAGCGCCTCGACGGAGTTGAACTCTCCGTCCCAGTGCGCGGTCGGATTCAGCGCGCTGTCGAGGATGGTCTGGCTGTGCCGGATGGTGTTGCCGATGTCGTCTTCGCTGACCCGCGCGGGATCGGAGAAGCCGTACTCCGGATCGTGGCACGAGGCGCAGGAGCGTTCGCCGGACCGGCTCACCAACGGATCGAAGAACAACCGGCGGCCGAGCTCGATCTTGGCGGCCTCCTTGGCCGACACCCTGCCGGAGCCGTAGCGGTCGCCGCCGCCGGCCAGCGCGTCCGTGGCGATCCCTGTCAGCAGAACAGCCGTCGTCACCAGCAGCCCCCATGAGGCCCAGCGCGCGTGGATCGTCTTCATCGTCGCTCTCCGAACAGATCGCCTGCTCTGCATAGGCAGCCCACCCGTCCATTCAAACGCCCGAAACGCGGATTTTCAGCCTCTGAACGCCAATTCGTATCGCCGCTGTCTCGGTCTCGTTGCCCTTTGGACCCGGAATTCGCCTATCGGTCCGCCGGCTCGAGCGTGGGATTGCCGACGGGCCACGCGTGGTGGTCGTTGCCCGAGTCGTCCCAGAACACGGAGACCGCCCGGCTTGCGAGCGTCTCCGGGATGTCGAAGTGCAACAGCGCGAGCGTGAACTTGTCGCGCTCGTGGACCCGCTTCGGCTTGAACGCGCGTTTGTAGCGCACCGTGTTCGAGACCCGAACCTCGTCGATCATCCCTTTGAAGAACCCGCGGGCGCCGTCGGTGCGGGTCGGATCGGCGCCGATGTACATCGAGAACCGGTTCCGCGTCGGAACGCCGGCGACCTGGATCTCGGCCGCGATCTTGCCGTTCACGAAGAAACGCAACCGCTTTCCGTCGTACACGAGCGCGACGTGCGTCCACACCTCGTACACCCAACCGGTTTCGGGCACGGCGTAGTGGTACTTGCCGCGGGCGCCTGGCTTCGGGGCCAGCCCGCACACGCCGTGCGGCACCCGCCGCGGCCCGTCACACCACCAGATGCCGAAGCTCGACTGCTCGTTGTTGGCGATGACGGCACGGGTGCCGCTCGGTGATTCGCCCTTCACCCAGCACTCGACCGTGAACTCGTCCCCCAGGTCGGCCAGCGCGTCGGCCGGGACGCGCGCCGCGCTTGCCCCGTCCAGCGCGAGCGCCGCGTTGCTCGATCTCGACTTGGTGAACGCACGCGGCACGTCGGTCACGCCGGCGACCACCTTCTGCGTGTGGTGAATCGGCTGCGTGATGCCGCTCTTGAACGGGTAGTACGCCGTGCCCTTGAGCGTGATGGTCGCGCGCTTGCCGGCCCACTTGGGCGCAACGAGCTTGATCTTTTGCTCGTGCGTTGCTCCCGCGGCGACACGCGCCCCGTAGGTGGACGGCGTCGCCGTCCAGCCCTTCGGCAGCGCGAGCTCGACGTCCATGAGGACGTCGCGGCCGGTCGGATTCACGAACTTCACGCGGGCCGTCTGCTCCGTGGTCTCTCCGATCCGCTGGTCCACGTCGCCGGAGAGGCTCAGCCACGTGCCGTTGCGCAGGGCCCAGAGCTCGTTCGCCTCCCTACCCAGCACGGCGTCCGAGCCGAGCACGCTTCCCAGCGCTACGTGGCTTGCGCTGAAGCCGTCCGGGCGTACCCGCACGTGCGTCAGGTGATGAATGCCGATCGTCTCGGCCAGCTTGTTCTGTGTCGCGCCGGTCGCGCCGAGCACGAAGTAGTGCACGCCGTCCTTGACGCCGTCGTCGCGCAGCGTGTGGATGTGCCCGGCGAACACGGCGCGGACACGCCCGTCGTTCTTGAGGATCTCGTGGACCGCCGGCCAGTTGCAGCCCGCATACAGCCAGCGCGGATGGTGCATGAACAGGTAGATCTGCTTCGCGTTCGTCGACGCGAGGTCGTCACGAAGCCAATCCATCTGCGCCTTGCTCATGTTCTGCGTCTTGGACTTGGGGTTCGCGAACGAGAGCGACTCGTCGGTGTACAGACACACGAAGTGCGCCCAGCGGTAGTCGAACGAGTAGTAAAGCGGACCGAAGTGCTTCTCGTACAGCGCCGCGTTGCCCTTCGGGTTCGACCGGCCGCCGTATACGTCGTGATTGCCCGCCACCGGGTACCACGGCATGTTCAGGCGGTTCATGACGTCCTTGTACGCCGCCGTCTGCTTGAGCCACGCGTCGGGCTTGTTGTAGCCGTTGACGAGATCGCCGACCGTCATCACGAAGTCGGGGTCGAGCTTGTTGGTCACCTCGACGGCGCGTTCCAGGATCTTCAAACCCGCCGGGCGACCGCCCGTGCGGTCGCCGTACGCGAGGAAGGTGAAGCCCTCACGCGCCTCGGGCGGCTCGATCTTCGCCGGGGCGTCGTCGGCCCGCGCGGCGTCACCGCCATCGTGCTCGTCGGCCGCACCGACCGCGGCGAACAGCAGCAGCAAGCCCCACGTGACCATCCAACGACGCATCGAAACGACCTCCGCGCACAGCGTACCCAAGAAGCGGCTGTCCGGATGCAACCTCGCCCGCGTACACTCCCTCTTGATGCGAATCTCGCGAAAGAGCCCGCCATGCAACCCGCTATCGAGGTCCGTGACCTGCGCAAGGTCTTCAAGGTCCGGGAGCGCTCTCCCGGCCTCGGGTCCGCGGTGCGTCGTCTCTTTCGTTCGCCGACCCGCGACGTCGTCGCCGTAGACGGCGTCAGCTTCACGATCCAGCCGGGGGAGCGCGTCGCCTTCGTCGGGCCCAACGGCGCCGGCAAGTCCACCACCATCAAGGTGATGAGCGGCATCCTGCACGCGACCGCGGGCGAGGTGCGCGTGGCCGGTCTGGTGCCGTGGTCGCAGCGCACGGAGCTGGGATATCGCATCGGCACGGTCTTCGGTCAGCGCACGCAGCTCTGGTACCACCTCCCGGCCGGCGACACCTTCGACCTGCTGGCGCGGGTGTACGAGCAGGATCCGGCGGAGCACGAGCGGCGCCGCTCCGAGCTCGTTGAGGTGTTCCAGATCGGCCCGCTGCTCGAGAAGCCGGTGCGCCAGCTCTCGCTCGGCGAACGCATGCGCTGCGAGATCGTCGCGAGCCTGCTGCACCGGCCCGAGGTGCTGTTCCTCGACGAGCCGACGATCGGCTTGGACGTGACCGCCAAGGCGATCATTCGCGATCTCGTGAAGGAGCGCTCGAAGGCCGACGGAAGCACCGTGCTGCTGACGTCGCACGACACCGGCGACATGGAGCGTGTCTGCGACCGCGTGCTCGTGATCAACAAGGGCCGACTGCTGCTGGACCGGCCGGTGCAGGAGCTTCGGCAGAGCTACATTCGCCGCAAGATCGTCACGCTGCTGACCGCGGAGAGCGAGATCGCGATCTCGCTGCCCGGCGTGCGCGTCGTCGAGCACGCGCCGCACCGCACGGTGCTGGACGTGGACGTCGAGCACACGCCCATCGACAAGGTCGTCCAGGCAGCGATGGACGCGTCACGGCTGCGCGACCTGACGGTCGAAGATCCGCCGATGGAGGAGATCGTCCAGGCGATCTACGCCGAGGCCGACGGGGACGGTGCGCCGTGACGGCGGCCGTCGCGACACGCCGGCCGACATTCGCGAAGTACGTCGCGGTCGCCGCGCTGGCCATGCGCCAGACGCTTCGGGACCGCGGAGCGCTCATCGCCCGCTCGGCCTTTCTGCTCGTGATCATGCTCGTGTTCTGGCGGTTGTGGGAAACGGTGCATGCCGGCGGACTCGTGGCCTCGGCGCACACGACGGACCTGCTCTGGTACTTGAGCGTCACGGAGTGGATCGTGCTGAGCACGCCGTGGGTGCACAAGGCGATCGAGGCCGACGTCCAGTCCGGCGACATCGCCTATCTGCTTCCGCGCCCGATGTCCTACGTGGGCATGCGCGTGGCGGAGGCCTTCGGGCAGCTGCTGGTACGGCTGATCGTGATGGGTACCGTGGGATTCCTCGGCGCATGGGTGTTGGCCGGCGGGCTGCCGAGCGATCCGACGGGCCTGCTGCTCGCCGTGCCGCTCGGTGCGCTTGCCGCGTGCGTCTGCGTCGTGTTCGAGGCGGCGATCGGCTGCACCGCGATCCGCTTGCAGGACTCGACGCCCGTGTACTTCATCTGGCAGAAGCTGATGTTCGTGCTGGGCGGGCTGATCCTGCCGCTCGCGCTCTATCCCGACGTCATGCAGGAGATCGCCTACTTCACCCCGTTCGCCGCCCTGTTGAACGGGCCGGGACGCCTGGCGCAGGGCTGGGATCCCGCCTGGGCGTTGGACGTCACAGTGCGCCTCGCGATCTGGGGGACGGCCGGTGTGCTGCTCCTGCGGTGGCTGTTTCGACGGGGACTGCGCGTCCTCGACGTGAACGGAGGCTGACGTGCGTGTCACCGCCACCCTCGTGTTCCTGCGCGCGCTCGTCGCGACGAACTTGAAGGCGTCCTTCGCGTTGCGGGGCGCGTTCTGGCTGCAGGCCACCTACATGGTCTTCAACAACCTGATCTTCTTCAGCGTCTGGTTGTTCTTCTTCAACGCGTTCGAGGAGGTCGGCGGCTGGCGCTTGGCCGACATGGCGGCGCTGTACGGCGTGACCGCGTTCGCGTACGGCCTCTGCGTGGTCTTCGGCGGCGGCGTGCGCGAGTTGTCGACCACCATCACCAACGGCGACCTGGATCCGTACATGACCCAGCCCAAGAGCCTGCTCTTGAACGCGGTCGCGTCGAAGACCTACGCGTCGGGCTGGGGCGACTTGATCTCGGGCGCGATCCTCATGGGCCTGTCGGGTTTCGTGACGTGGCAGACGCTGCCGCTCGCGCTGCTGGCGCCGATCCTGGGCGGGCTGGCGCTACTGTCGAGCGCGATCCTGGTGCAGAGTCTGGCGTTCTGGATCGGTCCGATGGACACGCTGGGCCGGCAGGTCTGGGAGTTCACGGTCTTCTTCTCGGTCTATCCGGCGAGCATCTTCGGCGGCCCGTTGCGGGTGTTGATGTTCACGCTCATCCCGGCGGGGTTCGTGGGGTATCTACCGGCGGACATGCTGCGCGACTTCGGCTGGCCGGGCGTGGCGGCCGCGGCGGGTGGATCCCTGGCGTATGCGGCGTTGGCGGTGGCGGTGTTTCATCGCGGGCTCAGGCGGTACGAGTCGGGGAACCGGTTCGGGGTTCGGGTGTAGGATCACCCCGAACCCGATCCCGGTCCCGGTGGGCGGCCACAAGCCCCGCCCCTACCGCTACTTGTTCCCTTCGTCCGATTCCTCGGTCGTCTCCGCCTTCTTGCGCGTCGCGACCATCTCCATCTCCTTGTGCTCTTCCTTGGCACCCTTGAGACGCGAGTAGCTCGTGCTGACGTACTCGTCATCGCTCTTGACGACGATCGTCTCGCGCTTCTCGTACACACTGCGGTCCGGCATCTGCATCTCGTACTCGAACGTGAACGTCTTGGTCTCGGCGTCGTAGCTGCCGAACGACCAGTCCATGCCGGTGGCGATCGTCATGGCCCACGTGTTCTGGTACTTCTGCCTGACGTTGTCGTAGCCCATCAGCCCGAAGCCTTCGAACGGCGACCCCATGAACGCGCCGGTGTACTTCGTCCGCAGGAACCGGTTGCCCATCACCCACGTGGTGCTGACGTCGCCCTCGAACGGCATCTCACCCATCGCGCTGAACATCTTGCCCTTGATGGAGAAGTCGCCGGCGAGGGGCTTCATGTGCCCGTGATGGGCCGCGGGTTGGCCGAGCTCCATCATCTTCGGCCACATCTCCATCTCGTTCAGCTTCTTCGGCTTCGTGAAGACGAGGTGGCCTTCCTTCTTCTCCTCCTCATCGCCCTTCTTGGAGTACATCGTGAAGGTGAACTTCTCGGCGCTCTCCGACGTCATGACCCAGCGTGCGCCGTAGTCGCCCCAGGGGGACGCGTGCTTGCCCGTGAAGGTGATCGTCTTGCCGTCCTCGCTACACGTGCCTTCCATGAAGTGCACGCCGCTGCCGAAGTTGTCGAACCAGCCGTACTGGTACTTCTTCGTGACGTTGTTGTGCCCGACCACGGCCTTGCCTGTGAAGGGCATCGGCCCCCAGGCGCCGCTGTACTTCATGATCAGGAATCGACCGCCGAAGATGGGCTCGATCGTCGCCGTGGCGTCGCTGACGTTCTCGCCCGACTCCATGTAGAACGTCGACTTCACGTCCCAGATGCCGGCGAACGGCTTGAGATTGTCGTGATGCGCACTCGGCTTGCCGAGCTCCATCATCTTCATCATCATCTCTTCTTCGGTCGGCTCCTTCTCGTCGGTGAACCCGACGCCGGCAACCCAAGCGATGAGGCCTGCCGCGAGCAGGGCGATCGTGATCCAACGCGTCTTCATGGCGCTCTCCTTCGTACGTTCCATCTCCGGACGGGGGGCCAACCTTACCGAGGCGCCGCGGGGTCCGGCAACACGCAACGGACCCCGCGAACAGCGTCCGCGGGGCCCGGTTCGTAACAGGTCGAGTCCGCCGGAGTTACGGGCGCCTGGTGCCCGTGTACGGCAGCTTCTTGCGCGGCGGACAGCAGCGAGTCGCGGCTTCCGCCTTCTTGCGCGTGAAGACGATCTTCATGTGCAGCATCTCGTGCTCGCCCATCGTGCCGTAGCTCTCGAGCGTGTACTCGTCGGGACCCACGAGCGTGTAGACCATCCGCTGCGCCATGTCGCCGATCGGCTCGGGCGCGCGCCACACGCCCTTCATCGTGAGCTGCTTCTTCTCGGCGTCCCAGCTTCCGGTGGACGTGTAGATGTTGGTGCTCATGGAGTCGATCCAGGTGCTCTGGTACTCCTTCATGTGGTTGTCGTGCCCCATGTGGCCCTCACCGTGGAACGGCTCGCCGAAGAAGTCGCCGTCGAACGAGACGCGCAGGATGCGTCCTCCGGCCGTCCACTCGTTGCGCGCCGTGCCCTCGCCGGTCTGCGGCTCCTTGCCGGGCTCGGAGTACATGGTCGTGACCGCGTTCCACTCGCCGACCATCGGCTCCAGCACCGCCTGGTGCGGGCCGGGCTCGTGGAGCTTCAAGATCATCGCCATGACCTCGTCCATCTCGCCCCCGCCGCCCTCTTCGTCGGCCAGGCCGAATCCGGCCAGACCGCCGACGCCGGCCGCGGTGATCGCAATCGTAAGTACCCATCGAATCTTCATCGCTTGCTCCTCGTACAACCTGACCCGCGCGGCCTCAGGTCTTCGCTCGGGGCCGCCCCGCACCGTAGAGGCTAGCGATTCCGCCCGACGGCGACAACGGGACCCGCGGCCCGGGAGAGTTCGGCTTGCTTGGGGCTTGTTGCGCACCTATGCTCGCGCGGTGCGCCGCTGGGGGCGCGGTACGAGGCATATCGCCCGCGGGAAACGGGCATGGCCAGGAGGGAACACAGATGGCAGAAGGCAAGCGTCCGGGCGGACTTACAGCACTCGCGGTACTGAACTTCGTGTTTGGAGGCCTTGGAGCGCTGGGTCTGCTGGTCATGTTTGCGGCACTCTCGATCGTCGGTGCGGCGGGTGAGGCCGTCGAAGCCGAGTCCGGCACCAACCCGTGGGCGGAGGCAAGCCTCGGGATGCTGTGGGTGATCCTGCTGCTGAGCCTGGCGAGCACCGTCTTGATGATCGTCGCGGGCGTCGGCTACCTGGGCCAGAAGCGCTTCCTGGGCCGCACGCTGGGGAACGGCTACGCGATCACGTCGCTTGCCGGCACGGCGATCGGCCTGACGATCGCGCCGTTCGGCTTCGGGACGATCATCGGTTTGATCTACCCCGTTCTCACGCTCGCCTTGATCAACGGAACGTTCAAGGACGACCTCGTCAACTAGGACGCGCTCGTAGCCATGGCGCACGATTCCGCCCTCACCGGCCTGCGCATGGCGCAGGTCAAGCTGATCGCCCTGTATTCGATGCGGTTCGCGATCCGCACCGGGGGCGGAATCGTCTCGCTGCTCGTCGTCGGGCTCGCGGCGCTCATCGTCGCCTCGATCTTCATTCAGCCCGTCGAGGATCTGATGCGCACCTCGCCGGAGATGGGGCACACCGAGCGCTCGACCGCAGAGTTCGTCGCGGAGATCGCAGAGTCCGACGCGTTCGTCGACGGCGTCGAGTGGTTCACGGATGCCGGCGAAGAAGAGTCCGTCTACCTCTTGCGCGAGCAGCCGGCGCTGCTGAGCCTGATCTTCCTCGTCCTGCTGATGTTGTTCCCCACGCTGACGTGCTTCAGCTCGTTCAACCAGACCTCGGGCGACATCGGCAGCCGAGGCTTGCGCTACCTGCTCATTCGCACGGAGCGTCCCAACATCTTCTTCGGCCGGTTCCTCGGCACCTTCTTCTTCTCGACGATCTCCATCATGGGCGTGGTGCTGCTGATCTCGCTCTACGTCGGCTTCAAGCTGCAGGTCTATCCCGCCCTCGAGATCATCTCCTGGACGCTGCAAGGCGGACTTGCCCTCCTCGTCATCAGCCTGCCGTACATCGCGCTCTGCGCCTGGTTCTCCTGCTTGATCGACGCCCCGTTCGGCGCGCTCGCCATCTGTCTGCTGATGGTGCTCTTCCCGGTCGGCATCCTGAAGATGACGAACAACATGGTCCTGAAGGGCAAGCACGACTGGCTGGAGCTGCTCACGCCGTGGGGCTGGAAGTACGACCTGTTGTCCAGTGACATCGTCACGCGGCTCATTGCCTGCGGCGTGATGCTCGGATTCACCGCTGTCTTCCTGGCGCTCGGCATGCGCGCCTTTGCGAAGCGGGACCTATAGATGACGGCCGTACAAGTTCGCAGTCTGACGAAGAACTTCGCGCGCCTTCGCGCGCTCGACGACGTTTCGTTCGAAATTCCGACCGGGAGCTTGTTTGGCCTGCTGGGCCCGAACGGGGCCGGCAAGACGACGCTCTTTTCGATCGCGGCCGGGTTCCTGAAGCCCTCGGCAGGCTCGATCGAAGTGCTCGGCATCGACGTTGCGCAAATCAGCCTCTTGCGCGGACGCTTCTCGATGCTCCCGCAGGACGCAGCCTTCCAAGGCGGGATCCCGGTCATCGAGCAGCTCGTCATGTTCGGCCGCCTCAACGGCTTCGACAAGGACGAGTCCCGCAAGCGCGCGCACGACGCGCTCGAGCTGGTCGGATTGGGGGAGGTCGCACGGAAGAGCGCCCGGGCGCTGAGCCACGGCATGATGAAGCGTGTCGCGCTCTGCCAGGCCTTTCTCGGCGATCCGGAGGTGATCTTCCTCGACGAGCCCACGTCCGGCCTGGATCCGGACAACGCCCGCAAGATGCGCGACATCATTCGGAGCATGCACGGGAACAAGACCGTCGTCGTGAGCAGCCACAACCTCCAGGAGATCCAGGACATCTGCGACCACGCCGCCATCCTGCACGAGGGTGTGCTCGAAGCGTGCGAGTCGATGGCGAATCTCACATCGTCCAACTACCTGCTGCGCGTCACGACCGCCGAGGGCCTGACGGCGGAAGCCCAGGCGGCTCTCAGCGCGCTGGACGTCGTGCGGACGGTCGAGAAGACCCGCGACAACGAGTTCAACATCGAGCTGAACGTCGCGTCGGGCGCCGAGAAGGACCTCGCGCTCAAGCGCATCAACAAGATGCTCGTCGGCGATCTGGACCTGACGGTGCGCAGCATTCGTGAGGGCGCCAGCCTCGAGGCCCGCTTCCTGGACCTGACCGGGGGGACCTACGACGGCGCGTCGAGCACCTAGCCGCCGGCACAGCGCGCGCGTGTAGTCTGCCCCGGTGCCCGGCTCCCTCGACGAGATCCTGAAGAAACGCTTTGGTTTCGAGGCCCTGCGTCCGCTGCAGCAGCGCATCGTCGATCGCGTCATGGCCGGCGGGTGCGGGCTCGTGGTCATGCCCACGGGCTCCGGGAAGAGCCTCACGTTTCAGCTCCCTGCGCTGGCGCTCCCGCAACGGGGGATCACGCTCGTCTTCAGCCCCCTGATCGCGCTGATGGAGGATCAGGTCGCCGCGTTGAAGAAGAAGGGGATTCGCGCGGAGTACATCAACAGCACGCTGCGCCGCAGGGAGCGCGAGCGGCGCTACCGCAAGGTCGGCGACGGCGACTACGAGCTCGTCTACGCCACGCCGGAGCGCATGCAGAAGCCCGAGTTCGTCGAGGCGCTCGAGCGCGTGCCGGGCGGCGTGAAGCTGCTGGCGGTGGACGAGGCGCACTGCATCACCAAGTGGGGCCACGATCTGCGGCCCGCGTACCAGGAGGTCGGCAACTTCCGCCGCGTGCTCGGCGACCCCGTGACGCTCGCGCTCACGGCGACCGCGACGCAGGAGGTTCGGGCGGACATCCGCAAGACCCTGCGCCTCGACGCGGCGTCGATGCCGCTCTTCGCGTCCCCCATCGACCGGCCGAACTTGTCGCTCGAGATCGAGTCCGTCTGGGACGACGACGACAAGATTCGGCGTATCCGCCAGGTCGCGCTCGGACTCGAGGGCACGGGCATCGTGTACTTCGCACTGATCAAGGACCTCGACCGCATGGCCGACCGGCTGCGGCGCGAGCTCCCCGAGCGCAACGTCGTCATCTATCACGGCAAGCTCACGCCCGAGGAGAAGAAGCGCATCTACGACCGCTTCATCGACGCGACGCCTGACGACCGCCTTCTCCTGCTCGCGACGAACGCGTTCGGCATGGGCGTCGACAAGGCAGACATCCGCTTCATCATCCATGCGCAGGTGCCCGGCAGCGTCGAGGCGTACTACCAGGAGATCGGACGCGCCGGGCGCGACGGCCTGCCGTCACGCTGCGTGCTGCTCTATGCCGAGGACGATCTCGCGATCCAGCGGGACTTCACCGACTGGATGAGCCCGCCGGCCGAGCTCCTTCGACGCGCGGCAGCGGCCATCCAGGCGATGCCGCACGCCGACTTCGACATCGACGAGCTGATCGTGGAGGTGATCGGCAAGAAGCGCAGCGATCGGCGGCTGGAGTACTGCCTGATCGAGCTCGATCACCTCGGCGTCGTGGAGCCGACGCATGTAGAAGGCCGCTATCGGTTCGTGCGCCCGCTGCGTGAGGACGAGGTCGACGAGCACGCGATGGAAGCCAAGCGCCGGCGCGACCTCGAGCGGTTGCTCGAGGTCGTGAAGCTCACGCGCGCCGACGACCCGCGGCAGTTCGTGCTGGACTACTTTCATCTGGACGCGGATTGAAAGCGTCGCCTACTTGCGCGCGACGACCCTCTCGCTACGTCGGTCTCGTCGCGCTCGCTACGGGTTCTTTTGCAACGGAGTCCGACGACGAGTGAGAGACTGCACCGGTGACCGCACCGCCCTTCCTGGCCGACGTCGCTCACCGTCCGTGGCCGCTGCCGGACGGCGCCTGGGTCATGGCGCAGACGTGGCACGACGTGCTTTTCATGCACTGGAAGATCGATCCTGCGCAGGTGCGTCCGCACATTCCGCCGCCGCTCGAACTGCACCTGCATGACGGCGACTGCTGGATCGGCGTCGTCCCGTTCCGCATGAGCGGCGTGCGGCTGCGCGGCACACCGGCCGTGCCGTGGTTCTCGAAGTTTCCCGAGCTGAACGTGCGTGTGTACGTCATCGCCGGCGACAGGCCGGGGGTGTGGTTCTTGAGCCTCGATGCGGCCAACCCGCTGGCCGTACAGATCGCGCGGCGTTGGTTCCACCTCCCCTACCAGCGCGCGGAGATGTCGTGCGAGCGCCGCGGCGACGGGTTCGTCTACCGCTCGAAGCGCCTGGGCGGCGCGCCGCCGGCGGTCTTTCGCGGCCGGTATGCGCCGACGGGGCCGGTCTCGCTTGCGGCGCCGGGCACGCTGGATCACTGGCTCACCGAACGCTATTGCTTGTATGCCGCCGACGCGGAAGGCGACGTGTACCGCGGCGAGATCCATCACATGGCGTGGCCGTTGCAACCGGTCCGGGCCGAGATCGAGAAGAACACGATGACGGTGGGACACGGCATCGCTCTTCCGGACGAGGCGCCGTTGTTGCATTTCGCGTCGTCGATCGACGTGGTCGCGTGGGCGCCGGTTGCGGTGTAGGGGCGAGCCTCGTGGTCGCCCATACGTTCGTCGATCAGGTGCCGACGCATGACCGGTTGGGCAGCCACGAGGGCTGCCCCTACCTACAGTTGCCGCGTGGTCGCGAAGTGGACCTTGGCGACGTCCGCGAGACGGTCGCGGCCGAACGTGCGCACGAACGCCGCGCCCGCCTGCAAGACCGGCTTGCCCGCGCCGGGGGGAAACATCTGGCCGAACTCGTGCCCGAGCTCGCGCAACCCTTCGACGAACGCCGCACGCGCGAGGATGCTCGCCGCCGCGACGGCCGGGTCCGCCTCGCCCTTGGTACGCGTCACCAACCGATGCCGCGTCGGGAGAGCGAGCTCGCTTCGAAGCATCGTCGTGTCCTTCGCGAACTGGTCGATGACGACCACGGCGACGTCCGCCGCGCCTTCGGCGCGCAACGCTCGAACGCACTCGCCGTGCATCTCCGCCAGGAGGATGTTCAAGTTCCCGCGCTCGGCGTACCGAGCGTTGTAGTCCCGGGGCATCAGCACGCGCACCGCCCCACGCTCCATCGTCTCGAGCTCGTTCGCAATACGCTCGATGCGCCTGTCGGTTAGCCCCTTGCTGTCCCCGACGCCCAGCGAGCGCAGCGTATCGGCATCGTCGCGCTCCATGTGGAACGCGGCGACCGTCAAGGGTCCGAAGTAGTCCCCCTTGCCGGACTCGTCACCGCCGATGCGCGGCCAGCCCAGCTCGAACGGGTCGTCGCTTCCCGGCCGTCGCGCCTCTCGCTTGGGCGCCTCGCCGCCGAGGATGCGCGCGACCTCGTCGGCCCGCTTCCCCCCGGGCACGAACTTGAAGCCCTTCTTGCCGTGATAGCAGTTCAGATTGGCTTCTGCCCCGCCGCCGGTGGACAGCGAGAACATGCGTCCGTAGGGAATCGCACGCTCCGCGACCACGCTCCAGCCGGCGTCCCTGAGCTTGCTGGTGAGGGCGCGGCAGCGCGCCTGGAAGTCGTCCAAAGGCACCTCGCAGGTCGATCCGGTCGTTTGTGAAAGCGTATCCCGGGGCATTCGACCGGAACGTCGAATCACGACCGAGAAAGACACGGAGACGTCTCCCGCCCATAGAGCGGTGAGATATCCCTCGACCCAGAACGGCACCTTGAACGAACCCAACGGCCGGATCGGCCCGGGCGGACGGTTCGGACATCTGCACATTCGGCGCGAGCTGGGGCGCGGCTCGTTTTCGACCGTCTATCTGGCGCAGGACACCTTTCTCGGCCGCGCCGTCGCACTGAAGGTGCTCGGTGTTTCCGCGGCCCCCGAAGCGCGGGACGAGAAGCCGCGCCTGCTGCGAGAGATTCGGCTGGTCGGACGTCTCGCCAGCCCCCACATCGTGCATCTCTACTCCGTCCACGATCTCGGGGGCGCCGGCGCGGCGCTCGAGATGGAGTACCTCGACGGCGGCACACTGGCCGACATCGCGCGGAATCGCCGTCTACCACTGCCTTTGGCGATGCGCATCGTGCGCGGCATCGTCTCCGCGCTCGACGTCGCCCACCGACGCAACGTGATCCACCGTGACGTGAAGCCCGGCAACGTGCTGCTCGGCTGCGACGGCTCGGTCAAGCTCGGTGACTTCGGGCTCGGGCGCCAGGTCGGCGAAGCCGGCCTCAGCGGCAGCGACGACGGTTGCATCCTGGGCACGCCGCTCTACATGTCACCCGAAGTCGTGATGGCCGAGCCGGCGACCTTCGCCTCCGACCTGTGGAGCGCGGGCGTGCTCCTCTACCGGCTGCTCATGGGGCACATTCCCTTCGACGCGTCCAGCCACTCGAGTCTCTTCGACGCCATCCGCAACGACGATCCGCGCCCCCTGGATCCGGCGCTGCCCGCCGCGCTCCACCGGCTCGTCGGACGGTGCCTCGAAAAGGACCCGGAGCGGCGCCCCGGATCGGCGCGCGAGATGCTCGACGTCATCGATTGCATTCAACGGGACGACACCGGATCCGCCGTCGCCGTTTAGTCTGCGGCGATGCCGCTGATTCTCGCCGCCCATCTCCAGATGCACTACGGCGGGCCGCTGCTGCTCGACGACGTGACCGTGAAGATCGAGCCGGGCGACCGCGTGGGCGTGATCGGACAGAACGGCTGCGGAAAGTCCACGCTCCTGAACATCCTCGCGGGCGCCGTGGAGCCGTCCGCGGGGCGCGTCGCTCGCCAGCGCGGCACCAGCGTCGCCGTCCAAGAGCAAGAGCTCACCTATCGAAGGGGCGCCACCCTGTACGAGGAGATGCAGTCGGTCTTCGGCACCGAGGCCGAGACCGAGGCGTCGCTGCGCGAGCTGGAAGCGCGCATCGCCGACGCCGCCGAGGAACGCGCTCGCGCGCGGCTCCTTCGCGAGTACGAGCGGCTGCAGCACCTTCAGGAACGCCAAGGTGTCTACGACGTCGACCGGCGCATCGAGAGCATGCTGCAGAGCCTGGGATTCGCGCAGGACGTGTGGCATCAACCCGTCGAGAAGTTCTCCGGGGGCGAGCAGAACGTCATCGGTTTGGCGCGCGTCCTGCTCGCCGAGCCGGACGTGATGCTGCTCGACGAACCGTCGAACCACCTCGACATGGAAGGCGTCGAGTGGTTCATCGACTTCGTACGACGTTCCAAGGCCGCCGTCGTCATGGTCAGCCACAACCGCCACCTGCTCGACGCGACCGCGAAAGAGATCTGGGAGATGCGGCGCGCGAACGTCACGAGCTGGGCCGGGAACTACTCCGACTTCCAACGTCAGAAGGCGGAGGCGCTCGCGCTGCAGGAACGGCAGTACAAGTCGCAGCAGCGCCTGATCAAGCGCATCGAGTTCCAGGCGCGGCGGCTGCGCGACATGGCGAACGCCTACGACGATCCGGGTCAGGCCCGGCGCGCGAAGGCGATGCTCAGGCGCATCGAGCGCATGGACGTGGTCGAGCGGCCCGACACGGCCGAACGCCGCTTCCACGCCTCGATGTCGGGCGCCAAGCGGCACGGCCGCATCGCGCTGACGGTGCGCGACTTCGACTTCGCGTACGGCGACCGGACCTTGTTCGACAAGGCCCGGCTCGAGATCGAATTCGGAGATCGCGTCTGTCTGGTCGGACCCAACGGCAGCGGCAAGACGACGTTGTTCCGCGAGATCCTCACCCGTGGCAGCTGGGAGAGTCCGACCCTGCGCCTGGGCAAGTCGGTCCACGTCGGTGAGTACCGCCAGTTTCACGACGTCCTCGATCACGACGCGAAGCTCGAGGACTGGATGCAGCACGTCACGGGCCTCGATCGGCCCAAGTCCCACGACCTGCTCTATCGCTTCCTCTTCACCCGGGACGACCTCGAACGCAGGATCAGCACGTTGTCGGGAGGCGAGAAGAGCCGGCTGCAGCTCGCGCGGCTGGTCCACGAGAACGTCAACTTCCTGCTGCTCGACGAGCCGACGAACCACCTCGACATTCAGGCGTGCGAGCAGCTCGAGGAGATGCTGCAGGACTTCGACGGGACGCTGCTGCTGATCAGCCACGACCGGTACTTCCTCGACAAGCTCGTGGACCGGGTCGTCGAGGTCGAGGACCGCAAGCTGGTCTCGCACCCGATGACCTTCGCCGAGTGGTGGATGGCGAAGCGGGCGGCGCGCACGCGCAAGCGCAAAGGCGCCTTGCGGGATCGGACGCAGGAAACCGACGGGAAGGACGACGCCCGCAAGGCGTTCGCCGAGCGCAAGGAGCAGCGCCGCGCGCTGAACCGCCTCAAGGGCCGCTATCGCGACCTCGAGGAACGCATCGCCCGGCTGGAGGCGCGGCAAGGCGAGCTGGAGAGGCGGGTCGAGGAGGCGTTCGCGCCCGGCGGCGACGCGCAGGAAGGCGAACGCCTCGTTCGGGACATCGCGTCGGTGCGCGACGAGATCGCACGGCTGTACGGCGAGTGGGAAGACGTCGGCGCCGAGCTGGAGGCGATGCCCGACGCCTAGCTACGCCGCCGCCGAGTCGAGCGCCTCCTGCGCCGTCCGTTTCACGGCGCGCAAGTCGAGCTTTCCGGTCCCGAGCAACGGGAACGCGTCGACGTGGACGAACGCGTCCGCGCGCGGGACGTACAAGTTCGACAAGCCCTGCTCCTTGAGGGACGCGAGCAGGTCCGGCACCTCGTCCTCGTCGACGACCGTGAGCACGGCCAGTCGCTCGCCCTTGCGCTCGTCGGGGATCCCGGTGACGACGAACATCCGCTCGTCCGTATTGCCGTACGCGACGTGCAGCGCGTCCTCGACGGCTCCGTGCGGGATCATCTCGCCGCCGATCTTCGAGAACCGCGAGAGCCGGTCGGTGATCTTGATGAAGCCGTCTTCGTCCATCTCGGCGATGTCGCCGGTGACGTACCATCCGTCTCGCATCACCTCCTCGGTGAGGTCGGGCCGGTCGAGATAGCCCTTCATCACGTTGGGCCCGCGGACCAGGAGCATGCCCGGCTCGTACGCGTCCACGTCGTCGCCCGTCTCCGGATCGACGAGGCGAACGGCGACGCCGGGCAGCGGGACGCCGACGAAACCGCGACGCGACCCCGCTTGGAAGAACCCCGGCGCGCGAAACGACGGAATGCTCGTGGCCACGACCGGTGAGCACTCCGTCGTGCCGTACCCCTCGAGCGGCCGGATTCCGAAGCGCTCCTCGAATCCCACGGCGACGCGCTCGGGCATGCGCTCCGCGCCGGCGAGCACGACTTTGAGCGAGCCGAACTGACCGGGCGCCACGCGTCGCTGGTAGAGCTGCAAGAAGGTCGGCGTACCGAGCAGAAACGTGATCGCGTAGTCGTGCACCAACTTGCCGACCATCTCCGGATCGAGGGGGTTGGCGTGGAAGATGATCGGCATGCCGTTGTTGAGCGAGAGCCACATCGACATGAAGCCGAACGAGTGGAAGCACGGCAGCACGCCGAGCAGGCGGTCCTCCTGGTGAATCGGGAACACCTGTGAGACGGCCTCGATGTTGCTGTCGAGGTTGAAGTGACTGAGCACGATTCCTTTGGGCTCGCTCGTGCTACCGCTGCTGAAGATGATGGTGGCCTCGTCGTCCATCGCGATCGACCGTTCGGCGCCGCAGAAACGCTCGATTGATCGCTTCGGCGCAAACAGCGCGCGCAGCGCCGCCCCCATGCGCCGTCCCCGGCCGATACGGCCGACGACGTCTTCGAGCTCGATGACCTCGAGGCCTTCGGGCAGCTCGACGGGCAGGGCCTCGCGAAACGCGCGGCTCGTGAGCACCGACCGCAGCCCCGCTTGGTGGACGGCGGAGGCCATGACCGCGGGACCGCCGGTGTAGTTCAGGTTCACGCTCGAGCGACCGGACAACGACACGGCGAGATTGGCCACGGCGCAGCCGACGCTCGGCGGCAACAGAATGCCGATTCGCTGCTGCTCCCGCCACGACGATCGCAGGTTGCGCGCCAGCGCGATCGCAGACGCCAGCGCCTTCAGCCGCGATACGCGAGGTCGCGTGGGATCGGCGCACGCAAGCCGCCAAGGCCGGTGCCGCGCTGCGCGAATGAACGAGCGGTGCAGCGGTTCGCGATCCTGCTTGCGCTCGTACCACGCGTCCTGCGCGAGCTGACGAACGGCCTGCCGAATCTCGAGCGCCGGTGTCTCCGTCGGCAGCGGCTCACCAAACGAGACCGTGACGGGATACGGGATGCCGCGCGGGACCTTCTTGAGGAATCGGCCGCCCGCGAAGCTGAAGATGCTCCCCCACACCCGGTCGAGGTGAACGGGGACGACGCTCACGTTCCTGCCGCGCACGATGCGCTGGAATCCGCGACGGAACGGAAGCATCTGACCGGTGCGGGAGATCTCTCCTTCGGGGAAGATGCAGACGACCTCGCCGGCGTCGAGGCGCTCGCCCGCCGCGCGCAGGGATCGCAGAATGGCGCGCGTACCGCCCCTCGAGGAGATCGGGATCATCCCGAGGATCTTGAAGAAGGGCTTCAGGTACCACCGGTCGTACTGACCCTGGTCGATGATGAAGCGAACCGGCCGCTTGATCGATGCGATCAGGAACAGTCCGTCCACGAACGACATGTGGTTCGGCGTCAGCAGAACGCCGCCCTCGGACGGCACGTGCTCGCGCCCGACGACGCGCATCCGATAGAAGAGGAACACGCATGCGACGACGAATCCGCGCAGCAGGACTCGCAGGGCGCGCCGGATGACGCCTTCCTCGAAGGATGCGGGCCGGGGCCGGTCGGTGCTCACCCATTCAGCATGGCAAAGAACGGGTGGCGTCGCTCGGAAAACGTGCGAACCCGATCGATTATCCTGGCTTATCGAAGCGCGGGGGTGGTTTCGGGCCCGAGGCGCGCGGGGCGTTCGTCATCGGGCGACGTAGGGGCAGCCCTTGTGGCTGCCCAACCGTGCATGTATCCGGACCTGATCGACAAGCGGTTGGGCGACCACGAGGGTCGCCCCTACAAAACCTCGATCAGCTCGATGAAGAAGACCAACGTCGCATTCGGCGGAATCGTCGGCGGCGCGCCGCGCTCGCCATACGCAAGCTTGCCCGGAATCGTGAAGCGGGCACAGCCGCCCTCCTTCATCAGCTGCACACCCTCGGTCCAGCCCGGAATCACCTGCGACAACCGGAACTCGATCGTCTCACCGCGACCGTGCGACGAGTCGAACAACGTGCCGTCGGTGAGCCAGCCCGTGTAGTGCACCTTGACCTTGCTCGCCTTCTTCGGGCTCTTGCCGGCGCCCTCGCGGATGGTCTCGTACTTGAGACCGCTCTCCGTCGTCTTCACCTTGTCGTCCGGACTCATCTCGAACTTCGGAATCTCGTGAACGTTCTCCAAGGTCAGCTCCCAAATGGTGGTCGAGTTCGCAGGCAGCACCCGGCCGATGTTCTTGTCGCCCCAACACAGGGCCGGCGGCACCTCGAACAGGTAGCGTCCGCCCGGCTGCATCAGTTGCACCGCCTCTTTCAGGAACGGCGGTTTCGTCGGACCCAGCGACATGCCCGGCAGCACCGCGACGGCGCCCTTCATCTTCGTGCCCGCCTGGGCGCTCGAGATGAGCAGGTTGCCGAACTTGTTCCAGAGGACGAAGTTCATCGTGACACCTTGATCGGCGCGCACGGTGTCGCCCTTGCCGGCCTCGAGCACCTCGTACTTCAGGCCCGACTTGGTCACCGTCTGCTTCTCGGGGTCCGGCTTCGTGAACTTCGGGACGCGCTTCACGCTCAAGAGCTCGACCTCGAAGATCAGGTTCGCCTTGCCCGGGATCTTCGGCGGCCGCCCGCGCTCGCCGTAGGCCAACCGCCACGGGATCCACAGTCGAACCTTGCTGCCCACGGTCATGAGCGCGACGCCTTCGTCCCAGCCCTTGATGACCTGGCCCCGGCCCAGCGTGAACGAGAACGGCTGACCGCGGTCCACCGAGGAGTCGAACTTGGTGCCGTTCTCCAGCGTGCCGGTGTAGTGCACCTCGACCTTGTCGTCCTGTTTCGGCTCGGTGCCGGGCTCACCCGCCTTCAGAACGGTGATCTTCAGTCCGGACGCGGTGGTGGTCTCTTCGGCGCGTACGGGGACCGCGACGGCGAGGACGACCGCAACGACGAGCAATCCGGCGGCCCAGGAGAGTTGGAAACGGGGTCGAGGCATCACGTGTGGCTACTCCGGTGTGAGGTGCCACAGGATACGTGCGGATGCAGCGGGAACGCCGGATTCCGGCGGAGTCAGGCCGCGCCGGCATCTCGGGAGAACCAGGACTTCAGCGTCTTCATCAGCCCCCTTTCTTCGCCGGTTCGTCGTCCAGATCGATCGCGGGCGCCTTCGGCGCCGACGGCGCGACGACGGTCACGACCGCGCTTTCGTGCTTCAACGCGGGCACACCGGACGGAGGCACGTTTTCTTCCGTCATCTGCGCCTCGTTCGGGTCCGCGCCGAGCGCGTCTGCCGGAATCGGGCCCTTCTTTCGGCTGCGGTACGGTCCGGCCTGGGCCAGCAGCTCTTCGCGTCGCTCGAGGGCGCGCGTGACGCCGCGATCGACGTCGTCGGGATCGCTCGGCTTGTAGAGATAGTCGAATGCGCCGGCGAAGATGGCGGCGCGCACACCTTCCTGATCGTCGATCGAGCTGAGGATCACGAACGGAATGCACGTCTCGATGCACGGCAGTGCCCGCTTCAGGAGCTGGAAGCCGTCCATCTTCGGCATCATCACGTACGAGATGATGAGGTCGTACTCCCGTTCTTGCAGACGCTCGAGCGCGTCGAAACCGCTGACGGCCTGCGTGCATCGGTGGCCGAGACTCTCGAGATGACCCGTGAGCGGATCGCGGATCGACTCTTCGTCGTCGACGACAAGAATGTGTGCCATTGGGCGATGTACCCGGGACGGTAGGTCGGCAGCGGTGACGCAGCCCCTATCGGTCGATCCCGAAGCGTGGCCCACGCCTCGACGTCGGTCCTGAACAAAGCCTTCACGGGTATGGTGGCGCCATGCATCCCGTTCGGGCCGGTTTCCAGACGATGCTGAGCGAAGGCCCCGTCCTGCTGTCGGGCGCGGTGGGTACCGAGCTGCTTCGCCGAGGGGTGCCCACACCGCTGCCTCTGTGGTCCGCCGCCGCGCTCGAGAACGGGGACGAGCTGCGCAGGATCCACCGCGACTACGTGCGCGCCGGCGCCCGGATCGTCACCGCCAACACGTTTCGCGCGGACCGGGTCACGCTCGCCAAGGCCGGCATGGCCGAACGCACGCGCGAGCTCAACAAGCGCGCGGTCACGCTCGCGCGCGAGGGCGTCGCAAAGGCCCGCCCCGGCCGGCCCGTCCTGGTCGGTGGATCGATCGCCCCCGTCGCCGACTGCTACGCGCCCGAAGATGTGCCCGACGACCGCACCCTCGTCGTCGAGCACGGCGTGAAGGTCGGCCACCTGGTCGCCGCCGGCGCCGCGCTCGCCGTGGTCGAGACGATGAACACGATCCGGGAGGCCGTCGCCGCGCTGGGGGCCGCGAACGCGGGCAATCTGCCGGCGCTCGTCGCGTTCGTGTGCGGCAGCGACGCCACGCTCCTTTCCGGCGAGCCCGTTGCCGAGGCCGTCGCCGCCGTCGAGCCGCTCCAGCCGCTGGCGGTGCTCGTGAACTGCTGCGGCGTCGAGGACGCGACCGATGCGTTGGCGAAGCTCCTGGCCACGACCAGCCTCCCGGCGGGCGTCTACGCCAACGGCCGCGGGCGACCCGACGACGCGCTGGGTTGGGCCTTCGCCGGCGGCACGTCGCGGCGCGGATACACCCGATGGGCCAAGCAATGGCTCGCGATGGGCGCGCGTCTGATCGGCGGGTGCTGCGGCACCGATCCGCGATACATCAAGGCGGTCGCGAAGCTGCTATGAGCCGCCGCCGAGCCGCCACGCGGCCGTGCGCCACATGCCGAAGGACAAGCCGATCTCCGTGAACGTCAGGAAGCGGTACGCAAAGAGGCGCCGCGTGCTTCGAAGCTGCGGTCGAAGCCCGCGCCGCAACGTGCCGTAGAAGCCCTGGCGATGCATGCGCCGGAGCGTCTTGCCGTAGTCGACCATCACGTCGCGCCACAGCATGCGTCCCGCCACGGTGACCGTCGCGCCCGCCCCGGCCAGCGTGCCCCACACCAAGGCGCCCGCCTTGCGCACCGAGCCGACGGCGACACCCGAAGCGACCTCGAGCAAGGGACGTCGCGCCTCGTGTGCTACCTCCATCAGATCGTTCGCCAGACCGTCGATGTTGGCGGTCTTCTGCCACGCCGTCGTCCCGACCTCTTCGATCTCCTTGCGTACGGAGCCGACCGACTTCTTCATGTCTTCGAGGGACAAAGGCGGCGTGTCGATCGTCTCGGCCATCCGGTTCGTCAGTCGGCTCAGGCCGCCCAGCACGTCGTCGACCGAGTCCAGCCGAGACCCTTCCGCCATCACGCCGGCGTCCTTGAGCTCCCTTCCGAGCTCCTTCGTGAACGCGGCTGCGCCCTTGCTGACGTCGGTGGCCGCCAGCAGGATCCAGACCGGAGACGCGTGCAGCCCGAGGATGAGCAGGTTGTCCACGGCGCCGCCGATGACCATGCGCTTCTTGTCCGTGACCACACCGTCGTCCTTCTCAGCGGGGAAGAGCCCCGCCTGCGCGATCTCGTCCGTGAGCATCTTGAGGTGGCGCTGCACGGAGAGCTTGTAGAAGCGGCCTTCACGAATCGGACGCGGCAGCACGCGCGACAACAGGATGAGCGCATGCGCCACGAGGCCGAGCAACCACCGCAGGATGCGCTCAGGAATCGAGATCAGATAGGCGAGCAGGTGATGCGGCCAACGCGGCCGGCGCATCCAGCGCGGTTGCCAGGGTTCGGGCGGTTCCGCCGCCCTCGTCTGCACGGGCACCTCGGTCATCGACGAAAGCCTACTCCGCAGGCGAGGCGGGCTCACGAGTCGAAGCGACGTACATCGCGATCGCCGCCGCGGCGGCGACGTTGAGCGAGTCGAACGTAGGGTCGATGGGGATGCGTACGCGTCGGTCGGCGAGCGCGAGCGTCTCGTCGGTAAGGCCCTCCCCCTCCGCGCCCAGCAACAGGGCGATCCGTGTTCCGGCGTCCGCGCCCAGGGCCTCGACCGGCTCGGCGTCGTCCCCCGGCGTCAACGCGACGAGCGTGAACCCCATCTCGCGCAGCCGGCGAAGCTCGTCGTTCCACGGGGCCCCCATGCTGAACGGCAGCACGAGCGACGCGCCCATCGACGTACGCACGGCCTTGCGGTAGAGCGGGCTGCAGCAACCTTCGCTCAGGAGCACGCCGCGCGCTCGAAACGCCGCGGCCGATCGAAAGATGGCGCCGACGTTGTCCGGGTTCGAAACCGCCTCGAGGCCGACGACGACCTGCATGCCCGGCCCGCCGGCCTGCAACATCCGGGTCACCGTCGTCGGCGTTGGCAACTCGGCGGCGGCCAGGCAGCCCTGGTGGAATCGGTAGCCCGCGACGGTCTCCATCTCGTCGGCATCGACGAGGAAGAACGGAAGGTCGTCGACGCCTTCGATGTCCGCGAACGCGTCCAGCGCGGCTTGTGTCCCGAGCAGCGAACGCGGCGTGAAGTCCGAGCGCTCGAGCAGGATGCGTACGACCAGGCGACCCTCTGCGACGAAAACGCCGCTCTCTCGGAGCAGCGCCGGGTCGCGCACGAGGCGGTAGTCGCTCAGCCGCTCGTCGTCGATCGAGACGCGTTCGACGCGCAACGCGCTACGGGGTTCCCGGCCGGCAGCGCCCCAAGGCGATCAAGATGTAGCCGGTGCCGTACGCCTTGTGGAAGTTGAACAGCTGGTAGTCCCACCAGGAGCCGTCCTTCTCCTGCATCTTCGTCAGGTGCCCCGCGATCTGCTTGCGATAGGCATCGACCTTCTTCTCCGGCACGCGCGGGAACAACCACGTCGCGTAGTAGTAGCCGTAGAAGCAGAAGTAGCCCGAGTTCTGGTACCAGGTCTCGTGCGGGATCGGGTACTTGCGGGCGATGCGCAGGAAGTGCCCGTACGTCTCGAGCTCGTCGAGCGCCTGGCAGAACTTCTTCGTCTCGACGTCGTCGTCCCACATGTCCACCGCGAGCAGGCACGCCGGCGTTCGCGCGAGACTGCCCTTCGTCTTGTTCACACCCATCTGGGGCGCCCAGCGCGTGCGCATGGAATACGAGTACGCGCCGTCGGGACGGCTGCTGCGGTGGATGACGGGGAGACCGCGCTTCACGAGGCGCTCAGGCACCTCGACACCCTGCGCCTGCGCCATCTTCATCGCGATGAGGACCGTGGCCGTGGTGAAGCTGGTCGCGCCGGGTCCCGGCGTCTTCGCGCGCACCTGGAAGTCGTAGTACCCCCACCCGCCTTCCACGGTCTCGAACGTCTCGAGGCGCTGGATTGCCTTGCGGCAGGCCTTGGTCAGCCGCTTGCGTTGCTCGGGGTCTTTCTCGCGCTCGAGCAGGCGGGCGAACGCCTCGAGCGCATACGCGTGCGCCCACGTGTTGTAGAGCGTGTTCGGTGAGACCCGGCGCACCGCGTGCTTCTTCAGCAGCCACGCCGTCGCGCGCTCGACCGCGGCGCCGACCTCCTTGCCGTCCCCACCGACCTCCACGAGCGCCGACAGGGCCAGCGCGCTCGACGCCACCTGAAACGCCTGCTGCGACCCGGGCGGCGGCGCGTAGATGTCGTGCAGGTTGCTCGCCGGCGAACCCCAGGACCCGTTCTCGTTCTGGCTCTTCACGAGGTAGGCCACCCCGCGCTCGATCGAGCGGTCGAGCGCCGACGACTTCGACGCCTCGGGCTCCGCGCGCACCGCGGACGCGGCCGTGACGAGCAGGACCAGTGTCAGGAGCCGTGCTCGCATCAGTCGCCCTGGGGCGGATTCAGCAGGACGCGGGCGCCCGCTTCGATTCCTTTCGCGATGCTGATGCGGCCTGCCGCGCTGCGGCCGGGCACCACGGGGACCGGCTTCGGCCCGTCGGCGCCGACCACGTACACGACCGTCTGACCGTCGAGTTCCGTGAAGCAGCTGGCGGGCAGCGACAGCTCCTTGAGCTCGGACCGCCTGACGAGGGCGACCTCGCAGCTCATGCCGGGCGCAAGCCGCTTGTCCCACTCGATCATCTGCAGCACGACGTCGTGCTTGCCGTTCGATCCGAACGGGTCGAGCGCGAGGACCTTGGCGCGCAGACTCGCGCTCTTGTCGGCGCTCGGCGTGACGCGGGCCAACGACCCGACCTCCAGGCGGAAGAGCTCGCCCTCATCGATCTTGACACGCACGCGCGCGTTCTCGATCCCCCCTGGGACGACCGTCAACACGACCGTTCCCGGCCTCACCTCCAGGCGCCTGCGGACCATCTCCGCCCCGCCGAGACGGCGGGTCCACGTGCCGCCCTCGTAGACCGCCGTGGTGTCGCGCCCGGACCACTTGCCGGCCGAGAAGATGCCCGGAACGGCCGTGCCCGACACGGTGGCCTTGACGCTCATGCCCTCGCGATCGGCACGCAGCTCGGTGAGGCGCTCCTCCCGGTTCCGCAAGTCGTCGCGCGCCTTGACCATCTCCAGCTCCGCTTCGTCGAGCTGTCGCGCCGCGCGGTTGTTGAACACCTGGAGCGCCATCGCGGCCTTGCGCGCGCCGAGAACGCGATCCTCTTCGTCGCGCGGCAGCGTCACCTCCAGGAAGCGACGGTGACGCTCCTCCGCGAAGCCGAGCGACTTGAGCGCCCGCTTCAGCGAGCGCCGCGCGCGCATCAAGACGATCTCCTCGGTCTCCTCCGTGAGATCGTCTTCGCCGTACATCTTCTCGAGCTGCGCCAGCTCCTCCTTTTGGTCCTCGATGCGGTCGCGCCGGCCCTCGATGCCGTGCTTGCTCTCTTCGATTCGCATGGGCTTGCTGACCTCGAGGAAGTACCGCAGCTCCTCGGCCGTGCGCGCCTGCTTGCGCTCGGCTTCGAGGCGCTCGATCGCGAACTCCTCCTTCTTGAGCTGGAAGGCGGCCTCCAGCCGCTGGTGCTTGATCTTCGCCAGCGCGAGCTCGACCTCGGTTCGCTCGATCGCCTCGTCGATCTCCGTCGTCTCGAACGTCAGGACCGGCTCGCCTTTGACGGCTTTGGGGGTGTACGACTCGATCTTCAGCGGTCCCCGATACGCCTTCGGCCTGAAGGACACGTGCTGCACGTCCGACGACGGTACGAAGACCCCCTTCGTCGTGAGCTCGGGGCCGAAGCTGACGCGCTCGGCGACGACCGTCTCCGGCTCGTCGACGACCCCGTCGGCCCGGACCGACGGCGCCGGGCAGGCGAGCATCAAGAGTAGGGCTGCCGAAGCCCAGAGGCCGGGCGAGTTCAGGCGTCGCATGGCGTTGCTCCTCGGATCGGGATTACGGAATCGTACGCAGCGAAGCGTCCCGCGGATAGCGGCGGCCCGACCGCGGGGCTTCGCTCGCACCCCGACTACCGCTAGGCTTACGCGCGCCGCGGCGGCGCGGCCCGGGAGGTCTATGCGAATCGTCGGGATCGGAGCGGGGCCGGCCGCGCTGTACTTCAGCATCCTCATGAAGAAGGCGCACCCGTCGGCGGACATCACGCTTTACGAGCGCAACCAGCCGGACGACACCTTCGGCTGGGGCGTGGTCTTCTCCGACGAGACGCTCGGCGGGTTCGAGCTCGCCGACCGCGAGACGTACGACGAGATCACGCGCCGGTTCGCCTACTGGACGGACATGGACACCTTCTACGGCGGCACGTGCGTGCGCTCGACGGGTCACGGCTTCTGCGGCATGTCGCGCAAGGAGTTGCTCAAGGTGTTTCACCGGCGCTGCCGGGATCTCGGTGTGGAGCTCGAGTTCGGCCGCGAGGTCACCGACATCGACGCGATTCGGGCCGACGCGGATCTGGTGCTCGGCGCCGACGGCGTCAACAGCCTCGTGCGCGACACCTACGAGGAGCACTTCGGCCCGGACATCGACTGGCGGCAGTGCAAGTTCACCTGGCTCGGAACGACGCTGCCGCTGGAAGCGTTCACGTTCATCTTTCGGGAGAACGAGCACGGCCTGTTCCAGGTGCACGCGTATCCGTTCGAGAAGAACCTCAGCACGTTCATCGTCGAGTGCCACGAGGACGTGTGGAAGCGCGCAGGGCTCGACCAGGCAAGCGAGGCCGACACCGTGGCGTACTGCCACGAGCTGTTCGGCGATCATCTGAAGGGGCACGAGCTGCTGACGAACAAGTCGGTTTGGCGCACGTTCCCCACGGTCAAGAACGCGACCTGGCACCACGAGAACGTCGTGTTGATGGGCGACGCCGCGCACACGGCCCACTTCTCGATCGGGTCGGGCACGAAGCTGGCGATGGAGGACGCGATCACGCTCTCGGAGGCCTTCAAGAACCACGGCACGGGCGACGTCGGCAAGGTCCTGGACGTCTACGAGGAGAGCCGACGGATCGAGGTCATCAAGCTGCAGAAGGCGGCGCAAACGAGCCTGGAGTGGTTCGAGAACAGCGCCCGATATACGAACCAGCACCCGGTTCAATTCTCGTTCAACCTGATGACGCGCTCGAAGCGCATCACGTACGACAACCTGCGCATGCGCGACCCGGCGCTGGTGGACGCGACGGCGGCCTGGTTCGCGCAGGAGGCGCGCGGCGAGCCGGCGGGATCGCCGCCCCCCGCTCCGATCTTCAACCCCTTCACGGTCGGCAACGTCGAGCTCATGAACCGGGTCGTCGTCTCCCCCATGTGCCAATACTCGGCCGTGGACGGCGCGCCCACCGACTGGCACTTCGTCCACTACGGCGCCATGGCCGTCGGCGGGGCCGCGCTCGTCATGAGCGAGATGACCAACGTCGCGGAGGAAGCGCGCATCACGTACGGGTGCACGGGCATGTACACGGACGAGCACGTGGCCGCCTGGAAGCGGATCATCGACTTCGCGCGGGCGAACTCGCATGCGAAGTTCGGATTGCAGCTGGGCCACGCGGGCCGCAAGGGCTCGTGCAAGCTGCCGTGGGCCGGCGACGTGCCGCTCGAGGACGACACCAAGTGGGAGACGATCGGACCGTCTACGCTCCCCTACGCGCCCGACTGGCCGCCGCCGCGCGCCATGACACGCGAGGACATGGACCGGGTGATCGCGCAGTACGTGCAGGCGGGTCGAGCGCGCCAAGCAAGCGGGCTTCGACGTCGTCGAGGTGCACATGGCGCACGGGTACCTGCTGTCGACATTCCTGTCCCCGCTGGCCAACCGGCGCAGCGACGAGTACGGCGGCGACATCGAGAACCGAGCGCGCTTTCCGCTCGAGGTGTTCCGGGCCGTACGCGCGGCGTGGGACGGCGGCCGGCCCCTGTTCGCGCGCGTCACCGCGACGGCCGCCCCAGATCGGCCCGGCCCGCCTGGTCTGCTGGGAAGGTCACTCGGACCAGCTCCAGCGCCGCCTGGGCCTCTGCCAGCGACAGCTCCCGCGGAGACAGCTCGAACCGGATCGCCGCGTCGCCGAGCACGGCCTCGACCGGGACCGCCGCGTCCAGCTCGGTCAGCGCCACGAGGCGGCGGCCGTCGACCAGCCGGCCCGACTCGACCGGCTCGCCGCCGATGCGGATCGCGGCGTCACCTGGCTCGCGGGCGGACAGGGTGATCGCGGCCTGGACCGGGTGGCCGTCGATCAGGGTGAAGGGGACTACGTCGCCGTCGCGGATCTCGCGGCGGCCCTGGCCGACCGGGGCCTCGACCACCACCGACAGCGGCGCCGGCGGGGCGCTGATCGGCACCGAGACCGCGTGGCGGCCGTCGAGCGTGTCGACGACGACGGTGTAGGTGCCGGGCTCGTCGAGGCGGACCCGCAGCTCGACCTCCTCCAGCGGGGCCGGCGGGCGCTGGGGGAGGATGGGCACGCCCGCCGGGTCGCGGACCTCGACCCGGGTGATGCCGGCGGGCGCGCGCACCGTGAGGCCCGACGCCGAGACCGAGACCTCTGGCGGGGCGTCGTCCTCGGCGCAGCCCAGCACCGTCAGCAGCATCCAGGCAGAGCACCTCACCCCGGCAGGGTAACGCCGCGGCAGCGCTCGGGCGGGCCGGCAGCGGACCACCCTGGGGCTCGTCCTGCCGTGATCGGGCCGCTCTGGCGCAGGGATGTCAGCACATTGCTATTGAAGCTCTGTCCCGGACAGCCGATTCTATGGACTGGCCGCAGGCGAGAGCGTGATGGCGAAGACGTGGGAGGCATGGAAGGCAGAGCTGCTGTCGTTTGGGTGACATCTGCACACACCCCGAGCGATCGGATGCGGATCCGCCTGATCAACCACATCGCGCTCAAAGACGCCCTCTTCGCTCCGTTTATCGGCGCCGTGCTCGCCTGGTTGGCGGGCTCGTGGTGGCTGCTGCTGCTGATCCCGGCGCTGATGGGCGCCAGCGCCGTGACGCTGAAGCTCAACCGTCACAGCGCCCACGCCGCGGCGCGGTGGGCGAGCATCGGGGTGGCGTGCGTGTGGCTGATCGGCCTCTCGCTGTCGCTCGGCGCCGGCTGCCATCTGGAGATGGGGCTGCTCGTCACGTTCGTCGGCACGCTCATCTTGGTCCCCGCTGACGATCCACACCACCGGCTGCTGAGCGCGCTGCCGGTGGCGTCCCTCGGGGTCGTGTTCGCTGTCCGGTGGCTGCTGCCGGTGGGGCCGGGCCTCGTGCCGGTGGCCTACCAGCCGGCGGTCTTCGCCGCCGCTGCCTTCCTCTGCGTGGCGAACCTCTCTGAGCTCGTCCGCGCCCTGCTCGAAGAGAGCGAGTCGCGCAGCGCGGCGCTCGCCTCGATGAGCGCCGCCAAGTCGCGCTTCCTGGCCCACATGAGCCACGAGCTGCGCACGCCGCTGGCGGGGGTGATCGGGCTGACGGGGCTGGCGATGGCCGACACCCTGCCGCCGCGCCAGCGCGAGCTGCTGGACCAGTCTCAGGCCAGCGCCGAGCACCTCATGGCGCTGCTCAACGGCGTGCTCGACCTCGCCAAGATCGAGGCCGGCGCGCTGACGCTGGAGTCGATCGACTTTGATCTGGCGGACTGCGTCGAGGCGTCTGCTGCGCTGGTCCGGCTTCGCGCCGAGGAGAAGGGGCTCTCGCTGCGGGTCCACACGACCCTCCCGGCGCCGTGCTGGCGGCGGGGCGACCCGCTGCGGATCCGGCAGATCCTGGTCAACCTGCTGGGCAACGCCGTCAAGTTCACCGACCACGGGGAGGTCACCCTCCGCGCCGAGCTGCGGCCGAGCGGCGAGGCGGTGCTGTCGGTCTCGGACACCGGCATCGGGATGACCACGTCGCAGCTCGTCGCGGTGTTTGCCCCGTTCCGCCAGGCCGACGCCTCGATCAGCCGCCGCTTCGGCGGCACCGGGCTGGGGCTGTCGATCAGCCGCCAGCTGGCCGAGCTGCTCGGGGGCGCGCTGACCTGCACGAGCGCGCCCGGGGCGGGCTCGACGTTCACGGTCACGCTCCCGCTGCCGCCGGGCCAGCCGGTCGCGGCGACCCCGGAGGCGCCCGCCGCGCTGCCGGGTGGGCTGCGCATCCTGGTGGCCGAGGACAACGCCGTCAACCAGGTCGTCGTCAAGGGCATGCTCAAGCGGCTGGGCCAGACCGCGCGCATCGCCTCGAACGGTCAAGAGGCCGTCGACGCAGCCCTCGCCGAGCCCTGGGACATCATCCTGATGGACGTCCAGATGCCGGTCCTGGACGGCCTGGGGGCGACCCGTGCGCTCCGCGCGGCCGGCTACACCGGCCCGATCTGCGCGCTGACCGCCCACGCCCTGGCCGAGGACGCGGCGCAGTGCCGCGAGGCGGGCATGGACGACGTGCTCACCAAGCCGGTCAAGCTCGACGTCCTCAGCCACACCATCGCCGCGCTCCTCCC
>CBDCWP010000003.1:0-6395 GCA_965223505.1 Planctomycetota bacterium
TTGCCGTGTTGGTGAAGATCGCCGGGGACGACAAGGCCGACATCCGCGAGCGGCGCCGCGCCGCCGAGGTTCTGGCCAAGCTACGGCTGCAGGCGATGGATGCCCTGGCGGAGCTAACGGGCACGCGCGAGCAGTCGCTCGATCGGTTGGGACTGAAGGTCGGTCCGCACACGCTCGCACTGACGCAGGTGAACCAGCAGATCGAGATCGTGCGTGCCAGCGACTGGCGCGGCGCAGCGGCGTTGGGGCAGAGTGCCGAGGTCGAAGCGCAGGCGCTGCCTGCGCCTGTCGATGTCGCGACCAACGGACACGCGACCAACGGACACGCGACCAACGGACACGCGAAGCGGGAGCGGAACGATGCCGAAGATCCTGCTGCCTGAGCCGTTGCCGCATCAGCTCGACGTGCTGTGCCATCCCGCACGCCTCAAAGTCGTGGTGTGCGGCCGGCGCTGGGGCAAGTCGCTTGCCGGGCTGATCGCGTGCGTGGAAGGGCACGGCCCGCCCGAGTCGGGCTTTCGCGGTGCGCTCGAAGGCGCGGACATCTGGTGGATCGCGCCGACGTTTCCTCAAGGGCTGCTGATCTGGCGCGATCTCAAGAAGGCACTTCAGGGTGCGTGGGCAGAGAAGCGCGAGAAGGAGATGCGCATCGTTCTCCCCGGCGGCGGATCCATCACCGTCAAGTCGGCCGACGATCCCGATGCCCTTCGAGGCGTGGGGCTCGATGGCGTCGTGCTCGACGAAGCTGCGTTCATGAAAGAGGAAGCGTGGATCAACGGCATTCGACCGGCGCTTGCCGATCGCCAAGGCT
The DNA here is from genome assembly GCA_965223505.1 of Planctomycetota bacterium. GTDB lineage: Bacteria > Planctomycetota > PLA2 > PLA2 > JAEUHO01 > CBDCWP01. The sequence goes on from CBDCWP010000003.1 coordinate 812, forward strand.
GGGCGTTGTTCCTCACCACGCCTTGCGGCATGAACTGGATCGCTGACCTGTTCCAGACCGCTGAGAACTCCGAGGGCTGGGCACGGTGGCAGCGCCCTACCAGCGAGAACCCGATCATCCCGAAGGAGGAGCTTGTCGCAGCCCGGCGCGACATGGGCGAGCTTCAGTTCGCGCAGGAACACCTCGCTCAGTTCGTCACCGCCGGTGCCGGGCTGTTCAAGCCCGAGTGGTTCGAGCATCGCTACGAGCGTCTGCCCGAGAACCACTACCGGCTTCCCGACGGCGAGGTCGTGGCGCGCGATCGCCTCAGCCGGTTCGGCGTCGTGGACCTGGCCGTGAGCACCAAGACCACGGCTGACTACACGGTCATCGGCGCGTTCGGCGTGACGAGGAATCGTCAGATGCTGATCTTTGAGATCGACCGTGCCCGGCGCGAGGGACCCGACATCGTTCCGGCCGTGCGTCGCATGATGACGCGGCACAAGCTGCCGGTGATTTGGGTCGAGAAAACGGGCTTCCAACTCTCGCTCGTGCAGCAGGCCCGAAGGGAAGGGCTGCCCGTGCGCGAGTTGACGCCCGACAAAGACAAGGTCGCCCGCGCCATGCCGGCAACGGCCGCCCTCGAGGGTGGCAACGTGCTGCTGCCGCAATCCGCACCGTGGGTGCGTGACTTCGTCGACGAGGTGCTGTCGTTCCCGGTCGGCCAGCACGACGACCAGGTCGATGTGCTCAGCTACGCCGTCGAGAGCATGAACTCGGCCCGGTGGAGTCTGTTGAGCTGCGCCACGTCGAACCCGAGACGGCGCAGGCGGAGTCCGTTCGACGACCTGCTGCCGGCGTCGGCGTTCAACCGGGACGGTTCGATCAAGTCGGTTCGGGAGATGCTCCGCGGCATGGGGCCGAACCCGCCGTGATCGACAGGCACCCCGAGCCGTGGGAGGCCAAGCGGGTGGCGGCACCCCGCCGGGCCGATCCCGACGTGCGCGAGGCGCGCCAGGATGCACGGCTGCTGCTCATGGTCGTGCGAGCCCGCTTCGCCGAGGGGACCGTTCCGTTCGAGCTCGCCGAGCGGCTGGCCCAGGTGGCGCAGGACGAGCGCCTGACGGCCCGGCTCCAACTGCGCGCGGCGGAGGCGTTGGCGCGGCTGCGTATGGCCGGAATGCGGGGCTGAGGCGGCTGGTTTCGTGCGGGCGGCCCCGAGTGCCCCCGCGGCGCACGAGGGCGCCCAGTGTGGGCTATTTGGGCCCTCCGGCGACGAACGGGGCGCCTGGGAGAACGGGGCCCACACAGGGCGACGTGGGGCGTCCTGGGGCCTCGCGTACCTAACAGGATCGCTGGACGGGCCATTGGGCCCGGGCGACCTCGCTCATGGCGTACCGCGGCCCATAATCCCCGAGCTGCCCGGGGTCCAGAATCGACCTTTCGCCGCTCCCAGAGCCTACCATGCCCCTGCCCAACATCGCGATGTTAGGTATCTCCCGCCGCCCCCACCGACGCCGTATCCCACCGGCTACACGCCCCTGAACGCCCGACCGTCACCCACCGTTGGTCACTGTGACGGCCGCCCCCATCCCCGGCGGCCAGACGGCCTAGATTGGCCCCCCGGCGGCGGGGCCGGCGGGCGGCGCACGGGGTCCCTCTCCGCACAGCGCAGGCGCGTCGGACGCGAGGGATAGAGACGGTGTAGACGGCAGGGGCCCTGCGAGTGCGACGTTCCCCGCTGTTGGGTCGAGAGAGCCCTTGGCTCTCGACCCCAACGCGGGAACTCGCGCGAGCCCCTGATCAGGTTCCCACCACACCTCTCTCTATAGGGGGGTGCGGGAACGCGGGAACCTGGGTTCCCTGGGGGTGGGAACCGGGGGTGCGGGAACGCGGGAACCGTGTACTAACTGCACACCCAGACGAGGGCCCGATTGTGCAGGGTCAACTCCTCTGGGTGGGCATCCAGGTCGTCGCGAATGGCCCTGGTTGCGTTCTCGACGCGGGTCTTGCCTGGTGTTCCCTCCTGCCAGTACCACTCTGGAACCGTCGTGATTCCGTTGTGGTCCAGGCAGGCGCGACGCCACGCGCCGTCAGCCAGCGCGGACCGAAGCTTCGGGACGCCCATGGCGCTGTTGGGAAGCTCCCTCAGGCACGAGATGACGGCCTTCACGTCCAGTTCCCTGCGCGCCTCGGCCTTCTGTGCCGGCGCCAGCGCCTCCTCCACGAGCACCTTGCGGTACGCGCGGGAGAGGCCGTGCAGGCCGTCGTCGAACGCGAATGGCTCGAGGTGGACGACGGTGCTGCGCCTCCCGACGTCGATCCTCTCGGCTTCGGGATGCTCGAGCAGCCCCGCCTCGGCGAGCAGTTGGTGGTGCAGTGCGTCATCGGAGCGACCTGCCCACGCCAGTCGAACCGTGCGTCCGTTCTCATCGGGCCGGGTGAGCGCGATGTTGACGGCCGAGCAGCCGGCGATGGCCTGCGAGCCGAGGAACCCGCCCTGGCGATTGGCGTGGTGAACGAGGTTGCCTGCAACGTCGAACGTGGCAGCCAGATTGGCCCAGGTCACGACCTCGGTCGTCATGCGGGCGTAGTCGTAGGTGCTGCCCATCTCCTGGGAGCGCGACCACGCACCGAGCGTGTCGGTGACGAAGATGCGGATTTTTCGGTTCTGTTCCAGGATCGCGTGAACCTCGGCCGCCACATCCTCGAAGCTCCTCAACTTGGCGCTTTGGTTGGGAGAGATCACCCGAGTGCGCGCCAAGACGTCGGGCGCGGCGCGCCCCGCGCAGCGTCGCACGAGTTGAAGCAGTTGCGGTCCGTCCTCGGTCAGGTAGAGCACCTCGAAGTCGTCCGGCAACGGCGCGGCCACCTCGAACGCACCATCGCACGGCCGTCGCCCGAGCATCACATCCGCGAGGACGGCGACGATCAGGGTCGTCTTGCCGACTTTGGGGCCCGCGAATAGGATCCCGACGTGGCCGACCGGGAGAAACGGCTCGATGATCCAGCGGCGCTCGCTAAACGTGCCGTCGCGCGCAAGCTCCGCGAGCGTCGGTGCATTCCCGCTTGGCGCGGGGGCGGTGTGCGCGCCGCGCTGTTCCTCGCTGAACTCGAACGGCTCGGAGTCCTCGAACCGCGGCCGCTCGCCTGTCTGCCGGAATCGCTCGTTCGTGTCGGGGCGCTTCATGCCCGCGCCGTTCTGTCTTGTTGATAGCGGCGCAGTTCGCAACGCCCCGCAAGCGACCGAGCGATCGCGCGGGCGTACCTCCGTCCAGCCTCGTCGTCGTCGGTGTCGATGAGCACGGAGGCGCCATCGGGGAAACTGGCGGCGACCTTCGGCGTCCAGGAACCGGATGCGATCCCGAGGATAGAGAGCGCGTCATCGGTCCTGCGCGTGGAGGCCCACGTCAGGTAGTCGGTGGCACCCTCGCAGACCACGATCTCGCCTGCCTTGCTAGCGGCTCCGTGCTCGAGCAGATGGCGAGCACCGACGTCGGCGAACACGAGCTGGCTTGACCGCACGCCTTGGGGCGCGAGTTCCTTCTTGTCGTGCCCGAGGACACCGCGCGCCCGCACGCTGCGCAGCACGCCTTTGTGGTCGTAGGTGGGGAAGACGAGCCGGTGCCCCGTCGCGTACCACGACGTGCGCCCGTAGAACGCCCACGGCGGCAACGGGGTTCGCTTCGTCAGAACGCGAGCGAGGTCACGCCGCGCCACGACGGCGGGGTGGATACGGCGCTTGACGTAGAGCCATTCGGCGGCGTACATCGCCTCGTCGCGGGGGTCGTCCACGGGTTCGCACGCGGCCCACAAGTCCAGCACCTCATGGACGTTGGGATAGGGCGGCTCGCGGTCGATACGATTGGCTGAACTCGCTCGGCGAGCGACTCGTGGTCGTGCTTCGCTCATGCCGTCCATGATGTCGTCCCAGGACAGGCCATATGCGTGCAGGACGTCGGCTGTGTCGCATCCGGCGAAGCAGTGGAGCAGCCACCGATCGGGGGCACGATTGAGGGATAGCGATGGCGTGCGGTCATCGTGCGCCGGGCACCTGACCATCCATCTGCGCTCGTTGCACCTGCGCGCGGAATCGAACAGCTCGGGCAGGTTCACGATCACCGGCCCGGCCTCGGACTCTCGTCGATGCTACCGGGCATGGATTGAACGGCCTTGTGTGACCGCGCGCGGGCGCGATGCAGGATCTCACCGACCAACCGCGTGAGCTCCGAGAGGTTGCGGCACGCGTTTCTGTACGCCGTGCCTTGCCCGGCGAGGGCGTCCGCGGAGACGTCGGCGAGGTAGCGCAGCACGTCGTCGGGGAGTGAGAAGCCCTCGCGAACGCGCAGGGCGTGTTCCGCTTGGCTTGAACGAGAAGTTGATGCGGCCATCGTCGATGCTCCGAAGGCGGCCGGGGGCGATCGGTGCATCGAACCGACCGCCCCGCGACCGAGACGTGCGCGACGGTTGGTCGCGCGACATCGACGATAGGGCTTGCGCACTCGAACGGATCGCTTGAACCACTTGAATTCTGCATCCCACAGCCAATGGGAGCCCGTTCCCGTTGCACGTCCATGCGCGACCTCGCGTGCTGAGTCATCAATGTGCGCGACGATGCTGCTTCGCAACGTGGGATGGAAGTCCCGTGTCAGCTGTTGGGCTTGCGAGTGACGAAGGACGCCGCAGGCTCGATCAACGGCTTCTCGACAATCGCAACGAAGCTATCAACGAAAGCGCGGCCTGGAGTCGCGGACCATCGGACAGAGAACGGACGCAGATCGGACACAAATCGGACAGGGCTGTCGCGCCCCCAAGGACTCGGGTCAGTACTTCTCGAATCCGGGCATGTCCCGGGTGTCGTAGTAGGCGTGCACGGAAGCGATGTTGCCACCGTCCACCGTCACCACATCACAGCAGTCAAGGGGGCCACCGGGCAAGGCCATCATGTACCTGACGCAGGCACGATCGCCATCGGCGAAGATGTCCTGAACCGGGATAGGACCTACCTTCCCCTCAGTCTTTGGCCGGATGAACTCGAGGTAGTTCTCACGCCCCTCGATCGTGCCGAAGGGACTCACGTGCACGAAGTCGTCCGCGAGCGGGAGCGTTGCTGGGTCGTCACGTCCCCACACCTCGATCCACTGCTTCGCAAGCTGCCGTGTCTGTTCCATCTCCCGCCTCCGTCGCACCCTCACAGACTTCCAATGTAGCAGTCCCTCCACCGACCTGCGCGCCACGCCGAATGCCTGATCTTCGGCCACCGAGACGGCCCCGATGTTCGAGCTCTTCGCGATGAAGCGCATGACGGTGCCGCAACCGGCGGCGCCAGATTGCGAGCTGCCCCGGCGGCTTCAAGGAGCAACAAAGTGATTTCCCAACGCGTACCTACCAGTCTCGCTGCAACGATCTGTCTATTCGCCACGCTCGACTCGACTCTCACCGCCTTCGCAATGGGTGCCGCGACATTGACCGGGGGGATCATCCTGGGCTGGCTACTGCGGTCGCGCGCCCCGACGAAGGTCAGCCGTCCTCAGGAACGACCGCGAGCCGACGCCGGCACGTCAACTCCCTGTGAAGAGACCAACAGTCCAGACTCGGATTGAGC
>CBDCWP010000004.1:0-79308 GCA_965223505.1 Planctomycetota bacterium
CCTCCTCCGCGTCGCGCGGCTCGGCGCCGGGATCGTGCAGGCGGGCGAGGTCCTGCGCCTTCTCGGAGCGCTTCTGCAGGACCGCCTTGGTGTCGCGCGTCATCAGCTTGGGCAGGTCCTTCATCGTGTACACGGAGCGCACGCGCCCGCGCTTGGCCCACTGCACGATCCGCTTGAGCTGGATCCGGTCGTGGCCCTCGCCCAGTCCGAGCGCGGTCATCGTGACGCCGCGCTTGCCCATGGGTTCGACGACACCCGGCCAGAACGGGTCGTCCCGTCCGGTGTGCGCGCCGTCGGAGAGCAGGATGACGTGCAGGATCGGCGCCGTCTCGCGCGCCATCACGTCGCGCGCGAGGCCGAGCGCCTTCATGATGTTGGTGCCGCCGCCGGGCCGCACCGTCCCCAGCCACAGCAGGATGTCGCCGGCCTCGCTCGCGCTGCGAACGGGGAAGTCCAACCGCGCGTCGTTCGCAAACGTGATGACGCCGACGCGGTCCCACTTCGACAGGGCGCCCGCGGCGGCGCGCGCACCCTTCAACGCCAGCTTGATCTTCTCGCCGGCCATGCTGCTGCTGCGATCGATCACCAGGAGCAGCGTGACCGGCAGCGCCTCTTCGGGCTGGCGTTTCGCCTTCAGGCCGGGGCCGTCCTCCGGCTCCGGCTTGTCAAGCGGCTCTTCGGGCACGTCCGGGCCCGGTGCGGGAGGCGGCGGCTCCTCCTCGGCGAGCGGCATGACCGGCAGTGCTGCCTTCAGCGGCGCGTCCTTCAGCGCTTCCCACGCGGCGACGTCGGCGCCGGGCTCGAGCAGGAGGCCCAGACCGTGATGCACCGCTTCGACCAACAGTCGCTGGGTCGCCGGCGGGATGCGCGATACGGACGGCGCGTCGAGCGCGACGAGATCCGGCGGCGTCCGGCCCGGCGCGAACGCGGCGGCGATCTCCGCGGACGCGACCGCAGCCACGCGCATGCCCTGCTTCGTCAGCGCGTTGCGAAGCGGACTTCGCTCCGGGTTCGCCAGCACCGCGAGCACGCGCGGTGCCTCGCCCATGCGCAGCAGACGACGCTCGACCGGCGGATCCGCCGCGGCGTCGTCGCTTCCGTCGGGGGTTCGCAGGACGACCGCGATCTCGTGTCGTCCCGGCGCCGGCGGCTCGCTCACGTGGAACGTGACTTCGGACCGGCCGGGCTCGACGTCCCTGCGTTCGCGCTGCGCGCCGTCTATGAGCAGCTCGAGCACGCCGCGCCGGCTTGTGTTCACCTCGGCGAGAACGTCGAACGCACCGCGCGCCGTCGTCGGCACGTGCAGCGCGGTGATCGCCGCGCGCTCGGGCGGCGGCGGCACCGAGGTCGGCACGGCGATGGCGCCCGTTCGGATGCCGGCGGCGCGCAGGAGCTCGTTCGCCGCGCGCAGGCCCGTGCCCGGGCCGTGTGCGTTCGTGATCAGCAGCACCGAGCCGGTCTCGTCGCCCCGGAACGCGAGGTGAGCCGCCGCCAGCGCCTGGGCCGGGGGCGTCGTGTCGCGTCGGGCCGCGACGTTGATGCGCGTTACTTCGATCGCCTGCGCGCGCGCCGCGGCCGCGGCGGCGTTCGCGGCCGCGTCGGCCTCTTCGACAGCCTGCGGCGTCATCGACGTCGATCCGTCGACGGCCACGACCAACCGGCGCGCCAGCGGCGCCTCCCCGGCGCGGGCGAGCCCGGCGACCGCGAGCAGGGCCGCCGTCAGGAGGGCCCAGCGCGTCGTCAGGCGCGCCGCGCGTCGCAGCCTGCTGCCGGGAATGCGGCGCTCGAGCAGCAGGACGCCGGCCGCCAGCGGTGCGAGCAGCCACAGCCATTCGGGATGGGTCAGGTGCATCTCAACCCACGTTCGTCCAATGGAAGCCGGCGTTCACTCTTGAACGACGACGGGATCGACCCAGCTCACCCAATCGCAGGTGCTCGAGTTCTCCCCGAGGCCGATGACGAGCCGCAGCGTCTTCACGCCGGTCGTGTCGATCGGTCCAACGGCGACGAGCTGACCGTGGCGCACGTTCTTGCGTTCGAACACCGGCGTCTCGCTGTCGTCCTTGTAGATGCGCACGTCGACGCTGGCATACCGCTCCCTGCCGTCCGCGTTGCGGACCGCGTCGTCGATGCCGACGCCCGATCGGAAGGACTTGAACTTTCCGTCGAGCTTCAAACTGATCTCGCACATGCCGAACGTCGCGAAGCCGTAGCGGTACACGTTGTCGTTGATCTGCAGCGGACCGCCATCGGGGTGGCGGTTGGCGCGCAGCGTGTAGAACCGCTCGTACAGCTTGGTGTACTCCGACTCGTCCGCCGACTCGGGATACGACGGAATGCGCTCGAACGTGTACGCCAGGTCGCTGGCGTACTCGAACCGGCCGCCCTTCATGCGGATCACACGGATGCGCGACAGGGGCGCGGTCCACGTCTTCTCCGGCGCGCTGCGAAGCTGGAACGCGATGCCCTCGTCCCCGAGCGTGGGCGTCGTCGCGGTGTGCAGGCGGCTGCCGTCCACCAGCTCGAGCTCGGTTTGGACACCCTTCGGCGGCTCCGGAGGATCGTTCGCCAGATGCAGCACCCGCAGCTTGTCCCACGGAATCTTGCGTTCGCGCTTGCGCGCGCCGCTCCCGGTCTCGATCACGAGGTGGGTCGCATCGGCGTCGACGAGCATGCCGCGATACAGGTCGTCCGACGTGAGGTGCGCGACGTCGCCGTCGTCTTCCGGGGGTACTTGTCGGCGTCGTCGTGCTTCGGCCCGGCGTCGGCCGGCACCGATTCGATCGTCTGTACCGACTCCCAGGCGAGGTCGATGCGTCCGACGAACGCGACCTCGAGCTGGAGCCCGACGTCGTTCGGGGCCCGGATCTGGCCGACGAGCACCTCGCCGCCGGTCAGCGTGACGCGCTGGTAGGCGACGGTGGGGATGCGGATGCCGTTCGGGAACCGGACCTCGCGCAGGCTGTCCAGCGCGAAGTTGGTCGGCTCGCTGTGGCCGTCCGCCTGAATCTGAAGACCTTCGGCACCGAACCCCGTCAGCCGGCCGGATTGGGGCAGGCTGTCGAGGGAGTACACGCCGACGACCGGGCGCTCGGGCGCCGCCTCCGAGCGGCCCGCGATTACCGCGACGGCGAGGAGAGCGACCAGGGCGCAGGAGCTTCGAATCGACATTCTCATGACGCTGATTGTCAAAAGGCATGGTAGGCCCGTCAACTTGGGAGATGCCGTGCCGGGCCCCCCGCGCGTCCGTTGCGTTCGACGCGGCGGGCCAGTAGTGTGACGACGCTCTACGCCCTTTCGATAGGGGGCTGGGGTCGTCGCGTGTCCGGTTCGCGCGGCGTTTCGTGGGGGGTCCAGGCGAGGTTCCATGAGCGGTCACTCCGAGTCGGACTCCCAGTTCCAGCTCGCCTGGCACGGTCGCACCGTGGTCGGGAAGGTGCGGACCAACAACGAGGACACGCTGGCTGCGGGTCCCGTCGCAGATGAGATCAACGCGGGCGACTCCCAGGGCGGCGCCTCGCTTCAGTGGGCGGGGGTTCTGCTTGCGGTCGCCGACGGGATGGGCGGCGCGCTGGCTGGTGAGGTCGCGAGCGGGCTCGCCGTCACGACGTTGGCGGACGAGCTGCGTACGCGTGCGGGCAACGACGGCGCCGGGTGGTCTGCCGAGGAGCACCGCCAGGCGCTGATTCATGCCGTCGAGTCGGCGAACCAGAAGATCCGCGGCGAGGGCGAGAACAACCCGCAACACCGCGGCATGGGAACGACGTTGACGGCGGTGTGGCTGCACGGCGGTGTCGCGGAGATCGCCCAGGTCGGGGACAGTCGCGCCTATCGATTCCGCGGCGGCCACTTGCAGCAGCTCACGAAGGACCAGAGCCTCGTCGGCAAGCTGATCGAAGACGGCATCATCACGGAGGAGGAGGCGGAGCGCATCGCCGGCCGCAACATCATCCTCCAGGCGTTGGGCAGCGAAGAGGAACTCGAGGTCGTGCACCAGTGCGAGCCCCTCGAGCCGAGCGAGCTGTTGATGCTGTGTACGGACGGTCTCTCCGGCGTCGTGAACAATGCGGAGATCGAGGAGGAGCTGCGCAAGGGCGGCTCGCTCGACGAGCTCATCACGCGGTTGATCGAGCTGGCCGAGGCGCGCGGCGGGCCGGACAACATCACGATCCTGATGGGACGCGTCGAAGAGGACTAGGACGACGCGGGAGCGGCGCGGGTCACAGTGTGCTCGGTGTCCACGTAGGTGTCGTGCACGTGAACGTGAGCCTGCACGACACGGGAGGAGCTCGTTCGAGCCACCGGTCGTCATCGGGGTACGTCCGGCCGAGCCCCTGCTCTCGCGAGCCGCGCCTGCAACAGCCGCTCCGCGGCCGCCCACCCCTTGCTCGCCCCGTAGTTACCTCCTTTTTGCGAACGCCGCTCCTCCGCGGCCGTATCAACCCCGTAGAGTGGGGGTTCGAGGGATGTCCCGACACGGTTGGAACCCCCACGCCGATCCCGGGTCTAACGTGACGCAATCGAACAACAGTCCCGCGAAGCGCGATCCGGACCTCGATGCCATCGAGGCCTTCCGGGCCGGTGACCCGGGCGCCTTCGACCTCCTCGTGGGCCGGCATCAACAGCGCGTCTACCGCCTGGCCTGCCGGCTCCTCGGGGACGAGGAGGCCGCCCAGGACGCCGCCCAGGAGGCGTTCGTCAAGGCGTGGAAGGCCCTGGCGCGGTTCAAAGGAGAGGCCCGGTTCACGACGTGGCTCACCCGCATCACCATCAACCAGTGCCGCAACGAGCTCCGCAAGCGGGGCACCGTCAAGCACACCCGGCCGATGTCGCTCGACGACAACGTCCCGGGCACGGACGTCTCGCGCGCCGAGACCCTGCCGGGCGCCGAGCCGGGTGCGCTGGAGCGTCTGCGTGGACGGGAGGTCGCCGGCGCATTTCACGCCGTGATGGCCGACCTGGACCCCGAGTCCAGGGAGGTGCTGCTGTTGAAGGACGTCGAAGAGATGTCCTACGAGGGCATGGCCGAGGTGCTGGACGTGCCGACCGGCACAGTGCGCAGCCGGTTGCACCGCGCGCGCGCCGAAGTGCGCCGGCGCATGGCCGCCGTGCTGGGACAGAGTTGAAGGACTGACGTGATCGAACGCGACGACGCATTGCTGAACGATCTGCTCGACGGACGGTTGTCCGACGACGAAGCGGCTGCGTTGCGTGCGCGCCTCGACACCGAGCCCGCGTTGCGCGAGCGCTTCGAGGAGCTGCAGCGCGTGCAGTCGTTCGTTCGCGAGCAGGGGCAAGCGGCGTTCGCCGACGCCGACGTCCCCGACGGCTTCCTCGAGGGTGTGCACGCTCGCATCGCTCGACACGTGTCCGGGGCCGCGGACCCTACGTCGTCCGGTCCGGACGCCGCGCCGGCGCCCGCCGCCAAACCGCGGGGACGCCTCCTGCGGTTCATGGCGGTCGGCTACGCCGCCGCAGCCGCCGTCGTCCTGGCGGTCACGGTCCATTGGGTCGTTGGACGCCCTGACGTGCAGCGCGGCGTCGAGCTCACCGACGAGAGCGCCGGGCCGCTCGAAGGCGACGGCGTGACGAAGGAAGCCGCCGACGGGTTCGGCGTCAAGAAGCTCGCGTCGGAAGCGATGGAAAAGAGGGCCTTCGGACGCCTCGAGAAGAAGAAGCCGGGCGAGTTCAGTGCCCAGCCGCCGGAGTCGTGGGATCCGAACAAGCCGCAGCCGGAAGGCGTACGGTTCCGCGGACCGCACGGCGCCGTGCCCAAGGACCTGCGCGAACCCAGCGACGAGCCGCCCGCTAGCCGCGTGAAGAACGACGCGGCCGGCGCGCGGAAGAAGGACGGCGAGATGGCGACGGGCAGTCGAACGGCTCCGGGCTCCGCGGTTCCGCCCAGCGGCGGCGCCGGGGGGATCGGCACGGGCGGCGGCGCCGGCGCGCCGAAGAGCCGCGGCCGCGCCCAGCCCGCATCGTCTCCGACGGCCCCGTCCGAAGAGCGCGCCGACCCCGATGCGGAGAAACGCACGGGTGCGGGCGAGCGCGTCTACGTGCTCGTCGCGTCCGATGCCGAGACGGCCGGTGCGGAGCTCGACGCCCTCCTGTCGCGTGTGCGCGCGGCCGAGCGCAACGCCCGCGCCGGCTCTGCGAAGGACCGCGATCGCGTCGACGGCGCTCCGGCGCCGAGCGCGCCGGGATCCGGCGGCGGGGGCGTCGCCGACCCGGACGACGCCACGGGGCACGCGGACGCGAAGAAGGAGCCCAAGAGCGGCTTTGCCCAGCGGCCGGCGTCGAGGTTGTTCCGTCTCGGCCCCGACGAGCTGCCCGAGCTCGCGTCCCTGGTCGCGTCGCTCAATCGCGGCGCCGAGGACAAGTCGAAAGCCCATGCCGAGGAAGAGGAGGCGGATGCCCCCGAGGAGCCCCTGGGCAAGCGGCGCGCCGACGGCGTCGTGCGCATGGGGCGCGAGGTCACGACGACGCTCACGCAAGACCAGTGGAAGCGCCTCGAGGCCCTCGTGCAGTCCGACATCACGGTTCGCAACGTGCTCGGCCTGCAACCGCCGCGTCCGCCGGGCCGCCGCGGCGGGGCGCCCGCCAAGCAGCCTGCCGAGGACCGCGCCGGTTCCGACACGACCGGCAAGCATCGCGAGGAGGGGAGCGACGCCGTGCGCGTACGTCTCAAGATCTTGATCGTCCCTGAGTAGATCGCCCCGAAATCGTCGCCGCGTCGTGGGTCCACATCCCTCGGTACCCTCGGTGCGTGACGCTGCGCCTGCTCCTGCCGCTCATTCTGTTGTGCCTCGCCGGCGGTTTCGCGGGGGGCTTGTGGGGCTGGCGTCATCTGGACCGTCTCGGTGACGCGCGACCGCCGCAGCGGCCGGACGGACTGGAGCGTGCGTGGAACGCGTGGGATGCGGGCGACGACGCTGCCCTCGCCGGCGCCCTCGACGCGCTCTCGTCGTTCGACGACGAGCGCTGGCGGCGCGAGTCCGAGCTCCTGCGTTTGTTGGCGGCGCGCGATTGGCGCGAGGTCCGCGCGTTCGCCGACCGGCACGCGCAGGCGCCCGCCGGTGCGCAGGCGTTGCGCGCGTTGATCGACCACGCGACGGACGCCGCTGAACGAGCGGCCCTCGAATCGCTGTTCGCGCAACGCTTCCCCGCGTCGTCGTACGCGCCCAAGGAGCCGTGATGAACGGGCGTGCGACGGACGCGAGCGCAACGCTGCGCGCGGACGACGACGTCGCGCGGTTGCCGGGCGTCACCGCCAACCGACGCGCCGCCTTCGGCCGCATGGGCGTCGACACGGTCGAAGACCTGCTGCGCCTCGCCCCGCGCCGCCACGAAGACCGCCGGCATCCGACGCCGATCCCAGCGCTGGAGGCCGGCGTGACCACCCTCGTCATCGGCGTCGTGGAGCGCTCGCGGTCGTTCCGCACGCGACGCGGCATGACGATCCTCGAAGCGACCGTCGCCGACGACGCGGGCCGCATCGACGCGCGCTGGTTCCACCGCGGCTATCTGCCGAAGCCGCTGGCCAGCGGCAAGCGCGTTGCGCTGTGGGGCGCGCCGAAGCAGCGCGGCAAGGCGCTCGAGCTCGTGTCGCCGGTCCTTGAGCGCCTGCCGGCGGAAGACCGGGAGCCGGCGCCGGGCGCAGGACGGTGGGTGCCGGTGCACCCCGCCACGACGGGGCTGACGCCGCCGGTCATCCGCAACGCGGTCTGGCACGCGCTGCCGGCGGCCGACACGGTGGAGGACGTCGTGCCGCCCTCGTTGCTCGAAGCGCACGCCCTGCCGCCGCTGGGTCCGGCACTGCGCGCGCTGCACTTCCCGGACGATCCGGACGCCGCCGAAGACGCGCGCCGTCGCCTCGCGTTCGACGAGCTGCTGGTGCACGAGCTGTTGATCTCCCGCCGCCGCCGCGCACACCACGCGCACAAGGCGCTCGCGTGCGCTTTCGACGAGCGCGTACACGAGCGCATCCGCGCCCGGCTGCCGTTCGCGCTCACGCCCGGTCAGGAGCAGGCCGTCGATCAGATCGTCGCGGACCTGCAACGCGACGTTCCGATGAACCGGCTGCTGCAGGGCGACGTCGGCAGCGGCAAGACCGCCGTCGCCGCGTACGCGCTGCTCGGCGCGATCGCGGGGGGCATGCAGGCCGCGTTCATGGCGCCGACCGAGGTGCTGGCGCAGCAACACGCGCGCACGTTGGGTCGTCTTCTCGACGGCAGCCGCGTGCGCATGGAGCTGCTGACCGGATCGCGCGCCGCCAAGCAACGCCGCGACGCGGAGCAGCGGATCGCGGACGGCGAGGTCGACCTCGTGCTGGGCACGCACGCGGTGTTGCGCGCCGATCTCACGTTTCGCCGCCTCGGGTTGGTGGTCGTCGACGAGCAGCACAAGTTCGGCGTGCAGCAGCGTCGCGACCTCGTCGAGAAGGGCTTTCGAGGCGACGGCGCGTACAAACCGCACTGTCTCGTCATGACGGCGACGCCGATCCCGCGCACGCTCGCGATGACCGTGTACGGCGAGCTCGACGTCAGCGTGATCGAGGGCCGCCTGCCCGGACGCGTACCCGTCGAGACCTGGGTGACGAAGCCCAAGGACGGACGCAAGGTGCTCACGCGCGTGAAGGCCGCGCTCGCGAACGGCAACCAGGCGTACGTGATCTACCCGCTCGTCGAGGAGTCCGACAAGGTCGCGCTGCGCGACGCCGAGGCCGGTCATGCGCGTTGGACGAAGGCGCTGCCGGACCGCCGCGTGGGACTGCTGCACGGGCGCATGAAGCGCGACGAGAAGGAAGCCGTCATGCGCGCCTTTCGCCGGGGCGACATCGACGTGCTGGTCTCGACGGTCGTCATCGAGGTGGGGGTGGACGTCGCGAACGCGACGATCCTCGTCGTCGAGCATGCGGAGCGCTTCGGCTTGTCGCAGCTACACCAGCTGCGCGGTCGCATCGGCCGTGGCACCCACGGCGGCTTGTGCGTGCTCATGGACCGCGCGCGCGCCGGGACGCCGGCCCGGCTGGACGTGCTGGCGTCCACGGAAGACGGGTTCGAGATCGCGGAGCAAGACCTCGCGCTGCGCGGTGTAGGGGACTTGTTCGGCACGCGCCAGCACGGGCGTCCCGGCTTCCGCGCCGCGAAGCTGCCCAGGGATCTCCCGGTGCTCGTGAAGGCCCGGGACGCGGCGCGCGCCCTGATGGACGCGGACCCCGAACTGAACGACCCCGGCTGCCGCGGGCTCCGGCGCTGGGTGACGCGAACGGAGCAGGCGCTCGAGGACCCCGCGAAGGGCGGCTGACGCCGGATCGAGACTGTTTTTCGATCCGTCGAGCGCACCCCTCCAATGACTGCAGGATGACCTGTCCGGGGCAATCTCAGGCGTTCGAAGGACGGAACTCCCATGGCCGATTCGCGCACCCTCCGCTTCCTGTTCGCTTTCGTGCTGATCCTGTCGATCGGCGTGCCGGCCGCCTACGCGCGGGGCCGGGACACGCCCGGGAAGCCGCCCAAGCGGGACGGCTTCGACTTCGGCGGTCCCGGCGCGGAGCCGACGTCGTCGAGCGAGAAGGACCCGAAGCCGCGCGAGGTCGATCCCGAGATCACCGATCCGGTCATGGCGGAGATCGCGCAGCTCGGCCGGTGGGGGAGCCGCAAGTCCAAGCTCGCCGCGGAAGCGCTGTTCCTGCGCGGCGCAGAGGCCATTCCCTACATGGTTCGCGCGCTCAAGGACAAGAGCAAGGAGGCGGCGCCCGTGCAGCCGGGCTGTGCGTGGGTGCTCGGCAAGATCGGCCAGAAGGAGCACATCCCCGTCATCCTGAGCGCGGCAGCGAGCCGTCCCAACGGCAGCCAGGCGCGCGTGTTCTTCACGGCCGCGTACGGTCTCGACGGCCCGACCACGAAGCGCTGGCTCATCGGGTTCCTGACGTTGAACCGGCCGGTGTTCCGTGAGAAGGCGGCGCTGTACCTGACGGAGAAGGTCGGCCCCGAAGACAAGGACCGGATCCTCGAGCTGCTGGAGTCGGACAAGGCCGCGGTACGCGTCGCCGGGCTGCAGCTCATCGAGCCGGCCGGCGTCGAAGACGCGACCGACCGTTTGATCGCGGCGCTCTCCGACATCTCGCCCAAGGTCGCGCGCAAGGCGGCGCTGCTCCTGGCGCTCAAGGGCAATGAAGAGACGATCGCGCGGCTGAACGCGCTCGCGCGGGAAGGCGACGCCCGTGAGCGCGCGTATGCGACGCTGGCGCTGGTCGAGACGCACCGCGCCCACAGCAAGAATCCCTTCGAGCCCGCGACGTTGACCGAGCTGATCGGCCGCCGCGGGATGCTGCACCCCGACAAGCTCAGCCGTTCATCGGCCGCGGTCGGCCTGGCGTACGGCGCGCTCGACTCGAACGACGCGAGCTTGACCGGCCTGCTGGACTCGACCGTCGTCGACGTGCTCATCGACGCCGTCGGCGGCGACCACTTCCGCGACTACGCGAGCATGACCGAGTTCGTCTTTGCCGCGCTGCGCCGGCTGTCGGGGCGCAAGTTCCCCAACAACGCGGTCGCGTGGGGCCAGTGGTGGCAGGTCGAGCGGGGCCGCTTCCGCGCGCGCCGGCCGTTGCGCACCATCTCCGCCACCGACCTGCCGCGCGCCTACGTGCGCTTCGAGGCCACCGAGGCGGACGGACGCAGTCACTGGGCCGAGTTCGTCTCCGCGGACGGCGAGCAGCGCGAGGACGCGTTCCTGCTGTCCACCGAGGTGTTCCGCGCGCTGGTCTCGACCCTGACGGACGCCGGCATCTTCACCGTCGAGGACCGGCGCGAGCCGCGCGCCGACGAACACATCGCGGTGTCCCTCGGCGTCATGAACCAACGCAAGCAGATGGTGCTCACGCCGGCCGAGAACGAGATGGCGTTCATGCGCTTGAAGATGCGCTTCATGTCGCTCATCGACGCCAACCTGTGGCAGCGCTATCGCGACAAGGACAAGACGGCCGACGCGCGCACTTGGTGGGAGAAGAACGGCCCGATCATGGCCGAAGCGGGCCCGGACGAGCGCGCCAAGATGCTGCAGGCCGCGATCGTCTACTCGTTCGACGACCTCCCGGATGCCGAGGCGCGGGAAGACGCGTTGGTGCGGCTCCAGGACATGAACGCGCAGCTGACCAAGGCGCAGATGCGTGATCTCGCGAAGGCGTTGACGCAGACCCCGTCGTTCGGCGATCTGGAGGCGCGCGGCCTCGAGTGGATCATCGAACAGGGCGACGACTCGGTGCGCGAAGATCTCATCGCGGCGGTCGCGGACCGGATCGAGCCGCGCGCGCAGGAGATCCTGGCCAACTTGCTGGAGGTGGCCGGTGTCGAGCGCCTGCGCGAGGGCTTCGCCGATCCCCGTGCCTCGATGCGCGCGGCGTCCGCACGCGCGGCGCGCGGCCTCGTGCAGACGACGGAGGTCACCGAGCTCTCGACCGAACAGCTCACGCAGCTCTTCGAGCAACTGCGTCCCGGTCTCGAGGTGCTGGCGCTCGACGACGAGCCGAAGGTGGCCATCCAGGCGTTGCTCGGGTTGGCGTACCTCGGCGAGCGGGACATCGCGCCGCGGCTCGAGGAGTACTACAAGACCGGCAACCTCGCCGTGAAGCTGCAGGTCGCCGACGCCCTCGGACGGCTGCCGTCCGCGCAAGGCCACGGGCTCCTGACGCTGATGATCAACGAGGAGCGCAAGGAGGGCAGTGGGCAGATTCGCGCCGCCGTGCTCGAGGCGATGGCGCGCTCGCGCCACCCCAAGGCCATCAAGCTGCTCGTCTTCTACCTGCTCAACGACGCCGACCCCCGCGTGAACGCGAAGGCCGGCGAGGTCCTTGCGGAGATGGGCACCGCCGACGCGCGGTTCGCGCTGCTCGATCCGCTGGTGCGAGGCGAGGCCGATCCCATGCGTCGTGCCCGGCTCGTCGACGTGCTCGGCCGCTTCGAAGGGGAAGCCGTCGGTCCGTTGCTGTTGCGCCACCTCGGCGACAAGGACATCCGGGTCGTGGCCGCCGCCGCGCTGCGCGGCGCGGAGCACGATCTGCCCGAGGCGGTGCCGTACTTGATCAGCTTGTTGCGCCGCGGGCAGGGAACCGAGCGCGAACGCGCGCTGCAGGCCCTGGAGATGCTGACGTCGATGCGCTTCGAGGAGACGGGCTACAGTCTCGTCGCCGAGCGCTACGAGAAGTGGTACGAGTCGAATGCCGCCGGCAATCCGCGGGTCTGGTTCCGCGCCGCGCTCAAGCGCCGCGGCTACGAGACGGCGGCGCTCGCGACCTACGTCGCCGGGCAGCCGGAGCTGACGCCGGTTCCGATGCTGATTCGCGTGCTGCGCGACTCGGATCCGGTACTGCGGCGCAACGCGGCGCGCGCGCTGACGCAGGTCACGCGCCGCTCCTTCGGCGTCGTGGAGCGCAACACGACGGCGCGCGATGCCGCGAAGATCGCGGACCGGTGGTCGCATTGGTGGGAGACCGGGCCCGCGGGCGGCGGCGAGAGGAAGTGAGGCGCCGCGGCGCGCTTGCGATCTTGCTCCTCGCGTTCGTGACCGGCGTGCTCGCGGGCCGCGCGTACGGCACGCGCACGCCGAACCTCGCTCGATACGACGAGGACATCGAACTCGCGGCGGCCGAGGCCGGGATCGATGCGGACCTGCTGCGCGCGGTCGTCGCGTCGGAGAGCGGCGGCGATCCGCAGGCGCGCAGCCGCGCCGGCGCGGTCGGACTGTGCCAGCTGATGCCGGCGACGGCGGAGGCGCTGGCCGCGGACGTAGGCATCGAGTCGTACGCGCCGAAGCGTCTCTACGAGCCGCGGGTGAACCTGCGCCTGGGGGCGGCGTATCTGCGGCGGATGCTCGCGCGCTACGAAGGCCGGGCGCCGCTGGCGTTGGCGGCGTACAACGCGGGCGGGCGGCATGTGAACCGCTGGCGCCGTCGCGCGCCGGACGCGTCACCGCGCGAGGTCATCGAGCGCGAGGGCTATCGAGAGACGCGCGGCTTCGTGAACAGGGTCTTGCGCCTGCGGAAGCGCTACGCCGACGAGTGACGCGGACGACGAATTCCTAGCCGCCGATGGCCATCAGGAACTCGGCATTCGTCTTGTGCGTCTTCATCTTCTTCCGCAACGCCGTCATGACCGCCTGCGGTTCCTGCCCCGTGATGCCCCGGCGCAGCACCGACACGCGCTTCAGCTCGTCCGGATGCAACAGGAGATCCTCGTTGCGCGTTCCCGACGCGGGCAGGTTGATCGCCGGCCACACGCGCGTGTTCGCCATGTCGCGGTCGAGGATCACCTCCATGTTGCCCGTGCCCTTGAACTCCTCGAAGATCACCTCGTCCATGCGGCTGCCGGTGTCGACCAACGCCGTCGCGATGATCGTCAGGCTGCCGCCGTCTTCCACGTTGCGCGCGGAACCGAAGAAGCGCTTCGGCTTCGTCAGCGCGTTCGCATCGAGGCCGCCCGACAGGATGCGGCCGCTGCCGCCCGCCTGGTTGTTGTAGGCGCGGCCCATGCGCGTGATCGAGTCGAGGAGCAGCACGACGTCCTGCCCGAACTCGACCATGCGCTTGACCTTCTCGATCACCAGCTCCGCAACGCGAATGTGGTTGCTCGCGGGACGGTCGAACGTCGACGCGACGACCTCGCCGCGCACGGAGCGACGCATGTTGGTCACCTCTTCCGGCCGTTCGTCGAGCAGCAGCACCACGATCTGCACGTTCGGGCTGTTCAACGCGACCGCATCGGCGATCTTCGTGAGCAGGACGGTCTTGCCGGTGCGCGGCGGCGCCACGATCAGCGCCCGCTGCCCCATCCCGAGCGGGCAGAAGAGATCCATGACGCGCATCTCGACGTCGTCCTGCGCTGTCTCCAGCACGAACCGCTGGTCCGGATGGATGACCGTGAGCTTCTCGAACGGGACCATGTCCTTGATCGACTCGGGATCCTCGTCGTTGACCTTGTCGATCGAGTGCAGCGCGAGCTGCGGATGCCCCGGACTCTTCCGATGCGCGCGGCCTTCGATCCAATGGCCCGGCTTCAGGCTCAAGCGGCGAATCAGCCCCGCCGGGACGTAGATGTCCGTCGGGTGCTGGGAGAAGTTGCGCTCCGGGCGCCGCAGGAACCCGTAGCCGTCCGGATGCATCTCCAGCAGCCCGTCGCAGTGAATCGACTCGCGCTCGCGCTCCCGCTCGCGGCGTCGCGCCGCGGGGCGCTCGTTCATCAAGCGGTAGATCGTCTCGGCGCGCCGCTCGCGTCGACGCGACTTGAGCCCGGCCTCTTTCACCAGGGCAGCGAGCTCGTCGTCGGAGAGGTCCTCGAGCGTCGAGACGTGCAGGGTGCCGGCTTTCACGCCCTCGAGGATCTCCATCGGTTTCGCGCCCTTCGGCGCGGTGCGGGACGGCTCGACGATCTCGTCGTCCTCGACGGGAACGAAGTCCTCTTCCTCGTCGGGCAGCGGCGGGATGACGCGGGCGCGCCGGCGTGCTTCCGGGAGGGGCACGTCGGTGTCGTCGTCGATCGGCGTATCGACCGGCGGCGGCGCCTCGTCGACCTCGGGCGCGATCTCGGCAGCCGGTTCGTCCGTGTCCACCTCGTCGGCGTCCTTGCGCTTGGTGGAACGCCCGTTGCGTTTGGCCGCGCTCGACTTGCGGGTCGCCGACTTGCGCCGCCCGGCCTTACGTTTCGTCGCGGCCTTCTTCTTGGCCGCCTTCTTCTTCGCGGCCTTCTTCTTCGCCGGGCGCTTGGCCGTCGCCTTCTTGCGTCCCTTCGCGCTCTTCTTCTTTGCAGCCATGGATGGTGCAGTTCCTTCGATTGCGCGTGTGGCCGTTACGGCACCGGACGCGCTCCGGGTGGGGTGGGTGCCGCGCGCATTCGTTCGATGTGAACAAGTGCGCGAAGCCGGAAGAAACGATCCGTTGCGGGTGCTAGACCTGCGTTTCGATGCCCACGCCCAGCGCAACGAGCCCGGCGCGCACCTGTCGAATCAGCTCTTCGTCGTCTACGTCGTTCCGAATGATCAGATCCGCGCGTTCGCGCTTGCGTTCGAGCGGGCTCTGATTTCGTTCTCTCTTCTTGGCGTCCTCGGCGCTCAGGCCGCGCTCTTCCGCGCGTTGCATGCGAACGGACTCCGGCGCGTCAACGAACCAGAGGACGTCGCACCGCCGGTCGAGCCCAACCTCGAGCAGGAGAGGAACGTCGAGCACCAAAAGGGCGGTACCGCCGGACCGGCGGTGCGCTTGCACGCTCTCCTTGACGAGCGCCATCACCTTGGGGTGCGTCAGCCTCTCCAGCCTACGCAACAACGGGGGATTGCTGAACACTTGCGCAGCCAGCGCCGCGCGATCCGCGCCGCCGTCCTCGGCCACGAACTGGGCGCCCAGCTCCTTCTCGAGCCGGCCCTCGCGCGCGCAGGCGTCGAGCGCTTCGTGGGCGAGCTGGTCCGCGTCGACCACCTCGGCCCCCGTCAGCTGGGACAGCAGCGCGGCCACGTGGGACTTCCCCGACCCGATGCCGCCTAACAAACCGAGAACGATGCGCTGGTTGTCCAAGGGACTCCGATCGGATGCCCGGTCTCCATGCGGCTTGGCAGACGGCCAGCCGCGAGAGACGTCACGTCGCCGCCGGGGATCTCTGGCTTCCGGGTCACTCAAGGTGGTGTGTGCCTCACGAACGGCGCTCCGTGGCCGCCCCACGCCCCCCCAGGCCCGTCTGGAACGGGCCGCGCTTGACGGGCCCGTCCGGTCGCCACACGGTGACCGGCAAACAACGCCGAGACCTGCCGGCCGCGCCGAATCGAACAAGGAGGAGCGGGCGGCGCTCAGGAGGGAAGTCCGACGGGGCGCGGGGCCCCGTCTCCGCGTGACCACCATAGAGATGCGCTCGGAGGGGTCAAGCCGGAACCCCCGTTCGGGGCCCGATTTGCGGCGGCCAGCCGAGTGTGTGGATGTTGACGCCCGCGCGGAGGCGCTGCTACCGTATCGAGCCGGTGGGAGGACTGGTCGGTTGGGCTGGCTGGTTCCGGCTCCCCGTGCAGCCACACGGCGTCGCCGCGTGGTGCGGGGCGCTGTTTCCTCGTACCGTTTCGCAATTCGCTCACCCCCCTACGGAGACAGCTATGCGCTCTCTCAACCGGCTTCAGCGCGGCAGCACGAACTGGCCGTTCGTCATCGCGCTCCTCCTTCTGATCGTCTTCATCTACCTCTGGTACGACTGCACCGACAAGCGCGACACCCAGATGGCGCGTGCGGACAAGGCCGAGAAAGAGATCGCCGACCTGCGCAAGGTCAACACGGCGGCCGGCGAGGAACTCAACGCCATCGCGGCGCTCATCGGCTTCAAGAAGGCGTACGAGGGGGGCATTCCGGACACGGTCACCGTGGATCGCGCGCTGCTGGAGCAGCACCTCGCCGACAACGGCTCGATCGCCGGCGACGACGGCGCGGTCGACGGGCTCGTCGCGCTGCTGATCAAGGAAGCCGTCCTCAAGATGGAGAAGGAGCTCCGTCCCGAGGGCGCGACCAGCGGAACCGAGAAGAGCTACAAGTCCAAGGTCATGTCCGAAGAGCTGAAGAACGCGCTCGCGGACCTGCCCGAGGTGCCGAGCGCGCCGCCCATGCCCATGGACCAGGGCGATGCGGACGCGATGGCCGAGTACAAGCAGAAGCTCGCGGACTACGAAGCAGCTGTAGCGGCCTACCGTCAGAAGATGACCGAGCTGTCGCAGATGGAGGGCTTCGAAGAGGTCGCCACGACGATCATGCTGTCGCCGCGCGGCAACCCGGACGGGAAGAACCTCGTCGAGATCCGGATGTTCGGCCCGCTCGAGGAGCTCACCGTTCGCGACCTGATCGCGAAGCTGCCGCAGATTCACCGTCAGCTGATCAAGGAGTTCGTCGCGCACAAGAACGCCGACACGGCCACGATCGTTCAGCTGCGCGAGGACATCAATCAGCGCAACGAGGAGATCACGCGGCTGCAGGGTGAGCTCAAGACCGAGCAGGAAGCGCACCAGCGCGACCTGGCGAACGCCGAGACGCAGCTCAACGAGGCGAACGAGCGCACCAACATCAACTTGATCGCGAAGACCAACGCCGAGCAGGCGCTGGCTCTCGAGAAGGAAGGGCGTCGCAAGGACGTCGGCAAGCTGACGCAGGAGCTCGAGGCGCGCAAGGAAGCGCTGCGCATCCTCAAGCAGAAGCGCGACCTCGTCATTCGCCGCGACGACATCGACGGCAAGATCCTGGCGGCCAGCAACTCGCTGCGCACCGCCACGATCAACCTCGGCTTCAAGGACAAGGTCTACGTCGGCCAGCAGTTCAACGTGAGCGCGTTGAACAACGTCGGCGACCGCGTCCCGAAGGGCGAGGTCATGGTCACGCGCGTCACGGGCGATCACTCCGCTCGCGCCCGCATCACCAGCGCCACCTCGATGCTCGGGAGCGGCGATCTCATTCACAACCCGTTCTACAGCCCGACCGAGTCGATCCACGTGTGGTTCGCCGGCACGCTGGACAAGTGGCCCCGCGAGATGGCCGCGCAGCGCCTTGGACAGATGAACGTCACCGTCCAGGACGCGATGAACGGCAAGACCGACTACGTCGTGGTCCCCGACTCCTGGGTGCTTGCCGAGGAGGCGGCGCCGACCGGCGACGAGGATGAGGAGGAAGAAGACGAGGACAGCGGTGCGGCCAGCCCGCTGGACCAGGTCCGCAAGGCGGCGCGTCTGAACGGCGCGACCATCATCACGGAGAGCCTGCTGGACGCGTTCCTCGACTTCTAAAGCAGTCGACCGAACAACCAGACATCTGAGGGCCGGCGGAGGGATCCGCCGGCCCTCTTCAATTCGTCATCGACGCACGCCGATCTACAATCGAGCTGACGAATCTCTCGTCGCCGAAGGTCGTCGCCCGCGATCCGAGCGCCTGGCGAAGTGCGCTGCGATTCTCGTGACCGATTCGGAAACCACGGCCCGAAGAGGCTGGCAGCCACCCGCGCATCGAAGGCTATGCTTGCGCCGTAGATCGGTTTCCCCGCGATGATCCCTGACGACGCCACCCACGATCCGATGCGCGACCCCGAAGACGACCTGCCGCGCATGACGCTGCCGGAGCACTTGAACGAGCTGCGGGCGCGGCTGTTCCGCTCCATGATCGCGATCGTCGTCGGCATGGTGATCGCGTTCTTCTTCTACTACGAGATCTTCGAGTTCGTGACCGCGCCGTTCAACGAGGCCGCGATCAAGCTCGGAAAGCCCGAGCTCAAGCTCAACGTGATCGACCCGGGCGAGGCGTTCATGCAGACGCTGAAGCTGTGCTTCCTCGCGGGCGTCGTCGCCGTCGCGCCGATCGTGCTGTGGCAGATGTGGGGCTTCATCTCGGCGGGGCTGTACGACAAGGAGAAGCGCTACGTGCGCATCTTCTTCCCGGTATCGATCGTCCTGTTCGGTTTGGGCCTGTTGGCGGCGTACGTCATCCTGATCCCGTTCGGCATGCGGTTCCTGCTGGGATGGGCCGGGTCGCTGCCCGAGATCACGAACACGATTCGCCTCGAGTCGTACGTATCGACGTGCCTGACGATGGTTTTCGCGATGGGGCTGCTGTTCGAGCTACCGCTCGTGATGCTGTTCCTGCAGGCCACCGACATCGTGCGGCGCGAGACGTTCAAGAAGGGCTGGCGCGTCGCGGTCGTCGTCTCGTTCATCCTCGGCATGTTGTTGACGGACCCGAGCCCGATCACGCAGATCATGATGGCGATCCCGGTGGTGGGGCTCTACTGGCTGGGGGTGTGGGGCGGCCGCTTCGTGGGGGAGAATCCCGAGCGGTTCCGGCTCTGGAAGGCGTGGCCCATCTTCTTGGGCGCGACGATCTTCACCTTGATGTTGGTGTACGCGGACACGCTGAACGACTGGGCCGCCGAAATCTTCGGGCCGGACGAGACGCCCACGAAAGAAGCGCCGGACGAGTAGGAGCGGTCTCGTACCCGCCCGTCCCGTCGACCTCTTGGTTGCGCTCGACGCCGGTCCGGGCGCCGGCATCGGGATCGGCGCCGGCAACGGGTTCGGTATCGCGTTCGGGTCCGGCGTCTCGGCGCTACCCTTCCCGCATCATGCGCATCGCCCTGATCGGACTCCGAGGCGCCGGCAAGACCACCGTCTTCAACGCCGTCGCCGAACAACCCGTCGAGCTTCCCGGCGGGTTCCAGACCGAGACCCACGTCCAGGTCGTCAAGGTCCGCGACGAACGACTCGAAGCCTGCCGCGACATCTTCAACCCCAAGAAGTTCACCCAGGCGGGCCTGGAGCTCTGGGACCCGCCCGGCCTCGCGCCCGGCACCGCCGAAGCGGACAAGGAACAGCGCACCCGGCTCCTCTCCCAACTGCGTGACTTCGACGCCTACGTCGTCGTCGTGCGCAACTTCAAGTCGGACCTCTACCCGTACGAGCGGCCCGAGGCCGATCCAGCCGCCGACGTGAAACGCGTCGTCGGCGAGCTCACGTCCGCCGACTTCGTCATCGCCGAGACGCGCGCGGAGAAGCTGCGCGAGAACATCCAACGCAAGGCGCGCTCGTTCGACCAGGACAAGCTCGAGCTCGCCGTGCTCGAGAAATGCCTCGAGAAGATGGAGGCCGACGAGTACCTCGGCGACCTCGAGCTCGACGCCGGGGACGCCAAGCGCATTCGCGGCTTCCAGTTCTTCGGCCGCAAGCCGTTCCTGCTGCTCGTGAACGGCGCCGACGCGGGGCCGGTGGGGCTCGGCGACGGCAGCGTCATTCCCTTCCGCGCGACGATGACGATGGACGCGCAGATCGACGCGGAGCTCGCCGCCATGGACGCGGAGGACCGGCCCGCGTTCATGGAGGAGTTCGGCATCGAGGAAGCCGCGGCCGAGCGCTTCGTGCGCGAGGTGTACGCGGGTGTCGGACTGCGCTCGTTCTTCACCGTAGGCGAGGACGAGGTGCGCGCCTGGACGATTCGCGCCGGCGACGACGCGGTCACCGCCGCCGGCAAGATCCACACGGATCTCGCGAAGGGCTTCGTTCGCGCAGAGGTGTTCCCGTACGAGGCGCTCGTCGCCGCCGGCAGCATGCGTGAGCTCAAGGCGCAGAACGGCGTGCGTCTCGAATCGAAGGACTACGAGGTCAAGGACGGCGACATCGTCCACATCCGGAGCGGCCTGTAGGTGATCGCCGCCTCCATCGTCATCGTCGGTGACGAGGTGCTGGCGGGACATCGCGCCGACGCGAACGGACCGTGGCTGGCGAGAGCGTTGACGCGTCTCGGCGTGCGCGTGGATCGCATTCGCGCGGTCGGGGACGACGAAGACGCCATCGCAGGCGTGCTTCGAAACGCGGCCGCGGTCTCGCAGCTCGTGGTCTGCTGCGGCGGCATCGGACCGACGGAGGACGATCGCACCCGCGAGGCGCTCGCGCGCGCGGCCGGCGCGCCGCTCGGGGTCGACGACGAGGCCTTCGGGGCGATCCGGGCGTGTCTCGCGCAGCGCGGCGTTCCGGTGCGGCCGGTGCACGAGCAACAGGCGCAGGTGCCCGCGGGCGGGACCTGGCTTCGCAACGTCACCGGCGTGGCGCCGGGCATCGACGTCGAGATCGACGGCGCGCGGGTCGTGGCGTTTCCGGGCGTGCCGCACGAGATGCACGCGATGTTCGAAGCGCACGTCGAGCCGTGGGTGCGCGCGCATCCGGACCGTGCGCCGCAGGTCGAGCGGGGCATCTGGACCGCGGGCATCTTCGAGTCGGAGGTCGAGCGCCGGCTGCGCGAGCTGTCGGGCAGCGAGGGCGTGTCGGTCGGCTTCTATCCGCACGAGGGCGAGGTCGAGGTGCGACTCGTGGGCGCCGACGAAGAAGCGGTTACGCGGTTCGAGGCCCGCGCGCGCGACGTGCTGGGCGACCACGTGTTCGACCCGCCGCCGGGCGGGACGATCGAGCACGCGGTGATCGAGCTGCTGCGCGCCGTAGGCCGAACGCTTGCGACCGCCGAATCGGTGACGGGCGGGCACCTGGTGAACATGCTGACGCGCGTTCCCGGCGCGAGCGACGTGTTGCTGGGTGGTTGGATCACGTATGCGTCGGAGCAGAAGACGACGCAGCTCGGTGTCTCGGCGGCGCTGATCGAGGTCGAGGGGGTGGTGTCGGCGCCGGTGGCGCGTGCGATGGCGGAGGGGGCGCGGGCGCGCTCGGGCGCCGACTACGCGTTGGCGACGACGGGTGTGGCGGGGCCGGGCGACTGGGGCGACGTTCCGCAGGGGCGGGTGTTCGTGGGCCTTGCGACGCCGGACGGCGGAAGCACGGCGCGGGAGCTGAATCTCCCGTTCCCCCGCGCGGGCGTCCAGCGCCGCGCGTCGGTGGCGGCGCTCGACCTGTTGCGGCGCTCGTTGTAGGGGCAGCCCTTGTGGCTGCCCAAATGGGTGACCATCCGCTCCGAGGTGTCGTGCACGATCACGTGCACGATCACGTCCACGTGACGGATCAAACGTAGGGGCAGCCCTTGTGGCTGCCCAATGGGCGACCTGTAGGGGCATCCCTCGTGGCTGCCCAATTGGGCGACCTGTAGGGGCAGCCCTCGTGGACTGCGCGGGCGACCACGAGGGTCGCCGCGACGGCCATTCGACCCGGACGCGAGTGACGGGGGGGCCGCGTGGGCGTGCCGAACGGAGGTGGTTCCCCGGGGAGGACTCGAACCTCCAACTCTCAGATTCAAAGTCTGATGTGCTACCAGTTGCACCACCGGGGAACGCGACACATCGCGAGCGATCGTACCTGCGCCCGGAGCAATCCCGAATCCGTAGCCGATCCGAGCCCCGAACCCGTTCCTGCTCCTCTCCCGTTCCCGAACCCGCTCCCCACCCCGCTCCCGCTCCCTCGCCCGCTGCTCCCTCTCCCGCCCTTCCCCTATCTCCCCATATGTGTTCGACTACCGCCCCCGGCCTCAAGGAGGAGAACACGATGGGTCGACTGCTCGCATTCATCCTCGGGGGCGCGGCGCTCGCGCTCTACGGTCCGCACCTCTTCCCCGGTGACATCGCCGACAACGTCGAGACGTTCTGGCGCGATCTGATCCAGAGCGACGACTGGTACGAACGCATCTTCAAGACCGGTCCCGGCCTGTTCGCCGGGCTCGCCCTGATCCTCATCGCGACGCGCGGCGGCGGCGGCGACTAGGAACGTGGGCGCAGCACGACCCCTCGCCCTGCTGGTTCTCGCAGCCGGCAAGGGCACCCGCATGGGCGGCGACGACGACGCGCCGCCCAAGGTGCTCGTGCCGTGCCTGGGCGTCCCGCTGCTCGACCACCTCCGGCGGGCCGTCGAACCGCTCGGCGCCGCCGAGACCGTCGTCGTCACCGGGCACCGCGCCGACCTCGTCGACGCCTGGCTCGGCGAGCACTGGCCCGGCGCCCGGATCGTGCTGCAGGTCCCGCAGAACGGCACCGGCCACGCCACCCGGCTCGCGCTCGAAGCGATCCCGGACTTCGACGGAGACGTGCTGGTGCTGAACGGCGACGTCCCGCAGCTGCACACGTCCGATCTGGAGCACCTGCTCGCCGCCCATCGCGACACCGGCGCCCAGGCCTCGCTGCTCACGGGCGTCGTCGACGAGCCGGGTCGCCTCGGCCGGGTGGTGCGAGACGCCGACGGCGCGTTCGAAGCGATCGTCGAGGCCGCCGACGCCGACGCCGCCGTGCTCGCGATCAAGGAGTTCAACACCGGCATCTACGCCTTCGACGCGGCGGCGCTGCGGGAGGCCGTCGGCGGCCTCTCGACGGCCAACGCCCAGGGCGAGGAATACGTCACCGACGCGGTCGGCCTGGTCGACGGCGTCGTCACGCCGGTCCCGTGCGCCGATCCCGGCTCGCTCTCGGGCGTCAACGACTGGGCGGACCTGGCGATCGCGACGTCGCTCATTCGGCGCCGGATCACCGCCGCGCACATGGCGCGCGGCGTCGTCGTCACGGACCCCGACACCACGGTCATCGAGGTCGACGTCGAGATCGAAGCCGGCGCGACCGTCTTTCCGTTCTCGTACATCGGCAAGGGCTGCCGCATCGGCGCAGGCGCGGAGGTCGGCCCGTTCGCACGGCTGCGCAACGGCGCCGTGCTCGAAGCCGGCGCGCAGGTGGGCAACTTCGTGGAGGTGAAGAACAGCGTGCTGAGAGCCGGCGCCAAGGCGAAGCACCTCACCTACCTCGGCGATGCGGACGTCGGCGAGCGCGCCAACATCGGCTGCGGCACGATCACCGCCAACTACGACGGCAAGGACAAGCACCGCACGACCATCGGTGCCGATGCGAGCGTCGGATCTGGTACCGTCCTCGTCGCGCCGGTGACGCTGCCGGAAGGCGCCCGAACCGGTGCCAATGCGGTGGTCTTGCCTACGACGAAGGCGCAACCGGGAGACACCGTGGCGGGCGTGCCCGCGCGGGTCGTCTCGAAGAAGAACGACGACGCGTCCGCGCCGGACGCCGAGAAAGAGGAGTCAAGCGCGTGAGCGAACGAGGCCTACAGCTGATCGCCGGCAACGCCTGTCCCCAGCTCGCCGACGAGATCGCGCTCGAGCTCGGCATCGACCGCACGGCCGCGCGCGTCGCGCGTTTCCCCGACGGCGAGATCGACGTGCGGATCGACTCGAACGTGCGCGGCGGCGACGTGTTCATCGTGCAGTCCACCTGTCCGCCGGTGAACGACAACCTGATGGAGCTGCTGCTGCTCATCGACGCGGCGCGCCGAGCCTCGGCCGATCGCATCACCGCCGTGATTCCGTACTACGGCTACGCACGCAAGGACCGCAAGGACGAGGGACGCGTTCCGATCACCGCCAAGCTCACAGCGAACCTGCTCGTCGAGGCGGGCGCGCAGCGCGTGCTCACCGTGGACCTGCACGCGGCGCAGATTCAGGGCTTCTTCGACATCCCGGTCGATCACCTCTACTCGGCGCCGGTGCTGGCGTCGCACTTCCGCAACCAGCGTCTACCCGACTTGACCGTCGTGGCGCCGGACGTGGGCTCGTCGAAGATGGCGCGGGGCTACGCCGGCCGGCTCGGGGGCGAGCTCGCCATCGTCGACAAGCGCCGGGTCTCGGCGGAAGACATCGAGATCGGCGCCGTGATCGGCGAGGTCGAGGGCCGCAACGTCCTGCTCATCGACGACATGATCTCGACGGCGGGGTCGATCACCGAAGCGGCGAAGCTCTGCAAGGACAAGGGCGCGACGTCCGTTCGGATCGCCGCGACCCACGGCGTCCTGTGCGGGCCGGCCCGGGAGCGCCTGCGGGCGGCGCCCGTCGAGGAGATCGTGCTGACCGACACGATTCCGGTCGATCCCACGGGGCTGGACAAGCTGACGGTGCTCTCGATCGCCCCGCTGCTGGCGGAGGCGGTGATGCGGGTCCACAGGGAGCAGTCCATCTCCGCGATCTTCAACCGCCGCGAAGAGGGCATGTCCTAGCGGACCGCTGGATGCTCGGTGGCGCAGCGGACCGCTGGATGCTCGGTGGCGCTGCGTGCCGTCGTCCTTGCGTGGTGCACCACGCGGCGTCCTCCGTCACTTTGCGGCACCTTCGCCCCAGCGATCCGCTCGGGCGCAAGGAGCTCGGCCGGTTCCCGCCTCCCGTTTCCCGCATCCCGTGAGCACCGTCCGGGAATCGGGAAACGGTCGGATCCCCCCTCCCGATCCTGGGCCCCCTGCGGTCCCCCGCGTAACCTTTTTGCCCCTCCGCGCCGGCGAACGAACGCCTCGCGATGATGGACAGGTGCCATGGATTTCTTTCAGATCAACGTCGCGCTGCGCGAAGAGAACGGCACCGCTGCCGTCCGTCGCCTGCGCCGCGCCGGCCAGGTCCCGGCCAACCTCTACGGCCTGAAGCGCCGCAACCTCTCGCTCACCATCGGCGA
Source organism: Planctomycetota bacterium (assembly GCA_965223505.1). Taxonomy (GTDB): domain Bacteria; phylum Planctomycetota; class PLA2; order PLA2; family JAEUHO01; genus CBDCWP01. The sequence continues at coordinate 24,918 of CBDCWP010000004.1, forward strand.
GGAGGACCTGCAGCGGTTCATGCGCTCCGATAGCCACCTCGTCGAGCTCAAGCTGGGCGACGAGGCGCGTCCGGCCATCGTGCGCGAGGTCCAGATCCACCCCGTCACCGACGAGATCCTGCACGTCGACTTCACGCGCGTCGCCGCGGACGTCGAGGTCGAAGACCACGTCCGCATCACCTTCAAGGGCCGCGCCAAGGGCACGACCGAAGGCGGCGTGTTCAACGCGCTCATGGACGCGGTCCTGCTGCGCGCACTGCCGAAGCACCTCCCGCACGAGATCATCCTCGATGTGACCGAGCTGGCCCTGGGCGACGGCGTCACCGTCGAGGAGCTCGAGCTGCCGCCGAACGTGACAGCCGTCTCGAACCCGGAAGAGATGGTCTGCAACGTCTCGACGCCGAAGGCGGTCGTCGAGGAAGAGCCCGTCGAGGGCGAGGAAGGCGAAGCCCCGGCCGAAGGCGAAGCCCCGGCCGAGGGCGGCGAAGAGACGCCGGCCGAGGGTGGCGACGAGTAGCGCCGCCGCGTCGCACCGCACGGGCCCGTCGTTTCGGATGCGTCGAAGGGGTAGTCTGTCCTCGTGTCGCACATCCTCTTCGGCCTCGGCAATCCCGGATCGCGCTATGCCAAGACCCGGCATAACGCGGGCTGGCAGGTGCTCGATCAGCTGGTCGCGCGGCACGACGCGTCCTTCAAGAAGACCCGCCTGCTGAACGGCGAGATCGCCGACGCGCAGTTCGCGGGCCGGCGCGTGCGCATGATCAAGCCGCACTCGTACATGAACCTCGTCGGCGGCGTCTACTTCCGGGCGCTCGACGTGTTCGACGCGGCGCCCGAGCAGGTGCTCGTGCTCGTCGACGACTTTCAGCTCGAGTTCGGCCGGCTGCGCTTTCGTGCCGAAGGGTCCGCGGGCGGACACAACGGGCTGAAGTCGATCGAGCAGCGTCTCAACGACCGCGAGTACCCCCGCTTGAAGCTCGGGATCGGCCCCGCGCCCCAGGGCGCGCGCTGGGCGGACTACGTGCTGCGGGGCTACGACGTCGAGCAGCGCAAGGCGTTGCCGGCCATGCTGGATCGGGCTGCCGACGCCGTCGAGGCGTGGCTCGCGGACGGCCTCGACAGTGCCATGAACCGCTTCAATCCGAGGGTCTGAGGGCCGCCATCCGGGCCCGGTCGGCCGTCGGCCCCGATTCCGGCTCCAGAGGCCCGGAATTGGGCCTCCGGGCCACTGCTGTATCGGGTTGGGGCTCCGCGAGGGCTCTGGTACTTTCGCTCGCTTGTCGCCCGTCCGGGGGCCCAAAACTCCGGGAGGGGGTCCGGCCGCGTACGCGCCGGACGACGATCACGCGATGGATTCCTTCCGGCGCCGCACGCTGCGTCCCGAGGGCTGGACAGCACATGAAGATCAATCAGTACGAGGCCATGTTCCTCCTCGACAACAACGCCGCCACTGCGGACTTCGACGCGACGGCCGGCCAGGTCGACGCCATCCTCGAGAAGCACGGTGCGTCGATCGTCCAGAAGGAGAAGTGGGACGAGCGCAAGCTCGCCTACGAGATCAAGGGCCATCGCCGCGCGACCTACTACCTCGTCTACTTCACGTCGCCCACGAACGCGATCGACAAGATCAACGAAGACGTGGCGCTGAACGAGGTCATCCTGCGCCACCTCACGATCGCGCTGGACGAGCCGATCGAGGAGCACATCGAGAAGCGCGCCAAGGAGCGTGAGCTGCTCGCCGAAGACAGCCGCAAGAACTCCCTCGGAGGTTGGGGCGATCGTCGCGACCGTCGCAGCAGCCGCAAGCCCGGTGGCGAGAAGCCGGCCGCGGACAAGCCCGCGGAGGGCAAGACCGACGACGACAAGCCGGCGGAAGGCAAGGCGGACGACAAGCCCGCCGCGAAGGACGCGGACGCGGCGCCCGAGGCCGAGACGCCCGTCGCCGAGGCCGAAACGAAATCCGAAGACGTGAAGGAAGAAGCCGCGCCCAAGTCGTAGGCGGCGGTAGAGAACCAACATGGCGAGTCAGAACAAGCTCAAGAACCTGAAGAAGCTCCTGAAGAAGCAGGGCGAGCGCGGAAAGTGCCGTTTCACCCGCGCGAAGGTGGAATACGTCGACTACAAGGACGTACCCACGCTTCAGAAGATGGTCAGCGCACAGGGCAAGATGTACGGCCGCAAGCGCACGGGAACCATGGCGCACTTCCAGCGCAAGGTTCGCGTCGCCGTCAAGCGTGCGCGCTACATCGGGCTGCTCCCGTACGTCGGACGCTAGAGCCGGCTGTTCAGCCAGGCTGCAAGGAGTCGAGAGAGATGGCATTCGAAGTCCTGCTTCGCAGAAGCATCGAAGGCGTCGGCAAGGTCGGCGAGGTCGTGCGCGTCAAGAACGGGTACGCCCGCAACTACCTGCTGCCGAAGGGCTACGCCGCGATCGTCTCGGACGACAGCCTGCGGCAGATCGAGAAGGACAAGAAGGTCGAGGCGGTCCGCCTCGCCGAGCTCGCGAAGTACCACGCCGAGGTCGCCGAGCAGCTCGAGAAGACGCAGCTCACGATCGAGGCGCGTGCCGGTGAAGACGGTCATCTGTACGGCTCCGTCGGCGTCAAGCACGTGCTCGACGCGTTCGCCGAGATCGACTTCAACTTCGAGGCCCGACAGATCCGGTTCGAGCCGGTTCGCGAGCTGGGCGAGTACGTCGTGCCGGTGCACCTGAGCCGCGACCTCGCCGTCGACGTGAAGCTCTGGGTGGTGCAGGACGCCGCCGAGGCCGTCGAGCTGGCCGAGGCCGCCGAGGCCGCCGCCGAGCGCGAGGCCATCGACGCCGAGATGGCCGCCGAAGAGCGCGCCGAGGAAGAGGCCGAAGCCGTCGGCGAGTAGCGTTCTCGGGCTTCCGAGCGCGAATCGGCGCGGCTTGCGCCCATGCGGGTCGTTCGACCCAGATCAAATTCGTTGTCGCACCCCCGGTGCATACTTGACTGGGGCTCCGCCCTACGGCATAAGTCATTATCTGACAAGGGGTTATGTTAACTCCTTGTGGATTGAGCGGTGAAAAGCCCGTTCAAAACCATGGGAACCGCCCTTCTCACTGCGGTGCGCGGGCGGGCGTCCTGGAATCAGCGTCCAATGATCGATCGTTCGCCCACGCCCGCTACGCCGTCGCGGGAGACGATCGAGCGCGTTCCGCCCCACAGCCTCAAGGCCGAGATGGCCGTGCTGGGCTCCGTCCTGCTCGCCCACGACGACGACATCATGGGCAACCTGATTCCGATTCTGCAACCCGAGGACTTCTATCACGGCGCGCATCGGAAGCTGTTCGAGATCATCCTCTCGCTCTACGACCGGGGAAGTCCGCTCGACGTGGTGCTCGTCATGCGCGAGTGCGAGCGAACCGGCGCGCTCGAGAGCGTGGGGGGGCTGGACTACCTGACGAAGCTGCCGGAGGCGGTGTCGAGTCCCGCCAACGCGGAGCACTACGCATCGATCGTGCGCGAGCGCGGTATCGCGCGCGCGTTGATCGGCGTGACCACCGAGGTGCAACAGCTGGCGTACTCGGGCGAGGAGATCGGCGACGAGCTGCTCGACGTGGCCGAGTCGAGGGTGTTCGAGATCGGCAACCGGCGCGGCGTGGCCGAGGTACAGGGCGTCGCGGGCATCCTGCACGAGGCGATGGAGGAGCTCGACAACGCCGACGGTCACGTCGCGGGGATCGAGACGGGCTTCTACGAGCTCGACGAGATGACGACCGGCTTCCGCCCCGGCGAGCTGATCATCATCGCGGGCCGTCCTTCGATGGGAAAGACGTCGTTCGCGTTGAACGTCGCGCTGAACGCGGCGTTGATCGGCGGCAAGTCCGTCGGAATCTTCAGCCTCGAGATGACCTCGAAGAACATCGTGCGCAACATGCTGTGCTCGCTCGCGCGCTTCCCGGGCCAGGACATGCGCAAGGCCGGCCGCGGGCAGTTCATTAGCAAGGAGCGCATGGCGGGCCTGCGCGAAGCCGCCAGCCCGCTCTTCGAAGCGCCGCTGCACATCGACGACAGCTCGACGCTCACGCCGACGCTGCTGCGCGCGAAGGCGCGCCGTCTGAAGGCCAAGCACGGACTCGACCTCATCCTGATCGACTACCTGCAGCTCATGGACGCGGGCGGCGCGGTGCGCGGCAGCGACAGCCGCCAGCAGGAGATCTCGTACATCAGCCGTTCGCTCAAGGGGCTCGCACGCGAGCTGCAGGTGCCCGTGATCGCGCTGTCGCAGCTCAACCGCGCGGCGGAGATGCGCCAGGGCAACGAGCCCAAGCTCTCCGATCTGCGCGAGTCGGGCGCCATCGAGCAGGATGCCGACGTGATCTGCCTGCTCTACCGGAAGTTCTACTACACGCGCAGTCCGGAGGACGACGGCCTGGCCGAGGTGATCCTCGCCAAGCAGCGCAACGGCCCGACGGGCAGGGTGAAGTTGTCGTTCTTCGCCGAGTACATGCGCTTCGACAACAACACGAGCGTCGTTACCTTCTAGATCGGGCGTTCAAGCCGGCGCGGCGCGTGACAAGACGGTGACAGTCCGAAACCGCCGTTTTCATTCGCGCGCCAACGGCACGTTCGTTCCTTCGTAGAGCGGGCAGAGGGCAGGACTACAATCGCGCCCGCTTGGGCGGGGGGCAGGCGCGTCGGGGCAGGTCTCGATTCGACGCTGCCCCTGCAAACGGCCGTAAGGGCAGGGAGAACGCAGCGTGCAGCCGAGGCATCGCTCAACCGGGCGCGGATCGCCCGGCCTGCTGCGCGCCGTCTGTCTCGCACTGACGCTCCTGCCCGCGGTGGTTCTCGCGCCGGACCGCACCGCCGGCGCGGACAACCCGCCGCCGCCGCCGCCCCCGGCATGGAATCCCGACTGGGATCGCGACCCGAGCCTGCGCCGCAAGGCGCCGCAGCCGCGCCCGCGCGGTCCCGCGCCGCGCGTTCGACCGCGCGCCCAGCCGCCGCGCTCCGGCGCCGTCGTTCGACCGCCGGCGCCCGCCCCGCAGCCGGGTGTACCGCGCCCGCGCCCCGACGAGCCGCCGCCGGATCGCGGCGACACCGGGATCGACCGCATCCAGGGGACCGACGTCATTCGGCGCATCGAGTTCAAGGGCAACGTCCTCTACAGCGCCGAGAGCATCAAGGTCAAGCTGCTGAACAAAGAGGGGCGGCGCCTCGACAAGGCCGCGCTCGTGCGCGACATGGAGACGCTGCACAGCTTCTTCAAGTGGGTGCGCATCACGCAGGAGAACGTCGCCGGCGGCATCGTGCTGCGCTTCACCGTCTCCGAGTATCCGCTCGTCGTGCAACTCGTCATCCGCGGCGCCGAGGAGATGGACGAGTCCGAGATTCGCGGCATGATGCAGACGCGCGAGCGTTTTCCGCTCTCGCCCTATCACCTCGCCGCCGACGTCGAGAACATCGTCGAAGCCTATCGACTGCGCGGTTTCCATTTCGCGCACATTCCGGAGCCGCAGATCACGCGGCTCGCGAACGGCGGCCGCCGCATCGATCTCTCGATCGTCGAAGGTCCGGAGGTCAGTGTCGAGCGCATCATCTTCCGCGGCAACCAGCACATTCCGCGCAAGGACCTGCTCGAGGTGATGCAGACCGAGGGCCGCAGCTTCTTCGAGAACATCCTCAACTCCGGCGGCACGTTCCGCGAGGACGTGCTGCGTGAGGACCTCGTCGCCCTGAAGCGCCTCTACCGCGACGAGGGATTCCTGGACGCCGAGGTCTTCCTCGACGACCTGCGGTTCTCCGACGACAAGGAACGCGCGACCATCGTGATCGCGATCGTCGAGCACCGCGCGTACGAGGTCGGCGACGTCGAGATCATCATCGAGCGCGTCGAGGCCGGGGAGTCGGGAAGTCCGCCGCCCGAAGACGTCGCCTTCTTCACCGAGGAGCGCATCAGGAACATCATCGGCTGTCGGACCGGTGCACGCTTCTCGGGCAAGAAGCTCACGGAAGGACTGGAAGCCGTTCGCGACGCCTACTTCGCGCGGTCGTATCTCGAGGCGGTCGTGCGAACGCCCGTGCAGCGCGGCCGGCAGAACGAGCTCGTCGTCGACCTCGAGATCACGATCGTGGAAGGTCGCAAGCAGCGCCTGGCGCGTGTCGACTTCTACGGCAACGAGTTCACGCGCGACAAGATCCTCCGTCGTGAGGTCAAGCTGTCCCCGGGCGGCTACATCGATCGCGGCGAGCTGCAACGCGCTCGGGAGCGCCTGCAACGCACGCGCTTCTTCGACCGCGTCTCGATGCGCATGGAAGACGCCGTCGGTCCGGACGGGGAGCCGATGGACGGCTGGAAGTCGGTCGCCTACGAGGTGATCGAGGCCAAGACCGGCAACTTCAACTTCGGGATCGGTATCAGCACGAACAGCGGCGCGTTCGGCAGCATCACGTTCAACAAGCGCAACTTCGACATCGCCCGGCCCCCCCGGTCGCTCGATGAGGTCTTCTCGCGGCGCGCCTTCACCGGCGCGGGGCAGAATTTCAACGTCCTTCTGCGCCCGAGCACCGAGCAGAGCCAGTTCCGCGTCGGCTTCGCGGAGCCGCGGCTCTTCGGCACCATGCTCTCGTTCAACGCGGAGATCTTCAGCCTCCTCGCGGTGCGCGAGAGCTACGACGAGGCGGTGTACGGCTACCGCGTCGGTTTCGGCTACCCGCTCTACCTCGCGCCGGACGAGACCTCCGCGCTCACCGCCGGCATCTCCTGGCGTCACCAGCGCTCCGACATCAACGACATCGAGCCGGACGCGGTGCCCGGCGCGTTCCTGTTCGCATCGCAGCAGGAGACCCGCGCGGTGCGCTTCGACCTGAGCTACGGCAAGCAGGAGAAGCGCGTCGACCCGATCTGGTCCTGGACCCTCGCCACACAGGCGGAGCTCGCCGGCACCGTGTTCGGGGGCGACCTCGACTTCGTCAAGGTCATTGCGCAGCTCAACGCCATCTACACGGTGTTCGAAGACGACGAGGGCAAGAAGCACCGCGTCTCTTTCAAGTCGCTGGCGCGTTGGGCGGAGGCCCTCGAGGACACGCCGGAGCTGCCGCCCAACGAGCGCTTCTACGCCGGCGGCACCACCTTCCGCGGCTTCGAGTTCCGCGGCGTCGGTCCTCACGCCAACGGGCAACCGATGGGCGGCGAGTGGGCGCTCGTGAACCAGCTCGAGTACGAGTATCCGCTCATCGCGAGGACGCTCAGCGTCGTCGCCTTCACCGACTTCGGCACGCTCGGCACGAACATCTACGAGGACGACGCGTTTCGGTGGCGCTGGACCGCCGGCCTCGGCCTGCGAATCGTGATTCCGTTCTTGGGCGAGCGCCCGCTGGCCTTCGACTTCGCCCTGCCGATCTTCAAGGAGAGCGAGGACGAGCGCGGGCTCGTCTCGTTCAGCGTCGGCCGCGATTTCTAGCCGCTTGTGAGCCGTCCGGGATTCCCGTGAAGCCCACCGGGTCACAGGCGACAATGTTCCGAACCACCATCTTCCTGGGAGGAAACCCGATGCACCGCGTCGTGCTGGTTCTCATCTTGAGCGCACTCTTGTTCTCCGGCCGGTCCCTCGACGTCGCCGAAGCCGCGCCCGTTTCCAATGCCGCGGTCGTCGACATGCTCACGCTGATCGAGGCGCACCCGGAGACCGCGTTGATCCGTCAGAAGTTCGACAACGCGAAGAAGAAGGCGCAGGAGAACTTCGATCGCTCGAAGGCCGACATCGACAAGGCGCAAAAGGAGCTGGTCGCCATGGGAAAGAAGGACCCCCGGCGCAGGGCCAAGGAGAACCAGATCCTGATGCAGGTGGTGCAGGCCGAGCACAAGGCCAAGCGCGCCGTTCAGATCGCCCACCAGGACTACATGGACGATCTCGAGTCGGTGTTCAAGGCCGTCCGGTCCGTCGTGGCCGACTACGCGCGGCGCAACGGCATTCAGCTCGTCCTCCAGAAGACGGAGGACGACCTGAGCCCGAAGGACGAGCAGGACTACATCTGGAAGGTTGCACTCCGCTCGGTGGTGTACTACGAGCCCGAGCTCGACATCACCGAGGCGGTGGAGGCGGAGCTCAAGAAGTAGGCACGATGTCGCGGAAGCAGCGCACCGTCAAACGCGAGGGTGAGATCGGAGGGATCGGACTCCACTCCGGCCGCGAGGCGGTGCTGCACATCGAGCCCGCGGAGCCCGACACCGGCGTCACCTTCGTGCGCACCGACCTCGAGGGCGCGCCGCGCATCGCAGCACAGGCGGAGAACCTGCGCGACGAGCGGCGCCGGACCGCGCTTGTGGGAGAGCGCGGCGCCGACGTCCACACGGTCGAGCACTTCCTCGCGTGCTGCACCGCGCTCGGCGTCGACAACCTGGTCGTCAAGATCAGCGGCCCGGAGTGCCCGGGGCTCGACGGATCGGCCAGGGAGTTCCTCGCCGTGCTCGAGGACCTCGAGCCGGAGGAACAGGATGCCGAGCGTCCGACGGTGCAGGTCCCGCATCCAGTCGCGGTCGAGGCCGGCAACGGCGCGTCGCTGGTCGCGTTTCCGGCGAGCGACGGCCTGACCGTCTCGTACACGCTCGACTACGGCCACAGCTATCTCGACACGCAGCACTTCTCGGTGCGCGTCGATGCCGACACGTTCAAGAACGAGGTCGCCGGTGCCCGCACGTTCTGTCTCGAGTCCGAGGCCGAGGCGCTGCGCGCGGCCAATCTCGGTCTGGGGGCGTCGTATGAGAACACCCTCGTCGTCGGCGAAGAGGGCGTGATCGACAACACGCTGCGCTGGCCGGACGAGTTCGCCCGCCACAAGACCCTCGACCTGCTCGGCGACCTGTTCCTGCTCGGCGCCGACCTGAACGCGCACGTGGTGGCCTACCGCAGCGGACACGCCGCCAACCTCGACCTCGTCAAGGCGCTGCGATCGGAAGCACGGCGCGCGGAGGAGGCCGCGAAGGCGCCGGCGAAGCCGTCGCAGACCGCGCTCAATCCCGTGCAGATCCGCCGCATCCTGCCGCACCGCTACCCGTTCCTGCTCGTGGACCGCGTCATCGAGGTCGACGGCTTCCAGCGCGCGGTGGGGGTGAAGAACGTCAGCGTCAACGAGCCGTTCTTCCAGGGCCACTACCCGTCCGAGCCGATCATGCCGGGCGTGCTCATTCTCGAGGCGATGGCCCAGCTCGCCGGCATCCTCCTGCTGCGCAAGCTCGAGCTGACGGGGCGCGTCCCCGTGCTTCTGTCCATCGACCGGGTTAAGTTTCGGCGCGCAGTGGTACCGGGAGACCAGATTCGGTTGGAAGCCCAGACGCTCAGAGTGTCCAGCGGCCGCGGCCGCGTGAAGTGCCGTTCGACGGTGGACGGCCGCCTCGTCTCCGAGGCACGGCTCAACTTCGCCATGGCGGAGCCGCCCAGCGCATGACGACGCTCGCCCATCCCACGGCCGTCATCGACGACGCTGCCGAGCTCGCCGAAGACGTGGTCGTCGGCGCCCGCTGCGTGATCCAGGGGCCGGTCAAGATCGGCGCGGGCACGTTCCTGCACCCGCACGTCACCATCATGGGCGACACGACGATGGGGCGGAACAACCACTTGTTCCCCGGCGCCGTCATCGGCGCGCCGCCGCAGGACCTCAAGTACGGCGGCGAGCGAACGAAGCTCGTGATCGGCGACCGCAACCACTTCCGCGAGCACGTGACCGTCCACCCCGGCACGACCCAGGGCGGCGGCGTCACGCGGATCGGGTCGAACAACCTCTTCATGGTGGGCTGCCACGTCGCGCACGACTGCACCATCGGCAACAACGTCGTGCTCTCGAATCACGTGCTGCTCGCCGGGCACATCATCGTGAAGGACGGCGCCATCATGAACGGCGCGAGCGCCTCGCATCACTTCACGACGGTCGGCCGGCTCTCCTATGTCGGCGGGCTCACGCGCATCACGCAGGACGTGCACCCCTTCACCGTCGTCGAAGGGCATCCGGCCCGCATTCGCGCGGCGAACGTGATCGGCATGCAGCGCGCGGGGTTCGCCCCCGAGGACATCGAGCTCATCAAGCGCACCGTCTACTCGATCTTCATCTCGGACAAGCTGAGCGCGTCGGACGCGATCCGGCGGGCCGAAGAGAAGCACGGGAACAACCCGCACATCGTCGAGCTGATCGCGTCGATCCGCGCGCAGCAGGCGGGCCGGCAGGGACGCGCGGCCGAAGCGCCGCGGGAGGATCGCGCGTGAGTGACGTTGCGGTCAACGGCGGAGGCTCGATCGGCGCGGCCGTGATCGGCGTCGGCTCGTTCGGCCGCCACCACGCGCGCATCTACAACGAGCTCGCGTCGGACGGCGTCCGCCTCCTCGGTCTCGTCGACACCGACGTGGAGAGTCCGCGCGAGCTCTCGACGCGGTTGAACGTGCCGCTCGTTCGGTCGCTGAGCGAGCTCGGCGCCGTGCCCGACGTCGTCTCGATCGCCGTGCCGACGACCGATCACCGGCGTGTCGCCGAGCCGCTGCTTCGAAGCGGCGTGCACTGTCTCGTCGAGAAGCCCCTCGCGGGCAGCACCAGTGACGCCCGCGCGCTCGTCGAAGCCGCCGAAGCCGGCGGCGCGCATCTGCAGGTCGGGCTGGTCGAGCGCTTCAATCCGGTGCTTTCGGCGCTCGATCGGCTGGGGGAGCCGCCGGTCTACATCGAGGTCCACCGCCTGGCGCCCTTCGCTTTCCGTGCGACCGACGTCGGCGTCGTGATGGACATGATGATCCACGATCTCGACATCCTGAATCACCTCGTGGGCGAGGAAGCCTGCGACGTCCAGGCGGTCGGGGTGCGGGTCTCCGGCGGACAGGAGGACATCGCCAATGCGCGGGTGATCTTCCCGTCGGGCTGCGTGGCCAACGTGACGGCCAGCCGCGTCTCCCAGCGCCGGATGCGACGCATCCGGATCTTCTCGCACAACGCCTACCTGCGGCTGGACTACGACAAGCGCGAGGCGCGGCTGGTGCGCTCGTCGCGTTCGGTCCGGGATTGGAACGACCGCCTGCGCGACATGGCCGCCCGGGGCGCGGGCCTGGAGCCCGACGAGGGCGGCGCCGGGGACGACCTGGAGGCGCGCCTGGAGATCGAGCTGCTGCCGATCCAGGACGCCGAGCCCCTGCGCGAGGAGATCAGCGCCCTGGTGCGGGCCGTGCGCACGGGCCGGGCGCCGGCGGTGGGGGGCAGCGAGGGGCTGCGGGCGCTTCGGCTCGCGGAGCGCATCCTGGCCGAGATCCGGGCCGGCGAGCCCTCCTGAGCCCCCGAATTGGGGCCCCTTCCGGGGCGGGCAACGACCCCTCCATCCGTAGACCCTCTGTGGGGGTCGGGCTACACTCCGCCGCTTGACTCCGCTTTTTGGCGCGGGGTCGCGAAACACCCAGTTTGGCCGCCTCCATGGGGCGGGCCGGTGCGTCCCCCGGGGCGCCCAAGAGGAATGGCGTTGGCGAACATCACGCTCGAGCAGCTTCTGGAGAACGGCGTCCACTTCGGTCACCGCGCAAGTCGGTGGAATCCGAAGATGCGGCCGTTCATCCACAGCAAGAAGAACCAGATCCACATCATCGACCTGCGTGAGACCGTCCGCGGCCTCCTGCAGTCGCGTCACTACCTCCAGGCCGTGTCCGCACAGGGCGGGCGCGTCATGTGGGTTGGCACCAAGCGCTCGGCCAAGGAAGCCATTCGCGGCGTCGCCCAGCGCACCAAACAGCCCTTCGTGACGGAGCGTTGGCTCGGCGGCACGCTGACCAACTTCAAGACGATTCGCAGCCGCCTCGGCAGGTTGCAGGAGCTCGAGGGCCTGGAGGCCGACGGCACGTTCGAGGTGCTGTCCAAGAAGCAGCAGTCGCGCCACCGCATCGAGAAGAAGAAGATCCTCAAGAACCTCGAGGGCATTCGCGAGCTCGAGCAGCTGCCCGCGTGCCTGGTCGTCGTCGACCCCAAGCACGAGCACATCGCGGTCGCCGAGGCGAACAAGATGCGCATTCCGGTGCTGGCGGTGCTCGACACCGACTGCGACCCGGACAGCGTCGACATCACGATTCCCGGCAACGACGACGCCATGCGTTCGGTCAACGTGTTGCTCAACCTCCTCGCCGACGCGGTGGAGGAAGGCAACAAGACGTGGGCCGTCGTGAAGGCCGAGCAGGAGCGGCAGCAGGCCGCGCTGCGCGCCGAAGAGGAACAGCGCCGCGCCGCCGATCGCCAGCGCCAGCAGGTGACCGAGGACTGGCAGCGCAAGCTTCGCGAAGAGGCCGACAAGAGTCGCGCGGTGAAGACCGACGACGCGCCGGCGCCCGCGGAAACGCCCGCGGAGGACGCTTCCAAGGAGGACGCTCCCGAGGCGGATGCGCCCAAGACGGACGCGCCTGCAGCGGAAGAAGCGCCGAGCGAGTAGCGTGCGGTGCGCTTTCTTCGGAAAGCACTGACATGGTTGGGGCGAGCGATCGCTCGCCTGGGTCGCGGACTGCGACGAACGACGACGGAGACCGACGAGATGAGCATTAGCGCTAAGCAGGTGATGGAGCTGCGTGCGGCGACGGGCCTCGGCATGATGAAGTGCAAGCAGGCCCTGATCGACACCGACGGCGACTTCGAGAAGGCCCAGGAGCTGCTTCGCAAGGAGCTCGGCAAGGCGGCCGAGAAGAAGGCGGGGCGCAAGACGGGCGAAGGCCTCGTACGCGTGAAGATGTCGGACGACAACAAGACCGGCACCGCGGTCGTCGTGCTGTGCGAGACCGAGCCGGTCAAGAACACGCCGATGTTCATCGAGTTCGTCGACAAGGTGGTCGGCATCGCGTTCGAGAACGGCGCTGCGACCGTCGAGGAGCTCGAAGCTCTGCCGTGGCCGGGCGACGAGCCCACCGTCGGCGAGGCGCTCAAGGCGCTCATCGGCACCATCGGCGAGAACATGAAGCTGGCCAACGTCGCGCGCCTGACCGCCACGAACGGTGGCTACGTCGGCTCGTACGTGCACTTCAACGACAAGATCGGCGTGCTGATCTCGCTGAGCGGCGACGCCGAGGACAAGGCGGAAGCGGCCAAGGAGATCGGCATGCACCTGTCGTTCGGCAAGCCGCAGGCGATGTCGCGCGACGAGATTCCGGCGGACGAGGTCGAGAAGGAGCTCAGCTTCCTGCGCGAGCAGATCGCCGAGGATCCGAAGATGAAGGGCAAGCCCGAGCAGGCGATCGAAGGCATCGTCCAGGGCCGGCTCAACAAGAACTTCTTCGGGGAGCGCGTCTTCCTCGAGCAGGCCTGGTCGCGCGACCCGAGCAAGAAGGTCAAGGCGGCGCTCGACGAGCTGAAGGTCGCCGTCCACGAATACGCCGTCCTGCAGGTCGGGGGCTAATGGCTGACGGCCCGCGCTGGAAGCGAGTGCTTCTGAAGGTCTCCGGGGAAGCGCTCTCGGACGACTCGGGCCGTGCGATCGAAGGCGGCGCCGTCGGCGCCCTGGCCGACGAGATCATCGCGGCGCATCGCCTGGGCGTTCAGATCGCCGTCGTCAACGGCGGCGGCAACATCCTGCGCGGCGCGCAGACGCACATCGAGGGCATCGGCCGTGCGACGGCCGACACGATGGGCATGCTGGCCACCGTGATCAACGCGCTCGCGTTGCAGGACATGCTCGAGAGCAAGGGGGTCAAGACCCGCGTGCTCACGGCGATCAACATGCACTCCGTCGCCGAGCCGTACATCCGGCGGCGCTGCGTGCGGCACCTGGAGAAGGGCCGCGTCATCATCCTGGCGGCGGGCACCGGCCATCCGTTCTTCAGCACGGACACGGCCGCGGCGCTGCGAGGCACCGAGATCGGCGCGGAGGTGATCCTCAAGGGCACGCAGGTGGACGGGGTCTACGACAAGGATCCGAAGAAGCACGACGACGCCGAGCGGTTCGACCGGATCTCGTTCGACGAGGCGGCGCGCCGGCGGCTTCAGATCATGGACCGTACGGCGTTCACCATCTGCGAGGAGAACGACGTTCCGATCGTGGTGTTCGACATGGGCGTCAAGGGCAACCTGGCGCGCTTGCTGTCCGGGGAATCCTTGGGAACGACCGTCGGCGGCAAGGCCACGGCGTAGAATCAGGGCCCCGTCCCGGGGCCGGAGTGGTGGTCATGAGTGCAGACGAGATCCTGATGTCGACGGAAGAGCGAATGGAGGGCGCGACGACGCACCTCGCGTCGGAGCTGAGCGGGCTGCGGTCCGGTCGCGCGAGTCCGGCGCTGGTCGACAAGCTGCAGGTCGACGCCTACGGCGCGAAGACGCCGCTGGGACAGCTGGGGCAGATCGGTTGTCCGGAGCCGCGGCAGATCCTGATCAAGCCGTACGACCCGTCGATCGTGAAGGAGATCGAGCGCGCCATCCAGTCGTCGGATCTCGGCTTGAACCCGAGCTCGGACGGCAAGGTGATTCGTCTGACGCTGCCACAGCTCTCGGAGGAGCGCCGCGCGCAGCTGGCCAAGCTCGTGAAGGAGCATGGCGAGAAGACGAACATCTCGATTCGCAACGTGCGCCGGGACGCGAACAAGGAAGCGGACGCGGCGAAGAACGACAAGGCGCTGACCGAGGACGATCTCGAGCGGGCGAAGAAGGACATCCAGGACTTGACCAAGAAGTACGAAGGCAAGGTCAAGGAGATGGTGGACAAGAAGATCGCCGAGCTGATGGAGGTTTGACGTCGTCGGGGCAGCCCTTGTGTAGGGGCAGCCCTTGTGGCTGCCCAATTGGGCGACAGTCCGGTCCGAGGTGTCGTGCACGATCACGCGCACGTTCACGTAACGGATCAAACGTAGGGGCAGCCCTCGTGGCTGCCCGAAATGGGCGACCACAAGGGTCGCCCCTACCAATTTGGGCGACCTGTAGGGGCAGCCCTTGTGGCTGCCCAATTGGGCGACAATCCGGTCCGAGGTGTCGTGCACGATCACGTTCACGTGCACGATCACGTAACGGATCAAACGTAGGAGCATCCCTCGTGGCTGCCCGAAATGGGCGACCACAAGGGTCGCCCCTACCAATTTGGGCGACCTGTAGGGGCAGCCCTTGTGGCTGCCCAATTGGGCGACAATCCGGTCCGAGGTGTCGTGCACGATCACGTGCACGATCACGTTCACGCGCACGTTCACGTAACGGATCAAACGTAGGGGCAGCCCTCGTGGCTGCCCGAAATGGGCGACCACAAGGGTCGCCCCTACCAATTGGGCGACCACAAGGGTCGCCCCCACCTACCACGAGCGTTGTTGCCCTACCGCCGCCGCAACGGCGCGCGCAGCGCCCACGCCCTGAGCCACTGCCCGCTCTTGCGCTCGTAGCCGTAGTCACGCGTCAGCTGCTTCTCGAGATCCGGCATGTGCGCAGCGCCGTAGAAGATCGCGATCCGGCCGTTCGTCTGATCGCGCACCTCGTCGAAGCGCTTCATCACGACCTCGTTGCGCTTGTCCAGAATCAACTCCGACATCTCCGGGAACATGTCCAACGCACCCTCGATGTCGGTCGTCCCCAGAACGCGCGCGAACTCGCGCCGCGCCAGCGAACGCAGCACGTTCGGCTTCGACATCGTCTGGTCCATGAAGCCCTCGAACTGCCTCAACATGCTCTTCAACGCGCCGGTCAGCTCGCCGCGGCCGTCCCAGCTCTCCGACGGATTCGTCTCCAGGTTGATGAAGCGCCCGCCGCCCGCGTCCGCGAACTGCTCCAGACTCATGTCCGCGTGCACGAAGTTCTCGCGCGTGTAGTCGATGGCGTCGAGCTGGAACTTGAATCCGAACCAGCCCGCCATCTTGGCCTGGAACCGACGCGCCTCGACCTCGCTGTCCAGGCCGTTCTGGAACGCCTCGGCGTCCGCGTCTTCGGGCTTCACGCCCTCGTAGAGCACGATGTCGCACGTCGCGAGGTAGTCCTGGAGCTTCTGGAAGTACCCCTCGTCCGCGATGTGCACGACGCCGACCAGGTCGACCTTCGGACCGCCGCTCGGGTTCGCGTAGGTCGTGATCGCGATGTCGAGCCCGCCGCCGCGCGCGCTCGCGGGGCTGTAGCGGATGAACTCGCCCGCCTCCGGCACGTCATCGGGCTGGATGACGTTGACCTCCTCCGGCGGGACGACCTCCCATTCCCGGCGCTCCCCGCACGCGCAGAGCGCGATGAGGGGCAGGGTCAGCACGAGGGGGAGGAGGCGCATCAGGGTTCATTCTCCCACTGATTCGGGGCACCGGCCACGTCCGCGTTTCGCGGCTGTTCGCGCAGTACCCTTTGGACGACGTGAGCGACGACGACCGAGAGCGCTGGGACGCGAGGTACCGGGACCGCGGGCCCACACCCATGGCGCCGACGCCGTTCCTGACCGGCAACCGTCATCTGCTGCCCGACGCCGGGCGCGCCCTCGACGTCGCCGGGGGCGCGGGCCGCCAGGCCGCCTGGCTCGTCGCGCAGGGGTTCGACGTCACCCTTGTCGACTTTTCCCCGGTGGGCCTTGATCTGGCCCGGGCGGCCCACGGGGTCGCCACCGTCTGCGCCGATCTCGAGCGCGAGCCGCTGCCAGAGGGCCCGTGGGACCTCGTCGTCCAGGTGCACTACCTGCACCGGCCGCTGTTCGCGCAGTACCCGCGGATCCTGCGGCCCGGCGGCGTGCTGCTCTTCGAGCACCCCACGCGCACGAACCTGCGGCGCAACCCGAAGCCGTCCGAGCGCTTCCTGCTCGAGGACGGGGAGCTGCCGTCGCTGATCCAGGGGCTCGAGGTCGTGCACTACGGCGAAGGCTGGAACGCCACCGGGCGGCACGAGGCCCGCCTGATCGCGGTCAACCCTTGACGCAGACGACCTGACGCAGCGTGTGGACGATCGACACCAGGTCGCGCTGGGCGCGCATGACGTCGTCGATCGACTTGTACGCGGCCGGCGTCTCGTCGATCACGCCGATGTCCTTGCGGCACTCGACGCCGCGCGTGGCCTTCTCGTGGTCCGCGAGCGTGAAGCGCTTGCGCGCCGCCGTGCGCGACATCGTGCGGCCCGCGCCGTGCGAGCAGCTCTCGAAGCTCTCCGGGTTGCCCTTGCCGCGCACGATGTACGAGCGCGCACCCA
Organism: Planctomycetota bacterium; assembly: GCA_965223505.1. GTDB lineage: Bacteria > Planctomycetota > PLA2 > PLA2 > JAEUHO01 > CBDCWP01. The sequence continues at coordinate 42,008 of CBDCWP010000004.1, forward strand.
TGCTGCCCGGAATGATGCCGAGGTCGTCCTTGCCCGCCCGCACCGCGCCCTTGCGGGTCAGCCACACGTCCTTGCCGTAGTGGCGCTCGCGCTGCACGTAGTTGTGATGGCAGTTGACCGCTTCCGCCTCCATGCGGAACGGCTTGATGCCCTTCACGCGGGCGACGGCCTCGACCACCGCGTCCATCATCAGATCGCGGTTCACGCGCGCGAAGCGCTGCGCCCAACCGACGGCCTCGACGTAGTCGTCGAACGAGGTCGTGCCTTCCTGCAGGTACGCGAGGTCCTTGTCCGGCAGTCGCATGTCCAGGCGCTCCATCTCCTTCTTGGCGAGCGAGATGAAGTGCTGGCCGATGCGGTTGCCCACGCCGCGCGAGCCGCTGTGCAGCATGAACCACACGCGGTCTTCCTCGTCGAGGCAGACCTCGATGAAGTGGTTGCCGGTGCCGAGCGTGCCGAGCTGGCGTTCGGTCTGGCCGCGGTCCAGGCGCGGGTACTTGGCGAGGATGCCCTCGTAGCCGGGCCGCAGCCGCTTCCAGGCTTTCTCGTGGGGGGCGGGGAGGTCGCGGAAGGCGCCCTTGTCGTTGCGGCCGCCGTGGTGGGTGCGCCCGTGGGGGACGGCGCGTTCGATGGCCGTACGAACGCCCTTGAGGTCGTCCGGCAGGTCCGCGGCGTCGAGCGTGGTACGGGCCGCGATCATGCCGCAGCCGATGTCGACGCCGACGGCGGCAGGGATGATGGCCTTGTCCGTGGGGATGACGCTGCCGACGGTGGCGCCGTAACCGAGGTGCACGTCGGGCATGGCCGCGACCCAGCGGTGGATGAACGGCAGGCTGGCGACGTTTTCGAGCTGCTTGCGGGCGGCGTCTTCGAGCGGCACGCCGCGGGTCCAGCTCTTGATGGGAACGCCGTCGGTCGGATTCAGGATGTAGGCCGTACGCTTGGCCATGATGTCTCCGGTGCAAACACGTCGGACGACGGCGCGGCACCTCAAGTTCCGTCCATCGTACGTCGGGGCGCGGTCCTCATCTCCGAGCCCGTACCCAGCGGGCGGGGCCGCGCCCGGCGCCTACGCCCCGGAGAACTGCACGCCCTCGAACGCCATCGTCGGCACGCGCATGGCCGAGCACGGATACGGATCGTTGCCGACGTGCAGCAGCCGCCCGAGCATCCGGAGGTAGTTGCCCGTGATGTTCATCTCGCCCACGGCTTCGCCGAGCTCGCCGTCCACGATGCGGTTGCCGCGAATGCCGAACGAGAAGTCGCCCGTCGTCGCGTCGGCGTTCCCGCCGGCCCAGTTGGTCACGTAGATGCCGTTGCCCACCGCCGCGAGGATGCCGTCGCGGTCGTGCTCGCCGTGCGCGAAGACCAGATTCGACGCCGAGCCGCTGGTCGGCTCCCAGCCGAGCTTGCGGCCGTAGTAGGTGTCGACGTAGAAGCTCTTCAGCACCCCGTTTTCGATCACGGCCCGCGGCCTGGCTGCGATGCCCTCGCCGTCGTAGTGATGCGAGCCCAGCCCGCGCGCGATCAACGGTTCATCGGTGATCGTGAGAAGCGCGGGCGCGATCGTCTGGTCGCGCTGCTTTTCGAGGAAGGAGCGGCCCTGCTGGATCGAGGACGCCGTGAGCGCGCCGAAGATGCGCCCGAGAAACGACGCGCCTGCTTCGCGGTCGACGACCATCGTGAAGCGGCCGGACGCGCCCTTGACCGCGCCGATGCGCCCGATCGCGCGCGCGAGCGCCTCCCGGGCGATCGCATCGTGGCTGCGCATGTCCTCGAGGTGCCGGGCGCAGCCGTAGTCGTAGGCCTCGGGGCGCTTGTCTCCCTCCCCTTGCACGGTGACCTCGGTGTACGCCGAAATGCGCGTGCCGGCACGCGCGCCGCGAAATCCGTTCGAGCTCACGCGCGCGGACGCGCCCGCGCCCATGGCGAGATGACTCGTCGCGCTGATGACGCGCTCGTCGGTGTGCGACGCGGCGTCCATCTTCGACAGCCACTCGATGCAGCGGTCGCGGTCCAGCGCTTCGACGGCGGGATCGAAGAGATCGAGGTCGACGTCCGAGCGGCCTTCGTACAGCGCCGGATCGGGGATCGTTCGATACGGATCCGGCTCCAACGCGCGGGTCAGCTTGACCGCCTCGCGCAGGAACGGCTTGAGCACCGACGGACGCAGGTCGTTGCTCTGATGCGCCGAGTACCGTCCGTCCACGTAGAGCTGCACGCCCAGCATGCGACTCGCGCTCTCCTGGACGCGCTCGATCTGGCCGTCGCGGTACGAGTACTCCGTCGAGCGGCCCGTGCTGACGCCGGTGACCACGTCGTCCGCGCCCGCCGCGAGGGCGAGGGCGAGCGCCTGCTCGGCGTCGTCGAGCAGCTCGGTCTCCGTGGCCTGGTCCGTCGCCGGCATCAGTCCTGCCCTCCGACGGTGAGCTGCTTGACGAGCACGGACGGGATGCCCTGGCTCACCGGAACCCCCTGGCCGTCCTTGCCGCAGGTCCAGCCACCCGAGTCGAGCTTGGCGTCGTTCGCGGCCATGGTGATGTCGCGCAGGGCATCGGGGCCGTTGCCGATGATGTTCACGTTGGCGATGGGGGAGGTGATCTTGCCGTCCTCGATCAGCCAACCGTTCTTCACGAAGAAGGTGAAGTCGCCGGCGCCGATCTGCACCTGTCCGTTCGTGAACGTCTCGGCGACGATGCCTCGGTCGACCGACGCGATGATCTCGTCGTAGCTGTGGGGCCCGTTCTCCATGAACGTGCAGCGCATGCGCGGCATGGGGACGTGACGGAAGCTCTCGCGGCGCCCGGAGCCGGTCGGCTCGATGCCGTATTGCTTGGCGCTGATGCGGTCGTGCATGTAGCTGCGCAGGACGCCGTCCTCGATGAGAACCGTGCGCTCGACCGCGTTGCCTTCGTCGTCGACGTTGATCGAGCCGCGCTCGTGTTCGAGCGTGCCGTCGTCGACCACGGTCACGAAGTCGGGCGCGACCTTCTGGTCCATCATGGTCGAGTAGATCGATACGTTCTTGCGGTTGAAGTCGGCTTCGAGCCCGTGGCCGATGGCTTCGTGCAGCAGGATGCCGGATGCGCCGGCGGCCAGCACGACGGGCATCTCACCCGCGGGCGGCTTGCGCGCGTCGAACAGGATCATCGTGCGCTTGACCGCGTCCTCGACCAGATCGCGCAGCCGCTCGTCGGTGAACCACTCGATGCCGTCGCGGCGAACCAGGCTGGCCATGCCGGTCTGGCGTTCGTCGTTCTTCGTCGCATTGACGACGCAGTGCAGGCCCGCCATGGGGCGACGATCGGTGAAGATCGCGCCCTCGCTCGTGGCGATGAGCACGCGGTCGTCGCTGTCGAACCAACCCGTCGAGACCTTGTCGACGGCGGGCTCGAGCGCGCGTGCCAGCTCGTCGATCCGGCGCAACAGCGGCAGCTTCTCCTCGACCGCGACGTCTTCGACGTTGCGCTGGACGGCGTAGTAGTCCGGCAGGCTGCGCACCTCGATCGCCTGCGGGGCGACCTTGGCGTTGCCGGCGGCGATGGAGGCCGCGGTGCGCGCCGCGCGGCATAGCGCCTCGACGTCGAGGTCTTCGCTGTAGGCGTAGCCGGTTTGGTCGCCGATGACGACGCGGACGCCGGCGCCCTGGTCGACGCTCGAGGAGCCGCGGCTGACGATGCCGTCCTCCATGCCGATCGACGTCGAGTGTTGGTGCTGGAAGTAGACGTCGGCGAAGTCGGCGCCGCGCTCCATGGCGGCGGCGAGGACGCGGCGAAGGAGCGGTTCGTCGATGCCGAACCAGGTGGCGAACGGGTTGTCTGTCAGTGCGGCGGTCGTCATGGGGAGCAGAGTCTGACAGGGGCTGCGGAGGCTGCCGAACATTCCCGGAAGGCGCCGCGCCTGATCCCGTCAGGTTCGCGCGCCCTGCGGCAGCTCACGGACGTATCGTCGGTAGGTCGCCAGCCAGCGCTCGGGATGGCGCAAGGGATGCACGTATTCGAGCAGCGCGCCCGGCAGGTCGAACGCCAGGCGGTCCGGAATCGCGTTCCACACACGACAGCGACCGAAGGTCAGTGTCGCCGACGACACCTCGCATCGGAGGAACGCGAGAAGATCGCGCGCCCAACACTCGAACACGGCGACGTAGTCGCTGACGGGATCGCCCGAGTCCACGGCGACGAACGTAGAGCGCTGCGGTTCGTACGCGTATACGAATGCGCCGTCGTCCTCCCCGTCGCGCAGCGCCAGGGCGAAGGTCGGGCGCGTCTGCGCGTCGTCCAGCGCCCCGAGCGAGTACAGGTCCTTGAAGAGGTCCCTTCCATACAGGTGCGCCGCCAACGAGCGCAGCTCGACGTCGAGGGCGTCGAGCTCCTCGTCCGAGAGCGACGCCTGCGAGGTCGCCGCGTCGTAGTCTTCGAGCCACTCGACGTCGCCGACGAACGTCCGCGCGGGCCACTCGTCCTCGGGCGAAGCGGACAGGAACGGTGTGCCGTGCGCCTGCTCGACCAACTCACCGTCTATCATCACATACGTGTCGCCGGGCCGAGGCCAACACACACGGTTCGCGGGCAGGAGCGGCTCGAGCGCGAGGGCGTGCGCGCGCCCGTCCGTCGTGAAGGCATTTCCGTTGAGCCAGGCCCGATCGCCCCCGAAGCAGAATCCGCCGCCGACGACGGCCCAGGCGGCCGGCATTCGGTGGTTCGCATCGAGCCACTCGCAGATCCCGATGGCGCTTTGCACGAACGTTGCGATCTCTTCCGGATGCGGTCCGCTCCAGCTCGTGAGGAAGTGCCACTCGCTCCAGTTGTTGGTCTGCCCCCAGACTCCGACGCGGTCGACGCGGGCACGGACCCGCTCGAGCATGTCTTGCGTCGCCGGCATGTCCACGCTGGTGAAGAAGCTGCCGTGCCCGGCCAGGTCACGTACCAGATACGGCAGGACGTCCCACTCTTCGATGATGGCGTCGCGGCGCTGATCGGCGGACATCGGCAGGAACTCGAGGCCGCCGACCGTCACGCCCTCGTCCGGGTTCAGCAGACGGACGCCGAATCCCATCTCCGCCAGGATCGTCCGCATGGCGACAGAGGAGCGCGACGACATGTAGATGGGCACCGAGCGGTCCAGGCAGTGGAGCGAGGCCAGGTCGAAGTGCCCTTCGTGTTCGTGCGTGAGCATGACCGCGTCGAGAGCCGGGAGCGCCGATACGTCGACGCGGCGGGGCGGAAACACGCGCAGGCCGACCGCGGGCGTCAGTCCGAACGCGTCGTGCAAGAGGGGATCGACGAGGATCCGCGCATCAGCGGCCTCGAACAGCCAGCCGTGGTGGCCGAGCGCGGTCATGCGAAAGGCGTCGTTCATGGCATCCGGGCTCGCAGGGTGTGAATCTCACCGAACACGGGCCTGAGATCCGGCGCCAATCCGAGCTGAAGCCGTCTCACCGCGCGCTCGAGGTGTGGCCCGCCGTCGGCGTCGAGCTCGGGCCACCGCAGACGCAGGGTGTTGATGCCCGATCGCACGGTCGTCGCCGGCGCCAGCACGGTCGCGCGGCTCCATTGCGCACCTGTGGTGATCCGGCCCACCTCCGTGCCGTTCAGCACGAGGGCCGACGTGCGATCGTCCTCGTCGTCGCGGGGGGCACGGAGCGTGAGCGCGAGCTCCACGGCGCGAGGCTCGACGACCAGAAAGTGGAACGTGGACTCCGGCGTCAGCGCGCGCTCGTAGGAACGCGACGTCGGATATGCGGCGAACGGCGACCCGCGGAAGTACCCGCGCGCGAGATCCTGCTCGCCGCGCTCGAGTCCGCGGGCGTCGGCCAGCAGCAGTTCGAGCCGCTCGCCGGCGCCCGGTCGCCGGCGCTCGAGGACGGCGATGACCGCGCGGACCACGGGCACGTCGAGCACGTCGTAGTCCTGCCAGCGCCAGATCCGCGCCGGCATACGGTACGGCGATTCGAACACGCGTTGCTGCGCCGACGAGAGCAGTGGGGGGGCGCAGGCCGCCTTTGCCGCGACGTAGTCCGCCAGCACCTCCTCGATGCCTTCCGAGCTGTCGAGTGCCTGCTCGATCCAGTACTCGGTGCCGGCGGCGCCGTCGGTCAGCGGACGCTGAATGTGGGCGGTGTGCAGCGCGGCCAACATCGCGCCGCGGGCCTCGACCGTGTCCGCCGGACTCGGCGGCGGCGATGCACTCGCGACCGTTCGCCAGTCCAGCGCCTGGAAGCGAGCGGGATGGCTGACTGCCAACACCTCGGCCACGACCGCGGCCATCGCGACGTGCATGCCCTCGGGCGTCAGATGACAATAGTCGAGGAACAACCTGCGACCGGGCAGCGGCGATGCGGCATGGTCTGCGAACACGGCCGGAAGGTCGACACACAACAGGTCGTGCGCTTGCGCCGCGTCACGGATCGCTTGCCGGACCACCGGACTCGCACCGGGCGCCGATGCGCGTCCGAGCCAGCGCGACGCCTCGAGTCCGGCGAGCAGCGCGTCGCGCGCCGCCTCCGTCCGACCGATGCGAAGCAGTGTCGTACCGAGTGCCTGATGGGACGTGGCGCACGTTCCGTCGTCCAGGGCAAGCATCGCGCGGGCGGCGTTCTCCGCTGCCGCGAGATCGTCGTTCGCCAGCGCGTCGAGAACCTCTTGCTTGTGCGCGAGCCAGCGGCGATTCCGGTCGCCCGGCAACCACGACGGCGGGAGATCGTGCTCCCAATCCGTCAGGTTCGTCTCCGGCACGACCAACGCCATCGTGACTCCGGAGCGGTCCGCGATCGCGGCGAGCTCGGCGCACACGGCCTCCGCCTTCGACTTCAGGTGGTTCGTTGCGAGGCGCTGAAGGCCAGCCGGCCCTTCGGCGTCCAGCGCCGCCGCGTGTTCGTGCAGGAGCTCGAGCGAGAGGACGTCGGCGAACGCGGGCGCGTCCGGCGCCGCGGCGAGCCAGTTGTTGCCGGCGAACACGACGATCACGTCCGGAAGCAGCTGCAACGCGGTCCGCGAGACCTCCAGGACGCCCTCGTCCGTCTGATCGACCCGGCACAGGTCGATGACCTCGAACAGGTCCGCGCCCGCCGTTGCGTCCAGCTGGCCCTGCAGCACCTGCGCGGGCGTCAGATCCGGCGCGTACAAGAACCCCGCCGCCGTCGACTCGCCGACGAGGCAGACCCGAATCGGCAGGAACGCGTCTTTGGGTCGCAGCGTCTTGGTGAGCGCCCAGTCGTCCTCGAGCTCGAGAGGATCGGGGCGAACGAAGACCAGCTCGCCGTCGACCTCCTGGGGCTCCCAGATCCCGATGGCCTCCGGGCGGTCGGCGTCCGGATCGTCTTCGTCGGAGTACGGCTCGTCGAGCCCGGCCGGCTCGACGGCGCGCGGGACGCCGACCATGCCGGTCTGTTGCAGCAGACGCAGCGTGCGCAGTCCTTCCTCCGTTGCCAAGAGCTGCGCGAGCTCTTCGCAGGCGGCCAACGGAGGTTGTCGTCGGTCTCGGGACATGTCGCTCGTCAAATGAAGGTGTAGACCGTCTCGCTGATTCGCCCGCGGCGGTCGGAAGCCCGTAGCCGGCGATGGTATTCCAGTGTGTGTGTCCACGACGAGGGCAGCATCTCCCGGTCGATGACGAAGTCCTCTAGGACCAGCGCGTCCAGGCGTGCGTCGACGGCGCACAGCAGGGCTTCGGCCGGCGTGCGCACGATCGGCTCGCCGCGGACGTTGAACGACGTGTTCACCAACACGGGGCAGCCCGTCAGTTCTTCGAACGCCGAAAGCAGCGCGGCGAACCTGGGCGCGACCGATGGATCCACCGTCTGGGGGCGCGCCGATCCGTCGACGTGCGTGATCGCCGGCAGGTCGAGCTTCGAGTCGACCCGGCACGTCTCCAACATGAACGGAGACGGGTGATCGAGCGCGAAGTGTTCGGCGGTGCGATCGGCGAGCACCGCCGGCGCGAACGGCCGGAACCCCTCCCGTTTCTTGATCCGCTCGTTCAGGCGGCTCTGCATCTGCGGGTCGCGTGGGTCCGCGAGGATGCAGCGCGCGCCGAGCGCGCGGGGGCCGAACTCCATTCGGCCCTGGAACCAACCTACGACCTGTCCGGCCGCGAGTCGTCGCGCGACGTCGGCGACGAGCTGTCCTTCGTCGTGCCGGAACGCGGCTGCCTCGATCCCGACGCCCTCCAGCAGCCGCGCGACGTCGTCGCGCGCGAACGACGGACCGAGGCAGACGTCCTCCAGTCGCCGAGTGTCCGGTCGATGCCCCGTGAGTCGCACATGCGCCAGCGCGGCGGCGCCGAGCGCGCCGCCCGCATCGCCCGCGGCCGGCTGGACGAACACGTTGCCGAACGGGCCCTCCCGCGCGATGCGACCGTTTGCGACGCAGTTGAGCGCCACGCCGCCGGCCATGCAGAGGTTGTCCGAGGCGACGAGCCCGGCGAGACGGGAGACGGCGTCGAGCAGGATGTCTTCGAGCACGACCTGCAGACTGCGAGCGATGTCCTTGTGTCGTTGGCGCAGTGGCTCGTCGGGCCGTCGTGCCGGCCCGCCGAGCAGGTCGCAGAGCGCGTCGGTGTACATGCGATCTGCGCGACGAAATTCGAAGTACGAGAGGTCGAGCGCGTAGTGTCCGGCGCCGTCCGGCGTGCTCAGCGCGCGAATCGCATCGACGCAGGTCGGTCGCCCGTAGGGAGCGAGTCCCATCACCTTGTACTCGCCACTGTTGACAGCGAACCCGAGGTATCCGGTGATCGTGCTGTACAGCAGGCCCAGCGAGTGGGGGAAACGCACCTCGTCGAGCAACTCGATCTCGGCGCCCTGAGCGCGTCCGTAGGTCGTCGTCGCCCACTCGCCGACGCCGTCGACCGTCAGCACCGCCGCGTCGTCGAACCCGGAGAAGAAGTACGCGCTCGCCGCGTGCGACATGTGATGCTCGAAGGACTCGATCCGTCCCTCGTGGCCGAGGAGCTCGCGAATGTCCCGTTCCGGCCGTCCCGGGTCGATCCAGCGAAGATCCTGCGCTCCGCCGAGCGGACAGCCTGCCCAAATCTGTCTAGCCAGCTTGAGCGGCGGCGACTCGTAGTATGCGACACAGTCCACGTCGTCGATGTCGATCGCCCCCTCGTCCAGGCAGAATCGGAATGCATCCACGGGAAGCCGCCCGTCGTGCTTGATGCGCGAGAAGCGCTCCTGGGCGGCGGCGGCGACGAGCACGCCGTCCGAGATCAGGCAGCATGCGGACTCGTGGAAGTACATGGAGAGACCGATGATGTTCACGCCGACCTCCGCGGGCCGGGCAGACGCGGCCCGTCGTCGTGAAGCGCGGCGACGATCGAACGATAGCGCTCGCGATACGCATCCGGACGACGCAACGGATGCACGTACTCGAACAGCGGCTTGTTGAACTCGAACGCGAAGGCACGGGGATTCGCATTCCACATGCGCGAGCGTCCGAAGCAGAGCGCCGTCGTCGACATCCGGCAGGTCAACATGGCCAGGAGGTCCGTCGCCCAGCACTCGTAGACGGCGAGGAACTCCTTCGGCGGATCGGGTGACGCGACGCGCACGAACGAGCAATGCTCCGGTCGGTAGGCGAAGGCGAGCGGCTGCTCGCCGTCACGAAGCGACAAGGCGAAGGTCGGGATCCGTCCCGCCGCGTCCGGCACGGACAGGCCGCAGATGGCGCGGTGAAGCGAACCACCGTGCAGGCTGCGCGCCAGCCCGGCCAACGCAGCTTCGAGCGCCGGGACGTGCGAACGCTCCAGCACCTCGCGACCGGAGGCCGGGCGGTAGTCCTCCAACCAAGCGACGTCGCCGCGATGCTCCCGCGCCGGCCACGCGGCCCTCGGCGCGACGCGCACGAACGGCGAGCTCGGTCGGACCTCGGCGACCTCGCCGTTCTTCAGAATCAACGTTTCACCGGGGACCGACGGGCGAACCGTGACGCCCGGGAGCTGCAGCGCCAGCGCGCGCGCGGCCTCGTCGTTGGTCCAGGGGAAGACCTCGTGATTGAGGAACGCTTGCTCCCCCCGGAAGCAGAAGCTCTCGCCGGTGACCAGCAGCTGCTCGGGCGCGGTCCACTCATGCGCCATCGCGGTGTGGTAGTCGACGATCGATCCCACGAAGCTGGACAGGCTGAAACGGTCCGGACGCGCCCACCGGGCCTGGAAGTGCCAGTCCGTGTTGTTGTTGGTGTACACCCAGAGCCCCGGTCGCTCGACGAAGGAGCGTGCGCTGCGCCACATCGAAGGCGTCGGCGCCATGTCGATGTGCGTGAAGAGGTTGCCGTGTCCGTCGCGATCGCGAACCACGAACGGCAGCACGTCCCACTCCTCGACGATGCCGTTCTCCACCTGGTCCGCGGTCATCGGAAGCACGCTCAGATCCGCGCCGATCTCGACGGGACGTCCCGGTCTCGTGAGCCGAACGGAGAAGCCCATGTCGGTCAGAATCTCGCGCATCGCCGGGGACGAGCGGGACGGCATCAAGATCGGCGTGCTGCGATCCACCATGTCGATCGACGCGAGGTCGAAGTGGTCCTCGTGCTCGTGCGTGAGCAGCACGGCGTCAAGAGGCGGCGCAGCATCGAAGTCGAATCGCCGCGGCGGATGTACGGCGAGTCCTACGGCTTCGGTCGCGGCGAACGTGTCGCGCAGCAACGGGTCGACGAGCAGGGTGGAGGATGCCGTCGACACGACCCATCCGTTGTGTCCGACGTGGGTGACGGAAAACATGACGTCAAAGCGCCTTCCGATAGCGCTCGGCGAAACGCTCGGGGAACCGATGCGGGTGGATGTGTGCTTCCAAGGCGCTCGCGAGCTCGAATGTGAACCGTGGATGCGCGACGGAGGTGCTCTGCGAGCCGGTCCGCGTCAGCGTCTCCGGCAGGATCTCGGCACGCAACGTCATCAACAAGTCCGTTGCCCAGCACTCGAAAACGGCGACGTAGTCGTCGATCGTTCGACTGTCGTGAAGCAGCCGGAACGCGCATGCGTGCGGCGCGTACTCGAACACGTGCCCTTCGCGATCCGTACTTCGCAAGAAGAGTGCAACCGTTGGACGCTTGCCCGGATGCTCCTGGGGCGAGAGCGAGTAGAGCTCGCGAAACAAACGCTTGCCGTACAGGTGTCTTGCCAATGTGTTCAGCTCAGCGCGAAGCTCCGCGATCTCTCCGTCCGAGAGCGCGCCGCGTCCGCACAGCGGACCGTTCTCCAGCGTGTCTTCGATGGGTTCCCGGGCGTCCACATAGGCGTCATCGCTCTCGTGTTCGACGACCGTTCCACGGCGGACGCCGAAGCGCTGCCCCGGAGCCCACGCGCGCACGTCGTCTTGCGGCAGGAGCTGCGCGAGAACGCCGGCTTGTGCCTGCGCGCCCGTCGCCGGTCCATCGGCGATCAACAGGCCCGCCGGGCGTGCCCACTGCCGGCTCATGCGCCGGTGCGCCCCGGCCAGCGCCAGGATGCCTTCATGCGCCGGCGCCGGGTACACCACCAACCCGGGGACGTCGAGTGCGGCGCTCGCCGCCGCGCACTCCACGGATGAGGGCGCTCCGTCGATCGGCATGAAGAGACTGCCCTCCGCGTCGGCGTCGCGAACGACGCACCCGAGCGCACCCCACGCTCGGCCGGCGTCGGCGATGTCCGCCACCGTGTCGACGCGCAGCGTTCCGATGTCCAGCGTCTCTCCACCGTGCACACGCTGCGTCGCGAAGCCCAGCTCCTCGATGACGACGACCATTGCGGTGGACGCATGCGCGGACACGTAGATCGGGACGCTGCGATCCAGCCCCGCGAGCGACGTAGGATCGAACGCTCGTTCGCGTGGCAGAAACACGGCGTCAGGCGCGTGTCCGCGGTCCACTCGGAACGCGTCACCGATGATCAGGTGCCCGCGACGCCCGCGCACCGACCAGGTGCGACTGCCCAGGTACGTGGCCGTGAACATCGACGCCCCGTCCTTGCCGGCAAGACCTTGCTAGGAGGAGACGTTGTCGTTGGTGTTGCCGTTGTTGAGTCGGTTCTGCACGGCCCACAACGCGTTGACGGCAGGTGTGTTCTTCTGACCGATGGCCCAGAGGGCGTTCAGGGCCGTGTTGGTGCCCCCGATGGCGTTGCTGGCGCTGGGGTGTCGCATCCCCCCGCGCATCTCCCGCAACTCTTTCTTGGGGATCGTCCGGGTCTTGCCCGTCAACTGGACGCGCCGTGCTCGCTTCTTCATGGCAACCTCTCAGGTTATCGACCCCTGCGCATCGTAGCACTTCTGCGCGGCGCCATGCAAGGCCACCAGCGCATGGCGACCCCCGCCATATGTTCACGATTATCGACATCGGCTGTACGGCGCAGATACAAGCCGTATCGACGCCGAATCCGTCCCGCCGGCCACTCGCGGGCCGACGGGACGGTGGTTTGCGCTTCTAGAAAACCTGGTTCGCGAAATGCACCGCGTCCTGCACGCCGTTGCTTGCGGGGTTGATGAAGACGGAGTAGATGTCGCCTTCGGAGGCGGGAAGAGGGCGCTCGGCCAACCCGAAGTAACCACGGCAACGCCGGCGGCGTTGTCACTGAGGCCCCCGCGGGTCAAACGCATGTCCTTCTTGGAAAGCTGCTTCGTGAAGTCCATCCTCGTCAAGTGGTTTCAACCAGCCGAGCGGGATGCTCGACCGGGGGTGGGAGTCTAGCAGGCCACCGTTGAAGCCCTTTGCGGCGAAGCGTCCGAATCGAAGACCAAGACGACGTTCACTCTGCGCGACACTCTCCGTTCACTCAGCGCGGCCGTCACTTGTTCCTCGGCGGCGTGTTCGCGCGGACCGCTTCGATGAGGACGTCGCCGGTGGTCTGCAGGCTCGCCCGCGATACCCGCTCCACGCGGTCCTCCGACGTGTGTCGGAATCGATTGCGACCGGCGCGTCGAACGGGATCGGCGCCGCCGAAGTCGAAGTCGCACAGCAACGCCGCCGGGATGCCGGCGCGAAGAAACGGGATGTGGTCGTTGCGCACGGCGATCGGAATGCTGTGGGCGCGCGCTATCTCGAAGTAGCGTCCGTAGCCCAACCGTGCTCCGGCGTCGAGCAGCGATGCCGCCACCGACGTCGTGGAGCGTAGATCGTCGGTGAACTGCAGTCGCTCGTCGCCGACCATGTCGCAGACGACGACCGCGATCAGCCGGTCGACCTCGCCGGCGGCGACGACGTGCTCGACGAATGCGCGGCTGCCGTACAAGCCGTGGCGCGGACCCGAACGCCCCAGCGCCTCCTTGCCGTCGAAGAACGCGATCCGCACCGCCGGACGGGGCTTCATGGCCGCCAGGACACGCGCGCACTCGATCAGGACGGCGGCGCCAGAAGCGCCTTCGTTCGCGCCGGTGAAACCCGACACCCCCTCCAGCCGCTTCGTGTCGAGGTGCGTCGCGAGAAGAACGTATCGTTCGTCACGCTCGCCTGGCAACGAGGCGAGCGTGTTCTTCAGGACCCGTCCCCCGCCCGGCGTTTGCACTGCGACGTCCTCGATCTCCACTGACCAACCCGCGGCCTCGAGCTGCGCGCGCACGTACCCGCGTGCGTTCTCCAGGGCCTCGCTGCCGAGGGGACGCGGACCCAGCTCGGCCAGGGCGACGAGGTCCGCCATCGAACGATCGGCGTCGAACGGCGTTCGCGCAGCGGGCGCCGGTCGCGGCGAGAGCGGCGGCGGCGCTTCGGTCGGCGTCGTCGGCGTCACCGCGGCGCCTCCGCTCAGGCCGAACAGGCGACGCACCGGTTCGAAGAGCAAGCTGACGATCCGCGGTCGCTCGGTCACGATCTCCGCGGAGAGCGTCAGCCCTGCGCGCAGTGCAAGCCCCTCCGGTGCGTCGCCTTGCACACGCTGTACGGCGAGGCGTCCGGTGAACACCGACGCGCCCGTCGTAGGGTCCTCCGTCGGTACCAGCGCGACACTCTCCAACCGTGCCTTCACGACGCCGAAGCGCTCGAACGGATACGCGTCGAGCTTGATCTTGCAGAGCGCGCCGGGTCGCAGAGCCGCGGCGTCGCGATTGGCGAACGTCGCGGTCGCCGCCACGTGGGGGGACGTGGAGATCGAAAATGCAGGCGTGTCCGCCTCGACCCGGTCGCCCGGAACGATCGGCGCCGCGAAGTTGATCAACCCGCTCACCGGCGCATGCAGGACCAGCAGCTCGAGCACGCGCTCGCTCGCGTCGATCTCCGCCTCGAGCTTCTCGATGTCCGCGCGCGCCGTGTCGCGGGTGGCCCGCGTACGCGCGGCCGCGTCGCGCAGCGCGGCCTGCGCGGATTCCAGTCGGCTCTTCGCGGCGGCGACGCGTTCGTCGGCTTCGATGGTGATCACGTCGAGCGCCTGACGCGCCTCGCGCAACGCCGCTTTCGCACCCTCGACGAGTCCGCGCTGCGCGTCACGCTTGGCGATCGCCGCGTCGTGCGTCTCGCCGTCGATCAGCTTCTTCTTGTACAACGTCGTCGCGCGCTCGGCCGCCTTGTCGTCCCTACGAAGGGTGGCTTCGGCGGCGGTCAGCGCCGCCTGCTTGGCCTCGAGGCGTGCGCGCTCGAGCTCCACCCGGCGCGGAATGACCGTCTCGCGATGACGCAGCTCTCGCGTGTGCGCGTCGCGCGCTGCGCGCCAGTCTTCGATCGTCTCGGCGGCGGCGACGTCGGCGACGGCCTTCGCTTCGCCCGACGCCAGGAGGGCCGCCAGCGCGGTGACGGTCTCGTCGAGGGTCGTCCACTGCCGGTGCGCGCGACCGTGGTCCTTGCGCAGCCGCTCCAGACGCCCGCGTTCGGCTGCGTCTTCCAACCGCAGGAGCAGCTGTCCGGCTCGCACCTGCTCGCCTTCGGCCGCGTAGACCTCCGCGACGACGCCGGCGGTCGAGAGCCGTACGTCCGTGCGCTCGTCCACGGCGACGAGCAGCCCGCGGCCGACGACGACCCGATCGACGCGCACGACCGTCACGAACGTTCCGACCGCGCCCAGCAGGAGGAGCAACAGCCACAACAGCAGCCGACGCCCGCGCGCGCCGACCGCGGGCTTGGCGGGACGGGGCAGGATGGCGCCGCCGCTCATCCCACCTGCTCCGCGTGGAACATGGCATACAAGCCGCCTTGCTCGAGGAGGGCGGCGTGGGTGCCTTGCTCGGCGACGCGGCCCCGTTCGAGCACCACGATGCGATCCGCCCGCCGCGCGTACCCGAGGCGGTGCGCGAGGAACACCACGGTGCGGTCGCGGCTGGTCTCGTCCAACGCGTTCAAGAGCGCGGCCTCGCTTTCCATGTCGAGCGAGCTCGTCGGCTCGTCGAGCAGCAGGAGTCTCGGCTGCCCCACGAGCGCGCGCGCGATCGCGAGACGTTGGAGCTCACCGCCGGAGAACCGTGCCGTGCTCCGCTCGCCGACGAGCGTACCGTAACCCTGCGGGCGATTGATGATCTGGTCGTGGATCCCCGCAGCCTGCGCAGCGGCGATGATGTCCGCTGCTGCGAGCTCGCGGCCGACCGCGATGTTCTCCATGATCGTTCCGGAAAGCAGCTCGATCTTCTGCGGAACGAATCCGACCTGGCGGCGCAGCGATCGCGCCGAGACGTTGCGCAGGTCGTGACGATCGACGTAGACCGAACCCTTCTCGGGTTGAAAGAGCTTCAGCAGCAGATGAACGAATGTGGTCTTGCCCGCGCCGCTGCGTCCGACGATCGCGACGCGTTCGCCGGGCAGGACCTCGAGCGAGAGATCTTCGAAGACCGGCGGTAGGTCCCGTTCGTAGCGAAACGTGACATTCTCCAGGCGAATGTGGCCTTCCACGGAGCCGATGTCGAGCAACGACTCCGTCTGCGGTTCCTCCGGCGAAGCGTCGAACACCTGGCTGAGCCGCTCGAGCGAGACCGCCGTCTCCTGAAAGCTCTCCCAGATCCCCAGCAAGCGCGTCGCGGGCGCGAGCACCTGGGCTAGCACGGCCGAGAAAGCGACGTACGCACCGACGCTGAGCGAACCGTCGATCACGAACCGTGCGCCGAAGTAGATGACCGCGGCTTGGCCGCACGCGCCAATGAACGTGCCGAGCGTCTGCGACAACGTCACGAGGCGCACCCCGCGCAGCTCCGAGGCGAGCATCCGGTGGAAGAGACGCTCGTATCGGCGCCGTTCCGCATGTTCCGCGTTCGCGCCCTTGACCGTGACGACCGACGAGAGCGAGTCGACGAGGGCGGACTGGGTCTCGCCCTGGCGGGTCACCTGCTCTCGGCGGATGCGACGCAGGCGCGGTGTGATGAACCACGTGAGCAGTGCCAACAGCGGAATCGGAAACAGTCCGATGATTGCGAGCTCGACGTCGTAGCACAGGAGCACGATCAGGTACACGGCCCCCAACGCGACGTCCAGGATGGCGCCCGTCGCGACGGTCGTGAGGAAGTGACGGACCTTCTCGTTGTCCGCGAACCGCACGAGCAGGTCGCCGACCTTGCGCGACGCGAAGAACTGCAGCGGCAGGCGAAAGAGCTTGTGGTGGAAATCGCTCACCAGCGCCAGGTCGGCCGCACGCACGACGTCGTAGAGCAGCAGCGTGCGCAGCGCGCCGATCAGCGCGGAGAAGAGCGCGGCGCCGATCATCGCGGCCAACAACGCGATCAGGATCGACACCTCGCCGTGGACGAACACCCGATCGATGACGGTCTGTGTCGTGAAGGGGATGACGAGACCAAGCAGCTGCAATGTGAAGGCGGCCAGCAGCACCTGGAAGATGACGCCGCGGTGGGGCCGCAGGTAGGGCAGAAAGCGCGAGAGCCCCTTCGGTCGTCCGCCCGCGTCTTCGGGCGGCGCGGAGGTGGGCCGCAACAACAGCAAGGTGCCGTCCCACCCTTCCATGAACGCCTTGAGCGGTATGCGCTTGAGCCCCTGCATCGGGTCTGCCACGACGACACGTCGTCGCGAGACGGCGTACAAGACGACGAAATGATTGCCGCCGACGTGCGCGATGGCGGGCAGCCGCACGTTGCGCAGGTCGTCCGCCCCTTCGACGCCGACGCCGCGGGCGAGGAAGCCGATGTCCTCGGCGGCTTCGGCCAGCGACAGGAGGGAACAGCCTTGCTGCGAGACGCACGCGAGCTCGCGCAGCCGCCCGTGCAACGCCGGCCGTCCGTAGAAGTCCGCGATCATGCCCAGGCAGGCCGGACCGCAGTCGGTCGCGTCCGGTTGGAGCCGCAAGGGGTACCTGTGCAACGCCCGTCGCAGTGCGCGTCCGACGAGCGTGCCCGGCGGTTCCAGCAGACGGGGATCGAGCGCCTCTTCGAGCTCCTCCTCGACGGTTTCATGCGACGCGCTGCGTGTCGGCGTGCGGCGTCCGCGGTGCGACAGGGCGGCCACGAGGGTCGCGAAGAACGGCCGCAGGGCCCGCGCCTCTTCGTCGGACGCGGCAAGCACGAGCCGCCGCCCCGGCGACAGCGCCACGATGTCGGCCGGCTCCGGCGTGTCGAGCGCCATGCCGGCTTCGCCGAAGGTGTCGCCGCTCACCAGCATGCGCGGCGAGTCGTGCGCGTCCCCGGCCTCGCGGCGAGCGCGTCCTTCGACAAGGAGCGAGAAGCCGTCGGCGCGCTCGCCCTGGCGGGCCAACACGTCGCCGGCGGCGAACGCCTGGGGTGCGAGCGCGAGGACGACGTTGCGGACGATCTCGGCGTCGACGGACGTCGCGTCGAGATCGTCCAAGAAGGCACGCAGCGCCGGCTCCCCGAGCGCGGCCGTCAACGGTCGAAGCGACGGGTCGTTGTCGAGCACGCTTCGATCGAGGCGCAACACGGTCATCGCCGTCTCGACGTGCACGGCATCGCCGCCCGGCGCCTCGCCGAAGAGCTGTCCCCGGAACGCGACGCCGCCTTGTCCGACGGGCGCGTCGCCGCCCTCGGATCTCCCCATCCCGTCGAGCACGAGTAGGGCGCCCTTGGACGGCGGGATCACGGCGCCGCGTTTGAAGCGTGCGCGCTCGCCGTGCGCCGCGAGTTCCGTGCAGGCGTTGCGTCCGAGCACCCGCAGCACGGCGTCGGCGAGTAGCAACCGGGCTGTTCGCCGGAGTTCGGGGTCGTCCTGCACGCGCCGGATTCTACGGGAACGCGTCGTGGGATCGGGCGGCCTGGCAAACCCGGCCGTCTGTCAAATGCCGAACACGCCGAGCGATCCGACCGCTACTCGCCCGCTTCGTCGGCTTCGGCCAACCCGTATCGAAGCAGCTTGCGGTACAGCGTCTTGCGATCGACGCCCAGGATCGCCGCCGCGCGCCGGCGAACACCGCCGACGCTCTTCAGCACCGACAAGATGTGCGCGCGCTCGACCGCTTCCAGCGTCTGCAGCGAACCCGGCGCCGCGTCCGACTTGCGCTCGTTCCCGTGGCGAATGACCGAAGGCAGCTCGTCCACGTCGATGCGCGGACCGCGCGCGAGCGCCACGGCGCGCTCGATCACGTGCGCCAGCTCCCGGACGTTGCCGGGCCACGGATACGAGTGCAGCGCGGCGAGGGCGTTGTCCGTGATCTTCGCCGCCTTGCCGGCCGTGGCGAATCGGCGTAGGAAGTGGCCGACGAGCAACGGAATGTCCTCGACGCGATCGCGCAACGGCGGAACGCGGATCGTCACCGCGTTCAAGCGATACAGGAGATCCTCGCGGAAGCTCCCGTCCCGAACGGCCGTATCGAGGTCGCAGTTCGTGGCCGCGAGCACACGCACGTCCACGTGGCGCACCGACGACGACCCCACGCGCCGCACCTCGTTGGACTCGAGCACGCGCAGCAGCTTCGCCTGCACGGCTAGGGGCATGTCCCCGATCTCGTCGAGCAGGATCGTGCCCTTGTCCGCGGCTTCGAAGAGACCGGGACGGTCCGCGTTCGCGCCGGTGAACGCGCCGCGCACGTGGCCGAACAGTTCGCTCTCCAGCAGTCCCTCCGGCAACGAGGGACAGTTCACGGCGACGTACGGACCGCTCGAGCGCGGGCCCGCGTCGTGGATCGCGCGCGCAACCAGTTCCTTGCCGGTGCCGGTCTCGCCTTGCACGAGCACGGACACCGTCAGGGGTGCGACGCGCGCGATCGACTTGAACACCCGCGTCATGGCCTCCGAGCGGCCGACCATCGCGCGCTTCGCTTCGCCGCGCTCCATCGACGCCTCGCCCGCCTCGCCGCGCGCCTCGGCGGCGCGCTTCACCATGCGGCAGATCTCGTCCATGGAGAACGGCTTGCTCATGTAGTCGAACGCGCCGGCGTGAATCGCCTCGACGGCCGTCTCCAGCGACCCGAACGCGGTGACGACGATCGCTTGCAGCTTCGGATCCCGCTCGCGCAGCGTGCGCATGAGCTCGATGCCGTCCATGCCCTCGAGCCTTACGTCCGTGACGACGACGTCCACCGTCTCGCCGTTCATCGCCTCCAACGCGGACTCCGCGCTGTCGGCCGCGCTCACGTCGTAGCCTTCGCCTCGCAGGACCTCGACGAGGAGGTTGCGCGCAACCGCGTCGTCTTCCACGATCAACACGCTCGTGCCCATCTCAGCGCTCCTCGCCCAGCGGCTCGATGGTGAGCGTGACCACGGTGCCGATGCCCGGCTTGGAGTCCAGAAGGATGTCGCCACCGTGCGCCTTCGCGATCTCCCGGCAGATGGCGAGACCGAGGCCGGATCCGCGGCCCGCCCCCTTGGTCGAGAAGAAGGGCTCGAAGACGTGGTCCATGTGCCGCGACGAGACCCCGTGCCCGGAGTCGCAGACGGAGATGGCGCGGCCGGCGCCGGTGGCGTCGGTTCGAATGACGAGCGTGCCGCCCTTGGGCATCGCGTCGATCGCGTTTTGAACGAGATTGAGGAAGACCTGTTCGAGCTGATCGCGGTCGCACGCGATCGGCGCTTCCGACCCGGCGCCGATGTCGAGTTCGAGTTGAATCTCGTTCTTGGTCAGCAGAGGTTCGAGAACGTCGAGGACGTGCACGAGCAGGGCGTGAATGTCGGTCGGCGTCGGCTCGGGCTCGGGGCCTCGCAGTCGGCGCAGGTAGCGCCGAATGAGCAGCGAGAGGCGAGAGACCTGGTCCGCGATGATCTCGGTGCGGCGGCGCGCGTCGTCCGGAAGCGCCGGGTCCGCGAGCATGAGGTCGAGATGTCCGGAGATGGAGTGCAGAGGCGTGCCGAGCTCGTGCGCGAGACGGCCGACCAACGCGCCGAGTGCGGCGACCCGCTGCGCTTGCGCGAGCTTGCGCTGCATGTCGAGCAGGGTCGGCGACGTCGCGTCCTGCGTGGGCTCGGACGGCGGCGTCTGCGTGGCGCGCTCTTCGCTCTGACGCGCATCCGCGTTCATACGTGACACTCCGCGCGTGGTGCGCGTTCACATGATACGCGGGGAGCCGGTCGACCGCAGTCCGCGGAGGTCATGCGGTCGACCGTCGTCGGCGCTACTTGTCGGCGTCCTTGAAGAGCGCGCTCAGCTTCTTCTTGTTGGCCTTGTACGCTTCCACCCACTCCTTCCCGCCGGGGAAGGTCTGGCCGGTGAGCCCGTTGGCGGACGCGACGAGCGCTCCGCCGAGCGCCTTCCAGGGTGCGCCTCCGGATCCGCCCTTGGGATTGCGCCCCGCGGACTCGGCGGCCGCGTACAGCCGGCTCATCGTGTCGAGAAGCTCATTGAGAACGTCGGCGCGCTTCTTCGACGCGCCGTAGCGCCCGAGTGCCACGATCGCTTCTTTGGCCGCGGCGGGGGCCTTGGCCTTCTGCATGAGCTTGACCAGGACGGGAATCGCCGAATCCGGCGCCAGGGCCGCGGTCGCCCGCAGGGCTTCGAGCTGAAGCGGGCTCGCATCCTTGTCCTTGGGTTGGGGGAAGGCCTTGACGAGCTCGGCGTAGGCGCCCTTGGGGTCGTCGAGACGACCCAGCGCTTCGGCGGCCGCGGTGGCGGCGTTGCCGGCCTTGGCGTCCTTCAGGACCTTGCCGAGCGCGGCGCGGAGCTTCTTCTTCAGCGGCGCCTTCTCGAGGCCGTTGTGGACGTCGGGCACGCGCCGGACCGCGTCTTCGAGGCCGGTGCGTTCCTTGTCCTTGCGCGCCTTGTCGATCTCGGCAAGCAGCGCCTTGACGGCTGTCTCGCTGTCGTCGGCCGCGCGTGCGAGCTCGTTGCCGCCACAAAGCAGCAGTCCAGCGGCGAAGCCACAGAGAATGAGACGTTGGATCATGGGTCGAAAACTCCGAAGATCGCCGCTGCCAAGCACGCAGCGGGCCAACTGCGGCGAGGTGCCGAATTCCGCCTCCGAGGCGCCCCCGACCGACCCGGCGGGGCATTTTGCCCCTCGCGTGGGGCAGTTGGCCCCAGCGCCGCGCCCGATGTGCGCGTCCGCGGGCGTCTTCTTCCGGCGCAGCGAGGCCGGCGCGGACCTCGCGTCGCGTGGCACGCACGTTGCGAAGCGGTGGATCGATCCTTTCACAGGAGGTTCCCATGTTCGACATGAGCAGTAGCACCGACGACAGCACCGAATGTTCGGTCTGCGGCGAGCTCGTTCCCCACAGCCACACCGTCCTGCGATCCGGCATCGGCCGCATGTGCTGGTTCTGCCACACGGACGAAAGCATGGATCCCGACGTCCTCGACGGCGAGGACTTCGACGACTACGACGACTACGACGATTGGGAAGACTGGGCCTGACGCCCGGCGACCCGTCGTTGCTCCCTCTGTTTCGTTCTTTTTGTTTCTCTCTCTCCAACTTCCCTCCCCCTCCAAACGAGAACGCCTCATAACGAAGAAAGCGAAGGCACGAACGCACCCCGTCTCTCGGCGGGGTGCGTTTTTCTTCGGGAGTATGTACTTAGCGCACGGGCGGCCAGGACGCCGCAGAAATGGGCCTCGGAAGGCCACGCCACCTCGGCGACGCACGCATTCATCAACGGGACTGGGTAGTTGGCGAAAACCGACCAGCCTCGGACCGACCAGCGCCGGGCGGCCTAGCTCCAGATTACGTCCACGTCAGGTCCGGGAAGGGCGATCCCGTGGCGAAAGTACGCCCAGAATCTGCCACCATGGATAGTGCCGAAGACGCGGTTTTCGATCTTCCGATATGGCACTCCATCTCGGAAACGAGCATCTCGATTCCAGAGTATCAGATTGCAAATCGCCGTCCCTGCGATCGCCCGCTCGAAGTTACGCAGGCCAGCCGCAAACTCCGAGTCGTCATAGCGTAGGAGCCGAACCTCACCGCCGGGAGGTCCCGGCTTCCCGGGCACCGGCAGGTGAGCGACCGTAAGTCGGTAGATCCGAGATGCTCACCAAGTCGAAGATTGGCGAGCAGTCAACGAGCAGCACGCCGTTTTCGAATTCCGTTGACCGAAGCTGCCTCCTCTTCGCCTCGACAACCTCGACCAGCTTGGACCAGAACTCCGCGACGGTCCGTTGCTTGACTATCTGTGGGTACCGACTCGTAGCCTCACACGGGTAAGCGAGTCCGTCTCGTTTGGCGAGGAAGTCTGGTCGGCCCCCCGAAGTGGACGGATCGGCAACAAATTCAATCTCAAAGCCTTCCCGGGCGAGGTAACCCGCAACGAGGAACATGAAGCCTTGGCCGCGCAGGTTGGGATCATCGGCATCGTCATCCTTCCGATAGCCAACATTCGAGAGTTGCTTGAACTCGTAGCGAAAGCCGACCGAGTTCGTGTACGGGCGAAGGTGCCAGAGGCTGAACCCGATCGTGCCGAGTGCATCGACGTCGCGGACCAAGCGCACTTGTTCGGGGTCCTCCGGGCGCCACTCAGGACTGCCGTCGTCGGCCGACTCTATGCGCCGCAGGTTGATTCCGCCGACCATGCGGATGCGATCCGCCAGCCTGCTGTTCGGGCGGCGACGTTCCAGTTCCTCATAGAGGTAGTTCACCCCCGCAAACAAGACGCTCCAGCAGAGTTGCGGGTGGCGCCAGTTGGCGACGTCGTTCATGATCTCAAAGGGGACCTTCTCAGTCACGCAAGTGCTCCGGTATCACTACTCGTCGCACCGGATCACCCAATCTTTTCCGTCGCGAATTGGCCGGACGACGAATCCATCGAATACTCGGCCCCCGACTTGGTGAGGCTCGTCCTCGTAGTAGACGGTCGCGCCGATGCACGGCTGAATAGGGCGCCGCTCGTTCGAAGCTAGGAGCACCTGCCACCACGTGCTGTTCTCCTCATTGGCGAACAGCCTGAGGCAGACCATGACCTGATTCTCCTCGGACTTGCCGATCCCGAAGACGTGCTTGGGGCGAGTCGGGCACTCATCCCGCAGAGGACCAAGCGGGCTCTGCGTCGGGTTGTCGGGGTTGGCGGACAGCGGTCCCCACGGTCGGCCGTCACCAAGAATGAAGCTCCGCACATCCTCAAACTCGTCTTCGTGCCCTTGCGACCGGTAGATCGCCAGAAAGACGTGGAACGCGACCATCACGATCGCACGTCTCTGGACCTCGGTGACCTCGTACTTTCGTGCGGAGTCGAAGACCTGCCCCTCATGCATCGGGTCCCGCTCTTCGATCTTGGCCTTCGGGTACAGCTTGCGCAGAAGCTCGGGAAGGACATCCCCCGTACCAGAAGGTCTTCATGACCTTGCCCTTGTGGCCCGCTCGCTCAATCGCCTCCGCCAGGGCATCTGCCGTCTGAATGTACTCGGGGACATGCCACGGCGTCGTAGAGCCATCGGCTTCCGTGAAAACCAGTTGTCGGGCTGCACGGCCCGTGCGTCCACCGAGGTCCCGATCCACGAGCATCGGTCCTTCCACGCCCTCTACCTCAGCGAGCGCCATCTCATAACCCGCCCCTTGTGGACGATTCTTCTTCGGTGGCCGCCCGAGCTTCCAAGGGACCGCACGCCGGGCCTGGCTGTAGAAGCCCTTCTGAAGGAGCGGCGTGATCAGTTCATTGCCGAGCCGGATGTTGCAGTCGTGGCATAGGAGCCCCCGCTTGGGTAGGAATGGCGCGGGGAATCTCGGCAGAGCAACGTTCTTTCTGTAAATCGCTGAGCGGTTGATCAAGCGTCGTCCCTCGGCAAGTACCTCCGTCCGGTTTCCCATTCCTCGCTGATCTCGATGAGCACCGCGCTTGCGAGCCGCAGCAAGGACGCTTCGTTCGGAAACAATCCGGCGACGCGAGTGCGGCGGCGGATCTGCTGATTCAGGTTCTCGAGGCTGTTGGTGGTGCGAAGGCGCTTGCGCTGCGCTTCGTTCAGGCCGAGATCGAACACGGTGAAGCCCTGCGGAATGTTCTCTTCGGCCCAGCGCGCCAGGTCGGGCGCGGGCTTGTCCCACTTCTTCACGAAGGCCTTGAGCTTCTCTTCGGCCTCGCGACGCGACGTCGCATTGAACGCGGCGCGAAGGTCAGCGGCAACGTCGCGTCGAAGCTTCTGGCGCGGAACGTAGCTCTGCGCGTTCTGCTGCAGGTGGAACTGGCAGCGCTGCCAGGCCACGCCGGCGAACCGCGCCGCCAGCGCGGCCGCAATGCCCTTGTGGCCGTCGCTGGTGATGAGCTCGACGCCGTGAAGGCCGCGATCCTGGAGAGAAGCGAGGAACTCGCGCCAATGGACCTCGGCCTCCGAGAGGCTCACGCTCGTTCCCAGCACGCTGCGCTTGCCGTGAGAATCGACGCCGATGGCGATCAGCACAGCGCAGTCGCGCACCGATCCGCCGTGGCGCACCTTCTCGTAGCGAGCGTCGAGTACGAGGTACTTGAACGCGCCGAGCGGACGTGTGCGCCAGCGCTCGAGCTCCTCGTCGAGCAGCGCAGCTGCTCGAGACACGCTCGTGGAGCTGATCTCCAGGCCGTTGCAAAGCACCTTCGTGATCGCCTCGACACGCCGCGTCGAGACGCCCTGGACGTACATCTCCGCCAGGGCCAGCGTGAGCGCTCTCTCGCTTCGCTGGCCGCGTTCGAGGCTGGAGGGGTAGAACGTGTCGCCGCCCTCGACGTCGCGAACCTGGGGCACCTGGACGTCGATCTCGCCCAAGCGGGTTCTGACGCGCTTGCGCTTGAAGCCGTTGGCGTAGCCGCGGCGCTGATCCGTGCGTTCGTGGGGCTCGGCGCCGAGGAAGGCACTGCGTTCGACCTTCATGGCCTCGTTCACCAGCACCCGCATCGCCTCAGCCATGCCGTCGAACCCGTTCTCGCTGAGCGCTTCCAGTGCGTCGCCCCAAGGCGTACGCTGTTCGTGGTGGGTCACGTCGTTCCTCCTTTGCGTGGTGTCGTTACCTGCAAAGGTACGGCGTTGATCCGCCACTCAGTTCGCCCCGGGAGATGGCGGCGCGCCCGCTTCGCTTGAATCAGCTAGCTGATTCAAGCGAAGCGAGCGCCTCTCTCTCGGGAGCCATTTACAGAAAGAACGGTACACCCTCCGGGCAGTCCGATATGGATATCGACTACAGAAGAAGAGGAAGACTGGAAGTAGTACGACTCAACGCAGGTCGTCAGCAGTGCCTGCGAGCCCATCGGCCCCGATACTGAACAATTCGAACGACTTGACACCCAATGTTCGGTACACGAAGGACTGCCCCCATGGGTCCGCGGGCACGGTGAGCATCAACTGTGGCCTTGTCGTTCTTAGCTCGTCAAGAGTGATCGGTAACCGATCATGGAGTTCAACAAAGCGCCTAACGAAGTGTTCGAGTTCGCCGATGAGGCCGTACGCGGTGGTGATTTCATCCATGAGGGCCTGTGTGGACGGGCTAGGCGGGAGGTTGACTCTTGATGCCGGGCTTCAAGGCAACGCAACGTGGACTGTGCTCATTGACTCAAACGACCCATAAAGCGGGGGTCGTCGGTTCGGGGTCGTTTTGGCGGCGGGACGGGTGAACTTCGGGCCTAGGCTCCGCTGAATGTTCAGCCGAGCGCACCGCGATGAGGTCGTGTCTCTAGGGCAGTTGCGCGACGCCTGAACTCTCAAGGTTGCTTGGGTTCTGAATGACGAGGTAATACGTTCCCGGGGGTAGGTGCTCTCGCCATTCTAGCTCGTTGCCGTTGGGTGGCATCGGCCCCATAAACTTCGTCACGTTGCCCTCCTGCCACTGACGATATTGCTCCTCCGTCAGGACCATCACCTGGACTTCCGGAGCGAAGCGCAGTCGAAACTCAAAGGGCTTGCTGTTCGGCGGAACCTCGTACCGCACCACCCAGGAATGGTGCGGGCTGATCCTGAGTACGTGGTTCTGTCGCATTAGGTAGATGCCTTGTCGCTTTCGGTCACGCCGCTCTTGTCCTTCGGAGGCAACGGTGAGCCGGGCAGAGCAACGTTCTTTCTGTAAATCGCTGAGCGGTTGATCAAGCGTCGTCCCTCGGCAAGTACCTCCGTCCGGTTTCCCATTCCTCGCTGATCTCGATGAGCACCGCGCTCGCAAGCCGCAGCAAGGACGCTTCGTTTGGAAAGAGTCCGGCAACACGCGTGCGCCGCCGGATCTGTTGATTCAGGTTTTCGAGGCTGTTGGTGGTGCGCAGGCGCTTGCGTTGCGCCTCGTTGAGGCCATGGTCGAACACGGTGAATCCCTGCGAGATGTTCTCCTCGGCCCAACGCGCCAAGTCGGGCGCGGGCTTGTCCCACTTCTTTACGAAGGCCTCGAGCTTCTCTTGAGCCTCGCGCCGCGACGTCGCGTTGAACGCGGCGCGAAGATCAGCGGCGACGTCGCGTCGAAGCTTCTGACGCGGCACGTAAGCTTGTGCGTTCTGCTGCAGGTGGAACTGGCAGCGCTGCCAGGCGACGCCGGCGAAGCGGGCAGCGAGCGCGGCGGCCAAGCCCTTGTGGCCGTCGCTGGTGATGAGCTCGACGCCATGCAGTCCGCGGTCCTGGAGCGAGCTGAGGAACTCGCGCCAGTGAACCTCGGCTTCCGAAAGGCTCACGCTCGTTCCCAGCACGCTGCGCCTGCCGTCGTGGCCGATGCCGATGGCGATGAGCAGCGCGCAGTCGCGCACCGATCCGCCGTGGCGCACCTTCTCGTAGCGGGCATCGAGCACGAGGTACTTGAATGCCCCGAGCGGCCGTGTGCGCCAACGCGAAAGCTCCTCATCGAGCAGCGCAGCTGCTCGCGACACGCTCGTGGAGCTGATTTCAAGGCCGTTGCAAAGCACCTTCGTAATCTCCTCGACACGGCGCGTCGAAACACCCTGGACGTACATCTCCGCCAAAGCCAGCGTGAGCGCTCTCTCGCTTCGCTGGCCGCGTTCAAGGCTCGATGGGTAAAACGCATCGCCGCCCTCGACGTCGCGCACCTGAGGCACCTGTACGTCGATCTCGCCTAGGCGCGTGCGAACGCGCTTGGGCTTGAACCCGTTGGCGTACCCGCGACGCTGCTCGCTGCGCTCGTGCGGTTCAGCGCCGAGGAAGGCACTGCGTTCGATTCTCATGGACTCGTTGATCAGCACTCGCATCGCCTCGGCCATGCCGTCGAATCCGCTCTCGCTGAGCGCTTCCAGGGCGTCGGCCCACGGCGTACGCTGTTCGTGGTGGGTCACGTCGATCTCCAATGCAAGTTGTCGTAGACCTGCAAAGGTACGGCGTTGATCCGCCACTCAGTTGACCCCGGGAGATGGCGGCGCGCCCGCTTCGCTTGAATCAGCTAGCTGATTCAAGCGAAGCGAGCGCCTCTCTCTCGGGAGCCATTTACAGAAAGAACGGTACACCCTCGTGAGCCGCCCCCGATAGCCGTGCCACTTCTTAACTCGTAGCCGGCGCCAGTTCCCATGCCTGCCGAGGCAGGCTGAGCGGCTGGGAGCGTGGCTGCACTGAGTGAGAGCCGCAGACAGGCCCATTGAGACAACTAAGGCCGGGTACAGGTAGGAAACTCGGGCTCGTTGCGCCGGGACGACCCGGAAGTCGCCTCCGCCCCCCGGTCATTGAAAACGGTCCTGTATCGGGGGTGTGGCGCGGTCGGTGATCCGGTCCCATGGCAGGCAAATGCACTCCGCAGGGGAGAGCCCGCAAGCGGAAGCGGCGCTATAGACGACGGGCCAGGAGTGGCACTGATCGGAGCGCGAAGGCTGGAGACCCCAGCTAGCAGCCTCTGCCCCGCCCGAGCGTTCTGCACCACCCTCGCCGTTGCCGTGCCCGCGCAGCAGGTGCAAGATGGGGAGCGATGGTCCGAGCTGCTGTCATCTTGCTGGCGATTCTCGGCTTAGCGGCGTGCGGGGACGAAACAGTAAAGGACCCGGAGGCTGAGCGTGAGCCCTACGTGGGCGTCTACCGAGCGATGCCGACAGCTGTGTCCAAGTACCTCTACCGGGATGTCGTCGCCTACCTCGGACGGGGTGGGATCTTCCGGTTCTGCTGGATGCCGGAAACGCGACGAGCGTCAGGCACCCCCCTCATCGGGACGTGGCGAATCGTCGATGGCAAGCTCGTTGAGTTCACTGTAACGCACGAAGTCTGGAGTGACGCCGTGCGGGTTGGGGCCTTCATGCGAGGAGGATGCGGTCCCCCGGAGGATCCTGTGATACCCCGACTGCCGCCCTGGAAGGTGATCGCAAACCTCGAAGACGGTGGCTTCGTATGGCCGGTCGGAGATCCTGTCCCATTCAAGCGAGTTCCAACCCCGCCGTGGGCCGAAGAGCATCTCAACTACACAGTCCCGGCCGAAGTGCGCTGGGGGTACGACCCAACCGGAAGCTTCGCCGGATCGTACAGACTCGACAGGCAGAAGTTCGTTGAGACTCTTCGCGAGTTCGGCTTTCGCAACGTCAGCGCTCTCGCGGCGAACTCAAAGGCCACACTGGAGTTGAATGCTGACGGAGCCTATTGGTTGGTGGAGAACCGAGCCTGGAAGCAGGAGAAGTGGCGCGAGCCCAAATCATTTCGTGGCCACTGGCTCACTCACGAGGGAATCCTGTACTTGGTCAGACCCGACGGTAATCGACCGGATGTGCGGCTCGTGCGCAGGCAAGAGGGCCGTCTACTCCTACACGGGAATGACAAGGGTCCGCCCGACGAGCATCCAGACTGGACCGATTGGTTCGAGCTGCCACTCGCCTTCGTTCGGGCGGGGGAGTGACGCACCCACAGCCGCGCCAAAACAGCGCCCTTAGCCGCCGCCGCCCCCTCACCCCACCCAGGCATGCCCCGGCAGCAACGGCGTCGTGAAAGTGCCGCCGCGTCGGGGGCCGAGAGCACAGCGGGGCTGTCTGGGGCAAAGGGCAGCGTGTGGCGCGGCGGGGTCAGGGGGCCCATCCAGTGAGCCAGTTTGCTTGCACGAGCAGCGTGAGGACGGCGAGCGCATTGTCGGCTGCTCAAGAGCCAGCGGAGTGCTAGGCATCCGGGAAGGGGAGCCCCTGCTGATCGTACGAAGTCGCAGGGCCGAGCACCGCCTCGACGGTCCTCTTTAGATTCAGAACATCATGCGTGGGCGTTTCATCCCACTCTTCGGCCAGCCGGACAATGAGGCCGATCAGCTCACTCTTAGATGGTCACTACCCCCTTCAGGACCTCTGGGACGGCTTGAACCTGGCGCGGCCGGGAATGACGCCGTGGGCGTGGGCTGGGGCAGTGCGCAGGGCCCGAGATCAGAGCCTTGGAAGTCACTCGCTCAATACCTCGGATATTGGCGGCAACGGGGACGGCGATGCGCCCTGGTAGCCATATGGGTGCCTTATGCAATGCGTATGGCGACGACAAATAGGACACCCCTTCACGCGCCCGCGCGCGCGCGCGAGGCAACATGGGTGCCGGTCGGTTGCTGCGAGAGGCACGGACGGCATCGAGAAGCAACAAAGGAAGTATGCCCACGACTTGCATCATTGATAAGAGTTGATAAGATCGCCCCATGGCAAGACCCGACGAAATGGTCATGATCTCGTTTCAGTTACCCAGCCGTACAGCCAATGCACTTTCACGAAAGGCAAACGCGAGGCGGATTAGCCGGTCCGCGCTGATTCGAGATCTGATTAAGGCTGGGTTGCAGAGTCAAACGGACCTTGCCTCGGAAATGCGTCAGTTTCGCCAGGAGATCAAGGACCTCCGGAAGGCAATCGGAGGCGAGGCTGCGCAGAAGCGTGAGAGGAGGAGTCGATGAGCCTCTACAAACGAGGGCGTATATGGTGGACGAAGTTCTCCGTTGGCGGCGAGGTCTATTACAGAAGTACTCGCACCCGAGACAAGAGGGCTGCCGAAGAGGTCGCACGCGGCATCCGCAGACACGAGGAACGCAGGCGCGCTGGACTAGTAGATCCCCGGGAGGCGCACGGGGCACGACCGCTTTCTGAGCACCTCAAAGGCTTCAGGTCGACACTCGCAGCCCGGGGCGTTACGAAGCACCATCTCGACGACCGGATGCGATGCTTGAAAGCCTTCAAGGCGGATACTGGTGCTACCCGGCTAGGCGACCTTGATCTGGCGACGGCTAGTGACTGGATCGAGGGGATTGCCCGGACCGGGTTGTCCGCCAGAAGCGTCAACCGGCGGATTCAGGCGCTACGCCAGTTCGGGCGCTGGCTGCATCAGACCCAGCGAACGGGGTTCGATCCCTTCCGCCAGTTGGGGATGCGGAACGAATCTGAGGACCGTCGACGCGTGAGGCGTTCGCTCTCGCCGCAGGAGTTCGCCCGACTGTTGAACTCCGCCTTCCGGCGTCCTCTCGAAACGGCCCGCGAGCAGCGTGTCCGGGCTGGTGTCTCAGCCAGCGAGGAGAAGCGGCTTCGGCGCCTGGGAGGTACACGCGCCCTTGTCTACCTGCTGGCCGCGGGCACAGGCTTGCGCCGCTCAGAGTTGGCTCGCTTGCGCTGGTGCGACTTGGACCTCGACCGCGCTCTCTTGACCGTGCCAGCCAGCTCCGCGAAGTCACGGCGGGAGCAGTTCGTTGATCTGCATGGCCATCTCATGGAGGCCCTGGCAGCGTTCAGGCCGGAGGACGCGGAGGCTACCGACACCGTGGTGCCGCGGGGGAGCTTCCCCAACATCAAGACCTTCACAAAGGACTTGGAGGGCGCGGGTATCCCGAAAGTGGACGACACGGGCCGCGTGGTGGACCTCCACGCCCTAAGGACGAGTTTCATCTCGTGGTGCGCCGCGAACAATGAGCATCCTCGGGTTGCGCAGGCACTGGCGCGGCACTCGTCGATGAAGACGACGATGTCGCACTACGTAGACCTTCGGCTGATGGACACGCGCGGCGCCGTCGAGCGGCTGCCGATGCCTAGGCTGGCCGCAGACGGGAAACTGTCACCGATACTGTCACCATCCTCTGACCCTTCCTTGCCTGTGGCTGCATCTCTTCGCAACGAGGGCGGCGTCGGTGACGCAATACCCTCCGCCCTGAGCCCTGAGTTTGGAGGGTGTACCGTTCTTTCTGTAAATGGCTCCCGAGAGAGAGGCGCTCGCTTCGCTTGAATCAGCTAGCTGATTCAAGCGAAGCGGGCGCGCCGCCATCTCCCGGGGTCAACTGAGTGGCGGATCAACGCCGTACCTTTGCAGGTCTACGACAACTTGCATTGGAGATCGACGTGACCCACCACGAACAGCGTACGCCGTGGGCCGACGCCCTGGAAGCGCTCAGCGAGAGCGGATTCGACGGCATGGCCGAGGCGATGCGAGTGCTGATCAACGAGTCCATGAGAATCGAACGCAGTGCCTTCCTCGGCGCTGAACCGCACGAGCGCAGCGAGCAGCGTCGCGGGTACGCCAACGGGTTCAAGCCCAAGCGCGTTCGCACGCGCCTAGGCGAGATCGACGTACAGGTGCCTCAGGTGCGCGACGTCGAGGGCGGCGATGCGTTTTACCCATCGAGCCTTGAACGCGGCCAGCGAAGCGAGAGAGCGCTCACGCTGGCTTTGGCGGAGATGTACGTCCAGGGTGTTTCGACGCGCCGTGTCGAGGAGATTACGAAGGTGCTTTGCAACGGCCTTGAAATCAGCTCCACGAGCGTGTCGCGAGCAGCTGCGCTGCTCGATGAGGAGCTTTCGCGTTGGCGCACACGGCCGCTCGGGGCATTCAAGTACCTCGTGCTCGATGCCCGCTACGAGAAGGTGCGCCACGGCGGATCGGTGCGCGACTGCGCGCTGCTCATCGCCATCGGCATCGGCCACGACGGCAGGCGCAGCGTGCTGGGAACGAGCGTGAGCCTTTCGGAAGCCGAGGTTCACTGGCGCGAGTTCCTCAGCTCGCTCCAGGACCGCGGACTGCATGGCGTCGAGCTCATCACCAGCGACGGCCACAAGGGCTTGGCCGCCGCGCTCGCTGCCCGCTTCGCCGGCGTCGCCTGGCAGCGCTGCCAGTTCCACCTGCAGCAGAACGCACAAGCTTACGTGCCGCGTCAGAAGCTTCGACGCGACGTCGCCGCTGATCTTCGCGCCGCGTTCAACGCGACGTCGCGGCGCGAGGCTCAAGAGAAGCTCGAGGCCTTCGTAAAGAAGTGGGACAAGCCCGCGCCCGACTTGGCGCGTTGGGCCGAGGAGAACATCTCGCAGGGATTCACCGTGTTCGACCATGGCCTCAACGAGGCGCAACGCAAGCGCCTGCGCACCACCAACAGCCTCGAAAACCTGAATCAACAGATCCGGCGGCGCACGCGTGTTGCCGGACTCTTTCCAAACGAAGCGTCCTTGCTGCGGCTTGCGAGCGCGGTGCTCATCGAGATCAGCGAGGAATGGGAAACCGGACGGAGGTACTTGCCGAGGGACGACGCTTGATCAACCGCTCAGCGATTTACAGAAAGAACGTTGCTCTGCCTGAGTTTGGGGGCGTCTACGCGCACGCAGGTGCAGGGAGTGAAGTAGGGGCAGAGGGACTCGAACCCCCGACCGTTGGCTTAAAAGGCCACTGCTCTACCAACTGAGCTATGCCCCCACGAAGGGCCCGCGAGTGTACGCCACGCTCACGCACGCTCCCAACCCGTGTAGGGTGCGCGCACATGGCGAGACGCCTCCTCCCCCTCGCATGTTTCGTGCTCGCCCTCGCCGCCGATCCCGTGCCGTCCGCCCACGCCGCCGACCGCGGCTGGGACTACCTCGTCACCGCCGACGAGAACCTCTCCACCCTGCGCGTTCGCATCTGCTTCCGCCGCTTCGCGCCCAAACACCTCACCGTCGGCGAACCCGCCGCGCTCGAAGCCATGCGCTTCCCCGCCGCGGCGCGCGGACGCGCCCGACTTCAGCTCGACGAGCGCCGCTGGGGCGCGCGCCCCGTCGACGTCGGTCCGAACGACTGCGTCACCTACGAGATCGACGTCGCCAAGCTCGACGCGCACCCCAAGCTGCGCCAGGCCAATCATCTCGGCAAGGACCTCGTCGTACCGCCCGGCTACCTCTTCCTGCGACCCGCGCTCTGGCCGCGCGACGTCAAGGTCACCTTGCGTGTCGAGCTGCCCGCGCCGTGGCGGGCGGCGATTCCGTGGCGCCCCGTCGCGAACACCGCCGACACGTATCAACTCTGGGACACCTGTCTCAGCAAGACCGGGATCCTCGCGTTCGGACGCTTCGACATCGACGTCGTGCACACGTCGAAGACGCAGATTCGATACGCCATCCTCGACGCCCCGCACACCGCGACGAAGCAAGGCATCGCCGCGTGGCTGAAGGCCGCCGCCGACGCCGTCGCGAATTTGTTCGGCCGCTTCCCCGCGCCGCGCGTCACCGTGCTGGTCGCGCCCACCGGCGTCACGCGCGTGCCGGTCATGTTCGGGCGCGCCATGCAGCCCGGCGGCGCCAACGTCATGTTCTATATCTCGCAGACCGTGAGCGACGAAGCGCTCGTCGGCGAGTGGGTCGCCGTGCACGAGTTCACCCACCTCGGCATGTCGTGGACCAAGGACAGCGAAGCCTGGTACCAGGAAGGCTTCACGACGTACTACCAGGAGGTGCTGCGCGCCCGCGCCGGCTTCCAGTCCGTCCAGGGCGGTTGGCAGCAGCTGCACGAGGGCTTCGGCCGCGGCCGCGGCGCCTTGTCCGGACGCACGCTCGCCGAAACCAGCCGCGACATGCACCGGCGGCACTCGTACTGGCACGTCTACTGGAGCGGCGCCGCCATCGCGTTGCAGTGCGATCTCGCCATCCGGCGCTACACCGCCGGCAAGCGCAACCTCGATGATGCGATCCGCTATCTCTACCGCCGGCCCGACCGCGGATCGAGTGCCAAGACCGGACTCGAGCTGCTGCGGCAGATCGATGCGTGGATCGGCAAGCCGCTCTGCGTCCCGATCGCGACGAAGCACCTCCGGAGCGACGCGTTTCCGGATCTCGCCGCCGCCTACCGCGAGCTCGGCTTGCGCGGCGGCGATCGCGTCACGTTTGCGGACGGTCTGCAACCGGACGGCGTCGCGTTTCGGATCATGAGCAAGGACGGACGCTGATCGCCGCGTCAGCCTTCTCTGGCGCGACGCGCGCCCCTCGCTGAGGCGGGTGTTCGCACGCGGGATCCGGGGTCGTTCGTTCGGGGTCGGGTCGTCGGAGCGAAGGCACCGCGAAGCCGACGAGGAGGCCGCGTGGTCGCCCACGCAACGACGAGAGCGAGCGGCAGCGAGCGGTCGGCAATGCGCTGCCGAGCTGCCGGCGAGCCGCACGGCATGCGGAACGACCCGCTCCCCGACCCCTACCTCGTGCGGCGGATCCAGAAGCTGCCAGCACCCATGCCGTAGCCCTCGTCGAAGGCCTTGAACGCCTTGCGCAGCGCGTTCGGGTGGTTCTGCACCATGTACTGCCCGGCCCACAGCACCTCGAAGTGCTCGTTGTAGGCCATGAACGCCTGCAACAAGTACTGCTCGTTCCAGAAGCGATTGTGCTCCATGACCCAGTACTTCGGGTACGAGCTCGGAAGAAAGATGTCGTGGATGTGCACCAGCACGCCCGGCTTGAGCCGCGGGAGGATCTCCAGGAACTCGTACTGCAGATCCCCGCCGATCCGAACGACGTGCGACGTGTCGAGAAAGAGAATGTCGTCCCGACCGAGCACCTCGAACTCCGCCAGCGAGATGCTCTCGACCTTCTCGATGGCCAGCTGCGTCAGCCCCGGGATCTCGCCGGAGATCATGTCGCGCGGGTGCGGCTCGATCGCGAGGAACTCGCACGAGTGACCCTCTTCTTCGTTCTTCAGAAGCGCCTGGGCGGTCAGGAGCGTCGAGTAACCGGACCCGACCTCGACGAGTCGGTTCGGCTTGAAGTGCCGCACCATGCCGTACAGCATCTCCGCGTCGATGGACGTGAAGTTGCCGTTCTCGAGGAAGAACTCGTGCGGCTTGCCCGTCGCCTCCCGCGGGAACGCGTCGTACTCCGGCTTGCACGTGTCGGCGATCGCGTTCATCAACGCCAGCTGCTCGCCGTCGTTCATGTCCACGCCGATCAGGTCGGTCGTCCGCATGAAGACGGCGTCGCTCAGCTCCCGCGTGTCCGGGATGGGGGAGCGGTAGTCCGCCTTGACCACGTGGATGCCGCGCTTCTGCCACAGCGCGAAGTAACGCCGGTCGCGCAGGATCCCGAACGGCAGGATCCAGCTGAGCAGCTTCGCCACCGCGCCACGGAATCCGTGGCGTAGCCTGCGACCGAGCTTCTCCTTCTTCGGCACCGCGCCAACCTCCCGGGGTACGGCTGAGAAGGGTATTCTCTCACGCCGCCTCGTGAAACCCAGGAGCACCCGATTCCCGTGTACTCGACCAGCGACCTAAAGAAGGGCCTCATCATCGAGCTCGACGGCGCGCCGCACGTCGTCGAGTCGGTCAAGATCTCGTCGCCGACGGCGCGCGGCGGCAACACCATCTCGCGCGTGCGGCTGCGCAACCTCAAGACCAAGCAGAAGGTGGACAAGTCGTTTCGCGGCAGCGAGTCGTTCGCCGACCCCGCCTTCGAGAAGCGCGACTGCCAGCTGCTCTATCGCGAGCAGGACACGTTCCACTTCATGGACCAGATGACGTTCGAGCAGTTCTTCTTCGAGAAGGACGACATCGAGTGGGAGGCGAACTTCCTGCGCGACGAGCTCGAGGGCATTCGCGCGCTGATCTACAACGACGAGGTGATCGGCTTGGAGCTGCCGTCCCACGTCACGCTGAAGATCGCCGAAACCCAGCCGTCGATCAAAGGAGCGTCCGCAACCGCGCGCACCAAGCCGGCGACGCTCGAGACGGGACACGTCGTCCAGGTGCCGGAGCACATCGGTCCCGACGACGTCCTCAACGTCGATACGCGCACCGGCGAGTTCCTGGGGCGGGCGAACTAGCTCTTGGTCTCCGGCGGTCCTATCCGCCAGAGCGCGAATCGGATCAGCAGCACGAGCGCGATGATCCCGATGGCGACGGCGGCGATTACGTCGTAGCTGTGAAAGTGGTCTTCGAGCGCCTCGCCGGCCCACGTCGAGACGCCCACCAACGCCACGACGTACACGGCGACCGTCACGAACAGCGTGACCAGGAACGTCACCGGCCGAACGCCCAGCATGCCCGCCGCGAAGTACGCGGGGACGCGCACCGCCGGGAGCAGCCGCACGAGCGTGAGGACGAGGACGGCGCGCTTGCGCATCCACGTCTCACAGCGTTGCACGTCCGTCTCCTTGACGACCCAGCGCATCGGCCGGGCCCGAAGCGCCGCGGGTCCGACGAAGCGGCCGAGAAGGTAGAGCGCGACGTCGGACACGACGATGCCCGTGAAACAGGCGGCCGCAGCGAGGACGAAGGTCATCCGGCCCGCGCCGGCCGCGATGCCCGCGCCGATGCACGTCAGGTCCTCGGTGATGCACGCGGCCAGCGCGGCGAGCACGAAGAGCGCGCCGGCGCTCTCGCCGTCCGTCTCGAACGGGCTGCCGGTGTGGCTGGTGAGGACGTGCGTCACGGCCAGCCCTGCGACGATCAGGGCCGCAGCGAGGCCCAGAATGCGCCAGATCCGGCCGCGTCGGGAGGGCGGGTCCTTGGTCAACGGGCCTCCAACGTCCCAAGTCGATTCCCGGAAGCGGCTTACAATGGTCCCGCCTTTCGGGCGGCGTGTCAGGATCGCGCGACGTTTGGATATACCTGGCAGTCCCCCTGTGGGCGAGGTGGGAATGGAGACCGTTGCATGCTGCGCGTGATGTCCTGTTCCCTTGTCTTCGCGTCGGCGCTTCTGGCGGCCCTGGTGTTCGTCGACGTCGAGCCCGCGCTCGCCCACGGCGGCAAGATCATCCCGCCGCCCGGCCGCCAGCCCATTCCGGTGATGCCGCCGCCCGTCAACATCCCCAACGGCGGCAATCCGTCGCCGACGACGGGCCGGCCGAACCCCCGCGTGACGACCCCCGGCGGGCGCGCGCGCACCGGCGGCGGACCGCTGCGGCCGGCGCTGCCGCAGGCGCTGCCCACCGCCGACTGGGAGACCTGGTGGGGGCTCAACCGCTGGGGCTTCCTCCCCGAGCGCCTCGGCGTTCGACTGAAGTCCGACAAGGCCGTCACGCCGA
>CBDCWP010000005.1:0-70932 GCA_965223505.1 Planctomycetota bacterium
GCCGGCGCCGACGAGCCGTGCGCGCTGAACGTCCGAGCAATCCAACGCGGCGGGCGGGGCCCTCGCCCCGCCCCTACTCCTCCTCTTGGATGATGATGCGCGGCGTCACCATCAACGTCAGCGACTGCGTTCCGCGACCGATCCCGACGTTCTTGAACAACCGGCTGATGTACGGAATCCGGCTCAACATCGGCACGCCGCGCTCGTTCGCCGGCTTCTTCGTCGTCTTGATTCCACCCAGCAGAATCGTACCCGTCTGGGGGAGCGTGACCTGCGTGCGCACGCGCTGAAGCCGCAGCTCCGGAAGCTGGATGACGATCGGCGCGCTGTCGTCCACGAACGCCGTCGAGAAGGTCTGGATCGGCCGCACCAGCTCCGCGACGGTGGGCTGCAGCGTCAACCGCACGTAGCGGCGATCGCTGCTGACCGTCGGCCGCACGTCGAGCGTGATGCCGTCCTGAATGATGCCCACGATCGGATCGGCAACGAACGACGTCTGCGCGATCTCGACGTCGAAGTCCCGGATGTACGACGTCTGGTTGATCGCGCCGACGTTCGCGCGCTGGGTGTTGAAGACGGTGATCCGAGGTGCTTGCACCATCGAGAGACGTTCGCTCCTTTGGACGGCTCGCAGGATGACCTCGAGCTCCGTGTCGTCGAGGAACGTCGGTTGGAACGCCAGTCCGTCACGCGTCGTCTGCGAACCGCCGATCGCCGCGTCGCCAAGCCCCTCGGCGCGGGTCTTGAGCCCGTCGTCGCTTCCGTCGTCGACGCCGCTCCCGAACGTGTCCGAGGGCTGGTTGACCGGCGGACACTCCGCGACCGCGCCGGCGAGCCCCCGAAAATCGACGCCGATGTCGCGCAAGAAGTTGTCCGATACGGTCACGAAGCGCGTCTCGACGGTCACCTGGAGATCCAGCACCCGACGCAGGTCTTCGAGCAAGTCGGCGATCTTGTCCTGGACCTGCGGCGTGGTCGCTGCCGCGACGGCGTTGGCGTCGAACCCGCTTCCGGCGCCGCCGGACAGTCGGCCCTGCCGGTCGCCGGTACGGGGGCTCACGGAACCGCTCGCCGAGCGGTAGTGCTGCGTCCCCGCGTCGTAGAAGGCCCCCTTCTTGAGGAGCGGGTTCCCGCGCGCGCTGAACGCCGCGTCGAGCATGGTCATCGCATCGCGAATCGTCGGAACGCTGAACCCGTCGTAGTCGTACCACTCGACGGGAATCCCGTTGTCGTCGACGAGCGCGCTCGGTCCGTTCTGGTAGTCGGACGTATAGAAGAAGCTCTGGTCCGGGTCCCCGTCGGCGTTGGTGTCGCGGTCCATCGCGAAGACGTCGCCGATGCCGCCGAAGAGGAATTGCGCCAGCGTGCGCGTGCTGCCGCCGGGACGAATCTCGATCACCCGCTCCCCTTGGTAGATGAACACGAGGTCGGTATTGAAGGCCGGAACGTTGGTGACGACCTTGCGAGTGCGCCGGTCGCGCGCGTCGTAGGTGTTTTTCTCGAAGATGAAGTCCGGCGCGCTCACGAAGCGCGCCACGGCGATCCGCCCCAGGAAGTCGCACTGATATACGAAGAAGTCGTCCTCGGACTCGGTGCCGATGCCGGCCGTGCCGCCGTCGTACTCCTTCGAGGTGTCGCCCTGCACGCTGTTGCGCGTGATGTTGGTCGTTTGATTGATCACGCCGTCCGTCTTGAAGATCCGCGTGACGGCGCCGGTCCCCGTCAATCGCGCGTCGGTCTGCAGGATGCCGAGCCCGAGGATCGTCGCGGTCTCGTCGCGGGTGATGGTGAACGGCCGGCCGCGTGAGTCGTACGTCGTGCTCGTCGCTCGGGTCACGTTGTTCCCGCCCGGCACGGTGCGCGACGTCGTCAGCTGCGAGAGCAGGTTCGTACGCGTGCGCCCCACGCCGGTGATCTGCGAGATGACCGCGGCCGCGCCGTTCTGCACGGTCTGCGCGAACGGCAGTCCGAGCTCGTCCGTCGTCGTGCTGGTCTCCAGGACCGTGCTTCCGCTCGCCGCCGTCGTCTCCATGAAGGGGAAGCTGTTGCGCCCCTGGTAGTAGCGATCGTTGCGGATCGTCGTGGGGTTCGACACCACGGTGGGCTGGTTGATCGGGTCGTACTCGTACGACACCACGCGGCTCGCGCCGGGGTAGCGCAGCTCGACCGGATCGTCGGCATCGTAGGACACGCCGACGGCCAGGCCGTCCTGCACCTCTTCGACCTTGCGGCCGCAGGAGTCCCACTTGAAGACCAGCACCGAGTCGTCCGCCGCGGTGCCGGGTTCGTTGTTGTCCGTCGCCCGCGTGACGCGCGAGAGCCCGTCGTACTGCCACGTCAGCTCCGTCGAACCCACGTACAGCGGGTGCGCGCCGCCGGCGACCGTGAGCAACGGATCGGTCACGCCGGTCAGCCGCGTGAGCCGGTCGAGCGCGTCGTACTGGCCGGTCATGACCGTGCCGTTCTCGTCGGTGCGCTGGACCATGTTGTCGTTGAAGTCGTAGGCGTAGGTCTGTTGGCTCCCGTCGGGATTGAGCATGACCGTGCGCCGGTCGAGCGCGTCGTACTCGTACGTCGTCTGGTTCCCGACGTCGTCGAGCAGGCTGACCAGCCGGCCGTTGGCGTCGAGCTGCCGAACGATCCGAATCAGCCCGTCCGCG
Organism: Planctomycetota bacterium; assembly: GCA_965223505.1. Taxonomy (GTDB): domain Bacteria; phylum Planctomycetota; class PLA2; order PLA2; family JAEUHO01; genus CBDCWP01. The sequence continues at coordinate 2,661 of CBDCWP010000005.1, forward strand.
TTGTCGGGGTTGGTCATGTCGAGCGGTTGATCGCCCTGGCCGTTGACGCGCAGCTCGTGCGTTCGGAGCCACAGCCGGCCCGCCCCGTCGTAGGCGTAATGGTTGCCGTTCCCGCGATCGTTGATGTTGCCCGCCGTGAAGAGGCCGAGGGGATCCGCGATCGACGCACCGCGCGCGTCCCATCGCGAGACGACGCGGTTCGCGCTGTCGAAGTCGAAATACGTGGTCTGCCCCTTGGCGTCCGTCACGCGTGTCAGCCGGTGAAGGGCGTCGAACACGACGTGGGACGTCTGGGTCGCGGGGGCGACCAACGAGTCGGGGCTCACGTGGGTCTCTTCGACGCGGATGAGGTCGACGGCGTCGTAGAAGTAGTCGGTCGCCTGCGGCGTCGGACCGGCGGGATCGACGAGCGGGCGGATCTGCCGGACGAGGCGGTCCAGACCGTCGTACACGAAGCAGTCCTGCGCCAGATCGTCGGTCGTGATGACGGTCTGCCGGCTGAGCGCGTCGTATTCGTAGCGGGTGCTCTTCTTGCTGTCGCCCGGCGTGAGCGCGCCGTCCTGCACGGTCGCGCCGGATGTGAGGATGATGCCGGCCGGAACGAACAGGTCGCGATCCACCCCGATCAGCCGTCCGAGCTCGTCGTACGAGAGATCCGCGCCCGAAAGCGCGACGTTGCCGCCGCCCGAGCCGTCGGCCGGCCCCGTGCAGTCGTATCGAATCAGCCGATCGACAGCGTCGTACGCGTACGTGCACACGTTCCCGCCGCGGTCGTTTTCCTGGATCATGCGATCGAAACCGTCGTACGCGTAGAAGTGCGTGTTGCCGGCGTTCTGCGTCCGAATGCCGGTGAGGTTGTCGTTGGCGTCGTAGAAGTAGTTGATGGCCGACGAATCGGCGCCCAAGCCACCGCGCTGACGAATGAACACACGGTCGTGCGCGTCGTAGGCTTGCAGGACGCGGGCTTCCGGCTGTGCGCCGGTCGTCGACATGGGACTGCGCACGTCGACGATGTTCTCGTTGGCGTCGTAGTGGTAATCGGTCATCAGCCGCTGTGCTTGCGCGGACGCCGGAATCGCGGCGTCGCGCGTCGCGTCGATGTCGACGCGAATGACCCGGTCGAGGATGTCGAACGTCATGAGGTGTTGGTAGACGGACGGACTTCCGGGAACGACCTGATGGGTCGACGGGTCCGTCGTCCAGTGTTCGGCGTCCGTGCGAACGACGTTTCCGTTGGCGTCGTACGTGTAGTGCGTGAGGAAGCCTCGCGCCTGGCCCGGATCGACCTTCGGAGCCTCGCGCTCGACCAGCTCGCCCAGCTCGTTGTGGAGGTAGAGGTACTCGTTTCCGTTCGGGTCGGTCAAGGCGACCAGGTTGCCGAGATCGTCGTATCGATAGGACGTCTGGGCGTCGACGGGTGTGGCCGCGTCCTGACGCCCCGGACCGGCTACGTCCACGCGCATGCTGCTGCGATAGCCGCCCGCCGCGGGGTCGTTGCCGGCGATGAGGTTCGCGCCGTCGCCGTCGGGATCGTTCTCGGGAAAGTACGCATAGACGTCGCGGTTGCCGCGCGCGTCGATCAGCTCGACGATGCGGCTGAAGTCGTCGTACGCATAACGGGTGACGTGCTCCTGTTGCGTGTCCCCCTCGTTCACGGCTTGCTTCGAGCCGGCTGCGAGCGCGACCGTGGGGTCCTCGCGCCGAACGAGATTGCCGGCGCGCTGGTCCGTGCGGCCGTCGCCGTTGAGATCCCCGAGGTTCAGCTCGGAGGGCGGGATCACGAGACCGAATTCGGGCACGCAGGCCGGCGGCGTGTTGCCTTCCTGGTAGTCGTAGAAGTAATGCGTCGTATATCGCGCGGCCGACTGGGCGCCGCCGTTCTGCGGCACGTACGCGGGGTCGTTGCCCCGCGGATCCGTGATCGTGCGCACCATGTTGTAGACCGGGTCGTACGTGTAGGTGGTCATCAGCTGCGGATGCGCGCTGGGACGAACGCCGTCCGGTGTCAGCGTGATGCTCAGCACGTTGCGTTGCGCCGAGCGGTCGGGGTTGACCGTGTCGTAGACGAAGTCGACACGGTTGCCGAGCGGCAACGTCCTGCGCGTCACGAGGCCGTCGGGGTTCACCATGAAGTCCGTGACACCGGGTGTGCCGCCGGGGTCGGACACGTACCGCAGGCAGTGGCCCACCGCGTCATGGAAGTACTGCGCGACGTTGTTGCGGCGGTCGCGCACGGTGGTGAGCGACGCCGTGCCGACCGGCCCGCCGACCGGGGCGAAGTCGTAGGTGAAGCTGAACATCCCTCCCGCGGGGCGTCCCGACGCGTTGGCGCCGCCGCGGACCTGCGTCACCACGCGATCGAAGGCGACGCCGGGCCCGCCGTAGGTGTTGACGACGGACGGCGTGTTGGAGGCGTCCGCGACCTCGTTCGGCCGAACGATCGTCAGCAGATTGTGATTGAGCTCGGGCGACGCCGATCCACTGACGTAGGTGTACCGCTCCGTGCGGCCCGCGGGGAAGTCGTTGCCGTTCGGCGTGCCGTTCACGGTCGGTGAGCGTACGGCGACGAGGTTGTCGGCGGCATCGTACGTGTACATCACCTGGTTTCCGGTGAAGTCGGTGATCGTCTCGACGAGGTTGCCCGTGTACGTGAGCACGACCTCCCGGTTGTACTCGTCGAAGATCGATGTCAGCCGAATGCCCGTGTACTGGTACCGCACCTGGTTGCCGGCGGGGTCCGTCGTGTTCTGGAGCACGCCGTTCAGGTCGAAGCGGCACTTGAGGCCCTGCGGATAGCGCAGCGTGAAACCCGTCGCGTCCTTGATCAGGCGCGCGAAGACGCCGGGTGGCGAGTCGTACGTCCCGCCTCCGGTGTCGGCGAACTCGCGCGCGGTGCCGTTGCCCGGATGCCAGATCACGTCTCCGCCCGACTGCTCGTCGAGGCGCATGAAGATGTTGGAGTCCCAGCCGAACCCGAACGGTCCCGCTTCGTGAACGAGACTGCCGTAGAACCGCTTCACGACGATCCCGAGGCGCCGAGCGCGAATCGCCATGTCGACACGCGAGAGACGGAACTCACCGCTGTGAAGCCAGACGCCTGCCGCGCTGTCCTGCGGTGAGAGCCCGGCGCTCGCGTTGGTCGCCGGCGGCTGCAGGTGCGGTCCGAGCACGACGATGATGCCGCCACCTCCGCCACCACCGCAGCCGGTGCAAAGCAGCACCGCCAACATCCAGAAGAACCAACGGACGCGATGCTTCGATCCAAACCCCGTCATCATCATCAACTCCTCACTCCCACGCCCGCGAAGCCCGCTTCCAGGGGCTGGTTCAGCGTAGTCCGGGCGTGCTTTCCTTCGCAACGCCCCAGTGCGAACCGTCGGATCGTTCGGACGGTTCGGTGTCCCCCGAACGGCGCTACGCTTGGGGTGTGCGATGGATCGTCGTCATCTCGGCGTTGGGCCTGCTGTTCGCACTCGCCCACGTGCTATTGGACGACGGCCGTGCTCCGGACAACGGACGCGACGACGTCATGGCGGCCGACACGCGCGACCCCGGGATGTTGTCGGCGGACGCGACGGAACCGGGGAACGTTCGTGCGCGGACCGACGGCGAGAAGGCGAAGCTCGTCGGCCGTCCGGACGCGCATCCGGCCGGCGGCTCGACGCCCGCGAACATGCGCAAGATCGAGCTGCACGACATTCACGGCTGCGTCGTCGACGTTCGTGGCAGGGCGATACAGGGCGCGCTCGTCTACACCACCGGCAAGTCGGCGTCGCGCTGGGGCTCGTTCGACGTCGGCGGCAAGGCGACGACGGACGCGAAGGGCCGGTGGTCGATCCGCGTGCTGTCGACGAAGGGCCGTTGGATCGGCGCGCGGGCAAAGGGCTTCATGAACGCCTTCGTCGACGGCGACGAGGCCGACGTGTCGCGGTCGATTCGCATCGAGATGCCGTACGCCGAACGACTACGCGTGCTCGTTCTCGACGCGAACAACGAACCCGTGCCCGAGGCAGGTGTGCGGCTCAAGCCCATTCCGTCGCAAGGCATGCAGAGCGAATACCCCAGTCCGAGCCACCGCGGACCCGAGCGGTACGAGGCGACCGACGGCGAGGGCTTCGCCACGTTCGAGCTGAACACCGACGGCCCCGTGCTGATCGCGCCCGACATGGACGAGGTGTTCACGGATCCGCCGGAGCAGTGGCTGCCGCGCGCGGCCGGGACCGTCACGTTTCGGATCGGTTCCGGCGCGGTGCTGAAGCTGCGCGTCGAGAACGAGTCGGGCGACGTCCTCGACGACACCGCGTGGGTCGAGGTGCGCGAAGCCGGCACGGACCGCACACTGGACCAGGCCCGCTACAAGCTCATCGAAGGACGGCTGGAGCGGCCGTTCTCCTTCGCGCCGGGCTGGTACGACGTCCGTGTCCACATGAAGGACCGCGATCCGGCTTGGCTTCCCAACGTGCGGCTCGGAATGAAAGACGAGACGCCGGAACACGTCGTTTCGATGCGGCCGCTGCCGGAGATGGGCCGGATCGAGGTGCAGTTCAGCTTGCCGCCGGACACGAAGACGATCTCGCGCCCCGGAATCTTCGTGCGCCGCCAAGAGCCCGGCCGCGACCGGCGCTGGACGCCCGTCGTGGCAGGCAAGTGGTATGCAGAGAGCGGCGCCGGTCACGTCTTCAGCGCAGAGCTCCATCCCGGGACCTACGAGCTGGCCGCTTCGGCGATCGCCAACGGCCTTTGCGGCGTGCGCCGGGTCGCGGTCCGGTCCGGCAAGACGACGAAAACCGCACTCACGCTTGCGGCGGGGCTGCGCTTCAAGCTGTTCGACGTGGTGCCGCGCGATCTCGAGATTCGCCGCATCGACGTCGACGTCGGCCGCCTGGGGATCTTCGCGCCGCTGGGCGCGGCGGGTGCGTCCACGACGCGACACAGCTCGAGCCTCGAGCAGTTCGTCACGGATTGGCGGTACGCGGATCCGGTGCTCGGTCCCTATCCCGCGACCTCGGCGACGGTCCACGTGACGGCGTGGAACGGCACCAAGCACGAATTTCACGTCCGCTGAGCGGCGCTACTCCGGCTGCTCGGCGGCGAACTCCGTGATGCTGCGCAGCTCGGGGACCTCGTCGGGGCCGACCCGAATGTCGCCGACGAGCGTGGCGCCCTTGTCGACCACGAGCCACGAGGCGCGCACGTTGCCCTCGACGGAGGCCTTCTTGCCGATGTGAACGCCCTGCAACGAGAACACGTTGCCGGTCACGCGGCCTTCGATCTTGAGATCGTCGGCGCGGACGTTCGCGAAGACGAGGCCCTTCCGGGTGATGTGCACGTGGTTGGCGACCTTGAAGTTGCGAATCGCCATGTAGTTCGTGACGCGCGACGACTCCGTGATCACGCGCTGATGGCAGTGGCGGCAGCTGACCGACTTGGCATTCACGTTGATCTGCATCGGCTGATCGCACGACGTGCACAGCGTCAGCCGATCTTTGGAAGCCGCCATAGGAGGGGTCCCCGCTCCGAACCTGAATGAGAACGGCCATCCGCGCGCCCGTCCCGTGACAGGGGGCGGCGACGCGCGGATGGCTCAGCGGAAGGACGGGCGGTCGTTACTTGCGACCGGCAGCCGCGTCGGCGATGGCGCGCATGTTGTCCGTCGTGGCGGGCTTGCTCGCCTTCACGGTGCCGCCGACCTCGCAGCGACCCACGAACACCGCGCCTTCCTGGACGAGCAGCTTCGCCGCGCGCACGTCGCCGTGCAGCTTGCCCGACGCGTTGAGCTCGACGCGGTTCTCGGCCATGAGGTTGCCCTCGACGTGGCCTTCGAGTGTGATCGACCCTGCGTTGATCTCGGCCTTCATCTTGCCGGTCTTGCTGACCAGGACCTTGCCCGGCGTCTTGATGCCCCCCTCGAACTGGCCGTCGATCTTCACGCCGCCGTCGAACGAAAGCTCGCCTTTGAACTTCGCATCGGCGCCGATGACGGTCGCATAGTCAGGGTTGGTCGGTGTGGATGCCATCGGTGTCTCCTGAGGTGTCTGGGCTCACTTGCGTGCGCAGACGGGTTTCCCGGATCGGCGGGTCCCCCGGACCCGCGCGTGGCGGACTGTAGCAATGGGGACCCCCGCCTCCCGGCGGCCCTGACGCGAAGGGCGACGCTGCGGGACGGGATGCGGAACACGGGACGCGGTAGGCGGGAAGCGGCCCATCCAGCGCGGCTTGCCGGGCGCCGAGCAGCCGTCTCCCGTTTCCCGCCTCCCGCCTCCCGCCTGGCGGGCATCTCCCTACCCGATCACGGTCGTCCCCTCTTCCCGTTCCCCGGTCTGCACGCGCCACAGCGCGGCATAGACGCCGTCCTTCGCCACCAGCTCGTCGTGATGCCCCTGCTCCGACAACCGCCCGCGATCGAGGACGTAGATGCGGTCCGCGTTCCGCACCGTCGAGAGCCGGTGCGCGATCACGATCGTCGTCCGCCCCACCGCGATGCGCTCCAGCGAACGCTGGATCGCCGCCTCCGTCTCGTTGTCCACCGACGACGTCGCCTCGTCGAGCACCAGGATCGGCGGGTCCTTCAAGATCGCGCGGGCGATCGAAAGTCGCTGGCGCTGGCCGCCCGACAGCTTCTGTCCCCGCTCGCCCACGATCGTGTCGTAGCCCTCGGGGAGCTCCTGGATGAACCCGTGCGCCTCGGCCGTCTTCGCCGCCTCCACGATCTCGTCCATCGTCGCATCGAGCCGCCCGTACGCGATGTTCTCGCGCACGCTGCCGTGGAACAGGAACACATCCTGGCTCACGAGCCCGATGGCGTCGCGCAGGCTCCGCAGCTTCAGCTCGTGCAAGTCGATCCCGTCCAAGAGCAGTCGGCCGCCCGTCACGTCGTAGAAGCGCAGCAGGAGCTTCACGAGTGTGGTCTTGCCGGACCCGGTCGGACCGACCACCGCCGTCGTCTCGCCGGCCTTCATGCGCATCGTCAGGTCGCGCACGATCGGGTAGCCCTCACGGTAGTGGAACTCCGTGTTCTCGAAGACGATCTCGCCCTCGACGTCCTCCGTCTTCAGCGTGCGCGGGCCGTCGAGCACGCGCGCCTCGGTGTCGAGCAGATCGAAGACCCGGTTGGACGACGCCATCCCCCGCTGGTAGAGGTCGAACGTCTCGCCGAGCCGCGTCAACGGCCACAACAGCCGCTGCGTCAAGAACGCCATCAGCGCGTAGACCGAGGCGTCGAGCTTGTCGTCGAGCACACGCACGCCGCCGTAGATCAGCGTCGCCGTGAAACCGACGACGATCACCATCCGGATCAATGGAGAGAACGCGGCACTGAGCCGGATCGCCGAACGGTTCTTCAGCCGAAACGTGTTGCTCTCCTCACGCACGCGCTCGACTTCGTGCAGCTCGTTCGTGAAGCTCTTGATTGTCGCCACGCCGCCGAGGTTGTTCGCAAGCTGGCCGCTGAGGATGCCGACGTGCTCGCGCACGGCGGCGTAGCGCGGAGCGATCCTGCGCTGAAACGTGAACGAACCCCAGAGGATGAACGGAATCGGAAGCATCGCCAGCCAAGCGACCTCGGGCGCGAACCAGAAGAACGCGGAGCTGATGACGACGACGGTCGTCGCGACGTGCAGCAGGTCCGTCGCGCCGTGGTCGAGGAAGCGCTCGAGCTGGTTGACGTCGTCGTTGAGGATCGCCATGAGGCCGCCCGTGCTCTGGTCCTCGAAGTAGGCCATCTCCAGTCCCTGGACGTGCTCGTACGCATCGAGCCTCAGCTCGTGCTCGACGGTCTGCGCGAGGTTGCGCCAGAGCACGCCGTACGCGAACTGGAAGAGCGACTCGAGTCCCCAGATCAGCAGCGTGAGGATCGCGAGGATCCAGAGCTGGCCCTTGGGGTCGGCCACGCCGAACCCCGAGAGGAACGACGCCTCCTTCTCGATCACCACGTCGATGCCCATGGCGATCAGGAACGGGGGTGCGAGATCGAAGATCTTGTTGAGCACCGTGCACGCCGACGCCGCCCAGACGCGACCGCGGTGCGGACGCATGTAGCGCAGCAGGCGGCGCAGCGGGTGGACGAGCTTCGCATCGGGCATGGGGGCACCTCGCCGAAGCGCAGAGCCTACTGCCCGAATCAGCGCGCGTGCTCAACGGGCAGGGACAACTCCTGCATCAGCGCGCAGAACGCCCGTCCGGCGGGGCTGACGCTCGAGCCCTCGCGCGTGACGAGGAAGAAGTTGCGCGACGCGCGTCCGCCTTGCACGGGGATCGCGATCAACGATCCCGCGGCGAGCTCGTCCTCGATCGACAGGTTCGAAACGAACGAGATGCCGAGCCCGGACCGCACGGCCGCCTTGACCGCGGTCGTGCTGCCGACCTCGCAGACGACGTCGAGGTCGGCCGGGCTCGGATCGCCGAGCAGGCGCATCATCGCGCGGCGCGTGCCCGACCCCTCTTCGCGCAGCACCATCGGATGGGCCATGACGGTCGCCGGCTCGACCCGCGCCTCGCAGGCCAGCGCGTGGTCGGGCGGCGCGATGAGCACGAGCTCGTCGCCGCCGACCGCGATGGTCTCCAGTCCGCGACCGCGCGGGCGGATTCCGACCACGCCGACGTCGATCTCGCCGTTGCGAACGAAGTCGACGATCTCCTGGGAGTCGCCCGTCCGCATGTGCAATTCGATGCCTTCGTAGCGCTCGCGGAACGCGGCGAGCACGGGCGGAATCACGTAGTTCGCCGGGATGGTCGAGCCGCCGAGCATCAACGCGCCGCGCAGAAGGCCCATGAGGTCGTCGACCGCCATGCGCACGTTGCGCTCGGCCCGCAGCGCGTCCCTCGCCGAGCGAAGGATGGCACTGCCCGCCGCGGTCGGCTCCACGCCGGTGCGGTCGCGCCCGACCAGCCGGGATCCCACACGCCGCTCGAGGTCGGCGATGTGACCGCTCACCGTGGACTGACTCAAACCGAGGTTCTTCGCCGCCTTGGTGAACGATCCCTGATCGATCAGGGCGACGAACACCTGCAACTGGCGGATCGACAGCGGCTCCGACGTGGACATGGGACCTCCGGGACTGCGAATCCGCTACACACCCGCTGCGCGGCCGACTACTATTCGCTGCTCTTCCGATGGAGTCTATCGGAAAAGTCGATAAAAGTCCCCCATGGAACGGAGTTTTCCCGATGCGAGTCTTCTGCGCCCTCGCGCTCGTTTCCCTGCTCGCCGCGTGTGGCGGCGATGACCAGAACGGCGGCACCAGCGCCGCGGACGGCGACAAGCCGACGCTTCGGTTCACCGCCATCCCCGGCGAGGACCCGACGTTGATGAAGGAGAAGTTCCAGCCGGTGGCGGACCACCTCTCGAAGGAGCTCGGCGTCCCCGTCGAGTACGTCCACGCGACGAAGTACGCCGCGTCGGTCGAGATGTTCAAGAACGGCGACGTCCTGCTTGCCTGGTTCGGGGGACTGACGGGCGTTCAAGCACGCGACGCCGTGAAAGGCGCGCGGGCCATCGTGCAGGGCGTCGAGGACCCGAAGTACTTCTCGTACTTCGTCGCGAACGCGTCCACCGGGTTGGAGCGAAGCGACGACTTTCCGATGGAGATCGCCAAGATGTCGTTCACGTTCGGCTCCGAGTCGTCGACATCCGGCCGGCTCATGCCCGAGCACTTCATCCGGACGATGGGCGGCAAGGCGCCGAAGGACTTCTTCGAGACGCCGCCCGTGTACTCCGGCGGGCACGACAAGACGTGCGAGGACGTCGAGAACGGTACCGTGCAGGTCGGCGCCGTCAGCTACACGACGTACGACCGGCGCGTGCGCGACTTCAAGGCGGGCAAGAAGCAGCGCGTCACGGATCCGTCCAAGTGCAAGGTCGTCTGGAAGACGCCTTACTACGCGGACTACAACCTCACGGCGCACCCTGATCTCGATCGGATCTACGGCGCCGGCTTCACCGACAAGGTGCAGGCCGCGTTCGTCGCGATGAAGGGCGACCTGCTCGGCGGGTTCCAGCGCAGCGCGCTCATTCCCGCGAAAAACGAGGACTTCGCCGCGATCGAAGAGCTGGCGGCGCAGCTGGGGTTCATCCGCCAGCCGTGAACGCCACGAGCGCCGGTTTCCGACTGGACGGGGTCACGGTCTCGTACCGGGGCGTGCCGGCGCTGTCGAACGTCGACCTTGAGATCCAGGCCGGATCCGCGGTCGCCTTCGTGGGACCCAGCGGCGCCGGGAAGACCACGCTCAAGCGCGTTCTGAACGGCACGTTGCGGCCCGACTCCGGCCGGGTGTGGGTGAACGGCAGCGCGCTCGACGACCTCTCGCCCGCCGCACTCAAGCGCGTGCGGGCGTCGATCGGCGTCATCCATCAGGACTTCAGCCTCGTGCCGAACCTGCGCGTGTCGCAGAACGTGATCGCCGGCCGGTTGGGTCGTATGGGCTTCTTCCGGTCCGCGCGCGCGATGCTGTTCCCGTCGAAGGCCGACGTGCAACGCGCCTACGCGCTGCTCGAGCGGGTCGGGATCGCGGAGAAGCTCTTCGAGCGCACGGATCGACTCTCGGGCGGGCAGCAACAGCGCGTCGCCATCGCGCGCGCGCTGTATCAGGATCCGGTCGCGCTCCTGGCCGACGAACCGGTGTCGAGCGTGGACCCGGCGCGGGCGCGCGACACGGTCGCGCTGCTCACGCGCATCTCGCGCGAGGAGAACCTCACGCTGTGCATGAGCCTGCACAACCTCGAGCTGGCGCGCGAATTCTTCCCGCGTCTCGTGGGCTTGCGGGCGGGCCGCGTGGTGTTCGACGAGCCGAGCGAGAACCTGAGCAGCACCGAGTGGGACGCGCTCTACGACCTCGCCCGCGACGAGATGTTGGCGGATGGCGCCTGACGAAGCGCCGCCCACGAGGCGACCGTCGCCGCTGGGCGTGCGCGGCGGGGTGCTCCTCAGCCTGCTCTTCGCGGGGCTGTGGGCCTTCTTCCATCTCGACCTGAGCCCGGCGGACCTGTGGCCCAATGAAGGCGGCCTCCAGGTCATGGGCGACTTCTTCGGCCGTGCGTTCTCGCCGGCACTGCGCTCGGAGGCGACCTTCGTGCCCGAGGGAACGCCGTCGCTCCTGGTGCTGGCGCTCTCGGCGGCGCTCACGACGCTCGTATACGCGGCGGCCGCGATGGGGCTCTCCCTCGTCGTCGGCGTCGTGCTCGGGTTCTTCGCCTCGACGGCGTGGTGGGCCGGCGACCCCGCCGGCGGACGCTCCCGCCTCAAGACCGTGCTGCGCCGGACGGTGTGGCCGGCGATCTACGGCGTGACCCGCGTGTTGATCGCGATCATGCGCTCCGTGCACGAGCTGATCTGGGCGGTGCTGTTCCTCGCAGCGTTCGGACTGACGCCGGTCTCGGCCGTCGTCGCGATCGCAATCCCCTACGGCGGAACGCTCGCGAAGATCTTCTCCGAGATGATCGACGAGGCGCCGCGCGCGCCCGCCCAGGCCTTGCGCGCCGCGGGGGCGTCGGGGCTGCAGCTCTTCTTCTTCGGACTCGCGCCGCGCGCGCTGCCGGACATGATCGCGTACGCGTTCTATCGCTTCGAGTGCGCGCTGCGCTCGTCCGCGATCCTCGGATTCTTCGGATACGAGACGCTCGGCCGCGAGATCCGCCAGTCCTTCGAGAGCACGAGCTACGGCGAGGTGTGGACGTTCCTCTACGTGCTGATCCTGATGATCGTCGTGTTCGACTGGTGGAGCGGCGCGGTCCGGCGGAGGGTCGTGCAATGAGCGCCGACCCGGGCCGCATCGATTCGCTCTGGCGCGAGCGTCCGCGCAGCCTCTTCGTGCGGATCAGCTTGTGGCTGTTCCTCCTGCTGCTCGCGGGATCGTGGTTCGTCGGCGACTTTCAGCTCGACGACGCGTTCTCGGACCGGCGCATGCGCAACCTGGACCGGTTTCTCGGCGAGGTGCGCCCCTACGCGCTCAAGGACCGCGACTGGGACTGGAGCGTGGTCGGCACGTGGGCCGGGGACCTGATGTCGGAGAAGGGCTTCGACGCGGCGATGGCGACACTGGCGATCTCGGTGCTCGCGATCGTGCTGGCGGCGCTGGGGAGCCTCGTGCTGATCCTGCCGTCGGCGCGCAACTTCGCGTCACCGGAGCCGTTCGCGCCGGGGCCGCAGGCGCCGTCGCGCTGGCAGACGGCCTTCTGGAAGGCGGTCATGCTGGGTACGCGCCTGGTGTTGATCTTGCTGCGCTCGCTGCCGGAGTACATCTGGGCGTTCTTGATCCTGGCGATGGTGGGTCACAACGCGTGGCCGGCGGTCCTGGCGCTGGCGATCCACAACGTCGGCATCCTGGGGCGTCTCAACGCGGAGACGGTGGAGAACGTGGAAGCGAAGCCGCTGCGGGCGCTGCGCGCCCTGGGAGCGAACCGCGGCCAGATCGCGTCGGTCGGATTGCTGCCGGCGATCCTGCCGCGCTTCCTGCTGTACTTCTTCTATCGCTGGGAGACCTGCGTGCGCGAGGCGACGGTGCTGGGGATGCTGGGCATCGTGTCGCTGGGGTATTGGATCGAGGACGCGCGGGTGCGGTTCCGCTACGACGACTTGATGTTCTTCGTGTTGTTGGGCGTGGCGATCGTGTTGATCGGCGACTTCCTGTCGGCGATCGCACGCCGCTTGGTACGCCGGGCGTCGTAGCGTTCGAACCTGCAATCCGCTGTCGGCGAAACGACGACGCGTCGCGGGCTCGGGGTCGTTCGCCGCTGTTCGCGGTTCTCGACAGGCGCGGTTGCGTAGGGTGCCTGGCTCGATTGTTGCGTTTTCGGGGCCTGTGGGTGCGAGGGGGTGGCTGAGCCGGCGGTCGGTGTCGTGGGGTTTCGAAAACGAGACAATCGCTAGCCTGGCACCGTATCCGGCGTAACCGGAGTGGGGTCGTTCGCCGGCCGGGTACGGCCACACGGGCCGCCCCACGGCAACCATGTTGGTCGATTGCCGCTGTAGTTCGCGGGCGGGGTCAAGCCCCGCCCCTACAGACCCGTGGCCGCTCGATGAACTCATCGTGACCGTCGGGCGCCACCGTGATGCGATGCTTCGCGACACATGTCTGGTTCTTGCGTTCTCGCTCGTCGGTTGTGGCATGAGCGACAGCACTCCAATCGGATGCGCAACGCCGGGCGCCCTGGTCACACGTGTATACGACATCGACTCATTGACACCGACTCCGCTCAGTTTCGAGGAGCGAAACAGCGCTGTGCCATATTCGGAGGTGTCAGACGACGACAACCCGTTCTTCGTGGCCGAGGACGACGACGACCCCTTTCCGTACTATGGTCAGATCGAAGAGGTCGTTGAGTTCGTTCGACAGAACGTCTGTCCTGAATACTGGAAGGCCAACGGAGAAGTCGTTGGCAAAGGCCATGACGAACTCGTCGTCACGGCATCGCCTGGCGTGCAGTGGGAAGTGAAACGCCTTGTCGATGGGATGCTCCGTCACAACGCAGAGTGCGAGCGCCGGCGAATCGCCAGGTACGGTCGCTAGAGTCGGTCCAAGATCACCTTCTTCATCAGCCGCCCCATCGTGTTCGGCATCAACCGCCCCAGTCGCGCCGCGACGCGGTTGCCGAAGCCGGGCACGACGACGCGCTTGCGGCGGCGCACCGCCCGCTCGACATGCCGCGCGACGACGGCCGGATCCATCCGCTTGGCTTCGCTGCTGCCGGCCGGGCTGTAGCGCTTCGCGTGCTCCGTTCGGGTCGGCCCGGGGAACACGCGCACGACGTGAATGCGCTGCGGCTTCAATGCCGACGCCAAGCTGCGCGCGTACGACGCCAACCCGTCCTTCGTCGCCGCGTACACGCTCGCCCCCGGATAGCCGACGTAATGCGACAAGGAGCTCACGAAGACCAGACAGCCGCCGTCCTCGACGCGGCCCGTCTCGAGCAACCTGGCGGTCAGCACCATCGGCGCCGCAAGGTTGACCTCGAGCACGCGTGCCTGCGCGGCGAGGTCGGACGCGTCGAAACGGCCCACGTGGCTGATGCCCGCGTTGTGGATCACCAGATCGAACGGCGGCGCTTCCGCGAGCCGCTTCGCGAGCGCATCCACCGCGGCGCGGTCCGACAGGTCGCCGTCCTCGATGTCCACGCCGGTGACGTCGTAGCGGGCGTCCGCGAACCGCTCGGCGAGCGCCTCTCCGATCCCTTCCGCCGCGCCGGTGATCAACGCCCGCTTCATCGACCGCATCTCCCGACGAAGCCGATGAGCGCGTTGCCGACGCCGATGGTGCGCTGCCGGGCGCGGCCGTCGATGGCCCGACGAACCCGCCGTGCAACCCGCTCGACCGGCGGGAACCGGTCCCAGCGCACCTCGTCCCGCGGGATCTTCGCCTTGGCATGCATGCCCGTTCGCGTCGCACCGGGGTGCAGGACCTGCACGTCGACCGATCCGCGCAGCTCGATCGCGAGGCTGCGGGCGAACCCGTCGAGCGCGGCCTTCGAGGCGGCGTACGCGGCGTACTGCGGACAGGCGAACCACGCCGCGACCGAGCTCACGAACACGAGCTTGCCGTGGGCGGCCTCGACCCGCGGCAGCAGCGCGTGGGTCAGCGCGATCGGTGCGCGCAGGTTCACGTCGAGCAGCGCGCGCGCCGCCGACGACGACTCACGTGCCGGCTCGCCGTACAACGCGACGGCGGCGTTGTGGACGAGCACGTCGATGCGCTCGATCCCGCGCGCCGCGACGAAGTCCCGCACGGTCTCGTGGGCGTTCGGCGCGGCGAGGTCCGCGCGGCAGTACGTCTCCTCGGTCAACACGCGCGAGCGCACGTCGTCGAGCGGCCTGCGGCCGACGAGTACGAGACGCGCGCCGTCGTCGTGGTAGCTCGCCGCGAGCGCCTTTCCGATGCCGTCCGTCGCACCGGTGACGAGGATGGTTCGCGGCGCGGTCACGGCGCAGAGTATGCTTCCGCCGTGTCGAAAGTCGATCAGTTCGAGAGCGTATTCAAGGCGGCTGCGAAGACCCCGTTCGCCTACGAGCACGTCGAGGTCAAGTCCGTTCTCGTGCTCACGGACCTCGAGGGCAAGGAAGCCGACGCGTTCAACGAGCGGGTGCGCGCCTTCCTCGGCACGCTCGATCAGGACGCTGTGGTCGAGTGGAAGCATCTGGGACGGGACGCATCCGGCGGCATCGACGACGTCCTCGCGCGCATCGCCGACGAGTCGCCCGATCTGATTTGCACGTACCGCAGCCTGCACAGCCAGGCGTGGCGCTGGTCGTACACGCTCGGCAAGTACGTGGACATCCTCGCGCAGGAGACGTCCGTGCCGGTGCTGTTGCTGCCGAACCCGACCGCCGAGCGGGAGGCTCCGGAGATCTTCCGTCACGGGAAGCCGGTCTACGGCGACAGCGGGACCAAGACGGTCATGGCGATGACGGACCACCTGGCCGGCGATCACCACCTCGTGAGCTGGGCCGTTCGTTTCACGCAAGCGGCCGGCACGTTGGTGCTGACGCACGTCGAGGACGGCCGGACGTTCGAGCGCTACATGGACGCCATCTCGAAGATCCCGGCGATCGACACCGACGACGCGCGCGAAGCGATCCTCAAACAACTCCTCAAGGAGCCGCACGACTACATCCGGTCCTGCGCGCAGGCGCTGACGAGCGTTCGAGACGACATCGCGGTGGCGGAAGTCGTCGCCGTCGGGCACCTGCTCGACGAGTACCGGCGCCTCATCGAGGAACACGACGTCGACCTGCTCGTGCTCAACACCAAGGACAAGGACCAGCTGGCCATGCACGGTCTGGCGTACCCGCTCGTCGTCGAGCTACGCCACATTCCCTCCCTGTTGCTCTAGGAGCGCCGTGTTCTTCATCGCCGCTTCCGAGGTCTCCGGCGCAACGACGGCGCTGTTCGGCGCCTTGCTCGTCGGCCTGATCGTCGCGCTGGCGATGGAGGAGAAGCTGCACGCCAAGAAGTCGGTGATCGCCGGCCTCTTCGCGATCGTCGGGCTCCTTCTGGCGCAGATCTACCAGCTGATGCCGGGCTCGGTCGAGGTCACCGTCGGCCACACGAAGTTCGTCCTGCCGAGCTACATCGAGTCGATCAACTGGGAGGTCATCGCGATCATCCTGGGCTCGAGCGTCTTCGTGGACGTCACGTCGAAGTCCGGCCTGTTCACGTGGATCGCGATCAAGCTGACGAAGGCGTCCAAGGGCGACCCGCGCAGACTGCTCTGGTTCTACGGCGTGATGACGGTGGTCTTCTCGGCGGTGTTGAACAACGTCACGGCGATGATCATCGTCGGCTCACTGACCGCAGTCTCGCTGGACCGGCTCGCGCGCGCCGAGAAGATGCTCGGGTTCCTGATGGTCGAGGCATTGTTGACGAACATCGGCGGGCTGCTCACGCTGATCAGTTCCGTGCCCAACATCATCGTCGGCAGCGCGGCCGGCATCTCCTTCGTCGAGTTCTTCCTGACGGCCGCGCCGTACGTCCTGGTCGCGACCGTGTTCACCATCGCCCTGGGCGCACGACTGTTCCGCATTCCCAAGCTGGTCACGGACGAAGAGAAGGCGGAGGCCCAGCGGCTCGTCGAGAGCTTCGACGAGAACGACGGCATCGAGTCGCGAGGCTTCTTCTGGTTCGGCGCGATCATGACGGTCGCGTTCATCGGCGTCATCGCCACGACCTCGGTGCTGCCCTACGTCCGGGAGCTCGGCATGGGCTACGTGGCGCTGGCGTTCGCCGGCATCATGCTGATTCGCTTCAAGGCCGTCGCCGACCGTTTCTACAAGGCGATCGACTGGGACCTGCTCGGCTTCTTCAGCGCGCTCTTCATCGTGATCCACGTCGTCGAGGAGGCGCGCGTTCTGCACGTGATCGGGCAGGGCATCGAGCAGCTCATCGGGCTCGGCCCGGTCCTGGGAACGGGCCTCGTGCTGGTCGGGGCCGCGCTGTTCAGCTCCGTCACGGACAACATCCCGCTCTCCGCCATGCTCGCGAACATCCTCTCGGGGCTGGGCACGAGCGGCGACTCGGCGCTCTGGTGGGCCGTCGTCTTCGGCGCCAACCTGGGCGGCAACCTCACGCCCATCGGCTCGGCATCGACGCTCGTCGCCGTGACGATCATGCACAAGCACGCGCTGCCGATCACGTTCGCGAAGTTCGTCCGGATCGCGCTGATCTACGCGGTCTTGCAGATCGCGCTGGCGGCCGTCTACGTTCTGGTTGCGCTCCAGTAGGGGCCCGAGGGTTCCCGCGAGGGCCAATGTCGGGGGACCGCGGGGATCTTCCCTATACTGAGCGTGCCCTACGTTCGGAGCCTTCATGCGCCGCGCCCCCGTCCCTTCGATGCTCGCTACGGTTTGCCTCGCCGTGCTGCTCGTCGCCTGCGGCGGCGACAAGAAGGACAAGACGCCCATTCAGGGATCCATGCTGCTGGGCAGCGAGCCGCTCGACGGCTCCGTCAACGGGAACGGCGTCATCGACATCAACGACGACGCGGTCGCCGGCGACAACGTCGGCAACGCCGAGGTGCGCGGCTTCATCAGCTTCGACATCTCGGTCATCCCGGCCGGCGCCCAGATCGTCGAGGCGATCCTGACGGTCACGCAGAACGCCGTAGCAGGCGACCCGTACGGCTTGTGGGGCCCCTGCGAGATCGACCACGTCACGCTCGGCGGCGCGCTCGACGCGGGTGACTTCACCGGCGGCTCGCTCAACCTGAACATCGGCCCCATCTCGACCGACGCGTCGCTGAGCGCCAAGACGCTGAACGTGACGGCGCAGGTTGCGCTCGACATCACCCAGGGCCGTTCCTTCACCGACTTCCGGCTGCACTTCAACGGCATGCCGGGCTCGAATGCCGACGGCGTCGAGGACTCGGCTCGCTTCGGCACCTCCCTGGGGCCCAACGTACCGACGCTCGAGGTCACCTATCTCACGTTCCCGCCGTAGGACGGGGCGGGCCGGCCCGGTCGCGCCTGGACGCCTTCGGAGCGCGTCGAGATGTCGCCCCGAGGCGGGTCGGCAACGGGCTCCGTTGCGCGCGCGCCCTCGATGTGCTACCCCGGTGTCGGTTGCAAAGGGAGATCGCGATGCTCAAGAAGGCAATGATCGCCGCCGTGCTCTTGGGATGCATGGTGGGCATGGGGACGGGCTGCGGCGGGAGCGACGCGCTCTTCGAGCCGTTCGCCTTCCTGGCCGGCGCGTGGTTCGGAACCATCACGACGGACTCCGGGCCGACGACCATGGAGTGGATGATCGCCTCGAACGGCACCATCGAGGAGGTGCGTGAGGGCGGAGGTCTCCTGAGCGGCGTCACCGGCACGATCGTGTCGGACCAGGGCAACGCCTATCAGGCGACGCTGAGCGACGGCCGTCTGTTCCGGTTCCTCCTGCACTCGTCGTTTCTGTGCATGGGCCTCGTGTACCTCACCGCCAGCGAGTTCCATCTGGGGATCCTCGAGAAGGGCTCGACCTCGCTGCCCGCGTATTCCGAGGCGATGATCCGCAACCGGCTCTGGGCGGGCGCCGTGATGTCGTTCACCGTCGGCTTTCTCTTAGCACAGCTCTTCAACGGCAGCCTGCTGACCGACGCGTCGGGCGGGTTCACCGGCCAGTACAGCAACGGCGAGACGTTCACGGACGGCGGAAGCCCGTTCACTCTGTCGGACGCCGTCTTCGGCATCTGGACGGCGGGCTACTTTCTGAACGCGGTCGCGGTCGGCTTCATGACGGCGCTGCTGAGCCCGAGCGGACGCTTCATGATGTTCGGCGCCGCCAAGGGGGTCGCCGCACCACTCGACGAGGTGTACTGGGGACTGTTCGAGGAACAGTAGCCGCGGTCAGCGCGGCGCCCATTCTTCCGCGAGCAACGCCCAGCGCTCGTGGTCCGACCAGCGGCCCGCGATCTTCAGGTACTTGCGTGACAGGCCTTCCAACCGAAAGCCGGCGCGTTTCACGAGCGCGATCGAGGCGGTGTTGTGGGGCATGATGTTCGCCTCGACGCGGTGTAGCGAGCACGTCTCGAACGCGTGCCGCAACGCGAGCTGCAGCGCGTCCCCCATGTAGCCCCTGCGCGCATACGGGGCGCCGATCCAGTACCCCAGCATCCCGTTGCGGAAGACACCGAGCACGATGTTGTTGATGTTCATGCAGCCGACGATGGCATCGTCCTCATTGCGGCAGACGAAGAACTTGAGGTTGTGCCCGTCGTCACGCAGCCGGATGATCCGGTCGAAGCGCGACTCGCCGCGCTCGGGAACACGCGGCTCCCAAGGCGCGAGGAACGCGCGGCTTTGCTCGACGAGCGCGTCGAACTCGACGCGGTCCTCCGATTCGGGACGACGCAGGTACACCCGCTCGCCCTGCCGAACGCGCTGCATCTACGCGCGTTCCAGGTGCTCGTTGATCAACCGCTCGAGCGTCTTGGGATCCAGCTTGCTGCCGCCGATGCGGGGGGAGCCGCCGATCGTGTTGCTGCCGCCCCAGCCGTCGGCCCCGTGTGAAATGCCCTCTACCTCGTTGAGGCGCCGGAAGAGCTCGTCGATGGGGAATCGGACGAAGGGCGACATCCGGCCGAGCGTATACGTCCACGAGCCGTCGTCGTTGTCGCGCACGGAGACGAATGCGCGCACACCCGAGGAGAAGAGCTCCGTGCGCGCATGCGGCCCGTGCTCGACGATCATCTTCCAGCCGGGTCCGCCGCCGATCTCTTCGAGGTCGGTGTCCAAATCGACTTCCTGGCCGTCGCCGTCCGCGAGCATCGTGATGCGATCGCAGACGGTGTCGATCAAGGCGCGCATGTCGTCGGCCGTCATGTCCGGCACCTTGCCGGCGGTGCGCGCGTCGAAGTAGGGTCCGAACACCCATGCCATCTGCCGCATGCCGGGCCGGTTCGGCGCGACGGGATACGCGCCCCCGGTGCAGTCGAGAATGTCCTCGGCGAGCAAGAGCCGCGCGAGCGGCTGCACGATGCGCGCATTGGCGATCCGCCCGGGGTTGCGAAGCAACCAGACGGCGAGGCAGGTGTCCTGATCGGGATCGTTCACGAAGACGTGGGCGTGCGGATCGCCGTCCTTCTGGAAGACTTCGAAGAACCCGACGGAGATCGCCATGAACACCTG
The DNA here is from genome assembly GCA_965223505.1 of Planctomycetota bacterium. GTDB lineage: Bacteria > Planctomycetota > PLA2 > PLA2 > JAEUHO01 > CBDCWP01. The sequence goes on from CBDCWP010000005.1 coordinate 22,754, forward strand.
CATGCACGTGCTGCGTGTGGCGAGCCGGTCGACGTCGGCGTGGTGGTCGAAGTTGGCGTGAGGTCCTTTGGGGTCGAACGCGGGCGCACCGATCACGTAGCCGTCCAGCGCGATCGAGTACGGCGGGTTCTCGGCGCGGAACGCGTCCCAGGTCTTGCTGACGCGGGGCTCGACGTGCAGTTCCATCGCCGTCACGGTATCAAGTTCGCGGATCGGGCGCGTCATGTCCGTTGTGCTCGAGCAGATAGGCGACGGCTTCGTCGCAATCGTCCGTCTCGCGCGCCATCACCTCGTTGTGCGCGATCGTGCCGGCCTGCAGCATCTTGGTGCGGATGAAGTCGAGCAGCGGCGCCCAGTAGTCCATCCCCATCACGACGATCGGAACGGGGGTCATCTTGCCGGTCTGCTGCAGCGTGGCGGTCTCGAAGATCTCGTCGAGCGTCCCGTAGCCGCCGGGCATGACGACGACGCCCGACGAGTACTTCAGGAGCATCACCTTGCGCACGAAGAAGTAATGGAAGCTCACGAGCCGTTCGACGTACGGATTCGGCTCCTGCTCCACCGGCAGGACGATGTTGCAGCCGACCGAGATGCCGCCGGCCTCGCGCGCGCCGCGGTTGGCGGCCTCCATGATGCCGGGTCCCCCGCCGGTGACCACCGCGTAGCCGGCGCGCGCGAGCTTGGCGCCGAGCTCGCGGGCGAGGCGGTACCAGCGATGGTCTTCGTCGAAGCGCGCCGAGCCGAAGACGGTGATCGCGGGCCCCAGGTCGTACAGCGCGCGAAAGCCGCGGACCATCTCGTCGAAGACGTGGTTCGCGCGCTCGAGGTCGGTCTGGAGCTCGTCGGGTCCCCGCAGGAGCGACTCGATCGCGGATTCCTTGCGCTTCGCGTTCACGCGGGGATTCGACGGCCGTCCGGGACCCTTGTCAAGCGGACGCGCGGGTAGGATGCGCAGCCATGCGCAACTGGGTTTGGCTCGCGGTCTGTTGTTCGATGATCGGCTCGGCGGAGGCGGAGGAACCCGTTGCCGGGAAACCGGTGCCGGAGCTGCGGCTGCCGACGATCGATCGCGACAAGACCATCGGCCTGCACGGGCTGCGCGGCAAGAAGGTGTTGCTGATCGAGTTCGCGTCGTGGTGAGCGGGCTGCCGCAAGCACGTGCCGGTCTGGCACAAAGCGACCAAGAAGTGGCGCGACAGCGGCGCGCTCGCGCTCGTCGGCATTACGCAGGAGCAGCATCCCGACCGCTGCCGCCTGTTCGCGCAGTGGCACGGCATCGACTGGCCGATCCTGTGGGACCCGTTCAACATGACGGGCTCGAAGGTCGTTCCGCGTTTCTTCCTGATCGACGAGCACGGGATCGTGCGCTCGAAGCGCGCGAACCCGGAGTCGATCGAGGAGATGTTCCTCTCGAAGGCCTTCCCGAAGCCCGCGTCGTTCCCGCAGCACCCGAAGGGGACCGGCAGGGAGCTGATCGAGTGCCTCACGACGCCGAAGGACGACCCAGAACACGCGATCTACCGCGCGCTCTCGGATCTGTTGTGGCCGCCGAAGCCGGGTGATTGGTCGGCGATCGACGTGCTGAGCAACGCGGCGGCGGACACGGAGAGCGCCTTTGGGCGGGCCACGATCTTCAGACTGGGTGCGGCGCACTGCCTGCGGCGCGACTCGCCGCAGCGCGCAGCCGGCGACTTCGAGCTCGCGCTGCGAAGCTGGGGGCTGGCGCTGAAGGCGGACCCGCAGCAGTACATCTGGCGCCGGCGCATCCAGCAGTACGGGCCGCGCATGGACAAGCCGTATCCCTTCTATGACTGGGTTTCGAAGGCGCAGGCCGACATCCGCGCGCGCGGCGAGACGCCGATCGAGCTGCCGGTCGCCTTGACGGCGGCGGAGCTGGCCAAGCGCAGCGGCGATCCGGAGCCGGGCGTCGGAGACGAGGAACCGGACCCGAAACGCCAAATCGAGAGCATGGACGGCGTGGTTCGCATGGAGAGCGCGGTGGCGTTCGACACGAGCCGGCGCAAGGCGAGCGCGGCGCGGGTCCATCTGACGCTGTGGCCGGGAAAGCAAACGGTGAAGTGGGATCCGGCGGCCGGCGTGCCCCGGGTATGGCTCGCGGGCAAGCTGGTGAAGCCCCGGTTCGCGGTGCGGCCGGGCGCCGGCATCGCGTTCGAGCTGGACGCGACGTTCGAGGCGGGCGTGCCGCTGCGGGGGTACGTGCTGTACTACGCGTGTCTGGACGACACGGGGCAGTGCCGGTACCTGCGGCACGATTTCGAAGTGAAGGTGGAACGGCCGTAGCTCGCGGGCGACCTCGAGGGTCGCCAGCACCGGTTGCTGTGGATCGGTGTAGGGGCAGCCCTTGTGGCTGCTCATTTCAGGGACACGCCTCATTGGGCGGCCACAAGCGCTGCCCCTACAGCATCCGACATTCGGGTAGTCTCCCCCCCATGACACACAGCCGGATCGCCCTGTTGTTGTCCGTCGTCGGGTTCTCGTTGGCGATGATCGGCGGTGCGGTCGCGCTATCGAGCTACGTGGAGGCGGAGAACGAGCGGCGGTTGATGGCCGCTGCTGCTCAGACGGAACTCGAAGTGGCGAAAGCACGAGAGCGGCTCATTCGGCTCGCGAAACTCGTCACGACGTTCGACTCAGAAGACGGTTGGGTGCCGTTGGAGGAGCTATCCGCTTCCGAGAAAGCGCAGACACACATCGCTGCCTACAAGCTCGCGAATTCGAAGTGGCGGATCACATGCGTGTGTACGCTCACGAAGGTCGGAAAAATCGAGTCCTGGAGTCATCGACTCGACGATCGATTTCTGGACTTGATCAATCAAACCTCCTTCACGAACAAGCGCCGGTACACAACCTGGTTCGAGCCGGAAACATCTGGCGGAGTCAGGCTGCACGTCGCATTCTTCGGTTCTCAGAACTCCCGGGGAGGCACGCTACACCATGCCTCGACCCCGATTCACGCCCCACAGGGCACGGGGTTGCTCGCTCGCTGCGAGGTCGTGAACGGCTGGTACGTGCACGAGGCGTTTCCCGTTCACGAGGCGTCGAATTCGATGACGGGTGCCACGGGCTGGCCAAGCCGTGAGTTCCTTCGTCCAGCGGATCTACCGGGCTCGGACGTAATACCCGAGAGCCCGGGTGTGGGCTTCATGAAGCAGATCGACCCATCCGCGCGCCTCGTCATCCGCATCCCCCCATCCGGTCCGCCGCCCGGCGTCGTCACCATCTGGACCCTCGCCGTCTCGATGTCCCTGATCGCGCTCGCGCTGTTCGTCGTGCGAGGACGCAGATCCGATGCGGACATCGAGGGGCCGGCCGCAACGACCACGCCTCGTTGACGGCGGCTCGGCGGACGACCCCCGTCCGGTCACGCCGGATACCGAGCCCGGTTCGCGATCTCATCACTCTGGAATCTCACCAAACCGCTTCATCCAGCCGCGAGCCGAAAGTCGACCGACACCCCGAATGTGATGCAATCGAACCGGGCTCGCGTGGATCACATTCGCTTGTAGCGGGGGCCGCTGCCGCCTTCGCGCGGCGTCCAACGCGGACCAATTACGTCCGTCGCCTTGCAATCCACGCAGTTCGGCGCGTTCACGATCAGCTTGCCCAGCTCGTCTCGCTCGTACACGCCGGCCGGACACATGTGCTCGTACAGCTCCCCCACCTCCGGCGGGACGCTCTCCCCCACGATCAGATGCGACGGGATGTCGTCGCGCGTCTGGTTGCCCGCCTTGAACACCCCCTCGACCTTGCGGAACGTCAGCTCCCCGTCCAGGTCGACGTCCGTCATGCCGCCCGGTTCGCGCGGCTCCGCCGCGTCGGACTCGATCTCGATGCGCTTGCCGGGAAACAACCCGCCCGACACGGTCATCAGGCTCGCCTTGAAACCGCCCGTGTAGAAGCCGCCCTTGAACGCGAGCCGCATGTTGCGGCGCTTCCTCAGGTCCTTCATCACGTAGCTCTGGTTCATCGTCTCGTCGTACGAGGCGAGCGCTGCGCCCGACGTCTCGCCCGACTTCAACGCGTCGAAGATCGCTCGCGCCGCGTACATGCCGGACTGCATCGCGTAGTGAACGCCCTTGAGCGACGCCACCTCCACGAAACCGACCGCGTCGCCGACCATCACCACGCCGTCGCCGCAACGACGCTCGGGTAACGAGTGATACCCGCCCTCGGGAATCGTCTTCGCGCCCCACTCGACCATCTCGCCGCCCGCGAGGATCTCGCGGAAGAACGGATGCGTCTTCATCTTCTGCAGCAGCATGTGGACGTCGGTCGAACGCCGCGGGTAGTCCATCCCCACGACGAGTCCCAGCGCAACCAGGTTCGACTCGAGCGCGTACAGGAAGCTGCCGCCGAAGACGTCCGTCGGGAGCGGCCAACCGAGCGTGTGAACGATGCCTTCGACCGGCGTCTTCGTCTCCCAGATCTCCTTCACCCCGAGCGCGTAGATCGGCGGGTTGGGGGACGTGACGCCCTGCCACTGCAGGTACGCCTGCGTCAGCGAGCCGCGCGTCCCCTCCGACAGCACGGTCACCTGCGCGGTGATGTCCGCGGCGGGCTCCGCGCCGGGGCCCGGGTTGCCGTTGCGGTCGAGCCCCGTCGGCTGGGTGCGGACGCCGAGCACGCGGTCGCCGTTCACGAGCAGCGACTTCGCCGGGTAGCCGGTGAACACGTTGACGCCGCGCTCTTCGGCCTTCTCGCCGAGCCAGCGCACCATCTCGCAGATCGACGCGATGTAGTTGCCGTGGTTGCGCATCGGCGGCGGCGCGGGAATGCGCAGCGCGTTCTTGTCGGTCAGGACGTAGACGCGCTCCTTGTCGACGGGCGCGCGGAAGGGAAAGTCGTCGTCGCTCAGCTCCGGGAACAGCTCGCGGAACGCGCGCGGGTTGACGACGGAGCCGGAGAGGTTGTGGTGCCCGAGCTCCTCGGCCTTCTCCAGGACCGCGATCTCGACCTCGCCGATGCCGCCGCCGTTCTCGTTGTCCTCCTGCACGAGGCGCGCGAGCTCGATCGCGCCGGCCAGTCCCGCGGGGCCGCCGCCGACGAAGCACACGTCCATGGGCACGGCCTCTCCGTCGGGCTCGTCGCGCACGATGAGCTGATCGAGCGGAAGGTCGGGCTGGAAGTGGGCGGGGACGACGGTTTCGGGCATGGACCTACGGTAGAGGCCCCGCTAGGCGGCGCCAGAAACGGTCAGGCGGGCGGATTGCTCTTGATGAGGGCGATGGCCTTGGCGGCGTCGATGCGCACGTCGGGGTTGTCGCCTTCGAGCGCCTCCTGGAGCAGGGGCAGCGCTTCCTCGCCGATCTCGGCGAGCTGTTCGATGGCCTCTTCGCATTGGATGGGATCGCCTTCGTGGAGCACGGCGATGAGAGCGGCGGGGTCCGGCGTGACGACGCCGGGTTCCTCGTCGGCGGGCACTTTCCAATATTCGCCTTCGGGCAGCTGCGCCTCGCCTTCGTCCTCGGGTCGTTCGACGGGCTCTTGCTCTTGCTCGGACACGTTGGGACCTCCGGCCGGGGATGATACGCGATCCCGGTCCCGCCGGCATCCCGCCGTGATTCCCGGCGACGACGGCAATCGAACCGGGGAACCCCCCGAGCCACATTCGGCTACCATCCCCGCGATGCGCATTCTGGGTTTCTTCGCCACATGTCTGTGCCTCGCCGCCTGTGCCGAGGAGGAACCGGTCTTCCTGCCCGGCTTGGCCTTCGTCGACGCGTACGAAACCGCGTACGAAGCCAATGACGCGCAAGCGTTCTTCAAGCTCCACACCAAGGCTTCGCAGCGCCACCTCGTCACGCACGGCATGCCGGAGAACCGCGAGCGCACCCCCGAGGGTTGGTTCATGGAGTTCCGGCGACAGATCGACCCCAAGGCGCCGTCGCCGCTCGGCGGGCCCTACGCGCGCGAGCGCCGCGAAGGCGGCAAGGTCATCTGCGTCATCCGCCAGGCCGGCGGCACGAAGGAGCGCGAGCTGACACTCGTCGAAGAGGACGGCGCCTGGAAGCTCGACCTGCTCGACACGTACATGCCGTTCGTCGAACCGGATCGTCACTAGGAACCGCTGCTCGCGGGCCCACGTTGCTGTCGGGGCGGGGCTTGACCTCGCCCGCGAACGACAGCGCGCACACGCATGTACCTAGTCCGCGACCCCGCCGCGCTCCTTCAGCTTCTTGATGCGGTCCGGCTCGTTCTCGACCAGCCAGGTGTCTTTCGACAGCTTCTCGTACGCCGTCTTGTAGTGCGGCGCGGCCTCGTCCTTGCGATCGAGCGCCCACAGGCACTCGGCGATCTCCTCCGACGCGTATCCCGCCTCCGGCTCGCCGGCCGCTTCGTACTCCGCGAGCAGGGCGAGCTGCGACTTCAGCGCCTCTTCCGTCTTCCCGCTCTTGCGTAGCGTCTGTCCGATGAACCACTTCGCGACGCGTGCGCGCTGGACGTTCTCCTGCGCCTCGCAGAACGCGCGCATGTTCTCGAACAGCCCCATCGCGAGGTCGTACTCGCCCCGCTGCAGACGCGTGTAGCCCTGATTCTGGTACATCGTCGCCAGCCACGCGCGCGCGCGCTCCTGCTTGGACGCCTGTGCGATGTGGATCGCGAGGTCGTTCCACGCGATCGCCTCTTCCTTCTCCGCGTCCGTCTCGAGCTTCAGGATGTACGCCAACATGTGCACGGCATCGACGGCGTAGAGGTCGGCGCCCGCCTTCAGGGCCCCCGTGTACGCGCGGATGAAGTGCGGGCGCGACGCGTCGGGCTTGCCGGACGAGTTCAGTGTCCGACCGCGCTCGAGCGCCGAGCGAACGCGGCCGACCTCGCAGCCGTCGGCCTTCAAGATGTCGTCGGCTTCGTCGAGCAGCGCGTGCGCGCCTTCGTAGTCCTTCTGCAGCCCGCGTGCGCGCGCGATCTGCGTGAGCAGCTCACCGAGGTAGTTCGGGTCGTTCGCCTCGCGCGCCCGCGGCAGGATGTCGCGCAGCACCTTCTCCGTGTCCGCCGGCTTGCGCCACTTCAGCAGCGGATACAGATCCGGCAGCTTCTCCTCCTCCGCCATGCCCCATCCTCCCGCGCAGACCACGGCCGTCATCGTCAGTCCGGCAACGAATCGCATTACAAGACCTCGTAGAACGCCTTCATCACGTCGATCATCATCGGCACGTCGGCCGCGCCGGCCATCTCGCGCGCCGAGTGCATCGAGAGCATCGGATTGCCGACGTCCACCGTGCGCACGCCCAACGCCGCGGCGGTCGCCGGGCCAATCGTCGATCCGCACGCGAGATCGGCGCGGTTTGCGAACTGCTGCGGGGTCACGCCGGCGCGTTCGCAGCAGTTCATGAAACGCGCGATCGACTCCGCCTCGCTGGCGTAGCGCTGATTGATGTTCGACTTGATCACCGGACCGCGCCCGAGCACCGGACGATGCGCCGGCTCGTGCCGGTCCGGGTAGTTCGGGTGCACGGCGTGTGCCATGTCCGCCGAGATGAGCAGACTCTTCGCGAGCGCGCGCCGCAGCTCGTTTTCGCCGTCCGTCAGTCGCGCGAGCACGTCGCGCAAGAGGGGCCCGTCCGCGCCGTGGGCGGTGCGACTGCCGATCTCCTCGTGATCCCACAGCGCCAGCACGCGCGTGAACGAGGCCGGCGCGTCGGCGCCGGCCAGCAACGCGGACAGCCCCGCGTGACACGAGCCCTGGTTGTCCAGCCGCGGCGCGTGGATGAAGTCGCCGCCGGCGCCCGAGACGATGGACGGCTGCAGGTCGTACACCATCAGGTCGTAGGACAGCACGTCGCCCGGCGCGACGTCGCCGATCGCTTCCGCGAGTAGCGTCGCGAGCGACGGCGCGTCGTCCATGCCGAGCAGGCCGTGCACGTGCTGCTGGTGATTCGGCTTGAACCCGTCGGTCATCAGCTCGCGCTGGAGGTGAATCGCGAGGTTGGCTACGCGCAGCAGCGCGCGCTCGAGGTCCACCAGCACCATGCGCGTGCCGCCCTGCGGCGTGCGCACACCGACGCGCCCCGCGAGCGAGAGATCGCGGTCGAACCAGGTGTGGGTCAGGACGCCGCCGTAAGGCTCGAGCGCGATGCGTCGATAGCCCTCACCGGCAAGATCGGCGTTCGGTTTCACCCGCAGATTCGGCGAGTCCGTGTGCGCGCCCACGACCTGGAAGCCCTCGTCGGCCGGATCGCCCGAACCGCGCTGGAAGGCGACGATGCTTCCGCCGCCGCGGATCACGTAGTGCTTGTCGCCGGGCGCCGCTTTCCACGTCTGGTCCTCGTCGAGCCGGCTGTAGCCCGCGGCGTCGAGGCGGCGGGCCGTCTCCGCGACGCAGTGGTACGGCGTCGGCGACGCATCGATGTAGGCGAGCAGGTCCTGAACCGCGTTCGGGGCGTTCGACATGCGCGCAGTGTAGGGGCAGCCCTGGTGGCTGCCCACGAGTCGCCCCATTGCACCGCCCGCCCCTACTTGGGCACCGGAAGGCCGTCGAAGACGTCGTCGCGGTGCAGCCCCAGCCACGGGTCGCTGGACGGCGTGAGGAACAGCTCCGCGTACACCCACTCGTTCAACGCCTCGACGTCGCTCTGGAAGCCCGTCAGGAAGCGCTCGTGGATCTCGACGTGGAGCTTGTACTCGTTGCGCACGGTGTCTTCGGCGATCGAACGCTGCAGGTTGCGGATCATCCGCAGCATCGGGGTCTCGGCGATCGACTTCGAGACGGCGACGAGCGCCGCTCTGCGCGCCGTCGGCGGCTGCGTCGTGCGCTCGATGTGGCGGCGCGCCGATCCGTCGAGACGCGCGTCGTCGCCGTGGCGCGCGGCGATCTGCTGCCAGCGCTCGTCGTTGAGCCGCTGGTAGATGTACTTGAAGTGTTGACGCCGCGTGGCAACGCTCGCGTTCGTGGACATCCCACCGAGGTAGCAGTCGAGCTTCAGCGCGTCGAGATCCGTCATGATCTCCGCGTAGATGCGATGAATGGCGTCGGTGTGGTAGCGCTCGAGCGCCCGGAGGCGCTCGTGGCCGGTCAGCTTGGCAACGGCCGCATGCAGGTCGCGCACGCGCTCGAGCCAGCGCTGGAACGCCTTGGCTCCGTACAGTCCAGGCAACGCATCCAGCGGTTCGCCGCGGCTGTCCACGACGTAGTGCGCGCTGTTGCCGGTGATCGTCTTCTCGAGCTTGCGACCGTCGCCGAAGTCGATCGTGATGCGCGGAATCGGCCGCACGGACCTCCAATGCAGCACGAAGTGCTTGCGCAGCGACGCCGAGATCGTCGCGTTGGGATAGAGCGTCTTGCGGAAGAAGCGGCTGTTCGCGCACGAGACGGCCTCGTCCAGGTTGCCGAGCAGGCGCAGCGTCAGGATGGGCTTGCCACTCTCCTTCGCGGCGGCTTTCGCCGCTTCGAAGTCCGTGTACCAGTACAGCCGCGACGCCCACGCTTCGTGCTGGGCCGCGATCGCGTCGACAGCCGCGTGAAGGCGCGTGGTGTCCAGCTGCTTTGCCGGCGCGTAGCTCCGCGCAGCGCCCGGCGACGCGATCAGGCCGACGGGGGGATGGAGCTCCTTGGCGTAGACGACGAACATCGCTTCCAGCCCTTTCGGACCCATGGCGCGCAGGGCCTGGGCGGCGGCGTCCGCCTTGGCGTCGTCATCGGCGACGGCGTCGAGGCACAGCTGTCGCACCGCTGGATCGAGCATCGAAGACGCGGGCAGGACCGGCACGGCGGGCGCCGACTCCTCGTCGGCGGGGGCAACGGACGGAAGCGCGAGTACGAAGAAGAGAGCGAGAACGAACGTGAGCTGACGCATCGAGTACCTCCACTAGGAGGTGTAGCGCGTACGGCGCATGCACACCGTCAAAGCTGTGTCCAATCGATGCAAGAGTTGTGTAAGCGCTCGCTGGTTACAGCGCGCTGCGACAGCGCGGGCAGCTCTTGATCCTGCTCACCATCTCCGGCGGGATCTTGAGCGCCGCGCCGCACGCGTCGCAGTCCACCTTCTGATAGCCCGACGCCGACAGGAACGCGTCCGAGGCTCGGCGCCGGCGCTGCGTGGTCGTCGAGTCGTCCTTGGACTCGGGCTTGCGGATCTCGAACGACTGCGCGTCGCCCAGCGTGCGCGCGCCGATGACGCCCTTCTTCTTCACCTTGCGAAAGGCCGCCTCGTACGCGTCGAAGCCCGCGCCGCCGGCCATGGTGCGCAGCACCCTGATGCGATCGGCCAACGGTGGGTGCGTCGAGAAGGCGCTCGACAGGCTGCGCTTCTCGCCCTCCTTGAGCGGATGAACGATGTACATCGGCGCGGTGACCCGGCTGTCGTCGGCTTGCGGAAGCTGGTTGTGGCCGAGCTTCTCCAGCGCGGACGCGAGGCCGTCCGGGTAGCGCGTGAACATGGCCCCCGACGCGTCGGCGAGGTACTCGCGTTTGCGCGACAGCGCGAAGTAGATGAGCTGAGAGAGGATCGGCGCAAGGATCAGAAGCAGCACGGCGACGATCATCAAGATCGCCTGCGCGCCGCCCTGGTCGTTCGACGAGCGCGAACGGCGTGCGCCGCCGCCCCACCACAGCGCGCGGATGCCGACCTCGGCCAGCAGCACGATGCAGCCGACCATGATGCCGGCGGTGGTCATCAAGGCGACGTCACGGTTCTTGATGTGCCCGATCTCGTGGGCGACCACGCCCTGCAGCTCGTCGCGGTCGAGCATGCGCAGGAGCCCCGTGGTCACGGACACGCCCGCGTTCTCCGGCTTGCGACCGGTCGCGAACGCGTTCGGCGAGGGGTCGTCGACGATGAAGACCTTCGGCATCTTGGGCAGCGCCGACGCGATCGTCATCTCTTCGACGATGTTGAAGAGCTGCGGATGGTCCTTGTGCTGGATCTCGCGCGCGCCGGCGATCTGCAGCAGCACGTTGTCGCCGTTGGACACAGTGACGAGCCACATGACCAGCCAGAGGCCGAACGCGATGATGCCGCCGCCGATCATGCCGCCGTCGCTGCCGGTCAGCAGGATGCCGAGCGCCATGCCCATGGCGACGAGTAGCACGCCCATGCCGGTGATGACGAAGGCGCTGCGCCTACGGTTGAACCGGATCTGTTCCCACATGGGTCGGCCGTTCTAGCTCGAGAAATCGACCTTCGGCACTTCGCGCTCCGCCGCGACCTCTACCTCGAACAGCTCGGCTTCCTCGAAGCTGCCGCTGATCAGGTTCGCGGGGAACACCTCGCGCTTGTTGTTGTAGCGGGTCGCGGCGTCGTTGTACGCCTGACGCGCGAAGCCGATCCGGTTCTCCGTCGAAGCCAGCTCTTCCTGCAACGCGAGGAAGTTCGTGTTGGCCTTCAGGTCCGGGTAGCTCTCGACCAGCCCGAAGAAGCCGGTCAGCGCGGCGCCGAGCGCGCCTTCGGCCTTGCCGACGGCCGCGGGCCCCTGGTTGGCGGCGCCGACCGCCTGGTTGCGGGCCGCGACGACCTTCTCGAGGGTCTCCGCCTCGTGCTTCATGTAGCCCTTGGCGGTCTCGACCAGGTTCGGGATCAGGTCGTGACGGCGCTTGAGCTGCACGTCGATCTGCGCCCAGCCGTTCTTGGCCTCGTTGCGCGCCCGGACGAGGCCGTTGTAGATCCCGATGAAGTAGAGAACGAGGAGAAAGACGGCACCGAGAACGATGAACAGGGTCATGCGGATTCGACTCCCACTTGGCCAGGGGCGCCCAGCATACCCTCCCCGCGGCGGTCAATGCGCAGGTGCGTCACTGACCCGGCCGAGCAACACGTGTCCGATCACGTAGAAGGCGATCACGGACAGCAGCGCGGTGCGTTGGTCGCCGCCGAGCGTCGAGGTGATCGTGATGAAGACGAGCGGTCCGATGATGGCGCCCGACTTGCCGCAGAGGGCGTAGAAGCCGAACATCTCCGCCTCGCGTCCGTCCGGAATGAGCCGCGAGACGAAGGCGCGCGACGCCGATTGGATGCTGCCGAGCCCCAGCCCCGCCAGCGCGCCGACGATCGTGAAGCCGATCTTGGACGGGGCGAAGTACGCGGCGACGACCACCCCCACCCACCAGACGAGGAGCACGCGCACCGTCCAGCGCGGTCCCTTCACGTCCGCGGGCTTCGCCATGATGAGCGCACCGAGCAGCGCGGTCACCTGCACGACCGCTACGAGCCCCAGGAGCTGCGGTCGCGTGAACCCGAGCTCCTTGCTCGCGTAGAGCGACGCGAACACGATCACCGTGTGCACGCCGTCCATGTAGAAGAAGTACGAGACGAGGAACCGGCGCAGGTTGCGCATCGCCCACACGTCGGAGAGCGTCTTGCGCGTCTGCCGCACCCCCTCGATGCCCGCCGCCACCAGGCCGAGCTGCGTCGGCCGGTCCGGCGGCAGGCGGCGGAATGCCGGGATCGAGGCCAGACCCCACTGGAGCGCGAGCGCGACCCAGACCCACGCCAGCCAGCCTTCCTGCAGCAACAGCGCCGCGACGCCCAACGCGAGCAACGATCCCGCGTAGCCGACGGCGAACCCGAGGGCGGAGAGCCGCCCCTGCTCGTCGGTCGGCGCGAGATCCGGCAGATACGCGTTGTAGAAGACGTTGCTCGCTTCGAAGCACACGCTCGCCAGCACGCCGACGACGAACCCGCCCCACACCATGCCGGGCGCCAGTCCGGCGAAGCCGAGCACGCTCGCGATCCCGCCCAAGGTGAACACCAGGAGCATGCGCTTGCGCCGGTTGGTGTGGTCGGCGATGCCGCCGAGGAACGGCGCCGACAGCGCGGCGGTGAACATCGCCGTCGACAGCACCATGCCCCACCACCAGGAGCCCTCTCCGTCTTCGTTGCCCACGACGGTCTCGGCGTAGAAGACGGCGAAGACCACGGGATAGAGGACGGCGAAGGCCGAATTGCCGAGGTCGTAGAGGCACCACGCGCGGACGTTAGGGTTAGAGAAGAGTCGTTTCGCCGCGGACACGGGCGGATTATGTGCGGAGCGGCCGCGCCGCGGAGGGAACCCTGCGGCCGGGGGCCCCCTTTCCGAACGAAAACGGTATTTTTGAAGGTCCCAACGAGTGCGGAAGAGGTAGGAACGTCATGAACACGTCGGAGCTGGAACGTACGGCCCAGGCGATCGTCGCGCCGGGCAAGGGCATCTTGGCTGCGGACGAGAGCACGCCCACGATCGCGAAGCGGTTCGCGTCGATCGACACGGAATCGACCGAGGAGAACCGGCGCGCGTATCGCGGCATGCTGTTCACCACGGAGGGCGCCGCGGAGAACATCAGCGGCGTCATCTTGTTCGACGAGACCCTGCGCCAGTCGGCCGACGACGGGACGCCGTTCCCGAAGCTCCTGCAAGATCAGGGCATCATTCCGGGCATCAAGGTCGACAAGGGCGCCAAGCCGCTCGCCGGTTCGACCGACGAGAAGGTGACCGAGGGGCTCGACGGCCTGCGTGAGCGGCTCGCGGAGTACTACGAGCTCGGCGCGCGCTTCGCGAAGTGGCGCGCGGTCATCACCATCGGCGACGGCATCCCCTCCGACTACTGCATCGAGGCGAACGCGCACGCGCTCGCGCGCTACGCGGCCTTGTCGCAGGAGGCCGGCCTGGTTCCGATCGTGGAGCCCGAGGTGCTCATGGACGGCGCCCACACGATCGAGCGCTGCGAAGAGGTGACGACGCGCACGCTGCACGTCACCTTCGACCGGCTCTACCACCAGGGCGTGCACCTCGAGGGGATGCTGCTCAAGCCGAACATGGTCTTGTCGGGGAGCGAGTGCCCGGTGCAGGCCGACGTCCAGACGGTCGCGCAAGCCACCGTGCGGTGCTTCTTGCGCTCGGTTCCCGCCGCGGTGCCCGGGATCGTGTTCCTGTCGGGCGGACAGAGCGACGAGTTGGCGACGGCGCACCTCAACGCCATGAACCAGATAGGCGACCACCCGTGGGAGCTCAGCTACTCGTACGGCCGAGCGCTCCAAGCGCCCGCGCTGAAGGCGTGGGGCGGCAACCCGGACAACCTCGATGCGGGACGGGCGGCGTATCTGCATCGCGCGCGGTGCAACGGCGCGGCGCGCTACGGCAAGTACTCCGAGGAGATGGAGACCGCGGCCGCCGGCGCGTAGACGTTCGAACCCACCGCGTGCGGAACGTACCCGAACGCGGCACGGGACGCGCATCGGAACGATGCAAGCCAAGAGCCTGCGCCACGCTCTCACGCACGGCGCGCGCGCCCAGGCGCTCTTTCGCCGGGCCAACATCGTCGAGATGAGGAGAGCACCCCGTCTTCCTTGATTGGCTTCGTGGTGTACCCGTCCATCCCCGCCTCGAGACAGCGCTCCCGGTCGCCCTTCATCGCATGCGCGGTCAAGGCGATGATCGGGATGTGCCCGCCGTGGGACGCCTCGGCCTCGCGGATCGCGGCCGTCGCTTTCAAACCGTCCATGACCGACATCTGAACGTCCATCAGGATGAACTCGAACCTGTCGGCGTGATAGGCCTCGAGCGCGAGCTTGCCGTTGGCGGCATGCATGACCGCGATTCCGTTGCGCTCCGACATGCGCCGGGCCACGAGCACGTTGACGCGGTTGTCCTCGACGAGCAGGACCTTGCGCGTCGCGCCGCTCGCCGGCGCGGCGCGCGACGTCTTGGGCGCGGGCGCGGGTTCGGCGGGATTCGGGCGCCTTCGAGACCGTCGGCTCGAACGCCCTGCCGAGCAGCCGGATGACGTCCGCCTCCCCGTACGGATTCTCGAGTGCGGCGGCCGCAACGAGGCTCGACCGCACGCCCGGCACGGAGGCAGGCGTCGTCCGAAGCCGGCCCTATCCTCCCCGTCGATGGCCCTGTCCCGGCGCTCCGCACTGATCCTCCTCGCCGCGATCGGGCTCCTGCTCGTGCTGCCGCTGCCGCTCTTCGGACGGGTAGCGACGTCGATCCTCGACATCGGCCACATCCCGGCGGCGGGCCTCGTCGCGCTCGCGATCCTCTACGGCTTCCGGCACCGGCTCCCTCGGTCGAACGCGGCGGCCGCGTGGTGCGCGTGGGCCGTGACGACGGCCGGCTTCGGCGGGATCGAGCTGCTCCAAGGCGCGATCGGTCGCAACGCGTCGTGGCAGGACGCGGTCACGAACGCGCTGGGCGCCGGCGCGTTCCTCCTGTTCGCCCGTGGCTCGACGCCGCGCCGCGTCGCTGCGATCGCCCTGGTGCTCGTCGCGCTCGTGCTTCCTGTCCGCACGCTGGTCGACGCCTTTCGTCAAC
Source organism: Planctomycetota bacterium (assembly GCA_965223505.1). Taxonomy (GTDB): domain Bacteria; phylum Planctomycetota; class PLA2; order PLA2; family JAEUHO01; genus CBDCWP01. The sequence goes on from CBDCWP010000005.1 coordinate 38,000, forward strand.
GGACGCAGATGCCGGTGCTCGCGTCGTTCGAGGACGACCTCGAGATGACCCGTTGGTTCTTTCAGGAGGCCGACGGCGAGCGCAGCGACACCAACGCGACCGACGGATCATCGAGCTTGCGTCTCTCCCTTCACGCGGGCCGATACCCGGGCGGCGCGTTCATCCCGTACGCGGACTGGCGCGACTACCGCACACTGATGTTCGAGCTGGTGATCACGGGCAACGAACCGCTCGAGCTGATCCTGAAGATCGAAGACGATGCGCACGACGACACGTACCACGATCGCTTCCACAAGACGCTGAAGCTCACGCCGGGCCCCCATCAGCTGTTCGTTTCGCTGGACGAGGTGCGCGCCGGACCGCGCAGCCGCGAGATGGACCTGGGGCGCATTCGCGTGGTGCAGTGGTTCGTGAACGGCCTGCCGCGGCCGCGAACCGTCTACCTCGACAACGTGCGGCTGCTGAAGCAGAAGCGCTGAGCGATCCCCTCGGCTCACGCCGTTCGCGCGGGACCGGGTCTACTTGGCGGTCACGTCGATGACGGTCTCGCCGGTTCCGTCGAGCTCGACCTCTTCGTCGTAGATCGGCTCCTGGTTGTTCACGAACCCTTGCCCGAACACGCGCACCGTCACCTTGAACCGGCCGGCGCCGAGGCCCTTGACGACGAGGTCCTTGCCGTCCGCCATCTGGAGCCACATCGATCGCTGGTACTTGGGCTCACCCTGGTGATGCACCTGCACCCACGTCTGCGGCTTGGTGTCGCTCTGCGTTGCGACACGCACGCGGATCGTCGCGCCCACGGGCTGCTGCAGCATGCCGAGGTCGGTGACGCCTTCGCCGACGGTGACGTTCTTCTTGATGATCGGCGCCTTCTGATACGCCTCGATCCACAGCGTGTACTTGCCCGGCGGGAGCCCGCCGAGCCGCCACGTCGTCCCCTTGAGCGTCGGATTGATGCTCTTGACGGTCTTCTCGAGCGTCCCGCCCTCGAAGACGACGACGCGCACTTGCCCGCCGCCCCCCGGCATCGGCATCGAGGGCACCGGGATCGCGCCCGACGTGCTGCTCGGATCCTTCGGCTCCGGCGTGTCGGGGTGTTTGAAGTGGATCTCGCTGCCCGCGACCATCGTGATGGTGATCGGACCGCCGCCGGCGACGACCGCGATGTTCGTGTTGCCGCCGGCGACGCCGAGCACCGGATGGCGAACCATCAACATCACCTCTTGGCCGGCGACGCCGCGGATCTTGAAGTTGCCCTTCTGATCCGGACGGCGTCCCGCCCACTGATTCGCCGGATCGTCCTGGCCTTGCACCAGGATGCGCGTCTGCTGCGCCGACTCGCCCTCGGGCACCTCCACCTTGCCCTCGATCCAAACGGAGGTCGTCAGATCGAGCATGATCTCCGACGGCGGGCCCCCGAGCGTCACCTCGACGGAGTTGCTCTCGATGCGCGACGTGGCGTCGCGAGCGCGGTACGTCCCCGCCTTCAGGCCTTCGAACTTCTGTGAGCCGTCGTCGGCTCGCCCGCCCGCCCGATTGCCGCTCATCGGGTTGAACCCGCTGTTCCCCCCTGAGTGGTCCCACTTCTGGGTCTCGTCGTTCCACTTCTGCAGCTGCAGGTTGTACGAGCCGTCGGAAGGCTTCTCGACGTACACGATGACCGTGCCTGCTGCGGGCATCTCGACCTTGACGGTCTGCTCGGCCTGGCCCTTGCCGGGCACGATCTCGGCTTTGCCCTGCAGATAGCCCTGCGCGTTCACGATGACCGGGACCGGCTTCTCGGACTCGATCTGCTGCTCGCTCCAGCGATGTGCCACGCGCAGCTCGCCGGCGTCGGGGTCCTCGGTGATCTCGTTGACGTTCTTCCACGCGCCGCCGATGGTCACGTTGAACTGGGGCGGAAGACGGTCTTCGCCGTCGATGTTGATGCGGATGACGATCGGCGCCTCCGGCTCCATGTCGATCTCGTAGAGGTCCTTGCCCTCTTCGATCTTGAAGTTGCCGATCATGGCGCCGCCCCACGCCTGGTGCGGCGGCAGCATGTAGACCTGAACCTGGATCCCGTCCTGGACATCGACCTCGACCTTGCCTTCCGGGTCGGTGGTCATCGGCTCCATCGTTTGCATCGCCATCGAACCCTGAAGGCGAATGCGCGCGTCGGCGACCGGCCCGGCGCCCTTCTCCTTGATGGCGATCGTGACCTTGCGACTGGCGGCGAACGAGACCGGGTTGCCCTTCTCGGCGCCCGCCTGACACCAGAAGGCCGCCTCGGCGTTCTCGGCGACGACGCGCCCGTTCATCCAGCTGTCCGGCAGCCCCTCGATGACGAGCTCCCCGTCCTTCATGTACGCCTTCATCTCCTTGCTGGCGAAGTTACGCATCCAGAACTGGAGCTCCACGCGCAGCTCGGTTCCGTCCGGCGGCGGATCGACCTTGGCGTTGTCGGCGATCGGGAACGTGACGGTGCGGAACTTACCGAGCTTGATCGTCCCCTCCGTGTCGTCGGCCTTGACGGAGTTGGACGGGGTTCCGCCCCATGGGTTCGGCTTGGGATAGCCCTGAGCCTCCGCAACGAACCGGTAGGTCTTCTTGGGCGTCAGGCCGGTGACGCGGGTCTTGCCTTCCTCGTTCGTGGGTTCGACCTCGAGCGGCGGCAGCATGCCGGACGCGTTGATGTTTCCGAAGTTGCCCTGCACGGAGACCTTGGCGCCGGGAATGGGCTCCTCGGTCTCCTTGTCGACGACCGTGAGCTCGATGATGCGCTCCTCCGGCAGCTCGACCTTGAATACGTCTTTGGACGTGCGCGGGAGCGTCACCATCTTCTGACCGCGGCCGTAGCCTTTCGCCGCGCACAGGGCCGTCACGTTGCCCTCGGGAAGCAACGACGCTTCGAACACGCCGGCTTCGTTGGTCTTGCCTTCGGCGACGGGCGTCATCTGTCCCCAGACCGTCGACGTCACGACGACGTCCGCGTTCGGAACAGGCGCCTCCTGATGCACGACGTGAACCGCGAGCTTGTGCGCGGTCCCCAGGATGATCGGGTTGACGACGACGACCTCCCCCGATTGCTGGGAAAGCCACATGCCGCTCACGCCGGTCAGCGGACCGGGTGCGTTGGCGCGCACGAGCCCCATCGCCCAGCCCGTCTCGGGCGCGTCACCCGCGTAGAACTGGTACTCACCGTTCGCGTCCGTCTTCGTCGCGATCTTGTCGCGATCCTTGAAGCGCGCCACCACCTCGGCATCCGCGACGGGTCTGCGGCGGTCGTCGAGGACGCGCCCCTTGACGAGAATCCCGCCCAGCTCGTCGGGTCCGACGAGCCCCTCGGGGAGCTCGGCGGCCTTCGCGGCGGCGGCTTCTTCGGCGGCGCGGCGGCGGGCGGCTTCCTCGTCGCCCTTGAGCAGCGCGCGCGACGCCTCGTCGTCGTAGTCGTCTTCGTAGCCGGCGCCGTCGTACCCGTCGTCGGTTCCTGTGAGCATCTCGCCGAAGAGCAGCCACATCAGCCCCAGCACTACGACGGCAACCGCGCCGACTACCAGTACGCGCATCTCGTGGCCCTCCCAAGCACACCGGACATCCGCGCGCCCATCGTAGGCCGAACCGCGGGGCTGTGGTCACGCCCCGGGGTGTTGTTTGGACGCCTCGCAGGTGCGGCTCCAGGCTCAATTTGGTACCACCTGGGATCGAGGCCGCGCGTTCCGGATCGAGCGGCAAACACGACGGAGGTGCCCGATGGCGTTCAAGCTTCGCTTCACATGGCTCGTGTTGCTGGCGGCACTTTGGATGGCGGCGCCGAGCCTCGCCGAGGAGGAGGGGACCGAGCCCGTTGCGGCCGATCCGAAGGCCGCGCCGGAGGCGGAGTCGAAGGAGCAGATCGAGGCCCGGTCCGCCTTCACCTGGCTCAAGGCCGCGGAAGAGTTCCGAACGAAGATCGCGCAGAGCGGCCGCGTCCTGATGGAGGCCGCGCGCGAAGGCAAGGGCTTCGACCCGCAGAAGCGTCAGGACTGGATCGACGCTTCGAGCAAGCTGCGTCAGGTCACCGGGCCGGTCGTGAAGAAGGCGCAGGAGGCATTCCGGGCCGCGTTCGCGAAGACCGCCTGGGACGCCTGGGACGCGGAGAAGGACGCCGAGATCCTGGAGCGCGGGCTGGACGCCACCGCGCGCCACGAGCTGGAGCACGACCCGGCCAAGGCGGTCGCGGCTTTGGAGCACTTGCTCGAGCACTGCCCTGACGCGCGCGCGGCGTCCTACGCCAAGTCGACCTGGCTGCCGATCGCGCTCTCTTCGACCGGCGACTTCGAGCACGCCCGCAAGCGGATGCAGGAGCTGCACGACGAGGCGGACGAGAAGGACCAGCCGGGCATGCTGATGAACATCGGCGACGCGTACGCGATGGAGGGCAAGTACCAGGAAGCGCTCGACACGTACGCGAAGGCGAAGGCGGCCATTCCCGCGGAGATCACGGACCGCCGCGACCCGCGGGGACGCGTGGCGCGCTACCTCGACCTACGCACCGGTCTGCTGGGCAAGCCGGCGCCGGCGCTGGGCGACGGCACGTGGCTGGGCGCGGAGCGGAAGACGTTGGCTTCGCTGAAGGGTCAGGTCGTCCTGCTCGACTTCTGGGCGACGTGGTGCGGGCCGTGCCTGCGCGGCATGCCCGGGCTGCAGAAGATGCACGAGCACCTGGGCGCTACGGGCCTGAACGTGATCGGTGTGACACGCGAGTACAAGAAGCGCGGCGTGCTGCCGGAGGTCGAAGCGAAGGACGGCAAGCCGGCCTTGCCGCGCGAGCTCTACAAGGGCGAGACGATGGAGGCGTACATCGAACACCTGAGCGCGTTCCGCACGCGCCAGGAGATCACGTATCCGTTCGCCGTGGTCGCGGGCGACGTGATCAGCAAGCAGTACCTCGTGACGGGCATTCCCACGATGGTCGTGATCGACCCGGACGGGACGGTCGGGTTCATCGCGGTCGGCGGCGCGCGCGAGAAGATGTTGGAGGTCGCCATCGCGCGGCGGCTGAACACCCTGAAGAGCGCCGGCTCGGACTAGGCTCTGTTTCGAAACTGCCGCTGCTGCGCCCGGCGATCCTCTTGCTGCGCCCCGCCCGAACTCGGAACCTCGTCCTCGACGGGCACAGAGCCCGCCTGCGGCGAGAACCGCTCGTTCAGACTCGGGCTCGCATCGGTCTCCCCGGGCTCGCGACGCGGCATTTCGAAACAGAGCCTAGGCTCGAAGTCCCGGTTCCGGCCGGCGCGGCCGTGATCCGCCAACAACTCGGCGCCCGGCTGCGTCTGGATGGTGGAGGTCCCGAAATGCGCACTGTCGTCATGTTGTTCGCCGCGTCGTTGCTGGCGCCCACCGTCGCGCTCGCCGAGGAGAGCTGCCTCTCCAAGGACAAGACCGGGATGGCCTGGGTGCACCCTTTCACGTCCGCGCTGGAGAAGGCCAAGAACGACAATCGCATCCTCCTCATCAAGCCGGTCGCCTTCGGCACCAGCCAAGACGGCGGGTGGTGACCCGCCGCCGAAGTCCTGAGAGCGGGTCCGTTCTCCGACGAGCGCATCATCCGGCTGGCCAACCGGCGCTTCGTGCCCTTCTTCTTCGATCTCTCCAACCGCGGCGCCGCCGGTGACCCGCAAGCGCGCGCGTTCCTCGTCAAGGCCAAGCCCCAGTTCGGCAAGGGCATGGTGCCGACGCCGCCCGTCTTCTTCATGAACGCGCAAGGCAAAGTGCTGGGCGAGATCAGCAACTACGCCAAGCCGGACGACGTGCTGAAGACGATGCTCCACGTCCTCGCGATCAACCCGGCGTACGCGAAGCCGAGCGACGCCGAGAAGGCGATCAAGGATCCGATCGAGCTCGCCAACCTGCGCATCGATCTCCAGGACTACGCCGGTGCCCAGAGCGCCATCGCACACGAGAAGTCCGAAGACGCGGCGTACCTGCGGGGCCGCATCGCGCGCTTCCAGAAGGACTGGAAGACGATGGAGACCAACCTCGCCCCGCTGAAGAAGAGCGAGAAGTACGGCGCCGACGTGCGCATGGAAACGGCGTACAAGCTCTGGTTCGCGTCCGACTTCGAGGGCCTGCGCAAGCACCTCGAAGGGTTCCCCGAGGACAGCAACCGCTACACGGAGGCGCGCTACTACGAAGGCCTCGCCGCCTTCCACCTGAAGGACAAGGAAGCGGCGATGAAGATCTGGTCCTCGACGATCAGGGCGTGCGCGCAGGACCCGTGGATCTACCGCGCGGACTGGGCGTACACCCAGTCCAAGAAGGGCGGAAGCGGCCGCGGCGGTTTCTCGAGCGCCGGCCCGCGCGACTCGTTGCTCAACCGCATCGGCTACATGGGCAACCCGAACCCGGATCTGAAGGGCCCGAGCTCGTCCTAGCCCTTCCGATAGAGGCGACGCCCGACGGCGATCTGCGCGGCATGCCAGACGTCGTGCCGGATGGCCATCGCCAGGAACTCGTCCATCGGCATCGAGTTTCCCGCGAGCAATGACAGCTCATCCGGTCGTACCTCGGCGATCGCTGCCCGCTGCTCGAGATGGGCCGCCTCGAGCTCGGCCAAGTACGCGGCGAACGAGTCTCGCGGCGTGAAGGGACCGGACTCAGGACGCTCGACGCTTCGGCCGCGCTCGCAAATCAGGAGCGTGTAGTACCGCTTGCAGTGCGCGACGTGCGCGACCTGCCAGGCGATCGAGCCGGGCGGTGGCCAGCCTTCCTCGCGCTCGTCGTCCGCGTAGCACGCCGCCTGGAAGAACGCCTCCTCCTCGGTGACGTCGCGGGTCGCTTCCGTGAGCGACTCCCACTTGTGCGCCCAGCCGTCGTCGAGCTGTCTCAAGAAGGCCTCGACCGCGCTCATGGTGCGCTCCTACTCGCGCTTCTCGTACTGGAGCAGAACACCGGTGCTGCCGGCCGCGACCGCGGCGGGCGGCTCCGCCACGTTGCCACCGCGTACGCTCGCACGAATCTGGTAGTCCCCGGGCGGCAGGCCCGGAATGCGAAACGAGCCGTCCTTCGACACCGTTCCGTCCGCGCGGGCGGAGCCGGTACGGGCGCTGACACTACCCCGGCCGCCGCTCGGGAAGCCCTCGATGCGGCCCTCGATTGCGAGTCCCGTCTTCAGCACGAGCTTGAACGGACCTTCGGAGGGGCGTACGGCTTCCACCAGCGCGTAGCGATCGTCTGCCGCGCTCTGCGCGAAGAGCGTGCCGGGCTCGTCGTCGCCGAGCTCCATCTCGAAGTGGCCCGTGCCGTCGACCCCCGTGCCCCGACTCGCTCCCGGCTTCATGAACGTGACGGAGAATCCGGACACGTTCTTCCCGGTGACGACGCCCGTCAGCTTGAACGTCTTCGGGGCGCGCAGCACGAGGTCGTCGGTCGGCGCGTCGACGAGAACGCGCTGGGGCTCGCCCGCTCGCGATGAGCGCATCGGTCGCACCGTCACCGTGTAGCGCCCCGCACGCAGCGGCCCCAAGCGGAACTCCCCCGGGGCCTGATGCACCCACGTGCTGAACGTGCCTGTCACGCCGTCGACCCCTTTGGCTTCGATGCTCACGTTCCAGGTCGGGTTGCCTTCGGTGTCGAGCACGCGGCCTTCGATGTAGACGCCTTTCACGAGTGTCACACCGACATCGGTCGCGCCCGTCGCGACCTCGGGCAGGGTCTCGGTGACGTACCCGGCGCCGGAACGAGGCTGGAAGCTCACGCTCAGCGAAACCGTCACGTCCGAGGGCAAGCCGGGCAGCCGGAAGCGACCGTCGGGCTCACACTGCGTGTTCCAGTTGGTGCGCGGAACTTGCTTCTCGCGCAGCGCTTCCCGCGCGGCCCTCGTGAGCCGCGCGCTCACCGTCGCCCGAAGTCCGTTGCCGCCCTCGTCCGTCACGCGCCCTTCGATGGCGGCGCCGCGCTGCACCACGAACAACACGTCGGTTGCGCCGGCCTTCACCGTCTGCTTGGGCGGCGCGGTCCACTCGCCCGCGGCATGCACCTGGAGCTCCACGTCCGAGTCGTCGAGGCCCGGAAACGTGAACGCGCCGTCCTCGGTGGTCGTCACCACTCGCTCGTACCAACGCTCGCCCGACGCCGGCGTTGCGCGCGCCGATACCGCCAGTCCCGAGACGCCCGTCCCGTTCGCGCTCGTTACGCGTCCCGACACCGTCGTACCGGTTTCGAGCCGGACCTCGACCGCTCCCGACCGATCGATCTCGAGCGCCGTGACCGGCCTGAGGTTCAAGGGCCGACCCGCCGCGTCGCGCGGATCCCGGATCTCGAGCCTCAGCGTCCCCTTGTCGGGCACCTCGATGGCAAAACGGCCGTTGGCAACCTGGCCGCCGAAGCCCTGGCGACTGTTGTTGTGCTCGGCGTAGACGGTCACGTTCGCCGAGCCGATGGGCGTACCGCTCTGATCGAGGATCTGCCCCGTGACGGTCACTCGCTTCGGCGCTTCGTAGACGATGCGCAGGTTCGTGGCGCCGGGATCGTACGTGCCGACGGGCTCGGTGCCGTTCCCGATTCTCAGGCTCTTCCGCCCCTCGGTCAGCCCCACGATCTCGAAGCGGCCGTCGAAATTCGTCCGTCCGGTCCAGAAGCCGATGACGCTGCGATCGAGGTTCTGCAGCACGATGTTCACGTTCGGGACCGGCTCGCCGGCCGGATCGACCACGACACCCGCGAGCCTGAGGGCCGCGTCCGTGGTGAGCACGAAGTCGTCGCGCAGCTCGCCCCACCCGAGCTCGACGGTCTCCTGCTTCTGCCGGGGATTCATGTTGCCGTAGGCGCCGCTCTGAAAGAGCCCGTAGGTCCCCGCGGCGAGGCCGTCGAACCGGAACGCGCCGCTTGTGTCGCTGATCGCCCACACGCTCCGGCCGCCTTCGGGCCGCAGTGTGACGTTCGCATTCGCAATCGGCTCGCCGTCGGTCGTCTCGACCCTGCCGGCCAAGGCGGATGTTCGATACAACACCAGATGGAGCACGTTCTCGCCGGACGGCGTCAGCCGGAACCCCGTGGACGCGCTACGGCGACCGCCCTGACGGGCGGTGACGGTCCAATCGACACCGGGGAACAGTGCCGGCAACACGAAGACGCCGTCCGCGTCGGTTTGCACGACGTGCGGATCCGCCATCAGGCCGACGTACGGCATGGTCGTCACCACCGCCTCGACGAGCGCCTCGGGAACGGCGCGGCCGGCATCGTCCGATACGGTGCCGCGCAGGGGCGTACCCGCTCGAACCACGATGTCGCGCGTCACCGTAGCGCCCTCCGGCTCGAGCTCGACGGGCACGCTGCTCTCGAGCCGTCGCCCGAAGCGCCCGCCCAGCTCCGGAAGCGGCTGGAAGTGATCGGCACAAAGCGCGTGCAGATAGCCACGGCCGGGTGAAACCTCGTTCAAGACGAACGAACCGTCGTCGGACGACGTCGCTTCGGCGCGCTGACTCTGAACGTGGTGGTGCCCGGATCCGGGGTCGCTCACCCAAATGACGCGCGCGGCGGCGACGCCGGCGCCGTCCTCGTCTAGCACGCGTCCTCGGATGGTCCCGCCCTTGACCAGCGTCGCGTCGATCCCCGCGGCCGAACCGCCCGGCATCGGGACGTTGATGCCGTTCTGACCCCAAGGGATGTAGCCGTCGGCGACGACCGCGATGCCTTGCACGCGGCCGGCGAACATGTTCTCGACGCGGTAGCGGCCCGCGCCGTCGGTCGTAGCCTGGCGCATCATCGCGCGCGTCCAGGATTGCAGCGGCGCATCGGTCGTGGTGACGGCGACGCGCGCTCCCGCGACCGGCTCCCCCACCATGTCGCGAATCACACCGGTGACGCTTCCGGTTCCCGCAATGCGAATCACGACCTCTTCGTCGCTGGGCGACCGCACGGGAATGTCACTGATGCGCAGGACGCCGGGCACGACGACCGTGAGCTTGAGCTCTCCTGCGGGCGCGTCGTGGATCTGAAACGTACCGTCGGCCGCGGTCGCCGTGCGCGAGAGCTGCCAGTTTCCGGTGACCACCGGCATGCGGTTGTCGGTCTGGTGAAAACCGGTGAGCCACGCGACCACGCCCTTGCCGTTGGCGTCGACGACCCTGCCGTTCAGTCGCGCGCCCTCGCGCGCCACCAGGCGCACGATTTGGGCCTCGAACGAGGCGACCGCGATGGTCCTCGTCACGCCGAGCGGGCGCGGCGGGCTCGCGACGACTGCGTACGAACGGTGGTTGATCAGCCGATCGAGCATGAACCGGCCCTCGGCGTCGGTGGTCGCGTTCGCGACGACCGCGCCCTCCGGCCTCGGGACGGCAAGCGCCGTCTCGACCTGATTGCGCACCCAGTCGTAGTGCTTGGGTCCTTTCGGAACCACGATGGCGGCGATCGGAACGCGGGGCAACGGCCGGCCGGCCGCGTCGACGACGACCCCGCGGATGTGGGCCGACCGTGCGACGGACCCGGCCGTGTTCTCCTTGATGAGGCGCTCGCGTCCCTTCAGCTCTGCAGGGATCTCCTCGTCGCGGATGTCCTCTGCGATGCGCGTTTCGTCGTCGAACGGATCGAAGACGAAGAACGCCAATACGACGCCGACAGCCAGCAAGACGACCAGACCGATGACGAAGCGACCCATCTTGTCTCCCGCGACCTGCCGTCATCGTACCGTCGCCCGCGGGACCGTCGCTTGCGGGCGCGGTCGAACGACCTATGCGTTGACGCCGCCGTAGGCGATCCCCGTCAAGTGCGCCATGTCGCGATGGTACGTGGTCAGGTCGTCGATACAGAGCTCACGCAGATGCTCGTGACCGCATGCGCGCGCCAGCACCTGCATGAGTTCGACGGCCGACGCGAAGAAGCGCTGTAGCCGTTGCGCGGCCTCGTCGATCGGAAGGCGCGCGCGCAAGTGCGGCTTCTGGGTCGCGATCCCGACAGGGCAGTTGTTGGTGTGACACGCGCGCATCGCCAGACAGCCGATCGCCTGCAGCGCCGCGTTCGAGACGGCGACGCCGTCGGCGCCGAGCGCCATCGCCTTGGCGAAGTCGGCCGGCGTGCGCAGGCCGCCGGTGATGATCAGGGTCACGTCGGGGCCGCAGCGATCCAGGTGCCGGCGCGCGCGCGCGAGCGCGGGAATGGTCGGTACGGAGATGTTGTCGCGGAAGATGAGCGGCGCGGCGCCCGTCCCCCCGCCGCGACCGTCGAGGATCACGTAGTCGCAGCCGATCCGCAGCGCGACGTCGATGTCCTTCTCGATGTGCTGCGCGGACAGCTTGAACCCGATGGGAATCCCACCCGTCGCCTCGCGCACCTCGTTCGCGAAGTCGCGGTACTGATCCTCGCGGTCCCAGTCCGGGAACCGCGCGGGCGAGACGGCCGGCTGCCCGGGCTCGAGCCCGCGCACCTCGGCGATCTTGCCGATGACCTTCTTGCCAGGGAGATGGCCGCCGGTGCCGGTCTTCGCGCCTTGGCCGCCTTTGAAGTGGAAGGCCTGCACCTTCTTCAGCTTGTCCATGGAGAAGCCGAACCGTCCCGACGCGAGCTCGTAGAAGTAGCGGCTGTTCTCGGCCTGTTCCTCCGGCAGCATGCCGCCTTCGCCGGAGCAGATGCCCGTGCCGGCCAGCTCGGCGCCCCTGGAGAGCGCGACCTTGGCCTCCTCCGAAAGCGCCCCGAAGCTCATGTCCGAGACGAACAGAGGGATGTCGAGCTCGAGCGGCTTGGCCGCCTTGGGTCCGATGACGAGCTCCGTGCCGACGGGCACGTCGTCGAGCTTCGGCAGTCGCGCGAGCTGCGCGGTGACGAATTGAATGTCTTTCCAGCCCGGCAGCTCGGGGCCGGGAACCCCCATCGCCGAAGCGGGACCGTGGTGACCCGTCTTCGAGAGTCCCTGCGAGGCGAGCTTGTGAATGAACTTCGTGTGCGGCTCGTCGGTCGTGCCGTGAAAGTCCTGATAGTCGCCTTGATAGTCGTCGCGATCGAAGGCCTGCGGGTGCTCGCGCTCCCACGACTCGATCTCGGCCGCGTCGACGAAGACGCCGTCGTCCGCGATCCAGGCGTCGAACTTCGCGAGTCGCTCGTCGTTCGCGTACGCGCTCACGCCCGTACGAAAACGAAAGTCCCAGCTGTGCACGCCGCAGACGATGTCCTCGCCCTCGACGGTGCCGTCGGCGAGCCGCGCGCCGCGATGCGGGCAGCGACCGTACAGGGCGAAGACCTCGTCACCGTCTCGAACGAGCACGATGTCGACGCCCTTGACGTGCGCGCCGAACGGCTTACGTTCCGCGATGTCCGCCAGGTCGGCCACCTTGTGCTCTTTGCGCGGCATGCCGCCCCCTTTCAGCGTGGGTTGCGGAGTCTAGAGCGTTCCACGCCCGCCAACAAGGGAGCGGCGCTTGCCGTCCAACATGCACGTCCCGGCCGCCTGGCACACGCCGGTTTGCATGAACGCGTGCCGGCGGCGCAGCCCACGCGCGTTGACGTCGCGCGCGCGAGCACCGGTCTCGTATCGAAAGCCGTAGCCGGGCGCATCAAGAGGATCGCCGACCGAAGCAGGACGAGCCTTCGGACAGACTCTGGTTCCGGAATGCCCGATTCCCGGAATGCCCTAGTTCCGGAAGGCCTTATGGCACTGGCTGCACAGGTTCTTCAACGTGCCGTAGGCGCGGTCGGCGGCGGCATGGTTGTCCGCACGCAGTGCCTTCTCGAGCGCGACACCGGCCTTCTCGCTGTCCCGGTTGAAGCGCTTGAACGCGGCGCCATGCGCTTCGATCTCCTCGAGGCGATCGATCTCCCGGCAAAGCTCCCACAACATGCGCGCCTCGTGCGGCGGGTTGATGTCGGGGTGATCCGGCAGCTTCTTCCAGCCCAGCAGCTTCGACGCCTTCAGGTACTCGAAGCGGTGCGAGAGGTCGACCATCATCGCCCGCATGCCCTGCGGAACGACGCGGCTCGGAAGATCGGCGGACACCTTCGCGACGGCTTCGGCGCTCGGCACCTCGAAGTTGCGCACGTCGCGCCAGAGACCTTCGTAGTTCTCGCTCGTGCCGCTCAACACCAGACCCTGAACGCCGTCCTCGTTCGAGATCCCGTCGGCGCACATCCGCGCGATCTGCGCGGCCGCGGGGCCTCGATGCTTGCCGTGGTGGCAGTGCACGTAGATGGGCCCTTCCGTGATCTTCACGGTCTTCGCGATCTGGAGCGCGACATCGTGCGGCACGGCGTCGTAACCGATCGGAAGGTGCACGTAGCGAAGGCCGTAGCGCTTCGCGAGCTCGACCTCCGGCAGCGCTCCGTCGACCGTCAGGATCGTCTTGTAGCCGAGCGCGGCCAGGTTCTTGAACGCGATCTCTCCGACGGGCTGCGCGCCCTGACCGATCTGGTCCGACCAACGGCGATGGCGGTGGAGGCCCTCGGGCTCGCCGTTCTCGTCGTAGAGCACGCGCTCCTGGGCCTGGCGCCGCTCGGCCTCCGTCGGCATCAAGCGGTTGCCGCCCTGTGCCTCGATCTCTTCCCCGGAGCCGATGAACGAGCCCACGGCCAAGGTCAGGATGCCGACGACGAGCAGCACGGAGATGGAGAGCAACGCCTTCACGCCCCTCGCAGCGCAAGTCCCGTACCCCCGGTGCCGGCCCCTTGAAATAGGGCTTTGCGCGCCGCGGCCGTATCGGAGGCGCAACACACGTCGCGGATCGGTAGCGGCCGAGGGTTCCCGCCCGTATCGCGGCCCCGGGAATCGGCGCCGCCCCGTCCCGGGCGGCCGAGGGGCGCCCCGCCACCCACGAATATCATGCCGGGCGGAGGTGGCGATGAGCTTGATGAAGTACCTGTTCGACCACGATCTGCTGCAGCGCGGGGACATCGAAGATCTGCGTCGACGCAGTTCCGCCGCCGAGCGCCGATCCCGGCGGCAGAGCCGGAACACGGCAAAGCGCATCGACGATCTCGAGGGCGAGGTCGCCGAGCTGGCGTTGTTGTGCCGCGCGCTGCTGACGGTGCTGCACGAGTCCGACGTCATCGACGCCCAGCAATTCTCCGACGTCATGCGCCGCATCGACGCGGAAGACGGCGTCATCGACGGCAAGATCACGCCGGACGACGAACGGCCGCGCGCCCCGCAGCCGCCGATCGCGGCGCCCCAACGTTCGCGACGCAATCGCTAGTGCGCGCGGCGATCCGACACGGATTGATCTATGCCGCGCTGCTCGGATCGGCTGGTTGCGGCGAGAACACCGCGCCGTCGTTGCCGCCGGAGCCCGCGATCGAGAGCACGCTGAACGAACGGGTGCAAGCCGAGGAGGCGAAGCGCTTGGGTGTTCCCGTCTCGTTCGAGAACGACCTGGGCATGACGTTCGTGTTCGTGCCCGCGGGTTCCTTCGGAATGGGGTCGCCGCGGCAAGCACCCGGACATCAGGACGACGAGACGTTGCACCGGGTGCAGATGCGGGTTCCGTTCTACATCCAGACGGAGGCGGTCACGGTGAGCCAGCTGCGCCGCTTCTTGGATACGTCGGGCGCAGGAACCGATACCGCGACGAACGTGTCGTACGCACAGGCGACGTCTTTCGCCGGCTCGCTGTCCGCACAGAGCCCCTCACGCCGGTACCGGCTTCCGACCGAGGCCGAGTGGGCCTATGCCGTCCTCGGGCTGTCGAGTCTGCGGCGCTCGCACGCCGAGTGGTGCCACGACTGGTACGCGCCCTATCCGGATTGGACGGTGCAGAACTACGCCGGGCCGAACGAGGGCACGAAACGGGTCGTGCGCGGTTGGAACGACGGCGACCAACCCGCGCGGACGACACGACGGCACGCCCTGGCGCCGACGGAACGACACCCCGACGTCGGCTTCCGGCTCGTCGCCGAGGTCGGCTACGGCGGTGCGAACCTCGGATCGGTCGCCGTCACGATCGAGAGTCGCGTGCGTGACGCGGAAGGCGTCGATCGAGAACGCAAGAACGGCTATCGCGTCCGCGTGATCAGCGTGCTCGACCGGCTCGCGGATCGACAGGCGGGGGACGAGGAGACGTGGCGCGAGTTCGAAGGCGCGACGCCGCTGTCGCTCAAGATGATCCCCGCGCGCTACTACCTTTACGTGTACCGCGAGGACGGCGATCGGGAGGTGCGCGGCCGGGAGGAGAAGGTCGACGTGCGCGGCGAGGCGCTGACGATCACGCTCCCGATTCCCGCGGAAGACGCGCCGTAGCATCGCCGTCGATCCCCGTACAATCCGCCCGTGTGGGTCGCCGCCGCCCTTCTCGTGTCCGTCGCATTCTCGGGGCCGGGCTCGGATGACATCCAGCGCGCGGCGCGCAAGGTCGTGTCGGATAGCGACTACCAGTCGAAGCACCAGCTGCGCAAGCCGCGCTCCGAAGGCGGGAACGACGTCCGGCTCGACGAAGACTGGGACGACCTCCAGAACTGGGAGCGCAGAGGTGGCGGCGCGCCGGCGCCCGAGGACGACGGCGGTGTAGTGGACCGCACCGACCGCGACGATCTCGGCGAGCGACGACGCAACCGGCGCGGGATCGACCGCACGGCACGCCGCAGGCCGCGTGACATCCCACGGCGGGACGAGCCGGAGATCGACAGCTCGTCGGGCTCGATGGACCTGTCCGGCGTCTTCACCGTGCTGGGCTGGACCGTCGTCGGCGTCATCGCCGTGCTCGCCGTGGTCTGGCTGGTCAACGCGCTCACGGGCTACAACCAGAACGTCAAGGCCAAGAAAGACGCGGATCCGCCGGTGCCGGACACCGAGAAGACCGCCGCGCTGGTGCGCCCGAAGAGCGAGGCCGAGCTGCTGGCCGAAGCGGGCAAGTTCGGCGAAGCGATTCACGTCCTGCTCCTGCTCACGTTGGCCGAGCTGGCCCGCAACCAGAAGGGTGTTCTGCGGGACTCCATGACGAGTCGCGAGATCGTCGCCGGTGTACCGGTGCCTGAGTCCGCGCGTCCGTCGCTGGCCGGGCTGGTGCAGGCGGTGGAGCGCTCGTTGTTCGGCGGGGTCGAGCCGGCTCGCGCCGACTTCGAGGTCTGCCTCGACCACTTCAACACCTTCGCTGCCGCCTACGCCGAGGGCGCGGCGTGAGCGCACCCGCTTTCTCCCGGCGTGCCACGCAGATCCTCGTCGGCGTCACCACCCTTTCGTTCCTCGCCGCGTTGGCGCTCTCGGTCTTCGGTCCGGAGCTGATGCCGGTCGAATCGCACGAGGCCGACGCGTACAGCTACTCGTCGGTCGGGCACGGCGCGCTGGTCGACACGCTGCGCGAGCTCGACATTCCGGTTTTCGTGAGCTCGTGGCAGTCCGGCCGGCGCGCGGGCAAGCGCGGCGTCCTCGTGTTGATCGAACCTCGAGTGGGCCGGCACTTCGAGCCGATCACGGACGAGGACTTCCTCGCCGAGATCACACAGGCCGAGGCGTGCCTGCTGGTGCTGCCGAAGTGGCGGGTGCGCGAGAGCCGCGGCAAAGCAGGCTGGGCGGAGGACGCGACGCCTCGATTGGAAGCCGAGGTGCTCGAGTCGCTGGACGCCGTCGAGGTGCCGGCCGAGATCGCCCGCGTGGAGGTGACGAGCACCTGGCGCATGAACGAATTCGGCGAACCGCCGGTCCTGGCACATCCACAGCTGCTGCGGTCGCAGACGCTCGACCCGTTGATCGCGTGCGACGAAGGCATGCTCGCGGGGGAGACGATGTTCGACGGAACACGCCTGATCGTCGTGTCGGATCCGGACCTGCTGTCGAACGTGGGCATGCGCGAGGGCGCCAACGCCGTGCTCGCGGTGCGGCTGATCGAGCACCTGCGTCGCGACGGCGCCGTCGTCGTCGACGAGACGCTGCACGGGTACTACTTCGAGCCGTCGATCTGGCGGGAGCTGTTCACGTTTCCGCTCTCGCTCATCGTCGCGCACGTGGTTCTCTGGCTGGTCGTCCTGCTGTGGGCGGCCATGGGCCGCTTCGGCTCGCCGAAGCGCGAGGCGCCGCCGCTCGAACCCGGCAACCGCTTCCTGATCCGCAACACCGCGGACCTGCTGCGGTTCGGCGGACACAAGGGACACGTCGTCGAGCGCTACCTCGCGGACAGCGTGCGCCAGGTGGCCGAGACGCTGCACGCGCCGCGGGACGCGCGGAGCGGCAAGCCGCTGCAAGACTGGATCGCGCACATCGAGGAAGCGCGCGGCGTCGGGACGCCCCTCTCGAGCTTCGCGCACCCATCCCAGGTGGCGCAGGCCGGTGAAGAGCGCGCGGTGGCAATCGCCGTGCAGATCCATGAATGGAAACAGGAGATCCTGGATGAATCTCGAAGCGGTCCGTGACGTCCGCAAGCGCATTCACGAGCAGATCCAGCGTGTGGTCGTGGGCCAGTCGGCGCCTATCGACCTCATGTTGGTGGCGTTGCTGTGCGAAGGGCACGTGCTGTTGCACGGCGTGCCCGGCACGGCCAAGACGTTGCTTGCGCGCACCTTCGCTTCGACGCTCTCGCTGGAGTACCGGCGCATCCAGTTCACGCCGGACTTGATGCCGGGCGACGTGCTCGGCACGAACCTGTTCAGCTTCGAGACGAACAAGTTCGTTCTGACGAAGGGGCCGATCTTCACGCAGCTGTTGCTGGCCGACGAGATCAACCGCACGCCGCCCAAGACGCAAGCGGCGCTCCTGGAAGCCATGCAGGAGCGCAGCGTGACGATCGACGGGACGACGCACGCGCTCGGCTCCGGATTCATGGTCATTGCCACGCAGAACCCGATCGAGCAAGAGGGCACGTATCCGCTCCCGGAAGCGCAACTCGACCGATTCCTCTTCAAGGTGCAGATCGACTACCCCAGCCGCGACCAGGAGCGGGAGATCGTCGCGCTGCACGGCCACGGCTCGGCGATGCCGGACCTCGCGTCGTTCCAGATCGTGCCGGCCATCGACCTCGCGGGTCTCGACGGCGTTCGCGAGACCGTCGCGCAGATCCGGCTCTCGGACGAGATCACCGACTACATCGTCGACCTCGTCCGTGCGACGCGCGAGCAACCGTCCCTGCTCTGCGGCGCGTCGCCGCGTTCCGCCAACATGCTCGCGTCCGCATCGCGCTCGCTGGCGGCCCTGAGCGGACGCGACTACGTGATTCCCGACGACGTCAAACAGCTCTCGATCCCGGCGCTCGCGCACCGTGTGGTGCTCGCGCCCGGCGCCGAGATCGAAGGCCTCGACACGACAGCGGTGGTGCGCCGCGTCGTCGATCAGGTGCCCGCACCGAGGTGACCATGCGCCCGACGGCTCGCACACTCTGGTTGTTCGCGCTCGGCCTTCCCCTCGCGGCGGCACCGGCGATCCTCTCGACGCGGTTGTGGCCCTTCTGGCTCATGTTCGTCGCGTTCGCGCTGCTGGCCGTCGGCATCGACGTGTTGCTCTGCCTGCCGCGCCGGTACATCACGTCCAAGGTCACCGTGCCGCCGCAGATCGCCATCGGACTTCCCGCGCACGCCACGCTCGAGCTCACCGCGCCGCGCGCCGCGACGATCGACGTGCTCGTCGAGCTCAGCGCGCGGCTGCGTCCGCAGCCCCAAACGCGCGCGCAGCTGGCGCGGGACGCGACGACGCGCGTGACCATCGAGCTCGCGGCCCTGCGGCGGGGCACAGCGCGGCTCGAGCGCATGTGGTTGCGTTGGTACGGTCCCTTGGGCCTCATCGCGGCGCAGCAGCAGCGCGCGATCGACGAGGAGGTCGCGGTCGTCCCGAACATCGCGCCCGTCCAAAGCGTCGCGCTGCGCTACTTCACGCCGCGCGAGGCGGCTTCGGGCCTGAAGGTCGAGCGCTACGTCGGAGACGGCACCGAGTTCGAGGCGCTGCGCGAGTACGTGCCCGGTTTCGACGCGCGTTCGCTGAACTGGCGCGCGACGGCGCGCCACCGCAAGCTGATCTGCAACGAATTCCGCGCGGAGCGCAACCATCAGGTCGTGCTGGCCTTCGACACGGGACACCTGATGAGCGAGCCGATCGAGGGGATTCCGAAGCTGGACCACGCCATTACCGCTGGTTTGGTGACGGGGTACGCCTGCTTGCGCACGGGCGACCGGGTGGGCCTGTTCGCGTTCGACGAGCAGGTGCGCACGTACTCGGAGCCGCAGGGGGGCGTCCACAACTTCCACCGGATTCAGCGCCTCACGTCGAACCTGTCGTACCACGCGACCGAAAGCAACTTCACGCTGGGGCTCGCCGAGCTGTCGAGCCGGCTGCGCCGCCGATCGCTCGTGGTGTTGCTGACCGACTTCGTCGACACGGTGACGACGGAGTTGATGCTCGACAACATCGCGCTGCTGTCGAAACGTCATCTCGTCATCTTCGTGGCGATTCGCGACGTCGGTCCGCAGATCATTCGCGCGCGCGAGCCTCGATCGCTCCGGACGTTGTACGAGTCGGTCGTCGCGACGGATTTCGTACGAGAACGCGAGCTCGTCTTGAAGCGGCTGCGGCGCATGGGCGTCCACTGTCTGGATGCGCCGCCGTCGCACGTCGGCCCGAAGCTGCTCAACCGCTACCTCGACATCAAGCGCAGGGAGCTCGTCTGATGCACGGGGAGGTCCTGAAGAGCTACAAGTTCCGGAAGGAGCGCGAGAAGACCTGGCGGCGCCTGGAGCACCTCGTGACCATGGTCGAGGGGCAGGGCCTGAAGGCGCTCAGCGGCAAGCAGCTCTCCCAGCTTCCGGTGCTGTATCGCGCCGCCCTCTCTTCGCTGAGCGTCGCGCGCTCCATCTCGCTCGACAAGAACCTCCTCGAATACCTCGAGACGCTGTGCCAACGCGCCTACTTCTGCGTCTACGGGACGAAGCGCCACTTGCGCGAGGTCGTCGCCGAATTCTTCCTGTTGCGCTTTCCCCAGAGCGTGCGCCGGTTTCGATGGCATCTGGTGGCCTCGACGGTGTTCCTCCTGATGGGCACGGCGGCCGGCTACTTCCTCACGATCGAGAACCCCGACAACTTCTACGCCTTCGTCGCGGAGGACTACGCGCAGGGTCGTGGACCGCACGCCACGACGCAGTCCATGCGCGAAGGCCTGTACGACGACGGCGGCGCCGGCGCCGGCGCGCTCAGCTACTTCTCGTCGTATCTGTTCACGCACAACGCGCGGGTGGGCATCCTCTGTTTCGCGCTGGGATTCCTGGCCGGGGTCCCGGTGTTCCTGTTGATGGTCACGAACGGACTTCTGCTCGGCGCCTTCGCGGCCGCATACGAGATTCACGGACTGTCGGTGGACCTCTGGGGCTGGTTGCTTCCCCACGGCGTCACCGAGTTGCTGGCGATCCTGCTGTGCGGCGCGGCGGGGCTCGCGCTGGGGCAGTCCCTCGTCTTTCCGGGACGCGAGCGACGGTTGCGCAACCTCGCCAACGCCGGCCGTGAGGCGGGCATCATGGTGATGGGCTCCATCGTCATGCTGTTCTTTGCGGGCCTCATCGAGGGCATCTTCCGGCAGACCGTCAAGGACATCAACGTGCGCTACGCCGTCGTGTTCTCGAGCGTCGCGTTCTGGGTCTGGTACCTGGGGTTCGTCGGACGCGGCCGCGCGCGCCGGGGGACGGACGCATGACCGCGGCCGTGGGCGACCGCTACCTGGACCGGCGCGAGCGCGGACGACGCCTGAACATCGTGACGCCCGAAGGCGTGCCGCTGGGCTTCTCCATCGCGCTCGTCGGCGATCGCATCGGCGCATTCCTGCTCGACTTTCTGATCAGCCACGTGGCGATGCTCGTCATCTTCTTTCTGTTCGTGATCCTCTCGCTGTTCAACGAAGGGCTGCTGCTGGCGTTCATGCTGCTGGCCATCTTCGTGCTGCAGAATTTCTACTTCATCTTCTTCGAGATTCGCTGGCAGGGGATGACACCCGGAAAGAAAGCGGTCGGCATCCGCGTCATCAACGCCGACGGCGGCCCCATCACCACCGATGCCATCATCGTTCGCAACCTCACTCGTGTCGTCGAGGTCCAGCTGCCGCTCGCCGTGCTGCTACAGCAGATGTTCACGGAGGTTCCGGGTTGGATGACGCTGCTCGCGTCGATCTGGGTGATCGTGTTCGCCGGCATGCCGCTGTTCAACCGTCTGCGACTGCGCGTCGGCGACATGGTGGCGGGCACGATCGTGGTGTTGCGGCCGCGCTCGATGCTGCTCGCGGATCTCGGCGGCGCGTCGGAGCGGCGCAGCGTCAAATACGGTTCGATCTTCCGGTTCACGGAGGAACAGATGTCGGTCTACGGCATCTACGAGCTCCAGGTGCTCGAGGAGCTCCTGCGTCACAAGCACCTGGACCGGCGCGATGCGATGCGCGTGGTGGGCAACAAGATCCGCAAGAAGATCCGCTGGCCGTTCCCGGTCGAGCCGCGCGACGAGCAGCGCTTCCTGGAGGAGTTCTACGCGGCGCTTCGCGCGCACCTGGAACGCCGGATGTTGTTCGGCAAGCGCAAGGAGGACAAGCACTCCGAGGAGTCGTAGCCTCGCGCAGCGTCAGGCGCCGTGTTCCTTCCATGCCGCGTCGATCTCGGCGTGCAGCGGTACGTTCTCGATCATGGTTCGACGGTGCTCGGGCGCCGTGCGATCCAAGGCGAGTTGCAGCAGTCGATGCGCCTCTTCGAGGTGCGCGCGCTCTCCGGTGAGCTGCCAGATTCGGTAGCGCGCCTCGAGCCTCGCGCGCAGGTCCGAACGGCCCTCGTACGCATCGATCGCCTCGACCAGGTCCGAAACGGGGCAACCGGACGCCACGATGCGAAGCATCGTCGCGACGAGAATTGTCGCCGGACGGTCGTGCTCGCGCGCCAGCGCCAACGACTCTTCGATCATCGGAAGGGCCGTTTCGGCGTCCCCGCGCGCCAGGGCGACGCGTGCGAGACCGATCAGCGGCGCCGTCGTGTACGCGTCGGCCATGCCTCTGCGAATCACGAGCGCTTCCTGGTGAAGCCGCTGCGCTTCGCCCAGGTCGCCCCGGTCGAGCGCGACGTCCGCGAGCTGCGTCAGCGCGTTGGCTTCCTGCTTCCCCTCACCGATCTCGCGTGCGATGGCGAGCTGCACACGCATGGCCGTCTGCGCCTCTGCGAACCGTCCCCGGGCGTGCTCGATCTCACCCATGCTGCCGTTCGCCCGCCCCTCGGTGACCCGGTCTCCGATCTCGCGAGCGATCGCGAGCTTGTGCTCGACGTTCGCCTCGGCTTCCTGGTACCGACCGAGAGCGATGAGGACCTGGGCGAGGTTTCCGATCGCGGCCGCTTCGCCTCCTCGATCCCCGATCTCCTGGGTGAGACGCCGCCACTGCTCGATCTGCTCCCGCGCCTCGTCCAGATAGCCGAGTCCCCAGAGCACCATGCCGAGGTTGCCCGTGGCAACGGCTTCGCCGCGACGGAAGCCGATCGACCGCGCGACCTCGAGACCGCGCTCGACGTAGGCGCGCGCCTCCTCGTACCGCCCCCGAGAGACGATCGCGAAGGAGGCTGCGCCGAGCGCTTGCGCCTCGAGGTGCGGGTCGCCGCTTTGCTCCGCACGTTCGAGCATCGCGGGGATGCGCGCCTGCGCCTCCTCGTTGCGTCCCAACCTCGTCAACGAGGCGATCACGAATCGCTCGGCCTGGATCTGGCCCTGCACGTCGCCGACCCGCGACGCCATCTCGAGGTGTCGCTCCGCGTCGGCGCGCGCCTCCTCGAACTGGCCCAGGAAGAACCGGACGGTGCCGAGGTTGCCGGTCGCCTCCGCTTCCCTGCGCGGGTCGCCGAGCTCACGAGCGAGCGCGAGACACCGCTCGAATCGCTCTTGGGCCGACGGGTAGCGCGCGGTCGCCAAGGCGAGCTGGGCCGCCGCGCGCTCGACCGTCAGCACCGACGCGGGATCGGATTCGTCGACCAGTGCGCGCGCCTCTTGCAGCACCTCTTCCTGCGCTTCCCGCCGCCCCATCAGATCGAGCCGCGCGTTCTTCTCGAGCAGGACGTCCCGTCGCGCCGCGCCGGTGAGCAACCGCGGCACGGCGAGCGCGCGGTCGGCCAGCTCGACCGCCTGCTCGTTCAGGAAGTTCGCCTCGAGGTGCTTGAGGGCAACCGGCAGATAGCGAAGTGCCCGCGCCCCCCGCGCACCCTTCAGGAAGTGGCCGCACAGCTCGACGGACAGCGCCCCGGCGCGTCGTTCGTCGTCGGGGTGTTTCGCCTCGAGCGCTTCGGCGATCGCCGCGTGGTAGCGCGTCCGCAGTCGTTCGAGCAGAGCGGCGTACAGGGTCTCCTGCACTTGATGATGATCGAAGACGAGATCGGCGCCTGCGGATCGAACCAGGCGGTGGCGGCTTTCGATCCTGCCGAACGATCGCAGGGCTGGAATCATGGCCATGCCGGCGACGCGTCCGACGAGCTCCGGGTCGAACGAGAACCCCACGCACGACGCGACGTCCAGAAGCTCCCGTTCCTCCTCCGAGAGGTCCTGCAGCCGCGCCTGCACGAGATCCGTCACCGTCGACGGCACCTGGATCTCGTCGATCACGTTCGTTCGGAACCAGGTTCCATCCGGACGGCGACTGATGAGCTGACCTTCGCGCAGCCCACGAATGATCTCGAAGACGAAGAACGGGTTGCCGTCGCTCTTGTGCGCGATGCGAAACCCGAGCTCTTCGGCGAGACGCTGCGACTGGAACGCGTCGACGAGCAGCTCCGTCAGATCCTTCGCGCCCAGGCGTCCGAGCCTGATCTGCGTCGTCTGGTCCATGCGCGTGCAGTTCGCGACCCACGCGTCGGGAACACCGGGCCGCATCGTGCCGATCATGAGCACGCGATGGCCCGCCGCGGCCGCGGCGAGCTGGAGGAACAAGGACCGAGACTCCTCGGACGCGAAGTGGAGATCGTCGATCAGCAGGATCATCGTGCGCTCGGCCGCGACGTTGTGGGTGACGTGAACGAAGCACGACGTCAGCGACTCGCTGGTCAGCTCCAAGGCGCCGGTCGGGGCCGGTTCGCGGCGCAGCAACGCGTCGAATGCCGGCGCGAGCAGCGGCACGTTCCGCAAATACGACGCGGAGCCGCTTCGTCCGAAGTGCTCGCCGAACGCTTCGGAGAACGCGCCCGCCGACATGCCTGCCCCGCCGGGCGCATGGGATCCGAAGAGGAAGCTGAACTCGGCCCCCTCCTGGCGCAGCCGCGCGGCGAACTCGTCCACGAGGCGGGTCTTCCCGATGCCCGCTTCGCCTTCGATGAGCACGACGCGCCCCTCGCCGTGACGCGCCGCCTCGTACGCTTCGCGAAGCTGCGCGAGCTCCGTGTCGCGACCGCACAGAACCGTCTCGCGGGGAATGCGGATGCGCCGCAGCGGCTGCTTGGTTCGCAGGCGAATCCCCTGGGCGCGGGACGCCCACCAGGGCCCTTCGTCGCCCTCGCCGAGGACCTCCACCAGATCCCGCGCGGATGCGAAGCGCTCGGCCGGATCCTTCGCGATCAACGTGTGAACGACTTCCTCGAAGAACGGCGAGATCTGCGGGTTGACGTCGCCTGCCCGGCGCGGCTCGGCTTCGAGCACGCCGCGTATCACCGTGCGCGCATCGTCGCGCCGGTAGGGATGCTGCCCTGTCGCGAGCTCGTAGAGCACGATGCCGAGCGCGTAGAGATCGGCGCGCCCGTCGGTGGCGTTGTCCGCGCGATCGAGCTGCTCCGGCGCGGCGTACTCGATCGAGCCGACGAACCCGCCGGCGCGCGATAGTCGCAACGCCTCGTCCTGGAGTCGCGCGACGCCGAAGTCCATGACCTTGACCACGTGTTCCGCCGTGATGAGGACGTTCTCGGGCTTGATGTCCCGATGCACGGCGCCGTGATCGTGGATCGCCGCGAGCCCCCTCGCGACCTCGAGGCCGATGTGGCGGCAGAGCTCCTCGGGAACGCGGTGAAGCTCGCGCAAACAGATCGCGCAGGTGCTGCCCCTCGACGTACTCCATGACCAGGAAGTGGTGCTGATGACCGCCGAGCGATACGGCGTCGCAGTCCAGCGTGCGCACGACGTTGTCGTTCTCGATCGCCTGCCCGACCCGGGCTTCACGCAAGAAGCGCTTGAAGAACCCTTCGGTCTCCAGCAGGTGCGGATGGACGACCTTCACGGCCACGCGGCCGCCGACGTCCAGTCCCGCCGCCGGTCGAGTCAGCTCGGCGCTGTAGACGGTGCCCATGCCCCCGGTCCCCAGCTTCGCGACGAGCCGGTACGCCGTCAGCTCGTCACCGGTCTGCAGCGGCGTGGCGCGCGCAACGCCCAGCGCCTGGCCGATCGCCTGCCACAACGTGCCGCGTCCCGTGTCGCCGGCGTCGGCATCCGCGGCGTGGGTAGCGCGCTTCGGCGGCTCGGCGAGGAACGCGCCCGCGCGATCGTGCGCGTCGAGCAGACGTTCGACGCGGCGGGCCAGCCGTGCGTCGCCGGCACATCGCTCGCTCAGGAAGGCGGCACGTTCGGACGGGCAAAGCTCCACCGCTTCGACGAAGAGCGACTTGGCCTTGTGTTCCGGTCCGCCCGACATCGCGCTACGCGCCCCCGTCTCCGAGCTGGTCAAACAGCCAGGCGCGCGCCCACGCCCAGTCCCGCATCACGGTCCGCAACGAGCAGCCCAGCAGCTCCGCCACCTGGACCGACTCGAGGCCCGCGAAGAAACGCAGGCGCACGATCCCGGCCGCCCGTGCATCCACCTCTTCCAGGCGCTCAATCGCTTCGTCGACTGCCAGGAGGTCTTCGGGGTCCTCGTCCGCGGCCAGGTCCAAGCGCGACAGACCGATGCGTCGCCGGCCGCCGCAGCGCTTCTTGCGTCCGCGCGCTCGCGCGTGATCGATCAGGATCTCGCGCATCGCGCGGGCTGCGGCGAAGAAGAAGTGCGCGCGATCGACGCGCGCCGGATCGACGCCGGCCTTCTCCAGGCGCATCCACGCCTCGTGCACGAGTGCCGTCGCCTGCAGCGTGTGTGCCGAGCGCTCGCGTCCCATCTGCCGCCGCGCGATCTGCCGCAGCTCGGCATAGACGCGCCCGAACAGCTCGTCCGGCTCCGGCAACGTGGGCTCGGTGTTCGCCATGGGGCCGGGATTGTAGGCCGCGTGGCACGTCCGGCGCCCGCCCGACGCCTGAAGGAGTGGCCGGCGCTGCTCGGCCGCGCGCGGAGATCGAGATGAAGACGCACCTTCGAACGGTTGGGCTGGCCGTGCTGCTCTTGATCCCCGTACTCGGTTGCGGCACGCGGCCCCAGGCCGCCTTGCTCGTCGACGTGACGGGCAGGGTGATCGGACCGCACGGCCACGGACGCGCGAACCATGCCATGACCATCCTCGGGCACGCGACGGTCGTTACGGACGCGAACGGGGAGTTCACCGTCGAAGACGTCGTCGCGCCCTACACGCTCGTTTGGGGCATGCGCGTCGAAGCATCGCCGCCGTCCGCCCCCCGCATCTACGTCGGCTTGAGCCAGCCCAACCCGACGTTTCAGATCTCGAAGATCCTCTGGGCCCCGGTGAACGAGAACGTGAGCGGCACCATCGCACCGGAGGAGGACGCCGCGCTCGCGGTGCTTGCTAGCGCGGGTCATCCGCACTTCATCCGGAGCCACGAAGGCGACTTCACGGGCGACTACGGTTTCAACGTCGCCTGGGAGGGGCCGAGCACCACACCGTTGACCGTGCGCGCGCTGCAATTCAGCGTCGGCGGAGACGGTTGTCCGGATTCGTATGTCGGGTATGGAGCGACTTCGTCGGTGCTGAACGAGGGCACCGGTCTCACGGCCCTGGCGCTGACGCTCGGCCCCGTCGCGACGAGCACGATCGCGGGTACGGTCTCGGCGCCGGCGACGACCGACGCCGTGTCGATGGGTGCCTGGGCGCGTTGGTCGCACGGCGACTATCACCGGCTGGTGAACAAGGACATCGGGCTGACGTTCTCCGCTTCGATTCCCGACATTCCGGGCGTGTCGCACGACGTCGTGGTCGACGTCCGCGGACCCGGCTGGTTCGCCTCCGTGCGTCGCGCCGGGATCGCGCCGGGCTCCAGCGGCGTCCACGTGGACGTACCGATCGCTGCCCGTCCACTCGCCCCCGCGCCCGACGGCGTGATCGACGATCAGACCGTTCTCGTCGCGGACGACTTTCCGGGGCGCAGCTACCTCTTCATCTTGAGCGCCGGCTATCTGGACGTGCTCCAGGACCATCCGCCGGGGCCGCGCTACGAGATCTACAGCGGCAGCCCACAGGTCGCGATCCCGGACCTCAGCTCGATCGGCGTCACGTTGCCGCCGGGCACGCCGTACACGCTGTCCGTGCGTTCGATGGGACCGTACGAGAGCCTCGACGAGGCCGTCGGCCCGCAGGGCATGCACACACTCGACGACGACGGCCAGTTCTCGACGGGCTCCGAGAGAATTCAGGTCTTCACGGCCAACTAGCCGCGGCCGCGAGCGCCCTGTCATCCGCCAAGGCGGAATGACGCCTGTGGAAGTGCAAGACCGCGCGAAGCGCGAGTCCGCCGGAGAGTCGCCATGGAGTTCCCCATTCGAGTGTTCGTGCTCGCGGCCCTCGTCGCCGCCTGCGCCGGGTGTGGAACGGGGGTCAGCGGGGGCAACGAGGCGCCGGGCGTGCAGTATCACGTCGACGCCTCCAGCGGGAACGACGCGAACCCCGGCACGAGCACGGCGCCGTTTCGAACGCTCACCCATGCACTCGGTCTGGCGGTGCTCGGCGACGAGGTGTTCGTCGCGCCCGGACACTACGACGTCTCGAACGGCGAGGAGTTTCCGCTGGTCGTGCGAAGTGGCGTGACCGTGATCGGCGACGAAGCGGCCAAGGGCGGGGGCGACAGCGCCGCGGCGACGGCCATCGAGGGGTCGGGGTCCCATCCGCTCGTCGTCGGGGCCGGCCTGCGCTTCGTCTCGGTCATCGTCGAAGCCAACGCCACGGTCGCCGGCTTCTTCGTCTTCTTCGAGGAGCCGGACACACCGCTTCAAGGAGGCGACGCCGCAATGTGGCTTCGCGGAAGCGGGGCGACGCTTCGCAACTGCCGCATCGACGGACCGGGCGCCGACGCCCTCGTCACCGGCGTCCTCGTCGGCGACGACACGCCCGGCGCGTTGGTCAAGGCGTGCTGCGTGCGACTCTGCCGTACGGGCATCGGGTTCACGGGTCCGGGCGCGCTGGAGGACTCCGTCGCGCAGGTCAACGGATGGGGCGTGGTCTCGTCGCGCACCTCGGACCTCGGCGGCGGCGCGGCCGGAAGCGCCGGCGGCAACACGATCACGTCGAACGACCTCGCCGACCTGATGATCCCGAACGGCGTCACCGGCACCGTCTTCGCGCTCGACAACACCTGGGATCACGCGCCGCCGACGATCTCGAGCGCTCCGATTCAAAGCCTCCCGCCGCCGGGCACCGACATCTGGATCGTCGACGGCAACGGAAGCGTCGTCACCTGTGTGGGGCTGTGCCCGAACTGACGAACGGCGAACCGCAAGGCACGACCGACGGGGCACTCAATCGAAGACCTTCGCCAGCTCCTCGTGCCCGATGCCCTCCTTCGAGTGCCGCAGGTCGTGGTAGACGACCGCCGGCGGAATGGCACCCAACGGATTGAGCACCGTCACCAGGATCAGCGGCCACAGCCCGGCGTCGACGACCAGCTGGAGCGTGTCCTCGACCGTGAACCCGCCGAACAGCCCCAGCAGCACGCCTTGCACCATGCTCTGCACCAGTCCGATCACGAACGAGATCCCGAAGATGTGCCAGCGCACGCCCCGAGTGAGCTCCAGGCTCCGCTTTAGCGAACCGACGACGCCACGTCGCTCCACGACCGCCACGGGGACGGCGACGTACAAGGCGATCATCGCCATGACGAGCCCGACCAGCGCCGCGATCAGAACGGCGACCAGGATGAGTACGAGGCCGGGGCTCGCCGAGTCGGCCGTGCCGACGAGTAGCAGGACCGGCAGGAAGAGGATCGTGCCGAAGGTGAACATGATGGACAGCGCCACGCCGAGCACCGGGAACAAGCGCTTGAGCCCTTGCACGACGCCATCGGCGACCCCGGCGTACTTGCCGCGCAGATGGCGGAACACGACGAAGGTGATCGCGCCTTCGATGATGAAGACCGGCAACCAGTTGAGTCCGTCGTAGACGAGGCTCATGGTCTCGAAGCGGTCGTAGTCACCCGTCGCGACGTACTTGTCCGCTTCGAGCTGCGCGAAGAAGAACAGCGGCGCCTGGACCAGCAACGCGAGCAGCGCAAGCGGAACGACGTTGCGAAAGAAGATGAGAAAGCTGTTCGAGACGACGTTGCCGACGCCGAGGTAGGGCCGGTACCGCCGGCGTCGCTGGTACGCGGCGCGCGCCGACCCGGTCGGGGGCGGCGGCGGAGGTGGTGGCGGCGGGGGAGGAGGAGGAGGCGGGGGGAGCGGCGGTTTGTCGTTGGTCGCACTCATCGTTCCGCCCTTCAAAACACCTGACATGTGGAAGGAATCGCAGGTCCCACCCACAGGTTCGATGTCGAAAGATTTGAACGGGCGAGGCCGCATGGTTCAAATGTCAGGCGCTTCGGGTCGTGGCGAAAGACGTGCGCTTGTCGCGGCGATCGGCCTGTGGCACGGTGCGGCACGCGCCCGAGCCGATTCGGGTCGGTTGCGGCGGGAATCGAGGGAGATCGGCCCGCGATTTGACGGGTCGTCGGCACCAGATGACGAATTGGGAGTTGGGCGGGATCTGAGTCAATGAGCCGAATGCGAATCATCCTTGCCCTCGCGATCGCGGGGGCGCTGGGCGCGTGCGCCGGCGGCGACGGCGAGCGCCTCGACATCACCGCGATGATCATGGGACCGAACCAGACGATCCCGGCCACGGTCGACGCGACCGTGACCCTGCACGGTCACATGTTCGACGACCGCGGACCGCTGCGCGTCATCATCGGCGGCAATCAGACGCTGCCGTGTACGGTGATCAGCGCGAACGTGGCGACCTGCCACATTCCGGCGGGCACGCTCGCCGGCGGCAGCTACAGCATTCAGGTGTTCAACGACCTGCGCATCTCGAAGATCTACGACGGCATGCTTGTCGTGGCGCCCCAGCCGACGATCGCGTCGTCGAGCGTCGCCACCTTCGACACGAAGTTCAACGTTCCGTTCACGTTGACCGGCAGCGGCTTCATCGCGCCCGTCACGGTCACGTTTCGCGACGGCGCGAACGCGCCCTTGCAAGACGCGGTGAACGCCGTCGTCACGCTCGACGGCGCCGCGATCCAGGCCGAGTCCCCCATTCTCCCGGGCGTGAGCGATGCGTCGGCGACCCTCCAGATTCTGAACGGCGACGGCCAGGTCGCGGTCACGCCGTTGGCGATCGTCTTGAGCGAGTCCGTCGTCGGCGACCGCACGATCGACGGCACGCAGAACCACGTCCTCAACACGGCCTGGGGCAGCGCCGACATCCAGCTTCGTCGCCACGTCGCGGCGGACTATGCGGACGGACTGTCGGCCCCCGCAGGCGCCGGGCGGCCGAGCGCGCGCGAGGTGAGCAACCTCGTCTGCGCCCAGTCGGGACCGACGCAGAACGCTGCCGGGGCCACCGACATGTTCTGGCTCTGGGGGCAGTTCCTCGATCACGACATCGACCTCACGCCGGGTGCGAGTCCTTCGGAACCGTTCGACATTCCGGTCCCCACCGGCGATCCGCACTTCGACCCGACCTCGACGGGCACCCAGACGATCGGACTCGAACGTTCGGTGTTCGACGCGTCCACCGGTGCGACGAACCCGCGTGAGCAGCTCAACAAGATCACGTCCTGGATCGACGCATCGAACGTCTACGGCTCCGACGCCGCGCGCGCCGCGTTCCTGCGCGCCAACGACGGGACGGGCCGGCTCAAGACGAGTGCGGGCAACCTGCTGCCGTTCAACGACGGCACGTTCGACAACGCAGGCGGAACGGGCACCGATCTGTTCCTCGCAGGCGACGTTCGCTGCAACGAGCAGGTCAGCCTGATCGCGATGCACACGTTGTTCATGCGCGAGCACAACCGGCTCGCGGACCTGATTCGCGCCAAGAACCCGCATCTCACGGGCGATCAGGTCTACGAAGCGGCGCGCCTGCGCGTCGTGGCCGAGATGCAGGTCATCACGTTCAACGAGTTCCTTCCGCTGCTGCTCGGCCCGATGGCGCCCGGCCCCTACACGGGCTACACGGCGGCCCAGTCGCCGGACATCGCCAACGTGTTCTCGACGGCCTGTTACCGCTTCGGCCACAGCATGGTGGCGTCGACGTTGCTACGGCTCGACGCGAGCCTGAACCCGATCCCGGAGGGCAACCTGCAGCTTCGCGACGCGTTTTTCCGGCCCGACCGCATCTCCAACGAAGGCGGGATCGACCCGATCCTGCGCGGCGTCGTCACGCAGATCGCGCAGGAGCTCGACGTTCAGGTCGTCGACGACCTGCGCAACTTCCTCTTCGGTCCGCCCGGCGCCGGCGGCTTCGACCTCGCCGCGCTCAACATCCAGCGCGGCCGCGATCACGGTCTCGCGGACTACAACACCGTGCGCACCGCCTTCGGACTGGGCGCGCAGACGACGTTCGCCGGTATCACGTCCGACGTCACGCTGCAGACGAACCTGGCGACGCTCTACGGGACCGTGGACGACATGGACCCGTGGGTGGGCGGTCTGGCGGAGGACAAGTTGCCGGGCGCGCTCGTCGGCGAGGTGCTCGCGACGGTCCTCAAGGACCAGTTCGAGCGTCTGCGCAGCAGCGACCGGTTCTGGTACCAGAACGTCTTCAGCGGCGCCGCGCTCGCGGAGATCGAGGGCACGACGCTCGCCGGCGTCATCCGCGCCAATACCGGGATCGGCGGCGAGATCCAGGACGACGTGATGGTGACGGCCGTTCCGTAGCGGGGAGCCTCCCCCTCGCGGGCCGGCGTCCCTACAATGAAAGGATGAGTTCCATCCTTCGCCGTTGGCTCGCCGGAAGCGTGCTCGTCGCGCTGATCGGCGGACCACTCGCGGGTTCGGCGCGCGCGGACGACTTCTCCAAGCAGAAGAAGACCTACAAGTCGTACCTGCGCCGCGACACGCTGTTCATGCGCACCCGCGGCCGCAATCGGTTCGCCGCGACCAAGGATCTGCGCGCGTTCGAGATCCTCGCCAAGAGCTACAAGAGCCCGGAGCAGCCCAAGGACCAGGTGCGCTATTTGATCGCGACGATCTGCGCGCGGCACTTCCAGCAGGACAAGGCGGTCGAGCACTGGGACGCGTGGCGCGCGAAGTTCACGAAGCCGCGCGACGCGTGGCTCTGGTACAAGGCGCTGCAGATCAACCAGATCGCGTTCCGAGCCCAGGATCTGATCGACGTCGCCAAGAGCAGCCAGCCCATGTTCCAACGCATGGCGGCGGTCGAGGCGCTCGCGGACAAGAAGGACAAGTCGGTCATCGAGCTGGCCGACGAGCTCGCCGACGCCGTCCCGATCGAACAGCCCGCGCGCGCCGTGCTCCTCGAGAGCCTCATGGAAGCGCTGGAGACGCAGGCGGAGCGCATCGAGGCGCCGGAGTTCAAGGAAGTGGCCGCGAAGGTCATCCGCCACATGGACGACGACGCGACCACGGATCGAACGCGCATGGTCATGGCGCGCAGCCTCGCGCGCTTGCTCAAGACGGACATCCTCGGCCTCACTGCGGCGCCGTGGCTCCTCGAGCTGAAGGTCGCGACGAAGGCGAACCCACAGGACGAGCGCTACGCGAAGAAGTCGACGTTCATCGGCATCGAAGCGACGGGGATGCGCATCGCCTACATCATCGACACGTCCGACTCGATGTTGACGCCGCTGACCGGCAAGGAGCTGGAAGATCTTCGGGGGCCGATCACGGGCGAAGGAGATCCGAGCCGCGGTGGCGGTGACGATCTCCCCTGGGAGAAGATCGAGAACCGCTTCGACGCGGCCCGCGAGTTCCTGAAGCTGTCGCTTCGCAACCTGGATCCCGACCAGT
>CBDCWP010000006.1:0-7234 GCA_965223505.1 Planctomycetota bacterium
CGTCCTTCACGGCGGGCTCGCCCACATCGCACGCAAGCGCGCCGGGGCCTGCGGCGAGGGCCGCAACATCGACCTGCCCGACGCGAACATCATCACGCTCGGCGCCGACGTTTCGCTGCCCGACGGCACGTGGCATCTGATCGACGGCGCCGCGAGCCGCGGCGCCGACGCGCACTGGCACCTCCTCGTACGGGCGACGACGAACCGGCACCAATTCGCGCCGGCGCCGGCACAGAACTGGGACTACGACCGCACCGTGCGCAACGAGCCGTTCGAGGTGCGTCACATGCGGATCTCGGACTTGAACTATGCGCCCGTGCCGCACTCCGGCTCGAACATGCACCTCCTGCCGTCGAACTTCACCGCCGCCCGAGCCGCCGGAGCTTCGCGAGCCCTACCCGATCTTCCCCCAGGAGGTCGCGCCCGAGCTCGTCATGACGCTCGGCGGATCCGTGCTCTGGGAGGACCCCGCCGCGATCGAAGCGCGCAACGGACGCCTCATCGCGCGCAACCGGCCGTCGGTTCTGGACGGCGTCGAGAACATGCTCGGCCAGCTGCGCCGCGCGCTGCTGTGGTCGATCGTCTGCACCACCGAGGTGATCGAGGTGCCGGTGGACCTTCCGCTCGGGGACCGGTTCCTGCTCGACGACGAGGCGCGCGCCGCGATCGAAGACGCGCTGCGCGAGGGCAATGCCAAGCGTGTGGACAGCGTGCGGGTCGCGTCGTTCGCCCGGCGCACGCAACACCGTTCGTTCGGGCGAGCGCTTCAACTACCTCCAGGACTACGAGGTGGAGATCGCGGAACGCAGCGCCATCTCCAATCCGGTCGTGCAGCACTGCCTGGAAGGCATGCAGGTGGACGTGGACCCGGCGCTCTTGAGCGGCGGCAAGTCCGCGCACGTCGCTCTGCAGCTGACGCGCACCCGGCGACCCGGCCCGATGCCGACGTCCACGACACCGGTCGGCACGATCGACCTTCCCGAGCTCGACGTCCTCCGCGTGCGCACGAATCTCGTCGTGCCGATCGGTGCGACGGCCGTCGTCGGCGCGGGCACACACGAAGGGCGGCGACGCGTCGTCCTGCTCACCCCGCAACTGGAACGCTACGAGAAGTAACGAGTTCGGCGGGTTCCGCGCGACGCCGTCCGGCGGGTCGCGCGCCACCCGCCGCGAGGAGGATCTGATGAAGATCTCGACGCGATGGGTTCTCTTGATGTCCCTGTTCCTGCTGCCGTTCGGATTCGGCGCATCCTTCGCCGACGACGAGGAGCCGCAGCCGACGCTGGAGGTGCGCTTCTTCCAGACGGCCGCGCTCACGTCCGGCCGCACCGACCAATATCGCGAGGCGCCGCCCAACGCCGACCCGTCCGACGAAGAGACCCCGCTCTTCGGCGGCGAGTCCGAAGAGGGCTGGCACCCCGTCGGCCAGGTCGACGAGCTGATCGAGCTGGTCAAGGGCAACGTCTCGCCAGCCTTCTGGGAGCGCACGGAGGGCGCCGATGTCATGTCGTGCGGCGAAGGCTGCATCCTCGTGCGCGCGTCGTCGGGCATTCAGTCCGAGGTCGCCGCCTTCCTGGCCGACCTCGAGTCGGACGTCTGTACGGCGGTCACGGTCGACGTACAGGCCGCGAAGCTCACGCACGAGCAGGCGCGCGGGCTCATGGTGGACGGCAAGGGCCTCGTGCTCGACACGGCGCGGGTCGAGCGCTTGCTCGGCGACGGCACCGCGGGGCCTTCCGTGACGGTCACGACCTTCGCCGACTCGCGCGCCGCCGTGTTCAGCGGCATGCAGCGCGCGCACATCGCGGACTACGACGTCGAGGTCGCCCAGGGCGCGAAGATCAGCCGGCCGCAGGTCGCGGTCGCGAACCTCGGCCTCGCGGTGGACGTGCGTCCCGTCCTGACGCCGGGCAACCGCTCCGTGCGCGTGAGCCTGGACGGCTTCCTGACGTCGCTCGGCACCCCGGCGACGGCCAATACGCAGGACGATCGCGTGCTCGAGCTCCCGCGTCACGCCATCCAGGTCGTGCACACCGAGGCCATGGTGCCCGCGGGCGCGTGGACGCTCATCGACGGCGAGACGACGGGCGAAGGCAACGACCGTTGGGTGTTCCTGCTGCGCGCGACCCCCGCCCCCCACCGGGCTCGTCCGGCGCCCAAGCCGGCGCTCGCCTTCGACGCCCCCATTCAGATCCGCTCCGAGCGCAGCGAGACGCGAGCGTACGACATCGGCGATCTCGGACACGGCGTGCACAACCGCCGCGGTTCGACCGTGCACCTGTGGCCGACGAGGTACCGCATGCCGGAACCGCCCCGAGCTCGCGGACCCGCGGCCGCCCTTCTACGGCGACGCGTTGGTCGATCTGCTGGTCAGCTTCGTCGCGCCCGACTCCTGGGAGAGCGACTACGGCAACATGGTCGACGTTCGAAGCGCGCGCATGCACGTTCGCAACCACCCGGAGGTGCTCGACGCCATCGGCGAGCGCCTGGGTCAGCTGCGCAAGGAGTTCATCTACACGATCGTCGCCGACGCGGAGGTGATCGAGCTTCCCGGCGCGCTCGCACGCGCGCTGGGCCGCGGCGAGGCGTCCGGCGGCACGCTGCTGCTGAGCGCCAACGACCGCAAGGCGGTGGACGCGGCCATCGCCTCCGGCGAAGCCATCCGACAGGACAGCGCGCGCGTCACCTCGCTCTCCGGCGGCCGCAACGCGGTGACGTCCGGACGGCGCGTCTCGTATCTCGCGGACTACGCGGTCGAGATCGCAGAGGACGCGTCGATCGCGAACCCGATCGTGCGGACGTTCCTGGCGGGCATGGTGGTTCGACATCCAGCCCTCCCTGTCGTCGGGGCGCGACTCGGCGCATCTCGCGGTTCGGTGCACGCGCTCGGCCACGCCGAATACGATTCGAACGGCGCAAACGCCGCACGGATCGCTGGAGCTGCCCGAGCTGGACATCTTCCGCGTACGCACGAGCGCGCAGATTCCGTTCGGTCGCACGGCCGTCCTCGGCGCCGCGGGCAACGGGAAGAGCACGCAGGTCCTGCTCGTCCACGCTCTCGCTCCAGCAGACGGGGCGGTAGCCGTGAAGCGCACGGTGCTGGGGCTGCTGCTGCTCGCGTTCGCGGCGAGCCCGCAGGGGTTCGCCGACGACCGTCGTGACGAACACACGCTGGAAACCCGCGTCGTGCACGTCGACGCGCTGACGGCCGGGTTCCGCATGGCCTTCTCGGGCGTCCCGTTCTGCGGACCCGACGACGTCAGTGACGAGAACGCCCCGTTGTTCGGCGCCGTCTCGTCCGAGCGGGTCTACCCGCTCGGCATGGTCGAAGAGCTGGCGGAGCTGGTCCGCTCCGCGGTGCGGCCGGCGTACTGGGAGGAGACCGAGGGCGCCTACGTCGGCCGCCTCGAAGACGGCACGTTGATGCTCCGGGCGCATGCCGACGTCGCGGAGAAGGTCGTCGCGTTCCTGCAGGAGCTCGAGCGCGACGTCTTCACGACCATCACCGTGGACGTTCGAGCGGTGACCGTCGCGAGCGAGGACGTCGCGCGCATGCGGGGTCTGACGGGCCGGATGTTGAGCGACGCGCAGGTGCGAACGCTGCTGGAGCACGCCGGCCCGGCGGCCTCGACGACAGCGCTCATCGATCAGCGCGCCTCGAACTTCGCGGGCCTGCAGCGCCTGTACGTCGGCGACTACGATGTCGAGGTCGCGCAGGGCGCGGTGATCTCCGACCCGATCATGCTGGTCGGACAGCTCGGCCTCGGCGTCATGACATTGGCGACGTCGGCCGCGGCGACGGACGACATCGTGATCGACTTGCAAGCGGCGCTCTCGGGCGAGCGCGGCACGAGAGTGCACGAGACCGGCAGGGGCCGGCTGATCGAGCAGCCCGAGCAGTGGCTGCAGAGGTCGAACGCGACGTTGGTGGTGAAGGAAGGGCGCTGGTACCTCGCCGATGGTCGCGCGCGAAGTGACGACGGTGCGCACTTCCTGCTCGTGCGCGCGACGCGCACGGCCTACCGGCCGATCGGCGAACCGTCGCCTGCCGAGCGGCAGATCGAGCCCGCCGAGCTCGACCGCCTCGTCTCGCGCTCCTTCCACGTCGGCGCGCTCACGCGCGAACACGCGCACGTCGATCAGACGACGCGCATGGTGACGGTCGATTTGCATCCGTCGAAGTTCAATCAGCTGTCGCCCGACGAGCTCGATCCAAAGCCGCCGATCTCCCTCGACACGCTCGGCGACCTGCTGCGCTTCTCGACCGGGGACCGCGTGTGGGACACGGACCGCGCGTACATGTACGGCCGGGCGCCCCGCATCTGGGTTCACCATGCGCCGCGTGTGATCCGCGAGATCGAGACCCGGATCGAGGCGTTGCGCCGTGACCTGCTCTGGACGCTCACGACGGAGGCGCAGGTGCTCGAGGCGCCGGCGGCGTTCGCCCGGCGCCTCCCGCGCACGAACGGCGCGCTGCTCGACGCGACGGCCCGGACGTACATCGAGCGCGCGATCGCGGACGGCGAGGTGCGCCGCACCGACGCGACGGTGCTGACGTCACTCGGGGCGAATCCGGCACTCGGCGTGTCGGGCGAGAACGTGACGTACGTCGCGGACTACGAGGTGGAGATCGCGCAGGACTCGACGATCGCCGAACCCGTCGTGCGGACCGTGCTCTCGGGCATGAAGCTGGAGCTGTGCCCGCATCTCTCGGTCGGCCGTCGTTCCGTCACGCTCGACGTCGATCTGAGCCGAACGCGCGTGCAAACGCCGTTGGCGACGTTCACGACGCCTGTGGGAACGCTGCACGTGCCGCAGCAGTCGATGCTGCGCATTCGATCGAGCGTGCACGTGCCGCTCGGCGAGACGATCCTGCTCGGCGCGGGCGGGGACGGCGACAAGCTGCTGTTGGTCCTGCTGACGCCTCGCATGTCGGAGGCGCCGTAGGGGCGGGGCTCGAGACCGTCGGCGACGTAGCGCACCAGGACGCCGCGGGCGACCACGAGGGTCGCCCCTCTACGGCATTCCCGCGTGCGAGTCCGCCTAGAGAATCGTGTACGCCTCGCTCAGGGCATCCGTGCGCGCGGGGTAGTTGGCGTCCTGCGTGAGCCGCAACAAGCTCGGCCGGCGCTCCGTGTCGCCCAGCAACCCCAGCGACGCAACCGCGAGCGCGCGCGCTTCGTCGCCGTGCGTGTCGTCCTTGCGCACGACCTCCATCAGCGGCGCCACCGCCTGGATGTCGTCCATGTGGCCGAGCGCACGACCGACCTGCGCCAGAACGAAGACGGACCGCGCATTCTGCATCTCCTTGATGAGGAACTCGGTCTCCTTCGGGCCGCCCAGATAGCTCAGCGCCAACGCCGCCTCGCTCGGCAACGTGATGGATCGCCGATCGAGCACCGCGCGCCGCAGTGCTTCGCGCACGCGGCGCTGCGCCGCGCCGACCATCGCGAGGGCAACGGCGCTGTGGCCGCGAAGCTCGGGGCTCGCCGTCTTGTCGCCGAGCGTCTCAAGCAACGGGTCGATCGCGTCGCGCGACCGCACCAGACCCATGGCGATGGCGTGCGCGCCGCGCAGGCGGTCGTCCCCGCGGCCGTGCAGGAAGCCGTGGAGCAGCTGCTCGCGCGTGTCGGCGATGAACGTCGCGACGTCCTTGTCCGCGTGGGTGTCGACCTCGCGGCCGGCCAGCGCCATCGCGAGAACCGCGAACCCGCGAACCGGGATGATCGCCTTCTTCGACGCGTGCACGAGGGTGCGCTTCGCCTTGGTCTTCTGCAGCACCGCGACGGAACCGATCGCGAGATCCGCGTTCAGCACGCGGCCGATCGAGATGAGCGCGAGCCCCTTCGTGAGGGCGTCGCTCGCGGTGTCGAGCCCCTTGAGCAGCGCGTTCGTGACCTCGATGCGGTCGTTCGTGCGCAGCGTCTCGGCCTTGGTGCCGAGCGCGATGAACGCGGCGCGGCGAATCGGTGTCGGATAGCGCGATCGCTGGGTCACCTGCAGGAGCGTCTGATACCAGTTCGGCCCTTCGAGACGCGCGAGCGTCGTCAGCGCGTGCGAGCGGTCGTCCGGATCCCACTTGCGGCCGAGCACGCGCTGGCCCGCGACGATCGCGCGCAGGCCGTCGAACATCTCCGAGCTGACCGTCTCGCGCGGCTGCATCGAAAGCGACTGCAGCAGGGCGGCCGTCAGGTCGGGCGCGCGCTTGGGCCCTTCCATGCGCGACCAGAGCTCGCGCACGACGAGCTTGCCGTCCTTCGTGAAGTCGTTGAAGTACGGCTGGTCGGCCAACAGCCCGAGGGAGAGCAGCGCCCACGAGCGCGAGCGGATCGGCGCTTCCGCTTCGTCGTAATGAACGAACAGATTGCGCCGCAGGAGATCGAGCTGCACGGGGTCGAGCTGTTCGTCCGCGTGCGTGCGGCGCAGCAGCCCGACCGCGAGCGCGGCCGACTCCCGCACGACGTTGGCGGCCTTCGGATCGTGCAGGTACTTGAGGATGAGCTCCGTGGACGGCGTGTCGCGCGCGATCTTGCCGAGCGCGATCAGCGCGGCGGCGACGACCTCGTCGCGCTCGCGCTTCGTCGGGTCGAGGCGCTCGAGCAGGAACGGGAGAATGTGGTTGTGTCCGACGATGCGACGGCGAAGGCGCATCGTCTCGGCCGGATCGACCGCCTCGCCGTCCGCGGGCGTCGGCGTGACGGCCTTGTCGGACTTCAGTCGAACGCCGAGGCGCTCGGGGAGGAAGCCCCAGCGGTTGAGCCCCCACCAGGTCTCCCAGTCGGCGGTGGGCAGCGCCTGCGGCAGCGCCGGCCGCAGCGGTCCGCCGCCGGTGCGCGCGCGCCCGCCGGGGGTCGTCACGCGGGGGTTCGGCCGGCCCGTCGTCGGCGACGGATTGCCGCCGTTGGGGATGTTGACGGGCGGCGGCATCACCGGAATGGGCTGGCGGCCGGGCGGCGGGATGATCTTGCCGCCGTGGGCGAGCGCGGGCTCGACGTCGACGAACACCAGGGCCGCCAGAAGCGCCGACGCGAAGACAAGGGAACAGGACATCACGCGCAGCATGCAACGGTCTCCATTCCCACCTCGCCCACAGGGGGACTGCCAGGTATATCCAAACGTCGCGCGATCCTGACACGCCGCCCGAAAGGCGGGACCATTGTAAGCCGCTTCCGGGAATCGACTTGGGACGTTGGAGGCCCGTTGACCAAGGACCCGCCCTCCCGACGCGGCCGGA
>CBDCWP010000007.1:0-130639 GCA_965223505.1 Planctomycetota bacterium
GCGCTAGCGGGTCGCTCGCCAGCGGCGAGCAGCCGCGCCCCAGTCGATGTGCTTACAGAAGCGATCGACGTATGTGGCCTTGTCCGTGCGGTAGTCGACGTAGAACGCGTGTTCGTACATGTCGACGAGCAACAGCGGCCGGCCGAACCACAACGGACCGACGTCGTGCGCGTCGGAGAGGACGTTGTACAGCCGGTCGTTCAGCGGGTGCGCCGCCAGCATCGCCCATCCGCTGCATGAGAGCGCGCACGCTTCGAAGTCGGCCCGCCACCGATCCACCGAGCCGAAGCGGGCTTTCAGCGCCGCAGTCAGGTCCTTCCCCGGTTCGCCTGCATCCGCACGCATGCCTTCGAAGTAGAGCTCGTGCAAGATCACCGAGTTGGCCTTCGCCGACTGGGTCTTGCCCAGCGCGCGCCGCGCCGCGCGATCGGTCACGCCTTCGCCGCCGTAGAGCCGCTTCTCGATGCCCTCGAGCCCTTTCAGTGCACCGCCGTAGTGCTTCGTGTGGTGCAGTCCGATCTGTTCCTTCGACAGGAATCCGGGCAGCGCCTCGTAGCGCAGGGGAACGAGTTCGCCCGATCGGAGTGCGGTCGTCGGCTCGGCCTCCTCGGCGCGCGCGGCGCGCACGTCACCGAGCCAAGCGGCCGACGTTGCTGCAATGCCGGCGAGCGTGGCGCTGCCGATCAGGTCTCGTCGCGTGAAGTTGCGTGCATCCATGGCGATCTCCTCGGCCCGAGCACACCACGGCCGCCGGCCGACGTCCTCTGACAAAGTCTTCAGGAACTCGTAAGGCCCGCCCGGCTGCTCGCCGGGGAAGATGTGCAGATGCAAGCGAACCGATACGTCTTCCGG
The DNA here is from genome assembly GCA_965223505.1 of Planctomycetota bacterium. Classification (GTDB taxonomy): domain Bacteria; phylum Planctomycetota; class PLA2; order PLA2; family JAEUHO01; genus CBDCWP01. The sequence continues at coordinate 853 of CBDCWP010000007.1, forward strand.
ATCACCGTCCTCGTACTTCTCGCGTCGTTGACGCCGGCGGCTGCCGAAGAGCCGGCCGAGCCCGATCTCGCGACCGCCATCGCCGAGAGTCCTCTCGAGCTGTGGGAGGCGGTCACGCGCGGCGGGGCGCGAAACGGCGCGACGCTGCGCGCGGGTTTCGCGCTCGACACGAACGGCAGGCTCGTCCTGCGCATGCTCGTTCGCACTGTGAAGGACGAGGCGGAACGCTTCGAAGAGTGGCGCGGGCCGCTCTACGACCAGGTGTGGGCGCCCCGGCGCCGCGTCCTCGCGGACGGGGAGGAGATCGCGAACGCGAGGAGACTCGACGACCTCGTGCGCAAGAGCAAGCGCACGCTCAGCACCGCGGTGACCTCGTCGCGCGGCGTGCAACGTGAAGACGAGTCCTGGCCCGGCGTGCCCGTGTCCATCGAGCCGACACTTCGAGACGGCGAGGTGCGCACCGAGGCGATCGTGATCATCGACAGTCGGTACTACCGGGTCACCCAGATCCTCGACTCCGGCATCATCCTCTCGACGAAGCCCGCGGAGGAACCGGTGCGCATCGAAGCCGATCCGCCGCGCACGTTGCCCGAGCTCACCGTTCCCGACGGAATCTGGGTCAACGCCGGGGAGCCGCCGACGCTGGCGAGCTGGAAGGGGAGTCCCATCCTCGTCGCCGTCGCCGATCCGGGGTGAGACACCTGACACAACATCACGCCGAACCTGGTCAGGTGGCACAAGCAATACGCATCCGCTGGATTGAAGATCGTCGCCGTTCAAGGCGCGAAACCCCGCCTCTCCACGAAGGATCCGCAGGAGGAGATCCGCAAGACCAAGGAGTGGGTCGAGCGGAAGGACCCTCCGTTCCCCGTTCTCGTCGATCCGACCGCGGCCTACTACGACGCGATCGGCTTCCCCGCGGGACCGTACCCGGTTCTCGTCCTCGTCGATCCGAAAGGAATCGTCGTCTGGATGGGGGGGACCGGCATTCGCCGGGAAGCGGAGGTGTGTGACGGCGCGCTTGCGCGCCTCATGAGCGGAGCGAAGAAAAAAGCCGCTGGCTCGGACGCGCTGCCGCGCTGATCCTTGGGCGCGTGCGCATCCTGGTGATCGAGGACGAGGAGAAGATCGCGGCGGCCCTTGCGGAGGGTCTCGCGTCGGCCGGTTACGACGTCGCGGTCGCGAACACGGGTGAGGACGGGTTCTTCCGTTTCGTCTCCCGGCCGTGCGATCTCGTCATTCTCGACTGGATGCTCCCGGGTCGCGACGGCATCGAGATCCTGGAGACCATCCGGAAGCAGGGACGCGACACGCCCGTGCTCCTGCTCACGGCGCGCGACGCGGTGGAGGACCGCGTGCGCGGTCTCGACGCCGGCGCGGACGACTACCTCGTCAAGCCGTTCGCGTTTCCCGAGCTCGAGGCGCGGGTTCGCGCCTTGCTGCGACGCGCGCCCGCCGACACGCAGCAACGCTTCGAGGTGGGCGACCTGCATCTCGACGTTGCGCGGCGCCGTGTGGAGCGCGACGGACGGCCGGTCACGTTGACGCTGCGCGAGTTCGACCTGCTGCACTATCTCATGCAGCACGCCGGGCACGTCGTCTCGCGGGAGATGCTCGCCAAGGACGTGTGGGAGGAGACCGCGCGGGCGACGCCGCTCGACAACGTCATCGACGTCCACATGGCCCGACTGCGCAAGAAGGTCGACACGGATCCCGACGCGCGCCTGATCGAGACCGTGCGCGGCGTTGGATTCGTGCTGCGCGCGGGAGACGACGTATGAGCCTCGTGCCGCGCAGCATTCGCTCCCGTTTGGCACTCGGCTACGCGGCGGCCGTGGCGGTTACGGTGCTCGTCTACGCCGGCGTCGTCTACGGGTTCACCCGATCGGCGCTGATCGACCGGCTCGACGCGGCCCTTCGAGACGACTTCGAGCGCGCGGAGCACGCGTTCGAGATCGACGTCACCGGTGCGCTCAGCTGGAAGGAGCCCGAGCGCTTGGGGCACCACGACACGGCGGAGGCGCCGTGGACGCAGGTCCTGCATCCGAAGGGCGGCCCAGGCCTGCTCCGTCCGTCGAACGCCGACGTCGGCGACGCGTCGTATCGGGTCTTCGAGGAGGACTACTTGATCGCGGGCGAGACGTACCGCATCCGCGTCGGCCGGTCCATGGCTCCGATGGAGGCGGAGTTGAGCGGCCTGCGCACGCTCCTGGCGTTGTGCCTGCTGCCGGTGGTCGGGTTCGCGTGGCTGGGCGGGCTCCTGCTCGCGCGGCGTGCGCTTCAGCCCGTCCAGGACATGACGGAGCGCGCCCGGCACATCGGCGCCGAACGCTTGTCCGAGCGACTGCCGGTCGCGAACCCCGACGACGAGCTCGGGCGTCTCGCGACGGTGTTCAACGCAGCGTTCGAGCGCATCGAGGCGGGGTTCGAGCGACTGCGTGGGTTCACGTCGGATGCCGCGCACGAGCTTCGCACGCCGCTCGCGGCGCTTCGAACCGTGGGGGAGGTCGGACTGGGGTCGTCGCAGGACGTCGAAGCGCACCGCGAGGTGATCGCGAGCATGCTGGAAGAGACCGCACGGCTGACCCGCCTGGTCGACGAGCTGCTGGAGCTCTCACGGGGCGACGCAAGGATGGCGGGGATCGAGAAGGCGCCGGTCGACCTCGCGGAGCTGTCGCGTTCGGTTTGCGAGCAGCTCGAAGTGCTCGCGTCGGAACGCGGGCAGGAGCTGGTCGTCGAAGGCGGCGGGGCGACCGTGCCCGGCGACGCGAACATGCTTCGCAGAGCGGTCACGAATCTCGTCGACAACGCGATTCGACACGGGCCGACGTCGTCCACGGTCCGGGTGCGGGTCGAGGAAGCAGCTGCGGAGGCCGTGATCGTGGTGGCGGACGAGGGAACGCCGATCCCGGCGAACCATCGGGAACGGATCTTCGATCGCCTCTACCGCATCGACGCGGCGCGTGCCGGCGCCGGAACGGGGCTGGGCCTCTCGCTCGCGGCCCAGGCAATCGAGCTCCACGGCGGCCGCATCGAGATCGAAGCGCGCGCCGAGGGCAACGCGTTTCGCGTGACCCTGCCCCGCGGCGGGTGATCCGCTACTGGACCTGGGCCGCGACCGGCGCGTCGAACGCCGTCTTGATCAGGACCACGTCCTGCTGGCCCTTGCACGCGACCGCGAGGTACATCGGATTGCCCGGCAGGATGACGATGTCCGCGAGGCCTTGCAGGCCGGGCATCGTCCCTTGGATCGCCTGGACCACGGCGCCGCTTGCGTCGAGCCGGCCGAGCCACCAGTGCCCTGTCGTGTCCGACGCGACAGCGACGGCCGTCGTGCCGTCGTCGAGGGCGGCCATGTCGATCTCGAGCGGATCGGCCAGCGGGTTCGATGCGAACGTGTGCGTGCCGATCGGCGTGGGCGCCGACGTTCCGTTCCAGGTCAGGATGGTCAACGTGTTCGAGCCGTAGTTCGAGACCACCGCGACGCCGTTCTTGGCGCGCACTCTCCGTTGGTCGTTGCCGCCCGATGCGATCAGAGCGCCTTCGGCGCTCGCATCGATGCGATCGTGGTACCAGATCTGGCCTGGGGATCCGCTCATCGCGACGATCACTCCGCCTCCGGCGGCCGAGTAGACGAACGCGCTGACCGGATCGCCCGTGCGGTTCGGGAAGTTGACGTCGCCGCCCAGTGCGCCGGACGGAATCGGCGTTTGGAAGAAGTCGATGGCGTCGTCGAACTGCTGGAAGCCGACGACGATGCCGGCTGTGAGGCTCACGCCCGTCGACCTCGAGGTCCCGCCGAACGAAACCAGATCCCGTACGCCGCTCGAGACCGCAAGACCGCCCCAGTTCGCGCCTGCCCAGTGGGAGCGCGCGAAGCCGACGGGGTTCCACACGTACAGGGCGCGCGTGAGGTCGGCGTCGTCGCCGGCCGACACGGGCACGACGTCGTCATCCACCGCGGTGAGGATGCCGATGTCCTGCACCTGAGGCGTGGCGACGATCGTGCCGGACGCGTCGCGCTCGATCGCGAAGGCCTTGACGCCGTTCACGTCCGGCCCCGAAACGTACAGCATGGGATGGGTGCCGACGACGGGCGGGTCGTTCACGAGGTCGAAGTGGGCCGGTGCGAGACCTGCGACGTCGACACCGGTCTGGATGCGAAGGCTGTTCCCGACCGTCACGTTCGCCGTGGCGGGGGTGACTTCCATCCGGTACTCGCCGATGCTCGAGTGATCGACGTCGACGAGGAACAGCAGGCCGCTCGGATCGAGGGCGAGCACGAATCCGACGCCGACGGTGAGTGCCGTCTCGCCTACCTGCGTGGCCTCGAATTGGATCTCTCCTTCGTGCGTGGTGCGTCCGTTCGCCTCTGTCCTCGTCGTCGGGACGGCATCTCCGACGTTCGAGAGCCATGCGACGTTCGGATTCCCGGCAAGCTCGATCAGCTCGAAGGCGATCGGAACGTCGTACGCGTTGCCGTGCTCGAACGAGTATCGCAGCGCCGAGGGGACGTTGATCTCCGGCGAGGGGGGTGCTTCGAACTTCCAGCCCAATGTGACGTTGTCGTCACCGGCGGCCGGCTGGTCCTTCTCGGTGAGCGCGCCGACGGCGACCTCGTCGAAGAAGACGCCCGCCATCCCGTGGAGAATGAACCCTTCCTCGTTGTCCCACTCGACCCTCTGATCGGGGATCACTACCCGATCGTCCTCGGTCCGTGCGTAGTACGACGTGATGTCGAGCTCGATGAGCTCCTCGATGCTGATCCTGGAGAGGTCCGGTTTCTGGAGCGTGAGCGTCGCGGGCGTGTTGAAGCGCAGTGGCGGCGTGATGTCGAACACCCTGCCCATGACCGCGTGGCCGGCGTTGAACCCCCAGATCTGCGGATCGAGATCATCCGGCGGCTTCTCCGTGATGTTGACCTCGGTGTCCTGGAACAGCGCTCCGGCCGGCACCTTCAGCGTCAGCGTCCCGTCGTTGGAGGTCAGCGTCCCGCCGTTCGCGCCCACGGTGCCGCGGATCTCGGTCAGCAGGCCGAGGCGAAAGAACTCGTCGAACCCGCCGCCGCAGGCGGGGATGAAGAGCAACGACGTCAACCAGAGCGCACGCGACATGGCCGTCCTCCATCCGGGGCGCACGAACCGCGCGCCTAGGACCTAGTGGAAGAATCAGATTCCGTCGGTACGGCAGACACGAATTCGAAGATCGTTCCTATGCGCCGCCACGCCGGCGAAGCGCCAGCTCGTAGGTCTTCTTGAAGCGCTCCTGCGCCCGGAGCCGCGCCCGCTGGGCCGCGGCCGCGGTGATGTCGAGCCGCTCGGCCGTCTCGTCGATCGAGAGGCCGCGGCAGATCGCCTCTACGAGCTCGCGGTCGCGCGCGGGAAGGAGCGCCAGCGCACTGGTCGCGATCTCGAGCCGGGCGCGTCGGTCGGCGAAGGTGGCGGGCCCCGTGAGCCGCGCCTCCGGATTCACGCCGGAGCCGCTGCCGGGATCGGTCGTGTCCCCGAACGTCACGCGCAGCATGGGACCCGCGTTGCGCTTGAGCGCGCGCCAGTACGCGGTTCGATTCGCGATGTGCTGGCGGCCGATCGCACGGATCCAGCCCATGAACGCGGCGTCGCCCAGGTATTCGAACCGGTCCGCCACCCGCAACGCGTGCAACGCGGCACCCTGGGCCAGGTCTTCGGCGCTCTCGTAGCGCAGCAGCCCGGACCCCTCGCGCCGCAGGTGGCGCACCAACTCCGCGTGATGCCGCTCGAGCAGCTCAGCGAGACTGGGCTTGGAAGCCTCGGCCACGCCCGCCCGCTACTCGAGGTCCCGGCGGCGAAAGACGAGTCGGAAGCCGCAGTCACCGCCGGCGTGCTCGGGATCGCGAGGGTGTCGCGCCGTGGTCGAGAACTCCCACCCCCGGCCCCGCAGCACGGATCCCCCGGCGGCCATGCCGCTGAAGCCTCGGGTGCCATCCCAATCCATCCACTCGATCACGCTGCCGCACAGGTCGTAGACGCCGGCCGGCGACTCGTCGATTGGAAAGCTCATCACGGGGTCGTATCCGCGAAACTCGTGTGTGACGTGAAGCGAGCTCACCCACTTGGGCCGAAACACGTCGCCGTGGGCGAAGCCGGCGAACGAGTTCCCGTGCGCGGCCCCGCGATACTCCTCGTGGGTCGGGATGCGATACGGCCTGCCGTCGCGCGCTCCCCGCCAGGCCGCGTACGCCTTCGCGTCGGCCAGATCGAGTCCCCGCACCGGACGGTCGGGTCGCCACGTCGGCGGAAGCTCGAAACGGCCGTGTTCGTTGCGAATCCAGTGTCCGCCGGAGGCGGTGTTGAGCTGGTCGTCGCGTGGGTAGCGGATGTACCGGCCCTCTTCGAGGGCCGCGTCGATCTCCGCGAGGACCGCGGGGTCGTTGAGGAATTCGAGATACTCGGCGTTCGTCACCTCCCGCTCCTGCATCCAAAACGCGTCTTCGTCCGTACCGCGGACCGAGATGTAGACGAATCCCGGCGGCGTGGTCCCGATCGGGAGGGGCTTCAAGTCGTACCACTCGTCCCATCCGCCGCGGATCTTGCGCTGCAGGATCTGGTCTTCGTATCCCTTCCTGCGAAGGAGGAAGACATAGCGTCCGGGTTCGAGCGGATACGCTTCCGTCGGCGTGATGCCGATCCGGCTGCCGGGAGACGCGAACAGCGGCACGGCGGTCGTTCGTACGACGAGGCCGACCGGAAGCTGCATCTCGCGAACCACACCGTCCTGGTAGACGCGGGCGGGCACGTTACCGCGCTCGGCGACGGCGGCCGCCGAGAGCACCTCGATGGGGGGCCGGTTCCAGCGCACCTCGAACTCGCGATCGTCCCTTGCGAAGACGTAGCGATGGGGACCGGGCGCGTCGGGCGGTCTGCCGTCGAGCATCAGCCGAATGCGACGCTTCCCGATGGCGACGAGGCGGTCCCCCCGGCGCACCTCGCCGTGCGAATCGGCGGCGAGGAAGGTGGCCTCGATCGGATGCCCGAACACCTCCAGAATCTGATCGCCCTGACGTAGATCACCCGCGCCGCGCACGACACGAAGCGTCCACGTTCCCGGCAGGACCGGCGTCTCGCCGCGCACCGGCACCGGGACCAGCCGCCGGTCCCCGCCCGGGTCGAGGTCCCGCTGCACGTCGTGACGAAACGCGTGCAGCTCGAAACCCGCGGGGGTCGTGGACGCCCTGATCGAGCCGGACTTCAACAGCGCGCCGGTGTACCGCCCGTCGGGATCGTACTTGGCGATCTCGGCGCGATAGCGACGCACCGCCGCCTCGTTGGCCTGCGTGCGTGCTTCCTCCATGCGCTCCAACCAGAGCCGAGCCGTCACCTCGTCGACGCCGGGGACGTCGCGATCCCGTTGCTGCGCCTGATGCAGCAGCTCCAACACCCGGCTGAACATCAGGTCGCGCTCGGTGCCGGCCTTCTCACCCCGGTCCGTCATATCTTCCAGCTGACGGTCCTGCTCTTCGGTGGTGTGTCTGGACTCGTACCGCAGGAGCAGCTCACGAAAGCCCTCGTCGTAGTCCTTGCTGTCGATGCGCGCTTCTCGATAGTCGGCCAGCACCCCGCGCGCCCGCTCGACGAGTTGCAGCGCCTCCTGCCTCCGCTCGGCAGCTCGTTGCGCGCTGCCGTAGATCAGCAGCGCCACGATGGTCAGGACCGCGACCAGCAGGCCGGATACGGCGGTCGCCGTCACGGGTCTGCGACGTGTCCACTTTCGCAGCCGGGTGATCGGACCCGGTGCTCGCGCTCGGACGGGGCGCGATCGCGAGAGCGCCTCGAGGTCGTCGGCGAACGCCGACATGTCGTCGTAGCGCGCCGACGGCTTCTTCTCCATGGCCTTGAGGACGACGAGGTCGGCGTCGCGCGGCACGGATGGGTTGAGTCGCGACGGCGGCACGGCGTCTTCCAGCAACACCTGGCGGAAGACGCCTTCCAGCGTCTTGCCACGGAAGGGCAGGCCGCCCGTCACGCACTCGTACGCCGTGATGCCGAGCAGGTACACGTCGGTGCGGGCGTCGACGTCGCCGCCCTTGATCTGCTCGGGCGCGGCGTAGAGCGGCGAGCCCGCGAAGCTCTTGGTGAGGCGGGTGGCTTCGAGGCCGGTCATGTGGGCGATGCCGAAGTCCAACAGCACGGCCCGGTCGTCCGGCGTGATGAGCACGTTGCTCGGCTTGACGTCGCGATGGACGATGCCCTGCTTGTGCGCGTACGCGAGTGCCCGGGCGAGCTGGGCCATCCACTGAAACAGGCGGTGGATGGGGATCGCGGTTCCTTCCTCGCGCAGGATCTCGGCGAGGGACCTGCCCGGAACGAACTCCATCGCGATGAACTGAACGTCCTGGTCCTCGGCGAGCTCGTAGACGCTCACGACGGCGGGGTGACGCAGCTGCGCGATCGCGCGCGCTTCGCGGCGGAAGCGCCGCAGCATGGTCGCCGAGGCGCCGAGCTCCGGACGCACGATCTTCAGCGCCACGATTCGACCGAGCGCCTCTTGCTCGGCCAGGAACACCGTTCCCATACCACCCGTTCCCAGGCGGCGAACGAGTCGATACCCGCCGAGCCGCTCGAAGGGGAGTTCACCGTCGGCGTCGGACGACGCGGCGACGTACTCGCGATGAAGCGCGTGGACGAGCTCGCGCATCTCGGTATCGACGTCGGGGTAGCGTGCGAGATAGAGATCGGGTTCTTCGGGACAACCGTCGAGGCAGGTCGCCAGATACGCGTCGTAGACGTCCGTTGGATCGCGCGGGTCGGCGGCCATGCGAACAGGATATCGCATCCGCGACTGCCGGGCGGGGGACCCGGTCCGAACGCAATGACCCGCCGTCCACGTCGAGCGGCCACGCCGCCGGCACAGCCGAGTGCACGGCAATTGCGGAAGAAACCGACGCCGCCAATCAAAGCTGCGGCAAGAAGCACAGCCGTGGGTCGAACTCGCGGATTGGCGGCGAAAAGTCACTCGCTCGTTTGCGCCCAGGGGTGTGGAATATACGAGATGGCGCTGACCTCCACCTTCAGCCGCCGCGTGAGCGTGGCGGTCGCCGGATGCCTGGTCGCCGCCGCCGCCTGTGTCGCGTGGGAGCTCTTCACACCGGAGGAGTGGGAGGCACCCGCCGAGATACGCATCGGGACGGCACGCGAAGGCGGCGCCTACCTGCCGATCGGCAACGCCTTCAAGCCCATCCTCGAACGCGAGTTCGAGGGGTCGTCCGTCTCGGTGCACGCGACGGGCGGGAGCGTCGCGAATCGTCTGCTCCTCGAAGACGGGCTGCTCGAGCTCGCGATACTCCAGAGCGACGTCGAACCGAGCGACAAGGTTCGCATCGTTCGTCCATTGCACGACGAGTTCCTGCAAATCGTCGTGAACACCGATGCCATCGCCGACGCGAAGTCGATCGTGGACCTGAAAGGCACACGCATCTCCGCCGGACCGAAGGGCAGCGGCTCGCGGCGCCTCGTCATGGATCTGCTCACGTGGTACGACGTCGAGCTCGAGCTCGACGATGTGGCCAGCCCCGCGGAAGAGCAACGGCGCCTCCTGGCCGGTGAGATCGCGGCGATCTGTCGCGTGGCCGGTAGTCCCGACAACTTGATCAAAGAAATTCTGGAAGACGACCGGATGACCTTGATTCCGGTCGAGCCGGGAACGGATGACAAGGCGCCTCGGAGGCTCGACGCATTCGGCGGCCCCAATCTCTTCGAGCCGGTCGAGCTGCCGAATTCGTACAGGCGGCAACCTCCGGGTCTCTGGACCGTGAACGTCACGGCGCTCTTGGTGGCGCATGCCGATCTCGACGACGGCTTCGTCTACGCATTGGCGAAGCTCTCGAAGGACGATCTCGCCGAGATGCGCAAGGACAAGAGTGTGCGCGTCCATCTCGGCGAGCTGCGGCCTTGCGAGGACGACTACAGTCATCCGTACCACCACGGCGCCAAGGCATTCCACGAAGGGCAAAGCGTGGCGCACTCGGACCTGCTGGCTTGTCTGATGCGCCTGGGGCTCGCGGCCGTGTTCGCTGTGCTCGCGGTGGTCCTCTTCACGCGCGAGTTCCGACGCGTGCGTCGCATGAAGGCGTACGAGCGTAGCGTACCGAAGGGCGACCTCGACCCGTCGAAACCGTTCGACCTCTTTCTCTCTTACAGCTCGCGCAGCAAGCGGGCGCGCAACGCCGTGAGGGTCATCGCCGAGGAGTTCGAGCCCGAGGTGACGTGCTGGTACGCACCCCGCAATGTCGCCTTCGGCGACGAGTGGACGGAGGGCATCGCGAACGCCATCGCGAGAACGCAGCAGGCGCTCGTCTTGATGTTCACGAAGGAGGCGTGTCGATCGAAGCACATCGCGCGCGAGCTACGACTCGCCGACAAACGCGACCTTAGAATCCTGCCGTTCTGGATGGAAGATGCGGAACCGTCGGTCTCCGACAACAAGGTCATCTACACGCTCGCGGGCCTTCAGCGCATCGACGCGTCGGGCCCGCGTGACGTCGCCATCCGAGCCCTGCACGACGCCGTTCGACGGCCCGCGTCTCACGAGGATCTGCTTCCCGACCCTGTGATCCTCAAACGTCGCTCGGCTCCTTGGATGGTAGGCGCAGCCGCCGTCCTGTTGCTCGCGCTGTTTCCGCTGTGGAAGCCGTGGACGAAAGACGCCGTCGTCGAGGCGCCGGGGCCCGCGTTGACAAAGCCGGAACGCGAACAGCTGCTTCTCGGACAGCTCATCTACGAGTGGGCGTTCGAGGGCCAGCGCCCGGGTGTCACGTACGAGGTCCGTCGTACGAACGGTCGCGAGACCGCCACCTCCGAACGAATCAGCGTGTCCGCCTTCGAGGAACGGGCGCTTCACGGGACGATCAAGTGGCAGGTGCGAGCATTCGTGCCGGGATCGGACGGCGAGGTCGTCGCCACCGCGTGGTCCACGCCGTCTCGCGTCGAGTTCTACAAAGACACGCTGCAGAAGATACGGATGCGGGGCGAGGTCGTCGTCGCCATCAGTGACGTGGTGAATCGCAAGAGAGAGGCCAATCCGGAGCTCCGTCTCATCGATCTTGCACTCAACACGGATCCGAACGAGAAGGTCCTCGTGTTGTATGAAAGCCGGTCGTTCGCCGACCTGAGCGGTTTGTTCAAAGGAGACGAGGCAGCCGAATTCGACGTCATGGCCGCTCGAATCTCGATCCGCGAGGACCGTGTAACGGGGCCCAACGCGTGGCGCGTCGCGTTCACCGACCCGCTGGATCAGTATCCACAGGCGTTCGTGTACCTTCCCGACAAGCAGCTGTGTGTCGGCCCCAATGCGTCCGGGCCCTGCCGTGTCGGTGTCGTCGAGGGGACGACGAACGAGGCGTTCATGGACGAGCTCCTGGCGGCGCGGAAACCGGAAGGCGCCGAGGTGGTCACGTTCACGGGCAGGACCCACGTATACAAGCGGATGTACAACGCGTTGCGCGCGGGAGAGCTGGACCTCTTGACGGTCGACCGACCGTTTGCCGTACAGCTGCAGAAGGAGGCTGCGCAGAAAGACGACGTGACGCTTGCCGTGAGCACCGTCGACCAAGTTCTGCCGAGTCCGCCGCGGGACGAGAGGATCGCGCTCGCGGTCAAGTCGGCCGATCAACGCCTTCGCGACCGACTCGACGCGGCACTGAAGGAGCATCGCGCCGAGATCGATCGGATGTTCGACGAGCTTCAGCCGCGACCGATGCTGATCGACTGATGATTCGCTGACCCCGGTCGCGGTATGCTTCCGGCATGCGAGAGGGGGGCGACGGCACCGGCGGGCGCAAGCGGCCCGGATGGGCGCTCGTGAACTGCTGGGCGCTCTTCTCGGGCTCGTCCCTGTTCGCAACCGCCGTCGCGCTGGATCTCACCGAAGAGAAGTCCGTCGCCGGACAGGTGTTCGATGCCGAGAACGTCACGCTCGCCGCCTGGGCGACGGCCATCGCGCTGAGCGTGACAGGCACCGTGCTGTTTCTCATCTGGCTGTATCGTTGCTGGAGCACGGTGCCCGCCGCGGATCGCAGGTGCTCGCCCGGCGCCGCCGTCGGACTGCTCTTCGTTCCGCTCTTCAACTTGTACTGGATCTTCGTCGCGATCGTCGGGCTCTCGAGCTCGCTCGGCAGGTCGTTCGGCAGGCAGTACGCCCGTCCGCCGGGGCTCAAGCTCGCGCGCGCCGTTTGCATCTTCACGATTCTCTTCGGTCTGCTCGGTGTCGTGTGCACCGGGCTCGAGCTGATTCCCTGGGTGCTGTTGGTCGCCTGGGTGTGTGTGACCAACGACGCGAAGAACCGCCTCTTGTCCGGCAGCCCGGCCGAGCCGCAGACGGCGCGCTCCGTCGACGCAATCTGGATCGTCGTCGGCGGCGTGGCCGCGGTCGGCTGCGCGGTCGTTCCGCTGGGCATGTTGTCCGAGACCGAGACGGAACTGCACTGGTTCTGGTCGGCGATCCTCGAAGGCTCTGCGCTCGACGGCCTGCTGGCATCGATGCCCGCAGCTGTGGGCCTGCTCGCGGTGTTGATGGTTCGCAGCCTGCCGCCGCGTGTCGTCGGTGTCGCCGTGTCGGCGCTTGCCGTCGGTACGATTGTTGTCAGCCGGCTCTTCTCGTCGCACCGCGCCAATGACCTCGGCCTGCTGGAGTTCGCGGCGCTCGTCGGCGCGTTCGTCGGCATTGCGGTCGCCCGCTCCGGAGCCTCGAAACGCGCGCGCCGAACGGGCGCGACCGTCTGCGCAGCAAGCGCGGCCATCGGACTCGCGCTCGTCCTCCTGCCGCGACAGGCGATGGATGACCAGCACAGCTTGGTGCTCGGGCCGTACTTGCAGCACTTCGAGACGACCGCGACCGATCCGTTGCTTCGTGAGGTCGCTCGGTTCCAGGGGCCGCGCCGGATCCACTTCGCGTATCCGTTGAGGCTCGACGACCATGAGTTCACGGATGTGAACTTCTTCGGCCTCGTCCGTCGGCTCCTGGAGGCCGTCTTCTTCACGGCTTGTCTCGCCGGATTCAGGCGATCCAGGACGCGATTCACGTGGATCTGGCCGCTCGGGGTGCTGGCGCTGGCGGTGATTCCGTTCCAGAGCTGGTTGCTCAAGGAAGCGGTCGCCGTACAGGGCATGCTGCCGTTCTCCGGCACCTTGCAGCTCAAGGCGTACTTGCTGGCCGCGGGCGTCGGATTGTTGCTCTGGCGCGGACTGACCGTCTGGATTCGCGAGGCGAGCGAATTCTGAGACGATCCGATCGCCGGGGCCATCCGGAGTGACCCATGGACGTACACAGCGAAACGCTCGAGTTCTCTACCGGGGGCAACGACGACGTCCGCGATCTCACGGGCGACGTGCAGCAGTGCGTCGCGGCGAGTGGATGCACGAGCGGAAGCGTCACGGTGTTCTGCCCGGGCAGCACGGGCGGCGTGACCACGATCGAGTACGAACCGGGGCTCGTGCACGACATTCAGGAGGCCGTGGAGCGATTGTTTCCCCGCTCACTGCGCTACCGTCACAACGAGCTCAATCACGACGACAACGGTCACAGCCACGTGCGCGCGGCGGTGGTGGGGCCCTCGCTGACCGTGCCCTTCATCGACGGGCGCCTCACGCTCGGGACCTGGCAACAGATCGTCTTTCTGGACTTCGACTCGGGGCCGCGTAAGCGGCGGCTCGTGGTGCAGGTGCTCGGCCGCTAGAGGGGCTACTTCTTCCCGCGCTTCTTCTTCTTCTTTCGCGGGCCCTTGCGCTTGTCCTTCTTCTTGCTCTTGCCCTTCGAGGCGCGCTCGGTCTTCTCTTTCTGCTTCTTCGACGTGCGCGGCTTCTTCTTGTCTTTCTTCCCGCGCTTGTCCTTCTTCGACTTCTGCTTGCGCTTCTTCCGCTTCGCGACGGCCGGCTTCTTGTCCTTTCGCTTCTTCCCCTTCTTCTTCTTGGCGGAGCGGCGCTTCTCGGGCGTCTTGGACGCGCTCGCGCGCGTGGTCGAGGCGACGAGTCGCCGCGCCGCCTGCTTCACACGCCGAGCGGTTACCGCTCCGAATCCGGGCGTCGCACTGATCTCCTCGACGGTCGCGTTCGCGAGTCGCCGCAACGTCGTGAATCCCTGCTCTGCGAGCGCGGCGGCGCGCTCCGGTCCGATGCCGTTGATGTCGGTCGTCGTCGGTGCTGTCACGTTCTGCCCTCCGGAAGCGCGGCGATCTTAGCGCGTTCGCGTCCCGCGCAATGCGCGACGTCGATTCATGTCCGAATGCGGCTGTGTGGAATTCCGCACTGCGCAAGGCAATTTCACGAACGACGCCCGACTACTGGTCAGGCGCTCACCTCGAGCGCGTCGGGAGCCTGACAATGACCGCGATCACTCGCGTTCTCGTCTTGTCGTTGATCGTCTCGGCCGTCACCGCGTGTGGCGGCGGCGACGACTTCGCAGCAGTCGTTCCGGCACTCGGACAACCGCCGACCGCAGTTCTCGTTGTGACGAACCACGACGACGACGGCCCGGGCTCCTTGCGACAGGCGATCGCGGCCGCGCCGCCCGGCGCGTGGATCACGTTCGATACGGCGCTCGGGCTGGGGGCCGTCGTGCTCGAGTCCCCGCTGGTGATCACGAAGGTCCTCACCATCGGCGGCCTCGGCGGCGCGGGCGGCCGGCATCTGATCCACGGCCAGTTCATCCATCAGATCTTCTTCGTCGACGGCGGCGCATTGCAGCTGAACGACCTGCGGATCGAAGCCGGGTCGGCCGTGGAGGGCGGCGCGATCGAAGCGCGCAACGCCCACGTCGTTTGCTGGCGCGTCGCCTTCGCGCTCTCGTCCGTGACACTGAACGGCGGCTGCATCTTCAGCGAAGACGGGGTGCTCGAGGTCTACGACTCGCTGTTCCTCGGCAACTTCGCGGACGTGGACGGCGGCGCCATCACTGCGCGCGACTCGAGCACGCGCATCGAGCGTACGTCCTTCTCCGCGAACGGCTGCAACGAGCTCGGCGGCGCGCTGCGCATGACGGGCGGGACCGCGACGATCGTCAACTCGGCGTTCCACCACTGCGTGACCAACGCCTTCATGTCGTACGGCGGCGCGATCGCCGTCAGCTCGCACGGCGGATCGACGCCGGCGCTACTGCGCATCTTCAACTCGACCATCACCGAGAACAATGCAGGCGAGGTGGGTGGGGGCATCTACGTGCGGCCGCTGGGCGGCAACACCGTCGACCTCGAGATGCAACGCACGATCCTGGCCCAGAACACGGCCGGGGCCGGCGACCCGGACGTCGCGTACAGCGGCGCCGGCTACGTCGTCACCGGCAGCTACAACCTCATCGGCGAGGGGTCGGGTGAGTTCGTCCACGGAGTCGACAACAACCTGGTGGGCAGCAACGCGGTGCCGATCGATCCCATGCTGTTGGCCCCGATCATCCTGCCCGACGGACGACGCGTGAGCTTGCCGTTGCCGGCGAGCCCGGCGGTCGACGCGGTCCCGCCGGGCATGAACCCGAACCCCGAGGGCTTCCCGATGGTGGTCGATCTGCGGTTCCTACCGCGCGACCCGGGCTTGCCCTCGGACATCGGCGCGATCGAGAACTAGGAGATCAGTCTTCCTCCGTCGTGAAGAAGATGAGCCCGATCGTCTGGTTGCCGCTGGCTTCCTTGGCGATCACCTCGAGCTCGTACTCCGTGTCGTCTTCGAAGAATTCCGCCGGCACCGAGAGCGAGGTCGCGTCGGCCGGAAGTACGACGTCGTACCGGAAGCGCGAGTCTTCGTCGTTCGTCACGATCACCTGGTAGGAGACGATGTCGATGCCGGCGGGCGTCGACACGGCGTTCCACTTCACGACGACGTCGTCCGGGTCCACGACGTCACCGTCCTCGGGGCACGTGATCTCGGGCTCATCGGGCAGATCGTGCGTCAGCGCCACGGTGCTCGAGAGCTTGTCGCCCTCGATCGTGACGGCGCGGAACGTGTAGTCGCCCTCCGGGAAGAGCGCGAGGATCTCGTCCTTGGACAGCTCGTCGAACGTCGGCTCGTTGCTCTCGAAGCACAGGCTCGAGAGACCGAAGGTCTGCAGGTCGCCTTTTCCAGATACGTCGAGGATCAGCTTGTCGTCCGCGTTCAGGACCTGGAGCTGCCGCCACGGATCGGCGCCCAGGTTGAGCTGTACGCCGAGATCCTCGTCCGTCGCGTTGAACTCGAAGAAGAAGTCGAGCTCCTCGAGCGGTTCGGCGTCCGCCCAACCTTTGTTGTCGTCCGCCGCGCGGACGGTGGCGGACAGACCGAGCGCGGTCACCAACACGGCAAGTAGCAGGTAGGTCGTTCTCATGGCATTGCCTCTCGTGGGAAGAAACGTGGTTCGAGAGGCACGCTAGGGACGGCGGCTTAGGGCGCTCTTGCGCGCAGCTTAGGGTCGGCTTGGAAGTCGAGGTGCGGGGCGACTGGCGAGGACGGGGACCGGCGGGCCTCGAAATGGGGCGGGGGCCCGGGTTTGCGGGCTCGGTCGCCTTTTGCGGTGGGCAGGAGGTCGGCTACACTCCCAGGCCACGTGGGCGTATAGCTCAGTCGGCTAGAGCGCCGCCCTGATAAGGCGGAGGTCCCTGGTTCAAGTCCAGGTACGCCCACCACTCAGTTTCGTGGTCGTAATTGGACCAGGGACCGGGTGGGGGTAGGTCGCGAGAGCGACCGTAGGGGGTCACAGGACCCCCTGAGAACGCTACCCCCATTGGGCAGCGCCGCAGGCGCCTGCCCTGGTTCAAGTCCAGGTACGCCCACCACTCAGTTTCGTGGTCGTAATTGGACCAGGGACCGGGTGGGGGTAGGTCGCGAGAGCGACCGTAGGGGGTCACAGGACCCCCTGAGAACGCTACCCCCATTGGGCAGCGCCGCAGGCGCCTGCCCTGGTTCAAGTCCAGGTACGCCCACCACTTCCTATTCTTTGCGACCGACCGGGGGCTTAGCTCAGCTGGCTAGAGCGCCGGCTTTGCAAGCCGGAGGTCAGGGGTTCGAATCCCCTAGCCTCCACCATCGGCGCGCCGGGACGAGCCTGCGTGGACGGCAAGCCCCAGATCGACTACCCCTGCGACTGGTCCTTTCGCCTGATCGGCGAGTCCGAGACCCGGATCCGCGCCCTCGTGGCCCGCATCCTCGGCGAGCTCGATCACTCGGTCGTCGTCTCGCGCAGCTCCGCCTCCGGTCGCTACGTCTCGCTCGAGCTCTCCTTCGTCGCCCGGGACGACGCGCACCGCACCTCGATTCACGCCGCGCTCTCCGCCCACGAGGCCGTTCGCTTCGTCCTCTAGCCCGGACACGCGCCTGTCCCCTCCGGGAGAACCGCGCGTGCCCACAAGTCCCGGCCGTTTGTAAGATCCCCAGGAAATGGGGCTCAGGGGCCGACGGCCGCCAATCGCACGCTATTTGCGTGGGAATACACTCATTCAGGGGGCCGTCCGAGGCCGCGAGACGGACCGGCCGCTCGAGAGGAGTCCGGCATGCGAGCACTGCAGGGATTGGCACTGGTACTCATCGTCGGAGGCGCGTTCGCACTGACCGCCTCCGCCGAGCTTCACACGGTCGACTACGCCGGCTACGACGCCGTCGTCACCGACACGAAGGGCGTCACGACCGAGGTCGAGGACTTCGGCTTCTGGACGGGGCCGAACATCCTCGTCGCCAAGCGCGGTGACGCGAAGGTCGAGATCCCGTTCCGGCGCATCCGCAGCCTCGAGATCCAGGCGTACCTGCCGGTCAAGGGCTACTCGCCGGCGACGGTCACCACGAAGAAGGGCAAGACCTACAAGGTCCGAGTCGAGCGCTTCGAGGGGCGCAGGTACATCGGCGGCAAGACCGATTTCGGCACCTTCCGCATCTACCTCATGAACATCTCGAAGCTGACGCTCAAGAAGCTCTCCCACTGGGACGAGGACCGCGGCGAGGGGCGCAACCCCACCGAGCCTCCGAAGTAACAGGGCCTGATCGCGAATCTCTCGGCACGGGCGGCCCACGATTGGGGGCTCCCCGCGGACGCGGCGGTATCCTGATCGCCAGATGACCGCGCGTGCGCCTCGCTACCTCCTCCAGTTCGACACCTACGGACTGCCGCACCATCTCGCAGATGTCCTGGTGATCGGTACGGGCGTCGCCGGCTACAGCGCCGCGCTCGCCGCGGCGGACGCGGGCGCGCGCGTTCTCGTCGTCGCCAAGGGCGACCCGCTGCTGAGCAACACGGCATGGGCGCAGGGAGGCATCGCGGCGGTACTCCCCACGAGCCCGGACGACTCGGCCGACCAGCACGCGCAGGACACGTGCGACGTGGGCCAGGGCCTGTGCGATCGGGACCTCGTACTCGACATCTGTCGCGACGCCGCTGCGAGCATCGAGGCGCTGCGGGCGTGGGGCGCCACGTTCGACGTCGGCGACGGCGAGAACGAGGACGGAGTGGCGCTCGGTCTCGAAGGCGGGCATCGCGTTGCGCGCATCCTGCATGCCCGAGGTGATGCCACGGGCGCCGAGATCCGCGACACGCTCGCCGCGGCCGCACAAGCGAACGAGCGCATCGAAGAGTGGGGCGGCACCTACGTCGTGGATCTGCTGACCGACGGCGACGGCCGCTGCCTCGGCGCGCTCGCGCTCGTCGACGGCCGGCTGCGAGCCATCTGGGCCGGCGCGGTCGTGCTCGCCGCCGGCGGCTACGCCCAGATCTTCCAGGAATCGAGCAATGTGCCCGGCGCCACCGGGGACGGCATCGCGATCGCGTATCGCGCCGGCGCGGTCGTGCAGGACATGGAGTTCGTGCAGTTCCACCCGACGACGCTCTATCTGGCCGGTGTGCCGCGGCTGCTCATCACCGAGGCGGTTCGCGGCGAGGGCGCGCACATCATCGACGATCTCGGGCGCCGCTTCCTCACCGACGTGCACGAGCGTGCCGAGCTCGCGCCGCGCGACGTCATCTCACGCGCGATCATGAAGCATCTCGAACGCTCGGATGTGGACGGTGTGTTCCTGGACCTCACCCATCTCGACGCGTCGCACATGGCGCGGCGCTTCCCGGGCGTCGTCAACTCGTGCCGTGCGCACGGTCTGGACATCTCCACCGACCGCATACCGATTCGTCCCGCCGCCCACTACTCCATCGGCGGCGTGCGCACGGACCAGCAGGGCGCCACCTCGTTGAGCGGTCTCTACGCCGCCGGCGAGGTCAGCTCGACCGGACTCCACGGCGCCAACCGACTCGCGTCGAACTCGCTGCTCGAGGGGCTGGTCATGGGCAGGCGCGCCGGCGCGGGCGCTTCGAAGTACGCTGCCGAACAGGTCTCGAAGCCGGCGAAGCTGACCGGCGCCGGAACCGGCAGCCAGACCACCGGGTTCCTCGACGTGAACGACCTGCGCGTGTCGCTCAAGGCGCTGCTTTGGCGCGAGGCCGGGATCGAGCGGAGCGCAGGCAACCTGACCGGCGCCGCCGCCGCGGTGCGGGGTTGGGAGGAGTTCGCGCGACGGGTCGTCGGCCAGGCGGGCGTGCACCGCCTCACGCTGCTGAACATGCTCTGCGCGGCGCGATTGATGACCGAGTCCGCGTTCATCCGGGAAGAGAGCCGCGGAACGCACTACCGCCGCGACTTCCCCGATCGGGACGACGAGCACTGGACGGTTCACATCACGCATCAAGCGGACGAGGCCGTACCGGACCTCGTGCCGCTGGTCGCCGCGGGTGGAGCGGTGCCCGCGGGGGAGCGCGCATGAAGCTCGATCCCCTGCCCGGCGTCAAGCGTGGTGGAGAGGATCGAGAGACCGCCGTTCTGGTGGGGCTCGATCTCCCGGAGAATCACGCGTCCCTGCCCGGCCAGCTCGACGAGCTCGAGCTGCTCGCCGACACCGCCGGTGCGGACGTCATCGAGCGGTTCATACAGAAGCGCCCGAAGCCGAACGCCCGTACGTTCATCGGCAGCGGCAAGGCGGTGGAGATCGGCCGATTCATGAAGGGGGCGGGCGCCGACCTGGCCATCTTCGATCACGATCTGTCGCCGTCGCAGTCGCGCAACCTCGAGAAGATCCTCGGCGGGCGCGTCATCGACCGCACGGAGCTCATCCTCGACATCTTCGTTCGCCGCGCGAAGAGCGGCATGGCGAAGGCGCAGGTCGAGCTCGCGCAGATGGAGTACGCGCTGCCGCGCCTGAAGCGGCTGTGGACCCACCTCAATCGCGAGGTCGGAACCGGAAAGGCCGGCATAGGCGTGCGCGGACCGGGTGAGAAGCAGATCGAGACCGACCGCCGGTTGGTTCGCAAGCGCATTCGCGATCTGCGTCAGAACCTCGAGGAGATGCAGGCGCATCGCGTGCGTCAGACGCGCGCGCGCGGCAAGTACTTCACGGCGTGCCTCGTCGGATACACGAACGCCGGCAAGAGCACCTTGCTGCGCGCGCTGACCGGCGCCGACGTGTTCATCCAGGACCGTCTGTTCGCGACGTTGGACACGACGACGCGCGCGTGGACGATCGCGCCGCACCGGCGCATCTTCCTGTCGGACACCGTCGGGTTCATTCGCGACCTGCCGCACCACCTCGTCAGCAGCTTCCTCGCGACGCTCGAGGAGGCGCGCTTCGCGGACGTGCTCCTGCATGTCGTCGACGCGGCGGATCCCGACGTGTTCGAGCACATCGACGTCGTCGAGGAGACGCTGTCGGAGATCGGTGCGGGCGGCATCCCGCGCATCTCGGTGTTGAACCAGATCGACCGCGTGGACGACGCGGCACGGCTGCGCCTTCTCGAGGAGCGACTGCCGCACGCCGTCCGTACCAGCGCCACGACCGGTGACGGCCTCGACGATCTGAAGCACGCGGTGTTCGAGTACGTCACGCGCCGGCACCTCGACCTGGTGATCGAGAGCGACCCGGGCAACGGCAAGCTGCTCTCGCGTCTACAAGAGTGGGGCGAGGTCCAGGACACGACGTACCTGAACGGAAAGGTGCGCGTCGAGGTGCGCGTCGCACAGCGCTACCTCGATCACATCAAGTCCGAAGGCGGCATCGTCGTGGAGGGGGAGCCGGCGTCCCTGGAGGAGGAGACGTAGGGGCGGCCGCCACGCGAGGTGGCGACCGACCGACCTGCGTTCCGTCTCTACCGCGCCGGCGCCACCTCGCTCTTGCGCTCGCCTGTGAGCTCCTCGCCCATGGCCCACATCGGGAACATGACGAGGCCCGCAATCAGCGCGATCACGACGAACGCCAGACCCCAAACGGCCCACAGGATCGCCGCAACCGGCAGCGCGAGCAGCAGCGCCGCGCTCTGCGCGCACTTGGTCACGAGATCGTTGTTCGGCGCGATGCCCTTGATGCGCTCCCACAGCCACGGCAGGTAGAGCAACAGCGGTGACGCGATGGCGATCGTCGAATAGGTCCCGATGATCGAGCCGAGGATCAGCAAGAAGGCGAAGCCCTCCAGCACGTTGCGCTGTCCGAGGTTCAAGCCGAAGAGCGCGAGACAGACGAGCAGGAACGTCAGCGACGTTCGGATCGTGCGCGCCAGCGTCTGGTTGATCGACAGGTCGATGACCTCGGGCGTGATCCGCGGGTTCTTGCCGCGATTCTCGCGAATGCGGTCGAAGATCACCACCGTGTCGTTCACGGAGTAGCCCACCAGCGTCAGGAACGCGGCGACCATCGCCAGGTTGATCTTCGCGTCGACCAGGCCGAGCGAGTTCGCCAGTGCCACGAGTCCGAGACAGATCGCAACGTCGTGGAACAGGCAGAACACGGCGGCGAAGCCCATCGCCCGCGAGTTGAAGCGGATCGCGATGTAGATGATGATCCCGATCAGCGAGAGCAACAGCGCGATGATCGCGTTGTTCTTCGCACGCTCCGCCGGGGCGGAGCCGATCTGGTCCTGAGACGGGAACGGCCGGCTCAGGCCGAGCTTCGACGTGTCGCCCCCGCCCTCGCCGAGTCGCTCCTTCAAGAGGTCGCGGAACTCCTTGCCGCCCATGAACTCGCCGAGGTTCTTCATGAGCCGATCGGAGATCTCGAACGAATCGCTGTCGTCCTGCCGGCTCTTGAACCAGACGTCGAACGCCTTCAGACCGGGCGCGGGGGATTCACCGTCGCGCACCTCGACGGTACGAACCAGCCCGGTGATGTTCGCCGGGTCGTTCCGTGACCGTTTGGACCCCTGGTAGGTGAAGTAGGGGAACTTGGTCTCGAGCAGATCCCGCAGATCGGCCGCCGTCAGCACGTCGGCCGGATCGTCGAAGGCCACCGCGAACGTCTGCGCGCCGTCCACGTTCGCCAGCGGATCGTCGTCGCCCGTCTTCGTGTACTTGACCGGTTCGCTCAGGAGCCAGTGGGGCAGCAGCTCGGCGTCGAAGACGCTGCCGACGTACTGCTCGAACTGGCGGGCCCGGACGGGCTCCATCTGCTCGCGCTGATCGTCGGGGATGTCGTCGAAGAGCGCCTGGACGGTGATCTCCACGCTCGGACGCTTTCCGATGACCTCGAGCACCTGGGCGTCGTCGTACGGCCCCAGCTCGTCGGCGAACTTCCGCGTCTCGATCCCGTCCTCGGTTTCGACCTCGTCGCTGACCTCGACCTTGCGCACCTGGGTCGCCAGTCGTTGCTTCACCTCGTCGACGGTCAGGGCGTCCTTGGTCTGGATCTGCAGCTTGTAGCCGCCGGTGAAGTCCACGTCGTAGAGCGTGTTGCGCTCCGTCATCGCGAAGATCGCGAGGCCGATCACGACCAGGATCACGCTGATCGGCGCGAACATGCGCCGCAACGCGAGCCACGAGATGGTCGGGATGGTCTTCGAGCCGTAGGTGCCGAGCTTCTGCAGCCCGCCCTGGCGCAGTCGCCACTCGAAGATCGTCCGCGTGACGAAGATGGCGGTGAACATCGAGACCAGGAGGCCGATGCCGAGCGTGACGGCGAAGCCCTTGATCGTTCCGCTGCCGTAGGCGTAGAGGAAGATCGCCGTGATGACGCTGGTCACGTTGGCGTCGATGATGGCGCTCAGCGCGCGGGCGTAGCCCTCGGAGAGCGCTCTTCGCAGTGTTCGACCCGCGCGACGTTCCTCTCGAATGCGCTCGTTGATCAGGATGTTTGCGTCGACCGCCATACCGACCGTCAGCACGATGCCCGCGATGCCGGGCAGGGTCAGCACGGCCTGGAAGAAGGCCAGGAAGCCGACGAGCAGCACGAGGTTCAAGAGCAGCGCGATGTTCGCGACGATGCCGGCGCCGCGGTAGTAGACCATCATGAAGATCAGCACGAGGCCGAACGCGACGAGTACGGCCAGGATGCCGCGGTCGCGCGACTGGCCCGCGAGGCTGGCGCCCATCGTCGCGCGGGACTCGAGCTTCGGCCGAATGTCCAGCGCGCCCGTCTCGAGGACGGTCGCCAACGCGCGCGCCTTCTTCTCCGCCTCTTCGAAGTTCGTCTCTCCGAGCGTGATCTGGACGTTGTCGGTCAGCTTCGAGTTGATCCGCGGCGCGGTGTCGTACTCCTCGTTGAGCACGATCGCCATGGGCAGGGCGATGTTCTGCTCCGTCCACTGGCCGAACTCGTTCTGGTACTTGCCCTTCACGTCGAAGTTCACGACGGCCTTGCCGAACTGGTCCTGGCCCACGCGGGGGTTCTTCAGCATCTTGCCGTCGAACCGGAACTGCTTCGGCGGCTGCTCGAGGACGTGGAAGTGGCCGACCTCCGTGCCGGGATACGCGGCGTTCTTGACGATGTAGAAGCGCGGGTCGGACGACTTGTACTGCACGCCCCTGGACTTGGCGTCCTTCCAGGCCTGGAACTCACGGGCCTTGAAGTCGTTGAATTCCTGCTCGGTTCCCGTCCACACCTTCGTGCGCTTCGGGTTGTCGTCGGCATCGAAGTTGTACTGCGGCAGCACCTCGATGCGGAACTGCAGGTTCCCGAGCGTGGTGACGACCTCGACGATCGACTCCGTCTCCATGCCGGTCGGAAGGGAGATCTCGAACTTGTTCTCGCCCACCGGCGTCAGCGTGATCTCGGCGACGCCGTGGGCGTTGATGCGCTTCTCGATGACCTCGATGACGCTGTCCACGAAGACCTCGCGCTGCGAAGGGGTCATGGGGTCGAGGCGTCCGGCCTCGATGCCCCCCTCGATGTCGAGCGAGAATCGCAGCGTGGTGCCGCCCTCGAGGTCCTGGCCGAGCTTGATGCCCCAGGCCTGGAAGGACCACACGAGCAACGCCGTGACGATGATGATGAGAACGAACCTTGATCGAGTGTTCGTCTGTTCCATGTGACAACTCCTGCGGACTCTTCTCGGCGATGGCCGACGCGCGAGTCCCGGCGCGGAAATTCGATAGGGGAGGCTGCCGTGAGCAGCACGTCTTGCGAAGGGTCCGCACCTGAGGTTCGGCCGGTCGTCCGGCCCGCGTGCGGACCCCTTGCTCAGAGCAGTCGAGCGGTCTCGCTTGCGACGAGACGACGACTCACGTCGTCGGCATCGGATCCGTCGGAAACCGTCTCGCGCGGCGCGGGCCAGACGGCCGTCTCGTCACGCGCGGGATGGATGATCGGGGTCTCGACGTTCGACGCGGACGCTCCCGTGTCGACGCCGTCGGAGCGCGACTGGATCGAGCGGCCCAACGCGCTCAGCACCGCGGCAGAGAGATCGCCGGTGCCGGCGCCGCACGCGTCGCTCTCGCCCGGGCTCAAGACGGAGAGGCCGAGTGGCAGTCCGACCACGAGCAGCAGCGTGAGCGTCGTACCCAGCGCGAGCATCCGGCGGGTAGTGCGCTCGTGCCTCAAGCCGTCACCTTCTCGCCCTCGTTGCCCGTGACCACCTGCCAGATGGCCTGGCGGCTGAACTTCACGCGGACGTTGTTCTTGTCGTCGATGCGCAGGACGACGGTTTCGTCGTCCACGTTCACCACGGTCCCATGGATGCCCGCATTCGTGACGACTTTGTCGTGCTTCTTGATCGCCTGCACCTGCGCTTCCCTCTGCTTGCGCTCTTTCGACGCCGGGCGGAAGACCAGCAGCCAGAAGATCACGCCGACGATGATGATCGGCATGAAGAAGTTGAGCATGCTCCCGCCCTCGCCTTCGCCGTCGGCGGCGAGGGAGACGAGCGTGTGAAGCCAGGTCGACGGCACGGAACCCTCCAACCGGCCGCCTCGGGGCGCGAGCCCCTTTGGCGCCGGAACCGCGTATCGTAGGCCCGCGGCGACGGGTCCCCGCCGAATTGCGGTGCGTTCGGCCCGCTCCGGGTCATCCTGCGGGGGGCCGCCGAAGCGGCCCGAACCCCGGTCCGGCGCCGCCGTTCTCAGGAGTCCGAACCTCGACCCATGCGCGTGCTTGCTGCCATCTCCGGAGGCGTCGACAGCGCCGTCGCCGCCGCGCGCCTCGTCCGTGAGGGCGCGGACGTGGTGGGCGTGCACCTGCGGACCGGCGTCGAGGCCGACGGAGCGTCGGCCGGCGGCGCGCGCTCCTGCTGCGGCGCGGACGACGCCCGCGACGCCAGGCTCATCTGCGCGCACCTCGGCATCCCCATCTACGTCGTCGACGTCCAGGACGCGTTCTCGACGGTGATCGCCGACTTCGTCGACGCCTACGGCTCCGGTCGCACACCCAATCCGTGCGTCGTCTGCAACAAGAACGTCAAGTTCGGACGGCTCCGGGAGATCGCGCACAACCTCGGCGCCGAGATCGTGGCGACCGGGCACTACGCGCGAACGGAACGCGCCAACGGCCGCGTTCGACCTCCTGCGCTCGATCGACGAGCGCAAGGACCAGAGCTACGTCCTGTATCCGCTCGACCAGGCGCAGCTTGCGGCGGCCCGGTTTCCGCTTGGGGCGTGCGTGAAAGACGATGTCCGCGACGAGGCCGAGGCCGTCGGAAATTCCCGTTGCGCGCAAGCCCGACAGTCAAGAGCTCTGTTTCGTTCCCGACAACGGACTACCGCAAGTACCTGAAGAAGCACGCGCCGCAGACGTTGGTGCCCGGCTCCTTCGTCAACCGCGACGGCGACGTCGTCGGTTCCCACGACGGCGCTGCCGGTTTCACCACGGGTCAACGCAAGGGTCTACCGGCGCTCGGCACCGCGCACTACGTACGCGGCGTCGATGCGCGCACCGGCCGTGTCGAAATTGCTGAACGCGCGGCGCTCATGCATCGTGTCGTCGGCGCCGTCGACATCAACTGGATCGACTGCGACGAGCCCGAGGTGGGGACGTCGTTTCGGGTCACCGGACGCGTACGTCACGCGGCGCCGCCCGCGCCGGGCACGCTCACCGTGACCGAGCACGGGGTCGAGCTTCTGTTCGACGACCCGGTGTTCGCGCCCGCGCGCGGCCAGGCGCTCGTCGCGTACGTGGACGCCGCGGTGCTCTGCGGCGGCACGATCCTTCAGACCGCGCGGGAGCCGCGCGGCGGCTTGAAACCGGCCGGAGGCGGGGCGCAGCCCGCGTGAGACGCAGCGCGACCCCGGTCCCGTTCCCATGCGGCGCGCGAGACGTTTGCGCGCAGCAGAACACTCGATATCAGAGCCGCCTCGCGACGGCTAGGGCATCGGCAGCTTGTCCTTCAGCGCCTTGCCGGCGCGGAACGAGACACCCACGGACGCAGGAATCTGGATGCGTTCCTTCGTCTGGGGGTTCGTGCCCATTCGCGCCTTGCGCAGCGACTTGCGGAACGAACCGAAGCCCAAGATGGCTACGTCACCATCGCGCACGAGACCTTCCGTTACTGCTTCAACGAACGCTGCAAGCGCCCGTTCCGATTCCGCCTTGCTGGAACCGAGGATCCGTGCCATTGCATCGATGACTTCGGCCTTGTTCATAGTTCCTCCCGGCCAGTGTTCTTGACCCGCGGCGGGATCGTATCCAATGCAGGGCGGCGATCAAACCGGAAATCCGAACTCGCATGAATCGTGCCCGTTTCCGCCACGTCGTGCTCAGGGTCGCGATGGTCGTTTGCTGCCTTGCCGCCATCTTCGACCTGCGTCCGAAGACGGGCGCGTCGGAGACGTTGGCTGTCGCGATCGTCGACATCTCGATGAGCGTCGGCGGGGGCACGCCGAGCCTGCCCGAGGGTCTGAAAGTGCGTCCGCGCTGGATCCTGGTCGCTGACGGCGTGCAGGAGGTCGTCGGCGACGCCGAGCCCGCCCGACTGTCCCGGACGGGGACACAGCTCGGTGCGGCGTTACGCCGCGCGGCGGAAATCGCGCCAGGCATCGACGTCGTCTTGCTCACCGACGGCCGTGCCACGGGTCCGGACGCCGAGGCGGGGGCGCGCGCGGTGGCCCGGGCCGGCGGGCGCGTGTTCGTCCTTCCGCCGGCGTCCCCGGCGGCCGACCTCGGGCTCCTCGACGCGCGCATCGTCGCCGCCGGCGCCGGGGTGGTCGTGGTCGACGCCGTGGTCGCCGCCTCGACGAGCGGAGGTGGCCGGGTGGATCTGCTTCGCGACGGTCGGGTGCTCTCCGCCGCCACACTGTCGATCGAGCCCGGGACGCGCGAGCGCGTCACGCTGCGCGACGAGGATCCGCCCGCTGCCGGCGCCGCCTACAGCGTCCGACTGAGCCCCTTCGAGGGGACGCCCAACGACGATCGCGGGAACGATCAGCTCACGCTCGGGTGGCGCGCGGAACGCCGCTCGGCCCTGCTCGTCGGCGCCTTGTCGCCCGAGCTCTTCGCCGCCGAAGACTTGCACGTCACGCGCGTCGATCGACTGCGGCCCGTCGATCTCGCCGCCGCCGACGTCATCGTGTTGTGCAACAAGACGTGGCGCGCGATCGCGCCGTCGTTCACCGCGCTCGATCAGTTCGTCGGCAGCGGTGGACAGTTGCTGCTCCTTGGTGGCGACCGGGCGTACCAGGCCGGCGCGTGGGGCAAGACGCCGCTCGAAGAGAGGTTGTCTCCGTTGCGCATCCCCGCGCCCGAAGGGAAGGGGACTGCCGTGTTGCTCCTCGTCGATCGCAGCGGCAGCACGTCGCGCGAAGGCGCGCTCGAGCACTTGCGCGAAGCGGCGCGAAGCGCCGTACGCGGACTCGCGCCCGGCGAACGCATCGCCGTCCTCCCGTTCGCACAGGCGCCCGACGACACGTTGCTCGGGCCGGGTTTCGTGGAGCGCCAGGACGACCGGCGCGACGCGCTGCTCGACGCGTTGGATGCGTTGCGGCCGGAAGGCGACACCGACCTGCTCGCTGCGATCCGGCGCGGCGCGACCTACCTAACGGAACCGCCCGCGAGCGAGCGCCTCGTCGTGTTGTTGACGGACGGGGACCCGGACCACGCTCTCGACGCGTCCGACGTTCGGCGCGTGCGCAGCGAGCTCGATCAGGCAGGGGTGCGGTTCGCGGCACTCGTGGTGAACGACGAGCGCGCGGTGGACGCGTTGCTTCCGTTGGCCGCGACGCCCGAGCACGTGAAGCTGCTCACGTCGTCGAGTCGACTCCGAACCGTACTCGACGAGATGATCCGCGCACGCCGGCTCGATGCGAGTCGCTTGCCCGCGCCCGACGTGCTCGACGCGGGTGATCTGCCCGGCGCGACCGGCGGGCTCGACATCGACGGCCTGCGCCCTGCTTGGGTCCACGTGCTCGAAGCGCATCCGTCGGCCCGGGTGCGCGTGACGGCGGCGTGGTCGGATCGCTCCTCCACGGCCGTGCCGTTTCTCGCGTCGCGAGCGGCCGGGATCGGCAGCGGCTCGGTGTGGGCGCTCGCATGGGGGCCGGAGGCCGAGACCGACCCGAAGCGCGTCCACGAGGCCAACGAGCGTCTGCGGGGCCTCGTCCACCGGCTGGCCGGCCGCGCGGACCGGGGGATTGCGAGCGATTGGGAGGGGTCCGAGGTCGTCGTGCGCATGCCGGAGGCCTCGGGGCAAGGCCGCCTGCAAGCGTCCAGCGGCGAGGCGACGTGGGATTTGGTCGAGGCGGCGCGGGGCATCTTCCGCGGCGCCCCGACCCGGGCCCCGGCGGGGCCGATCTGGGTGACGGCCGCCGACGGCGTTCCGCGACCGCTGCGGCTGCCAGCCCGGCCCCCGCCGGAGCATCGCGGTGTCGGCCTGGATGAGGCCGCGATGGCGCGCATCGCCAAGGCCGGCAACGGGGTGCGCCTCACCGACCCGCAACAGGTGCCGCGGGGCGCGGCGCGCTCCGGCCCCTCCTTGGCGCCGTGGCTCCTCCTGTTGACCTGTATCCTCTTGGTCGTCGACCGGGTTCGATCGAAGAGCACTCCGGCGTGAGCCGATCTGGGGACGTAGAGCCATGAACCGAATACTCGTGACCAGCATCCTGCTCGCACTCCTGTCGGCGACGGCGGCCTGCCAGCGAACGTCGAAGCCCACGCGCCCGGACCGCAACGCGGGCTTCAAGATTCCCGACACCAGCAAGCGCGAGTACTACAAGGGCTCGCCGCAGATGCAGGCCGCGCTGCAGACACAGATCGAGGCGCTACAGGGTGCGGAGCTCAAGGATCAAGTCGTCGCGATGAACCGCATCCTCTCGCACGGGGAGCCTGCGGCGTTCATGCTCGAGAAGTCGTTGAAGCACGCGAGCCCCGAAGTGCGCGCGATGTCGGCGTACGGGCTCGGGCTGCGCCGCGACCCGCGCGCGCTCAACGCGCTCGCAACGGTCGTGGACGATCCCTCGGACAAGGTGCGTTTCGAGGCGGCGACGGCGATGGTGCGGCTCGGCGACCGGCGTGGCGCGCCGACGCTCGTGAGCGGCCTCAGCAATCCGGATCCGCTCGTTCGCAATCGGTCGATTCGCATTCTGGAGTCGGTGACGGGCGAGACGTTCGGCTATGCCGCCGACGACGAGCCGGGCGAACGCAATGCCGCGATCGCGCGTTGGCGCGCCTGGATCGACGCCTCGAACGCGCGGGCGAGGGCGCCGAAGCCGTGAACGACAGCCGACGCGCTCCCGTCGGCCTCACGTACGCGCCGGCTCTCGTCGTTCTGTGCGTCGTCACGTTCGGTGCGTGCGCGCGACCGATTCCGCAGACGCCGGGGCCCGACTCAGCGCCGGCACAGCTGCGTCCGCTGTTGGCGCGGGGCGATCAGCTTCGCGGCGAAGCGTTGGCGGAGGACGCGCTGACGCGGTTCCGGCAGGCGATTCAACACGAGCCCGACGCGGTGGCCGGACACATGCGCTACATCGGCACGATGTTGTCGCTCGGGCGGCGCGCGGAGGTGCAGCGGGAGTACGAGGAGCGGGCCGCGCGGCCTGACGCCGGGATCGTCGATCGCACCATGGCGCAGCGACTGCAGTCGACGGGCGCCTCCTCGGCGCTACGGCGCGTGTACACGGTCGCCGCCAAGCAGCAGCCGCAGGAGCCGTGGTGGCAGCTGGCACTGGCCGAGGTCGAGATCGCGGAGGCCGATGCGTGGAACCAGCGCCGCCTCGACGCCATGGACCGCGGGGACCAGTCGCAGGAGCGCGAGGCGTTCGCGCAGGCGCGCGGCGCGGCGCATCGAGCGGACCGGGCCGTGCAGCGCGCCGCGGACGTGGCGCCGAACATGGCCGAGGTCGAGCTGTACCGGGGCCTGCTGCGGGCGACGGAGGGCGACCTGTTGGCCGGCGGTGCGGCCCGCGCGGCCGCCTACCGCGCGTCGGAGGCCGCCCTGACGCGCGC
Source organism: Planctomycetota bacterium (assembly GCA_965223505.1). GTDB lineage: Bacteria > Planctomycetota > PLA2 > PLA2 > JAEUHO01 > CBDCWP01. The sequence continues at coordinate 31,443 of CBDCWP010000007.1, forward strand.
GACGCAGCTCGACGCCGACCTGGCGGCGGCGTGGGAGGCGTTGGGCGACGTGCGTTTCCGGCTCGACGACCTGGAGGGCAGCTTGGTGGCCTATCTGGCTGCGGCGCGGCACTCGCCGGCCGACGCCAGCATTCGGGAATCCCTGGGCGTCGTGCTCCACGAGATCGGGCGCCACGAGGAGGCCGCAGCGCAGTATCGAACGGCCGCGCGGCTGCGGCCGTGGGACGCAAGCCTGTACCTGCGCCTGGGCGACGCGTACGCCGACGGCGAGCAGTGGGAGCGGGCGCTCGACGCCTATGATCGCGCCTTGCACAAAGACCCGGGCGCTCTGGACGCGCACTACAAGATGGGGGTCGTCCTCGAGTTCACTCAGCGGCCGGCGCAGGCGCGCGCGGCCTACGAACGCTATGTCGATGCCGGCGGCCCGAGGTCGTCCGCCGTGCAGCGACGCATCGACCGGTTGTTGCGCCAGGAGGACAAGTGAGTCCGCGTCGCCTGTTCCTCGGTGGCTGCCTCCTGTTGGCCTCGTGTGGCGGCGAGCCCGCGCCGACGTTCGAGGACCTCAGAGAGGTCGCGGATGCCGCGTACGCGAGGGGCGACTGGCACGAGGCCTACGAGGCGTATCACGACGCCTACGCGTTGGAGGATCCGGTCGAGGAACGGCGTGCCCATCGCGCGTTCCTTGCGTTTCGCGTTGCTCGCTGTCTCGTCCGCTCGACGATCGAGCACGCCGACTCGCCCGACGTCTCGAGCCGGCGCATCGAGTTCATGTGTGACGATGCGCTGCTCTGGCTCGCCGAGACCGCGGCGCTCGACGAGAACGAATACTGGGTCTGGTTCGAGCGCGGGTTGATCTTTGACCGTGTGGGCCCGTGCCGCGATCTGCGCCTTGCGCGCGAGGCGTACGAGACGTTCTTGCGCATTCACGACGAGCGCACGGATCCGCCGGTGCCGCCGGCGGAAGAGATGAGCGGCGTGAAGACCGCCCGCGATCGGTTGAAGGAGCTGGGTGGGTAGGGCGATGCTCGTGGTCGCACAGGTTCGGTGGCGCCACGTGGACGGGTGGGGATGTAGGGGCGACCCTCGTGGTCGCCCAATTGGGCAGCCACAAGGGCTGCCCCTACACGCGACGCCCGTTCAGCCGTTGGTCGCCCGCGAGTGACTTGGTGACGGGAATCGTGATCGAGATCGTGATCGTGAGGACGTCGCAGCTCGTCAATGATCACCTCCTCGCCCGCCGTTGGAGACTTGCCGGTCCGGATCAGCACGTCAACCGATTCCGCGGCCCCTTCCGGCCTCATCGACCCACGCTCCCGATCACGATCACCATCGCGATCCCGTCTCGCCGGTGAGCCACGTCCATGTCCCCGAGCCGTCCCCTACATGCGACGCCCGTTCAAGGGGCGACCCTCGGAGTCGCCCAACTGGTAGGGGCGACCCTCGTGGTCGCCCAATTGGGCAGCCACAAGGGCTGCCCCTACGTCTACGGTCGCTCGCGTTTGGGAAGCACGATCGCGCCGTGATGGACGTCGTCGTCCGTGATCGCCCACGCCTTCACCACCAATCCCTTCGTCTTGCCGGCGAGCGGGAACTCGACGCGTGCAGCGCCGTCCTGGACGACCGCCTCCCGGCGATCGATCACCCAGTCGTTCGAGCGACGGTGGTTTTCCCGAATCGTCGGAAACTGGGCGGGATCCAGCACGTTCGACACGGGCTCGGGCGTGTGCGCATTGCGGCTGCGCGAGTGTTCGAGCGTGAAGTGAAGCTCTGTGCCGTTCGGGAGCTTCGCGGCGGCGTCCACCACGATCGCCAGCTGCGTCTCGTCGAACGTCGACGTGAGCTCGATGGTGCGGCGCGGGAACGCGATCTTCAGTGCCGGATCGCCGAGGAGCGCGTAGAGCCAGACGCCTTCGAGCGCGAGGCGGTCCATCTCCTCTTGTGTCTTCAGGCCCGCGAGCATGCGCGCGATCATGCGCAGCGACTTGAAGCCGATGTCGTCCTTCTTGGGACGAATCGTGTACGTGCCGGCCTTGGCCAGGATCTGGCCGAGCCGCAGCTCGCCCTCCTGCTTGGCCATGAACTGCGCGATCGAACGGCCGAGCAGGGCGTTGCCCGCCGGATGGCAGATGCGCGTCGCGCCCCAGTAGGCCACCGGACCGTTGGGCTGCTTCATGATCGCTTCGCCGACGCCGTCCTGATGGGGGAGGTCGAAGATCGCGGTCGTACACGCCACGACCAGCAGCGCCGGCGGCGTGCCCTTGATGTCGATGCGCGGGACGTCCTTGATCGTGAGGATCGGGTAGCGATGCCGCCCGGCCCGCAGGGCGTCGAACCCGAGCGCGAACCCGTGGCCCATGTACGTGTAGAAGAGCGCGCCTTCGTTCAAGGCGTCGATCACCTTGTCGTTGAACTCGGGCGGCGGCCACAGGAACGACGACGCGACGCTGGCGAACGTGATCTCGATGTCGAACGCGGGCGAGAGCTCCGTGGAGATCAGGTTCCGGAAGAGCCGCTCGATCCGCGCGTCGATGAGCTCGCCGAAGCGCCCTTCGCTCGTCACGAAGCGCATCATGCGCCGTGACGCATGGTTCGGCGGAGCGGTCTCGTACCGGATCAACCGGTCGATGTAGGCCTTCATCGGCGCCGCGTCGCGGAACGGCAGGCGCCCGATGGCGGGCATGGGGACGTCGAGGTCCGCCGGCGGCTCGACGTAGAGCACGTCCGACGGCGTGGCGCCGTTGTACATCGTGCGCGACATGACGGTGGGAATCGTGTCGATGTCGACCAGGTCCGTGCGGTCGTACGTCGCGTCTCCGGCAAGCAGCACGTAATCGAGCGGCACGTCCCCGCGCCGCATGCGCTTGATCAGGAACTCGCGGATCGCGCCGGGTGTCTTCTCACCGTGTCCGAACGACATGTAGATGTCGTTGTCCGGAATGACCACCGACGAGATGCCCTGGCTCTTTCGATGCGCCGCCAGGCGCTCGCACTCGTCGATGAGGGCCGGGACCGCGATGATGACGTGGCGCGCCAGACGTGCGTACGACAGGGGGTTGGTGAGCGTCGTGACGCGTTCGATCGTCGCATCCGTCACCTTGGTCGACGCGTAGAGCCGACAGCACGCATCGACGTTGCCGAACCGCACGACGAGCTGCCCCTCTCGGTCGCCAGGAGCCCAAGGCGCGGTCCACAGCGGAACGTGATCGCCTGCAGGGCCCACCATGCAAAGAAGAGGGCGCCGCGCCGTCTCGCTGTTGGTGACCCGGAACCGATGGAGATCATTCGGACACGCGTCGAAGACACGGAGCTTTTCGTCGATCCGCGCTTCGACTTCACCGGCCAGGGAGATCGACTCGACCCAGATCGAGCCGCGACCGTCGGAGACGTCGTTACGGGGCGGCTTCGGAGGATCGACGGAGACGTCTCGTAGGGTCAACATCCCCGAGCCGTCGGGCATCGCGGCCGCGGGCACCTTCCACCGGAACTTGGCGCCGCCGGCGGCGTTGTCGATGCGCTCGACCGCGCTCGTGCCGAGCTCCTTGCCGCCGTAGCTCGCGCTGAGCGCCACGCTGCCCAGGCGCGTGCCGTAGGCGTGCACCTCGAGCGTCTGGTCGGCGCCCTTCGCCGCGCCGGAGGCATGCAGCGGAACCGTGAAGGATTGACCGGCCGGGACTTTTCCGAAGAACCAGTGGGGGACGTCCTCGCCGTCGTACACGCGAACGTTGACGGCCGGATCCCTGCTCTTGTCCTCTTCGACGGCGGCGGCGAGCGGACCGAAGATCTGATCGCGATCGCTGCGTCGCGTCGATGTGACCGGCTGAAACGCGCCGTTCTCCGAGTCGGGCTCGACGCGGCGAATCTGTCTGGCCGGACCGGAGATCAGCTCGTAGACCGCCGAGCGGCTGTGCGACGCCGCGACATCGTGCGCCAGGAACACGACGTCGCCCTTCGCTCCGTGCGTGACCATCGGCACCGGGACACCGCCGCGGCGCACGTGCAGTCCATGACCCTTCATGAGCTGAATGCGGGCCAGGAACGAGCCCGGAATCCGATAGAACCCCGGCTCGGAAACCTTGATGCGCCCGACGACGTGCGGGTCGTCGGGGCTGGGGAGAGGACGGTCCTCTGCGACGGCCGGCGTGCACCACGGGAGCGCGACGAGCAGGATCAGCGGAAGGGCGAAACGCATCGCCGCATCGTACGGGAACGGGCGGCTAGCGTATGCGGCCGATGGCGCGCAAGAGCTTCATCTGCGCCTTGTTGAACCCGATGACGGATTGCAGGTAGTCGATGCGCGCCTGGGTCAGCGTCTCTTCGGCCGTGATCGTGTCGAGCGGCACGCCGACGCCCTGGCGCAAGCGCTCCTGATAGAGGTCCAAAGACTCCTGCGCTTCCGCCGCGCCGACCTCGGACACCTCGATCGCCCCGCCGCGTGCGCGCACCTCGGTGTGCGCCGCCGACACCTCGCGAACGATGCGACCCTTGACCTTGCGGCCTTCGAGGATCGCGCGCCGATAGCGCGCCGCCGCCGAGGCCTGACGCGCCGTGTCGCCGATGCCGCCGGGACCGACCGTCCACGACAGCCCGACACGCGTGTCACTCGTGCCGCCCAGGTCGTCGAAGAAGCTACCGAACCAACCCGGCTCGTAGCCGACATGCACGTCCGGGAAAAACTCGCCCGTGACGGTGCCCTTTTTCTCCGCGTCCGCCGCGGCGGCGAGCATGCGCGCCTCACGCAGCTCCGGCCGGCCCAGGAACGCCTTGCGAACGAGCGACGGCTCGGTTTCGTCCGGACCGATCAGCTCGAGCTTCACCGGCTGCGGGTCGCTCGCGTACAGCTCTACGCTGTTCGGCAGGTCGAGCACCTCGCGCAACGTCGCGGACGCGACGCCGATGGCCTCGATGGCCTGCTGGCGTTGCACCTTCGCGTGCGAGAGCCGCGCTCGCGCGCCCAACACGTCGCCGCGGAATCCTGCTCCCGCCTTCACCGCCGCTTCCGCCTCGCCGGCCAGGTCCTCGTAGAGCGCGACCGAGGCGTCCGCGATCTCGAGGAACGCCTGGCCGTACATCAGGTCGAAGTAGGCGAGTGCCGCTTCCAGTGCGCGGTCGTTCATCTCGGCGTAGCCGGCCTGGCACGCGGCGCCACGGCGTTGTTTGGCGGCGAGCTGATCGTAGATCGCGTCGCCCAGCTCCCAGTCTGCGTACACCGATGCGCCGAGGAATACGTTGTCCTTCGTCACGTCGACGATGCGTCCCTCGGTCGCCTGCACGTTGCCGTCGACGTGCTGATAGCGGATCGGCAGTCGCACGGTCGGCAGGATCCACTGGCCGGCGCGCACCATTTCGGCATGCGCCTCCCGCGCCGTCTCCTTGACGATGCGTACGTCGAGGTTGCGGCCGACCGCCAGCTTCAGCACGGTGGGAAGATCGACCGGCATGCGCCCTTCCGCGGCCTGAGCGACGCCGACCGCCGGCGCGTCGTCGTTCACGGCCGGCGCCTGCGAAGCGACACCGCCGCGTGCGAGCGAAGCCGGAATCGGCACGGACGTGGTGTGCGACGACGAGCATGCGCACAGCGTCGCAAGTAACGCCGCTACGGCGATCCGGCTCATTCCGATGCCTCCTTCATGACGGGCTCCGCGCGCTCGCCGTCGGCGACCTTCGGCCCACCGCCGTAGATCACCTGCGAGTCCTCGCCGACTCCGTCGAGGATCTGAATCTTGTGGCCGTCGTCCACGCCGATCACGACCTTGGTCTTCTCGACCACGCCCTTTTCGTTGACGACCAGCACCGTGCTCTTGCGCTTCTTGGTCGTGACGCAGCGGGCCGGCAGTACGAGCGCGTCTTCATACGACTCCAGCGACACCTCGACCCGCGCGAACATGTGGGCGCGCAGCTTGCCGGCGCTGTTGTCGAGTTCGGCCTCGACCTCCATGGTGCGGGTCTTCGGGTCCAGCGCGTCGGCGATGCGCGCGACCCGCGCGTCGAACGACTCGTCGCCGAGCTCGTCGATGCGCACCTTGATGAGGCTGCCGACCTCGCAGTGCGGCGCATCGGGCGGCGCCAGGAAGAAGCGGATTCGCATCTTCGAGTCGTCCACCACCCGGAAGAGCGCCGTCGCGCCGCTGTTGCGCGTCGCGTCCTTCACCAACGTGCCCGTGTCGACCATGCGCTCCGAGACCACGCCCTTGAAGGGCGCGTGAATGGTGCCGAAGCCTTGCAGCGTCTCGGCCTCGCTCTTCTGGGCCTTGGCGAGGAGCTCGCCGGCCAACGCCGCGCCGACCGCCGCCTCGGCGGCGGCAATGCGCGCATCGGCGGCGGCGACCTGGGCCTGGGCGACGACGACGTTGTCCTCGGCCTCCTTGATGCCGACGCGGGCCACCTCGACGTCCGCTTGGGCGACCTCGTAGTCCCCGCGCGCTTCGTCGAGCTTGTCGCGCGCGACGGCGCGCGGCGCGTCCTTGATGACGGTGGTGAGGCGGTTGTAGACGATCTCCCGGTGGCGCAGGTTGGCCTCGGCCTTGGTGAGCAACGCCTTCGCCGCGTGGATGGCGCCGCGGGCCTGGCGCTCGTGGGCCTCGGCTTTGGCCTTGTCCTGGCCGGCCTCGAGCGCGGCCGCCTTCGCCTCGGCGATCGCCGCGGTCGCGCGCGCCACGCGGCTGTCCGCGGTCGCGACGGCCGCGTCGAGCTCCGGCACGGCGATGCGCAATAACACGGCTTCGCCGTCTCGGCCCTTGGGATCGACGCGCGTTCCGACCTCGACCGGTGGGCCGGCGTACCCGGCGACCTTGCCGTAGATCATCGCCTCGCGGTACGGCTTGACCTCGGCGGCCAACCGCACGACGCGCGTGATGGTCTCGACCGTGGGATTCACGACGAGCACCCTCGGGACCTCCCTGCGATGGACCGTCCCGTTCTCCGGCGCCGCCTCGGCGGTGCGCGTCACCGCGACGCTCGATAGGCGATAGAGAATCGCGCCGCTGACACTGCCGACGATGACGAATGCGGCAACCAGCTGGATCTTCCGCTCGCGGGTCATTCGGTTTCCTCCCGGAACTCCATGGCCAGGCGGCCTCGGAACAAGACGTAGAGAATCGGCACGACGAAGAGCGTCAGCACCATCGCGGTGAACACGCCGCCGATGACGGCGCGCGCCAGCGGGATGTTCGCGCCGCCGTAGAGCGCCATGGGCAACAGGCCCAGCATGGCTGCGAACGCGGTCATGAGAATCGGACGTAGACGGGCGACCGCCGCTTCCGTGACGGCCTCGGTGATGCTGCGGCCGCGCGCCCGCAGCTGGTTGGCGAACTCCACCAGCAGGATGGAGAACGCCACCACGATGCCCACCATCATGATGACGCCCATGATCGACTGGATGTTGAGCGTGTCCCCGGTCAACAGCAGCGTGAGCACGACGCCGACAAATCCCAGCGGCACGGCGAACATCACGATGAACGGGTCCACGAACGACCGGAATTGCACCACCATCACCAGATAGACGAGCGCGGCCGCCATGATCAACCCGAATGCCAGACCGCCGAACGAATCACGCATGATCTGGGTCTCACCGCGGTTGTGAATCGCATACCCTTTCGGGATCTTTCCGGCCGCGCGCATGTCGTCGAGGATCACGTCGACCTCCGCGGCGACCGCGCCGGCATCGCGGCCTTCGACGTTCGCGAAGACGTCCGTCACACGCGTGATGTTGAGATGCGTGACCTCGGAGGGGGCCATGTCGCGCTCGATGGTGGCAACCGACTTGAGCTGAATCGGGCGTCGGCCGTCATTGGGGTTGATGACGGCCTCCTCGAGCGCCTGGCGCATGTCCATGTCCTTGACCTTGTACTGTGCGCCGACGAAGTAGTGGTTGCCGTTGTTCGGATCGAGCCAGAACGACTTCTCGAACGAGATCGACGAGCGGAAGGCCGTCACGACGTTCTTCACGATGTCGCCGGCGTCCATGCCGAGCATGTACGCCTTCTCGCGGTCGATCTCGATCTTGTAGGTCGGCGTGTCGAGGCGCTGCTGGATGCGCACGTCCTTCGCGCCGGGAATGTTCCCGACGCGCGCGCGCACCTCCTCGGCGATCTCGTGCGCGACATCGAGGCTCTTGCCGTCGATCTGGACGTTGATGGGGTGCGCGACACCGTTGTTGACCGCGGCGGACAGAATGCCGGCCGTGTCGAACGAGAATTCGAGGCCCGGGAACTGCTTGTTGAGCTTGGGACGCAGCTCCGCCACGTACTCGAAAACGGACTTGCGTTCGATTCCCTCCCTGAGCTGGATGCTGACGAACGCGTCGCCGGACCCCGAGTTCGGCGTGTAGGCCGCCGGCCACTCGTTGAGCACGCCGATGTTGGTGATCATCTTTTGCAGGATCTCTTCGGGGATCGTGCGCTGGATGGTCTTCTCGACCTCGGCGAGAGTCTTCTCCGTTTCGACCGGCGTCGTGCCGGAGGTCTCGCGAACGCGAATCATGAACTGCCCCGCGTCCACGGGCGGGAACAGCTCCTGGCCCAGTGCCGGGAGCAACGCGACGAAGGTGAACGCCATCACGCCGCCGACGATCGCCAGCACGAGCCAGCGGGCTTTCAGGGCCGCGCCGAGCATGCCGCGATAGGCGCTCTGCAGCTTCTCGAGCATCCCTTTCAGCGCGCCGGCGATGCCGCGCTCCTCCTCGTGCTCCTTCAAGAACCTGGAAGCGAGCAGCGGTAGAAACGTCATCGTCAGGACGTAGGAGGAGAACATGGCAAAGGCCACCGAGATCGCCATCGGGACGAACAGGAACTTGCCGATGCCGGCGAGGAAGATCACCGGGAAGAACACCACCGTGACGGTGAACATGATGAGCAGTCGCGGCCGCGCCATCTCGCGCATGCCGTCGAGCGCGGCGTCCATTCGACTCTTACCCATTTCGAGGTGGCGTGCGATGTTCTCGATCGACACGATGCCCTCGTCCAGGATCATGCCGGTGACGAGCGCGAGGCCTCCGAGCGTCATGATGTTGATCGACTGTCCGGCCGCATAGAGGCCGACGAACGCCGCGACGACCGTCAGCGGCAGCTGGATGAGGATGAAGACCGTCGTCCGGACGCTGCGCAGGAAGACGAGAATCATCAGCGCGGCGAGCAGCCCGCCGATGAGCATCTCCAGCACGAGGTTGTTGACGGCCTTCCGGACGAACAGCGACTGATCGAAGATGACGTCGAGGTTCACACCGTCGGGCAGGCGCGCTTTGATGGGCTCCAGCTTCTCCTTGACCGTATCGACGATCTGGATCGTGTTGGCGCCGGGTTGACGGTAGATCGGGATGTAGGCCTGCCGCGCGCCGTCGATGCGAACGATATTGCTCTGAATCTCGGCCGAGTCTTGTACGTCGGCGACGTCCTTGATCCGCACCATCCGATCGCCGTCGAGCTTGACCGGATAGTCGTTCATCTCCTCGACGTCGTGGGGGAGCGCGTTCGATTCGAGCAGGTAGTCGATGCCGCCGATGCGCGCCGCGCCGACGGGAATGAAGATGTTGTTGTTGTTGAGCGCGTCGACCACGTTCATGTTCGACAGCCCGCGGGCTTCGAGGGCGCGCGGATCGATGTAGGCCAGAATGCGGCGCAACTTGCCGCCGTAGACGGCGGGCGCAACCACGCCCGAGATGCTCTGCATCTTGTTGCGTAGCTCGAAGTACGCGATGTCGTAGAGAGCCGTCTCGTCGTAGATCAGCTGGCCTGCAGCGTCGCGCTCGCTGGAAACGGCGAGCAGGCACAGCGGGAACGTCGCCGTCGGGTCGAACGGCATCATCATCGGCGACCACGTGCCGGGGGGCAGGTAGTAGAGGTCGGAGATCGCGTACGCCGAGACCTGCGCCATCGCGGCGTCGGGATCGATCTCCTCGTGGAAGAAGTCCTTGACGATGCTCACGCCGAGCATCGACTTCGCTTCCTGATGTTCGATGCCGACGGACTGGCCGGTCCAACGCTGAATACGGCTGGTGATGTCCTTCTCGACGTTCTCCGCGGGCATGCCGGGGTACATCGTCAGGATCTGCACGGCGGGCTTCTTGTAGGTCGGCAGGATGTCGGTCGCCATCAGCGGAATGACCCTGCCGCCGATCAAGATGATGGCGAGCACGAGCACGAGCACCCCGTGGGGGTACTTGATTGCCCACTTGACCATGTTCCCTCCCTCTATCCGTCCCTACGCGGCCGTTGCTACGGGTCGAGCTTCTTGCGCACGACCTCGAGATCGCGCGAGTCGTCGGCGACGAAGACCCACACGTACTCACCTCGCCCGAACATCAGCACGTCGTGTTCGCACGCGCGGTCACCGTCCCTGCATGGACGCATGAATCGCGGCGCGAGATCGGCCGGAAGGTCGAAGTCCGCCCTCCGGATCTGTAGCAGCGTGACGGGCCCTTGGCCCTTCCACAGGCTGAACGCGACCGGGTGACCTCCCAGCTTGCAGAGCCGTCCTCCTACGACGCCCAGCCCGCCGACTTCACGCGGGATGTTGACCTCGAATGGAATGTGCGGCCGGAGCTTCGTCGCAAGCTCGTCAGCGGTCTCCGCCGTGACGTCCCAGCTGTGGGTGTTGCGGTGGTCGTTCACCGCCATCACGCCGACCGCGTTGAGCCGCTCCTCGAGCGAGCGTGTATCAACCGGCCGGAGCATCCAGATCGCGCCGACGACGATCAGGAGCAGCGCCGCGATCGCAACGAACCGTCCAGGGCCGGTGCGCGGCAGCATCGGCGGCCGCGTGTCGGCCGGGATCGCCAGCAGGCGCTCTTCGAGACCCGCCGGTGCGTCGGCCCGCGCGAGCTCGAGCCGCATGCGCTCGCCTTCCTCGAGCAGCGAGAGCCACTGGGCTTGCGCCCAGCCCCCGCGGCGCGCGACCTCGGCCTCGACCGCCTGCCGTCGCTCGTCGTCGGGCGGGAGCGCGGATGCTTCACCGAGCTTGCGCAGCCACTCGGACCGGTCGGGCGCCTTCATGCCGACCCCCGCTCGACGTCGCGCGCTTCCCGTTCGCGCCGTTGCTCCAATCGGCGTAGATGGGCCCGCAGCTCGCCGCGGGCGCGATGAATGCGCGAGAGCACCGTGCCCAGCGGAATGCCGAGGCGCTCGGCCGCCTCCCGGCACGTCACCCCTCGAGGAACACCAGCAGGAACGCCGTGCGTCGCTCGACATCCACCTGATCCAGCGCCAGCTGGATGTCCTCGCGGCGCGCCAAGAGGTCGAGCTCCGGCTCCGGCAGCGGCGACGCGTCGAGGTTGTCGTCGAGCGGACGGTCCACCACCGGGCGTGCGCGGGCCCGCCGCAGCCGGCGCGACGCGCGGTGCATCATGATCGACACGAGCCACGAGCGGCCGGCGGCGGGCTCCCGCAGCGCCGCGCTCGAAGAGCACAGCGAGCGCCAGGCCTCGTAGTAGGTCTCCTGCGTGAGGTCCTCGGCGTCGTCGCGGTCACCCGTGAGGCGATACCCGAGGCGCCAGATGCGCGCACTGTGCTCCCGGACCAGCTCGCGATAGAGCGCTTCCGGCCGATCAACAGGCGTGGGGGACAAGTGCGAACGATCCTCCGCTCACCCCACTCTGTGCCGTTTCAGCGGCTGACGATTCCCGTTTTCTCGGATTTGCGCGCGGGCTACTTGCCGTCGCCTTCGGCCGCGTCGCCTTCCTCCGGCTTGGACGCGTCCTCTTCCGACCCACCATGCGCCGTGCAGGCCGTGTTCGGGTCCCAGCAGTCCTTGCAGGCGACCGCCGCCCCGTCCGTGTAGCCCTTGCTGCAGCCTTCGCACCAGACGTTCTCGCCGGTCAGGCCCTTCCAGCAGTCCTCGCAGCTCTTCTCTTCGCCGTTGAACCAGCCGTGCTTGCAGTCCGCGCACCAGACGTTCTCGCCGCCCTTGCCTTTTTCACACTCGGTGCAGGCTTCCGCCGCCTTCTCATTCCCGCTGTCGTCGCTACAGCCGCAGAGCGCGAAGCCCATCAGGCTCACTGCGAGCACCACCAACATCGCCGTACGCATCACTCTTCTCCTAGGTCCCGCGTCGCGCGCATACCCATGGACGCGGGTCTCGAATTCGACCGGGTTCACCATTCTATGTGCCTGTTTTGGGCCGCCGGATTCCAGGGAATTCCGAAAAACGGCCGCGATGCGGCTAGGATGCCGCGCCGTTCGGTGGAAATCGTCCCGTGTACGGCTTTGGAAAGTTCCTGCAGGCGGTCGGCCTGGTGCTGCCGCTCTTCGGCCTGTTTCAGGCGCTCGACCGCGGCGCGGAGCGCGGGATCCTCATGCAGGAGTTGGCGTTGCTCGCGACCGGAGCGTTCCTTTTCTTCATCGGCTACAAGATCTGCCAGAAGACCGGCGGCTGATCGTTTCGCGGGCGACCTCGCTGCTCGCCGCCCGGGGCGTTCCCCGTTCGCGTTACGCGGCGGTCTCGGCCTTCGCAGCGGCCTTCTCTTCGATGACCGCTTGCGCGGTCTCCGAGACGCGCGGGTGCAGTTCGATCGCGTCCTTGATGCAGACCGAGACACAGAGCATGTCGCAGCCCTTGCAGATGTCGGGGTCGACCGTCGCGACGTTGTAGAAGCCGTCGTCCGCGCGCACGTACTCGATCGCGTCGAAGGGGCACACGTCGAAGCAGAAGTCGCACGCCGTGCAGCGCTCCGGCGTCACGATCGCGATCCGGTCGCTGTCCTGGCGGCGCTTGAAGCGCGTTGCGATGTTGCCGTCGAAGTCCAGGATGGCCTCCGGCGGACAGACGTAGCCGCACAGCCCGCAGTCCACGCAGATGTCCTCGTGGATGACGTGCATCTCCCCGCGCGCGCCCGCGATGGCGTTCACCGGACAGGCCTTCACGCAGGCCGTGCAGCCGATGCAGGTCTCGATGATGCTGTACGACATGCGGCGTCCGGAACGGGGTCGCGCCCGGTGGTGGCCGAGCGGGGGGCCCGGCTAGGATACGGGACCGCCGCCCTGTCTGGGTGAGATTTCGATCGCCGGAAGGAGCCCCCGTTGAGGCCTGAAGTACGACTCCTGGTCGGGTATCTGGTCCGGCTGGTTCTGCTGTTTTTCGCGGGCTGGTTCCTCTTCTACGAGGGCTCGATGCCCGACGCGCACATCGTCTCGCGCATCGGCGTAGCGATCCTGTTCCTAATCTCGCAGATCCTCGTCGGCGAGGTCACGACGGTTCGTACGCACGTCGGCCTGTTGATCGGTGCGCTGCGAGCCGTCAGCGGCGGTACACCCGCCGGACAGGTCACGGCCGCCATCGCGGATCAGGTCGGCGGCGGCGCGCCGGCGGTGCCCGACGTGCAGGCGGCGGTGGACATCCTGATCCAGAGCCTCGGTGCGAGCGATCCGGATACGCGTGACAAGGCGCACAAGCACCTGATGCGCATCACCGGCGAGTCCTTCCCCGCCGAGGTCGCAACGTGGGCGGACTGGTGGGCCGAGAACCGAGAGGGTTTCGAGTCCAAGCTACCGACCGACTGATGAGCGACGCCAACGACCCCGCAGCCGAACCGACGACGCCGCGCGGCATCCCCGAGGTGCTGGCGCCCGTGCAGGCCGACCTCGAGCAGGTCGGGGACGCGTTCAAGTCGATCCTGCAATCCGTTTCGTTTCGCAGCCGTGACATGGTCGATCAGGGCGCGTCCTTCACCGGGAAGCGCCTTCGTCCCGCGCTCACCTGCGTGGCCGGCCGGATCGCGGGCGGCGAGATGACCGACGCGCTCGCTACGGTGGCGGCCGTCGTCGAGCTGATTCACACCGCGACGCTGGTTCACGACGACATTCTCGACGGCGCGGTCGTGCGCCGGAAGGCAGCGACGCTCAACGCGCGTTGGGGCGAGCAGATGGCGGTCCTGGTCGGCGACGTGCTGTTCAGCAAGGCCTACCACGCCGCCGCGCACCTCGAGGACCGCTACGCGTCACAGTATCTGTCGGAGATCGTGGGCGAGGTGCTCGAAGGCGAGATTCACCAGGACGTGATGGCGCACAACGCCGAGCTGAGCGAGGACGAGTACTACAAGATCATCCGGGGCAAGACGGCGGCGCTGTACGAGGCCGCCCTCAGGGTGGGCGCGCACTACGGCGGTGGTGACGAGGGCTTGAAGACCGCGCTCGGCGACTACGGACATCATCTCGGGATGGCATTCCAGATCGTGGACGATCGGCTCGACGTGACGGGTGACGAGGCGACGGTCGGCAAGTCGCTCGGGCGCGATCTCGGCGAAGGGAAGACGACGCTGCCGGTCATCTACTGGCTCGCGGGCGTCGAGGGCCGCGAGCGCGAGACGGCGATCGCGCTCATCGAGCGCGCGTGGAACGACGAGGACGCCGCGCGAGCCGTGGGGCGGGCGTTGCGCGAGAGCGGCGCGCTCGAGAAGGCCGACGAGGCGGCGCAGTCGCACATCGATCGGGCCCTCTCGGCGCTGGCCGACGTTCCGATGGGCGCGCAGCGGCAGCTGCTCGAAACCGTCGCCCGGTTCGTCCTCAGCCGCGCGTCCTGAGCTCTCGATTCGGTCCTGGCGATCTTGCGCCGCACCAGCATCGGAAGCTGTGCGATCGTCGTGACGCTCGTATGACAGAGAGTGACATAAGTCATTCCATTCACGAAAGATACGTCGGTTCTTCTCTGTAAGTTCACTCTGTTGTTCGTACCATCCGCGCCGACCTCGGCAGGGAGGTCAGGAGGACACGAACGATGATCAACCGGGTCATGTGGGCGGCACTCGCGGTCGCCATCGGATGCGTCGGACTCGCCGGGCAGGCGGCGGCGGACGAAGCGGAAATGCGCGCGATGGTCGCGGAAGCCGTCAAGGCCGAGATGGCCAAGCAGGGCGGCGACGAGTTCCGCGTGTACTGGAAGGACGGCCTGCGCCTCGAGAGCGGCGACGGCGGCAAGACCTTCAAGGGCAAGATCGGCGGCCGGATCATGCTGGACGCGTGGGTCTTCGACGACGACGAGCTCAAGGACGACGTCATCGTACAGCCGCCCTTCGCGCCCGGCGTGCCGGGCTCGTACCAGGAGGACGGCGTCGAGTTCCGGCGCGTGCGTCTCTACAACTCGGGCCTGATCCACGACCACGTGGAGTACAAGCTGCAACTCGACTTCGCCCACGGCGACGTGTCGTTCCGCGACGTCTACTTCGGTCTCACCCACCTCAAGGACTGCTGGGGCTGCGCGTTCCCGTCGATTCGCGTGGGGCACCAGTTCCAGCCCATCAGCCTCGAGGCGAACACCAGCTCCAAGTACATCACCTTCATGGAGCGTTCGTTCCTGGCGAACACGTTCGGGTACGCGTCTCGTGCGACGGGTATCAAGATCCACGACTCCCTCATGGGCGATCACCTGAACTACCAGTTCGCGTTCTTCAGCCCCACGAGCAGCCCCGGAGGCGGCGGCGACTTCGACTTCGATGACGGTTGGGCCGTGGCGGGTCGCGTCACCTACGCGCCCTGGTGGGACTGCAACTGCAGCTGCAAGCGCGCGCACGTCGGCATCTCGGGCGCCTACTACGACGACCTCAAGGGCCGTCGCTTCCGCTCGCGCGCGCCGTCGCACATGACGAGCCGCTACGTGAACACCGGCACCATCTCCGACGTCGAGTCGTACACGACGCTCGGTTTCGAGGGCGCCGTGGTCTACGGGCCGTGGTCGGTGCAGGGTGAGTACCTGCTGGCCGACGTCGACTCCGACATCGCCGGCGACCCGACCTACACGGCCTGGTACGTGTACGCGAGCTACTGGCTGACGGGCGAGTGCCGCAACTACAAGCACGGCGCCTTCAGCCGCACGAAGCCGTGCTGCAACTTCCTCGACAACGACTGCTGCTGCACGGGTGGGTGGGAGCTCGCCGCGCGCTACGAGGGGATCGACCTCTCGGACGGCAACGTCGACGGCGGTGAGATGACCGCATTCACCTTCGGCGTCAACTGGCACCTGAACCCGAACGCGCGCATCATGCTCAACTACTTCATCGCGACGATCGACGGGACGCCTGCCGGGTTCAACGTGCTGCAGGACGCCAACCCCGGCGTGGCGGCCGCCTCCGGTGTGGCGACCTTCGACGACACCACGTTCAGCGGCTTCGGCATTCGGTTCCAGGTCGACTGGTAGTTCCTGCTAGAGACAAACACCCTTCGTCTGTAGCTGCGAGGGCGGGAGCTTCGGTTCCCGCCCTCGTTCTCTTTCGGGCTCGACCCGCGACTAGTGCACGAAGAGCGGCAGCTGGCTCGGATCGTCGCGCGGCGGCATGCCTTCGGCGGCCAACACGGTGTTGCGCATCAGGACGGCGACGGTCGCGGGTCCGACGCCGCCGGGCACCGGCGTGATCGCGCTCGCGATCTTCGCGACCGGCTCGTAGTCGACGTCGCCCACGATGCGGTTCTTGCCTTCGGCGTCTTTCACCGCGTTGATGCCGACGTCCACCACCACGGCGCCCGGCTTCACCATGTCGGCGGTGATCAGGCCCGGCTTGCCGACGGCGACGACGAGCACGTCCGCCTCGCGCGTGTGCGAGCCGAGATCCTGCGTGTGGACGTGGCACGTCGTGACCGTGGCGTCCTTTGCCAGGAGCAGGAGCCCGACGGGCTTGCCCACGATCTCGCTGTGGCCGACGACCACGGCGTTCTTCCCCTGGAGATCGATCCCCGACGACTCGACCAGCGCCATCGCGGCCAAGGCCGTGCACGGCAACAAGCCGTAGCGCCCGTAGAGGCACTCGCCGAGGTTCTCGGGATGCACGCCCTCGACGTCCTTGTCGGGATCGATGTCGTGTTGCAAGGTGCGCGCGCCCACACCGTCGGGCAGGGGGAGCGAAAGCAAGATGCCGGTGACGCCGCGGTCGGCGTTCAGCTCCTTGATGACCTTGCGAATGGCGCGTTCGTCCGACGCCGCCGGCAGGGTGCGCACCGAGAACCCGATGTCCCACTTGTCCGCGCCGCGGCGCTGTCCGCGCAGATAAGCGTCTGCGGCGCCGTCCTCGCCGACCTTGACGACGACGAGATTCGGCCGCCGACCCGAGTCGATCAGCGCCTGCACCTTGGGCTGGTAGTCGACGCGCACCCGCTCGGCCAGGGCGCGTCCGTCGAGGATGGTCGCTTCGGCGTCGCTCATCGGCCTTGCTCTACCCGACCGCCGCGGTGGGCACAAGGGCGCGACGTGGTGGTAGGCTCCGATCGTGGGTGTTCACAACCGCGACTACATGCGGGATCGGCCCGTCTACGAAGCCGACTGGCGCGCGTGTCGCGTCACGTGGTGGTTGATCGGCATTCAAGGCGTGTTGTTCCTGTTCGTCGGCGCCGCCGGCGGCGCCAACGCCCGCGGCTCGCCCATCGCCCCCTTCATCCACGACGAGCTCTGGCTGCACCCGTCGGCCGTGCTCTCCGAGCTGAAGGTGTGGCAGGTCTTCACGTCGCTTTGGTTCCACGACGTCGATGCCGGCGTCGGCCACGTCTTGCTGAACATGCTGCTGCTCTACGCGCTCGGCTCGCGCGCCGAAGCGGCGTTCGCGGATCGCCGCCGCTATCTCGTGCTCTACGTCGGCGGCGGCATCACGTTCGCGCTCGCGCAAGTGGCCGCCGCGGCCATCGGCGTCGAAGCGTCCGCATCTTGCGGCGCGAGCGGTTCGATCTTCGCCTTGATCGCGTACGTGCTGATCGCGCACGGCAACGAACCTGTGCGGCTCTTCGGAGTTTGGCGCATGTCGATGCGCGCGTTCGCGTGGATTGGGCTCGGAACGTGCTTACTGTTCTACCTCGTCTCGATGCGTGTGCCGCCGGCCTGGTCCATCGGTCACGCGGTCGCGCTCGTATGGGGTTGGCACGCGGCGCGCCGTACAGCGGACGTCGCACTGGGCGCCGGCGTGACGTCGACGACCACGGCGCAACCGGAGAACGAAGCTCCCGAGGACGAAGAGAGCGACGGCGCGGATGACGTACGAGGCCGGGTCGACCGGCTGCTGGAGAAGATTTCGGACGACGGCATGGCGTCGCTGTCGGACGAGGAGCGGGCGTTTCTCGAAGACGCTTCGAAACGGTTCCAGTAGCGTGCGTGGCCGGGTACGCTGCGCGCGATGACCGGCAAGCAACCCAATCCCGTCGTGAAGGCGTTCCTGATCTGCGATCAGATCATTCATGACGCACAGACAGGGAAGAAGTCGTTGATCGGCGTTTTCCACGAGCTTCGTGCCGACCGGTTCCCCGCGACCCATCCCACGCTTTGGATCTACGCGAACCTCACGGATGCCCGTGGTCGCTACGATTTCGAGATTCGCCTGATCGACGTGTCGCGCAATCAGGTGCTCGGCAAGGGCACGCCGCCGCCCATCGAGATCTCGGGGCCGCTGCAGACGACGGAGCTGTCGGCACAGCTTCGCAACGTGACGTTGATGCAGCCGGGCACGTACGAGTTCCAGCTGCACGCGAACGACCAGCTCGTCGCCACGAAGGCGGTGCGTGTGATGCAGGTGGAACCCTCGCAGGGCGCGCCGGAACAACAGGAGCCCGGCGAGGAGGGGTGACGACTACTCGTCGCCGGCTGGGATCGGCGAGATCAGCCGGAAGCCGGCGTGCGGGAGCTTCGTGTCCGGCACGAATCCGGTCCGGTGTCCAGACGCGAGCGCGCTCGGGCTGCCGCTCCAAGCCCCGCCGCGCATGACGCGCGTAGGCGGGTCCAGCTCCTCGCCTTCGAGGTGGTCGCAGAGCTCCCAGACGTTGCCCGCCATGTCGTAGAGCCCCCACGCGTTGGGCGCGTAGCTCGCCACGTGGGCGCTCACCATGAACCCGTCGTCGCGCTGCCAGTGTCTTCGCTCGGCCGGCCACGAGGCCTTTGCGTAGCCCGAGATCCCGAAGACGGATTCCGATTTCGGATCGAGACCGTTGGCGTACTTCCAACCGTCCGCCGACACGTCGCCCCAGAAAAACCGCGTCGAGGTGCTCGCGCGACACGCTCGCTCCCACTGGGCTTCGGTCGGCAGCCGGTAGGAACGCTTCGGGTCGCGGTCGGACACCCATCGGGCGAACACGCGTGCGTCCTGCCACGAAACGCGCACCACGGGCTGTTCGTCTTCGTCCAACGTGTATCCGTCGTGAAACGTCTTGCTGTCGTGGGTGGGGCGCATGCGCCGGAACTGGGCGTTCGTGACTTCCGTGGCCTGCATGTAGAACGGTCGTTCGATCGTGACGTCGCGTTCGGGTGCGTCGCGACATCCGCCACCGGGATCACCCTTGGGCAGTCCCATGCGAAACGAGCCGGGAGGGATCAGGACGAAGCGCATGCCGAGGCTGTTTTCGAAGGACACGGGGACGCCGTACTGCTTGGCGGCCTCGAGCTGTGCGGGGGCCGGCTCGGGCCATGGCGGAGGGCGGGAGGGGCGCATGGCGGGCGTGGGCGGCGCGTGTCGTTGCTTCGGCTGTTCGTCGCCGCACGCTGCCAGCAGCGCGAGGAGTCCGAGGGCGGTGGCGACGCGTGTCCGGTTCATCGAGGGGGAGCATACCCTCGAGGCGGTGGCTTCTCTTGAGGGGTATTCGAACGCCTGATAGGGTCACCCGCCGCTACGGCGAAAATGGGGCGCATAGCTCAGCTGGCTAGAGCGCATGCTTCACACGCATGAGGTCACAGGTTCGAGTCCTGTTGCGCCCACCACGTTCATCGCTCGAAGAACCGGGCCCAACGGGCCTCTTGGAGTCGCCCGCAGCGCTTTTCTCTCGGCTGGTTCTGGGCAACGAAGTGCGGCGAAGAGCAGGTTCCGGACAGGAGCGGCACATCTGCGGCACGTTCCACGGCGCTGTGGAGGTCCCGCGAGCGCAAATGCGTGTAGTGCTTCATCGTCAACGAAATGTCGCTATGCCTCGCCAACTCCTGCGCGGTCCGAGGATGCACGTCCGCCTGGGCGAGCCGCGTCACGAAGCTGTGTCGCAGCGCATGGCGATCCAGAACACGCCCTTCCTCGTCCTCGTGCGGGATCTTCGCGTAGTCGATGTCTCGTCGAAAGCACCGATGGGAAGGGAACAGGCGTGCAGGGATGACAGGATCCTTCGCGCCATCCGGGTGCCCCTGCGCCCGAGTGGCGGCGCGGTAGGCCTTGAGTGCAGCAACAAGATCAGCGCGCAGGGGAATGCGCTGCTCGCGCCGGGACTTCGCGTGTCTGGCGATGATGCGTATCCGCGACTCCATCTTCCTCAACTCGCTTGTGATACGCCTTGCTCAGACGGTAGTCACATGTCACCCCGAGCAACCTCGATAGTTTCGCGGCTCGGAGCCGCTTGCGAATGTCAACCATCAGCCTTGTCCGCAGCTCGTCCCAACGCGAAATGGACGGCCCCCGGGCGGGGACAAGCATGGCGCCCTTTCCCCGGCTGATCAGGCCGGCGCGGGGCCGTCCCCTACATCTTCTCCCGGGCGGTGGACAGGCCCTGCGTTGCTTGGAAGCCCTTTGCGCTGGCCCTGGTAGCGGCCAGTTGGCTACCCTTTCAGGCCTAGATGCTGCTGTGGGAGGTGAGCGTGAGGACAGTCTGGTGCGCATTGGTGGTTGTCGTAACGCTCGTCGTGTCAGCACCGCAGGTAACGACACCACGCAAAGGAGGAACGACGTGACCCACCACGAACAGCGTACGCCTTGGGGCGACGCACTGGAAGCGCTCAGCGAGAACGGGTTCGACGGCATGGCTGAGGCGATGCGGGTGCTGGTGAACGAGGCCATGAAGGTCGAACGCAGTGCCTTCCTCGGCGCCGAGCCCCACGAACGCACGGATCAGCGCCGCGGCTACGCCAACGGCTTCAAGCGCAAGCGCGTCAGAACCCGCTTGGGCGAGATCGACGTCCAGGTGCCCCAGGTTCGCGACGTCGAGGGCGGCGACACGTTCTACCCCTCCAGCCTCGAACGCGGCCAGCGAAGCGAGAGAGCGCTCACGCTGGCCCTGGCGGAGATGTACGTCCAGGGCGTCTCGACGCGGCGTGTCGAGGCGATCACGAAGGTGCTTTGCAACGGCCTGGAGATCAGCTCCACGAGCGTGTCTCGAGCAGCTGCGCTGCTCGACGAGGAGCTCGAGCGCTGGCGCACACGTCCGCTCGGCGCGTTCAAGTACCTCGTACTCGACGCTCGCTACGAGAAGGTGCGCCACGGCGGATCGGTGCGCGACTGCGCTGTGCTGATCGCCATCGGCGTCGATTCTCACGGCAAGCGCAGCGTGCTGGGAACGGCTGCAATCTCCGATGAGATCACGCTTGAGTTCGACGTTGACATCACTGAGAAGTTCGGCGGGTTCGTGGGCGGCCCTGACACCGCTACGCTCTCGATCACGTTCGACACCAGCATTGGGATCAGCATCGAATCAGACCCTGTCGGGACTCTGGCCCAGTACAAGGAGGCCGTTGCTGGAGACTCTATTGACTGGCTGATCACGTACGACGGTACGGATTACAGCCGCAATGCGACCGAACTTGCAGCGATTCAAGTTGAGAACGACAACCCGCTCGATGAGATCAAGCTGATCTCCGGAGAGGGTCTGCACATCAGCGTGAAGAACTTCGACGCCGATGCGATCAGTGGGATCGGGTTGCCTACAACGCTGGATACTGATGACTGGGCAACGACTTTCTTTGAGTTCGAACTCTTCAACGAGTCGGGCGTGGTGACGGATCGCATTCGGGGGACGCTCACCACGGTAATCCCCGAACCCACATCCCTCGCCCTCCTCGGCCTCGGCGTAGCCGGACTTGCGTGGCGGCGTGGGCGCGCGCGGGACTAGACATGGCGAAGCAAGGTCCGAAGGGAATCCATTTCACTTCACTGCCTCTTACTGAGCCCCCGCCTCACTTCATTCCCGATCTAGTTGGCGTGTTCAAGGCGCACCGCAGTGAGATCTCAACGGAGGAACTAGAGAAGGGACTGACCAGCGATCAGGTGCTTGCAGTCCTGGGGGACGACCTACGCGAACTCGGGTTCGAGGTAGAGCGCAGCAAGGCCAAAGCTGACAAGATCGAGCGCCCCGTCTTCTTCGGTGAGGATGGGGTGCCCACACTTCGGTACGAGATCGACGCGTATCACGCTGACTGGCAATGCGCTCTCGAGGTAGAGGCCGGCCGCGCGTGGATGGGCAACGCTGTATATCGAGACCTCATCCAGGCGGCTGTGATGGTCGGCGTGAAGCACCTGTGCATCGGCGCTTGGACCTCGAACTTCTGATCGAGCGTGTTCGGCGCTATCGGCAGCGTGTGCTTCGAGTCCGTCGTTCGCCGCCAACGGCGTTTCAGGCGCGCTGAGATGCCGTTCTTGCGGATCAGGCGCGCCACGCGGTGAACGCCAACCGGCCGCTTCCGTGACTTGAGCTCGGCATGGACGCGCGGACTTCCGTACGTGCCCCGACTCTCCCTGTGGATCTCGCGGATCTCCCTCACGAGCCGCTGGTTGTCGATCGTGCGTTTGGACGGCGGCCTGGTGCGCCAGGCGTAGAAGCCGCTGGGCGAGACGCCCAGCAGCAGCTCGGATCGGCACGTTGGCCTTCCCCGCCTCGATCAGCTCGAAGGCTTCGAGCTCTCCTCCCTGGCGAAGAAGGCTGCGGCTTTTTTCAGGAAGTCCCGCTCCATCCGGAGCCGCTTCACATCCCGCTTGAGCTGCCGCACTTCGGCTTTCTCCGCGGTGGTTAGCGCCTCCGGAGGACCCTCCCCTGCATCGACCTCAGCCTGCTTGACCCAGTTCCTCAGCACGTTCGGGTGGATGTCCAGATCCCGCCCGACCCTCGCGTAGTTCCCAACGGCCTTGTAGAGCCGGACGGCCTCCGCCTTCTGCTGGGCCGTGAACGTGCGCTTCTTCCTCTGTCCCATCGGTATACTCCTCGACCAGTATCCTACTCCGCAGGGTAGGAAGGATGGGATCTCGGCATCGTGGGATCTTTCCACCCCCACGGGTAGGTGTCCACGAAACCGGGTCAACTCCAGAACTACTTGGCTCCAGTCTCAGGCCACATGCCATCGAAGTGCTTCATCGCAAACTCACGAATCACCCTCTCGACTTCCTTCGCATGACGCTCAACCACTCTCACGTTCTTTTCAGAGGCACTCTCGCGCAAAGTAGAACCGGGCTGTAGCCACGCGTTTTCGACAGTCTTGCGAACTGCCTGTCTTGAGGGCGCCAGCGCTCGCTCGCTCTCTACGAGCTTGGCAATGTCTTCTCGAGCCGCCGGCGTATCGAAGACAGTCTGGGCAAGTCGATCGGTCGCCTCGCTCAACCGCTTGTCGCTCAATGAGCCTGCTGAGCACTCATTGAGCAGCCCCACTCCTCGGAAGACATGCAGAGCCCTGAAGAAGCGGTCAGATTCACGAAGCTGCGGATCCAAGTCAGGCGTGGCCAGTATCGTATTGATGCGCTCTTTCCACTCAACCTGCTCAAGTTCGACGCTCCGACGCGTGAGTGTGGTCTCAGCGCCGGTCGACTCGGACCGGGCACGGGCAGAGAAGAGAAGACCTGTCGAACGATCAAATACCAGTTCGGCTCGTTTGGAGGAGAGCACTACTCGCTTCTTTGCTTCGTCTACGCGGACTGACTTGGTCGCGAACAGCTCTCGATCGAGCCAGCGAGCTGGATGCCCTTCACCAACGCCGAGGCCCCACTCGTATGAAGTCGTATCATCGGCTGCCTCATCAATGAGAATCTGCACGTAGGTCGAGTGGCGCTCCATCTTCAATCTTGGAAGTTTCCAGTCCCTACAGATCTCGTCTAGAGTCGTTTGCACTCGCTTGACCTGCTTGTTCAACTCATTAGGCCCTCGGCAGGAGTAGACTGCCGTGCCGTTCGCCAGGCTCACAAAGCGTGAGCCATTGCCAGCAGACCATAGGGTCGTGAGTTTGCCTTCTCCTCGCAGTCGAAGATAGGCGCCCGTGAGGTCCCCGCTCCTGAAGAGCTCTCCGAGCCCCTCCCTTGGTTCGACGAACGCCAGACTGCCCGGCGTCATCTCCAGCCTGTAGGCGATGTGCAGTTCCGCCTGTCTGTCAACACTGGCCTGCAGCTGCTTTCGTAGCACCTCGGAGCTGCGAGCGCCTTCCTCAGCATTGGCAGTACCAGCGACAATCAACGTGAGGACTAGCAACGCTCGCCGATACATGGCCAACATGATACTCGCGAGCAAACGCGCCCCTCAACCCGTCAACTCCGCGACTGGCTGGCGGTACTAGAGAATTGGGAGCTAGCGTCCAAGTTCGCTAGGATGGTTTGCCGAAGCATGCGCTCGGAGGGTCGTTGATCTTCGCCGGGACTGGGCTTATCCCACACGCATGAGCTTCGCGCCCGGTGCCGCCCAACCTGCGGATTCCGGCGCCGCCCCGGCTACGCTGGCGTTTGGAGACCCAGCGTGAAGCGCCTGATCCGATTCCTCCCCCTGCTCGCCGTCGCGGCCGTGCTCAACGTCGCGTTCGTCGGGGACTTCATGCGCTCGACGCTCCCCGAACGCAGGCCCGCGCCCGCCGCCGATGCCGACACCGTGCCTCGCGTCGTCGTGCTCGGGTTCGACGGCGTCGACGCCCGCATGCTGCAGGCGTACATCGACGCGGACCAGCTGCCCGCCCTGGCCTCGCTCGCGCGCGACGGCGCGTTCCATCCGCTCATGAGCGAGATCCCGCCGGAGTCGCCCGTGGCCTGGGCGAGCCTGATGACCGGCGTCAACCCCGCGCGCCACGGCGTCTACGACTTCGTCACGCCCGGCCCGGGTTACGAGCCCCAGAACGGGATGGTCGACATCCGCCGCGCGCGCCTGCTCTTCGACCGCGTCCCCTTGCGTGCACCGCGCGTGCGCTCGCGCCTCCGCGCCCCGACGTTCACCGAGCTCGTTCGCAATGCGGGCTACTCCGTTCTGGCACTACGCCAGCCCTTGCTCTTCCCGGTGCCCGATCGTCCGGGTGCGCACATGACCCCCGGACTGGGCACACCCGACGTTGCCGCATCCTCCGGATTCGGCACGCAGTACTCCGCGGCCCTCGGGTTCACGTCCGGCGTGACGACGTTCGGCACGTATCGCGTCCCGTTGCCGGTCGCTCCCCCGGATGAGCGGTACGACACGCTGCTCTACGGACCCTACGACCCGAGCTTGGGCCGCAACGCGCGTGGCGGCCGTCGGCGCGCGTCGGTTCCGCTGCGTTTCGAGGTGCGCGCGGACGCACGCGTTCGCATCACGCTGGCCGGGGTCGTACAGGACGTACGTGTCGGCGACCGCAGCGACGTCTTCTCCGTTCGCTTCGAGCTCGGGTTGATTCCGAGTCGATCGGTCGACGGCGTCGTGCGATTCGAGGTGAAGAGCGTCGATCCCCTGAAGGTGCTCGCCGATCCCGTCAACTTCGATCCGCGCAACGCCCCCTTCCCGCTCTCGACACCCGACGACTACGGCGCGAAGCTCTGGAACACCTACGGGCCCTACGAGACGGTCGGTTGGCAAGAGCAGACGATGCCGCTGAACGACCGCTTTCAGAGCGACGAAGACTTCCTGCGCGACCTGCTCGAGGACATGGACCGCGGCGGCGGCATCCTGATGGGGGAACTGGCGCGCAATGACCGCTGCGTGTTCGCCTGCTTCACCGCGACCGACCGGGCGTGCCACGGTTTCTATCGCTACCGCGACTTTGGTCATCGCCTCCACGACGACCGAAGCAAGAGTCTCGACGATCCCATCCTGCAGGTCTTCCGGAAGATGGACACGATCGTCGGCGCCGTGAGAGCACGACTCGACAAGGACGACCTGCTGTTGATCGTCTCCGATCACGGCTTCCAGACGTGGCGCTGGGCGGTCAACATCAACCAGTGGCTCGTCGACGAGGGCTACATGGTGTTGAAAAGCGACGCCGAGGAGAAGGGACTGGCGCCGTTCTTCGGCGGCGAGACCGGCGTCGACGTCGTCGACTGGTCGAAGACGCGGGCGTACGGCCTCGGTCTCGGGCAGATCTACCTGAACCTACGCGGCCGCGAAGAGCAGGGCATCGTGGATCCCGAAGACGCCCGCGCTCTCTCCGCGGAGATCCGCGACAAGCTTCTCGCGATTCGCAACCCCTACGTCGATGACGCCCGTCCGGTCGAGGGCGCCGACACGCCCGTCACGTCGCGCGCGGTCGAGACCGTGACGCTGCTGGCCGACGTCTACGACGGACCCTTCGCGAGCGAAGCGGCCGAGATCCAGGTCGGGTTCGCGCCCGGCTATCGTGTGTCGTGGCAGACCGCGCTGCTCGGGGGCATGGCCAAGAGCGGCGACGTGTTCGAGTACAACGACGTGGCATGGTCCGGCGATCACTGCAGCACGTCGCGCGACCGGGTTCCCGGTGTCTTGCTCGTCAATCGCAAGGTCGCGCGGCCTCGCGACGACCGGCCGTATCACGTACGTGACGTCGCCGCGACGGTGCTTCGCCACTTCGGCCTTCCGACGGGTGAGCTCGACGGTGTGCCGGTGACCTTCCCGGCGGACTGAGCCTCGCTGGATACCTGTTTTCCATTCACTCCGCGTGCATACTTCGTTGCCGGGACGACCGTCCTCAACCAGGCCGCGGAGCCCATACTTTGGGGCGCTCGGCGGAGTTCGCGATGTCAGTCTACGCCTGTGGAAGACGCCGATCTCGGCGATCGCGAGGTCCGCATGCACGCGACGAACAGGCCCGAGCTGCGTCGGTTTCGCCTGTTGGTCGTCTGGGCGTTGCTGGCCGCCGCCATGGTTGCTTGCGGCGACGAGCGGTCGCCGGAGTCGGACGTCCGGCGCGCATTCGACCGCACGCGACCGAACCTCGTCGTCATCTGCATCGACACGCTTCGCGGCGACGCGCTCGAGGCGACCGCCGCCGGTGAGCCCCGGATGCCCTTCACCGCGTCGCTCGCAAGGGACGGCGTTCGTTTCGACCAGGCGGCGGCACCGGCGCCGTGGACGGTTCCCTCGGTCGTCAGTCTGCTGACCGGGCTGTGGCCGAGCGAGCACGGCTGCAATCGGCCTTTGGAAGATCCTTACCTGCTCGATCCCGTGCAGACCTACGCGGAGACGCTTCGGGACGAACACGGCTATCAAACCGCCGCCTTCGTGGGCGGCCCTTGGTGGTCGAAGTCGTTCAACCTGTTCCAGGGATTCGACGACGGCACGACGGACTTCGGGTTGCAGGGCACGGACGAGGTCGTCTTGCCGTGGGCGGAGCGGCGCGAGGCCGCACGGCCGTTCTTCCTCTACCTGCACACCTACGAAGCGCACGATCCGTACGGTCGTCACAATCATCCGTTCCCGGACAACCCTGCCAACATCAGGACGAAGCGAAGGGTCGACGTCGACGAGCTCGACGAGGCCCACGAGATCGCACGTGCGTTCATGCTCGACCACGCGGCGCGAAGCGCTTTGGCGAAGCGGTATCGCGGGGGCCTTCAGCACATCGTGGCGAAGTACTTCCACTCGGGCTACCGAGACGACCCTCGACCCGAGCTCGCCGCGGAGCTCGAGCGCGAGTACTGGAAGGGCGTCGCCTGGGTCGACTCGCTGATCGAGAGCACCGTCGCGTCCCTCGAGGCGGCCGGGCTCATGGAGAACACGCTGTTGGTGGTGACCAGCGATCATGGCGAGGCGTTCGGCGAGCACGGAACGCTGATGCACGGCCGGGTTCTCTACGACGAGCTCGTTCACGTGCCGTTGGTGATGGTCGGTCCGAAGCCGTTCGACCGGGGCGCCGTCGTCTCGTCCAGCGTGGGCCTGATCGACGTCATGCCGACGTTCTTCGATTGGGCGGGCTTCGATCAGCTGCGCGATGCGCGGGGCGTGTCGATGCTGCCGCTGCTCGCGGAGAAGCGTGAGCCCCGCCCGGTTCTGTCCGAGGAGCTGCTGACCTACCTCAACACGACCGAAGATCGGCAGGACTTCCTCGTATCGCTGCGCTCCGAACGCTGGAAGTACGTCGCCACGTTCGACGCCCTGAACAACACCCATCGCGAAGAGCTCTACGATCTCGCGGCCGACCCTGGTGAGAGCAACAACCTGACCGTCAACTGGCGCGTGCCCGTCGCCACGGAGCTGAACGTCGACTTCTGCCTCGGGATCGCCAAGGCACGGCGGCACCTGTGGAAATGGGCGTCCGGCCGGGTGACCCCGCCCGAAGGAGGGGCCGGGACGCATCCCGTCCGGCCGCTTTCGTGCGAATCCGAGAATCGCTGATCCTCGTACTGCTGCTCTTGGCGGCTTGCGCCGAAGACGAGCAGCCGCGAGCACCCGTGCGCGCTTACGACAGCGACGGTGCGCTGCTGATCGACCCGCCGACGACGCGGCGTCCCAGTCTCGTCGTCTTCGTCCTCGAGGGCGTCCGCGCCGACGCGGTGCACGGCGACATGTGGCTGGCCGCCGATGGCGACGTCTCGAGCGCCGCGCTGCGCTGCGAGAACGCGGCGGCGCCGTCGCCGCGCGCCGTGCCGTCGTGGGTCAGTCTGTTGACCGGCCTGCTGCCGAGCGCGCATGGATGCGATGCGCCCGGTCGCCACGCGTCGATGCCGGCCGCGGTGACGACGTATCCCGAGGCGCTCGCGAAGGGGTTCGGCTACGAGACCGTCGCGCTCACTACAGGCCGCTGGCCTCCGGGGTTCGACACCGTGCTCCAGGGCTTCGAGACGATCATCGACGGGCGCGACCGCGCGATCGCCGAGCTCGGAGAATGGCTCGCAGGTCGCGACGCCACGCGACCGTACTTGCTCGTCTTGCGCATCGACGCGGCCAACGGGACCTACGACGCGCGGCGACTCCAGCCCGACCGCTCGCTTCCGAGGCCCGCGGTTCCCGACACGCTGCCGACCGATCGGGAGCTCGCGGCCATCGACGCGTTGGACCTCGCCCAACGCGATTCGTACCGATCCCGATTCGGCTACCGCTACGAACGCGCGGTCCGCCGCTACCGATTCGAAGGGTTCGCCCGGGCGCCGGACGCGCCGCTGTCCAAACGGCTGCGCGACGCGTACGACCGTCAGGTTGGGCGGGTGGACGATCTCGCACGGGCGATGCACGGGCTCCTCTTCACCGACGGCGGGGACGACACCTTCTTCGTCGTGACGTCGTCGAACGGCCAGGCGTTCGGCGAGCGCGGCACGCTGGGCGAGGGGCTTGGTCTTCGCGACGAACACATCCACGTGCCTCTGGTCGTTCTGGCGCCGAGGGTCCTGCCGCGTGCGCGTTGGCGCGGAAGCGTCGGCGTGATCGACGTCTTCCCGACGCTGTTCGACTGCGCAGGCTTCACGCCGCTTCAGGGCGTTCACGGACGTTCGTTTCGCGAGGACGCGCTCCGTTCCGGAGACGGGCGTCCGGTGTTCAGTGAGGAGCGGCTCGGGCGCGACAACACCGGCGTCGACGTGATGCGCATTCTCACCAGCGTTCGATCGACGCGCTTCAAGTACGTCATCACGTTCGATCGCTTGGCGGGAACCGTCCTCGAGTCGACCTTCGACCTCGACGCCGATCCGGAGGAGCGTCTCGACCTTGCGAAGCAAGGACGTATCGAGGGCCTCGTGTTCGATGCCGCGTTCTGCGACGCGGTCGAGGCCGCGCGCGATCGAATCTGGGGCGCCGCCGAGGGCGTGAAGCGGCGCGAGCACACGCCGTACGGCGCCGGCGAGGCGCAGGTGACTTCGAAGCGTCCGGCGTCGTGCGCCCCGACACGCTGAACGTCACAAGGACGTCGCTACGCCAGCTCGCGCAACTGCTCGTACAGCGCCTTCTGCGCGTCCGTCGGCTTCGCGGGGACGTCGACCATCACCGTTGCCAGCAGATCGCCGCCGCGGATTCCCTGGCCTTTGAGCCGCATGACCTGGCCCGACGAGGTGCCCGCAGGGATCTTCACCTGGGCTTCGCCGCGCAGCGTGCGTACCGTCGCGCTTCCGCCCAGCACCGCGGTGTGCGCAGGCGTGTGCAGCGCCACGTGAATGTCGTTGCCGTCGCGTCGCATGGACGGATCGGGCGCAACGCGGATGCGCAGCAGCAGGTCGCCGGGCGGTCCGCCGCGCATGCCCGCCTGACCGAGCCCGTTCAGACGCAGCTTGGCGCCGTCCGACGTGCCCTCCGGAATCGTGACCGTCACTTTGCGCATCGCTCCGCCGGCGCCGCCCAGCGACGGCGCGCGCAGCGTGACCTCGACCTTGCCGCCGAGCGCGGCGGTGCGGAAGTCGACGCGTAGCTCCGCTTCCATGTCGCGGCCGCGCTGCTGCACGTTGCGTGCATGGAACGGCACCCCGAAGCCGCCGAACAAATCGCCGTAGCGGCCGAGGATGTCCTCGATGGAGATCGACTGGAAGTCGCCGCCGAACATGTCGCCGAGGTCGCCGATCCCTCCGCCGAATCCGCCCCGAAGGCGCGCGTCGTAGGCCTTGCGCTTCTGCGCGTTCGACAGCACGTCGTACGCCTGGGAGAGCTCCTTGAAGCGCTCTTCGGCCTGCTTGTTCCCCGGGTTCTTGTCCGGGTGGTACTTGATCGCGGCCTTCCGATAGGCCTTGCGGATCTGGTCGTCGGAGGCGTCCTCGGGCACGCCCAGCACTTCGTAGAGATTCTTGGCGCTCACGGCGAGCAAGGTACCTCCAATCGGGCCGTGACGAACCTATGCTGGCCCCGATGCCCACTCGTTCGGCCGAGGCGCCCGTTCGCGATCTCCCCGTGGAAGGAATGCACTGCGGCGGTTGCGCGGCGAGTGTCGAGAAGCTCGTCGCCGGCCGCCGATCGCTCGGTCGCAGGCCGGCTGGGCATCGACGCGTCGAGGCGGAGATCGATCCGCTGGGGAAGGCGGCGCGCGTCAAGGCGCGGCGCGAACGAGGCGTCGTCGCGATGGTCGGCGACGGCGTGAACGATGCGCCCGCGCTCGCGGAGGCCGACGTCCAGTGTGTCCGTGGTGACCAACTCGCTGCGGCTGCGGCGGGTGCGGCTCTAAGATGACCTCCTGATGAAGGCCCCCGCGCACCACCGCCTGCCGCCGATCGCGGACCTCCCGCCGATGGCGACACCGGTTCACGTGGTGGGGGACGTTCATCTATGCCCCGAGGAGCCGGAGGTCGTTCAGCGCTTCTTGGCGTATCTCGACAGCGTCGCCGCGCGCGGCGGCACGCTGGTCCTGCTCGGCGACGTCTTCGACTACTGGGTCGGCCGCCCGCAGGCGCGCGACGCGTTCTCGCAACCGATCCTGGCGAAGCTGAAGGCGGTGGCGGAGGCGGGGGTCGAGATCGCGTTCCAACCCGGCAATCGCGACTACCCCTTCGACGGCAGCGAGGAGATGCCGATCACCGTTTGGCCCGACGTCGTGCGCACCCTTTGGGGCGACCGCACGGTGCTTCTGACGCACGGCGATCTTCTGTGCACGTCGGACCACGGCTACTTGAAGTACCGCAACGCGACCCGGACCGCGAACGGCAAGCAGCGGCTCTGGAGCCGGCTGATTCCCTATTCGGTCGCGAGCTATCTCGCGCGCGGCCTGCGCAACGTGTCCATGCGCGAGACGAAGCGCAAGTCCCCGTCGATGATGGGCATCGACTATGCCGTCGCGCGCTCGTGGCTCGAGACGGCCGACGCCGACGTGCTCGTCGCGGGGCACGTGCACACCGGTGTGCACCATTACCTGCCCGAAGATCCCGATGCGAGCTCGCGACGCGACGTGTTCGTCCTGCTCGACTGGGAGCACGGCGGCGGCGTCGTCGAGTTCGACGGGTCGTCGATCCGCCTGGTGCGACCGGAGGGGGCATGAGGTACCGCGACCCCGTCTACCGGCCGCCGTCGGAGGCCAACTCGTACCTGTTGCACGTGACCTACGGCTGCAGCCACAACGAGTGCACGTACTGCGCGATGTATCGCTCCAAGCGGTTCGAGGTCCGGCCGGTCGCCGAGGTCCTGGAGGACATCGAGACCGCCGCACAGCTCATGCCCGAGACGCGCCGCGTGTTCCTCCTCGACGGCGACGCGCTGACGCTCTCGGCCAAAAAGCTGATCCCGATCCTGGAGGCGCTGCGCGTCCACTTTCCGAACCTGCAGCGCGTGACCGCCTACGCCAACGCGATCTCGGTCAACAACAAGACGGACGAGGAGCTGGTCCGGCTCCGGGAGCTCGGCTTCGCGATCGGCTACATCGGCCTCGAGACCGGCGACGAGATCGTCAACGAGCGCATCGTGAAGGGCGCGACGATCGAAGAGCAGGTGCGCGCGGTGCGGCGCGCCCAGGCCGCCGGCATCAAGATGAGCGTGATGACGCTACTCGGGATGGGGGGGCGGGACCGCAGTCGCGAGCACGCCGTCGCGACGGGCAGGGTTCTGTCCGAGATGGATCCGCGCTTCATCTCGTGCCTGTGCGTGACGCCGGTGCCGGGGACACCGCTCTACGACGACGTCGAGGCGGGTCGCTTCGAGGTGATCACGCCGGAGGAGACGCTCGACGAGCTCTACGCGTTGGTCGAGAACACGCATGTCTCGGGCGCCGTCTTCCGCAGCAACCACGCGAGCAACTACCTGCCGTTGGGCGGCCGGTTACCGGCGGACCGGGAGCGGCTCTTGGAGGCCATCGACGCGGCCCGCCGCGGCGAGGTCGCGCTGAAGCCGGAGGCATTCCGCGGACTCTGACCGCGCGGCGTTTCAGCGCGGGCCTTCAGTGGCCGACCCACCAAGTAGAGTCGTCAGTGTGGATCCCGTGCGTACGTTCCGTTCCTCCCTCCTCCTCGTCGTCGCCGTCGCCCTCGGTCTGCCGGCCGCCCTGCCCGCCGCCAAGGCGGAAGCGTCCCGGTCCACGGCCCTGGAGCGGCGGATCGCCGCGATCCTCAAGAAGCACGGGATCGCGCAGGACCGCGCGGGCATCGCCGTCCTCGAACGCGCGCCCCGCGGACGCGTCGTCGCCGCCCTGGGCCAGACCCAGCCGCTGATTCCCGCCTCCGTCGCCAAGGTGCTCACGGCCGCTTCCGCGCTGGACCACCTCGGCCCCGGGTACGAGTTCACGACGCGCGTCACGGCGCGCGGACAGATCACCGGCGGGGCGCTGCACGGCGACCTCGTCGTCCACGGCAGCGGCGATCCCAACCTGTCCGGACGCCTCTACGACGGCAACCGCACCCACGTGCTCACGACGCTCGCCAAGTCCGTGCGCCGCGCGGGCATCCAGAAGGTGCGCGGCGCGCTCGTCCTGGACGACACCGTCTTCGACCGTGACTTCACGCACGCGGGCTGGACGTCGAAGGACAAGCAGCATCACTACGGCGCCGGCGTCGGCGGCCTCGCGTTCAACGAGAGCTGCCTCGTCGTGCGGGCGGTCGGGTCCGACCGCACCGGCGCGCGCGCGACGCTCGAGTTTCCGGCCACCCGCGCGGGCCTGAAGATCGTCAACGCGACGAAGACGCGCGCCGGCAAGGCCGGCGTCGTCGGCGGCATCTGGTCCAACGCCGGCCGGTCGCTGCGCATCCAGGGCAAGATCGGCGCCCGCCAGGAGGTCGAGGCGCGGCTGCCGGTGCCGGATCCGGTCGACTTCTTCGGCGAAGCGTTCGCCTCCGTGCTCGCATGGAACGGGGTCGAGGTGGTGGGCGGCATCCGCGTCGCCGAGCACGCGTCGGATCGCCGCGCCGGCAAGCTGGTCGCCGAGCACCGCACGGACCTGGCGTCCTCGCTCGCGGTGATGAACACCTACAGCCACAACTTCTACGCATCGATGATCTTCAAGGCCTGCGGCGCCGCGGCGCTCGGGACCGGCTCGTGGAACAGCGGCTCGCAGGCCGTGTTCGTCATGGCCAAGCGCCGTCACGTCGATGACGGGGGCCGCACGCGGGTCGTGGACGGATCGGGCTTGAGTCCCGACAGCCGCGTCACGGCGGGGTTGCTCGCGCAGGTTCTGCACGCATTCGACCAGGATCTGCTGCGCGGCCCTGTCCTGCTGGAGACGCTGCCGGTCTCGGGCGAGTCCGGGACGCTTCGCCGGCGGCTGCGGGCGAAGGGCTTGAAGGGCCGGATCCACGCCAAGACGGGCACCCTGAACGACGTCAGGGTCCGCTCGTTGGCCGGCTACGTGGACGGCCGGGGCGGCAAGCCGGGGTACGTCTTTGCCATCCTATTGAATGGGCGCGGCGCCAATCACGGCGTCATCGACGAGATCGTCACGGAGATCGCGCGGCGGTAGCCGGACGCTCCGCGCGAACGAAGCGAGTCGAAGAACCCCATGATCGAGCTGCCTCTATCGCACGCACCGCTGGCCGACCGCATGCGGCCGGCTGCGCCCGAGGACGTCCGTGGACAGGACCACGTGCTCGCGGAGGGCTCGTTGCTGCGCACCGCGTTCGAGGGCGGCAGCGTGCCGAGCCTCGTCTTCTGGGGCCCGCCGGGCACCGGAAAGACCACGCTCGCGCGCGTGCTCGCCGACCGAAGCGCGATGGCGTTCGAAGCCCTGTCCGCCGTCACCTCCGGCGTGAAGGACGTGCGCGCCGTGATCGCGCGCGCCAAGGAGCGCCAGACCGAGGGCCGGCGCACGTTGCTCTTCGTCGACGAGATCCATCGCTTCAACAAGGCGCAGCAGGACGCGTTCTTGCCCCACATCGAGGACGGCACCATCGTGCTCGTGGGGGCGACGACCGAGAACCCGGGCTTCGCCCTGATCGGGGCGCTTCTGTCGCGGCTGCGTGTCGTCACCTTGAATCCGATCGACGACGACGCGCTGTCCACCATCGTCGACCGCGCGCTTGCGGACGAGCGAGGCCTCGGCAACCGGCTCGCGCTGGGTGAGGACGGGCGCAGGGCGTTGCTGGCGTTGGCGGGCGGCGATGCGCGCCGCGCGCTGAACGTGCTGGAGTCGGCGGCCGCGTTGGCCCGTGCGAAGGACGCCGCCACGATCGATGCCGAGGAGATTCGCGAGGCGGCGCAGTCCCGGCTGACCGCGTACGACAAGTCCGGCGACGACCGCTACGACCTGCTCTCGGCGATTCACAAGTCGCTGCGCGGCAGCGACGTCGACGCTTCGCTGTTCTGGATGGGCCGCATGCTGGAGGGCGGTGAGGATCCGCTCGTCATCGCCCGGCGCCTGGTCGCCATGGCGTCGGAGGACGTCGGGCTGGCGGATCCACAGGCGCTTCGCATCGCACTCGACGCGAAGGAGGCCGTCGCGTTCCTCGGCCTCCCGGAAGGGGCCCTGCCGCTCACGCAAGCCGTCATCTACCTGGCCACCGCGCCCAAGTCGAACAGCGTCGTCCGGAGCCTGAACGCCGCGAAGGACGCAGCGCGGGAGCACGTCGAGCTTCCGGTCCCGACCCACATCCGCAATGCCCCGACGCGCCTGGCCAAGTCGCTCGGCCACGGCGAGGGGTACCGATATCCGCACGCGTTCGAGCACGCGTACGTCGCGCAGGCGTACCTGCCCGATGCGCTTGCCGACCTCTCGCTCTACGCGCCCACGGAGGTCGGGGACGAGCGCGAGACGGCGAAGCGTTGGGCCTGGTGGCGCAAGTTGCGCGAACAGGGCGGCGAATGAAGGTCGGTGCGATCGCTGATGTACACGTTCGGTGCGCTGGGACCGCTCTACATCGCGGTGTACACCTGGCTTGCCCGCAAGACGGAGCGCGTCCGAAGCGTCGAGCTAGGTTCCGGCGACCGTCTTGCGAAAGCGGCGCACGAACTCGTCCACGTTGAGCTCTTCGTCGAGCGCTCGCTGGCCCGCCGCCACCGCCGCGTCGTACGGAGCGGAGTCTTCGACCAGGGACGTGAGCGCGCTCCGGATCTTGCCGGTCTCCAACGAGTGACACGCAACGCCCGCCGGATAGCGCGCGAGGAACTCCGACGGCGACGACACCTCGGGTCCGTGGAAGAAGATCGGACGCCCGGATGCGAGATAGGTGGTCATCTTGTTCGGGAAGCAGAGCCGAACCGAGACCGCGCGATCCCGGTCGAACCAGTACGGCAGGTACGCAACGTGCGACGACGCCATCAGGTCCGCCGCTTCCTCCGGCGTGCGCCAACCCATGCACTCGACGTAGCCCTCGGCGAACTCCGGCAGCTTCGGCTCGCGCCCGATGTGACGCACGCGCACGTCGCGGCCGGCGATCGTCCAATCGGCCTCGTCGAGGGCGCGTAGCAGCGCGTCCCACTCCGACCGCGCGTACAAGCTGCCGGCGAAGCCGATCACCAGCGGCTCGTCCGGTGCGGGATAGGCGCCGGGTGGGCGCCGTTCCTCCGGCGTCACGCCCATGATGAGCACCTCGGACTCGCGGCCGAACCGCTCGCGGTACGCGGCGCGCATCGGTTCCGACGCGGTGCCGAGTCCGTGGCACGAGCGAATGCACCGCTCGAACGCGCGGTACATGCGACGCGCGACGAGGCGGTGCATGCGCAGGTCCTTCGCGAACGACTCCGGCGGGTCGTTCACGGTCACGATGAGCGGCACCCCGAGCAGGCGCGCCGTCTCCTCGGCCATGTAGATCAACGTCGGGCGGTGGAGCACGACCCAGACGGCCTCGACGCCCTGAGCACGGGCGAAGTCCGCCGCCTGTCGGGCGAGCGCCGGCGCCTGCACGCGCCGGATGCGGTCGTGGATCCAGAAGGAGGTCAGCGGCCGCAACGATCGCCACATGCCGCCGACCTTCTCGCGGGGACGAAGTCCCGCCATGACGGTCAGTCCCTGCCAGGTCGTGACCTCACCCGGCGTGGCCTTGCCGTCGACGCTGAAACGCACGAGACGACCCTCGGGATACCCGACACAGAGTCGTTGCAGGAAGACCGCGCCGGCGTGCGGCGCGTCCGGCGCCCCGTGAGCGACGAGCAGCAGCTTGGGCGCCGTCTCCATGGACTACTCGCCGTGACGGTGGCTCATCAGGATGCCGCGCACCGTATCGCTGACGTTCTCGACGAGGTATTCGGGGGGCGGCGTCCAGTGGCCGCCCCGAACCAGCGCGGCGCCGACGCAACGCTCGATCGTGTCGGGGTCGGCGCCCGCCAGGAGATTGCTGCCGCACTCGAGCGTCTCGGGCCGCTCGGTCACGTCGCGAATCGTCACGTTCGGCACGCCGAAGATGCAGCACTCCTCCTGCACGGTGCCGCTGTCGCTCAAGACGCAGCGCGCGTTGCGCTCCAGATGAACGAAGTCGAAGAACGAGAACGGCGGCAGGAACCGCACTTCGCCTCCGGCGGCGTCCACGCCGTGGTGCGTCATGCGGTCCTTGGTGCGCGGATGCGTGCTCACGACGACGGGCACCCCGTGCGCCTTCGCGAGCCGACGAAGGGCCGTCGTGAGCGCGCGCAGGCGCGGCTCGACGTCGACGTTCTCCGCACGGTGCATCGTGACGACGAAGTACGCGCCGTCTTCGAGGCCCAGCTCGTCGCGGATCGTGGACGCTTCGATCGAGGGCGCGTGGTGGTTCAGCACCTCGAGGATCGGATTGCCGGTGACGATGACCCGTTGGCCTTCGAAGCCTTCGCGCAGCAGGTTCATCCGGCTGCGCTCCGTGTAGGGCATCAGCACGTCGCTCGAGTGATCGATGACGCGGCGATTGACCTCTTCGGGCACGCGATCGTCGAAGCAGCGGTTGCCGGCTTCCATGTGGTAGACGGGGATCCCCATGCGCTTCGCGACGACGGCCGACAAGCCGCTGTTGGTGTCCCCCAGGATCAGCAGCCGGTCCGGTCGCTCCTCGTCCAGAACGCGCTCGCTCTCGGCCAGGATGTTGCCGATCTGCCGGCCGAACCCGTCGGCGCGAACGTCGAGCCGGTGATCGGGCGCGCGCACGCCGAGCTGATCGAAGAACACGTCCGAAAGCGCGGGGTCGTGGTTCTGCCCCGTGTGTACCAGCACGTGGTCGCAGGACTTGTCGAGCTTGTCGATCACGAGCGACAACCGGATGATCTCGGGGCGCGTGCCGAGGATGGTGACGATCTTCATGCCAGCAGCTCGTCCGTCTCTTCCGCGCGATCGTCGACGTGGAGCCGGTGCTTCGCGAGCAGCGCGTCGAGCTCGTCGCGGGTCATGAGGAAGTCGCCGGAGCTGTACTCCTTCGTCAGCGCGGGCTCGATGCCGTCGGCCTGCGCGAGCTCCGGAAGGATCGGCCTGACGACGTAGTAGTCGCCGCGCTCGACCGTGCGATGCACCTCTTCCTCGGACACGAGGATCTCGTGCACCTTCTCGCCCGGCCGAATGCCGATGACCTTCGTCTCGATCGGCCGGTCGCCGATCAGCGCGGCGGCCAGGTCGGTCACCCCGGCGGCCGGCACGCGCGGGATGTACATGTCGCCGCGCTCGCCGCCCGTCAACGCCGCGAAGACGGTGTCGACGGCCTGGTCGAGGCTCAGGAGGAAGCGCGTCATCTCCGCGGTCGTGATCGTCACGGGACCGCCGGCGCGAATCTGCTCGTGGAAGAGCGGGATGACCGAGCCGCGCGAGCTCAGGACGTTGCCGTAACGAACGCAGACGAAGCGCGTGTTGGGCGCGTCGAGGTTCGCCTTGATGAAGATGCGCTCCTGGATCGCCTTGGTCATGCCCATGACGTTGACGGGCTTGCAAGCCTTGTCGGTGCTGATGCCGATGACGGTGTCCACCGGGAGCTGGTGATTGCGGATCGCCTTGACGATGTTCGACGCGCCGCCGACGTTCGTGTCGGTCGCCTGGCTCGGGAAATACTCGCAGGTGGGCACCTGCTTGAGCGCGGCCGCGTTGAACACGACGTCCGACTCGCGCAGCGCCGCCGTCACGTCGTTGATGTCGCGAACGTCGCCGATCCGGAAGTGGAGGGCGTCGGCGGCCGTCTGGTAGATGACCTCGTCGGTCGCCGCGCGGCGCTTGTGGTAGTGCAGCCGCATCTCGTGCTGCTTGGCTTCGTCGCGCGAGAGCACGGTGATGCGCGCGGGCGCGCCCAGCTCGCCCGACAACAGCCGCCGCACGAGCACCTTGCCGAGCGAGCCCGTGCCGCCGGTCACGAGCACGCGCTTGTTCTCAAGTACGGACACGCCGGATCTCCTCGTAGGGGGTCGGGTCGGCCGCCATGCGCTCCACGAGCGCCGGCCACGCCGGGAACGATAGCCCGGTTGCCGTTCGGAAGCGCGAGCCATCGAGGCTGCGGTCGATCACGACGGATTCGTCGGGCTCGACCGAGACGCCTGCGCCGTAGGCGGCGTCGATCAGGCGCAGCAGCTCGAGCTTGTCGATGGGGTCCGCTGCGACGTGGTAGATGCCCTCGAGCTTCGGGTGGTGCTCGGCGATCTGCTCGACGGCCTGCGCCAGCTCGAGCGTGGGCACGCCGCTGAAGACGGCCTTCGCGTAGCCCTTCACCGCGCCGCCGCGGTTGGACAGGAACCACTCGACGAGCCCCTGCGTGCTCGCCAGCTCCCGGCCGATGATCGACGTGCGAAGCGTGAGACACCCCGGTCCCTCGACCTCGCCCAGGCGCTTCGAGCGACCGTACAGATCGTCCGCGTCCGGCGTGTCCGACTCGCGGTAGCCGCCCTTCGCGCCGCGGAACACGCAGTCGGTGCTGAAGTGGATCAAGCGCGCGTTCGCAGCCCGGCACGCGTCGGCCAACCGGTGGGGGAGCGCGGTGTTGATCGCGGCCGCCTCGTCGGGATCGAGCTCGCGTTGCTTGACGAGGCCGATCGCGTTGAGCACCAGCGTCGGCTCCACGCGAGAGAGGAGCCGCCGCAGCTCGTCATCGTCGCGCGCATCGATCCCCGCCGCGATCTCGGCTTCCGGTGCGAGCTGCCGCAGAAGCTCGACCTGCGACGCCGAACGGACCGTACCGACGGCGCGGGGCCCGAAGCGCTGCAGCAGCTTGTGGCCGAGCATGCCTGCAGCGCCCAGGACCAGAACCCGCATTCGCGCCGAGCCTCCCTACCACTTCTCGAACCAGCGCACCATGCGCTTGGCGAATCGGCCGCGCATCCCGCCGGCGGCGCCGCGGTCCGGCTCTCCGTCGAAGTTGCGAAACGCCCAGATGGCGCCGAACGGGTCGTCGACGGGGTTGCCGTCATCGTCTTTCGTGTGGAACGCCTTGCAGCAGACGAGCTCCCAGCCGTCACCGAAGTCCTCGGGATCCCAGCCGGAGCGATGCGTCTGCCAGTACGCGCCGTCCATGCCCCAGCGGTCTTCGGCGCCCTCGTGCTCGTACGACTGCGGGAAGAACCCCAGCGGCGTGAAGATCATGACCTGTTGCCGGGCGACGCGTTCCGCCTCGGCCAGGAACTTGACGCCGTCCTCCTTCTCCATGTGCTCGACGACGTCGAGCGCAAAGACGCTGTCGACGGCGTCGTCGGGCAGGAGCGGTAGGACCTGGTCCCAGGTGCCGTTCAGCGGCACGAAGCGGCGCGGGTCCTTCTGGCCGGCCAGCATGGTCTCGATGTACGGCTTGTGCGGCTCGACGACGAGGTGGGTTCGCGCGCGAAAGTAGTCCATGGGCCGGATGCCCGCGCCGACGTCCAACACGACGTCCGTACGCCGCACGCGCGCGCGCACCGCGTCCTTGGCTTCCTTGCGTTCGACCCACGTGACCGACATGTCTCTCCTTCGCGCCGGGGGACAAGCATAGGCGCGCGAACGTACGGGCAAACCTCGGCCCGAGACGAGGGCCGGGGCGATCATGCTCCGCATGATCGACGTCGCACGCAAGGTCGCGGAGGAAGCCGGTGCGCTGCTCATGGAGCGATTCGGTCGGCTATCGGGTCCCGAGATCGAACGCCATGGCCGGCGCGACGTCGTCACCGCCGCGGACCGCGCGGCGGAGGACCTCATCCGCCGCCGGCTCGAGGGCTACGACGCGGGCATCCCCGTCTTGAGCGAAGAGGACGCGCGCGACGCCGCGCCCGACCGCTCCGGCGGTGCACAGTGGATCGTCGATCCGCTGGACGGGACCGTGAACTTCATCCAGGGCATCCCCGTCTTCGCGGTGAGCATCGGGCTCGTCGAGGACGGGCAGCCGCAGCTGGGCGTGATTCACGCGCCGGCCCTCGGGCAGACGTTCTGGGGCGCGCCGGGCGCGGGCGTGTTCGACGGCAAGCGGCCCGTTTCGGTCAGCGCCACACCGCTGCTCGAGGAGGCGATCGTCGCGACGGGGTTCGCCTACGGCCGCAACGAGCTCGAGGACGACAACTTCGAGAACGTGCGCCGCATCGGCCTGACGGCGCGCGGGTTGCGGCGCATGGGGGCGGCCGCCGTGGACCTGGCGTACGTCGCCTCCGGGCGACTCGACGGGTTCTGGGAGCTGCATCTCAAACCGTGGGACGTGGCGGCGGGGGCGGCCCTGATTCGAGCCGCCGGCGGCCGTGTGTCGGACGCGCGCGGCGGCGAGGATTGGCTCTTTGGAGGGCATGTCGTGGCCACCAACGGCCTGCTTCACGAGCCGCTTCGCACGGCCCTCGCCCCGCTGAAGGCGCTCTAGCGAAACGAGCGGGTCCCGACTCCCAGCTTGACGCGCGACCGCGGAGGCGTAACGTCGACGCCTTCCGTCCCTGGTTTTCGCACACAGACGGAATCACCCGTACAGGCCGAGTTTTTGGGCTTCCGAGGCGAATGGCACCCTCCTCAGACCGTCCCCTCATCGTTCAAAGCGATCGCTCGCTCCTTCTCGAGGTCGATGCCTCGGGCTACGCGCCCTGCCGGGACGCGATCGCGCCGTTCTGTGAGCTGCTCAAGTCGCCCGAGCACGTGCACACGTATCGGTTGACGCCGCTCTCGATCTGGAACGCCGCGGCCTCCGGCATGTCGGCGCAAGAGATGGAAGACGCGCTCCAGCGCTTCAGCCGCTTCGACGTCCCGTCCAACGTGCTGCGGGACATCCGGGATCTCCATCGTCGCTACGGGCGGCTACGGCTCGAAGAGGGCGACGACGGCGAGCTGCGCCTGTCGGCGGACGAGGCCGAGCTTCTCGACCAGGTGCAGTCGAGCGCGCTCACCAAGGAACTCGTCGGCGCGCGCAACAACGGCCATCTCAGCGTGGCGCGTCACCACCGCGGCGAGGTGAAGCGCATGCTCATCAAGCTCGGCTGGCCCGTCGAGGACGTCGCCGGATACGTCGACGGCGGACCGCTCGAGATCAGACTCGCGGGGCAGACCAACGGCTCGCCCTTCGGCCTGCGCGACTACCAGGGCGACGCGGTGGACATCTTCTACCGCGACGGAACCGTCGAAGGCGGCTCGGGCGTGATCGTGCTGCCCTGCGGCGCCGGCAAGACGGTCGTCGGCATGGGCGTGATGTCGCGCGTCGGACGCAAGACGCTCATTCTCACGACCAACCACACGGCCGTGAAGCAGTGGCGCGAAGAGCTGCTCGACAAGACCGAGCTGACCGACGACGACATCGGCGAGTACACGGGCGTCGCGAAGGAGGTGCGGCCGGTCACGATCAGCACCTACCAGATCCTCACGTACCGTCGTCGCAAGACGGACCCGTTCGTGCACTTCGATCTCTTCCAGCAGAACGACTGGGGGCTGATCATCTACGACGAGGTGCACCTGCTGCCCGCCCCGGTGTTTCGCGCGACCGCCGACATCCAGGCCACGCGGCGCCTCGGCCTCACCGCGACGCTGGTGCGCGAGGACGGACACGAAGAAGACGTGTTCACGCTCATCGGGCCGAAGCGATTCGACCTGCCGTGGAAGGTCCTCGAGCGCCAGGGCTGGATCGCCGAGGCGCACTGCCGCGAGGTGCGCGTTCCGATGGACGCCGAGCTGCGCAAGCGCTACGTGCTCGCGGGCCAACGCGCGCAGTTTCGCATCGCCGCCGAGAACCCGGCGAAGATCGATCTGCTCCAGTCGATCCTCGCGCGTCACGAGAACGATCTCGTCATCGTGATCGGCCAGTACCTCGATCAGCTCGATCAGGTAGCGCGCCGCATTCGCGCGCCGTTGATCACCGGCAAGACGCCGAAAGAAGATCGCATCGAGCTCTACCGCAAGTTCCGCGAGGGCGAAGACACCGTGCTGATCGTCAGCAAGGTCGGCAACTTCGCCGTCGACCTGCCCGAAGCCAGCGTCATCGTGCAGATGTCGGGGACGTTCGGATCGCGCCAGGAAGAAGCGCAGCGCCTCGGTCGCGTGCTGCGCCCGAAGTCGGACGGCCGCGGCGCGCGGTTCTACACGCTCGTCAGCGACGAGACGGTCGAACAGGACTTCGCACAGCATCGCCAGCTGTTCCTGACGGAGCAGGGATACGCGTACGAGATCATCGATGCATCCAGCGTGCTACAGGACGGCGGTCCTGCATGAGCGCACGCAACGGGAGAGGCATCGCGCTCAAGAAGCACCTCGAGAAGACGAAGGTCGCCGACTTGAAGGGCGTCTACGCGTTCTGGTCGGGCGACGACGCGCCTCCGGGACAGAAGAAGCAGCTCGTGAGCTCGCTCGCGGCGCTCATGGAGGAAGAGGGCACCGTCTACCGCCGGGTGCGCACGCTCACGCGCAAGGTGCTCGACGTGCTGCTGTTGCTGCTGCGACGCGACCACTACGCATCCGATCTGCCCGGGTTGTTCCAGCGGCTGCCCGGCGAGGACGCGATCGATCTCGAGTTCCACGAGGCCGAGGCCGGCCTGAAGGCGCTCTCGCGCCGGGGTTTCCTTGCCGAGGTCTCCGAGAGCGCGACGAACGGCCGCGTCGTGTACACGGTGCCGCAGGAGCTCGGCACACTGCTCACCTCGCTGTTCCGCGAAGAGACGAGGACCGTGGCCAGCGTGTTCTCGCTGCGGGAGCACGCGGCGACGATCACGGCGACCGAGCGCGAACGGCTTCGCAAGTCGTTCCCGAAGCTCAACGGCGCCCCGCACGCGGAGGACGTCGAGCGCATTTTCGGCGCGGACGGCGCGCCCGCGTTGCTCGACCGGCTGACACCGGAGCTGCGCGACGTCTTCGAGCACGCGCGTCGCCGGTACGGCGGGGTCGCGCTTCGATCGCAGTGGAGCGCACGAAGCGAGCTCAAGAACGTCAGGTGGGATCGCAAGTCGTGGGCGGCGGCCCTCGAGTCGGCGGCGCTCGGTACCGTCGC
Source organism: Planctomycetota bacterium (assembly GCA_965223505.1). GTDB lineage: Bacteria > Planctomycetota > PLA2 > PLA2 > JAEUHO01 > CBDCWP01. Next base: position 75,370 of record CBDCWP010000007.1, read on the forward strand.
CCGACTCGCGCTCAACTCGTACGGCATCGCCTGCGACGACGAGGCGCTCGTCATCTTCACCGAGGTGATCGAAGACCTGATCGCGCGCGAGAGCGAGGATGCGTTCGAGCACGACGAGGTGCTGCGCTCGGGCTGCGACCTCATCGCCGACATGGGCCACTATCTCGAGTACGTCCGCCGCAACCCGGTCAAGGTCAGCCGCAAGGGCGAGGTCTACAAGGCGGGCAAGAGGAAGATCCAGAACGGCTTCGTGTTCCGCGCGTGTTTCCTGGCCGACGCGAGCCGGATCTGGGACGAGGTTCACCACGCGGCGGACCATCTCGCGCTGGTGGCGACGGGCGGCGACGGGTTCCTCGAGCTTCGTCCCGAGGCGGAGGCGTTCCTGAAGCACCCGCTCGAAGAGAAGGTGATGGAGCTCTATCGGGTCGCGCTCGAGCAGCCCGGCTCCAAGGGCCGCAGCCTGCATCAACACGAGCTTCGCACGGTCGTGGCGCAGCTTCTCCGCGAGCATCCGCAGCGTTGGTGGCGCGGTCGTTCGCTCGCCATGCTCGCGCGGCACCGCTACTTCGCCACGCTCGACGAGCGGGGCATCAAGGACCGACACCGCGACCGCTTCTTCTCGGCGTATTTCTCCGGCCGCGAGACACCGGCGGATCTGCTGCACGAGCTCGATCGGGAGTGGTTGCCGCGGTTGTTCATCCAGGGGCTGACCGAGGCCGCCGTCAAGGACGACCAGGTCGTCGCTTGGCGGCTCACGGCGCTCGGCGCGCGCGTCTTCGGCGCGGAGATCCCGGAGCTCGAGACCGGCTTGCAGCCGGTCGTCGTGAACCCGGACTTCGAGGTCATGGTGCTGCCGGACGGCGACGTGAGCGACGTCGTGCACACGCTCGACGCGTTCGCGCGTCGCGAGAAGTCCGGGGACGTCGTCCACTTCCGTCTGACCAAGGAGGCCATCGAGGCCGCGGTCGGCGCCGGGCGCTCCGTGCGCGAGCTGATCGACTTCCTCGAGGCGCGCTCCAAGGGGCAGGTTCCGCAGAACGTGATCTACACGCTCAACTCGTGGGCCGGATCCGTGACGTTCGCCACGCTGGAGCATGGGTTCGTCCTGACCGCCGATGACGAAGCTGCGCTCGATCGGATCTTGGCCTTCGAGGAGATTTCCGCACTCGTGAAGCGCCGCCTGAGCCCGTCCGAGGCGCTGTTGCGGGAGGCGCCTTCGGACCGCAAGCTGCTCGCGACGTTGCGCGAGCGCGGCATCGAGCTCAAAGGCCCCTAAACGGCGGGCGATCGGGGCCGAGCGGATGCGCACGGCCGCAAGACGGCTTGACGCTGTGCGCAAGCGAACGCGATTGCGTCTTCCGCGTCTAAGTTCTTTTTTGAAAGCGTGTTACGTGCCGGGCACCGATGGTTGGCGCTCGGAATGTCATTTGCGCACGCTTCCGTCAGACGAGAGTTCCGCTTCTCGTCGCCGCAGGGGTGGGCTGTGGCGTTGATAAGACAAGGCGAGGGCGGCGGCGGTACGGCGCGGCCTGATCCCGGCGACGCCGTCGGGGGGAGAGATCGATGATGCGGTTTGGATCGAGCAAGCTCACGACGCTTGCGGTGCTTCTGTTGCTGGTGGCCGGATCGAGTTTCATGACGTCGTGCAGCGGCGGAGGCGTCGGGGCCAGGGAGATGGTGCTCATCGAATTCCTGATCGTGGACCGCAGCCTCAAGCCGGTCGCACCCACCGGTACCGAGAGCCTGCCCCGCAACGCACAGCTGATGATGGTGTTCTCCGAGCTGGTGAACCCCCAGACCGTGACCGACCAGACCATCCAGGTGCGATTCGGTCCGGCGTTCCAGAGCGTGCCGACCGGCTCCCTCAACGTGAATGCCAACACGGTCGTCTTCGATCCCACGGTCACGGCTCAGGGCGAGCCCAACCCGTTCGGATTCCTGCCGCTGACGCAATACCAGGTCGACATCCCGAACTTCGAGGAGCAGCAGCAGGTCGTCGAGAACGCGGACTTCGATCCCGTGACCACCACGTTCTTCACCACCTTCATCACGGCCAAGGGCTTCCTGCGCGAGCTCATTCCGCCGGAGGTGCTGAACGTCTTCTTCGTGCCGGATCCCGATCCGCTGACGAAGAACATCCCGGGGAACGGCTTGCTCGCCGTCGAGTTCAACGAAGCGATGGATCCGAGCTCCTTCACGCTCGGCCCGTTCGGCGGTCCGGACCTGAACACGACCTTCGACGTGCGCTACACGAACGACACGATCAATGTCGACAACCTGATCAACTTCAACCCGATTCCCGGCACCTTCACGCACGACGCCGCGGCGAAGATCTTCTTCTTCAAGCCGCTGTTCTCGTTCGGCGAGAAGAAGTACGTCTTCACGCTGCAGCTCTTCCAGGGGCTTCAGGACCTGTCGGGCAACCTGCTGATCAACCCGCAGAGCTACGGCCCGTTCACCTGCGACGGCAACGGCATCCCGTTGGGGCGGACGCTCATCGAGGACTTCAACACGACGAACGACCGCGACACCGGGCCGACCGACGCAGATTGGGGCTTGAACGAGCCCGGTGCGTTGAACGGCGCGCCGATCACGTCGCGGCAGGCGTACATGTACACGTACACGCTCACGACGGACCCCGACACGGGCCAGTCGAGCCGCGGACACGCGTACGGCGACTTCGACATGCTCACCGGCGCCGCGCTCAACCAGTTCAACACCAACGTCGTGCCGCCGACGTCCGAGGGTCGCCGGGTCATCTTCACCTACAGCGATACCGAGATCGGCGCCGACGGCGCGATCACGGCGGCGGCGTGGGGCCCGGACAGCAACCAGACGCGCGCCGCGTACTACCCGAACGTGATCCTGCGCGCGGGGTTCCAGGCCGACGACTCGCTCAGCATCGCGCCGAACTTCCTGGCGAACTACGAGGGCCTCGCGCCGACCGTGCTGTACGACGGCGACTACTCGGTGGCGCAGAACAGCAACATCGGCAATACGCCGGGCCACCCGTCGTTCCCGCACACGCCGCCGGACCAGGTGCCGCCGGGGTACTCGACGGGCGTCGGCGGTCCCGGCACAGTTTGTTGGCCGACCGGTGGTCAGCCGGATCTGTGGTGGAACCACGTCCTGTTCGACTTCACCGGTTGGTATCCCTGGCCGGAGTTCACGTCGTTCTTCGAGTGGACGCAGGGCGATCCCGCGGTCGAGAACGATCGCGTCATGGTCTTCGACATCAGCTCGCAGGAGGGCGATACCTGGCAGACGGTGCGCACGTGGCAGGCGATCACGTTCCCGTGCTCGGGCGTTCTCATCGACGGCCACCCGACGCGCACGATGTGGGGCACCTACGAAGGCTCCGTGCCGAATCCGCCGGAGTGCCTCGCGTGCGTCAACCAGGTCATCAACCCGGACATCGTCGTCTGTGACATGTGTTTCACGGTCACGAAGCGGCGCAGCGTCGCGCAGTCGTTGTTCTACTACCCGGTCGGCGACCCGAATGTCGCCTTCGGTGGTGCGACGTACGGCGACACGAGCAACTACGGCACGCCGTTGCTGAGCCCGCAGGTTCAGGAGCCCGGCGTCCAGGCGATCATCGAGTTCCAGGGCGCGCAGATCGTCGACGACGACCGCAAGACGATCAACGCCGCCGGCCTGGCGACCGGATGGACGCAGGACATCAACGACTGCGACGGCTTCCCCTGCATTCGCTGGCGCGTGACGTTGGTCTCCAACCTGGAGACCGGGGACCGCGCCCGGCTGGTGAACGTCATCATTCCGATCACGGACGACTTCTAATCGAGACGCCGAGCGCTTCGTAGAACCGGACCGTACGTTCGAGCTTGTGCGCGATGCCGGCGTAGCGCGCGGCCAGCTCGTACAGCGTCTCCGGATCCGTGAAGAGATACCCGGCGAAGCTGTTGAAGTCGTTCTCGACGGTCGACATGGCGTACTCGTAGAGGAAGCCCTGCTTCAGCGTCCAGTGATTCGGGCGGATGTCGTCGAGGCCGCGGCGCACCGCCGCGTGGCTACTGGTCCCGTATCGGAAGCCGGCGATGTTCGCCGCCGCCCAATCGCGCGCGTCGAAACGCCCGCGGTGCGCGCGCAGCAGGACGCTCGAGAGCTCGGCGTGGAACAGGCGGCGCCATTGCCGTTCGCGGTCGGCCGGCGCAGCCCGCGGCTCGGCGACGTAGACCCGCCGGCGCGAGTTGGTGCCGCCCGCGCGAATGCCTGCAAACGTCAGGTCGCGCACGAGATAGATCCGTGTCACGTGGGAGGCGACCAAGCCGGACGGGTAGCGCGCGATCGCACGCTCGACGGCGGCGCGGGCCTGCGCGCGGCGGTGCGGCGGCAAGGGCGTCGCGCGCGCGCGAATGCCCGGTCGCGACCACGCGCGCGGAAACATGTCGTCGTGCAGCACGGTGTGGACGCGCACCGTGGCGTCGCCGCTCGCGGATCCCGATACGCGTGGGGACGAGGCGCAGCCCCAAGCGGCCGCGGCGAACAGCAGCACGAACGATGTCACCGGGAGTCTCGCGCCCATGGCCGCATCGTAGCCCCCGGGAAGGGAGCGAAACGCGCTGGAGGCGGCGCGGTTTAGGATGTCACGGTGAGCCTTGGCAGCCTCGAGCGTCGAATCGTCCTGGCCGGAGCACTGCTGCTGCTTGCCGGCGGGCCCGCGCAGGCCGACGACGACGTGACCGCGGGCCTCCTGCATCCGCTCGAGGCGCACCGGCGTGCCGCCGAGCAGGCACTGGCGGAGCGCGACGATGCCGGGCCGATCCTCGAGACGCTCATCGCGGCCGAGAACCCCCGTTTGCGCGCGACGGGCTGGCGCGTGATCGCGAAACGTGAGGCGGCCCGATTCACCGCGCGCGCGATCGAGTCGCTTTCCGACCCGTCGGCGTCCGTCGGGGTCGAGGCCGGCCGCGCGCTGTTGAAGATCCTGGCGTCCGAGACGCACTACACAGCGCCGCGCGTGCCTTCCGGCGAGCTCGACACGGCGGCGCGAACGGCGCTCGCGCACGGTCTGGCGGAGGTGCTCGAGGACGCGCCGGCGACGGAGCTGCCGACGGTCGTCTACCGGGTGGGGGACGGCGTCCTGCCGTGCCTGCACGAGATCGCAGGCGGCGCTCACTTTCGGACCGGCGCGCGCCGGTCGGCGCTCGAGCTGATCGCGCGCATCGGCGGCGAGGCGGCGCGTGAAGCGCTCGTCGATCTCGTCGAGCCCGATTGGGACGAGCTCACACCCGACGTCTTGCGCGCACTGACGGAGGTCGGGTTCGGCGCGTACGGCGATCACCTGTACTGGACGCTGCGCGGTGGATCGGACACCGAGCTTCCCATCAGCTGGCGCGACTTTCTGCGTATGCGCTTTCGTGAGCGCGGGATCGTGCTGCGCTGCATCGTGCATGCGCCGCCTCGCGACGCAGGTGGGTTGCGCGACCACCTGCGCGCATTGATCGAGCGACGCCGCTACCACCCGAGCCGGCTGGTCGAGATCGTGCGGGCCCTGCTGGCGCTCGGTCCGCCGACCGACGACGACCTCGTGATGATCGTCGAAGCCGTCGGCTCCACGCGAAGCCGCCGGCATCCGCGTTCCGCGGAGATGGGCTACGCGCTGGCCGCGCTGCTGCCGTTCAAGGACCGCGTGGCGCTTCAGGACACCGCCCGCAGCCTGCTCGAGCGCAGGGACCTGCTGGACGAGTCGCGGTTTTGGCAGACGAGCCTGCCCGAAACGGTGGAGGCGTGGTGTCAGTTCTACATTCACGGAACCGCCGACGAGCCGACCGCACGAGACGTGTGCGATATGGCGACACACCTCATCCGCGGCGACGGTGAGGTGCCGACGTACGCGAGCCGCCGTTTGGGCGTCCGGCTCTGGAGCGCGATGGCGAAGCATGCACAACCGTCGCGCGGCCTCGTCACCTCGCTGCTTCGCGACGACGACAGCTGGGTGCAGCGACATGCCTTGCGTTGGTTGGACCGGGTCGAGCCGGACGAGGCCTCGGCCGCGGTGTCGAACGGGCTGCGCGCCACGGAGATCGACAGCGTGCTCGCCGCCGCGGAGACCGACGTGGTGCCGCTGAGCGCGGCGGTCCAGAGCCGGCTGTTGGCGCTCTCCGTCGAAGGCCATCGGTGGCAGCGGGCCCGCGCGTGGCGCGTGCTCCGCTCGTGCGTGGCGGACGCGGGCGACGACGCGGTGTCGGCGACGGCGCCCGTGACGCTCGACGAGCGCCTGCGCGCAGCAGCCGAGCTCTACGTCGCGCTGGATCTGGCGCTCTTGGAAGCTTCGGACGAGGGCTTGCGCAAACCGGCCGGACGGTGAGAATCCCTGGTCCGCGCCGCTGACGGCGCGCGAGGAGATTCCATGGCTGGCAAGGGTGGTCACAAGCATCGACGCGTGAAGCTCAATCGGAAGCGCATGCGCGCGGTGCAGAAGGCCAAGGAGAACATTGCGCGGGTGCGCAAGCAGTTCGAGGACCGTGGCCAGGCGTGGGATCCGCAGAACAACTCCGCGCAGATGGCAGCGCTGTCGCACGAAGGCCGGCGCGTGCTCGCGCGGACCACGTACGACCTGCTGTAGTCGTAGCGTCTTGCGGCTCTCGGGCCTGAATCAGGGCTCCGGGGCTGTTCGTCCGGCGTACGCCTAACGCTCTGTCGGCGCCGCCGACACAGGATCCTTTGTTCCCGGGCGCCCCGTGGCAGACTCTGCAACCCATGGGAGGGACCCCGGCCATCTCACGCGTTCACGCGCGCACCTGGAATTGGGTCGCGCTGCGTGGGTTGCGTAGCGACATGCACGTGATGGCGCGGCGCCTGGACCGCGTTGCGCGGCTGCTGCCACGAGACGATGCGCCCGACGCGGGGCACAGCCGCCGAGTGCGCGGCGACGTTCCCTTGCGCCTGCTTCCGTAGTTCAATCGAGAGCGTGGGCAAGCGGCATTTCGGTATCGGGCGCGACATGTTGGTGTCGCCGCTGCTGCTGGTGGGGATCGGCGTGGTCATCGTGCTGGCTCTTCTTGCTTCGACGCTGATGCTCTCGTCGACGCCGACCGGTCCGACATTCGACGAGTCGATCGCGATGCTGCAGTCGATCGAGAAGCCGGAACGCGAGCGCGCCGTTCAGCGTCTTGTTGAGCTGCGCGACGTGGACGGGTTGATCGTGGCGCTGGGGCACGTCCATCGAAACGTGCGTGAGGGTGCGGCGACGGCGTTGGGCAGGCTCGGTCCCGACGCGGCGCCGGCGGTGCCGGCGTTGATCGAGGCGTTCGAGGATCCGGACGACTACGTGCGCTGGAAGGCGGCGGAGGCGTTGGGGGAGATCGGGCCGGCGGCGAAGGATGCGTTGCCGATGCTGGACGCGGCGGCGAACGCGAAGCAGATCGACGTGATCACGCAAGCGGCGGCGAGAAAGGCGGTGCAGCAGATTCGGGGGGGACGATGAGCACGGCGTGCCCGGCTTGCGGATTCCAGACCTTCGACGAGGGCAACTACGGAACCTTCGGGATCTGCGACGTTTGCGGCTGGGAGGACGACGGCGTGCAACTGGCGAATCCGGCCTGTTGGGGCGGCGCCAACGCCGCATCGTTGATCGAGGCGCAGGCGGCGGCGTTGGCGGAGCATCCGTTGACCAAGATGGAGCTCGATGGCGTTTCGCGCGATCCGTTGTGGCGGCCGCTGAACCCGGCGGAGATCGTGGCGGCAAAGGCGGAGCGCGAGGCGAAGTACTGGAAGAACAAGGCGGTCCTCGACATCAAGGACGCGTACTGGATTCGTGGACAGGAGTGTTGATGGGGCTCGGGCAGGCGGGCCGATAGCGCGGGACCTCGATCCCGCAAGCGCGATTCGCCCCCACTTCCCACGGGCGACCACGAGGGTCGCCTCTACGTTCTACTCGTTGGGACCGAACGACTTCTCGAGCGTTCCCTTGAAGCCCTGCAGCGCGCAGCGCTGCATGTAGAACCCGCACCCGCGCAAGCCGCCCAGCTCCTCGCCGCCTCCCGCGCGACCGGGACCGCCGTGAATCATCGCCGGCAACACCATCCCCGGCGGCAACGACTGCTCCGCCATCTTGTCACTGCCGACCCACAGGCGCCCGTGCCACGGCGCCATCTCCAGCACCGCCTGCTCCTGCCACGACGGATCGTTCGCGTACACGCTGCTCACCAGTCCACCCTGGCCCAACGCGACGATTCGCGCGGCGTCGGCCGCGTCACCGCTGTACGGCAACACCGTCGCAACCGGACCGAACACCTCCTCCTCGTGGAAGACGTCCGCCCCCGCGTCGTTGGCCATCACCAACGTCGGCGCGACGAAGTACCCCCGGTCCGCGATCGGACCCGCGCCGCCCGTCACGATCGATCCCGCACCCGCGAGCTTCTCGATCCCCGCCCGTACGTCGCGCAGCTGCGCCGCGCTCGCCAGCGGACCCATCGTCGTGTCCGCCGAAGACGGATCGCCCGTCGCAATCGCCTCGAGCTCGGCGACGAGCTCGTCGCGGACCCCGTTCACACGGTCCTGCGGCACCAGGATGCGGCGCACGGCCGTGCACTTCTGCCCCGTCTTCTGCCGCATGTCGAGCACGACGTTCTTGATGAACAGTCGATACGTCTCGCTGTCCGGATCCACGTCCGGCGCGAGCACCGCCGCGTTCAGCGAGTCGGCCTCGACGTTGAACCGGACGCTGTTGCGCAGGATGTTCTCGTTCGACCGCAGCTTGAACGCCGTCCATGCCGACCCCGTGAAGGCCACGCTGTCCTGCGGGCCCAGACGATCGAGCAGATCTCCGGGCATCCCCGCGACGAACTGGAACGCGCCTTCCGGCAGGATGCCGCTCTCGATCGCGATCTGCGCGATCCGCCATGCGACCAGCGCGGTGGGGGTGCCCGGCTTCTCGATGACCGGCACGCCCGCGAGCAACGCGCACGCCGCCTTCTCCATCATGTTCCATGCCGGAAAGTTGAACGCGTTGATGTGCACCGCCGCGCCGCGCAAGGGCGCCAGGATGTGCCGGCCCCAGAAACGCGCGGTGCGGCCGAGCTGGACGCCCTCGCCGTCCGTGAGGAAGTTGCGCTCTCCGACCGACTTCCCGAAGTAGGCGTAGGCCGCCAGCGTGCCCGTCGCGCCGTCGATGTCGAACTTCCCGTCCTTGCGCGTCGTCCCCGTATTGCTGACGGACAGGTCCAGCAACTCCTCCCGATGCTCGAAGATCACGCCCGAGAGCGCCTTCAGCATCTCGCCCCGGGAAGCGAAGGTCATCGCGCGCAGCGCCGGGCTCCCGACGGTGTGCGCGTGGGCGAGCACCGCGCCCCAGTCGATGCCGTCCGTGTTGCACTCGGCCATCTGCTCTTCAGTCGTGGCGTTGTGAAGCGGCGTGGGCTCGCCGGTGCCCGTGTGCCACGTGCCGGCCACGTAGCTCGTCAACGTCTGTGTCATCGTGGTGCTCATCCGGGAATCGCTCCGAGGTGGGGGGGCCTACTCTAGCGACCCCGGAGCCGCCGCCGCAGCCTTGGCCGACCCCGGGCGGACCTATGCTCGGGGTCGTGAACCGATCCGTCCTCCACGTCGACATGGACGCCTTCTTCGCGTCGATCGAGCAGCGCGATCGGCCCGTGCTGCGGGGCCTGCCCGTGCTCGTCGGCGGCGACGGGCCGCGCGGCGTCGTTGCGACCGCGTCCTACGAGGCGCGCAAGTTCGGCTGTCACTCGGCGCAACCCATCGCCGTCGCCAAGCGTCTGTGTCCCGAGGCCGTGATCGTGCGCCCGCGCGGGGGCGCGTACCGCGAAGCCTCCGAGAAGGTGTTCGAGATCTTTCACGAGTTCACGCCCCTGGTGCAGCCACTCAGCGTGGACGAGGCGTTCCTCGACGTCAGCGGGTGCGAGCGGCTGCACGGCCCGCCGCTTCAGATCGCGCGCGCGATCCAACAGCGGATCGCCGAACGTGTCGCGCTCACGGCGTCCATCGGGGTCGCGCCCAACAAGTTCCTCGCCAAGCTCGGCTCGGAGCTCGACAAGCCCGCCGGCATCACCGTCATCGACGCGTCCAACGTCGACACGATCCTGCCGCCGCTCTCGATCCGGGCGATTCCCGGCATCGGCCCTGCCGCGGAGAAGCGTCTCGAAGCGCTGGGCATCCGCAAGATCGCGGACGTGCGACAGATGGGCAAGCGGCGGCTCGTCGAGCGCCTCGGCGACCACGGCGCGCGCTTGTTCGAGCTCGCGCACGGACGCGACGGGCGCGCCGTCGTTCCGGACCGGCGTGCGAAGAGCATCAGTCAGGAGTGCACGTTTCCCGTCGACGTGGCGGATCCGGAGAACGTCTGGGACGTGCTGCGCGCCCACGTGGAGTCCGTCGCCCGGCGCCTGCGCCGCAGCGGCGTCAAGGGCGCGACCGCGACCGTGAAGATTCGCTACGGCGCCTTCGAGACGATCACGCGTTCGCACACGCTCCCGGAGCCGACCGACGGCACGCGAGAGCTCATGCTGGCGGCTCGGAGGCTGTTCCGAACGTGGGCGCGTCGCGGGTTCGAGCCGGTGCGCCTCATCGGTTTCGGGGTGTCGCACTTTCGATCGGATCGCACCCGGCAGCTGGGGCTGTTTCCCGACGCGGTGCGCGAGCGCGACGGTCGCCTCGACCGGGCGCTGGACGACATCCAGGAGCGCTTCGGCGGCAGGGCGATCGGGCGCGGGACCCGCCGGCACTCGACGCGCCGGCTCGACGAGGGCGCCGAACGCGAGGTCGATCGACCCTCTTCGTAGTTCGGCGGGTTCGGTGAGCGTTCGCCGTCGGTCTCCGCCCCAGGTACGCTCCCGGCATGAGCGACGTGGCGTTCCTTCGCGGACTTCTGGCTTTCCAGAGCCTGACCGAGGAGGACGCGGAGCGTCTGCTGGCGAGCAGCCGCAAGGAGACGTTTCCCCCCGACACCAAGATCCTCCAGTTCGGAGAGTCGGGGGACACGATGTACGTCATCGTGGAGGGAGAGGTGGAGGTCAGCGTCCCCGATCAGAAGGGGCGGGCGACCTTCCGGGTGTTTCTCGACCGCGGCTGCATCTTCGGCGAGATGGCGCTGCTGACCGGCGATCCGCGCAACGCCGACGTGATGGTGCACGGCGACCGGCCGTGCGTGTGCCTCGTCCTCGAGAAGGCCGCGGTGCTGTCGCTGATCGCGGAGCACCACGACATCGCGCAGTTCCTGACCGAGATCTTGGACAAGCGCCTGCGCGGGGCCGACTCGGTGCAGCGCATCGGCCGGTACCAGGTGTTGTCCGTGCTGGGGCGCGGCGGGATGGCGACGGTCTTCGAGGCCTTCCATCCGATCCTGCACCAGACCGTCGCGATCAAGCTGCTCGCGCATCGGCTCGTCCACCAGCCCGGCTTCTCGGCGCAGTTCCAGGAAGAGGCGAAGCTCATGGCGTCGCTTCGCCATCCCAACATCGTGCGCGTCTACGACGCGGCGGCGGGGTACGGCACCTACTACATCGTGATGGAGCGCCTCGACGGGGACGACCTCGACAATCTCGTCAAGTTGCAGGGGCCCATGGGCATCGGCCAGGCGCGGCGCGCGCTGCTGGCCGCGTGCCGCGCGCTTCATTACGCACATGAACGGGGTGTCGTGCATCGCGACGTCAAGCCGGCCAACATGTTCCGCGAGGCCAACGGTCACATGAAGCTCGTGGACTTCGGCGTTGCCGCCGCCGGCGTCGTCAGCCGGTGCAATCCCGACCTCCCGATTCTCGGCTCGCCGGAGTATGCCGCGCCCGAGCTGTTGCAGGGGCAGCCCGTCGATCGCCGCGCGGACATCTACTCGCTCGGCATCACGGCGTTCCATCTGCTCACCGGCAAGCTCCCGTTTCCGGCCGCGCCGATCACCGAAGCGATCGCGGCGCAGATCGGGCACGACCTTCCGGATCCGCGCGCGCTGCGTCCCGAGCTGCCGGACGACTTGCTCACGTTCATCACCCGCGCGACGGCGAAGGATGCCGCCGAGCGCTTCCAGACCTGCGTCGAGGCGGAGAAAGTCCTTCTGGAGGGGCTGCGCGGCGACGATACCGGCCAGCTCAGGGCCCGCAGCGTGAAGCTGTTCTTCGAGAAGGGCGACGAGGAGCACGCGGACTTCGTTTGCGAGCGCATTCGCGAGATCGTGGACGAGACCGCGCGTGTCACCGCGGACATGGACGGCGCGGATTCCGTGAGTCCCGACGAATGAGAATCGCGCTCAGAGAGAGCTTTCCGTCGACTCGCGTCGCGCTACCCGCCGGACCACGAGGGGTTCCAACACACATGAGACTCGCCACCGTTCTGTTCCTGTTGCTCCTGTTCCCCGGCCTTCCGGCGATTGCCGAAGAAGGCGACGAAGAGGAGAAGCCCAAGGGCGAAGAGGGGGAGCGGCCGGGCGGTCCCGGCGGCCGGCGCGGCGGTCCGGGCGCGGGGCGCGGCGGCATGGGCCGCGGCGGCTCGATGTGGGACCGCGTTCGTCGCTTCGACAAGGACGGCGACGGCAAGGTCACGGCCGAGGAATTCACGGGCCCGCAGCGCTTCTTCGACCGGATGGACACCGACGGCGACGGCTGCATCACCAAGGACGAGGCCGAGGCGATGCGCGGCGGCCGCGGTCAGGGCGGCGGTGGCCGCGCGGGCGGTCTGAGCCCCACTGCGATCGACACCGACAAGGACGGCAAGGTCTCGCAGGCCGAGTGGACGGCGTGGTTCGAGAAGGCCGACAAGAACGGCGACGGCGAGGTGGACACCCACGAGTGGGCCGCGGCCTCGACGGGGCGGGCGCTTCGCGATCCCGCGCCGAAGGTCGGCGACGCCGCGCCCAAGGTCGAAGTCGAGTCGCTGAAGACCCGCAAGCTCGTCGACTTGAGCGCGCCGAAGCGCACCACGGTGCTGATCTTCGGCTCCCACACCTGAGGGCCGTTCACGAAGCAGGCGGATCGTCTGCAATCGGTCTACGAGGCATACAAGGACAAGGCCGATTTCTATCTCGTCTACATCCGTGAAGCGCACGCGAGCGACGGCTGGCGACCTGCCTCGCACGTCGACATTCCGCAGCCGACGTCGTTCGACGAGCGCTCGGGCGTTGCGGGCAGCTGCTCCGAGGCGCTGAAGCTCACGATGGAGTTCCTCGTCGACGACATGAAGGACACGGTCGCCAAGGCGTACAACGCCCATCCCGACCGGTTGTTCATCCTCGGCGCGGATGCCAAGGTCGCGTACCGCGGCGACCGTGGTCCGCGCGGCTTCAAGGTCGACGAGATGGAAGCCGCGTTGAAGAAGATCGTCGCGGCGTCCGAGACGACCGAGTCGAACGGCTAGGTAGGGGGGTGACCCTCGTGGTCGCCCAACCGTTCGTCGATCGTGCACGGAGGCATGGCCGGTTGGGCAGCCACAAGGGCTGCCCCTACATGCGATTCGTCACGTGATCGTGCACGACACCTGTAGGGGGGGGGACGACCCTCGTGGTCGCCCACCGTTCGTCGATCAGGCACGGAGGCATGGCCGGTTGGGCAGCCACAAGGGCTGCCCCTACATGCGATTCGTCACGTGATCGTGCACGACACCTGTAGGGGGGGACGACCCTAGTGGTCGCCCACCGTTCGTCGATCAGGCACGGAGGCATGACCAGTTGGGCAGCCACAAGGGCTGCCCCTACGCTACAGCCAATCCCGCGGCCGCAGGAACTCCGCGTACAGCCGCGCCTCCTCGGAGCCTTTCTCCGGCGACCAGTCGTAGCGCCACGTCGCGACCGGGGGAAGCGACGCCAGGATCGACTCCGTGCGGCCGCCTGACTGCAGCCCGTAGCGCGTCCCGCGGTCGTAGAGCAGGTTGAACTCGACGTAGCGGCCGCGGCGGTACGCCTGGAACGCGCGTTCGCGCTCGCCGTACCGCGCGTCCTTGCGACGCCGCAGGATCGGCAGGTAGGCCGGCAGAAACGCGTCGCCGACGCTTCGCCAGTAGGCGAACGATCTGTCGAACCCGCCTTCGGTGAAGTCGTCGAAGAACAACCCACCGATGCCGCGCGGTTCGTCGCGGTGGGGCAGGAAGAAGTACTCGTCGCAAGCGCGCTTGTGGCGCGCGTAGAGATCCTCGCCGAACGACGCACAGGCTTCGTGGGCCGTTCGATGCCAGTGCCGCGCATCTTCCTCGAAGCCGTAGTACGGCGTGAGGTCGAACCCGCCGCCGAACCACCAGTCGTCGACGGCGCCGTCACCGATGAGGAACGCGCGGAAGTTGGCGTGGGTCGTCGGCGCGAAGGGGTTGCGCGGATGCACGATGACGGAGACCGACAGCGCCTGGAAGGGCTTGCCCGCCAGCTTCGGCCTGCGCGCCGTCGCGGCCGGCGCCAGCGACGCGCCGAGCGCATGGGAGAAGTTCACTGCGGCGCGTTCGAGAACGTCACCGCCGCTCAGGATGCGCGGGCGCGCGAATCCGCCGCGCTCTCCCGGCAGCTCGTCGCGCCGAAACGCGGCCGAGGGCTCTTCCTCCTCGAGGGCCGCGCAGACACGGTCCTGAAGATCCAGCAGGTACTCGCGAATGGCGTCCGGGTCGGGCGCGGTCATGCCGGGGATTGTCCCGAGAGCTTCGCTCGCAACCAAGCGCCGATGCGTTGCAGCTCCTCGCCGCAGACCTCGTGCTGCATGGGATACGCGTGCCACTCGACGTCGTAGCCGGCGGCCCGCAGCGCCTGGCACGTGCTCTCTCCGCGCTCGAACACGACCATCGGGTCGAAGTGCCCGTGGCACTGCAGGATCGGGATCGAGAGGTTCGCGTCGGAGCGTTCGCTCTCGAGCGTCTCTCCGGCGACCAGGTAGGTCGAGAGCGCCACGATCCCGGCCAGCGGCTCCAGGTGCCGCAGCCCGAGGTGAAGCGCAACCGCGCCGCCCTGCGAGAAACCGGCGAGCACGATGCGCCGCGCATCGATGCCGTTCGCGCGCTCGCGCGCCACCAGCTTTTCCACCGCGGCGGCGGATGCGCGCAGTCCGGACTCGTCGTGACGGTTGGCGAGGTCCTCGTCGCGGATGTCGTACCAGGCCGGCATCACGAAACCGGCGTTGAGCGTGACCGGGATCGACGGCGCGGTCGGGAAGACGAACCGCACGGTGTGATCGGCCGGCAGTCCCAAGTAGGGCAGCGCAGGCACGAAGTCGTTGCCGTCCGCTCCCAGTCCGTGCAGCCAGATCACGGTCGCGTCGGCGGCGGCCGGCGGATCGACCTCCACACACGGCAGCAGGCTCGTGTCGTTCATCGGCGCAACGGTACGGGAACCACTAGACTGAGCGGCATGGATCCCGAGTACCGCAGCGACATCAACCGCGACGTCGCGCCCGCCGGCGCGGACGAGTTCGACCCGCTGCAGATCGGGCCGCTCGAGGTCTGGCCGCCGGTCGTCCTCGCACCGATGGCCGGCGTGACCAACTACCCCTTCCGCAAGCTCTGCAAGGAATACGGCGCAGGGCTCTACGTGAGCGAGATGATCACGGCGCGCGGGATCGTCAACGAGCATCCCAAGTCGCTCAAGCTCGCCGACTTCGGACCGGACGAGTCGCCGCGCTCGCTGCAACTCTACGGCGTCGAGCCGGTTTCGATGCGCGAGGCCGCGCGCCGGCTCGCGTCGGACGGGCGCGTCGATCACATCGACCTCAACTTCGGCTGTCCGGTGCGCAAGGTGACCTCGAAGGGCGGGGGCAGCGCGATCCCCGCCAAGCCGAAGCTGCTCGCCAAGCTGGTCGGCGCGACGGTCGAAGGCGCGCGCGACGTACCGGTCACGATCAAGTTCCGCATGGGCATCGACGAAGACCTGATGACCTACCTCGACGCCGGCCGTGTCGGCGAGGAGCAAGGGTGCGCGTCGGTCGGGCTGCACGCCCGCACGGCGGCGCAGCTCTACGACGGCGAAGCGCGCTGGGAGGCGATCGCCGAGCTCAAGCAGGCCGTGACGTCGATTCCGGTGCTCGGCAACGGGGACATCTGGGAGGCGCAGGACGCGTTGCGCATGATGCGCACGACCGGCTGCGACGGCGTGATCGTCGGTCGCGGATGCCTCGGCCGGCCCTGGCTCTTCCGCGATCTCGCGGACGTCTTCGACGGGCGGGAGCCCCGAAATCCCCCCAACTTCGGCGAGGTGGCGCAGATCCTGCTGCGTCACGCGCACTTGATGAGCGATTGGTTCGGCGCATGGCGCGGCATGCTGATGATGCGCAAGTTCGTCGCGTGGTACACGAAGAGCTTCCCCGGCGGCGCCGCGCTCCGACACCGGCTCGTGAAGGTCGAGTCGATCGAGGAGCTGGAGAAGGGGTTGAAGGAGATCGATCCGGAAACGCCGTTTCCGCCGGCCGGCATGCGCGTGCGACGCGGGAAGACCTCGGGCACGCAGAAGGTGCACCTACCCGACGGGTACCTCGACGACCTCGATGACGACACGCCGCCGGGCCGAGCCGCGGAAGCACTGGTGTCGGGCGGGTAGCGTCACTTTCCGAACCGGCGCTTGCGCTGCTGGTACGCGCGCACGATGCGCAGCAGATCGAGCTTACGAAACGACGGGAAGTGCACGTCCGTGAAGAACAGCTCCGAGTACGCGGCCTGGTACAGCAGGAAGTTGCTCAGGCGCGATTCGCCGCCCGTACGGATGATCAGGTCGGGATCGTCGCCGCCGGTGTACAGGTGACGGCCGAGCATCTCCTCGTCGATCGAGTCGCGGTCCACCTCGCCGTTCTCGATCTTGGTCAGGAGCGACTTGAACGCGTCGATGATCTCCTGGCGGCCGCCGTAGGCGATGCAGAAGTTCAGCCGATAGGCGTCGAAGTCCTTCGTGGCCGTGTCAACAAGGTCGATCGCGTCGAGCACGTCCTGGGGGAGCAACTCGGTGCGGCCGAGGACGCGAACGCGCACGCGATTGCCGAGGATGCGCGGGTCCTCCGCCATCGCTGCCAGCTTGTGGGCGAAGAGCTCCATGAGCATCGCGACCTCGCGGTCCGACCGGTCGAAGTTCTCGGTCGAGAACGCGTACAGCGTCATCGTCTTGATGCCGACCTCGCGGCCCCAGTCGACGAGCGCCTCGACGGTGTGTGAGCCGAGCTCGTGTCCCTCCCAGGGGAGGCGTCCGTGCGCCTTCGCGTGGCGGCGGTTGCCGTCCATGATGAAGCCGACGTGCTCCGGAACGGGCAGCTTCTCGATCTCCCGGCTCAGGCGCCGCTCGTACATGCGGTAGGCGGCGCGCTTCACGAGTCCGGGGATCTGCCAGGCCAATCGACTCCTCCGCGCAGATTCAACCCCGGAAGCGGCGAAAGGGGCACTCAAGACCGCGGCGAACCGGCGCGCCGCCGTGACCGTCACGACGCGGAACTCCTCTCCATGAGCCGGCAGGACTCGAGCATTTGGACCCGGGCGGTTCGACCGCCCGGGTCCTCACCGCAGCACGCCCACCTCGAGGTGGCTCGGGTGGGCCTTGGAGCGGTGAATCGTGTTCGTGACCGTGATGAAGTCCTCCTCGTTCGCCTCGAAGATGTTCGGGACGTACTTCTGGGGATTGCGGTCGATGAACGGAAACCAGGTGCTCTGCACCTGGATCATCACGCGGTGCCCACGCTTGAACGTGTGCAGCACGTCCTGCAGCTCGAACGAGATCTTCGCGACCTCGTTCGGCGTGAACGGCTTCGGGGTCTCGTAGCTCTCGCGGAAACGTCCCCGGATCACGTCGGCGCGAACGAGGGTCTGCTGCCCCCCGCGATTGGGCCCCTTGGACTTCTCGTCGTAGCCCGGGATCTTGTCGGGGTAGACGTCGATGACCTTGACGACGAAGTCCGACGCCGTGCCCGTCGTCGAGACCCACAGGTTCGCCATGATCGGGCCGGCCAGCGTCAGGTCGTCCTCGAGCACCTCGGTCTGGTAGACGAGCACGTCCGGACGGCGCGCGGCAAAGCGCTGATCCTCCGCCATGTAGTCCTTCGACCACCCGCGCGTGATGTCGGCCGTGTACGGAACGGGTTTCGACGGGTCGCTGATGTACGTGTCCGCGCCCTCTGCGGACGGCGCTTCGAAGGACAGCCCGCCGTCGGGGCCGAGATGGAGCCTCTTTGTCTCGCGCGCCTTCGGCGGCCAGGCGTCGAAGTTGCGCCAGCGGTTCGCGCCCGTCTCGAACATGAGCGCCTTGCGCTCGATCTTGGGGTGATCCCCGTCCTTCAGATGGTGCGTGAAGAACGGCAGCTCGATGTTCTCGCGGAAGTAGTCGCCCGTCTTGAAGCCGAAGTCGGCGTCGCCGAGCTTGCGTCCGTCGCCGCGCCACGCGCCGTGCGACCACGGCCCCATCACAAGGTGGCTGTGGATGCCCGGGTTCAGCCGCTCGATCGAGGCGAACGTCTTGAGCGGTCCGTACAGATCCTCGGTGTCGTACCACCCGCCCACGACCATGACCGCCGCCTTGATGTTCTTCAGGTGCGGGAGGATGTTGCGCGACTGCCAGAACGCGTCGTAGTTCGGGTGTTTCGTCATCTGCGTCCAGAACGGGATCTCGCCCTTCAGGTACTTCTCGCCGTTGGCGTTCTTCAGCGGCCCCATGTCGAGGAAGAACTGGTAGCCGTCCGGCGTTCCGAGGTCGAAGCCCTCCTCCCACTCGGTGGTGAGCTCCTTGCGCACCTTGCCGAACGACGAGAAGAAGATGAACGAGAGCGGCAGGACGAACGCGCCGTGATGGTGCATGTCGTCCCAGAACCAGTCGGCGATGGGGGCCTGGGGCGAGACCGCTTTGAGGGCGGGGTGCGAGTCGATCATGCCGGCGGAGCAGTAGAAGCCCGGGTACGAGACGCCCCATTGCCCCACCTTGCCGTTGTGATTCTTCACGTTCTTCAGCAGCCAGGCGATCGTGTCGTAGGTGTCCGTGCTCTCGTCGACCTGCGTGCCCGTCTTGCCCTCGATGTGCGGGCGCATGTTGACGAACGCACCTTCGGACATGAACCGGCCGCGCACGTCCTGCGCGACGAAGATAAAGCCCTCCTCTTCGTACTTCTTGCTCGGCCCGAGACGCTCGCGGTATCGATCGGCGCCGTACGGACCGATGCTGTAGGGCGTTCGGTACATCAGAAAGGGATACGTCTTCGACGTGTCGTTCGGAACGTAGACGGACGTGAACAGCCGTACGCCGTCCCGCATGGGCACGCGAACCTCGTACTTGCTGTAGTGCGAGCGGATGTACTCGCCGCGGGTGAGCTTCTCCTTCGCCGCCGCCGTCGCGCCGAGCGAAGTCGACGCGAGCAGCAGGGCACCGAGGAACAACAGACGACGCATGACGACCTCCCGTGGGCGCGAGACGCTACATGGCGTCGTTGCCGGGCGTCAATCGCGGTGTCGGCTCAGAAGCGACGCCGCCTGCGCCGTCGCCGCCGTCGCCGCGGCACGGGCGCCCCCGCGGCAGACGGCGGCGTGCGCAGTGCCTTCAGGCCCGGAGAGGGCGGCGTACGCAGCAGGGCGTCCAGCGCGTCGCCGATCTCCTTGGCGGAGGCGTATCGGTCGACGGCGTCCTTCGCCAAGGCGCGATTCACGACGGCTTCGATCTCCGGCGAGACCGTCTCGACGAACGAGTGCAGCGGCGGGGGCGTGGCGTAGAGCTGGCGCCCCAGCACGACCTGCGTGTCCTCACCGTCGAACACCGGCCGACCGGCCAGCATGTGGAACAGCGTCGCGCCGAGCCCGTAGACGTCGGTCTCGGGTCCGAGCTCCTTGGATCCGGCCTGCTCGGGACTGGCGTACTCGGCCAGGCCGCGGTGCAGCGTCTGTCCGTTGCCGAGCAGCAGCTCGAGCCGCGTGAGGCCGAGTCCGCCCAGCTTGGCCGGGCCGTCGTCGGTGATCACGATGCAGCCGGGATGGACCCGCCCGTGGATCACGCCGAGGTCGTGCAGGTAGGTCAGACCGGCGGCGACGTCCCGCGCCACGCGCACGGCCAGCTCTTCGGTGAGCGCTCCGCGTTCGAGGAGCGTTCTGACGTCGCGGCCCTCCGGGCGCTCGAACACGACGTAGCAGAAGCCGTCGTCTTCGCCGACGTCGAGCCCCGACACGATCCGGGGATGCCGGAGCTTGGCGACGTCACGCGCGTAGCGAAAGAACCGTTCCCGGCCGGCGGGATCGCGGGCCTGGTCCGGCGCGAGGACCTTGAGCGTCACGAGGCGGTCGAGGGACTCCTGACGCGCCGTGTAGACCGGCCCCGTCGCGCAGCGCTCCACGAGCTCGATCGGGCTGTAGCCGCCGACGCGGCGTCGCCGCGGTTGCTGTCCTTCGTCGGTCGACATCCCCGCTCCCGTTGGAATCCCACCTGGGGACTCACGTTGCAACGAGCATGCCGCGCGACACCGCGGCGGCGATTCACGGCGATCGACGCGTGGCGCGGCGCTTTGCGCGGGTACCACGTGTCCGGCGGGCGTAGCTTCGTTTGACAGCGTGCAGATTCGCACGGCCCGCGACGGCGGCTCGCGGCGCGAGACCGGGAGGCGCTCCGACAGGCTCCGGAGGCCATTCGTCGAGCCGCCGCGCGACGGCGCGCATCCACAGGAGGCAGAGTAGCGCGAGCGCCGGCACGGTGATCAGGAACGCGAGTGGGACGAACAGTGCGACGACCGCGTGGACGACGCCAGTGGCGGCGACGATCAGCATGCTGAGGAAGTAGACGCCCATCAGCGCCGTCTGCTCGGCCGCCTCGAACGCGTGCGAGAACGGCGGCTCCTTGACGAAGCTCCCGAGGAAGGGAATCGAGAGGCAGCCGCCCGCGAGCGCGTGGAGCATGCCGAGCGCCGTGCCCCAGCTCGGATCGATGACGAGGACGCAAACGAAGGCGGCCAGGAACGCGGGCAGGATCTGGCGCGTGAGCAGGCCCCGCACGATGCCGAGGAAGAACTGGCCGTACCGCCGAATGGGCACGGCGCCGTAGAACCACGCCGCGGCGTGGTGCTCGTGGAAGACGGCCATGCTGAGCAGCGTGCCCGCGCCCGCAGCGAGCAGGTAGATCGCCATGACGCCGTAGTGGAACCCGCCCGACAGCGGGCGTACGAGACCGAGGAGGACGAGCGCGAGGGGCACGAGCAGGATCGGCGCGGACCGTGTGCGCGAGTCGCGGCTGCGCATCGCGCCGGCGTAGAGCAGGTACCCCGCGCGCAGATCCGCTGTCGAGCGCGCGAGGGAGGCGCCGGGGACGGGCCGCTCGCGCTTCGGCTCCGCGTCCGACGCGATGCCCTGCGTCGAGAGCAGCCGAAGCAGGTCGTCGAGGAACCCGCGGCCCATCGCGCGAACGAGGATCCAGTACCCGATCGGGAGAATCGCGACGCCGATCGCCGCACTTCGAAGCATGACGTCGGCACGATCGCCCAGGAGGACCTCGGGGACGGCGAAGAACCATGCCGGCGGCAGGAAGCCGAGAATCGGCTCGATCGCCGCCAGCGCGCCGCCGCGCAGGCTCCCGCGGATCAGCAGCTGCGGAACGAGGAACGTGAGGATCGAGAACAGCGCCGGCGCATAGGTCAGCATGCCCTGCAGCCGCGCGCCGCCCAACCACGAGAGGCCGATGCGGTAGATCCAGAACGTGACCAGTAGCGCGAGGAGCGAGACGGCGACGACCGCGATCAACGCCATCGGCGCGAAGAGCGGTTCGCCGTAGCGCAGCGTCGCGAGGGAGGGGAAGAACCCGTAGCAGAGCGCCAGAACGCCGACGTGCATGCCGGCGACGGTGACCCGCGCCGCGAGATAGGTGTGGGACTGGACCGGGCGGTGAAACAGGATCTCGTCGTCGCCGGGCGCCATCACCATCACGGCGAAGTCGGCGATGACCGCCATGCCGATCAGGAACATGGCGCTCATGCCGACGACGGCCGTGAAGATCGGCCGCGGGACGTCGGAGAACGCCAGCGGCGAGACGAGCAACCCGAAGAGGGCGTAGAGCAACCAGGCCTTCCACAGCGAGCTGCCGCGCTTGCCCTGTCTGTGCATGACCAGGCTGCTGCTCGACCGCAACGAGATACGCCAGAACGCGCGCACGAGCGCGCGGTACGCGTCCGGTTGGATGCCGAAGAGCTTCAGGACGGCGTCGATCACGAAGCGCACTCGCCGGGCGCGTCGAGCACGTCCAGGATGCCGCGCGCGCGCATGCGCTGGTCGTCGTCGGCGGTCAGGCGGCTGAAGAGGGCCTCGAGCGTGCTGTCTCCGGAACGCGTTCGCAGCTCGGATGCGCTGCCGTCCGCGACGACCGAGCCGCCGTCGATGATGATGACCCGGTCGCTCACGCGTTCCACCACGTCCATCAGGTGCGACGAGTACAGCACCGTTCGTCCGCGCTCGGCCAACCCCCGTACGACCTCCTTCACGGCGACGGTCGCGTTGGCGTCGAGCCCGTTGAGCGGCTCGTCCAGGAACACGACCTCCGGGTCGTGCAGCAGCGCCGCGGTGATGACGACCTTCTGCTTCATGCCCTTCGAGAAGGTGGACATGCGTCCACTGCGGTTGCGCAGAATGCCGAACCCCGAAAGAAAGTGGTCGGCGCGCTCGCGGACCATGTCGTCCGCGAGGCCGTGTAAGCGTCCGATGAGCGTGAGGTACTCGATGGGGGTCAGGCTCTCGTACAACGCGCCCGATTCGGGGACGTAGCCGATGCGCGACCGCACTTCGAGCGGCTCCTCCAGCGGATCGAAGCCTGCGACGCGCACCGTGCCGGACGCCGGCCGCAACATGCCGCACAAGATCCTGAGCGTCGTCGTCTTGCCGGCGCCGTTCGGCCCGAGGTAGCCGACGACCTCGCCCGGCTCGACGGTAAAGGACACACCGTTCAGCACGGGCTTGGCAAAGGCGTGATGCAGGTCTTCGACGACGATCATGCGGTCACGATACCGGTTGCTTCAGGTCACACGACACCGGACTTGGACGACGCGCGACGTCGAACCGCGCCAACTGCCTCAGAGCGCGAGCTGCCACTGGAAACGAAGTAACATGGACGGGTCGTCATTGTTGCCGAACCCGCCCGGGAAGCCGCCGTAGGGATCCCACAGGGTGGGACCCTCCTCGAGCTCGTCGTCGGCGACGAGGAACGTGGCCTCCAGCTGCAGCTTGTTGCCGTGGCCGTCGAGGTAGTAGTTCAAGATACCGCTCGCCGCGCGCTCCGCGCGATAGCGCTGGAATCCCGCGAGCGGGTCCGAGTCCACGTCGTATCCGGAAACGCGGACCGCGATCTCCAACGGCGTCCCGCGCCAGTGGTACCCGAGCTGGACGTTGGCCGCCAGGATCGACGAGTCGAGCGTCTTGCCGAGCGCGCCCCATGCCGTCCAGCCCGTCAGCGACCAACCGCCGTATCCCAGCGCCACGTCGAATCCGTACAGGTACGACCGGGTGCGATCGTCCTGCGAGACGACGCCCGGCGACCGGACGCGGCCCCACACGCCGAGCTCGGCGTACAGGCGTCCGACGCACTGCCGCAGCGCGCCTTCTTCGTACCCGATCGCATTCCAGATCGCCCAGTTCAGCCGGCCGGCGAACTCCGGGTCTTCGAGCGTCCGGTGGTCGAGCGCGGTACGGAAGTGGTCGCCGCCGTCGCCGCCGGCACCGCTCAGGGCGTACGAGAAGGCCTTCTTGCGCCCGAACGCGCCGTGCAGCATGACGCCGTAGTCGCGGTTGCGGTCCGTGTGTCCGGGCAGGTTCTGTCCGAGGAACACCGCCGCGATCGAGGGGCCCGTGAACTGCGTCAGCTCCACCGGCACCATCGTCTCGCGCGGACCGGGCGGCTGGAGCAGGCCGAAGCGAACGTTGAGCGCGTCCGCAAACGGCATTTCGAGCCACGCTTCGCGCAGCACGTCGTAGTTCAAGGTCTGCGGGGTGCTGCTGACCGTCGGCATGGGCGCGACGGCCAGCCGTTGTTCGATCGTGTCGCGCCCGAAGTGTCCGAGCTCGAGCTCGGTGTACCAGCGCGTCCGGCACGGCGCCGTGCCCGAGAGCTTCAACGTCGCGCGCGGCAACGCGAAACCCGAGAGGTCGCCGTTCGGCGCTGACCCGATGCGATCGCTGTACCCGTAGGCCTCGAAGCGCGCCTGCAGGGTCAGGTTGGCGCGCAGACGGAAGTCGCGGCCGCGGATGACGAACCCGCTGTCGTATCCGGCGCCGCCCGCGTCGAGCAGACCCTCGGCCGTCACGGCCCCCAGCTCGGTCGACGCGACGCGCACCTCGTGCTCGCCCGCGTGGGCCCGCGGCGCGAGCAGCGCCCAAAGCGCCGCCGCGACGACGAGGATGTTCGTGAGGTTCCGCATGCCCGCGCGCACCACAGCCGCGCGCGGTCATCGACGCGTCACTTCGCCGGCGCTAATCGTCCTGATACGTGTCGAGCGGCGGGCAGGCGCAGATCAGGTTGCGGTCGCCGAAGACGTTGTCCGCACGCTTGACCGGCGGCCAGAACTTGTGCTCCCGCGTCCAGTCCGCCGGGAAGGCGGCGCACTCGCGCGAGTAGGGGTGGTTCCACTCGTCCGCGGTGACCTCCACGGCGGTGTGGGGGGCGTTCTTGAGCGGGTTGTCGTCCTTGGGCCACGTCCCGTCGCGGACCTTCTCCATCTCGCCGTGAATCGCGATCAGCGCGTCGCAGAAACGATCGAGCTCGTCCTTCGACTCGCTCTCCGTCGGTTCGATCATCATCGTGCCGATCACCGGGAACGAGATCGTCGGCGCGTGGAAGCCGTAGTCCATCAGCCGCTTCGCGATGTCCTCGACCTCGACGCCGTCCTTCTTGTAGCCGCGCGGGTCGGCGATGAACTCGTGCGCGGCCAGCCCGTTGAGGCCGTGATACAGCACCGGGAAGTACGGCTCGAGCCGCTTCGCCATGTAGTTCGCGTTGAGGATCGCGACCTGGGTCGCTCGCGTGAGCCCTTCGGACCCCATCATCGCGA
Organism: Planctomycetota bacterium; assembly: GCA_965223505.1. Taxonomy (GTDB): domain Bacteria; phylum Planctomycetota; class PLA2; order PLA2; family JAEUHO01; genus CBDCWP01. The sequence continues at coordinate 100,269 of CBDCWP010000007.1, forward strand.
TGTAGGCGTACGAGATGACCAGGATGCTCGGACTGCCCCAGGGCGCCGCCGAAACGGGGCCGATGCCCTTCTCGCCGCCGGTCTTCACCAGCGGGTGCGACGGCAGGTACGGCGCGAGATGCTCGGCCACGCCGATCGGTCCCATGCCCGGGCCGCCGCCGCCGTGCGGAATGCAGAACGTCTTGTGCAGGTTGATGTGCAGCACGTCGGCGCCGTACTCGCCCGGGCGGCACAGGCCCACCTGCGCGTTCAGGTTCGCGCCGTCCAGGTACACCTGGCCGCCGAACTCGTGCACGAGGTCGCACACGTCGCGAATCTGCTCCTCGAACACGCCGTGCGTCGACGGGTAGGTGACCATGATCGCGGCCAGGTTCTCGGCGTGCTTCTCGGCCTTGGTCTTCAGGTCATCGAGGTCGATGTTGCCCTGCTCGTCGCACTTGACGACGACGACCTTCATGCCGGCCATCACCGCGCTCGCCGGGTTCGTGCCGTGCGCCGAAGACGGGATGAGGCACACGTCGCGGTGGCCCTGGCCGTTCTCGTCGTGGTACTTGCGGATCACGAGCATGCCGCTGTACTCGCCCTGCGAGCCGGCGTTGGGCTGCAGCGACACGGCATGAAAGCCCGTGATCTCGCACAGCATCGCTTCGAGCTCGTCGAAGAGCCGGCGGTAGCCCTTTGCCTGCTCCACCGGCGCGAACGGGTGGATGCCGCCGAACTCGGGCCACGTCACAGGGACCATCTCGGCCGTCGCGTTGAGCTTCATCGTGCACGAGCCGAGCGAGATCATCGACGACGTCAGGCTCAGGTCGCGCGACTGGAGCTTGGTCACGTAGCGCAGGAACTGCGTCTCGGAGTGATGGCTCGTGAACACCGGATGGGTGAGGTAGGCGCTCTGACGAGCCAGCGTCCCGCCGTATCCGGCCTGCACCTCGTCGATCAGGTCCTGCGCTTGGAAGTCGACGAACGCTCCCGCGGCGAAGCAAGCCAGCAGGTCGTCGAGGTCGTCGAGCGTGACCGTCTGGTCCAGCGCGACGCACAGCGTGGTGTCGTCGATCCGGCGCAGGTTGATCCGGGCGCCTGCCGCGGCCTTCACGATGTGATCGAGCGCGCCGCCGACGTCGACACAGACCGTGTCGAAGAACGTCTCGTGGCGCGGCGTGTGACCGAGCTTGCGCAGCCCCGCGTCCAGCACCGCTGCGAGCGTGTGGACCCGGCGCGCGATCGCCTTGATGCCGACCGGACCGTGGTACACGCCGTACATGCCGGCCATGATCGCGAGCAGCACCTGCGCCGTGCAGATGTTGCTGGTCGCCTTCTCGCGACGGATGTGCTGCTCCCGCGTCTGCAGCGCGAGACGAAGCGCGGGCTTGCCGTCCTGTCCCCTGGTCATGCCGACGATGCGACCCGGAATCTGCCGCTTGAAGTCGCCGTGGGTCGCGAAGTACGCCGCGTGGGGGCCGCCGTAGCCGAACGGCACGCCGAAGCGCTGCGAGTTGCCCACGGCCACGTCCGCGCCCATCTCGCCCGGGGGCTTGAGCAATGCGAGGCTCAACAGGTCCGCGGCGACGATCACCATGACGCCGGCTTCGTGCGCCGCCGTGATCCAGTCGGTGTAGTCCTCGACGCCGCCGTCCGAGTAGGGGTACTGGAGGATCGCGCCCTGCAGATCCTCGAAGTCCTGCGCCGCGTGGTCGCCGACGACCAGCTCGATGTCGAGCGCATCGGCGCGCGTGCGCACCACCTCGATCGTCTGCGGGTGGCACTGCTCGGAGACGAAGAACCGATTCGACTTGTTCTTCCGGTTCACGCTGAAGCAAAGCGACATGCCTTCGGCGGCGGCCGTGCCTTCGTCGAGCATCGAAGCGTTGGCCATCTCCAGGCCGGTCAGATCCGCGATCATCGTCTGGAAGTTGAGCAGGGCCTCCAGCCGGCCCTGGCTGATCTCGGCCTGGTAGGGCGTGTACTGCGTGTACCAGCCCGGGTTCTCGAGGATGTTGCGTTGGATGACCGGCGGCGTGATCGTGCCGCTGTAGCCCATCCCGATGTACGAGCGCCAGACCTCGTTCTCGTTCGCGATCTCGCGCATCCGGGCAAGAAGCTTGTACTCGCTCATCTCGCCGCCGGTGTCGAGCGGGCGATCGCTTCGAATCTGGCGCGGGAGCGCGTCGTCGACCAACGCCTCGAGGGAGGGGTATCCGATCGTCTCCAGCATCGCGGCGATTTCGTCGTCCGAGGGGCCGATGTGGCGTCGAACGAAGGAGTCGGTGTAGCGCATGTCGGTCGCGCGTGACTGCACGGAGCGCTGCGTCGTCTGCGTCATGGCGTTGATCCCAAACGAAGGAAAAGCGTCCCAGATTGGACACCCGATTCCGTCCGACGCGCAGGAAAGGCGGCGCGCGTCCGGTCCCGGCGTCCAGGCCGCCCGCGGACGTCCGGCGGGGCGTCGCTACGGCGCCCAGTCCACGCGCACGGTGTAGTCCGTCCGCTTCTGGGTGCCGGAGAACACCAGCACGAGGACCCGTTCTCCCGGGGTCAGCGGTGCTGCGGCCGGCTTCACGGCAAAACGACCGTGTTTGTCGCTCGGGCCGACGAAGTCCAGCAGCCGGTCGCGGCTCAGGTCGTCGAGGCTCCAACGGTAGACATGGATGTTCTCGCCCGTGTCCTTCGTGAGGACGACCCAGGCGCGCCGCGGCGTGGCAGCCGTGTTCTCGACGACGTAGTAGTCGTAGAGGTCCCAGGCGTAGCGTTGCTCCGGAAACGGCGCCTGCCCGTTCAGGATCTCGAACCCGACGGCGTCTTTGATCTCGGTCGTGAGCGGCGTCGCGTGTGCCGGCGAATCGTCGGCCTCCCTCTTGGCCAGCGGGACGTCACCCGACATCGGCCACACGCCGAGGTTGGCGAGCTGGTACCAGCGCACGCGGAAGTGGCGCAAGGGCACACCGGACGCGTCGTAGGCCTCGACCCAGACGTCCTGATCCCATCCGGAGGGCACGATCAGCCGCTTACGGATCGTGCCCGGCGCGCTCAGAGCGGCGTCATCGCCCGTACTCACGTCGACGAGCTCGACCTGGGCGCCGAGGTCGTTGCCGCCGGCGTCCACCAGTGCGATGCGCGGCGCGGGGCACGAATGCCGAAGCTCGATGACGTCGTTTCCGAAGAACCCGAAGTTGAAGTCGGCTGAGAACACCCGAAAGCGGTGCGGCTGCACCGTGTTACCCGGTTGCCACCAGGACGGCAGCTCGGATGCGTCGATCGAAAGGAGGCTCGGATCGAGCGCCGTCATCTCGTTCGGTTGCCCTACCGGCGGCAGGACGGAGATCGTGAGCGACAAGTCGACCGCATCCGAGTCGGCGTTCCTGACGCCGACGACCGGGTCCCATTTGATCTTCTCGCCGCTCGGCGGTTCCAGGATCAGATCCAGCCCCTCGTGATCGGCTTCGCAGACCTCGATGTTCCTGAACCCGTTCAAGGGAAAGAAGAAAACGCTACTGTTGAAGATGAACTTGAACTGCGGAAGCGGGCCTCCCGTGACGACCTCGACCCGTTCGCCGGGCGCGAGACCGCTCAACTGGATGCGCGGGCGAAAGCGTCCGTCCAGCACTCTGTCCCGATCGTCGTCCGACAGCCCGTCGAGATCCAACCGGTAGAACCGCCATCCATTTCCCTCGATCGTCGGATTTGCGGTGGACGAGACGAGCGGCGGATCGTCTTCGATCGGCGTGCCCACGTCGCACGTGCCGGGGTCCACGGGCGCGAGGGGGTCGACGAGCGTCACCGTCAGTGTGTAGCACTCGCCGCTCGTCCTGCCGACCGGCCACGCGCCGCCGAAGTCGGGCTCGACCTTCACGAAGTGTTCGCCTTGGCAGAGCGTGGCGACCGTCTCGCCCGTCGCGGGGTCGAACGCGCCCACCGACCGGAGATCGGTGTCCGTGACCTTCAGCCGTAGCAGCGGCCCGGACGTCGTGCGGCAGCGCACGGTCGTGCCGTCCTGCGCCACCATGAACCTGTACCAGTCGGCCGTGTCCGCCGGCTGGCCGTTGTTGGGCTGAGCGCCCACCGCTTTCTTGGCCGTGGCGATGTCACCGCTGAACATGAGTAGGTTCGCGGTGTCGTCGAAATGATAGGCGCAGGACGACGAACAGTCCGCGTCGACCTTCACGAGGTTGCGCGGGACGTCGTCACACTCGAACAGCTGGATGTACTCTCCGAACTCGTTCGGCGCGCAGGCCACCGGCTGGGAAGGAATGCCTCCGGCGCCGACCACCCACTTGATCAGGCCGTACCCGCCGATCCAGATCTTCTGGAGCTCGGAGACGGGGATCCACATGTAACCGTCGTGACCCCACTTCTTGCCCCACTGGTTGGCCACCAGAAAGGAGCCGAACGGGTATGTGTCGGGATCGGGGAACGTCCGGTCGTATCCGATGATCGTCATCATGTGCTGGCTGCCGACGTCGGGGCCGCCCGCGTTCAGACACACGCCGCGTTCCTCCGTCAGCCCGCAATTGCGGTCACGGAACAGGACCGGCGCCTGGACGCGGTTCTCGCCCCGGTACGTGAGCCAGCCCTCGCGCATGCGCACCACGATCGCGATGGGCGTGCCCTGCTCGTGCAGCCAACTCTGCAACTGCCGAACGGTCCCACCCTCGATGTTCGGATCCTCCAGCGTCCCGAATCGAACGAAGCAGCGCGGCCGGAAGTAGTACCCGTTCGGCTCCGCGAACTGCCACGGCGCCAGGCTGCTCGTGGCGCCCAGTGATTCGTGTTCGTCGTCGCCGCACGAGCGAAACGCCGCGTCTTCCGACGTCGCGCAAATGAACGGCCAGCGGCAACATCCGTTTTGCATCAACGAGGCGATCGCGAGCTCCGGCCGCATGCATCCGAGGCGGCCGTCGACCTCGCGACAGAGCGGCGCACCGACCAGGTGCGGAGCGCGCTCCTCGATGACGTCCGTGTCCAGCTCTCGCTGGCTGTAGATGTAGTCGGGCGAGAACCAGTTCTCGGGATCGCCGACGTCGAGCACGTTGCCGCCGCCGTTGCTTCCGCGCAGCCGGAAATGGCGCAGCTCGAGCGCCGTCATCAGGTAGTACCCGAGCGCCCAGCCGACACAGTTGTTCCAGCGCTGGTTCTGGATGGGGGGAATGACTCCTTCCCGGCGCAAGTCCACCTGCAACGGGAGTCGATCATCGGCGATGGCGCCGGCCATCTCCGCGCTGTCGTACATCTGCTGGGAGGGCATCAGCGCGCCGGCGACGGTCGTGACGCCGACCACGTCGCCCCCGGTGTCGTATCCACAACTGCCCACCGTCGACAACACGAGTGCCAGTCCGACGACGCCGGCCCGTCGCATCACAACATCGATCATCTGCGCCGCGCTCCACCGTGATCCCGACGCGGAATTCTAGGCAGTGGTGGCGCCGACTTCAAACTCGACGTGGGAACGCGGTCCCGATCGGTCGTGCTCACCGACTACATCACGCCGTACGCCATCATCGCGTCGGCGACACGCACGAAACCGGCTACGTTGGCGCCCGTCACGTAGTCGACGTGCTCGCCCTCGGCGCCGAACTGCACGCACTTCTCGTGGATGTCGCACATGATCTCTTGGAGCTTCTGGTCCACCTCCTTGGCGGTCCAGCTCAGGCGCATGGAGTTCTGGGTCTGCTCGAGGCCGGAAACGGACACGCCGCCGGCGTTCGCCGCCTTGCCCGGTCCGTACAAGATCTGCGCGTCCTGGAACGCGTCGATGCCTTCGAGCGTGGTCGGCATGTTCGCGCCTTCGGACACGGCCAGCACCCCGTTCTTCACGAGCGTGCGGGCGTCGTCGCCGTCGAGCTCGTTCTGCGTCGCCGACGGGAACGCGAGATCGACCGGCACCGCCCACGGACGCTTGCCGGCGTGGTACTCGCACCCGAACTCGTCGGCGTATTCGCTGATGCGCCCACGGCGGTTGAACTTGAGGTCCTTGACCCACGCGAGCTTCTCTTTGTCGATCCCGTCCTTGTCGTAGACGAAGCCGCCCGAGTCCGAGAGCGTCACGACCTTGCCGCCCATGCGCCGGGCCTTCTCGGCCGTGTAGATCGCCACGTTGCCCGAGCCCGAGACCGCGCAGCGCTTCCCGTCGATCGTCTCGCCGGTGCGCTTGAGCATCTCGTTCATGAAGTAGACCGAGCCGTAGCCGGTCGCCTCCGGCCGCATGAGGCTGCCGCCGTAGCTCAGGCCCTTGCCGGTCATGGCGCCCACGTAGCGGTTCACGAGACGCTTGTACTGTCCGAAGAGGAACCCGATCTCGCGCGAGCCGACGCCGATGTCGCCGGCCGGCACGTCGGTGTCCTCGCCGATGTGGGGGAAGAGCTTCGTCATGAACGCGTAGCAGAACCGCATGACCTCGCGGTCGGACTTGCCCTTGGGGTCGAAGTCCGAGCCGCCCTTCGCACCGCCCATCGGCAAACCCGTGAGCGAGTTCTTGAAGATCTGTTCGAACCCCAGGAACTTGACCACGCCCAGGTCCACGGACGGATGGAATCGCAGTCCGCCTTTGTAGGGGCCGATCGCGCTGTTGAACTGCACGCGGTACCCGCGGTTGGTGCGGATCTTGCCCTCGTCGTCTTCCCACGTGACGCGGAACATGATCGCGCGGTCCGGTTCGACGAGGCGCTCGAGGATCGCTGCGTGCTTGAACTCCGGGTTGGCGTCGATGTACGGCATGATCGTCTTCACGACCTCGTACACCGCCTGGTGAAACTCCTCCTCGCAGGGGTTCTTCGCCCGCAGGCGCTCCATGAAGACGTCGAGTCGATCGCTGCCGGCGTTGGACATAGGGGGGCCTCTCTCAGGCGGCGAGCCAGGGTACACATCGCCGGCGGGAATGCATCCGGCATGACGATCCCGTGCATACAGGCTACGAATCGCGCCTCGCGAGACGCCTCGTCCCGAGCCGGGTTTCAGCCGCCACACGCTGTGTCTCCCCGTGGTGACGTTCCGCGCGTTCGGGCTGCGGACAAATGGTCGGACAGGCCTGGGAGCGCCTTCGAGGGGGACTAAACTCGACGCGTGCGGCGTTTTCCTTCCGTACGACGCACCGGCCGCGCAGAGGACCTTCATGACCCGACGACTCCGCTCGACGCGCCTTGCTTGGGTTCTCGCAGGCGCCTCTCTGCTCACGGCGTGCGGCGACGACGGCGGGACGTACGTCATCACGGAAGTGCGCGACCGCGGCCGCCCGAACCGGATCATCCCGTCCGACGTCACGGACGGCGATCGGCTGCTGGGTCGCAAGCGCGAGATGACGTACGAATGGACGACGCCCGAAGGCTGGAAGGCGCTCGACGAGAACCCGAATCGCATCGCGACGTACGAGGTGCCCGGTACGCCTCCGGCCGAGTGCGTGATCTCCAGCCTGCCCGGCGACGCGGGCGGCGAGCTCGCCAACATCAATCGTTGGTGCAAGCAGATGAAGCACGACCCGATCCCGTCGTTGTCCGACGACGCCGTTCAGTGGTTGGCGCTCGAGGGCCTGAAGCAGGACGCGATCGCCGTCGATCTGACCGGCACCTACGTGGGCATGCGCGGGAACGAGGAGCTCGAGAACGCACGCATGTTGGTCGGGCTCGTCCCGCGACCGGGGCACACGCTGTTCGTGAAGATGATCGGCGTCGATGCCGTCGTGAACGCCGCCGGCGAGGACTTTCGCGCGCTCCTTCATTCGCTCGTGCGAACCGGTGACGCGGCGCCGCACACCATGGACGGCCACGGCGGCATGGGGCACGGCGGCGGACCGATCCCGCCGCCGCCCAAAGAGACGCCGGTCGCCAAGGGACTTCACTGGAGCGCACCGGACGGTTGGGCGTCGCGGCGGACACCCGGCGCGACCCGCCTCGGCACGCTCAAGCCGTCGGAGGACTCGGAGGTCGAGTGCACCGTCACCGTGTTGCGCGGCGACGGCGGCGGCCTGCACATGAACGTGAACCGCTGGGCGGAGCAGATGCAGCACGCCCGGTTCAGCGAGGACGCGCTCGAGAAGCTCGACACGATCGAGGTGCTCGGCGTGGACGGCCGCATCGTCGAGATTCCGGGTCACTATCGCGGCATGAAGGGCGAGTCCGTCGACGACGCGCTCATGCTCGCGCTCGTCTGCTTCGTCGATCAAGAAGCCGTCTTCGTGAAGATGACCGGCCCCCGAGACGAGGTCGCGGCGCTCAAGGACACCTTCCTCGCATTGTGCCGCTCGCTGCGGCTGGAGGCGTGACCGTGGGTGTGCTCAAGGGCCTCTTCCGGCTGTTCGGCTCGTACGGCTTCGCGTGCGTGATCCTGATCCTGTTGCTGATCCTCACGCTGCTCGGCACGCTCGAGCAGGAAGACCGCAGCATCTACGACGTGCAGAAGGAGTACTTCGAGTCCACGTTCGTCGTGTCGCGCGTGATCGGGCGGGCCGACGACGGGACCGGCGGGTTCCCGATCATCCTGCCCGGTGCGTACCTGCTGCTTTCGTTGTTGGCCGTGAATCTCGTCGTGGGCGGCATGATCCGCCTGCGCTGGCGGCCGCGGGTCGTCGGCATCTTCATCGCCCACCTGGGGATCGCGTTCCTGCTCGTGGGTGGCATGATCGAGTTCCACTACTCGACCAAGGGCAACATGCAGATCTGGGAGGGTGATTCGAACCAGGAGTTCGAGAGCTACTTCCTGTGGGAGCTGGCGGTCATCCGGAAGAACAAGGACGGCTCGGTCCGCGAGTACGTCGTTCCGCACGAGCAGTTCGCGGAGCTCGACGACGACGAACGGTCCGTGTTCACGTCCGACGATCTGCCGTTCGACATCGAGGTGCGCGACTTCAAGCGCAACTGCCGGCCTGTGCCGGCGGGGCGTGGCTCCAAGGGCATCGGCGGATTCCTCCTCAAGGAGGTGGCGCCGGCGCAGAAGGCCGAGCAGAACCTCGCGGGTCTCTACGCGACGATCATCGACAAGAAAACCCAGACGCGACGCCAGGCGGTGATCTGGGGCTGGCAGGTCTACCCGTACGAGCTGGCCTTCGACGGCGCGACCTACTACGTCGATCTGCGCAAGCAGCGCTACCCGTTGCCGTTCGAGCTCGACCTCGACCGGTTCGTCTACGTGCAGCACCCCGGCTCGATGAAGCCGAAGGAGTTCTCGAGCTACGTCACGAAGAACGAAGGCAAGGCCAGCGAGGACGTACACATCACGATGAACGAGCCCTATCGTCACCAGGGCTACACCTTCTATCAAAGCGGATGGGGGCCGCAGAACGTGCCGCCGGAGCGTGTCGAGCGCTGGTACACGGTGTTCTCCGTCGTCAAGAACCCGGCCGACAAGGTCCCCGAGTACGCGTGCTGGATCATCGCCCTCGGACTCTTGATCCACTTCGTCTGGAAGCTCGTCCTCTACATGGGTCGTGAAGAGAAGATGCGTTCGCGAGAGAGGCAGGCCGCGTGATTCGACCGTTCGCCCGTTCCCGTCACCGGATGCGCGTCGTGTCGGCGGTCGCGCTCTCCTTGCTCCTCGTCACTGCCTTCACCGCGTCGGTCGAGGACGCCCGCGCCGAAGACATCGTTCGGCACGTGAGTGGCGACATCCCCAAGCAGCCGCCGCGCGCATGGTCCGAAGAAACGCTCGAGCGCGTCGGCAAGTTCCCCGTGCAGGACGACGGGCGCGTCAAGCCCCTCTCGACCTGGGCCAGCTACACGTTGCTGCGCTTCCACGGCAAGCAGACGCTCTACCTCGAGGACAAGTCGAAGATCAAGCCGCTTCCATGGTTGCTCGACACCGTCTTCTATCCCGAGATCGCGATGCACTACCCGGTGTTCCTCGTCGAGGACCGCCGCGCGATCGAGGCGATTCGCCTCGAGGAGATGCGCGAGTCGTACTGGCGCGGCCTGCTTCAGAACGCGCGCTCGGCGGAAGAAAAGCAGATCCTGGAGGCGGCGTTCGAGAAGGCGCGCAAGAACGCGAAACGCAAGCGGGATCACTATTCGTATTGGGAGCTCTTCCCCGCGCTCGAAAACCTGTTTTCACGGGGGCGCGAGTACGGAAAGATCGAATCGAAGGACCGCAGCACCACCCAAGAGCAGGTCGTGAATCTCATGGCCAACGTGCGCGACTACGAGGCGTTGCTCAACACCGCCACCTTCGCGCGACGTCCCGCGCCCGTTCCCGAGGACCCCGAGGTCAAGCGGATCTTCGGTGACCGTGTCGCCGTGCGCATGAGCGACGTGCTGGCCAACGCCGAGCCGATCTTCGAGCTCTACGGCAAGCGGACCGCGGGGATCAACGACGTTTCCGAGCTCTCGCCCGAGGGGCTCGCCCTGGTGAGCTTCCTGCGGGCCTTCAACGACGTCACGTCGATGTCGTCCAGCTTGGCGTTCCTTCCGCCCGAGGAAGGCGCCGAGTGGCTCACCCCGGCCGACCTGTGGCGACGCGCCGAAGACGGCAAGCCCATCGACACCGCGCACATCGAGTGGATCCAGTCGCTCGAAGCGATGGCGGGCGCGCCGGAAGACGAGACCACGTTCCAGCACGCGCTCGGTGAGCTGCAATCGGGTGTCGTGGAACGCGCGAAGTCGCGTGGCGAGTACGAAAAGATCGACCTCGAGGTTTTCTACTACAAGCTCGACGCGTTCTTCTACGCGAAGTGGTTGCTGGTCCTCGCCTTCATGCTGCTGGCCGTCACGTGGCTCGTGCCGCGATCGAAGAAGCTGGTTTGGGGCGTGTGGGGCCTCGTCGGTGCGGCCTTCCTTCTGATGACGGTGGGGATCGTGCTGCGCTGCGTCATCCGCGAACGACCGCCCATCAGCACGCTCTACGAGACGATCGTGTTCATCGCGGCGTCGGGCGTGCTCGTTTCGCTGATCATCGAAGCCATCAACCGACGGCGCATCGCCCTGGCAATTGCGCCGGTCATCGGCGCGTTGAGCCTGTGGCTGGCGGAGCTGCACCTGCAGCTCGACGCAAAGGACACGATGCCGAGCCTGCAAGCGGTGTTGGACACCAACTTCTGGTTGTCCACCCACGTGACCTGCATCATGTTCGGCTACATGGCGGGGCTGCTCGCCGGCATCCTCGGTCACGTCTACGTGCTCGGGAAGACCTTCGGCATCAAGCATGACGAGCCCGAGGCCTACCGCGTCGTCGCGAAGATGGTCTACGGCATGGTGTGCTTCGGACTGCTGTTCTCGCTCGTCGGCACCATCCTGGGCGGCATCTGGGCGAACGACAGCTGGGGTCGTTTCTGGGGCTGGGATCCCAAGGAGAACGGCGCCCTGATGATCGTGATCTGGAACCTGGTGATCCTGCACGCGCGCATGGGCGGCTACATCAAGGCGTTCGGTGTCTCCATGGCGGCGATCGTAGGCGGCGTCATCGTTTCGTGGTCGTGGTGGGGCGTGAACCTGCTCAACGTCGGGCTGCACAGCTACGGATTCACCGCCGGCGTTTGGAACCTGCTGCTCAACTTCTGGATCCTCGAGAGCGCGGTCTTGCTCACCGGCATCTTCTGGTGGTTCATGGTCCAGCGACCTGGGATGAAGACGAGCGCGCCGCCGCCCCCGCCGCCCCCGCCGCCTGCGGAGGCGTAGCCAGGGAAGGTTGCGGCCTGGGTCGCTTGTGGTCGTACGCCGGTAGGTGGGGGCCGGGCACTTCACCGGCGGGGCGATCGCGCCAGCGCCGGTGCATCCAGTTGTACTGATCGGGAACGAGCCGCACCCACTCCTCGAGCGCCGCCTGGGTCTGCGCCACCGCGGGCCGCACCGACGACGGGGTGATCGCCTCGCCGCGCGGGAGTGGAATGTGGCGTACGTGCAGGTCGAAGACGAAGTCCTTGCCCGGCACCCGCACGCACGCGCCGACGTACAACGGCACGCTCGCGCGGGCGGCAATCCACGTCGGGGCGCCATAGGTGCTGGCGGGAATGCCGAAGAACGGAACGAACTCGCCGTTCGGTCCCGCGTTCTGATCGCCGACCACGCCGACCCAGAAGCCCTGCCGCAGCGCGTGCAGGATGCCGCGCAGGGCGCCGCGTCGCGGAATGATCGCATCGGGACCGCCGCGCTTCTCGACGGCGTACCGGTCGAGGTGCGCGTTCTCGATCGGGCGCGCGACGACCTTCAGCTTGGCCCCGTAGATCTGGTGTCCCCGCGCGCTCAGCTCCCAGTTGCCCAGGTGACCCGTGATCATCATGCCGGGCAGGCCGTCCCGCAGACGTTCGACCAGCAGCTCGTGGTCGCCACGGAAACGCATGCGTGCGCGGAACTGCTTGCGGGTTCCGAGCAGACGCCGTCCCCAGGTGGATTCGAACGGGATGCGCGCGATCTGCAGGAAGCTGCGAAACGCGAGACGGCGCTGCTCCCGCTTGGAGAGACGATCGCCGAACGCGACGCGGATGTTCTCGTGCGCGCGGCGGCGGTGGCGTCGGTCGAGTCCGTACCAGACCGCGCCGGCGACGTTCGCGAACTGCAACGACGCGCGTGGCGGCAGCGCGAGGATGGCCGCCTCCGCCGCTCGGAACGCGACGTAGAGCAGGTAGTCGAGGACTCGTCCCACGCCGAGAGAATACGTCGGCCCGCGCGCGGATGTCGCACGGAACCCCTACCCTGTCATGGGGTTGCGCATGCCGAGCACGCTTCAGGAGTTCCTCGTCCGCTCGTCGCCGCTGATGCCGGTGCTGTTGATCGGGCTGTCCGTGATGTGCGGTGTGTGGGCCGGACTGCGACTGGCGCGCTGGTCGGTCGCGCGCCGCGTGCGCGGACATCGCGCGATGGGGACCCGCGGCGCCGAGGACGGCCTGCGCATCCTGGCGCGCTACGGCTGCGAGGTGGTCGAGCTCGAGGTCACGGGCGCCGGCCGGATGTCCGTCGATGGAGAGGTGCATCGTTGCCCGGTCCGCGTCGATGCCCGGGTGCGGCACGAGGGGCGCGAGTACCTCGCCGAGTTCAAGGGCGGCCCCCGCTCCGCTCTGCCGACGAATCGCGCGACGCGGCGGCAGCTGCTCGAGTACGCGTGGGCCTTCGGCGTCGACGGGCTCCTGCTCGTCGACGCCGACGCCGGCACGCTACGGACCGTGCGGTTCCTGCCGGCTCAGAAGCCCGCGGCGTTCCCGTCTTTGCGCGATTCCGAAGCGCCGATGTAGACGTCCCGCTCGGCGTCGTAGCCGATGGCTTGATAGCCGCCGTACGGTCCCATCATCGAGACCACCTCGTGACCCATCTTCGTCAGCGCGGCGCGCACGTCGGCCGGGATCTCGGATTCGAGCGCGAGCCGTCCGCCGTCGGTCATCGTCGAGCCCGTCGGGGACGACGAGCCGGCGTGATAGAAGCGCGCGGCATCGCCCGCCTCCTGCAGATTCATCCCGAAGTCGATGATGTTGCAAAGCACCTGCACGTGCCCCTGCGGCTGCATTGCGCCGCCCATGACGCCGAAGCTCAGGAACGGCTTGCCGTCCTTCGTCACGAACGCCGGGATGATGGTGTGGAACGGCCGCTTGCCCGGCGCGTAGACGTTCGGGTGGCCGTCCTCGAGCGTGAAGAGCGCGCCCCGGTCCTGCAGGCAGAAGCCGAGACCGGTCGGGCACAACCCGGAGCCGAAGCCGCGGTAGTTGCTCTGGATCAACGAGACCATGTTGCGGTCCTTGTCGGCCACGGTCAGGTAGATCGTGTCGCCCGGCCCTTCGGGCTTCCCGCAGGGAACCCGTCGCGACGCCCTCTTCGGATCGAGCAGCTTGCGTCGTTCGTCGGCATACGCCTTCGAGATGAGCCGGGACACCGGGAGCTTCGCGAACGCCATGTCGGCGCAAAACCGCGCGCGGTCCTCGTACGCGATCTTCTTGGCCTCGACGAGGTGGTGCAGGTACGCCGCGCTGTTGTGTTGCATCGAGCGCAGGTCGTACGCTTCGATGAGGTTGAGCATCTGCAGCGCCGCGATGCCCTGGCCGTTGGGCGGCAGCTCCCAGACGTCGTAGCCGCGATAGGAGGTCGAGACCGGCTCGACCCATTCGGACGTGTGCGCGGCGAGGTCCTCCTTGCGCAGGAAGCAACCGACCTCGCGGCAGAATGCGTCGATCTTCTCGGCGATGTCGCCCCGGTAGAACGCGTCGCGGCCGTCTTGCGCGATGCGCTCGAGCGTCGTTGCCAGCGCGGGGTTCTTGAAGACATCGCCCTTCTTCGGTACCCAGCCGTTCGGTAGGAACGTCGCCTCGAAGCCCGGATGAGCGCGCAGGAAGTCGCCCCCGCGTTTCCAGTAGTAGGCGATGAGCTCGGAGAGCGGGAACCCCTCCCGCGCGTAGCGGATCGCCGGCGCGAGCACGTCTCTCATCGGAAGCCTGCCGTACCGGTCGTGGAGCTCGAACCAGCCGTCCACGCAGCCGGGGACCGAGACGGGCAGGGGGCCGAACTGGGGAATCTCGTCGCCCTGGGCCCGCAGGTGCGCGAGCGACAAACCGCGGGGTGAGCGGCCGCTCGCGTTCAAGCCGGCGAGCTTCTTCTCCTTGGCGTCCCAGACGATCGCGAAGAGGTCGCCGCCGATGCCCGACCCGGTCGGCTCCATGAGACCCAGGGCCGCGTTGGCGGCGATCGCCGCGTCCACCGCGGAGCCGCCCTGCTTCAGGATGTCGAGGGCGATCTGGGTGGCCAGGGGCTGGCTCGTCGCGGCCATCCCGTGGCGGGCGTAGACCTCCGAGCGCGTCGCGAACCCCTTGCCGGTGATGCGGTCGCCGGCGCCGCTGATCCGCGGCGCGCCCAGCACCAGCGCCGCCGCCCCCGCCCACGCCAGCACCCGCAGTACGTCCATCGTCGCCTCCCTTCGGGCCGGCCGCCCAGTCTACGGGGGGCGAAGTCTCGCGCTCTGCGGTCGTCGGCGCCCTGATGATGGGGGATCGATGGGGCCAAAGACCTTCGGGGCGGCCCTGGAGGGAACCGCGAGCCCCATTCCGCGCGTCCCAACACCGGCCGGGGGGAGGGACAGCCGCCGCCAGCGCGACTATCCTAGTATCGGTCGCTCCGTGGTCCCGCATGCCCGGTGCGCACCGAGTCGCCGGCATTCAATTCCGTCGAGGCGCGTCCTAGGATGGGCCCCGACCCTGTTTTCGGAGTGAGAGAGAAACTCATGAACCGCTTCCTCTCCCTAGCCCTCGTCCTGACCCTTTGTTTCGGTCTGTTCGGCTCGTCGCCGGCCGGCGCCGCGGACAATCCCGAGTGGAGCAAGATCCAGAAGGAGTTCAAGGACCTCTTCAAGACCAAGCTTCCGCTCAAGGACCGTCGCAAGGGCGTCTCGATCGTCTCCAAGTCCAAGGACGGCCGCGGCGTCAAGCTGCTCGTCGGCGCGCTCAAGAAGCAGGAGAAGCACTCCGGCAAGATGCGCAAGGAGTGGCAGACCCAGGAAGACGAGTGGGCCGAGAAGACGAAGCGGATCGAAGAGGCCTTCGAGAAGCGGCGCAAGGCGCACAACGACCGCTACAAGAAGAAGGGCGAGGAGCCGCCGCCCATCACCATCGATCTCAACAGCGAGGAGGGCCGCTGGCTCGGTGGCAGCACTCACGAGGGCGAGATGACGCGCGAGAAGCGACGTCTCGAAAAGCTGTACCGGCGGGTGCTCGAGGAAGAGGACTTCGTCGTCTACATGCTGCGCGGCATCGGTCGGATCCTCAACTGCCTCGAGGGCGAGGACTTCGACAAGCACGTCAAACTCATCACGAAGGCGGCGCTGACGGCCAAGGGTGACAAGAAGCCCCCGTACGTGACGACGCTCGGCTACGTCAAAGGCGACGCCGTCACCTCGGCGCTCGAAAGGATCGCGGAGGACTCGGACCCCGTCATCGTGATGAAGGCGATGGAGTCGCTCGGCCGGCAGAACACCGACCGCGGCATGGAGATCCTCTTCAAGTACCTCGACGACGAGCGTTGGCAGATTCGCGCCTCCGCCATCCAGGGGCTGGCGTTCCTGAAGAAGCCCGAGGTGATGGACCGCCTGATCCTGCAGGCGCAGAAGGAAGAGGGGGCCGTGCGTCGCCGTTGCTTCGGCGCGATGGCGATGATCGTCGGCGAGCGTGTCAAGGGCACGATCGAGGCCTGGCAGTCGTGGTGGAAGGCCAACAAGGACGAGTGGATGGAGCGCTGGAAGCGCCTGCCGGCGTCCGGCCCGATCCAGGACGACCCGCCGGTCATTCCGGTCGACGCAGAGGAGAACAGCGGCTCGACGTCGTTCTACGGCATCAAGACGGACAGCAAGCACATCATCTTCGTCGTGGACGTCTCGGGCTCGATGCGAGCCGACCCCGACGCGCCGGAAGGCGAGAAGTCCAAGATCGACGTCGCGCGTACGGAGCTGGTCAACGCGATCAAGACCCTGTCCGCGGCCGACGAGGACGAGCGCGGCGCCGCGAGCTTCAACGTCGTGCTCTTCTCGACGATGGTCAACCCGTACAAGCCGGGTCGGATGGTTACGGCGACCAAGAAGAACAAGGACAAGGTGTTCGAGTGGATCGAGGAATTCGTCATCGCCGACGGGATGACCAACATCTTCGATGCGCTCGAGCAGGCCTTCAACATGATCAGCGGCTCGAACGAGAAGAAGAACATGGCCAAGGGCGCCGACACCATCTTCCTGATGACGGACGGCGCGCCGAACCGCGGTAAGTTCTTCGAGCCCGAGATGATCTTGAAGGAGATCAAGCGCATCAACAAGGAGCGCAAGATCTCGATTCACGCCATCGGCATCGGCGCGCACCATCGCCCGTTCCTCGAGCGCCTCGCGGCGGAGAACAACGGGAAGTACATGGCGCGATAGCGCCGAAGGCGCATGAAAACAGGCCGCGCCGTATCGGCGCGGCCTGCGAGGTGGTTGCGGCGGGTCTGGCGAATCAACCGTCGTCGGAGTCGGCACCCTCGGACGGTGCTGCGGCCGCGTAGATGGCGAACGGGGCGCCCAGGGGATCCGCAAACACCGCGAAACGGCCGATCCCCGGAATGTCGTCCGGCGCCTTGTGCATCGTCGCACCCAACGACTGCGCCTTCTCCGCCATCGCGTCCACGTCGTCCACCGTCACGTACGGCAACCAATGCGGCGGCGCCTCGGCGCCCTCCGGCATCGGCATCATGCCTACGCCCATCCTGCCGTCCGGCCGCGTGAACATCGTGTACGCGTCCGGGTTTTCCGGATCCATCGGCGCCGTGCCGTATCCGAACACGTTCGTGTAAAACGACTTCGCCGTGTCCGCGTCCGTCGTCAACAGCTCGTCCCAGCAGAAGCTGCCGACCGGTGCCTGCTCCGGCTCCGGCGTGTCGTCGTGCACGCTGCGAAATGCGCAGATGCTCGCACCCTGCGGATCGCGAATGACCGCGAACCGACCGACCTCGGGCATGTCGATGCCCGGTTGCGGCGACGAACCGCCACTCGCCTGGGCCTTCTCGACGGCCGCATCCACGTCCGGCACGTTCGCGTAGGCGATCCAGTGCGACGGGCCCTCGACGGTCTCGAAGCCGCCGATGCCCTCCTTGCCGTTCTGGATCATGCGGTACGGCTCCGGGCCGCCCATGCCGTGCTCCGTGACCTTCCAGCCGAACAGCGCCGAGTAGAACGCCTGCGACTTCGCAGGATCGCTCGTACGCAAGTCGTGCCAGACGATGCGCCCGGGGGATTGGTTGATCTCTTCACTCATGACAATCTCCTGTCTCTCTCGTTCCTGAGGACGCCCTTCCTGCGGGGCGAAGATCGTAACGACCCACCGGCCTCGGCGGGAGGCTTCTCGACCAAGAGAGTGGGGGACCTGCGCCGTAGATTGTGCGCTCGGACACCGAGCCGGGGCAGCCGACTGCTGCACCCCGAAGGAGGTTGGCGTGCGTCAGTACCTGGACCTGATGAAGGAGGTTCTCGAACAGGGCAAGGTTCGCGGGGACCGGACGGGAACGGGGACGCGCAGCCTGTTCGGACGGCAGATGCGCTTCGACATCCGGGAGCGCTTCCCGCTGCTGACGACGAAGAAGCTGCATCTGCGTTCCATCATCCACGAGCTGCTCTGGTTCCTGAACGGCGAGACGCGCGTCGACTATCTGAAGGAGCGCAAGGTGCGCATCTGGGACGAATGGGCGACGCCGGAGCAGTGCCGGCGGTTCGGGCGCGAACCCGGGGATCTCGGTCCGGTGTACGGACATCAGTGGCGCAACTTCGGCGCGTCGCGGACGCCGAACGGGTCCTACAACGCCGACGGTGTCGATCAGATTCGTCAAGCCGTCGAACGAATCAAGACGAGCCCCGAAAGCCGCCGCCACATCGTCAGCGGCTGGAACCCGTGCGAGGCCGACGACGTCGCGCTGCCGCCGTGCCACACGCTCTTCCAGTTCTACGTCGACGTCGAAGCGGGCGAGCTCTCGTGCCAGCTCTACCAGCGCTCCGCGGACCTGTTCCTGGGCGTGCCGTTCAACATCGCCAGCTACAGCCTGCTCACGATGATGATGGCGCAGGTGTGCGATCTTTTGCCGGGTGAGTTCGTTCACACGTTCGGCGACGTCCACCTGTATCTCAACCACCTCGACCAGGCCGAGGAGCAGCTGAGCCGCACGCCGGGCCCGCTGCCGATGATGCATCTCAACCCGGCGGTGAAGGACATCTTCTCGTTCGTCTACGAGGACTTCGAGCTGCGCGACTACGTCGCAGCGCCGAGCATCAAGGCGCCGATCTCCGTTTGAAGCCGCTCGCACTCATCGTCGCCCGCTCGCGCAACGGCGTCATCGGGCGCGACGGTGATCTTCCCTGGCACTATCCCGAGGATCTACAGCACTTCAAGCGCACGACGCTCGGCCACGCGATCCTGATGGGACGGGTCTGCTACGAATCGATCGGCCGGGCGCTTCCGGGTCGCCGCAACATCGTGATTTCGCGCAACACCGCCTTCGAGGCGCCTGGGTGCGAGGTCGTCAAGAGCCTGCGCGCCGCGATCGACCTGGCGCGAGAATCCGACGAGCTGCCGTTCGTGATCGGCGGGGCGCAGATCTACGAGCGTGCGCTGCCGCTGACGACGCAGATGTTCATCACAGAGGTCAACCTCGATGTCGAGGGGGATACGTTCTTTCCCGCCTTCGACGCGTCGGAGTGGCGGGAAACGCAACGCCGGCACGAGCGCGACGGGGAACTGACGTTTCGCGTGCTGGAGCGGGTGTAGGGACCGGGGCGAGGCCGCGCCGGCCGTGAACCGGACCGTCGTTGGACCGGGTCCCCGTCGCTCACGGCGTCTGCTGCGTCCGCGACGCCGACTACCAAAGCCACCGTTCCAGCGCGACCCGCGCCGCCTCGAGATTCTCCCGCAGGCAATACTCACCTGCCTGATGTGCCTGCGCGCCCGATCCGGGGCCGAGGTTGATCGCGTCGATCCCCATCTCGGACAGACGCCCCACGTCCGTCCACGCCTGCTTCGCCCGAACCGGCGGCGCGTCCCGCCAGCTCTCTCGAAGCGACGCCAACACCTGATTGTCGTGGCAAACGCGACCCGACGGGCACAGGTCCGTCACCTCGACGTCCACGTGCTCCGCATTCGCGCCTGCGGCGTCTCGCACGAGCGTCGTCAGATACTCGACGGCGCCTTCGCGCGTGCGATCCGGTGCGAAGCGCAGGTTCACGTTCAGGCTGAACCGACCCGGGATCACGTTGCGCGCTCCCTCGTATTCGACCATCGTCGTCGAGCAGACCTCGCGAAACCGCAGCCCGTCGAGCTCGACGTCGCGCACCGGCAGGTTCGCCAGCCGTTGTAGCACCGGCGCCGCCATGTGGATCGCGTTGCGTCCCTCCCAGGGTCGCGCGGAGTGCGCACGTTGCCCGTCGAAGTGAACCCACGCGTGCATCGTACCCATGCAGCCGAGCTCCACGTGGTTGTCCGTCGGCTCCATGGCGACGGCGAGCGCCACGTCCTCGAAAAAGGCCGGCGCCGCGGCCACGATCTCCGGCATGCCGGACCGGTCGTACGGTCCTTCCTCGCTCGCGTACAGGACGCCCACCAGGTCGAACCTCGCCGGCGCCTTCGCCGCACGCGCGAGCAGATGCAAGATCAGCGCGTCCGCGCACTTCATGTCCGACGAACCGAGTCCATAGATCCGGTCGCCCTCGATCCGTGCGACGTTGTCGCCCGCCGGCGGAACGGTGTCGACGTGCCCCAGCAGCATGACGCGCGGGACGCCGTCGCGAAACGGCGCGGGCTGGACGGCGACGTTGTCGCCGGCGCGCACGACCTCGTGCATGTCCTGCGAATCGGCCCACTTCTGAACGTAGGCCGCGATGGCGGCCTCTTCGCCGATGACGCTTGGAATCGAGACGAGGTCGAGCGCCAGCTGTTCGAGCTCGGTGGCGTCCGCCGTCATACGGCGAAGCTCCGCAGCGTTTCGTTCAGCGACGTCTTGCGGTCGGTGCTCTCGCTGCGTTCACCGATGATCAGCGCGCACGGCAGGTCGTACTCGCCCGCCGGGAACTGCTTCTTGCGCGTCCCCGGGATCACGACGGCGTTCGCCGGAATCTTGCCCTTCGTCGTGACCGGTTCGTCACCCCGCACGTCGATGACGTGCGTCGAGGCGGTCACGACCGTGTTCGCGCCCAGCACGGCGCCCGGGCCGATGTGCGCGCCTTCGACCACGATGCAGCGCGACCCGATGAAGCAGTCGTCCTCGATGATCACCGGGCGGGCGCCCGGGGGCTCGAGCACCCCGCCGATCCCCACACCGCCCGCGAGGTGGACGTTGGCGCCGATCTGCGCGCACGAGCCGACCGTGGCCCACGTGTCCACCATCGTGTTCTCGCCGACACGCGCGCCGATGTTCACGAACGACGGCATCACGACGACGCCCTCTTCGCAAAAGGAGCCGTAGCGCACGATCCCGCCCGGCACGACGCGCACGTTCGCCGCCGCCAGGTCTTGCTTGATCGGCACTTTGTCGTGATAGCTCACGGGCCCGGCCTGCGTCTCCTGCATCGGCGCGAGCGCGAAGTACAGCGAGACGGCCTTCTGGATCCAGGCGTGGACGTCCCACTCGCCGTCGTCGCGCTTGGTCGCCACGCGGACCTTGCCCTTGTCGAGATCCTCGATCGTGGCGTAGACCGCAGCGGAGTGTACGTCGTCTTGGAGCAGGGCTCGATCGTCGAACGCGGCCTCGACGAGAGGGGAGCGGGGATCGTCGGATTGCATCGCGCCTTTATAGCGCGGCGAAGCGTTCCACGGCCCGTTCGCACCCGGCCACGTCGGGCACGAGCGCGATCCGGAAGAACCCGTCGTTGCCGGCGCCGAACATCGAGCCCGGTGAGACGACGACGCCCGCCGCGAGCAGGCGGTCGGCGAAGCTCGCGCCCGTCTCGCCGTCCGGAGCGGCGACCCACAGATAAAACGTGGACGTCGTCGGGAAGATCGACAGGCCGAGCTCGGAAAGGCCCGCCGTCATCACGTCGCGTTTCGCCCGGAAGACGGCCAGCCGTTCCTCGACGTGCGCTTCGTCGTTCCAGGCCGCGATGCTCGCGTGCTGGACCCAGATCGTCTGGGCCTGGCCCATGGCCGCCCGCTGCTTGCGATAGGCGCCCAGGATGTTCGCGTCGCCCGAGATCATGCCGGATCGGTAGCCGGTCATGCCCGAGCGCTTCGACAGCGAATGGAAGACGAGGCAGCCGTCGCGCCCGAATTCCAGCAGGGACAGCGGGCGTTCGCCGAAGTAGATCTCCGTGTAGCACTCGTCCGAGCAGAGGACGAACCCGTGCTCGTCGCGCGCGGCGACCCACTTGCGGAAGAGCGCCTCCGGCATGTCCTGGCCGGTCGGGTTGTGCGGGTAGTTCAGCCACACGATCTGGGTGCGCGCGAGCACGTCCGGCGGCACGTCGTCCGGGTCCTGCAGATAGTCGTTGTCCGCGGTGAGCGGCATCACGTGGGTCTTCGCCTCGCTGTAGAGGCTCCCGATCTCCATGACCGGATACCCCGGCTCCGGATAGACGACCGTGTCGCGCTCGCCGCCCGTCTCCATCAGCACGAGCGGCAGGTGGAACATCGCCTCCTTGCTGCCGCGCGTCGGCAGCGCTTCGGTCGCCGGGTCGAGCTCGACGTCGAAACGCCGGGCGGCCCACGCCGCGTACGCCGCTCGCAGCTCGTCGATCCCGAGAATCGTCGGGTACTGCGAGACGTCCGGTACGGCGTCGATGAGCGCCTGCTTGACCACGTCGGGTGTGGGCTCGACGGGATCGCCGGTGCCGAAGTCGAGCACGTCGACGCCCTTGGCGATCAGCTCCGCCTTGCGGCGCGCCAGCTCCACCATGGGGTACGTCTGCAGGTTGCGGATGCGGTCGTTCATCGAGGGCCGGATCCTACTCCTCTTCGGCGGCCATGGCGTCCTGCAACCACGCCGAGGTATCGCTTCGCTGCGTCGGCACGACGAGCGGCACGAGCGCGTACGGGGGCGGACCGCCGCGGCCCGTCCAGAGGTCGATGATGTCGGGCGCGTCGTCCAGGTGCGAGCGCACTCGTTCCACCAACGTGTGCGCGACCGCGCCGAACGTGAGCCGCGCGTTGATCTCGCACAGCGGATTGGCTGCGAACGCGCCGTCGTCAGCGGGAATCAGGTAGCCGTCGACGCCGAACGGTCCCCGGTAGCCGGCTTCACGAAGTGCGCTGCGTGCCCGCCGCGCCGCGTCCTCGTAGAACGGCGGCAGGTTGAAGTCTTCGGCGGACACCCCGATTCCGGCGAATCGCCCGGCCTCGTCCATGCAGTTGAGGTGCCAGCGCAGCCGATCGTCGTCGCCGACCGTGCCGGCGCAGGAGATGTCGAGGACGCGCTCGAGCCAGGGCTCGAGCAGGGCCGGCCCCTGGCGCGCGATCAGTCCCTCGACGCGCGCGCGCTGGTCCTCGGTGGCCGTACCCTCGCCGATCACCCGGTCGCGTCCCGCTGCGGACAGCGGCGTCTTCACGACCCAGCGCGGGGGCAGGTCGTCGTCCAGATCGGCCGGCGACTCGATCCAACGACTGGGTTCGAGATGCGCACCGAAGCTCTTGGCGAGGTCGAACGTGAAGCGGCGGTGGTTGCAGCGCGCGGCGATGCGCGCGGCATCGACGTCGCGCACCGCGCCCCACTCCAGCGCGTCGGCCGGCGCCCCGTCGACGCCCTTCACGATGCGCGGCATCGGCAGGCCCTTCACCTCGACCATGCAAGCCGGGTCGACGTCGAACGGTGTGTAGAGCACGGCATCCTCGGAACAGAACGCGCGCAGCAGCGTCGTCAGTGGAGCGATGCGGCGCATGGCCTCGGCCGAGAGGGAGCGGTCGGCCATCGGCACCCGCAGGTCGGCCAGCGCCGGGTCGCGCGAAGCGAGCTCGAGCCACGCGAGCTCGCAGTCCAGGTTCGCGATGACGTGCTCGGCGATCATCGGCCCGCACCGCCGGGGCGCGTGGGCGGTGTCGCTGCGAGCCGTTGGATGAACGCCGCGTCCAGGCCCGCCTGCTCGCGCGCGAGCGCGTCGAACTGCTTGCCGCGCGCCCGGTCGGGACCGTGCGGCCACACCACGTTGGCGCAGTAGGCGTCCCAGGCCGTTTGCCCGGGCTCCTTCCAGCGCAGCAGCCACTTCCAGGCGAAGGCCACGTGCCGCACCTCGTCGTGGTGCACGGTCTGCAGCGCGTCGGCCGTTGCGACGTCGCCGATGGCGCGCGCCGCGTCGACGTGCTCCTGCGCGAAGTCGAGGTTCGCGTTCTCGAACGTGAGGCCCATCGTGCAAACGAAGGCGAGCGGCGTCGTCATGTCCGACGCCTTGTTCCAGAAGTGCGCGTTGACGGGATGGTCGCCGAACCGCGCCCCCAGGGCTTCGATCCGTTCGACGTACAGTCCGAGGTGACGCTGCTCGTCCGTGAGGATCTTGAGGCAGCCCCGTCGAAACGAGCGCGGCGTCTCGGGAAAGGCGAGCAGCGCCCACGCGAACAGCTCGATGGCCTGCAGCTCGTGGTTGGCCAGCGCGTGCAGGATGCGGACGCGCTGCGCCGGGTCGGGCATGCCCGTTGCCGGAGGAACGGGCACCCGGGCATGCTTCACGATCTGAAGCGCGTCCGGCCGACCGGGCGCTTCGATGCGAAGCGCCGGCCCCGGCTCGTCGTCCGTCAGGGAGGCCGGCGCCGCACGCAGCTTGGTCGCCAGATCCGTGGCTTCGATCAGTTCGAGGGCAAACGCGCGCAGTTCCATCCCTTGCGGATTCTGCCACGCCTGCTGCAATCGCCGACCGTGAGCCTGATCGATCGCATTCGCGAGTGCACGACCTACGACATCGGACGCTACGTGCCGCTCGAGATCGCGGGCGAGGTCTGGGGCGCCGTCCTGCCCTCGTTCGCCGACGTCCTGCGGCCCTACCAAGACGTGTTCGAGCGGCACGGCGACCGCCTGCGTCTGCGCGGCGCGACGGCAGGGGCGCGTACGGAGGGCCTCACGCGGGTCGCGGCGGACCTGCGTGCACGGGGGCGGCTGCCGGAGTGGCGCGGCGAGCCGTACGCCGTCGTACGCCAATGGGGCGAAGAGCCGGTCTGCACCGTCGAGCGCGGACTCGTGGTGCGTCTGGGGCTGCCGGGGTTCGGGGTGCACCTCAACGGTCACGTCGCCACCGACGACGGGCTGCGGCTCTGGGTGGCGACGCGCGCGCACGACAAGCCGACGCACCCGGGACGGCTCGATCATCTCGTCGGCGGGGGGCAACCGGCCGGCGTCGGGTTGCTCGACAACATGATCAAGGAGTGCGGGGAAGAGGCGGCGATTCCGCCGGAGCTCTGCAAGGCGCTCGAGCCGGCGTCCACGCTGCGCTATCGATACGAGCGGGCGGAGGGCCTTCACCAGGACACCGTGCACGCGTTCGACCTTTCGCTCCCGCCGACCTTCGAGCCCCGCAACGACGACGGGGAGGTCGCGGCGTTCGAGCTCTGGGAGGTGTCGCAGGTGATCGAGACGCTACGCGACACTCGGCGCTTCAAGCCGAACGTCACGCTCGTGATCCTCGACTTCCTCCTGCGCAGGGGCCTGCTCGAAGACGACGCCGAGCGCGACGACGTGGTCGCGGCGCTCGGCCCGGTTCGCGGCCCCGTTCACCCCACGTTGCAGTCGTCGTAGACTCGCGCGTGTGGATACGCGGGATCAGCTCTATCGCGTGATGCTGAACGGCTTCGCGGAGACCGAGTACGCGAGCGGGCGGGCCGCGCCGTCGCGTGCCGTCGCCGCCGCCTTTCGCGCCGTCAATCGAGCCGACTTCGTGCCGGCCGGCGAGCGCGGTGAGGCCTACACCGATCGTCCGCTTCCGATCGGACACGGCCAGACGATCTCGCAGCCGTTCCTGGTCGCGTTCATGACCGAGATGCTCGACCCGCGTCCCGAGCACGTCGTGCTGGAGGTCGGCACGGGCTCCGGATATCAGACGGCGATGTTGGCGCGGATCGTCGAGACCGTGTACAGCATCGAGGTGGTGGCCGAGTTGGCGGCGCGCGCCGTCGAACGACTCGCGCGACTCGGATACGAGAACGTGGTCGTCACGAGCGGCGACGGCTACGCGGGCTGGCCCGAGCATGCGCCGTACGACCGCATCATCGTCACGGCCGCGGCGCCGTACGTTCCGCGCGCCCTCGTCGATCAGTTGAAAGCCGGCGGACGTCTCTTGATTCCGGTGGGGCGGCCCGGCGCGCGGCAGGAGCTGCGCCTCGTCGAGAAGGACGCCGACGGGGGACTGCGCGAGCGTTCGATCCTGCCCGTCGCGTTCGTTCCGTTGGTGCGCGCCTAGCGCGTCATCTCGGCGAGCCAGCGCATCAGCCGGACCTCGAGCACGGAGACGGGGAAGCCGAACGCCGCGCGACACGCGACGTCGAGGTCCTTGCCCTGGCCGAGCGCCTCGAAAAACGGGACGGCGGCGTCGGGACGTCCCTCGAGCAGGTAGACCGCGAATGCGTAGGACAGCAGCGAGTCGCGCACCGTGAACCCGTCGACCGCCTTCCCGAGCGTCAGTCGCAAGTGCAGCCTCTCGGTCTTGGCGAGATTCGCGTGCGCCTTCTTCAACCACGCGTCCTTCGACTCCGGGACGTGCCGCGTGTCGTCCTTCTGCTTGTCGCCGTAGCGCCCGCCGAGTCCGACCGAGAGTCGGGTGCCGACGAGGAGGTAGGTGAGGTGCCGGCTGATGCCCTCGTCGAGCCAGCCCTTCAGGTTCGTCGATCCGAAGAACGTGTCCGACAGCATCACGGTGAACAGCATGTTGAGGCCGAGGTCGAGCTGCGCGTCCGGCGGGTTCCTGTCAGCGAGCATCGTGCGGCCGTCGATCCACGTGATGTGCAGCTTCAGCTCCTTGAACATCTTCAGCAGGGGGCTGTCCTTGGTTTCGTGCCGCTCGAGGAACTCGTCGACTTCGCCCTTCTGCGAGAAGAGGAACGCCGTGTTCTGCGGACGGCGCTTGGGTGCGCGCCCGACGGCGGCCGCGAAGAACGGTCCGGCGGCCTCGCACGCCGCCGCGAACCGCTGCAGGTCCTCGGGCTTTCCGGTGCCGACGGCGCGCATGTTGGGACGTTCGAAGGCGCGCAGACCTGCCATGCCCAGAATGGCTTCGTCCGCGCGAAGCTCGACGGCCACGGCCGTTCCCGCGGCCTCGATCGCCTCTTTTCCGGCCGCGAGGACGACCGGCCGGTGGGCGCGCGCCTGCGCCGTCTCCCGCAGGACCCACTGACCTGCGTGGCGCGCGTGTCCGAGGAGCAGCCGCACGTCGGCGTCGTCCGGTGACGCGGCGAGCAGCGCCGTCTCCGCCTCCGCCATGGCACGGACGTCGCCCTGCTCGAGCCCGGTTCCATAGAGCTTCATGCGCAGCGCGCGGGCCACCGCCGCCGGCTTGGGGTCCTCGAGCTCGGCGCCGAGCGCCGCCGCCGTGGCGATGCCCCAACGAAGCGAAGGAATCGTCTCGCACCCGGCGAGCACCGCGAGCACGGCGTCTCGGTACGTGTCGTCGATCGGGGCGCGACGCTCGGGATACGCCTTCAGCTTCGAACGATTCCAGTTCTTGGGGCGCTTGTACTTGGGATTCTGCAGCCAGGTCCCGTCATCCTGCTTCTTGTAGCGCAGCCACTGACGCGCCTTGGCGTCGTCGGGCGCGTGAACGAGCAGGTCTTCGTAGATCTCGTCCCGCAGGCCGAATAGCTTGCCTTTCCGGCACCACTCCGCGAGATCATGGAGGTCGGCGACGTAGCGTTCGACCGCGGCGCGGTAGTCCGCGGGCGGCTCCCCGGCGCGCACCACGCCCTGCAGCAGGGCGACGACGACGACGATTCCGATGATGCGCACCGCGAGATGCTATGCGTTCGGCCGATCCGGCGACAACCGAACGCACGGCGAACGGCGGGGCGCCCTGTGACCGGGGTGAGACGCCGAGACGGGCCCGGATCGGCGCGGATGGCGGCTTCGCCGGTTTGAGGCGCGGCTTCTTCTTCCCTTTGCCCGTTCTTGAGGCACCCTATCGGCCATGGGTCAGTCGTACGAGAAACGAGCACGCGAACGCCGCAAGCAGCAGAAGCGGCGGGAGAAGGCTGCGCGCAAGCAGAACAAGGACCCTGAAGAGGTCAAGGAGGTCCTCCCCGACAGCGCGTGGTTCGCGGTGCCCGGCGAGGAGCCGGAGCAGGAAGAGGGCGAAGGCACCGAGGGCGAGGGCCCGGCCGCCGGCGCGTAGCTACGAGGCGCCCGCTCCGTCGCTAGTGTCCCATCACCTCGGGCCGCGGTCTCGGCACCTTGAAGTCGACCTGAATCGTCTCACCCTGCCGGACCACCTTCAGCTTCACCTTCGCACCGGGCTGTTTCTCGCGCATCAAGTAGGCCAGGTACGTGCTGCGGGTCCAGCCCGACTTGCCGTCCACCTCGACGATGAGGTCGCCGCGTTGGAGCTTGTTGAAGGGCTCCCGGTTGGACTTCTTGAACCACCCCGGTGAGCGTCGGGCCACCCGGACCCCCTTCGGGTCGTCGGCCAGGGACACGCCGCCCCAGAGCCACATGGCATAGCCGGCGACGCGGTAGCGCCAACCGAAGTCGCCCTCGCGGCGCCAGCCGTCGGCCAACTCGAACGTGAGGTCGTGTGACGCGCCTTTGCGATCGATCTTCGCGGGCATCGTTCCGCCCTCATCGGGAAACGTGTGCAACACCCACTGCAGGTCGGCCACGGAACACAGAGGCTGGCCGTCGAGGAACCGAATGTCGTCGCCCACCTGCAGACCCGCTTTCGCAGCCGCGGAGTCGGGTTCGACGGCCGTGACGCGCGCGCAGTGGTCCTTGCTGAGCGTGAGTCCGAGGATCGACGGGAGCGGATAGACCCACAGCTCACGGTCCGGCAAGGCGCGCTTCGACATGAAGTGCGAGTCGATCACCATCCGCTGCACTTCGTGGCAATGTATGCAGCCCTTGGTGTCCGTGTTGCGAACGCGGCCGGGCCGCTTGTACTTGCGCGCGGACGGCGTCTTTTCCGGAGACGGCCACGGAGGAGCGGCGCCGGTCTTCGCGGCCAGCGTCTTGCGCGTCGCAGGATCCTTGCGATAGGCCTCGTCCAGAAGCAGCGCCCGCCTGAGCGCCGCCACGATCCCCGCCACGCTGTGATTCGGGTTCGAGTCGAGCTTGTTGCGATTGGCCTGCGGTGAGGCGGTCCCGTAGCGCCCGTAGATCGTCTTGTCGGGGTGCATGAGGAACACCGCCCACGACAGGAACGGGTCGAACTGGAACGTCGCCAGGTCCGCGCCGCCCATCTGCACGATGCGCACGCACACGAACCGGTCCATCAGCTTGCTGAGCTCTTCGTCCTGTCGTCCGACCAACTGGCCGTCGATGCTCGCGCAGCCTACTCATGGGACGCAGCGGAAAGAGACGAGCATGGGCTTGCCGGCCTTCTCGGCCTCGGCGTACCCGGCCTCGATGTCGTCGTAGATCCAGTCCCCGGAGAGCAGCTTGTCTCCCAGGGCGTCTTTCAACTTCTCGTCGTCGCCGAAGCTCGAAACCGCCGTCAAGACGCAGATCGAGCCCCAGACGACGAGAAGTGCCGGCGCGAGGGTTCGTTTCATCCTCGCGATTCTAGCGGGCGGCTGACCTAGCCGCAGGTGCCGCCGTTTCAGCAGCCCGTGAGGATCGCGGCCATGACGGCGAGCATCGCCAAGCTGAGCATCCAGCGCATGTCTTTCTCCTGCTGTGAATGGCCTGATGCCACATCGAGGCCGCCCCTGCCTTTGGGTCGGCACTCTATGCCCGCGACTGGACCGATGCAACGCGCCGATCCGGCGTTTCCGACCACCTACTTCGGGCGGGTGCGCCCTCGCAGCGCGCACGGTGCGGCGCGCCCACGACGCGACCCCGGGATCGAGCGGCGGCGCGCCGCGGCACGCCTCCAACGCGCTCGACGAACGCGAGACGGGCAGCGCGCGCCGTTCGCGGACGCGCGGCCCGCGGTCACCAAGCAGTCGGCCTACCGCAGCGGGTGCCAGTCGATGTAGCCGATCATCATCTCGTCGAAGGTCTGCTCGCCGAAGTGGACGGCGCGCGTGGGATCGGGATTGGCCGGGTTGCCCTCGCTGTTGTCGAACCATCCCGTCGCCTTGATGCGGCACCCCGCCGGCAGGTCGAGCGGCTCGCGCAGCTGATAGAAGAGCTGCCAGTTGAAGTCGTAGCGCGGAACGTCGAGCAGCAAGGAGACCGTGCCGTCCGGGCGGATCAGCTCGTACCGAAACGCCTTGCCGCGTAGATGCATGTGCGGTGTGAAACCGAAGATGCGCACCCGCTGCGGAAAGAAGCGCGTGCCGCTCACGGGGTGGTTCGCGGCGCCCGGCGGAATGAGGAACTTCGTGCTGTAGGCGCCCGCGCTCCGGATCTCGTGCTCGGGCTCGCCCGGGGCGAAGATCAGCCCGAGCCGCGTGCGGTCCTTCACCGCCTTCCCGTTGGGCGTGTAGTGCAACTGGAACCGAAGCGTCGCGCCCTTCGGCAGGAACCGCGCCGTTCCCGTCGGGAACGTGAACGCCGACTGTCCCGGCACCATCGCCGCGAAGTACCCGGCGAGGCCGCCGCGCACGCGGGGCTGATCGGAACGGCGCGGGTGCGACGTCGGGTAGCGAACGAACACGAGCGCGTGGTGCACGACCTCCGGCGCGGTCGGCCGCACCTCCATGGCCTTCACCCAGCGGTCCTCGCCGAAGTCGGTCTCGACGTCGAAGTACTGGTACTTCACGACGCCGTCGGCCGGCACCGGGAACGCGCGCGGAAGCTCGACGACCGCGTCGGGCTTCCCGATCTTCCACCCCTTGACGAAGGTGCGCGGAACCGGGGCGGCGTCCTTCGGTCCCTGCGGCATGCCGGCGTCGATCCACGCGAGCAAACGCTGCTTGTCGAGCGGCG
>CBDCWP010000008.1:0-174559 GCA_965223505.1 Planctomycetota bacterium
TCGGCCCGACGGCGACCACCTTGCCGCGATGCACCGCGACGGCGCCGTCCTCGACCACGGCGAGCTGGTTCATGGCCCGCTCGCCGCGCTTCGGGCCCTTGCGCCCGCCGCTGACCGTGACGACCTGCGAGGCGCCGACGAGCAGGAGGTCGACTGTCTTCACTCGACCTCGTTCATGGGCGTGCGGATGCCGTTGTTGCGCGCGAAACCCTCGGCGGCGTCGTAGCCGGCGTCGACGTGGCGCACCACGCCCATGCCCGGGTCCGTCGTGAGCGTTCGCTCCAGCCGCCGCGCGGCCGCATCGGTGCCGTCCGCGACGATGACCTGCCCGGCGTGGATCGAGTTGCCGATGCCGACCCCGCCGCCGTGATGCAGCGACACCCACGTCGCGCCCGCCGCGGTGTTCAGCATCGCGTTGAGCAGGGGCCAGTCGGCGATGGCGTCCGATCCGTCGGCCATCGCCTCGGTCTCGCGGTTCGGACTCGCGACCGATCCCGCGTCGAGGTGGTCGCGGCCGATCACGACCGGGGCCTTGATCTCGCCCTTGGCCACCGCCTCGTTGATCGCGAGGCCGAGCTTGGCGCGCTCGCCGTATCCGAGCCAGCAGATCCGCGCCGGCAGTCCCTGGAACTGGATCCGCTCGCGCGCGAGCTTGATCCACTGCTCCATGTAGACGTCGTCGCCGAACAGGTCGAGCACGATCCGGTCGGTCGTGTAGATGTCCTCGGGATCGCCGGAGAGCGCGACCCAACGGAACGGTCCCTTGCCCAGGCAGAACAGCGGCCGCACGTACGCCGGGACGAACCCCTCGATGTCGAACGCGTTCGTCGAGCCGGCCTCCATCGCGCCGCCGCGCAGGTTGTTGCCGTAGTCGAACGTGACGGCCCCGGCGCTCTGCAACGCCAGCATGAGGTCGACGTGGTCCTTCATGGTCGCGAGCGAGCGTTGCTCGTACCCCTTGGGGTCGTCCTCGCGCAACGCCTTGGCGTCTTCGAACGAGATGCCCGTCGGCACGTAGCCGTAGATCGGATCGTGAGCGCTCGTTTGATCGGTGAGCACGTCCGGAATCACATTGCGGTCGAGCAACCGCTGCAGCAGGTCGACGACGTTGCAGCACACGCCGATCGAGACGGCGTCGCCCTTGCTCGCGGCCTCGACGGCCGCGTCGATCGCCTCGTCGATGTCGTCGATGCGTCGATCGAGGTAGCGCGTCTCGAGACGCTTGTCGATGCGGCTGGGGTCGATTTCGGCGCCCAGGAAGGTCGCACCCGTCATGGTCGCCGCCAACGGCTGCGCACCGCCCATGCCCCCGAGGCCGCCGGAGACGACCAACCGGCCGCCGAGATCGGCGTTGAAGTGGGTCCGCCCGCAGGCCGCGAACGTCTCGTACGTGCCCTGCACGATGCCCTGGCTGCCGATGTAGATCCACGAGCCGGCGGTCATCTGGCCGAACATGGTCAGCCCGAGCGCTTCGAGGCGCGCGTGCTCGTCGCGCGTCGCCCAGTGCGGCACGAGGTGGCTGTTGGCCAACAGCACGCGCGGCGCGTCCTCGTGCGTGCGGAAGATCGCCACCGGCTTGCCGGACTGAACGCAGAGCGTCTCGTCGGGCTTCATCGTCTCGAGGCTGTGGAGGATGGCGCGCACGGCCTTCCAGGAGCGGGCGGCGCGGCCGGTGCCGCCGTACACGACGAGCTGCGACGGATCTTCGGCGACCTCGGGGTCGAGGTTGTTGAGCAGCATGCGCCGGGGCGCTTCGAGCATCCAGTTGGCCGCTTTGATCTCGGTTCCGCGCGGCGCCTTCACGGGTCCGTCGTAGCCGGCGGCGAAGTCGTGCCGGGCGGACGGTGCGTTGGTGATCGTCATGGGAAGCTCCTGACCGGGCGGGACATCCTACTTCCTCGCGGTCCTTCGGAACCGCGGTGGGCGGGGCGTGGGTAGGACAATCCGGCCTCGAACCGTGGCAGAATGCCGGGCGTGAAGCGCGCCTTGCTGCTGTTGTCGATCCTGCCGTTCGCCGGGCTCGCGTCCGCGCACGCGGGTGACGGCTTGCTCTACGGCCCGAAGTTCCGCGAAGGCGCGCCCAGCGACGTGCTGGTCCAGGGGGAGCCGGCCCTCGCACGCGGGCACCTCGATGCGTTCGTCGATCTCCTCGAGGCCGCGTTCGAGCTGGCGCTGACCGCGCGGCAGGAGCAGGACCTTCGAGACGCGCTGGAGGCCAACTTCGAGTCGGGCTCGCCCGATGCGCGCCGCCAGTGGCTCTCCATGGTCGAGGACCTGCCGGCGATGCGCGACGCCGTTCGCAAGGGCAATCGGCGCGAGGGGCGCGCCGGGCTCCGGGCGTTTCGCACGGTCCTGGATCAACGCATCGCCCGCTATCCCACGCAGACCACCAGCCAGATCGTCAAGAAGGCGCTCGAACGAAGGCACGTCGTGGTCTGGCCGGGCGACCCGCCCGTGAAAGGCGGCGACGTCGACGTCTACCTCGAGCTGATCGCCTTCGTGAGCTCGCTCGGCCGCAACGAGGCGTTCACTCCGTCCGTGGGCCAGCGCACGGCGATCATCGACGAGCTGCGCAAGGCGTTCCACAAGTCGCCCGAGGCGACGCGCAAAGAGCTGGATCGCATGAATCGGACGTGGTTGCGCGTCAAAGCCACGTGGGACGACGCCGACGAGAAGACCCAGTTCACGCTGCGCATGGCCTGCGTACGGTTCGTCGCGTTGTCGCTCCCGCCCGACAAGAAGGTGAAGGTGGAGCCCGCGGAGGGGTTGACGGGCTACGCCCGCGAAGCGAAGCGCGTATGCGAGCCGCAGACGGCCTTCGACGCGTTCAGCAACGTCGCGCGGCGGCCGGACGAGGTGTTGAAGATGCTGCGCGAAGCCCTGAAGCTCGACGGACGCGAGCCGAGCTTCACGTTCATGTACAGGTAGCGACCGCCGAACGCCTCACGCGACCCGCAGTGACGGATCGACTGCGTTCCTAGGAGGGTCTGGCGATACGGATCGGAATCGACTATCGGCCGGCGTTGTTCGGACGTGGCGGCATCGCCGTCTACGTCGAAGAGCTGGTCGCCGCCCTCGCCGGCGGCGTCGACGAGCTCGCGCTCTACGGCTACCAGGTGCGGCGGCCGCATCCGCCGCGCGAGCCCGCCATCCCCGCCGGCGCAAAGCTGTACGCGGGCGCGACGCGCTCGCTCGCGCGGGCGGTCCTGCGCCGCGCCGGCGCCGCGCCGCCGTTCGCCGACGTCGACGTCATGCACTGGACCGACTACGCGCCGCTTCCCTCGCGAGCGCCCGTGGTCGCCACCGTCCACGACGTTCTGTTCGACGAGCTGCCGGACTGCTACACGCCCGAGATGCGCAGCGGCCTGCGCGACGTCACCCGTCGCATCGCGGACGAGGCCGCGCACGTGATCGTGCCGACGTCGCGCGCGAGTACGGCGCTCCAGCACCACTACGACATCGGCGACGACCGCATCACGGTGGTGGAACACGGCTACCGGCCGCTGCCCGCAGCGGAACCCGAAACCGGACGCGGCCGCTATCTGCTGTGCGTCGGGACGCTCGAGCCGCGCAAGAACGTGGATCGCCTGCTGCGCGCCCACGCCGCGCTGACCCGGACCGCGACCGACGTTCGACTCGTCGTGGCCGGACCGCGGGGTTGGAAGGACGAAGAGACCGTCGCCGCGATGGCCGCGCGCAACGACGTGGCGTACCTCGGACCGGTCGGGCCGCAACGCCTCGCCGCGCTCTACGGCGGCGCGCTCGCCGTCGCCTATCCCTCGCGCGGCGAGGGGTTCGGCCTCGTCGCGATCGAGGCGATGGCGCACGGCAAGGCGCTCGTCGTCGGCGCCGAGACCACGTGCGCGGACATCGCGGGAGACGCCGCGCTCTGCGTGGATCCCAACGACGACGACGCGATTCTCGAAGCACTGCGCGCTCTCGTCGACGACGAGGCGTTGCGTGCCCGGTTGGGCGCCGCCGGCCGCGAGCGCGCGGCAGCCTACACGTGGGAACGCGCCGCGCGGGAGACGCGCGCCGTGTACGCGCAGGTGCTCGCGTGATCGGCGTCGACGTCACGCCGTTGGTGCAAGGACGCCGCACCGGCGTCGCGCGCGCGCTGTGGCACCTGCTTCAGGGCTGGTCGCGGATCGAGCGCACCCGGCCGGTCGTGCTGTTGGCGCCCGGCGAGGTGCCGGACGACGTACCGACGCTGGACGGCGTTCACGTCGATCCTGCGCCTACCGCGCGACGGTTTCGTTCGATCCTCCCGAAGCTCGCAAGCCATGTCGGCGTCGAGGTCCTGCTGTCTCCGTGGTCCGCCTTTCCCCGCGCCGAGATCCCGGTGATCGTGCTCGTCCACGAGCTGCCGTGGGTGCGACTCGGGCCCGTGGAAGGACGCGGGCGGACGGTGTCGCACAAGCGTTGGTTGCGCAAGAACGTCGAGCAATGCGCCGCGATCGTCACCCCGTCGAACGCGACGCGCGACGACGTGCGGTCGCAGCACCCGCATGCGGCGGACCGGGTTCACGTGATCGCGAACGGGTTCGATCCCGCGCCGTGGATCGAGGCCCGCCGCGAGGAGCCGAAGGTGCCGTACGCGATCGCCGTCGGCACCGGCGCCGGCGCGGGCGGATCGTTCAAGAAGGGCCTCGACCGGTTGCACGGTGTTGCGCGCCGGCATCGGCTGATCGTCGTCGGTCCGTGGGCATCCGAACGCCTGGACGACGCGTTCGAGCGGCGCGACTTCGACGACGAGGAGCTACGCGCCGCGGTCGCGGGCGCGCGCGTGCTCGTGTACCCCTCGCGCTCGGAGGGGTTCGGCTACCCGCCGCTGGAAGCCATGGCGGCCGGGACCGCCGTCGTAACGACGGATGCCGGCGCGATCTCCGAGGTGGTCGGCGACGCCGCGGTATGCGTGCCCAACGCCGGCATGGACGCGATCACGGAGGCGGTCGAGGACGTCTGGCACGACGAGGCACGGCGCCGGACGCTCGTCGCGACCGGAACCGAGAGAGCCGCCGCGTTTCCGTGCGATGATGCGGCCCGGCGCTGGGCGGCGTTGGTGGAACAGGTGTTGGAGGCGCAGTGACGCGCTTGATCGTGGTGGACGCGACGCCGTACGGGCCCGAGCCGAGTGGTGCTCGGCGCCGGACGGAGGAGCTGCTTGCGCGTCTGCCGGCCCTGTTGCCCGACGACGTCTTCGAGGTCCACTGGGCCGCGGACGGCGCCCGCCCGTCCGAGTCGCTGGATGCGGACAACCTCGTGCACGCGGTCGTGGACACGTCGTGCCGGGGCGGCGTGCGTCGCTGGATTCGACGCGGCAAGGCGTTGCGCCGTCGCCATCGGGACGCGCCGTTCACGCATCTGCTCGCCGACTACGGCCCCGTCGTCGCGCCGGACCGCGTTCGCAACATTGTCACCGTCCACGATCTGCGGTTCCTGCATGGGTACGCGGGACGGGTGCGCCGCTGGTACGGGCGTTGGGTCTACGGCCGTGAGCTTCGCCGGGCCTTTGCGGTCGTTGCCGTGTCGGACGCGGTCGGCGACGAGGTGCGCTCCCGCTTCGGTTGCGACGTGAGCGTGCTTCCGAACGCACCCAGCGAAGCGTTCCAGCCGCCGAGCGACGCGCGTCGTTCCGGCGTCTTGGTCGTCGCGCGCGACGAGCCGCGCAAGGCGCGCGGCGCGGCGGTCTGGGCCGCCGAGGAGGCGGGGCTGGACCTGCGCGTCGTCGACGGCGGGCTCGACGAGCGATCGCTTTGCGATGCCTATCGACGATCACAGTGGTTGCTCGCGCCGTCCATCGAGGAGGGCTTCGACTTTCCCGTCGTCGAGGCGCTGGCGTGCGGGACGCCGGTCATCGCTTCCGACATCCCGGTGCATCGCGAGCTGGCCGAGCGCGCCCGAGGCCTGTTCGTCGTTCCAAAGCCGACGCGCCGCAACGGCGACTGGATCTGGCCCGAGGCGGCCGAGGCGCTGCGCGCCGCGTCGCCGGCGGACGTTGCGCCGCCGTCGTTCGGGGGTTGGGATGCCCAGGCAGGCAAGCTTGCCGAGATCATCGGGTCGTCTTGACTTTCGATAGGGCGCTCCGATAGTGGCCCGCTTCGCACCCCTGTTGGGACACCGATGAACATCTACGACGAGTTCGAGTGGCGTGGACTGGTGCACACCGACACGCCTGACGCCAAGGAGGCCCTCGGTGCGGGGTCGCTGGCGGCCTACATCGGGTTCGACCCCTCGAACGACAGCCTGCACGTCGGCACCTTGATCCCGATCATGGCGCTGGCCCGGCTGCAGAGGGCCGGACACAGGGCCATCGTGCTCGTCGGCGGCGGCACGGGAATGATCGGTGATCCGAGCGGAAAGACGAAGGAGCGTCAGCTGCTTTCCGAGGAGCACGTCGGGAAGAACGTCGCGGCCATCAAGGCGCAGATCGCCAAGTTTCTCGATGACGGCGAAGGCAAGCATCCCGTCACGTACGTCGACAACGCGGACTGGCTCAGGAACCTGAACCTCATCGAGTTCCTGCGCGAGGTCGGCAAGCACTTCTCCGTGAAGTGGATGATCGACACGCGGTTCGTGAAGGCGCGCCTCGACGAGGAGAGCCGGCTCTCGTTCACCGAGTTCGCCTACATGCTCTTGCAGGCGTACGACTTCCTGCAGCTGCACGACCGGGAGGGCTGCACGCTCCAGATGGGCGGCGCGGACCAGTGGGTCAACGTGCTGGCCGGCGCCGACCTCATCCGCAAGATGCGCTCCGAGAAGGCGCACGGCATCGTGATGCCGTTGTTGGAGACGGCGAGCGGCGTGAAGTTCGGCAAGACCGAAGAGGGCGCCGTCTGGCTCGATGCGAAGCGCACGTCGCCGTACAAGTTCTTCCAATTCTGGATCAACACCGACGACGCGGACGTGGTGCGCTTCCTCGGTTACTTCACGTGGCTCACGCAAGGCGAGATCGAGGAGATCCGGGTCGAGCACGAGAAGGCGCCGGGCCGCCGGCA
Organism: Planctomycetota bacterium; assembly: GCA_965223505.1. Classification (GTDB taxonomy): domain Bacteria; phylum Planctomycetota; class PLA2; order PLA2; family JAEUHO01; genus CBDCWP01. The sequence goes on from CBDCWP010000008.1 coordinate 6,999, forward strand.
CGCACAGCGCCGGCTCGCGGAAGAGGTGACGCGACTGACGCACGGGGACGAAGCGCTCGAGCGCGCACAGCGTGTCACGTCGTTGCTCTTCGGCGGCTCGGTCGAGGCGCTGACCGCCGACGAGATCCTCGAAGGGTGCGCGGACGCGCCCCGCAGCGACGTTGCCGCCGAGGACCTCGCGTCGGGCTGCGAGGTGTCCGCGCTGTTCGCGGACGCCGGGTTGACGCAGTCGAAGGGCGAGACGCGCCGCATGATCCAGGGCGGGGGCATCTACGTGAACAACACGCGCATCGAGAACCCGCAGCACGAGGTGACGCTCGACCACGCGATCGACGGCAAGGTGTTGCTGTTGCGCAAGGGCAAGAAGACCTACCACGTGGTTCACGTGAACTAGGAGGCCGACCATGCGCGCCGCGCTCGTTCTGTTGCTTCTGCTGTCTCTGTGCGCGTGCGGGGACGACGCCTCGACCCCGACGAACTCGCACGAACCGCTGAAGTGCGCCGGTGAGAACCCGGTCGTGATCATCGACACTTCGATGGGTGCGATCCACGTCGAGCTGTTCTGCGACGCCGCGCCGAAGACCGTCGAGACGTTCGTCGGGCTCGCGGAGGGCACCGTCGCCTGGACGGATCCGAAGACACGACAGGCCGTGAAGCGGCCGCTGTACGACGGCCTGGTGTTCCACCGCGTCATCGCGGACTTCATGATCCAGGGCGGCTGTCCGCTGGGCACGGGCACGAGCATGCCGATCCAGATCGACGACGAGATGTGCGCCTCGGCGCTCGGCCTCGACAAGATGACCGCATTCGAGAACGGGATGCCCCATCCGTACCTGTATCCGAATCAAACGGAGATCCAGCGGCACCTGGTGCAGCCCGCCGCGAAGAAGCTCGGCATCACGTCCAACGCGGACATGGCGAAGCGCCAGAAGGAGCTCATGAAGGAGCTCGAGAGCGTGACGCTGGAGGAGCTCTACGAGCGCGCCGGATTCGCGTATCAGGACGGACTTCCTTCGAAGCCGATGGTGCGCGGCGTGATCGCGATGGCGAACACCGGCAGGCCCAACACGAACGGCTCGCAGTTCTTCCTCACGGTCGTGGACCGGCCGATGCTCACGGGACGGCACACCGTCTTCGGGAAGGTGATCGAAGGCATGGACGTCGTGGACGCGATCAGTGTCGTGAAGACGGGACCCGGCGACCGCCCGCTGACACCGGTGAAGATCCACTCGATACGACGGAAGCCGTAGCCGGCGACTACTCTTCTTCTTCGATTTCCTCTTCCGCGCCGCCCTCGCGCGCGCCCATCACGACGTTCTTCATCACCATGAAGAGCACGACGAAGACACCGATGGCCACGGCGGTGAGGATCCAGCGCATCGGCCCCGCCGTCTGGGAGACGTCGAGACCCAGCCCGGCCGGCTTCTCGTCCTTCTTCTGGTACTGGAGGATGCGCTGCTTGAACTCGATCTTCGGCATCGGCGCGCCCGTGTCGATCGCGCCCTTCTCGGCCTTCTTCTTGCCGGCCAGCATGTCCGCGAGGCTCTCGCGCTCGCCCGACTTCTCGCGCGTGACGGGCTTGGGCTTCTCGTCCTCGCCGAGCTCGAAGCGGAAGATCGCCTCGCCGATCTGGACCATGTCACCGTCTCTGAGGTTCTGGCGGGCGACCTTGCCGTCATTGACGAGCGTACCGTTCGTCGACCCGAGGTCGGCGACCGCGTACTGGCCCTTTCCGACTTCCCACAGCTTCGCGTGATCGCGGGAGGCTTTCTTGCTGCCCGGCATCGCGACGTTGTTGTGCGGCCCGCGGCCGATCGTGACGCCCTTGCCGATCTCGAACGTCTGTCCTTCGACCGGGCCTTTTTCACATACGAGTCGCGCCATGCGCGAATCCTATTCGGCGCCTGCGCGCGGGTCGAGGGCGTGATCCGACTCGAGCGCGGCGGCGAGGGTGTTGACGCCGAGGCGCGATGCGTGCCGCATGCCGCGCGGCACACCGCCGAGCGCCTCCTCGATCTCCTCGCGCGTGATGCAACCGGGCTCCGCTGCCCGTTTCGGCAACAACGTTGTCAGCACGCTGCCGACGGCGATGGCGCCCGAGCAGCCGCGAACGCGGAAGCGCACCTCGACGATCCTCTCGTCGGCGACGGCGAGATCCAGGGTCAGCTCGTCGCCGCAGACCGGATCCACGGCGCTGCCGCTGTGGGTCGGCGCGTCGAGGCTGCCGTGGCCGCGCGGATTGCGGAAGTGGTCGAGATACGGTTCCGGGTACATGCCGGCAAGATCCTAGTCAGGGACGCCGGCTGGCGTACCGAAAGTCCCTCACGCCGAGCAAGGGGCAGACCGGCGAGCGCGCCGGCGTGAACAGGTGCGGGCGCACGGAGGTAAATGACGATTCGCCGGAACGGGAGCGGGAGCGGGCACGGGAGCCGAACCACCAGGTCGGCGGCACGTGCTGACGAGCAACGCCTCGCAGCGGACGCCTACCCCGCCAGCGCCGTCTGCAGATCGCCGTCGATGGCGTCCAGGAATTCCTCGGTCGTGAGCCAGTGCTCGTCCTGCATGTCCTTGCCGTGGATCAGCAGGGCGAGGTCCTTTGTCATCCGTCCGCTCTCGACGCAGTCCACGCAGACCTGCTCCAGCGTCTCGGCGAACCCGGCCAACGCATCGTTGCCATCGAGCTTGCCGCGGTGCGCCAGCCCGCGCGTCCAGGCGAAGATCGACGCGATCGGGTTCGTGCTCGTCTTCTTGCCTTGCTGGTGAAGCCGATAGTGGCGCGTCACCGTTCCGTGAGCGGCTTCCGCTTCGACCGTCTTCCCGTCCGGGCAGACCAAGACCGACGTCATCAGCCCGAGAGATCCGAACCCCTGTGCGCACGTGTCGGACTGCACGTCGCCGTCGTAGTTCTTGCAGGCCCAGACGAATCCGCCGCTCCACTTCAACGCCTGCGCGACCATGTCGTCGATCAGTCGGTGTTCGTACGTGATGCCCTTCGCCGCGAACCGGTCCGCGAACTCCGCGTCGAAGATCTCCTGGAAGAGGTCCTTGAAGCGGCCGTCGTACGCCTTGAGGATCGTGTTCTTGGTCGAGAGGTAGAGCGGCCAGCTCTTGTCGAGTGCGACCGCCATGCACGAACGGGCGAATCCGCGAATGGACTCGTCGGTGTTGAACATCGCCATCGCGCAGCCGCCGGCGTCGAACTCGTGGACCTCGTGCTCGATCGGGTCGCTGCCGTCGGCCGGCACGAACGAGATCTTCAGCCGCCCGGCGCCCGGCACCACGAAGTCCGTTGCGCGGTACTGATCACCGAACGCGTGACGACCGATCACGAACGGCTGTTTCCAGCCCGGTACGAGGCGCGGGACGTTTTGACAGATGATCGGCTCCCGGAACACGGTGCCGCCGAGGTAGTTGCGGATCGTCCCGTTGGGGCTGCGCCACATTTTCTTCAGCCCGAACTCCTCGACGCGCGCCTCGTCCGGCGTGATCGTCGCGCACTTGACCCCGACGTTGTGCTTCGCGATCGCGGCCGCGGCCTCCAGCGTGACCGCGTCGTCCGTCGCGTCGCGGTTCTCCATGCCGAGGTCGTAGTAGTCGAGCTCGATGTCGAGGTAGGGGAGAATCAGCTTCTCGCGGATGAACCGCCAAACGATGCGGGTCATCTCGTCGCCGTCGAGCTCGGCGACGGGGTTGTCGACTTTGATCTTTTCCATGGGCGCGGATTGAACCGAGTGCGCCCTCGAGCGGCAAGCCTCAAACGGACTTCACAAAGAAAAACGGGCCGCGCGTCGACGACGCGCGGCCCGTTTCGGTGTTTCGTGCGGACTACTCCCCGAACATGTCGTCCAGGGCGCCGTTGGCGTCGGCCTTGAACGCCTCGGCGTCCTGCATCGGCCCTTTCCCTGCGCGGGCTTCGCTCGCGGCCTGGTGCATCTTCTTCAGGAAGATCGACGTGAGCCGCTTGGCGGCCTCCGTCGCATACAGCCGCACCATGCCGACCGTCGTGTTGTCGTCGAACAGCGCCGTCAAGAGGGCGCGGTCCGCGACGAGCGACAGCTGGATGTTCCCGCTGCGACCCTGGTGGAACAGCGCAGTGAAGTCCTCTTCGCCGAACTGATGGGCGAGCGCGCGGGTCGCGGCGAACGAGCCGGCGACGAGGGCACTGATCGTGTCCAGGTCCACGTTCTCCGTTTGCCCGCGGGAGCCGATCATGTGGCCGTCCTGATCCACCAAGAGTGCACACTTGGCGGCGCTCTTCTTCAGGAAGGCGTCCAGTACCGACTGAATCGCGTCCATGTCGTCCTGGTAGAAGACGAGTGCGGTGTCGCGAAGCTCTTGATCACTGAAAGTCGTCATAACGGTTGATCCCTGTCTCGAAACCTCGGCCCTACATCACTTTCGTGACGAGGAAGTACGCTGCGGCGGCAATCGCCACGCCCAGGCCTACGACGAGTGCGGTCTTCCCACCGCTCTTCTCAGTGCCCAAGCCGGAGACTCGTACGACTCGATCCTGCATCGAACGTCCCTGATACGAGCCCGGCCCTGCGGGCGGAAACGAGCCACCGGGTGCGCCGCCTGCATGGTGCGCAGGGCCGGTGGACGGAAGGCCGGCGCCGCCGGGACCGCCGGCAGGCGGTGGGGCGACGGCGGTGCTCGCGGCGGGCTGCGTGTAGGCCGCAGCGGCGGGAGCCGACACCACGCGCGACGGCGGCGCGGCGGGCGCGGCCGATGCGGCGGGCGTTGCCGGCGCGGCGGCTTGCGGGGCCTTGACGGCCGTCGGACGCGCCGCGGTCTTCGGCTTCGAAGCGGACAGGCCACCCTTGTTCACCGACTCGAGCACCTTCTGCGAGAGCTGCTTGAGCGTAGGGAACACGCCGTCACCACTGTTGGCGACCGCTTCGGTGTACGGGAAACCGTGCTGGTTGACCTTCTCTTCGAGCTCGTCGATGGGCATCGCGTCGGGCAGGTCGCGCTTGTTGTACTGAACGATGATCGGGACGTCTTGGAGCGTCTTCCCCATCTCCTTGAGGTTCTGCTCGAGGTCCTCGAACGACTCCTGGTTTTCACGCAGCTTGGCTGCGCTCGAGTCGGCCACGAAGACGATGCCGTCGACGCCCTGGAGGACGAGACGACGGGTCGACTTGTAGTAGATCTGTCCCGGCACGGTGTACAGTTGGAACTTCGTCTGAATGCCCGCGATCTGCCCCAGGTCGAGCGGCATGTAGTCGAAGTACAGCGTGCGCTCGCCGGTCGTCGCGATGGACGTCAGCTCGCCTCGGTTCTCATCCGGGACCTTGCCGTGCACGAGCTCCAGGTTCGTCGTCTTGCCCGACATACCCGGGCCGTAGTAGACGATCTTGCACTGGATTTCCTTTTGCGCGAAGTTGATCTGAACCATCGTCCGCTCCCTAACCTTCGCTCACTGCGAAGTTCGTCGCGCGCGCGATCTTCTGTGCGGCGCTGCGAATCTCGATGCTGCCCGGACCGATCTCCAAGCGTGCACCCAGCAAAACCAACAAGTACGTCGGACCTGCCTCGACCAAGATGACCTTGCTTTGCTCGGTCGCGATCTCGATCTGAGCGAAGTCCTCCATGCCGGCCTCTTCCAGAGACCGGCCGATTTCATTCAGCACCGCGGCGCCGAGCGCGGCGAGGCGATCCACGTCGATGCCCTCGCGGACGTCGCTAGCGACGAGCATGCCGTCGGGCGCAACGATGACGGCGCCTTGCGCGGAGATCGTCTCGTTGAGCTCGTTGAGGATGGTCTTCACCGACCACCTCCAACGCCGTCGATCTTGACGGAAACGCTCTCCCACAGTCGCGCGGGTTCCCTCATCCGCGAGGCGGTGCGGGCGCCGGCGATGACCGTGTTGACGCGTCCGGCCACGACCAGGCCGAAGGGGCCCTGGATGCTGCAGCGCTTGAAGCCGCCGAGGTCCATCTCGCGTGCCTGCTTCGAGACGGCTCGCGCGATCGTCCCGACGACGCGCGCCAGGCCGCTCTCTTCGCCCTCTTCCGGCGCGTGTTGCTCGACCCGGCGCTTGGCGGACTCGTCGTCGCCGTTCGCGGCGAGGCAAGCGTGGGTCAGGGCGGTGCCGTTGCGGCGCAGCACGACCACCTCGTCGGCCGTGCCCGTGGACACCAGGCGGTGAACCACGCGATTCGTCCGCTCTTCCTGAATCTGCGCGTCGCGGTTGCGGCGGTTGCGCAGCGGCCAGGTCGTCGGCTCGCGCAACAGCTGCCCGTCGACCTCGACCTGCGCGAACAGGCCGTCGACCGACTCGTTGGTTCCGTCCGGATCGGCGACCGCGGTGATCGCCTCCAAAACGGGCAGAATCGCCTCGTCGTCCGGATCGATCCGCTCCAACGCGTGCGCGAGAACACTCAGCGCGTGATGCGCGCCGACGCAGTAGTAGAGCTCGGCAAGGAGCAGGCGCGGCTTGATCGCCTCGCTGTTCAAGCGCGCGGCCCGCAGCAAGTGGTCGTGCGCGTCGTGCGCGTCAGGCGCCCGCAAATCTTCGAAAAAGGTCTGCAAGGACATCTCGCCAAGCATGAGATGGGGCGAATCGCGGTCGGGATGCACGACGGAGTACGTATGCGCGGCGCAGCGCGCCTCCTCGAACATGTCGACCTGCTGGTACAGCTGGACCAGCTGTTCGTAGGCAAGCGGATCCTGATCGGCCTCGATGCGCTGCCGCAGGCTCTGCATGCTCGCGCGAGCCTCGACGCGACGAATCGTCAGATGCAGCTCGCGCAGCGCTTCCGCTTCGGGAAACCGCTCGAGGCCGGCTTCCACGACACGCGTCGCTTCGGCGAAGTCGCCGGCCGCCAACTTGTAGCGCCCGCGCTTCAGAACCGCTTCGAGAGAGCGTCCGGAAAAAAGATCCGAAATTCGTCCCACCAGGGGGGTCTCCGTAATCACACCGGTGCGAGCACCGGCGACTGTCATGTGCCTATCGACCGACCGCGTGTCGGATATGAAGGACGTGTTTTCACCTCTCAACGGCTACGAGATGTCCGTCCACGAGGACGAACACCGAGGGTCCGATCGGGAGCGGTGCGCTCCGTTTGCCGCCGCCGAGCGCGAGAGCCCAGAGGGCCTCGTTGGGCAGTTCGTAGCCTGACGCCCGAAGAACGCCCTTCGTATCCAGGGCATACAGCTCGCCCTTGTCGCCGGACAACGACTCCACCGACGAGCCCAATGCGCGCACGTGTACGGGCGTCGTCGCATCGACAGCGAGCCAACGAACGCCGTCGTCCTCGATCCACCCGACGCCCTCCGGACTGACGAAGGGCTCGCGACTGAAGTCAGGCGACGCACTGCCGAGAGACTCGGCGGCGTTGTTCGCCGCGACCTTTCGCAGTCCGTCGCCACCCCCTCCGACGAGGAGCACGCTCTTGCGGAACGGCAGCGCGAAGACGCCGCCCTGGACGGGCGAACCCAGCTGCGTCATGTCACCCGTGCCGGATTGCACACGGAACGCGGCGCCGATCTGGGTCGTGACGAGAAAGCCGAGTGGGCTTGCGTACGGCCGTTGCACGGGCGCGGAGCCGAGCTTCTTGCGCCACAGCTCTGCGCCGGTTTGGAGGTTCAGCCCGTAGAGCGTTCCGACCTCGTCGACGACGGCAATGGTCTCGCCCCAGACGGCCGGCGCTTTCTCGAGCAGGCCGACGAGCGTGGTCTCCCACTGCTTGCCGTTTCTTGGCTGCACGCGCAGCGAGCGGTGTCCGACGATCGACCAACGCGTGCCGTCGCGGAATGCGCCCGCGCTGCGAACCAGGGCGGCGCCGGCCGTACGCTTGGCGGCCAGGCTCGCTTCGCCCGTGCGCATGTCGATCGCGCACATCGTGCGGGCGTCGGACGCCAGCGCCATCGGCGCGCGGTCCGCGCTCCAAACGTACAGGTAGCGCTCCGTCGTCTTCCACTGCGGGCCCACCTCGAGGCGAGCGGTGAACGACGGATTCCACGTGCGAAGCTCGGGGGTGTGCCGTATGGCCTCGAACGTCGGCAGGGTCGTGGTCGCGCCACCGTGCGCCGGCATGCGCAGTGTGAGCTCGGTGTTCTCGTCGAACGGGGAGTACTCGACGACGCAGGGCGTCTTCAGCTCCGTGGGCTCGCCGCCCAGGAACACGGTCGCGCCGGCGGGGGTGCTCTCGACCGTCACGGCGAAGCGCAGGCTGTGCGTGAGGTCCGACTTGTCTTGTGCGAGCGCGGCTTCCACGCCGATCTTGTACGCCTTCGCCAGATCACCCGCCTCGCGGGCCGCGGTCATGCGCTTCTCGAACTTCTCGAATGTCTCGAAGTACTTGACCACGTGCACGAGCAGTTGCTGCGCTCGCTCTCGCACGGCGGGATTCGCGAACGCGAGATTACGTGCGCGCAGAAGCTCGGCGCGCGCTTCGCGGAACTGACCGGCGACGTTGGCCTTCTCGGCCAGGCGCAAGGAGCGCTTCGCGCGGCTCCCGAGGTCGCTGATCGCGGCAGCGGCTTCTGCGTCGAGCCCGTGCCGGCGGCGCTCGAGCGCCCGCAGGATGATGCGGTGCGTGTCTTCGTGGGTGCTCGCGGAGATCTTCTCGATCTCCGACGCATAGGAGGCGAGCGAACCCTGCGTCTCGTCGACGATCGCCTCCACGGCCGCGCGCATCTTGGCCGCCTCGGCCTCCAGATCGGTCTCGACCACCTCCGCGGTCTCGACCTTCTTCACCATCGTCACGAACGCTTCGATCAGGCCGCGCGCCTTGGCCTCGCCGTCACTGACGGCGGTCTCCGCCTCGATGCGCGCCTGGCCTACTGCACGGCCAGCTTCGCGGTTGTACGTCCACCAGGCACTGACCGCGCCGAGCGCGAGGAGTCCCAGGAGCACGACCACGGCGATGACGCGGCGCCGCTGCTGCGTACGGCGCTTCTCGCCGTCCAGCTCCAACAACCGCCGCTTCGCGTCCGCGCGCGACGGGTCGAGATCGAGCACGCGACGCAACAGCTCGCGGGCAGCGGTGACACGTTCGGAGATCAGGAGATCCTCCGCCCGACGCAGCAGCGCCGCAGCGGCTTCCGTGCGCTCGTCACCCGCGGTGTAGAGATCCGCGAGCACTGTGAGCTCTTCGCTCGGAACGTCGTTGTGATCGATGTAGCCGGCCAGGCGACCGGCTGCCTCGAGCGGACGGCCTTCGGCCGATGCGGCCTGGACAAGCTGATTCACGGCCTCGACCGCGTCGCGCCGATACTCGCGCAGCCACGGGCGGTGGCGCAGGTAGTAGTCGCACAGTCGTGAGGTCGAGACGAGATCGCCGTCGCGCAACGTCATCGCGCGATGCAACGCCTCGAACACGGCGGTCGCGTTGCCGTCGTCGCTGAGAGCGGCGAAGGTGTCGAGCTCCGCCGCGGCGCTCACCGGATCGTCGGACGCCTCGAGCGCGTCGGCGAGACGCAGGCGGGCTTCCGGCGGCGCGTCGCCGCGTTCGATGCCGCGACGCAGGAGCGGCAACGCGGCCGCGGCTTCGCCGCGCGCCAGCAGCTCGTTCGCACGAGCGAGTAGCGCGTCGGTCGGTACGGGACGGATCCCGCCGCCCTGGAAGAGCGCGGCGATGGTCTGGACGACCGAGTAGAGATCGACGTCCGTCGTGTCCGCGATCTGCTCGAGACTCCGGTAGCCGTCCACGGCGGGGACGACCAGCTCAGCGGCGTCCATGTCGATCTCTTCTTCTTCGGAGAGATCGACTGCCTTGCCCGTGCCCTCGAAGATCTCGCGCACGGTCGGCACGATCTCCGAGATCACCTGCCACGTGTCGACCTTGCGCGTGAGGTCGAGCAACAACCCGTCGACGGGCAACATCGGCTCGATCGGCGTGCCGGGCGTCCCATCCGGGTTGAGCGCTTCACCGTCGACGAACTCGAATCGGTTGATCGAGCAGAGCTGCGCGTTGAACAGCCGCACCGAGATGCTGGCCTCGAAGACCTCGTCGCGCTCCTGCGCCTCGATGACGCCCATCTCCTTGAGCACGTCGCCCAGGAAGCGATCGGAGCGTTCTTGGATCTCGGCCGCCCGATTGAGGCGGTCGGGGTCGATCGTGCCCTTGCGACGGATGATGCGCAACACCGCGAGCGAGATCAGGGGGTCGGCCTCCATGAAGGTCGCCTTGCCCTGGTCGACGTAGATGGTCCGGGCCCCGCGCTCGGTTTCGAGGACGAGCGTCCCGACCTTCTGGTTGAAGGCCAACATCTGCAGCAATTCGCGCAGATTGAAGGTCTCGAGTGTCCCTTTGATTGTCACGCCTGCGGCTCCGACTTCGCGTCGCGTTGCGGTCCCGCCAGGGCGCCCGTACACTGGCCGTCCTGTCGCGGTACCGACGCACCCCTATCGGCCCGTTCGTCCGCGGCGGTTGAGAGGCACTCCGGAAAGTTCGGGGCTCTGCGCGTCCCTAACAGAGACGCAACGACCCTTACACGGCGGCATCGGATGGCAGGCGTCACCTCCCCCCTGAAACCCCTCACGTCCCGGTTGACGGCGGCGCTGTGGACGCTTCGGGGCCGCCGCAGGCTTCGCCGCGGGCAGATTCAGGCCGCCGTCCAGGCGTTCGGCGCCGCCCTGCGACACCGTCCGTACCGCTTCCGCACCCTCGTCGATCTCGCGACCGCCTACCTCTGCGCCCGCGACGCGGCCCAGGCCCACACGGCGCTTGCGCGCGCCCGCGAGGCGGATCCGACCCGCTTCGAGATGCGCGCCGGCCGGCTCTTGGCGCGCTGGGGCTTCGACCTGGAGACCGTCTGCCGCGTCGGTCCCACGCCGCGGCCGCAGCCGGTCGCGCAGACGTCGGTCCGACCCCGTGCGAGTGCCGGGCGCAGCGTCACCCCCCAGAGCCTGCCGTTCGGCGACTGCCTCAACCTCGACGAGTACGCCCGATTCAGGGCGATGCCGCCCATCTCGCGGGCGGAGCTCGAGGGGCTGGATTGGGATCGGGTGCTCGGCGACCTCCTCGACGAGTAGAGGTACGCACGTCGGATGCCGGCGTCAGATGCTCGGTGGGTCTCGGCCGCCGTGGGCCCCCAGGGCAGCGCAATCGTCCTGCGGGCTGAGTGAACCACCCCGTGACGGGCTACGTTCCACGGGTGGGACGACTCGTTTCCGTGGAGGTGCTATGCGTCGATTTCGTGTGCTCGCGTCGTGGCTGTTGCTGGCCGTTCTCGCAGTGGGGGTCGTCGGCGCGGACGCCGTCGCCGACGAGGGCAAGCAGCCCAACTCGATGGCTGCGGGTCTCGAGGCACTGCGCCTTCGCATCGAAGCGAAGATGAAGGAGGCCGAGCTGCTCACGAAGATGGGCAAGCTCGAGGAGGCGCTCGCGTTGTATCGAGAGGTCGGCACGATCTACGACGAGGGCATCGCCGACCTGCGCACGCTGCTCGCGACGGCGCGGGGCGACGCGCCGGTCGCGCCCCCGCGTCCCGCGCCGCCGCCGAAGCGGCCCGGCGCCTTCGGAGGGCGGCCGGACCGAACGGGCTTCTTCCCGGGGCGTGCACCGTCGCGGTTCAACTCCGCGAAGCGCATGGAGGCCGTCAAGAAGGCGATCGACGGCGGGCTCGAGTGGCTGGCGTCGCGTCAGAGTCCCAACGGCAGCTGGGAAGCGGCCGGCTTCGCGCGTTGGCTCGACGGACGGCCGGCGAAGCGCGAAGCGCAACCGGACGGCCTGGGCAAGGCCATCTACGACCCCGGCGTGACGGGGCTCGCTACGTTGGCATTCCTCGGCTCCGGGTACACGCACAAGAGCGACCACAAGTACGCGCAGGTCGTCGCGAACGCGCTGCGCTACCTGAGCAACATCCAGGATCCGGAGGGCTGCGTCGGCAATCGCAGCGCGCCGAACTTCATCTACAACCACGCCATCGGCGGTCTCGCGCTCGTCGAGGCGTACGGCATGACGCGCGACGAGAAGCTCGCGGAGGCGGCGCAGAGCGCGCTCGACTTCAGCGCCCTCTCGCGCAATCCGTACTTCGCGTGGCGCTACGGCGTGAAGCCGGGCGACAACGACACCTCCGTCACCACGTGGATGATGTTGCAGATGAAGGCTGCGAAAAACATCTCCGACGCCGACGTCGAGGCGGGGCGTGCGCCTTCGCTGCAGTACGACAAGGCGTCGTTCGAGGGTGCGAAGGCATGGATCGACAAGATGACCGATCCGGACTACGGGCGCGTGGGCTACATCCAGCGCGGCACCGGACCAGCGCGTCCGCAGGAGCTGATCGACCGATTTCCCGCGGAGCGAAGCGAGTCGATGACCGCGGCGGGCCTGTTGATCCGCCATGCCATCGGCGAGAATCCGGCTACGAGCAAGGTGATGCAGCTCGGCGCCGACCTCATGGTCAAGCTCCCGCCGAGCTGGAACACCGCCGACGGCTCGATCGACTTCTACTACTGGCATTACGGCACGCTCGCGATGTCGAAGATGGGCAGCCGCTACTGGCGTCCGTGGAGCGCGGCGCTGCTCGACGCCGTCGTCCCGAATCAGCGTATGGAAGAGAGCTACGGCGTCCAGGGTTCGTGGGATCCGGTCGGACCGTGGGGGCTCGACGGCGGCCGCGTGTACGCGACGGCGCTGTGCACCATGATGCTGCAGACGTTCCAGCGCAACGCGAAGGTCTTCGGTCGTTGATCGGCAGCCTTTGAGCCGTCGGGCCTCGCTCCCGCTCTTGGCATTGCTCTTTGCCCTTGGGCTCTACGTCCTCTTCGGGCTGTGGCACGAGCACGTCCAGTCGACCGACGAGCAGGCGAGCGCGCAGGGTCGCGAGGACGACGAACGCGAGCGCGCCATGCTCCAGGGCCGGGCGCCGACGCCGCATCTCGAGGGGCAGCCCCGACCGGCCGTGGCCCCCGACGAGGACGACGTGGAGCTCGTCGCCGAGGAGTCCATCGTCGTCGAGGAGCCGATCACAAACGGGGAACGCCTCTCGGGAGAGCTCTTCCGCACCGACCGGCACAAGGGCGCCTGGCCCGGCGAGCCGGGCTGGGAGCGGGAGCGCGAGCGGTTCGAGCCCCGCCCCGAGCTCGAGGACCGCGCCCGCCTCGATCAAGTCAAGCGAGGCCTCTTCTGGTTTGCGGCGCACCAGTCGTCCGACGGGAGCTGGAAGGCCGACGGCTTCAACAAGACGTGCAAAGGGGAGCCGGTCGAGGATCCCGATGCGTTCGCCGAGGACCTCGGCAACAGCGCCTACGACGTCGGCGTGACGGGTTTGGCGGTCTGCGCGTTCCTCGGCGCCGGCTACACCAACCGGGGAACGCACCCCTTCAAGAGTGTCGTCTCGAAGGGGCTGCGCTACCTGAAGAACGTCCAGGATCCCGACGGCTGCTTCGGCGCGCGCGACGACCAACGGTTCCTCACCAACCATGCCCTCGCCTCGCTCGGGATGCTCGAAGCGTACGGCATGACGCTCAGTCCCATCTTCAAGGGGTCCGCGCAACGCGCGCTCGACTTCATCGCGTTTGCGCGCCGCCCGGACTCCGCCTGGGGCTACAGGCTCCGCGACGGTTCAGGCGACGCGATCACGACCGGACTCTCGCTGTTTCCCATTCGCAGCGCTCAGCTGATCAACAAGGATGCCGTCGCGCGCGGCAGGCGCGCGCCGCTCGTCGTCGACGAGAAGGCCTTCCCGCACTCGATCGCGTGGCTGCGAACGTTGACGAACGAGCGCACCGGTTACGTCGGCTACGACGAGCACAGTGACGTGCCGTGGCGGCCTCTCGACCGCGCCCGGGACTACCCCGCCGGCTACGCGCCGACGCCGACGGCGACGGCGGTCATCGCGCACGTCTTCGGCGGCGCGGACCCGGTGAAAGACAAGGACGTGCGCTTGTCGCTCCGGCACCTCGCCGACAACCCGCCGATCTGGAACCCCGAGCGCGGCACCGTGGACGCCTTCTACTGGTGGCAGGGCACGCTGGCGGCGTTTCTCGCGGGGGGATCGGTCTGGAAGACCTGGCGGGACGCGATTCGGACCGAGATCGTCGCGACCCAGCGCACGGACGACCTCTACTGCGACGGCAAGGGTTCCTGGGACCCGGTCGGGGTGTGGGGCGACGAGCTCGGCCGGGTCGGAACGACGGCGCTCATGACGATGATCGCCTCGGTCTACTACCGCTACGACCGCGTGTTCGGGCCGAAGTAGCGAACTCGCGCGCTGCTGGGGTACAAGGAGGTCTGCGGTCTTCCGGAGAACCCATGGGACGGCTCTCGCCCACCGAGCGACAGGTCTACAACGACGGGGAGCGGTTCATTCCCGGTCTCACGCACGACGTTCCCGAGCTCGTGCGTCACCAGTCGTCGTACCGGCTCTACCGCGATCTCATCGCGAAGGACCTCGCGGGGCGTGACGGCGCCGAACCGGTGACGATCGTCGATCTCGGCTCCGGCGCGGGTTGGGGCGTCGGGCTGCTCGCCAAGCTTCCGAACGTGCAGGTCACGGGCATCGACGTCAGTCCGGAGACGGTCGAGTACGCCAAGACCCGGTACGGCGCCGACAACGTCGCCTTCGAGGCGCACGATCTGGCGGACTACGTCCCGCAGATGCCGGCGTTCGACTACGTCGTCTCGCGTGGGGCGCTGGAGCACGTCGTCGACGGGCTCAATCTGGCCGCCGGAGCGAAGTGGCGCGAGCGGCTGATCATCGACGTGCCCTACGACGAGTCGTACGACGAGAATCACCACCACGAGCTGATTCACATCAAGGAAGAGCACTTCGACGCCTACGACTCGCCGACGTTCTTCTACGAGGGCATGGACGGCGCGATCGCGCTGGCGGTGACGGAGGTGACGGACTGCAACATGATCGGCTGCGTGTGCTCGCGCGACGGGCTGACGCCGATCGGCGACGTGCTCGAGTTCCCGCGCGCCCCATGGTCGCCGGACGCGTCCGACGAGGCCGACTACGCCTGGCTTCAGAAGCGTCGCAACAGCCTGTGGCGGCGCTTCCGGCGATTCCTGAAGGGCAAGCGCTAGCGCGGCACGGGCCGGTTGATTGGCGCCGTCGTCGGCCCTCCGGGTACAAGGACGGCATGAGCTCCGACGGCTTTTCGACACGGGCCATTCACGCCGGTCAGGATCCGGATCCGACCACCGGCGCCATCATGACGCCCGTCTATCTCACCTCGACGTACGTGCAGGAAGCGCCCGGCGTCCACAAGGGCTTCGACTACTCGCGCACGGCGAACCCGACGCGCAAGGCCTTGCAGGACAATCTCGCGTCGATCGAGGGCGGCACGCACGCCCACGCGTTCTCATCCGGATTGGCGGCGACGCACGCGGTGTTCAGCCTGTTCGACGCGGGCGACCGCGTCGTCGTGGGGCACGACGTCTATGGCGGGACGTTCCGCCTGCTCGACCAGGTGCTGGCGCGCCAGGGACTGGCGTTCGACGTCGTCGACACCACCGATCTCAAAGCGCTCTCCGAGGCGCTCGCCAAGTCGCCCAAGCTCGTCTGGTTCGAGACGCCGACCAACCCGTTGCTCGACGTCACCGACATCCAGGCCGCCGGCGACCTGGCACACGAGGCCGGCGCGCTCGTTGCCGTCGACAACACCTTCGCGACGCCGTACTTGCAGAACCCCCTGGCGCTCGGCGCCGATCTGGTCGTGCACAGCGCGACGAAGTACCTCGGCGGGCACAGCGACACGGTTCTCGGCGCGGTCGTCACGAATGACGACGAGCTGGCGGAGCGCATCGGCTTCCTGCAGAACGCGGTGGGGGCCGTACCCGGCCCCATGGACTGTTTCCTGGTGCTGCGGGGCATCAAGACGCTGGCCGTTCGCATGGAGCGCCACTGCGACAGCGCGGAGAGGGTGGCGGCGTTCCTGAAGGACCACGATCGCATCGCGCGCGTCCTGTATCCGGGCGATGCGGACCACCGCGGGCACGCCGTGGCCGCGAAGCAGATGCGGCGGTTCGGCGGGATGGTGACGTTCGATGTGGACGCGGATCTCGAGACGGCGAAGCGCATGGCGTCTTCGATGCGCCTTTTCGCGCTGGCCGAGAGCCTGGGCGGGGTGGAGAGCTTGATCGACCATCCGGTGTCGATGACCCACGGCTCGATTCCACGCGAGGAGCGGCTCAAGGCGGGGTTCACGGACGGGCTGCTGCGGCTGTCCGTGGGTCTGGAGGACGTGGAGGACCTGCTCGGGGACCTGGATCAGGCCCTGGCGGCGGTATTCGGCTAGGGAAGGGATTCCCGCGGCGGATCGGCGGGTTGCCTCTACCCTGTGCGGCTCGACCGCGAACCAGAGAATCGAAGCCATGGCACTCCCGAAGCGACTGATCAAGAAGGCCAACCACGGCAAGCGCCCCTGCTGCCCCAAGCGGCAGAAGAAGAAGCGCATCGTCACACGCCGATAGGGCGCGTCGCGGCGAATTGGGCAGCCACAAGGGCTGCCCCTACTGGCGATCCGCCACGTGGACGTGAACCCCGTCCGCACCCGGCAGTAGGGGCGACCCTCGTAGTCGCCCTCCTACTCCCGATGCGGTTCTTCGAGCGCCGGCGGTAACCCGCCGCGCTTGCGCCCTCTTCCGACGACCACGCGCAGCACTTCCAGCGCGTACCGCATGTCCGCCGGCACCGGCGCCGTCACCTCGACGGTCGCGCCCGTTCGCGGGTGCGGCAACGTCAACGAACGCGCATGCAACGGCGTGCGGCGCAGCTTCGCGTCCATCTGCCCGCGCGGGTCGTGAATCCGCCACGCCTTGCGCGCGCCGTACAGCGGGTCCACCAGCAGCGGATGTCCGATCGCCTCTAGGTGCGCACGAATCTGATGTGTGCGTCCCGTCAACGGTTCCAGCTCGATGCGCGCCGCCCGCACGAACGGTTCGAGGACGCGATAGCGCGTCACCGACGGCTTGCCGTCGTCCTCGTCCACCCGCGCTTTCGTGCGATGGCCGGGCGGGCGCAGCGGTAGGTCGATCTCGCCCTCGGTCTCGTCGGGCACGCCGCTGATGATCGCTTCGTAGGTCTTGCGCACGCCACCGTCCGGCGCGGCGAGTCGCTCCATCATCGCGGCGCGCAGCTCGTCGCCGCGCACGAGCGCGATCGCGCCCGACGTGTCGCGGTCGAGCCGGTGCGCCAATCCGAAGCCCGCCAACACGTCTTCGCGCAGCCGGTCGATCAGCGTCGGCTCGACGATGCCGGCGCCGCCGTGCACCGGCAACCCTGCGGGCTTCGCGACGACGAGCAGATCCTCGTCGCGATACAGCTCGGTGATTTCGTCGTCGACCTGAGCCGCCGCGCGTCGATCCGCGCGCTCCTTCGAGAGCTTGGGCAGGACCTGGCTCCAGACCGGCAGCTCCAGGCGATCGCCCGCCGCCAACGTCGTACCGGGGCGCGCCCGGGAACCGTTCACGCGCACCAGGCCCGCCTTGATCGCGCGCGCGAGCTCGCGGCGCGAGTAGTTGGGGAAGTGCTCGTGCAAGAAACGATCGAGCCGCTGCCCCGCGAAGTGCGCCGGGACGAGGGCTTCGCGCCGGTCGTTGGCAGAGGGTTCGTTCATGGCAGGGCGCGACGCGACGCGGCTGGTGGGCGAAGAGGGATTCGAACCCCCGACCCTCTCGGTGTAAACGAGATGCTCTAGCCAACTGAGCTATCCGCCCGTTCGCCGTCGCGACGCAGCAATGTAGCGCCGTTCTCGACGCGGGCCGCTAATCGCCGAAGCGGCCCCCGCTGCCCACCGTGCTCGGCCCTTCGTCGTCGACCGGCGCCGGCGGTGTGTCGCTCGGCGGCTGCGGCTCCTGCTCGGGCGCGTCTCCACAGCCGGTGATCACGAGCAGCAGAGCCAGAATCAGCAGCGTGCGCATGGACGGCATCGTACGCGGGCGGGTCACCGCCGGCGACGCTTCGACGCACGCTCGAGGATCGAGCGTTCCTTGGCGGTCAGGCCGGCCATGCCGACCTCGCTGACGCGCTCGAGCACGCGATCGACTTCGGCTTCCAAAGACGCCGCGTCTTCGCGCTCTCGTCGCTCGGTGTCTTCCTTGCGGCGTTGCTTCCAGCGCGCGATGGCGCCGGGTTTGCGTTCGCCGTCGTCGCCGCCTTGCTTCCAGGCGTCGGGGTCGGATTGCCAGGCTTCGTATTGCACGGTCGCGTCGTACGGGCTCGCTCCGTGCTTCGCGCCCCGGATCTCGGCACGGCATGCGAAGAAGTTGGTCAATCCGATTGCGAAGAGGATGCCGGAGCGCATGCCGGGCAGGACGAGTCCGACGACGGCCATTACGACGGCGCCGTACATGCCGATCTTGGCGGCGATGATCGTCGCCTTGTTCGGGTGCATCTTGTTCGAGAGGATCGAGCGCAGGATGCGGCCGCCGTCCATCGGGAAGAGCGGCAGCAGGTTGAAGATCATCAGGATCAGATTGGCTTCCCAGAGGAAGGCGAGCGTGTAGCGGAGGTAGCTGACCTCCCACTCGCCCGCGCCGACGTAGACCCACATGCTGTCGCTCGGGAAGACCCAGAAGTGCAGGGGCGCGACGACGGCGAGCCAGAGGAGGTGCACGGCGGGGCCGGCGGCGGCCACGATCGTCTCGGCGCGGGGGTTGGGCGGGGGCGTGCTCATGTGCGCGACGCCGCCCAGCGGCGAGAGGGTGATCAGCGGGGTGCGCATCTTGAAGCGCCAGCCGGCGACGATGTGGCTCATCTCGTGCGAGTAGATGATGAGGTAGAGGAAGCCGGTGACGATGACGGTCAGTGCGACGACCTGGGTGAAGGGCAGGCCCCAGAATCCGCTGATGCAGATGATGGGCATGATGACGAGGGTGAGCCAGTAGACGCGCAGCTCGATGCCGAAGAACCGTCCGACGCGAAACGACGCGGAGAGTGCTTTGAGGAATCGGATGAGGCCGGAGTCGGGTTGGGAGTAGCTGTCGCGGTACATGGGGATGAGGGGGTTCAGTCTAGGGTGGTTCCGGGTCGGTCCTGGAAACACTAGGCAGGGCTAGGGTGAGGGGTACGATCCGCGTTCCACGCTGCGACGCGGGGTGGAGAAGTGGTATCTCGTCAGGCTCATAACCTGGAGGTCGTGGGTTCGACTCCCACCCCCGCTACCAACGCTGAAGGCCGCCTTCGATCTCGGAGGCGGCCTTCGTTCTTTGAGGTTCGGAACCCACGACCGGGTTGGGGGGGTAGGCCGCGCCGGAGCGGAGCGCAGGTGAGGCCGTAGGGGGGACCTACAAGAGGTCCCCCCTGAGGGTGCGCCGTATGCACGCGAAGCGTCGGAGCAGCCCTGTTTGGTGTCGAGCGAAGAGGGTGAGTCGTGCGTGGGGCTGCTTCGACGAGGCGCGTGGGTTCGACTCCCACCCCCGCTACCAACGCTGAAGGCCGCCTTCGATCTCGGAGGCGGCCTTCGTTCTTTGAGGTTCGGAACCCAGGACCGGGGACTCCCACCCCCGCTACGGCTTTCGTGCCGAGCCGTGCAACATGACGGGCTTCCCTTGCAGGTAGCCAGCCGTGCCCTCCGACCGCGTCCTCATTCGGAACATCATCGCCTTCGTGATCCCCGAGGTGCTCTGGGGTTTCGCGTGGACGACGATGATCGACAATCCGATGCCCGCGGCCTATGCCAAGAGCTTCTGCGCAGACGAGTGGATGGTCGGAGCCTTCGCGCTCTGCGCCGCCGTGGGCCTCGGCGTCCCGATGCTCTTCACGGCCTGGGCGCTCGAGCCGCTGCGGCGCAAGAAAGGCCTCGTGTTCTGGTGGCACGTGGTCCCGGCGCTCATGGTCGGCGCGCTGGCGGCGTGGGTCGGGCTCACCGACGGGCGCCATCCCGAGCTGGCGTTCCTCATCGGCTTCGGGCTGTTCTTCCTCTCGGTCGGGTTCGTCGTTCCTGCGTGGATGAGCCTCATCGGTGATCTCTTTCCCGACCGGCTGCGTTCGCGCCTGCTCGGGTTCGCGTTCGCGGGCAACAAAGTCGGCGGCTTGCTCGGCGGCTTCCTCGCGCAGCGCATGCTCGCGTCGTCGCTGCCGGCGGAAGAGCAGTGGACCTGGCTGTTCTCGATCGGCGCAGCGGCGTTGCTCGTCGGTTCGTTCCCCTTCCTGCTGATCGTCGAGCCCGAGGGGACGGCGACGCCCCGGCAGCCGATGCGTTCGTACCTGCGCAGCCTGCGCAACTGCTGGCGCGACCTGCATCACTTCCGGCGCTTCGTGAAGATCGACATGCTAGCGGTCACGGCGTTCGCGCTCATCTGGTTCTACGGCGACGCGGCGATGCGGAACCATGGCATGCACGAGTCGTGGGCCGGCGTCTGGAGCCGCGTCTCGTCGGGCGCGCAGCTGTCGATCGCGCTGTTGATCGGCTGGCTCGGCGCACGGCTCTCACAGCGCCGTTGGTTGCAACTCGGCAGCCTGGTGATGGTGGGGGGCGCGCTCCTGGCGACCGTGGCGGACCAGTCCTGGCAGTTCACCTGCGTCGCCGCGGCGGGCGGCGCTTACCTCGTGATCCGGATGACCTGTCAGGGGCCGCAGGTCTTCCGCTTGACGCCGGGGCGCGACGGCGCCGCGCCGATCGCGATCTCCTGGGCCATGACCATGCCCGTGCAGGGTCTCCTGCCGTTCCTATCGAGTCTCGCGATTCCCCACATCGGCTACGCGCCTCTCTTCATCCTGGTGGCGATTGCAAGCTTGGTTGCCGTCGTTCTGCTCTCCTACTGCGTGCCCGATCACGCTTGAGGCGCGACTTTCGGCCCGATCGGAGCGCTAGAGGTCCAAAGAATGGCGGTTCAGGGAGCACCGGGCCCTCCGGAAAGCCGGTTGCCACCTGTGGGGCCACGAGGGCAAAAAGGCCCAATCCGGAACACGCGCCCGCATTCCTCCGTCAATCCATTGGCGAGGCCCCGCATTGGTCGATCGATCGCCCGTCCCTTGGGCTGGGACGCCTGTTCTCGGAATACCGGAGCATGCAACTGTGATCACGCAATCCAACGGGTCCACCTACACGGAACGAGAGCTGACTTCGATTGGAAAGGACCTGCTGGACAGCGATCCTGAGAGAGGCGTTGCCCTTCTCACGCTGGACCGCAAGGTCGTCTACTCAAACGCGGCTGCCCGCAACTACCTGCGAGATGGAACGCCCCGCGGCCAGGACGCGCTCTTGCCGGCGCCCGTCGATCAATGGTTGGAGCAATTCATCGAGCGCATGAAGGGCCAGCGGGGCCCCATCAGCACCGAGATCGGATATCCGAGCGAAGGCGAGCGCGCGCTGCGCGTGTCGTTCGAATCGACCGTTCGCGACCACGTGCCCTACATCGTGTTGCGCGCGTATCCGGCAACGCCGTGGCTCGAGCCGTCCGTTCGCCGACTTCAGTCGCGTTTCGGCCTCACGTTGCGGGAGGCCCAGGTCGCCGCGGGCGTCGCCCGGGGCCACACCAACGCCGAAGTAGCGGGCCGTCTCGGCATCGTCGAGAAGACGGTCAAAAACGTCTTGATGTCCGTGTTCAACAAGTGCACGGTAAGGAACAGAGTTGAGCTCGCCTTGCGCGCTTATGACGCCCCGGTAGGGAACTTGCAGCCGCGAGTGTGAGCTTGTCCGTAGTATTGGGCTACGGAGGCCGCCCGTTTCTCACGAAGCGGGCGGCCTTTTCTTTGGGCCCTGCGCTCGGCACCCGCATACGAGCGAGTGACGCTCGGCGCCTGAGCAGAGCGTGTTCCTGCTTTTCGATACACGTCGCGCTGCGCCGCGAAGTACATACGCGCGCATGAAGCGCCTCGAACCCGAGCGGCCTCTCGAGACGACGTGGGAGGACTGGGTTCTGGGCGGCGGCGTGCGGGCCGCCTTCGACGATCCGACGCTGCCGCTGCACGTCGAGATCGGCCCGGGCGACGACGATTTCCTGCTCGAGTGCGCCGTGGACGACCCCTCGCGCAACTGGCTCGGCATCGAGTACAGCCGCAAGCGCGTGCGGCGCTATGCGCGCAAGGTACGCGAGCGCGCGGGGGAGCTGCCGAACCTCAGGCTGATCTGGCGCCCTGCCGCCGACGTCGTCGGCCCCTTCCTCACGCCCGAGCGGGTGGAGACGTATCACGTCTATTTCCCCGACCCATGGCCCAAGGCGCACCACGCGCGCTATCGGATGATGGACGAGGCGATGATCGTCTCCCTGCGCGAGAGCCTGGTGCACGGCGGGTCGATTCGCGTCGCGACGGACTCCGCGAAGTACGCCCGGCAGATGCTCGAGACGCTCGAGGCCGTCGACGGACTGTCCAACGCCTTGCCGCCGCCGGGCTTTCGGGTCCTCGAGTCCGGCGACCGGATGACCGTGTTCGAGGAGCGCTGGCGGGCCGAGGGCCGCGAGATCCTCTCGCTCCACTTCCAACGGGATTGAATTCTCACGTAGCCTGTCGGCCATGCGCCGAACCGTACCTCTCCTGCTCCTGCTCTTCGTGCTGCCGCTCGCCTCCGCTCGCGCGGAAGACGACCCTGTCGCCGAGGCCCTCGAGGGCCTGAGCGGCAAGGACATCCTCGCGTTCGTGAAGGAGCTGGCGGCCGACGAGATGCAGGGGCGCAAGACCGGCTTCGCCGGCGGCGCACGCGCCGAGAACTGGCTGGTCTCGAAGATGCTCGAGTTCGGTCTGCATCCGGCGGACGCGGCGGGCGCGTACCTGGAGCCCTTCACGTTCCCGGCGGCCAACACGAAGGCGCCGATCTCGCTGAGGGTCGGCGACGAGAAAAAGGTCTACGGCGAGGACTTCTACGACCTCATCTACGCCGGCAGCGGCAAGGTCACGGGCAAGGTGGTCTTCTGCGGGTACGGCATCGACCGTCCCGACGTCGGTTGGGACGACTACGGCGGCGTGGACGTCGAGGGCAAGGTCGTGATGGCGATTCGCGGCGCGCCGAAGGCGCGCGCGTACGAGTTCCAGGAAGAACGCTACATCGGCTACAAGTCGTGGAAGGCCGCCCAGAAGGGCGCGGCGGGCTTCTTGTTGGTGGAAGGCGAGAAGGCCGGGTCCGGCACGATCCAGGGGCGCTTCTACAGCGCCAACATGCCGGCGCTGTGGGTCTCGGCCAAGGTCGCCGACGCGATCCTGGGCAAGAAGATGCTCGATCTCAAAGCCGCCCGCGACGAGGGTGATCCCGGGACGTCGTTCGCGACGGACACGACGGTGTCGCTCGAGGTGAACTCGGACTTCCTGCCCAACGCCAAGGGCAACAACGCGATGGGCTACATCAAGGGCCGCGACCCGGATCTCTCGAAGGAGCACATCGTGGTCGGCGCGCACCTCGACCATCTCGGCGTCGACCCGCTGGGGCGTGTCTACAACGGCGCCGACGACAACGCGTCCGGCAGCGCCGTGATGTTGCATCTCATCGACGTGCTGACGCGCAACCGCTGGCGCCCCAAGCGCACCATCGTGTTCGTCGGCTTCGGCGCGGAGGAGCAGGGGCTCTACGGCTCGCGCGCGCTCGCGCACCACTGGCCGATGCACACGAACGGCATCGCGTGCCTGCTGAACATGGACATGGTCGGCCAGGGTGAGCCGCACGTGAACATCAGCGGGCTCGGCGCCTATCCGAAGATGGCGCGGCATTTCGCCTCGTTCCTCGGCCAAGAGGTCGGCAAGGGCGCGTCCCTGCATCCGCGCACCGGTTCGAACAGCGATCACTGGCCCTTCCACGAGACCGGCGTGCCGGCGTTCTTCCTCTCGACGAAGGGACCGCACCCGAACTACCACACGCATCTCGACGACGTGGAGAACATCAAGCCGGAGGTACTGGAAGCCGCGGCGCGCGTGGTGGGGACGCTGTTGGTGCGACTCGGCGAGCACCCGGAGCCGCTGCTCGATCCGAAGGGGCTTGCCAACTACGTGCTGCGGGAAGGTCCGATCTTCACGCACAAGCAGCTCGCGACCGCGCTCGCCGCGACCGCGGCCGACTTCGACATCGAGTCCGGCGTGACCGCGTGGATCGTCGACGTCGAGAAGGCGAGTCCGCAGAAGGCCTGGCAAGACCTGGTGGCGCTCGAGAAGAAGCACGCGAAGCGAGTGATTCTCGTTCGCAAGGCCGCGGACATCGGCCGCGCCTACCAACAGGGGAAGATCGCGCTGCTGCCGCGCCTGCATTGTCACGAGTACCTGGCCGCCGATCCGAAGAAGGCGGCGCAGCTCGTTGCGCTCGGCTATCGGTGGCTGGCGCCCCTCGAGATCGGTGGACTTCCCGACGAAGCGCTCCTGAAGGCCTGCAAGAGCGCCGGTGCGTTGGTGGACATCAGCGGCGTGACCACGGAGGACACCGCGCATCTCGCGCAGAAGGCGCTGGGCGACTGGCCGTGCACCAACTACCTCCCGCTGGACCCCGAGCTCGGAACGGGCGAGGGCTGGCTGGCTCCGCACTGCCTGACGTGGATCGAAGCCGAAAAGGGCGGGCACGCCAAGGCGCTGGCGCTGGCCCTCTCCGGCAAGGCGCCCGCGGCGTGCGTCGAAGTGCACACCCCGGCGTTCATCGATGCACTCCACGCTCACTTGAGCACGGCCGGATTCGCCGCCTTCGACGCCCAGAGTCCGGGGCGCAAGGCCCTGCGGGGCGTGTTGGGCGGTCGCCTCATCGAGTGGCTGCGCCGCACCGAGAAGTAACCCCGTCCCGCTCGTATGCTGTCGGACCCCTTGGAGGATCCCATGCGCACGTTCGTCACGCTGGTCGCCCTCGCGGCCGTCGCCTTCTCGCTCTCGGCTTGTCTCGAGTCGAAGGACGACATCACGCTGAAGAAGGACGGCTCCGGCACGATCAAGTCCAAGTACGTCGTCGACCTGAAGAAGTCCGCGGGTCTGTACGAGATCGTCGCGTCGTTCGGGCTCGCGCCCGCCGAGATGCCGGATCCGCTCCCGAACGCGTTCTGTAAGGGCTGGGTCGAACACCTGGCGGGCAAGGTCGAGGGGTTCGAGATCACGAAGACGAGTGAGAAGACCGTCGACAAGACGCGCACC
The DNA here is from genome assembly GCA_965223505.1 of Planctomycetota bacterium. Lineage (GTDB taxonomy): Bacteria > Planctomycetota > PLA2 > PLA2 > JAEUHO01 > CBDCWP01. The sequence continues at coordinate 31,936 of CBDCWP010000008.1, forward strand.
AACACGGTCGAGGCCAAGTTCACGACGTTGGAGGCGGCCGCCAAGGGCGGCGCGTTCTTCACGTCGATCGTAGAGCTCTCGAAGTCCGACGAGGGCTGGAGGCTGTCGCTGAAGGACTCGCTGCTGACGCGCGACCCGGCCGAGCTCGGCGGGATCGATCCCAAGCAGATGTTGCCGATGATGGAGAACATGCTCGATACGTTGAGCATCAAGCGCGCGTTGTCGTTGCCGACGGAGATCATCTCGACGAACGGCAAGAAGGGTGAGGACGGCAAGAGCGTCGAGTGGACGGTGGACTACGACAGCATCGTCGAGGGCGAGGAGATCGAGATGATCGTCGTCTTCAAGGACGCGGAGGGTCTCAAGCTCAAGCCGTTCAAGTTCACGCCCAACGACACGGAGCTACAGCACCGCTTCACGCAGGATCCGCCGAAGCCCAGGGTCGTGACCGGCGAGGGCGAGAAGAAGGACAAGTAGGGGCGACCCTCGTGGTCGCCCAATTCGTAGGGGCGACCCTTGTGGTCGCCCAATTCGTAGGGGCGACCCTTGTGGTCGCCTAATTGGGCAGCCACAAGGGCTGCCCCTACATTTTCTTCTTGAGCTCCGCCAACGCGTTCAGCGCTTCCAACGGCGTCATGTTCTCGACGTCGAGCGCCTTCAGCTCTTCCACGGCCGGATGCGGCTCCGACGGCGCGAACAGACCGAGCTGCACGTCGTGCGTCTGATCGACCGTCGGCGCATCACCGAACGCGATCCGGTCGACCGTCTCCTCCCGTGAGTCCTCGAGCCCGGTCAGCACCGCCCGCGCACGCTCCACGACCGCCTCCGGCACGCCCGCCAGCCGCGCCACGTGAATCCCGTACGAACGGTCCGTCGCGCCCTCCTGAATCCGGTGCAGGAAGACGATCGAGTCGCCCCACTCGCGCACACCGACGTTGAGGTTGCGCACCGCCGGGAGCTCGTCCGACAGGCGCGTCAGCTCGGCGTAGTGCGTGGCGAACAACGTGCGCGCGCCGATGACCTCCGACAGGTACTCCGTCAACGCCCACGCGATCGCGATGCCGTCGAACGTGCTCGTGCCGCGGCCGACCTCGTCGAGGATCACGAGGCTGCGCTCCGTGGCGTGATTGAGGATGTACGCCGCCTCGCTCATCTCGACCATGAACGTGGACTGGCCCCGAGCCAGGTCGTCTTCGGCGCCGACGCGCGTATGGATGCGGTCGCAGATGCCGATCCGCGCCGTCGCGGCGGGAACGAACGACCCCATCTGCGCCATCAACACCAGGATCGCCGTCTGCCGGATGTAGGTGCTCTTGCCCGCCATGTTCGGACCGGTGATGAGCCCGATTCGGTTCGTCCCGTCCAGCAGCGTGTCGTTCGGTACGAACCGATCGCCGCTCGTCATCGCCGCTTCGACCACCGGATGCCGGCCGTCGCGGATCTCGAGCGTTCGGTCGTCGAGCAGCTCGGGGCGGACGTAGTCGCACGCGGACGCGACGTCGGCCAGCGACGCCAGCGTGTCGATCTCGGCCACGACGTTCGCGACCGACTGGATCGCCGCGATGTGCTTCGCCGTTTCGTCGCGCAGCGACTCGAAGAGCTTGCGCTCCAGGTCCTTCGCGCGCTCGTCGGAGCGCAGCACCTTCTCTTCGTACTCGTTGAGCTCAGGCGTTACGTAGCGCTCGGCGTTCGTCAGTGTCTGTTTGCGCTTGTAGTCGTCGGGGACCTTGTCGCGGTGCGGATTGGTCACCTCGAGGTAGTAGCCGAAGACCTTGTTGTAGCCGATCTTCAACTTCGGAATGCCGGTGCGCTCCGCCTCCTTGGCCTGGTAGGCCGCGATCCAGTCCTTCGCGTTGCGGCTCATGCCGCGCAGCTCGTCGAGCGTCTCGTCGAAGCCCTCGGCGATCATTCCGCCGTCGGTGATGGTCGCGGGCGGCTCGTCGCGAAGCGCGCGGGCAAGCAGCGCGCACAGGTCTTCGAAGCAGTTGATGCGCTCGCGCAAGTCGCCGAGCGTTCGGCTGTAGACGCTGCCGAGCAACGCGCGCAGCGCCGGTAGGACCTCGAGGCTGCGCGTCAGGCTCGAGAGGTCACGCGCGTTCGCGCGATTGGTCGCGACGCGCGCGAGGATGCGCTCGACGTCGCGAATGGAGCCCAGCGCCTCGATGAGGTCGCGGCGCAGGAATCCGTCCTTGAACAGCTCTTCGACGCCGTCGTGCCGCCGCTCGATCGCGCCGCGATCGGTCAACGGCGCGAGGATCCACTCGCGCAGCATGCGGCCGCCCATCGCCGTCTTCGTGCGGTCGAGCACGTGCACCAGCGTGGCGTCCGTCGAGCCGTCGGGGCGTTGGACGAGGTCGAGCCGCCGGCGCGTCGTGCGCTCGAGCAGCAGCACGCCGCCGGCATCGTGCTGTTCGATCTTGGTGACGTGACCCAGCGACGTGAGCTGCGTGTCGCGCAGGTACTCGAGCGCGGCGCCGGCCGCCGAGAGCGCGGCGGGCATGCGGTCGAGTCCGAAGCCGCGCAGGCTCTTGACCTCGAAGTGCTCCTTGAGCACGCGCGTCGCGGATTCCTTGTCGAGCGTCCAGTCGGGCACGGGCGTGACCGCGCAGCGCGTGTTGGCCACGATCTCGTCGCCGAGCTCCGACTCAGCGGCGGACTCCGGCAAGAGGATCTCGGACGGCGCGATGCGCGCGATCTCGTCGAACAGGGCGCCCTTCGGCGGCTCGGCAACGAGGAAGCGTCCGGTGGACAGGTCCACCCATGCCAAACCGATCTTGTTGCGGCGTTCCTTCTTCGCGGCCGGCCGCACCGCCAACAGGAAGTTGCTTTGGCGCGGCTCGAGCACCTCGTCCTCGGTGATGGTGCCGGGCGTCAGCACGCGCACGACCTCGCGCTCGACCAACCCCTTGCTCAGCTTGGGGTCGCTCATCTGCTCGCAAACGGCGACCTTGTGCCCCTGGGTGAGCAGCCGCTGCAAGTAGCCGTTCGCCGCCTTCACCGGCACGCCGGCCATCGGGATCTTGCGCTCCTTGTCACGCGCCGTGAGCGTCAGTCCGAGCGCCTCCGATGCGAGCTTCGCGTCGTCGTAGAACATCTCGTAGAAGTCGCCCATGCGGAAGAAGACCAGCGCGTCGGGATACCGGCGCTTCGCCTCCGCGTACTGGGCCATGGCAGGGGTTTCGGCAACCACGCAGCAACTCCTCGAACCGCCTCCGGTGGGGGCGCAAACCTAGCATCGAGCGACGACCTTCTGCGGATACACAGCGCTTCGAAATCGGGTCCCGGTGCGCCGGTTGTGCAGAACGTTGTGGAAGGTCGGGGGAAACGTGTGGAGAAGTCGCTCGGCCCCTACTTGGGCTTCGTCGGCGGCGTCTGGAAGTAGTAGGTCTGCCCGCCGACGGGCACGCCCTCGACGGGCTTCGTCGCTTCGGCGTCGTGAAACGCGTTCGTGAACGCCACAGGCACCGACCGAATGCGGCCCCACTTGTCGATGCGATACGCCATGAAGTTGAGGTGGGGTTCCGAGCTGCGCCCGCTGTTGCCGACGCGCGCGATCGTCTGGCCGGCCTTCACGCGGATGCCGCGGCGCACTTCCTTTCCGCCGCTCTTCTGACGAATGTGCACGTACGCGGTGTAGAGGCCGTTGTCGTGCTTGATCACGACGCGGTTGTTGTAGCACTCCGTCATCGCGCCGCGGAAGCCGGGGTTGTCCGGCTCGTGATCGCACACGTGATGAACGACGCCGTCGGCCACCGCCCGGATCGTGCGGTTCCACGCGAAGTACGACTCGTTGTTGTGTGGATCGCCCTTGTGTGTGAGGCCGTTCTGCGTGACGACCATGTCGTATGCGTACCGCAGCTGCGGCTCCGCGTAGTGCGGGTGCATCGACGTTTGCCCGGGACCGTTGCCGAGTTGCCAGCCGCCGAGCACCGGGCTCTCGACGAGCTCCGGTTCGGCCGGCTCCACCATCCAGCTTTGCACGAACTTCGCGGGTGCGCCGTCGACCTCGGCTTCGGACTCGATACGCAGGTACCCGGACGCGAAGCTCTCGTACACGTCGATGCGCCGCACGAACGGCCAGAGCGCGACGAGGTCGCCTTGCGCGTCCAAGCCTTCCCACTCCGTCGGATCGGACGAGCCCGCGTCGTCGCCGATGAAGACGCGCGTCTTCACGTTCTCCGGTCGTGCGCCGGTGAGCACCTGATGCTGGCCAACGAGGAGGATGGACCGCTGGCCGTCGGAGAACGGAACGACCTCGAGCGGCGCGACGATGCCGACGCCGTACGGGTAGGGAACCGCGTACGCGCCCGGCGTCTCGAACTCGTCGCGCACGATCGGAACCGTGATCTCTTGATGCGCGTTGTCGTGACGCACGGCCAGCAGCGCGTGGGTCGCCGGCGTGAGCGTTCGGAAGTCCCACGAGCCGAGCGCCTTCTCGCCCCCGGCGGGAAACTCCCAGGTTCCCTTCAGGAAGCTGCCATCGAGCGACTTGGGCTCTTGGGGTGCGAGCCAGCCGCCCTCGTGCACGACCAGGAGGTTTGCCGACGAGATGTGGGCGGGCGCGTCGGAGGGGTTCTTCACCTTCAACGTGAGCTCGACGCTCTGCTCGCCGAGCGGCGCGAGCGACTTCATCTTCGCCGTGGCCGTGATCTTCAGGGGGCTGGGGTCGTCCGCGGCTGCGGGCAGCGCCGCGACGGCGAGGAGCGAGGCAAGCAGAAGTGTGCGCATGGGACGGTGGGTGACCATAGCCCTCTCCGAGAGTCTATGCGGCAAGACGGCCGCCATTGTGAACGCAGGCAACCCCGACGCGGCGGGGGAGGTATCCTGCCGGGCCATGACCGGCGAATCCTCAGAAGCGCTCAGCCCGTTGCCGCCGCCCTCGCCGCCCGAGGGAGCGGGGGATCAGCAGGCCTTGCTGCGCGCGCTGCCGCCCGTGAACGACGTCGTGGACGGCTTGTCCGAGGAGCAGCTGGCCTTCGCGCCGCGCGAGGAGTGGGTCGAGGAGATCCGGCAGTCGCTCGCGGAGCAGCGGGCCAAGATCCTGTCCGGCGAGGTCGGTCCGGTGGTGCTCTCGAAGACCGGCAACGCCGACGCCGTGCGCGCCACGGCCCGCCGCCGCATCGAGCGCCGCCGCGATCCGGGCTGCGTGCGGGTGATCAACGCGAGCGGCGTCGTGCTGCACACCAACCTGGGCCGGGCGGCGATGCCCGACGCGGCCTTCGAAGCGATCCAGGAGCATGCGCGCGGCTATCAGCTGCTCGCCGCCGATCGCGCGTCCGGCGAGCGCGCCCACCGCGAGCGCCACGTCGAAAAGCTGTTCCAGCAGCTGACGGGTTGCGAGGCCGCCACGGTGGTGAACAACAACGCCGCGGCGACGATGGTGGCGCTGGGCGCGCTGGCCCGCGATCGTGAGGTGATCGTCGCGCGCGGGCAGCTCGTCGAGATCGGCGGCGCGTACCGGATCCCCGACGTGATGCGCGAGTCGGGCGCGACGCTCGTCGAGGTCGGCACGACCAACCGCGTGCACCTGCGCGACTACGAGAACGCGATCGGCGAGAAGACCGCAGCGTTGATGCGCGTGCACACGTCCAACTACCGCGTCGAGGGCTTCTCGAGCGAGGTGTCGCTCGAGGACATGGTCGCGCTCGGCCGGTCCTACGGCGTGAAGGTCGTCGACGATCTGGGCAGCGGCGCGTTGGTTCCGTTGGCGGCGCACGGGGTGCCCGGTGACGAGCCGTTGATCCGTCGCTCCATCGCGGAGGGCGCCGACCTCATCACCGCGTCCGGGGACAAGCTGATCGGCGGACCGCAGATGGGCATCATGGTCGGCACGCGCGAGTGCGTTGCGCGCGTGCGCGCGCATCCGCTGTACCGGGCGATTCGCTGTGACAAGCTCACGCTGATCGCGATGGAAGCGGTGCTGCGTTTGTTCCTGAACCCCGACGAGCTGGCGAAGGTGCATCCTACGTTCGCGATGCTCACGGCCAAGCAGGACGATCTCTTGTCGCGCGCGCAGGCGCTCGCGAAGCGTTTCGCGTCGTTGGCGCCGGTGGCCGGGGGGCGGGTGACGGCGAGCGCGTCCGAGGCGAGCGACGCGGTCGGCGCCGGATCGCTGCCGACGGTTTCGTTGCCCGGCGCGGCCGTCGTGTTGCAGTCGGACGAAGTCGAAGCGGGCGAGCTCGCGCGGCGCCTGCGAGCCTCGACCCCGCCGGTGTTCACGACCGTTCACGATCAGCGCGTGCACGTGCACGTGCGCACCCTGCGCCCGGGCGACGACGACGACATCGCGCGCGCGATCGAAAACGCATTCGAGTGAAACCGAACCGAGCGGCCCACCGTCGCTCGGGAGGACATCATGAGTGAAACCACCGAAACCGTTCGCCTGACCCAGTACGCCGGCGCCGGCGGGTGAGCCGCCAAAGTCGACAAGGCCACCTTGGAGGCCTTGCTGGCGCCCGTGCGGCTGCCGCCTCACCCCGACGTGCTGGTCGGCTCGTCCACCGCGGACGACGCCGGGGTCGTGAGGATCTCGGACGACCTCGCGCTCGTGCAGACGATCGACTTCTTCCCGCCGATGGTCGACGACCCCACCTGGTTCGGGAGGGTCGGCGCCGCCAACAGCCTGTCCGACATCTACGCGATGGGGGCCAAGCCGGTCTCGGCCGTGTGCGTGTACGGACTTCCGCCGAACCTGCCGGACTGGGTCCCCGCCGCGATCCTGAACGGCGCGGTCGAGACGATGACCGAGGCGAACACGCCGTTGGTCGGCGGGCACACGGTCAAGGACCACGAGATCAAGTTCGGTCTGTGCGTCACGGGCACGGTGCATCCGGACAAGATCATCACGAACGCGGGCGCCCGGGTCGGCGACGCGCTCGTGCTGACGAAGCCGCTCGGCAGTGGCTACCTGTGCACGGCCATCAAGGGCGGCGTGCTGCCCGAGGCCGAGACGCAGCGGGTGATGGAGGTGATGGCAACGCTCAACCACGGCGCGGGCAACGCGATGGTGGCCGTCGGCGTGAACGCCGGCACCGACATCACGGGCTTCGGCGTCGTCGGCCATGCGCACGGGATCGCCGACGCGTCGGGCGTGACGCTGCGTCTGCGAGCCGCCGACGTGCCGTGGATCGAGGGACTCGAGCCGTACATCTCGCCCGACAACACGTGCGGCGGGCTCAAGCGCAACCGCGAGTACTCCGAGCGCAACGTCGCCTGGAAGGGCGGCACGGACGTGCAGCAGTCTGTGCTGTGCGATCCCCAGACGAGCGGCGGGATGCTGATCAGCGTGTCACGCGACAAGCTCGATGCGTTGCTCTCGGCGCTCGAGTCGAACGGGGTCGAGACACGCGCCGTCATCGGCGACGTCATCGAGCGCACCGACGTCAGCGTCGAGGTCGTCTGAGGAGCAGCGCGCCGAGCGCGAGCAGCAGTCCGACGCCGCACCAAAGCCATACCGACCCGTCGCTCGCATCGCCGGTCTCGGCCGCGACGGCCTCGTCTTCGGTTTCGCGCGGCGGTTCGATGCGGCCGGCGTTTCGTTCGTCCAGGTTCGACGCAGGAGACGGCTTCGCCTCGGCGCGACGCTTCTCCGCTTCCTTTCGGCGCAGCTCGGCCTCCGCCTCGGCGTCGGCGCGCGCCGTTCGAATGGCGGCGCGGTACTTGTCGATGTCCTTGATCGGACGATCCGAGATGCGCTCGATGGTCGACAGGATGCGCTCCGCTTCGTCGAACCGTTCGAGCTCGACGGCGACCGACATTCCCACGAGCAACCCGCCGACGATCGTCGGGTCACCGGCTGCTTTCGCGACGAGATCCCGGTGATCGAGCGCGAGCAAGTACATCTCCAGCGCGAGTTCGTTGCGCCCACACATGTGCGCGCTCGATCCGAACGAGAGGAGCAGTTCTCCACTGTGGTAGTTGTCGTGGAGAGATCGCAGAAAGCCACGCATGTCGGCCTCGAACTCTTCGCCCGGCCACGTGCCGAAGAGCGTCGCCGAGCCGTCGGGTGCGACCAGGCCGTGCTTCGCGAACAGCCGCCACTTCCCCCGCCTGGCCGTCATGAGGTCGACGGTCGTCAATTCCAGCGACCGGTCCGCGCTTCGAACCGCGGCCTCGCGGTCGTCGGCCTTGTAGTACGCGCGCGCCGCGTCCATCCACGCGTCGGCTTCGGCGACGAGCCCCCTGTATCGACTCTCTTCGGCGAACCGCTCGAGGGTCTCGGCCGACGCTTGGAGTCTTCCGTTCGCCGCGTGGAGCTTGGCCGTGACCGGCAGGAAGTGGCGACGGACGTGGTCACGGAAGAGACGCCAGCGTTCCGCCTCGGAGACATCCAGGTCGGTGGGTTCGCGCGCATCCATCCACGGACGTAGCTGTTCCAGGGTCTCCTCGGTTGCGCTCGTCATGCCCTCGTTGATCTGAACGCGCGCAAGCTGCATGAGCACATAGCCGATCGTCACGTCGCCACGCGGGAACGCGGCGATGGCCTCCCGGCATAGCGCGATGTAGCGCGCCCGGTGGGGCGCGCGGAACCGGAGCGGCTCGGCCGCGGAGAAAAGGAGGTCGCCGCCTCTCCGCGTGCCCGCGTGCAGTCGCCCCTCGGCGGCGGCGCGATCGGACCAGTCCCGCCAGCCCTCTGCGGACTCAGGCGGCTCACCCGGGACGTACTTGGGCAATGCGCCTGCGACGGGCGTGAACTCGGAGGGCGGCACGAAGACCTTGCCGCCCTCCTCGTCTTCTGCCTGCGCGTCACCCGCAAGAGCGAGGGAGAGGGCGCCGAGCATCACGAATCCGCAGCACCATCGGATGCCATGCATGGTCGTCCCCTCCGTTCACTATCTCTACTTCGGCGGCTCTTCCGAGGGAAGATCATCCTCGTCGTCGTCGCCCCACGGGAACAGCGGCGGGTCGGGCTCCTTGAGATACGGCGGGAGCGGCGGGTGGAACGTCGGGTCGCCGACCGCCACCGCGTCGCACTCCGCGGATTGGCAGCGGTTGTACGAGAGATGAATGTAGCTCGAGATCGGAGCCCGACGCTGCAAGACGAACGTCGCGCTGCCGCACTCCTTGTACACGTGACCCTTCGCATGCACCTTGTCGCCCGTCGACGTGTTCTTCGTCCACCACGCGAAACGTTGCTTGAACGAGAAGTCACCCTTGACCTCGAAGGTCGCGACCTCGAAGTACGCTTTCCACGGCGCGCGCCGGCACCATCCGGCGTTGATCTGCTTTTCGACCCGCGTCACCTCTGCGATGCTCGCGCTCCCCGAGACGCTGCTCGTGATCGACGCCTTGAACTCCGCGGCCGGTGACTTGAGCTTCACCTCGACCGTGCCCGAGAGTTCCCATCCCGTGCTGTCCTCGACGCGTGTCTCCGCGATGATCTTGTCGTTCGACATGCTGTTGGGGCAGTCCCAGACCTCGCCGGTCCCGCGAAGCGCGAGGTATGCATTCAGCTTGTAGACCACCGGCTCGTTGAGTTGGGTCGAGAAGCACTCGCCCGCGTCCACCTCGACGTAGTCCGTCAGCACCATGGGGAGCGGCGGGACCCAACCGGTCGGTCGCTGATGCAGCTCGAATCCGTCCTGGGCTTCCAGATCCGTCAGGCTCGGCTCGCCGCAGTCATCGCACCCGCCGGCATGCGCCGGCGCGGCCAGCGCGCAGAACAGCAGCGCCGCCATCGTCGTTGTCGCAATCTTGTTCATGTTCCTTCTCCTTCCTGACCGCGGTCCGGCATGCCCGCCTGACGCCCGGACATCGCGCCACGCGCGCGCGCGGATACATCCCGGGTCGAAATTTCCGACGCGAGTTCACGCAGCTTCCTGATTCCCCGACAATGAAGACATGCGGCGCGACGAGGGCTCCGGCGGCCACGATCCCGACCCGGCCCGCGATCCGTCCGCCGCAGTGACACCGGCCGTGCTCGACGAGCTCAAGGAACGACTCGCCGTCATCGCCGGCGACAGCGACCTGAAGCCGGAGGCCCGCGCCCGCGGCATGGCCGCGGTCGAACGCGATCTGCTCGCCGCCCTGCCGCAGATCGGCAAGCTGGACCCCACCTTCGGCGGCATCCAGGGCCACCCGACGCTCGCGGACACCAGCCACTGGCGCGATGCGGTCGAGTCCCGGGATCTGGCGGAGTCCGCCGACGCGATCGAGAGCCTCGTCGAGGACCTCGTCTCGGACGAGGTCACCCATTGGCGCCACCGCGCCGAGCGCGCCATCGACGCCGGCGACGCGAACGCGTGCTTCCGCAGCCTCGCCGACGCCCGTGTGCTCGAGCGCGAAGCCCTCGACCGCCGTCGCTCCCACACACGCATCGCGCGCATCACCGAGGGCCGCGCACCCGTGCGCGCGGCGATGGAGCAAGCGCTCGAACGCAAGCCCGCCAGCACCGGCCGCCTTCACGAGTGGGCCGTCGAGCTGCTCGACCGCGCCGACGTCGTGCTCACCAGCATCGATCATCTGCCGCCCGCCCGCGCGTCGGTGCACCTCGAGGTGATCGCCGAGGACATCGACTGGCACATCCACCACGTCGAGCGCAAGGGCAGCCGGCGTCGCTCGCGTCTGAAGCGCAAGCTCGCGCGCATTCGCAACGAGCTGCAGGAACGCGAGCTCCAGGGCAAGCTCGAAGCGCGCTACGGCGCGAAGCGCGTCGTACTGCTCGAGCGGATGATCCTCTGGCTCATCTTCTTCGTGCTCGCGGCGCTCACGGCGGAGCTGATGTTCGACCTCTCCGTCGACCTGCGCATTCGGCTCGCCATCGCCGACACCTTTGCCTGCGTCGTCTTCCTGATGGAGTTCTTCCTCAAGCTCTCTCTCGTACGCGGCAAGGCGCGCTGGTTCGCACGGCACTTCATCGTCGACTTCCTGCCGTCGTTGCCCGTCGGCATCTTCGTGCTCGGTGAGCTCGGCGCCGACCCCTCGCGCGCCGGCCGCGCGCTACGCCTCCTGCGGCTGCCGAGACTGGCGCGCTACGTCCGATTCCTGTTGCCGCTGATTCGCATGGTGCGCGCGTTCGGGTTCCTCGCGCGCGGCATGGACCGCATGGTTCGCCGCTACGGCCATCTGCTCAATCGCAACATCGTGCTGTATCCGAACCGAGCCGAAAGGGCCCAGGCGGAACGCCAGCATCTGGGCCCGGTCGTGCGCGCCCGCCGCCTGCGCTCCGAGCTCAATGCAGAGTGGCGTGAGCTGCTTCGCTCCGCGCCCCGCGCGGAAAGGCCGCTGGTCGCGAGCACGCGCCTCGAGGCGCTTCGCTGGGCGCGCGAGCAGGGGCACACGGCCCGTGCGCACGACACGGCGCCGCCGCCGTCCGCGGTGCCCGACATTCCGGCGGAGGTCTTCCTCGCGACCCTCGCCGGCATGAATCAGCAGCAGCTCGAAGCGGAGCTCGGGCCCGACTTCATCACCCGCGCCGCGCGCGCGATCCGTATCTTCTCGCTCCCGCCGATTCGCTGGTTTCCGATCGTGCGCAGGTACGTGCCGCGACTCGTGCCGCGCATGTCGCCGGCCGACGTCGTCACCGCGGCGTGTCATCAGACGGCCAAGGAGTTCAAGCGTCACCACGACCGCTGGTTCTGGTGCGCGGATCTCTACGGCACGGTCACGCCGTCCGAATTCGTCGATCGGATCGGCACGACGATGGTCAAGAGCTCCTTTCGGCCGGCGTACCGGCTGGTCGTGTTCGGCATCGTCTACCTGTTGCTGACGCTGGCGTTCAGCCAGTGGGTCCCGGAACGGCTCGATCCGGCGCACCTCGGACGCGACCTCACGACGTTCGAGGTCATCTACAAGTTCTTCGAGACGGTCGTCGGCGGCACGCTGAAGCTGTTGGGCAGCATCTGCTTCATCATCCTCGCCATCGGGTGGTGGCTGCGGCGTGTGGCCGGGGAGGCGACGTTCTTCTACGAGGAGACCGCGAAGGCGCAGTTCCTCGCTCTCACCGAGACGTTCAAGGGGCGGCATCTCAGCCGCGACATTCGCACGCTGGATCGACGCATCCTCGATCCGGAGGACCGGCTGATCGGGAACGGCTCGGAGTCCGCACGCGCCGAGCGGCGCGCCGTGTTCGAGAGCGCGGTGCGGTCGTGGATGGTGGAGGCGCAGGTCGACTCGGCGCGCGGGGACGCGCTCGAAGCCATGGAGCGCGTGATCCTGCTCTACCGCGACAGCCTCGACGGCGCGTTGTTCGGCGACTCGGACACGCGCACGACGAGCCAACTGCTCGGCAACCCGGCGCTGCGCCAGCTGCGCGTCATGTCGAAGCGCATCTCGAAGAAGGAGCGCAAGGAGCTGCGCGCGCTCGACCTGGACCGGCAACGGCTCTCGATTCGCGGGCCGTACCTGTGGTTCAACTACATCTCGAAGGCGGTCGCGCAGGCGGCCGCGCGCCTCATCGTCGAGTACAACCGCCACGCGATTCCGCTCGCGGAGCTGCCGTTCGCATCCGAGGAGGCCAAGGAGCGCTACGAGCGCTGGGTTGCGTCCGGCAAGCAGCTTCCCGACGACGCCGAGCGCGAGCGCGCGATGCATCAGAACGCCGACTACGTGACGACGGCGTTCACCGCGCTCCACTTCCTCGACGACGACCCGCTGCGCGACCGGGAGATCGCCGACCGCTTCGGCCTGGCGGTGCTGCGCAACCTGCGCGAAGACCGGCACCTGCTGTTCCGCAAGATCTTCGGCACGTATCCGCTGCACACGCGTCCGAAGGAGCAGCGCGTGGTCAACCTGTTCCGCGTGTACCACAGCTGGTTCGCGGGCGGCCGCGCGTTCTTCCTGCCGCTACGCGTGATGTGGCGCGGCGTGAAGATGGTGGGCCGCTTCCTGCGCTGGCTCGGCCGGGCGGTGAGCGAGATCCGGCGTCCCAAGACGCGCCGTGGCTCCGACGTCGCCGCCGAGGCCGACTTCGCGACGGCGGTGCGCAAGATCGACCGCATGCGCGGCCCCGTCGTCTGGGCGTGTCTGTGGATGCGGGCGCGGTTCGACTGCGAGTACCTGGGCGTGCGCGTGCCGGGAAGCCGGCGGTGGGGGCTCGACGGGACGGGCGTGGAGAACGACCTGCGCTTCCTCGGCGCGGGCGAGGAAGAGGCGCGGCGCATCGAGGAAGAGCGTGAGCGCGCCGAGGCCGACATGCGCCGGTTCTCGCGAATGATCGACGACGGGCTCATGGAGGACGTCGCGCGCCACATCGGCGTCGCGCCGGATGCGCTGGGCGAGGAGCACGCGCGCGCGGCGGCGGCAGCCTATCGTGCCGACTTCCAGCACGTGCGGCCGTTGCTTTCGTGCGAGACGATCCTCGAGGAGACGCGCGACGAGGCGCTCGAGCGGCCGACGCGTCACTTCATGTGGTTTCCGAAGCCGCTGCTGTGGATGCGTTTCCGGCGTTGGTGGGAGGTGCACGGCGACCCGGAGCGTCCCGAAGCGCGCAAGGCCATGTGGCGCGCGGTGCGGCACAACCACGGCGAGTCGGCGGTCGCGTTGCGCATCTGGACGCAGATGGGCCCGGCGCAGGCGCGCGCGCAGGGCGTCGAGGCGTTGGCGGAGCAGCTGCGTCATGCGGCGCGGTTGAGCGAGCAGCTCGTGACGCTGCGTGCGGTGCAGACGCTGTCGTTGATCGACCTGTTGAACTACCGCGAGCACGTGTACCGGTTGGGTGAGTACGAGGCATCGGGTGACGTGCCGGGGGAGTGGCTGACGCTCGACGAAGAGGACGATGCGAACGCCGAGATGACGGGCGTGGCGTAGGTCGATCTGTTGTCCTTACACGGCGGACACGCCTGATTGGGCGACTACCACGTCGCCCCTACGCGATCGAACGGCCGCCGTCGACGCTCAACACCACGCCCGTCAAATACGTAGCCCGAACAAGCAGCGCCACCGCCGACGCCACGTCTTCCGGCGCCCCCCAACGCTTCAACAACGTCTGCGCCACCGCCTTCTCACCCTGCGCAGGGTCCTCGTTCGCCGGCGGCAGCATCGGCCCCGGCGAAACCGCGTTTACTCGCACCCGCGGCGCCAGCGCCCGCGCGAATCCGCGCGTCAGACTGATCACCGCGGCCTTGCTCGCACTGTACGGGATGTACGCGGGCCAGGGCCGCTCGCCCGCCACGTCGGCGACGTTCACGATACAAGCGTCCACTTCCGGTCGCATTCGACGCGCAGCTATTGAAGATGACGTGAAGACGACTTGGGCGTTCACGCGCATGTGTCGTTCGAAGTCCTCCGCCGCAAGCGATTCCAAAGGCGTTTTGATGAAGATCGCGGCGTTGTTGACCCAGACATCGAGCGGCCCGAGCGCGTCCTCCGCGCGACGCCATAGCTCCTCGCACGCACCCGGCTCCGACAGGTCGGCGCGCAATTTCACGCCACGCACGCTCTCGCGAATTACGGCCTCTACTGTTCGTTCTGCGCCGTTTTCGTCAGATCGATAGTGCACGGCGACATTCGCTCCGTCGTGCGCGAGGCGTGTCGCGATCGACGCGCCGATGCGCCGCGAAGCGCCCGTCACCAACGCATTTCGACCGTTGAACGGACGTTTTTCTTCGCGTGCACTCATGTCGGTGTCACCCGCCCTACACAACTTCCGTACCCAACTCAAGTACGTCTCGCTGCGCGAATTCATGTCCAAGTTTTGCGTAAAGACGGTCTGCGATTTGGGTATCGGACCGCAGACTGCACCAGTACAACACGCCCGCGTGGAGTCGCGTTCGGCGGTGCGAGTCCACGAGTGGTTTTGTCACTCGCCAGATTGGTTCGTGGTCATGATTGGAGTCCGGTCGATGTCTGATGCTCCTGCACACGTGGCGCTTCTCGTCGATTTCGCCAACCTGCGTGCGGGTTTGGCGCAAAGCGCCAACGGGAACAGCGACGAGGAAGGCAAGTCGAGCCTCCCGACCACGCGCGAGATCGCGCGCTCGATCATGAACTACGCCGCCGGCGCCGGCCGCGTGGGCGTGGCACGGGCCTACGCCGACTGGTCGCGCTTCCCGCAGCTCGCCCGCCAGCTCAACGGCACCCGCATCGCGCCGGTCCTCGTGCCCGCGACCGAAGACGGCGAAGACCGCAGCCACATCCAGCTCACCATCGACGCGATGGAGACCCTCTACAACGGCGACGAGCCCGACGCCTACGTCCTCGTCTCGAGCGACCCGACGCTCGTGCCGCTGGTCCAGACGCTGCGCGGCGACGGCAGCGAGATCGTCCTCGTCTCGCCCGAGACGAACATCTGCGACGAGATGCGCGAGGAGGCCGACCAGTTCGTGCTGCTCGAGGACGTGCTCGAGGGCACCATCGCGGAGCCGGCCAAGCCGCGCGCCTTCCGGTCCGACCGCGCGCCCGCCCGTCAGCCCCAGCCGAAGCGCGATGACGACCGCCAGCGCGGCGGCCAGCGGCGCGAGCGCGGCGAGCGGCGTGAGCGCACGTACCAGGGCCCGGCCATCTACGAGCCCGACTTCCACGACTACGACTGGAGCGCCTTCATCCAGCTCATCGACGAGCTCGAGCAGCGGCTGCCCTTCGTGGGTGTGCGCTACCTCGTGAACAAGGTGCTGGCGCCGCACAACTGCGGGATCGACGACCCCCGTCTCAAGCGCGACCTCATCAACCAGGCCGTGGACGACGGGCTGATCGAGATGTACTCGGTCGGCAACGTCAACGACCGCACCGACCCCGTCACCGCCTGCCGCCTGGACCGCGAGAGCGAGCTGGTGGCCTCGATCCTCGGCGAGGTCGCCGACGCCGACGGCTACGGCGAAGACGACTACGACGACGATGCCGACGGCGTTCGGGCCGGCGACACCTCGTCAGCCGCCGAGTAGGCTCGCGGCCCGGCCGACCCGGCCCACGGGAACGATCGCCGCCCTCCACCCGTTTCGCCCCGGGGTCCGTCCCGGGTGGGCAAGGCAAGCTCCTTGCCGCACCCTTGACCAACCCTTCAATTCGGGCAGAAGTATCGGGTTCTGAGGGGCCGCGAGGCCCCGGTGTGCTCCTGGAGGTTGACCGCACATGATCGAGGTACGCGACCTGACCAAGCGCTACGGCGCGGTCGAAGCGTTGCGTGGTGTGTCCTTCTCCGTGGACCGCGGCAAGGTCATCGGCCTGCTCGGGCCCAACGGGGCCGGCAAGTCCACGGCGATGCGCATCATCACCGGCTACCTGGCGCCGACATCCGGCTCCGCCACGGTGGACGGGCAGGAGGTCATCGAGGACCCCGTTGCCTGCCAGCGCAAGATCGGCTACCTGCCGGAAGGCAACCCGCTCTATCTGGAGCTGCGGCTCGACGAGGCGCTCAAGTTCTCCGCCTCCATGCACGGCCTGCGCGGCGACGCCCGCAAGTCGGCCATCGGCGACGCGGTCGAGGCCGCCGGTCTCACCGGCATGGAGCGGCGCACGATCGGCACGTTCTCGAAGGGCTTCCGCCAGCGTGTGGGTCTGGCGCAGGCGCTGTTGCACCGGCCGCCGATCCTGATCCTCGACGAGCCGACGTCGGGCCTGGACCCGAACCAGGTCGAAGGCATGCGCGCGTTGATTCGCTCGCTCGGTGAAGAGCGCACGGTCGTGCTCTCCACGCACATCCTGCCCGAGGTCGAAGCCGTCTGCGACGGCGCGTTGATCATCAACGACGGCGAGCTCGTCGCGGAAGGTACGGTCGACGAGATCAAGACGCAGGCCGCCGGCGGCGTCACGGTCCACGCGACGGTGCGCGCAAACGTCGAGGCGGCGCGAAGCGCGTTCGCGTCGCTACCGGCCGTCGCGGGCCTCGACGTCTATCCGAGCACGAAGGACACCGGGCTCGTCGACGTGCATCTGAACGTGAACGAGGCGCCGGACGCCGCGTTGATGGAGTCGATCGCGGCGGCGGCGTTCGAGAACCACTTGCCGCTGTCCGCGCTCGGCGCCAGGCGCGCGTCGCTCGAGCAGATCTTCGCCGAGCTCACCTATCGCGCCGGCGCGACCGGGGCGGACGGGGACGAGGTCGTCGAGGACCTGAGCCTGGAGCTGCCGTCCGCGCCCGAGGGCGACGGCGCCTCGACGGCGGAAGGAGACGACGATGTTGCGTGATCTTCTGACCGTCTACCGCAAAGAGGTGCGCAGCTACGTCGTGAGCCCGATTCCGTACGTGTTCACGATCATCTTCACGCTGTTCACCGGCTACTGGTTCTTCTACCAGCAGGAGTTCTTCCTCTACGACAAGGCCACGATGCAGCGCGGCTTCTTCGACATCATGCCCTTCATGCTCATCTTCCTGGTGCCGGCGATCAGCATGCGCCTTTGGAGCGACGAGACGCGCGGCGGCACGATCGAGCAGCTCATGACCCTGCCGGTCTCCACGTCCGCGCTCGTGATGGGCAAGTTCTTCGCGGCATTGACGCTGCTGTTGGTCTGCCTGCTGTTGACCGCGCCCATTCCGATCACGGTCTCGAGCCTCGGCGACCTGGATTGGGGCCCGGTCATGGGCGGCTACTTCGGCGCGCTGTTGTTCGGCGGCGCATTGCTGGGACTGGGGCTTTGGCTCTCGGCGCTGACGTCGTACCAGATCGTCTCGTTCCTGATCACGCTGGTGGTCGGGTTCGGCCTGGTGATCCTGAGCTTCGCGTCGCGCCAGGCCGGCTCGACGCTCGGCTCGATCTGCGAGCAGATCTCGCTGGCGTCGCACTACGAATCGATGGGGCGCGGCGTCGTCGATCTGCGCGACCTCATCTACTTCGTCTCGTTCACGGCGTTCTTCCTCTACCTCAACTCGCAGACGATCGAGAACCGGAGGTACAAGTAATGGCCGAGTCGCAGATCACGACCAGCCGCAACTACCGCATCCTGTCGCACTCGATGCTGAGCAGCGTGCTCCTGCTGATCGTCCTCATCCTGTTCAACGCGATGTTCGCGCGCGCGTCCATTCGCGTCGACCTCACCGAGGAGGGCCTGTACACGCTCTCCGACGCCTCGGAGCGGATCCTCTCCGAGATGCGCGACCCGGTGACCGTGAAGGTCTTCTGGGCCGACGTCCCCAACCAGTTCGACGCGCCGAAGCGCTACCTGCGCGCGCTGCTCGACGAGATGCGCCAGGTCGCCGGGCGGAAGTTCCTCGTCGAATGGGTCGACATGGAGGACCAGGAGGGCAAGGACGAAGCGGAGCGGCTCAACATCGAGAAGTTCGTGTTCCAGGCGAGCACGGAGCGCGGCATCGAGCAATCCGAGGGCTACATGAGCCTGGTGATCGAGAGCGGCGCGGCCGAGCCCAAGACGCTCAACGCGCTCTCCAACTTCCGCAACCAGCTCGAGTACCTGATCATCTCCGATCTCCACAAGCGAACGCGCATCGATTCGCCGGTCGTCGGCGTCGTGATCGCCGACTTCAGCGCGGCGGCGGGGCCCGGCCGCGGACGCTTCAACGAGATCCAGGCGAAGGTCCGCGAGAACTTCGGCAACAACGCGCGCACGTTCGTGCCGCTCGACAAACCGATCGATCCGGACATCGACGTGCTGTTGGTGGTGGCGCCGTGGAACCTGACCGAGGCGCAGGTGTTCAACCTCGAGCAGTTCGTCCTGCGCGGCGGACGCATGATGCTGTTGCTCGACCCGGTGAACGCGAAGAACGTCTATGGCAATCCGCAGGAGCGCACGCCCGACAGCAGCGGCATGGAGGCGTGGCTGGCGCATGTCGGGGTGACGGCGGAGTACGGGCTCGTCGGCGACTTCCAGGCAACGTGCCTCGCGCCCTCGAGCAGGGGGTTCCACAGGTACCCCTATTGGCCGAAGGTGATGCCCGAGAACATGGACCGGCACAACCCGGTCACGCAGAACCTGCCGCCGATGCCGCTCTACTGGCCCGCGGCACTCACCAAGGACGACGTGAAGGCCGAGGACACCGGCCGCACGATCACCGTGCTCGCGACGACGACGGAGTACGGACATCGGCGCGAGGAGATCCTCGACATCGCCGAGCGCATCAGTGCGCCCGATGCCTCCGAGTTCGAGCAGATCCCGCTGATGTTGCTGGTCGAGGGGCCGCTTTCGTCCTTCTGGAAGGGCAAGCTCGCGCCCGGCGAAGAGCCGCCGGAGCCGGCCGATGGCGAGGCCGCTGACGGCGAGCCCGGCGACGGCGAGCCCGGCGACGGCGAGACGCCTCCGAAGAAGGCTGATGACGCGCCCAAGAAGGACGACGAGCCCAAGAAGGAAGACGACGGCGGCGACGCCCCGAAGGACGACGAGCCGAAGAAGGAAGACGACGGCGACGCGCCCAAGAAGGACGACGAGCCGAAGAAGGAAGACGACGACGCACCCAAGAAGGACGACGACGGCGACGGTGAGCCCGACGCCGACGAAGAGCCTGCGGGTCCGAAGCGTCTGGACGAGGGCACGTGTCGCATCCTGATCGTGGGTGACGCCGAGATGGTCGCCGACTATTTCAGCCCGCGGCGCAACCAGGTCGGCGCGGTGCTGCAGATCAACGGCGCCATCGGGTTCCCGTTCGTGGAGAACACGCTCGACTGGCTGACGGGCAGCGAAGACCTGTTGGCGCTGCGTTCGCGCGACACGAACCCGCGCAACCTCGAGATCGGCGGCTCCGACGTCGTGGAAGGCGGGGATGGCGCTGAGGACGAAGAGGAAGCCGACGTCGAGGGGCGGATCAAAGTCATCAAGGCCCTGAACGTGACCGTCGTACCCGTCTTGCTGCTTCTGATCGGCATGGTCGTGTTCTTCGTTCGCAGGCACGGGAGGTAGGTCATGTCCAGCAAGCTGAGGACGCTCGAACGTCGGAACATGGTCCTGGTCGGGTTGATCGTCTTGTTCACCCTGGTGCTGTTCCTGCGCCCGGATGCGACGCAGGCCATTCGCGAGTCCAACTACCCGCTGCTCTTCCCGAAGTTCAAGAAGGAGGATGCGCGGCGCATCACGCTGTCGCGTGTCGAGGTGACCGGCAAGACGACCGGCCGGGTCGAGCTGGCCACGCGCGAGACGGGCGAGTGGGTCGTCGTGACGTCGGCCGGTTACCCGGTGCGACCGGGTGTGCAGGAGCGCCTGCTCGACGGCATTGCATCAGTGCGCAGCAAGGGCACGGTGACGATTCGCAAGGAGACCTTCGACGGCTACGCGGGGCCGACGGGCTGGACCGAGGTGGAGGTCTTCGGCGCGAGCAACGCGCCGATGGCGCGGTTCGCGATCGGCAAGTACGCGGACTATCCCGAGCTGTTCGTGCGAATGGGCGAGGGCGATGACGCGAAGATCGTCAAGTCATACAAGCTCACGGCGGACATGGCGAGCCCCGAGGCGTCGGCGTGGATCGATCAGAACCTGTGGGCGGGTCTGCTGACGGAGAACGTGATTCGCATCGACGTGAAGCAGCGCGACCACAAGCGCACGATCTCGATCGCGAAGCGCGGCGAGTCGCCGGCGGACGTGGAACTGGACGTTCCGGAGAAGGACGCGGAGAACCCGGACAAGATCTACTGGATGGTGGCGCCGGAGGAAGGCGACACGAAGACGCCGGTCGTGGAGGACCTGATTCGCACGTTTACGGGCGCGCGGATCAAGGACGTGATCTCGGGCTCGACGACGTCGCAGGACGACGAGACGTACGGGTTCAAGGACCCGGAGACGGAAGTCACGGTCTGGTACAAGGTCGGCGACAAGGTCGAGCGGTACGGGCTGACGGTGGGGCGGCGTGCGAAGGACGACGAGAAGGCGTATTACATGCGTCGGTCGGGCAGCACGCACGTGTTCACGGGTCACAGCTACGCGTTGGGCACGTTCAGCAAGGCGCCGGACGAGTTCCTGGACAAGCCGGACGAGCCCGAGGACGCCGGTGGTTCACCGGACGGGGATGCCGCGGGCGATCCGGACGGCGGCGCGATGGGGGACCCGGACGGTGGCGCGGCGGGCGATCCGGACGGGGACGGCGACAAGCCGCCCGCGCCGGCGGATCCCGCGAAGCCGGATGACGATCCGAAGCCGCCGGAAGAAGATCCGAAGAAGCCGGATGACGAGCCGAAGAAGCCGGACGAACCGAAGGACCCCGAGCCGAAGAAGCCGGACGAACCGAAGGGGCCGGGCGGGGGCGAGTAGAGATACCGAGAGATACCGAGATGAGATGAGAAGGCCGGGCCCGCATCCCTTCCTACGGGATCGTCTCGACCGCTCCGATGTCCGCCGCGACGTCGCCAAGACGACTGAAGAGCCGTTGGTCCAACTCCAGCGGATCACCGAGCTCGTTCATGACCTGATCGTGCGGAACGACGTCACGCACTGGACTGCCCGGGAGGGCTGGACGCATGAGTGTGCCCGTCCAGTTGGGCACGAGGGCATCGAGCATCGGATCCGCGGGGCTGATTCCGTCGCCGACGATGTTGCCGTCCAGTCCGTCCCAGATGGACGTCGCAGCATCCTGAACGCCCACGAGTGAGTAGGCCGCCGTGAGCGTCACGTCGACGTCGAGCCGCAGGTCCGGATCCGTGAGCGCCGTGCTCTCTGCGATGATGGTCTGTCGCATGTCGATCGTCACCGTGCTGCCCGCCGCATCGTTGCGGACAAGGAGGCCGCCCCCCGCGTCGGGGCCCTCGTTCTGCGTCAGCGTGCACCCGTACAGGCCGAGATGCGTGTTCGGGGAGGAGAAGCCCGTTCCGATGAAGAGCGCGCCGCCGCCGTCGATCGCGCCGCCCCCGCCGAAGGCGACGTTGCCGTGCAGCGTGGTGTTGCGAACCACGAGTTGGCCGCCCACCGCGACGATGGCGCCCCCGCGACCCTCGGTGCAGCTGTTGTAGGCGAAGGAGCTGAGGTTGATGAACGTGTCACAGTTGTTCAGGCGGAGGACACCGCCGCGCTCTGCTTGGTTGCCGATGAAATGGCATCCCACGAACATGAGCGTCGAGCCGACCGCGGCGAGCACGCCTCCGTGGCTCCCCGACTCGTTCGCCGAGAAGGTGCAGTTCCACGCCTCGAACGAAGCGCCGCCCCCGAAGATGGAGCCGGAGTTCGAGAGACTCGATCCGTCAACGAGGATCAGGTTCCGAATGACGAACGTGACCGTGTCTCCCAAGTAGAAGTGGCGCACGTTGCCGTTTCCGTCGAGCGTGATCGGGCCGCTCGCCGGGCCCTCGATCTCGACGGAGACCTGTACCGGTAAATCTGAGAAGAGCGAAATCGCCCCGCCTGCGAGCGCGGGGTCGAAGGTGATCTTCGAGCCGTCCCACGCGTCGTCCAGCGCCTGGCGCAGTGTGCCTTGCCCGTTATCGGCCAGTGACGTGACGACGAGCGAGGGTAGCGTTGGGCCGCCCCCGCCGCCTCCGCCGCCGCAGCCGGCGATCAACAAGCTGAGGCAGGTCAGGGTCAGGACTCTCGACATGGCACACTCCTTGGGCGCAGCTCGGCTGAAACGCGGGCCCTACATGAGGAGTCGTGCGCGCACCCCGGAATTGCCCCCTCGCAATACCGAGCTCAGTTTTCCTGTTCGATATTCGATCTACGAAAGCCGTCCGTGTGAACGGGGTCGCGCCCTGCCGTGCACACTCGAGCAGGTACCTGGTCCTGACTGGCGGCGTCTTTGTGCAGGCTCCGACTTCGCGTGGAAGGCGGAAGCGGTTATGAATATCGAACGGAAAGACCGGGCTCGGTATCCCGCGGTATCCCGGCGCCGTCTCACCGCGCTACGGCACGTCCGCGCCCGCGACGGGTGTCGAGGCGGAACGAGCGTCCGCGTCGAAGTCCCACCCGACGACCGACGTGATGTCCACCCCCGTCCCGATCGCAACGGTGTCCGTCGGATGCAGATGGACGTCCAGGTTCGCCTCGTCGAGGAACATCGGTACGTCCGCGATCGAAAGGTCGTCACGCCCCGTCGCAGCCTGCCAAGCGGTGAGATCCGGGAGGATCACGTTGTTCCAACGGAAGCTGCCCGTCGGATCGAACACGTTGCCGTTCGCGAGGAAGTTGGTGGGGGCGTAGCTCACTCCGATGTTGTCGTCGCCGTTGCCGCCCAGCGTGCTCGCGATGATGTTGTTGCGGAACACGAAGTTCTGCTGTGGGAACGCCCGGCCGTCGTCGTCGATCACGATCGTGCCCGACGAGAAGCCCGTGTTCGTTCGGGCCGCCGTGAACGTATTCCCCACGATGGTGACGGTCCCAGGCTGGGGACCCTCGTCGTTGCCGGCATAGCACTCGACGCCGTACCGGAACGACAGCCCGGGCGCCGCGGCGAACATGTTGTTGCTGATCGTAACGTCCGCGACGGTCGCGGCCATGGTCGGGCCGCTTTGGATCTGGATGCCGGTCGGCTGCTGATGCCCGAAGTTGTCCCGGTAGTACGTCGACGTGACCTCGAATAGGTTGCCGTCGATGACGACGTTCGTGACCGGCCGCGACGCGCAGAACGCCGCCGACTCGAAGGGCTTGATCGTGATGAAGTGCTTCGGATCGCGGAAGACGTTGCCGCGGATCAGCCAGTCCTGCGAGCACAGGTTCGCGCCGATGATGCCGACGACGTTGGACGGATTCCACGCATCGGGGTTGCAGTCCACCAGGTTGTAGAGGATCTCGCACCCGTTGAAGGGGCCCCACAGCTTCCAGCCGATCGTTCCGTTCGGTGCCGACGAGCCGTGCATGACGATCGTGTTGTTCTGGAAACGGAACCGTCCGCTCGGCCAGGCCGAGCCGGGTGAGCCGCGCGCGAAGTAGCTGCCGTACTCGTTGACCAGGTTGTTCACGATCGCGATGTCGGTGCCGACCCGGCCCCAGAAGGAGAACACGATCACGCCCGAGGCGTCCGCCATGCCCTTGTTGATGCGGATCATCTCGACGTCGTGCACGTAGAAGTAGTTGACCGGCTGGCCGCCCGACACGGCCATGCGGAACGCGCCGCCGCTGTCGACGTCCTGGTAGTCCCGGATCGTCAGGTGCGCCACCTCGACGTAGCTTCGGTTGCTCGGATTGGTGACCGCGTGCGAAAGCACCGTGAGCCCGTCGAGCACCGCGACGTCGTCCGTGTCGTACGGCGGGTACTCGCCGTCGCCGTCCTTGTCCCAGCCGACGATCATCGTCGGGTTGGTCGGGAAGTCGAAGCCGTCGCGCGTGTACGACCCCGGAACGCCCGCGACGGTGAGGTTCAGCTCCTCGCTGAAGACGCCGGAGATGCAGATGATGTCTTCGGCGCCGTCGCCCGGGCCGTCCGCGGCGTCGAGCGCGTGCTGGATGGTCTGGTAGGGGTTCGCCGCGGACCCGTCGCCGGTGACGTCGCTGCCCGACGTCGCGTCGACGTAGATCAGATCCTCGTCCACGCCGTCGCCGTCCGGGTCGGCGGTGGACCCGTCCGCCACGAGGCAGTCGGCGGCTTCCCCGAGGACGCCGTTGCGGTTCATGTCGAACCCGCAGGGACGCGACGTGTACCCGGCCTGTGAGAGGAACGCAGGCGGAGGCGCCGGCAGCGGGGGTGTCGGCGCGGGAATCTGAAGGCCGCCGCCGCCACCGGCTCCTCCTCCGCCACCGCCGCAGCTCGCAAGTCCGAAGCCCAACATGCCGATCAACCCCAACACGCCGAGCAGGCGGGCGCGGGTGCGCTGGACGTGTGTCATAGGCCACTTCATTTCGTATTCCCCCGGGCAGGCTCCGATGAAGCCCGCACTAGTTGCGTGTCAACACCAGGTCTCCGTTGACGTCGTCCACTGCGAAGCTCCACAGGTTCGTGTCCGTGCCGGCGGAGAACGCCAGGCCCTGGTCCACGATCGAGGCGCCGTCGATGATCGTGTAGTTGCCCGCCGGCACGTTCAGGCCGGCGACATCCAACGTGGTCCCCGCGGCGAACGTCACCGCACCGGCATTGATCGTGCTCACGCCGGTTCCGGTCAGGCGCAGCAGCGACGTCGGGTGCTCGAAGCTCAGGCTCGTCATGTCGAGCGACGCGTTGGCGCCCTGGATCTCGAGCACACCTTGCTGCACCCGCACACCGCCGGCGGTGTTGTCGAACGTGGCGCCGCCTCGAACGCGCAACAGCCCCGGCTTGGTGGCGATGGGGGAGTCGACCTGCACGGTGGCGTTCGCTGTCAGCCTGCCTGCGTCGACCAGGACGCTCGAGCTGTGCGCCGGGTTGCGCGTCGGCGTGCCCTTGCCGATGTCCAGTGAGCCCTCGCAGATGAGCCGGCCGCCGGTCACGCGAACGGTGCCGCGCGCGGTGTGCCAGGGGCCGCCGACGTCCATCGTGCTGAACCGGCTGGTACCTCCCTCGACGGTGAGAAACCCGTGCTCGTCTTTGCCGACGGTCACCCACCCGCCCGTGAAGTCGGCGCTGATCGTCAGGCTGCTCGTGACGGTGTTCGTGTGCTCGGCGATCTGCATCTGGTTGGCGCTGAAGCCGGGCTGCTTGATCCACGTGTGCTGGATACGCGTGTTGTCGTCGCCGACCTCCACGTGATCGTTGGGATGCGGGAGCATGCCGCCGCCCCAGTTGGCGTGATTGCTCCACGGTTGGTCCCCTTCGGCGTCGTACCAACCGCCGACGAAGTGGACCCACTCATTGCCCGTGCGAACGTCCACGGCATAGGTCGCCGTCACCGTGGCGCCGCCCGCCGGCACCGTCAGAACCGTTCCGGGGTGCGCCGGGTCGGCGAGCGCGGCCACGTCGCCCGTCCAGCCGTCGAAGACCTGGCCTGCCGCCGGCGCGTCCGCCAGGACCCGGACCGCGGAGCCGGCGGCATACGTCCCGCCGCCCGACCCTCCGTTCACGACGACGGGCTCCGAACCCGGCGCCGTGACGAAGACCGTCCGCGTCTCGATGTCGGTGGCGCCGTCGTCGTCGACGACCGTCAGTCGCACCGTGTGCGCGCCGGTGGTCGTGTAGGTGTGGAACGCGGTGCTGCCGGAGGCCGTGGCGCCGTCGCCGAAGTCCCAGGCGTAGCCGGTCACGCTGCCGTCGTCGTCCCACGAGCCCGTGCCGTCGAAGCTCACACCGAGCGGCGCGGGCCCTTCCCACGTCGAGGCGCGAAAGTCGGCGACGGGTGCCGTCCACGACGGTGCGGGCGCGGCAAGTGCGGACACTTCGTCCGGCGAGAGGGCGTAGCCGTAGACGCGAATGTCGTCGAGGAGGCCGTCGTACGTGCCGCTGCTCCCGCCGCGCCCCCCGAAGCCGAGTCCGCGGTCGTTCGGAACGAGCGGTCCGGCGAAGGGCTGCGTGGAGTCGAGCTCCCCGTTGATGTAGTAGCTGAGCGGCCCGCCGAGGTCCCATGTGACGGCCACGTGCTGCCAGACGCCGGGTTCGAGCGCGATGAACGAGTCCTGCCGGTTGTTCTGGTTGTTCAACAGCAGGCGGATCTCGCCGCCGTTGATCATCAGCAGCTCGTATGCGTTGTCCTTGGCGACGAGTCGCTGCACGCCGATGGGCAGGTTCGGCTTGACCCAGACGGAGATCGACAGCCCCGTGGTGACGTCGAGCGTCCAGCCGGCGCCGGGGTCCCCGACGTCGACGATGTCGCCCTGCGGATCGAACGCCAGCGCGCCCGTCAGGAGTCCAGGGGACCATTGCGGATCGCCAACGAGCGTGCCGTCGTTGCCGTTGCCGGAGATGTCGGCTGCAACCGTGCCGGACGTCTCGTCGAGCCGCCAGTGGCCGAGCGGCGCGGCGCCGGTGATCGTGAGCGACACGTTGACGGTTGCTCGAACGGAGCTGTCCGCGGTGTCGACCACGGTGACGAGCGCCGTGTAGAAGCCCGGCGACGTGGGCGCGGCCGCGTCGTCGACGGACAAGTCGAAGACGAGGTCGTCGCCGCTCGCCACGGTGCCCGTCTGCGGGACGTTCCAGGTCAGCCAGCTCGCGTCCCTGACGAGCTCGTAGTCCAGCGGTGTGGGCGCGGCATTCGTGACGCGGACCGAGTCACCCGACATCAGGAACGGACCGGAAACGGGGCCGGTCGCCTGCAATGACATGGCGTTCGGAACGGGGAGCGTCGAGTTGCCGCCGCCGCCTCCGCCTGAACCGCCACATCCGACGACCAGCGGTAGCGCGAGCGAGACGAAGACCATGAGAGCGGAGGTCGTGGCTGTCTTGACCACGCGCCCGTCGCCGAGGGGGCTCGTGCGTTGCATGGGGGAGTGCTCTCCAGGGCGTGACGAACCCCACCCTGCCGCAGCCAATCACACTGTCGTCCACCGATGGCGGCGGACTTGACGGGCAATCTGGGGCGTTGAAGCGCAAGTAGTTGCGCCCAGAGCACTTAAGACCCGAGACTGGAGGCCCGGGTCGTCCAGGCACCGTCCGAACCGAGCCTGCCTCTCCCGCCGCGTTCACGCAGCACGCGCATCGAAGGGGAGGCTCGACGATCCCGCTAGCGACCGGTCTCGAACTGGAACGATCGTTCGTACGGCTTGCCGTTGATCTTCGCCTTCACTTCGACGTGATACGTGGCGCGCGGCGCGAGCTCCAGCGCCGGGATGATGCAGATCGCGTACTGGTTGTGGGGGACCGACGCGTGCGCCGGCTTCTCCGGCCACGACACGTGGATCTCCAACGCCTTGCCCTTGGCCGTCTTCAACGACGCCTCGACGTCCTGGATCCGCGTCGGCACGGGCCACTGCAGTGTGATCGGGAGCCCCGCCGTCGGTTGTCGGGGCACCGGAGGCGGTTGCTCCGTGTGGTCGAAGTCCGTCGGGTGGCCGCCCGTGTCGGGCGCCGGAATGATCACCGGGTACGTCCACGGCCGCCGCACGCGCGCGTTCCCGCCGTCTACGGCGACGTGCCGCTCGCCGCGCCCGAATCCGAACGCCGTGTTCCAGGGATGCATCAGCGTGCGCCGGTGGAAGAACGAGCGATACATGTCGCGCCCCGCGAAGTGCATGCCCGGATTCTGCGAGATGTTGCACTTGATGCCGCAGCGCGCACCCGCTTCCGTGTAGCGCGGCTTGCCGGGCTGCTCGTGGTGCCCGATGCCGTTGACGTCGCAGTACAGACAGTGAAGCCGGCAGCCCTCCGACAGCTCGGCGTCGTAGCCGGCCGGCAGCAGGCCGTTGCGCAGGCGCAGGTCGTTCAGCGCGACGAGCTCCTCGCGATGCTCGCGCGGAGCGTCGATCCCGGTGACCGTGTACTCGAGCCGCTTCCGGTCGTCGGCGACGCGAACGCGCACGTACCGGTCGCCGAAGACGAGCGGCTCGACGAACGGAACGAGGTAGCGCTCGTCGTCGAGCGTCCAGCCGTCCACGCCGGGCTCGTCGTAGCGCCCGTCGCCGTCGATGTCGACGAGCATCAGCTTGCGCTTGGCGACCTTGCCGGCCAGGGCGCGCTGCTCGGAGGCCGGCGACCGTCCCTTGGGCAGCGCGTAGTGGAACGGACGCGACGGTTCGAGGAGAAGCGATTTGAGCTTCGCGGTCTTCGTGCGCGGCGGCTTCGCGGTGACGGGGGCGAGCCCCCAAACGGAGCAGGCAAGGAGGGCGAGAACGGTTGCGACGCGTCGCCAAGGAGAGTGTCGTAGTCGCACGGGCGCGCCTCCACACCCGCAGCCCTGCAGCCGACGCCAAGTGTGCTGGCACCGGCGACCCGGCGGAAGCCCTCGAGTCGTCAACGGCGGCCGGAAGTCCCGGGACCGGTCGGCGATGCGGGGCCGCACGCGCACCATCAGGAAGCGTGCGGCCCCTCGTGCGACGGATCGAAGCGGACGTCTACTCCTCGCCGGCGTCCTTGGTCTGCGCCAGCGCGTCCTCCATCTGCTTCTTCAGCTCGTCCTCGCTCGGCGGCGCCGGAGGCTTGTGCGCGTTCGGGTTCTTCATGAGGGCCGCGATGGCCTCGCCCTCGTCCGCGTCCGGGTTGTCCGTGAGCGCCTGCTTGATGGCGTCGAGCTCCTCCTCCTCACCGGCGGGCGCCGGATCGGAAGCCGCCGCGATCTCCTTTTGCAGGTGCTCGTGGAACGCCTAGGCAGCGCCTTGAGGATCTCGGCCTTGTTCTCTTCGAGGCTCTTCTTGATCTTGCTCATCTCGTCCCCCTGACTCAGTTGCAGGACGGATAGACGCCGACCCCCGCGATGCAGTAGTCGATGCCCAGCATCGGGCTGCGGTTCGTGAAGGGCGTGCCGTTGCCCGTCGGGTCGGTCGGCCTCATCTCGCCCGCCTTCGTCGGCGAGTAGAGGTTGATCGGGTTGCGGTTCGCGTCTTCGGCCGTCGCCATGTACGCGTTGCTCGGAGAGCCCGCCGTGCCGGCCCCCGTGTTCGCGCCGATGCCGTCGGTGTGCGACGCGAGGTTCGCAGTCGTGAGCGACGAGTGGATCAACTACGTCACGCACGACGACGATGACGGCGCGTGGCAGTTCCATCCGCCCGGAGCACCCACGGCGGAGACGGAAGCGGCTCTCGTCGGTCTCGCTGAGATTGTCGAGCTCGATCCTTCGATTGCAGCCCTGCACGATCTTCCGCTGGGTTGGTGTGCTTGGCGTGAGAGCTCCGACGCGGACTGGAAACGGGCGCAGCAGTCGTAGCAGAGACCCGCGCTTGCCGCTCAGTTCGCATCCTTCGAGGGCGTTGCCACCGCCTGTCGGTAGATGCCGTTGCTTCGGCCTGCGTCGTCGTGCTCGACACGTACGTAGAACCAGCACCGGTTGATGAACGTGTGGAAGTCCTCGCCCGCGAACGTCAGCTTGCTCAGGTCGACGGCAAAGCGCCGTGACGCGCCCGCATCGATCACGACGCTCTTGGTCGTCACGCCGTTCGCGCCGGCCACGTCGAACGTCGCGTGACTACCGCGCCGCCCCTTGCGGCCGACGTAGGCACGGAACGTGTTCGGGAGCTGGACCGCCTTCGACGTCGGGTTGTGAACGGTCAGCTCGACCGCGTAGGCGGCGCCTTCGACGGCGCGCGCGGGCGCGTCGAGATCCATGTACGGCGTCTTCGGAGCGTCGACGCGCAGCTTCACCACGGGCGCTTCGAGCTTGCCGACGAACAGCCCGTCGATCTTCTTCTTGGTGCGCCTGCCCTCCGACAGGTAGCGCACCTCGTTCGACGAGCGGGCGTACGTGCAACGCACGTCGTAGGCGCCCTGGGGCAGCGGCCCGGGGTCGTTCCAGTGGCCCTTGCCGGTCTTCGGGTCCACCCGGATGAACCGCTCCTGATCGTACGCGAACGACTTCGTCCCCATCGACGACAGCTCGACGATCTCGCCGTACACGCCGTCGGGGGCGCGGCCGGCGAACGGCTCGTCGAACGGCATGTAGACGTCGCCGTTCTCGTGCGTGAAGCGCCAGGCGGGGAAACGCGCTGACTGGATGAACGGCGGGACGTGCAGCTTCGCGCCCGCGTCGGACACGGCCCGGAAGACGGCTTCGATGCGCACCGTCTCGCCGCGCGTGACCGATGCTGGTGTGACGGTTGCCGTGAGCCTGATGGAAGACTTCGCGCCGTCCGCGCTCACGGTCGGAGCCAAGAGCAACGCGGCGATCAACATCGAGAACGAGCGCTTCATGCGGGACCTCCCGCGCTGATGGTCTCGGACCGGAAACGGCGCCGATGTCAGTATTGTGCAAATCGGCGTGCGCCGAGGCCGAAGTCCCGTTTCGTGGTGAGACTTCATCCAGTGGCACTCTCGGGAGCACATTTCTACACTATCGCCGACGTCGGAGACGTGTGGTGCGGCAGGTGTTCCTCAGTTATGCACACCTCAACATGGATGAGGCGTGGAAGCTCTATCGAGACATCAATGCTTGGCCCGGTATCAAGGTGTGGTTCGACCAGGTGGATCTGCTGCCCGGCGCGCGGCTCGGGCCGGAGATCACAAAGGCCATTCGGGAGTCTCGGTACTTCATCGCGCTCCTTTCCAAGCGCGGCGTCACGGGTGCCGGCTACCGCAATAGCGAGCTTCATCAGGCTCTCGAGATCGCGGCGAGATTCCCCGACGACAAGATCTACTACATTCCCGTGCAGATCGATGAGTGCGAGCCCCCGATCGAGAGGCTGAGGGGGTACGTTCCCGCCAGGCTCTACCTCGACAGAGAGGTGGCTCTCGACCAGCTGTGGAAGTCGCTTCGCGTTCGTGGGCGAAGATCGGCGCTGAAGCGCTCCGCGGCGAATGGGCCGGGAAAGACGAAACAGCCGGCTGAGAAGCGTCGCAAGGTGAAGAAGAAGAGCGGACGGCGCTCGAGGGGTTCACCCGTTCGACGGAGGAAGCCCACGGACTATCACTTTCGTGTCAGCCTCATCGACCTCGACGCGCGGATCGAAGAGCTGCGCCATGTGACGACCGAGCTGAATCAAGTCCAGGCGTTCTTTCACTTCAGCCTGAAGACGGTAGCGCCGAGCCGGCGGGCGCTGACGTGGGATGAGGACGACTATCCTCAGCTGAACATCGATCTTCTGAGTGCTCAGTTCTATGGCAAGATCGCTCCGCACTCCGTAGACCACGTACTCGCCATCACCGATCGATATGTGATGTACGAAGACGGGGGGTACGTCTACAGTGGGTACTTCGGAGCCCACTCGAGCCGGGACGAACGCGTTCGATTCACGTCGATGTGCGAGATCAAGACATACGCGTCGGATGTCGGCGTGTCGTATGTGTCGGCCCTCGCGTACTTCATCGCCGCGGAGCTTGCTGCGTACTTCTTGGATCTCGACTATCACAAGCCCCGCAACTGCCCGCTCGACTTCGCGGAGGAGCATTCGGACGTCAAGGGCGGCCTCCGACGAGGGCGGTTCTGTGCGAGTTGCTCGAAGTCGCTCGATCGCAACTCGAAACTCAAGCAGGCGCTGCTGCGAATGCTCAGACTCGGACGCTAGCGGCCGGCCTTGACGAAGATCGCGCTCAAGCGCGCCTGCGTCGGGGCATCTCCGAACTTCGCCGCGATCGCCTGCTCCGCCGCGCTCACGATCGCCTCGACCGATGCGCCCCGCTCGCGAATCTCGCGCACGCCCGGGTTGCCGCAGACCAACCCCGTCGCGGGATCGAGCGCGCTCGGCAGCTTCACCTCGTGGCGGCACGTGTCGATCTCGATCTCGGTCGCGCCCGCCGAGGCGAACAGATTCCGCAGCGCTCCGTCCTCGTACATGCCGAACGGCACCTCGAGGAACCGCGGTGGGTTCGTTTCGAAGAAGCTCGTGATCGTGCGGTGCACTTCCTCGACGAGCGCGTTCTCCGCCAAGGAGTCCCAGACGCTGTACGTGATGCGGCCGCCCGGCCGCAGCACGCGAAACGCCTCTCGAAGCGCGGCGACCGGGTCGGGAAAGAACATGATCCCGAACTGGCACGCGACGGCGTCGAAATGATCGTCCGGGTACGGGAGCGCCTGCGCGTCGGCCACCTCGTACGTCACCCGCGCCAGGCCGCCGCGGCGCTTGATCGCCTCGTCGAGCATCGCCTCGTTGAGGTCCGTCGCGACGATCTCCGCGTCGGGCAGCGCCTCGTGGAGCGCCTCCGTCGAGATGCCCGTTCCGCAGGCGATCTCGAGGACACGGCCTCCGGCGGGCACGCTCACCCGCTCGGCAAGCCGGCGGGCGGACCAGTGGAACAGCAGGGGCCCCAGCTTCTCGTCGTAGATCGCGGGAATGGAGCCGTCGAATTGGGCGACAGATTGCACGTCTTTGTCCTCGTTCGGGTCGGTGGTCATCGCATGAACTCCCAAACGTCAACGTAGGGGACCGGAAATTTCCGTCGGGTCGCTAGGCCCCGGCCGACCGGGCCTTGCCGACGAACGCGCGTGCCTTCTCCAGATCCAGGCGCCCGCGGCGCTTGAGGCTCGTGCCGACGATGACGCCCGTGGCGAACTTCAGCAGCACGTGCACGTTCTCGATCGTCGCACCCGACCCGACGATCACCGGCCTGCGTCCGACGGCCTCGCTCACCGCGCGCAGCTCGTCGAGGTCCACGGCCGAGCCCGTCCGAGAGCCGGAAACGAGCACGCCGTCCGCCCCGCCGCGGCCGACGAGGTCGCGCGCCTCGTCGTCGATCGGACGCTCGGCGAGCGGCGCCGCGTGCTTGACGCGCACGTCGGCGAAGATCTTCACCCGCGGGCACAGCCGCGTGCGCGTGCGCAGCACGTTCGCGGCATCGGTTTCGATCAGGCCCTGATCCGTCATGGCCGCGCCGCTCAGCACGTTCACACGGATGAAGTCGAGTTCGCAGGCCGCCGCGACGGCGAGCGCGGCGAACGCGTCGTTTCGGAGCACGTTCACGCCCACGGCTTTCTCGTCGGAGACGACGTCGCGCACCTGGCGCGCGGCCGAGCTCATCGCGGCGACGGTCTCGGGCGGCACGGTCTCCTTGAAGAACGGCGCGTCGCCGTAGTTCTCGACGATCACGCCGTCGAAGCCGGCCTCGTCCAGGAGCGCCGCGTCGGCCTCGGCCCGCGCGAGCCACGCGTTGCTGCCCGTCTTCCACCCCGGCGAGCCCGGGAGCGGCGGCAGGTGAATCACGCCCAGGAGCAACGGGCGCGGGCTCAGCGGGTCGCGGGAAGTGGAGCGGGCGGGCATGGCGGATCCGGTCGGACGTGGCGTGGTCGGAATGCTATCCTGCCGCGCCCTGCGAAGGTCACAACCGAGAAGGAGTCCCTGCCATGGCCATCGAGCTTCCTCCGCTTCCGTACGCACAAGACGCCCTCGCGCCGCACATCAGCGCCGAGACGCTGGATTTCCACTACGGCAAGCACCACGCGGCGTACGTCGGCAACCTGAACGGCATGATCGAAGGCACGGACGATGCCGACAAGGACCTCGAGACGATCATCATGGAGAGCGACGGCGGCAAGTTCAACAACGCCGCGCAGATCTGGAACCATTCATTCTACTGGAATTGCATGAAGGCCGGCGGCGGTGGTGCACCCTCCGGCGCGCTGGCCGAGGCGATCGACCGCGACTTCGGTTCGTTCGAGAAGTTCGCGACGGACTTCAAGCAGGCGGCGATGACCCAGTTCGGCTCAGGCTGGGCCTGGCTCGCGCAGAAGGACGGAAAGCTCGAGATCCAGAAGACCGCGAACGCCGGCCTGCCGATGAAGCACGGCGACAAGGCGCTCTTGACCTGCGACGTCTGGGAGCACGCCTACTACATCGACTACCGGAACGCGCGTGCGACGTACGTGGACGCGTTCCTCGAGCACCTGGTCAACTGGGAATTCGTGGCCTCCAACATGGGTTAGCCCCGGTGCGGTACACCGTCGGGGTCGACCTGGATCTGCCGCGCGATCGTGTCGTCGAGCTCTTCGACAGCACGGAGAACCTCTACAAGTGGCAAGAGGGGCTGCAGAGCTTCGAGCCTCTGGAGGGAGAGCCCGGCCAGAAGGGCTCGACGGCGAAGATGTCGTTCTTGATGGGCAAGCGCAAGCTCGAGATGGTCGAGACCATCGACAAGCGCAACCTGCCCGACGAACTCGACACGACCTACGAAGCGCGGGGGTGTCTCAACGTCTGCAAGAACCGCTTCATCGAGCTCGGGCCGGACAAGACCCGCTGGGAGGCCGACCAGCAGTTCAAGTTCTCGGGACCGATGAAGCTGTTCGCCTGGATGATGCCGGGCGCCTTCAAGAAGGTGAGCCTGAAGTACATGACCGACTTCAAGGCGTTCGCGGAGGAGGGCAAGGACGTCCGCGACGCCTCGTAACGATTGACCGAAACCCAACTGCTGATCCTGCGCCTTTCGCTGGAAAGAGGTGTGTCTCAATGTCCGTCTTCATCAGCCACGCGCATATCGACAAAGGTCTGGCCAAGGGCCTGAAGAAGTTGATCGACAAGATCACGTCCAGGACCATCAAGGTCTGGCACTCGAGCGAGACGCGGCCGACCGGTGGCATGAAGTTCGGCAAGTACCGCGAGCAGATCAGCGAGAGGGTCGACGAGTCCAACATCATCGTCGTGATCCTCAGCCCGCAGTCCAGCGAGCGTCCATTCCTAGTCTGGGAGAGTGGTCTTGCGGAGGGGAAGAAGAAGGCGATCGTGCCGCTCCTGTTTTGGATGGATCCGAGTCGCACCCACGCCGTGTTCGAGCCGAATCAGTGCTTCCTCGGGGATGATCGCGAGAGCATCGAGAATCTCTGCGGACGCATTATCGAAGCGCAATCCGGTGAATCCCCGAACTCAAAGGACGTCGCGGGGTGGCGCTCGAAGATCCGGAAGTTCCTGAAGCGTGTCGAGGCCGAACGGAAGCGGTCCGACGAACGCATGCTCTTTCACGACCACTTCCACAACCACGATACCGCGGAGAAGGTCAGCGGTCGTTGGGCCGCGTTGTGGACCGGCTTCAAGGCTGACGGTAGCGAGGAGCGGTTCGAAGTAGACACGCTTCGCGCCTGGACGGACGAGACCCGTCTGCGGATGGTCGGCGACGGAGCCAAGGGCAAGCCCTATCCCATGGAGGGCGTCGTGTCCTCGCTCGGACAGATTGCGCTGACGTATTGGAGTGAAGGAAACACCGCGATTTGCGGCACGGTACTGCTCGATCCGGCGGGCGCCGACATCGGGTCCGCCTACCTGGGCACCTGGCAGGGCTTCACGGCCAAGGACCTGAAGTCCAAGCTCACGTACCATCGCGGCCGCGTCGCGATGGCGAGGATGGAAGAAGAGGACGACGACGGCGAAGCTGCCAAGTGGGTGCAAGACGTGCTCTCGAGGCCGTTCGACTGGATCGTCTAGCTACGGCAACCGGTACACCGCGCCGCGGCGCTTGCCGTCGCGCACCAACAGGCCGCGGTCCATCAGGTCGTGTAGATCGCGCAGCGCCGTTCGAGGCGACGTGCCCGTCATCTCGGTGTACTCGCGGTTCGTGCAGCGCCCGTTGCGCGCCAGGTAGTCGAGCAGCTTGCGCTGCCGAGGGTTGAGCTCGTCCTGCGGGGCGCCGCGCGGCGCCAACGTCGCGCCTTCGACGACCGTTCCGTCGAGCTGCAGATGCTCCGGCCCGACGTGGTCCGCCTCGCACAGGACCGCGCAGCGCTCGACCGCGTTCTTGAGCTCGCGCACGTTGCCCGGCCACGGGTGGCGATACAGCACGTCCATCGCGGCCGGCGTGAGCGCGATGGGACCGCGACCGGAACGACGCCGGAAGTCGCGCAGGAACTTCTCCACCAGATGCGGGATCTCCTCGCGCCGCGACCGCAACGGCGGCAGCTCGAGACGAATCACGTTCAGCCGGTAGTACAGATCCTCACGCAGATGACCTTCGGAAACGGCCTGCTCCAAGTCGCGGTTGGTCGCCGCGATGATGCGTACGTCCACCGTGACCGTGCGCGTTCCGCCGAGCCGCGTGAACTGGTGTTCCTGCAACACCCGCAGCAGCTTCACCTGCGCGCTCGGCGTCATCTCCGCCACCTCGTCGAGGAACAACGTGCCGCCGTCGGCCAGCTCGAACCGTCCCTCGCGCCGCCGGTCCGCGCCCGTGAACGCGCCCCGCTCATGGCCGAAGAGCTCGCTCTCGAGCAACGTCTCCGGGAACGCCGCGCAGTTCACCGTCACGAACGGGCGGTTCGCGCGGTTGCTGCGGCGGTGGATCAGATTGGCAATGACCTCCTTGCCGGTGCCGGTCTCGCCGGTGATGAGCACGGACGCGTCGGTTTGCGCCGCGCGCCGGGCCGCATCGACGACGCGCACCATGCGTTCGTTGCGGAAGACCGCACCCTCCTCGAACGGCGGCGTCTCCACCGCGCTCGCGTCCACGCGCGCTACGTCTTGCACGTGGTTGCCGCCCTCGCGCTTGGCCGCCGTCAGGGCGCGGCCGGCCGCGTCGAGCAGGAATTCGACGCTGCGCGCGTCGTCGGGCGCGCGGGCGATGCCGACCGAAACCGAAGTGCCCACCGCGTCGCCGCCTTCCTCCGGCGTGATCTCGACGGCGCCCAGGCGCTCGCGGATCTGCTCGGCGACCGCGCGCGCTTCTTCGGCGCCGACGTCCGACAGTCGCACGGCCAGCTCCTCGCCGCGCAACCGCCCGAGCCGCGAGCGATCACCCACAACGGAGCGAAGCGCGTCGGCGCACACGCGCAGGAGCTCGCGCGACAGCTCGACGCCGCGCCGCAACGTCACGTGCTCGACGTGGTCGAGTCCGACCCGCAGCAGCACCGTAGGCCGCCCGCCCGCGAGCGAGCGCTCGACGTCCGAGCGCAACGCCGCTTCGAAGGCCGTCGCGCCCGGAAGGCGCGTCACGTCGTCAAGCGCGGCGAGCCGGTAAAGCCGCGCGTTGTTCAGCGCCGAAGCGGCGATTCCGGCCAGTGGCTCGAGCAGGCGGCGCGCTTCGCCGCGCGGCAGGTGGCTCGCGTCCGACCACGCCAAGACCACGAGCGCTTGCAGTTCCGCGCCGCTTCGAAGCGGCACGCTCAGCCATGCATTGCGCTCTTCGGTCAGACGGCGAACGATCGTGGCTTCGCGCGCGACGGTTTCGTCCGACGCGGCGGAGGTTACTTCCGTCGGTGCGTCGGAGCGCACGGCCGCGGCCAACCAGCCGTCCTCGGCCGGGTGGATCGGCCGGTCGCTGAACGCGTGCTTGCGCCCGCGCTCCGCCAGCACGGTCATCGTGGCGCCCGCGCCCGGCACGTCGAGCAGCACGCTCGACGTCGGCTGGAAGTGATCGTGGAACAGCTCGAGGACGGCGTCGGACAGCGCGCCGAAGTCCAGCGACCGCGCGAACCGGTCTTGTGCCGCGCGCAGGAAGTCGAGATCGGCCACGCGGTGCTTCAGGTCGAGGCGCATCTGATCGAACGCAACGGTCAGGTCGCCGACCTCGTCGGCGCCGGCCGGCGGCACGTCGACGTCGAACAGGCCGGTGCGCACCGCTTCCGTCACCTTCACCAGATCTCGAACGGGCTTCGCCACGCGGCGCGCCATCAGCGACGCCACACAGGCGACCAGCACGAGGCCGAAGAGGCCGAGCCAGATGAGTGGATCGCGCTGCTCGGCCACGGCCGCCTCGACGACGGCGCGATCCAAGGACAACGCCAGCCATGCGGCGTCGTTCGGCCGCCCGCCCACCGGAGACAGCCGCGTCACGACCGCGAGGTGTTCCCGCGGGCCGCTCGAGAGCCGGAGAAGCTGCGCCGTTGCATCCTGGTCGAGGCGTGCGCGCACCTCGTCGGTGTTGTCGGCGAGCGCGCGGACCAGGTCGCGTGCATGATCGCCGGCGCGTGCGAGCGGTCGTCCCTGCGCGTCGAGAATCACGAGGGACGCGCCGGGCAGCGCGACGACGTCGTCGAGCAGCGTTCGCAGGTAGCGGTCGGTGGTGCGCACCGCCAGCGTGACGCGCATCCAATCGTCGCCGCTGCCGCTGCGCGCGGTGCCGAGCATCAGCAGCCCGTCCCAGGGCGAAACATGGAAGCCGCCCGGTTCGCTCGACACCGGCAGGAAACGCGTGCCTTTCAGGCCCTCGCCTGCGGGTCCCAACGGGATGGGCGTCGGCACGAGATCCGCCCCAGCGACCAGGGCCGAGCCGCCGGTCCCGGCGGGCAACGCCGGGTCGCCGTACAGGCCCACGACCCCGGCGATGTCGATGCGCTGCCCCTCGCGATGCGCCGTGGAGAGATGACGCGCCAGACGCCGCGACGCGGACTGCGCGTTGCGCAGCACGTCGTCCATGCGCGCGGCCGCGGACGTCAGACCGTTGCGGGCGCGTTCGGTGTGCTCCGCCTCGACACGTTTCGCGTTGCCGCGTTCGACCAGCAGGATCGTCACCGCCAACGGGACCAGCGCCGCCGCCAACACGCCGAAGCTCAGCCGGCGCGAGAGCATCGGGAAGTGCTCCGCAGCGTCCACCGCCAGCAGGACGAGCAGGAACAATGCGATCGCAAGGCACGTGAGCAGCGCGATCTTCGTGCGCTCGCGCTTGTCGGCGACGCGTGACGGCAGCGGCGCGCGCAGGCGCAGCGTGACGGGCGGCGGCGAACCCGCGATCGTGCGGTCGAGCACGACCGGATCGGGCGCGTCCGTCGAGAGCCGGGACGCGAACGCCTCGCCGCCTTCGACGAGATGCGCCTCGTCCGCGCGGCGGCTCTCGTCGGTCACGACGCCGATCGACGACCGCGGCGCCGGTCTGCGCGTGCGCACGACGCTCGCCGCGAGCACGCGCACCGTCCCACCCGGCCCGAGGTTGGTGATGGTGACCGACAGCGGCCGGCGCTCCGTGCGCAGTCGAATCGGTATCGCGTCGTGCGTGTGGCCGTACCCCTGGTTGTCCTGCCAGCGGTACGCGACGCGGCTCGTCATGGTCGACGGGCGCTCGAGGCCCGCCGGAAGACGCTCCGCGGCGAGGTGCTCGCCGTTGCGCAAGACGAGCGACTGCTGCTCCGCTTCACCGACGTCGTAGACTACGTCGATGCGCGCCAGCTCGCTGTCGCCGAGCAGATCCGGGAAGGCGCGTGAAGCAGTCATCACGACCCAGAGACGGTCGCCGCCACCGAGCAGCGCCGGAATCGGCACCGTCATCGACTCCTCCGGCGCGAGGTTGCGGCCGTGATCGGGCCCGCCCGGGTGCGCCAGAACGGGGATGCCGTCTTCCGTTCGTCCGGAGAGCGGCAACGCCGTGCCTGCGTCGTCCAACGTGACGCGACGCAGCACGGAGAACGGCGCGCCCGCGGCCGGCGTCCAACGCAGACGCGACCACGCGCGCTCCTCGTCGACCCTGACGGTGGCCGGCGCGACCGCGGCGACGTCGCGCGTGACCGCCGTGCCGTCGTCGCTCTCGAGCGTGAGCCGTCCCAGGAAGGAGGACGCCGGACGTCCGCGCTCGACCGTTTCGATGTCCACGTCCAGCGACAGCGCGCGGAAGCGCGTGGGCTCCGGCAGGTGGAAGACGCGTTCCTCGTCCAGCGCGATCCGGTAGCGCTTCTCGCGGTCGTCGCTGTACGCACCGTTCTCGTGCAGCGGCACGAACGCGACGCCGTCGATGCCGGGCCGGCATGGAACGGCTTCACCGCGCAGGAGCTGCGCGAGCATCGCGCTTCGATCCTCGATCGACGGCTCGAGCAGCGCGCCGACGGCCTGTGCTTCGGTCACGATCGGCCCTGCGCGATCCGCGAGGGCTTCGAGCTCGGCCAACACCTCCGATCGAGCGTCCTCGATGCTCAGCGAGCTCTGCAGGTGCACGCCGCCGGCGAGCAACCCGATCAAGCCGAGTCCGATCCACTTCGGCTTCGGACCCCACTGCGAAAGGGCGCGCGCACCGGGTCCCGCGAGCAGCAACGCCGCGCCCAACGCGATCACGCCGGCGAACAACCACCAGAGCGCGCGGCTCCCCTCGGAAGCTCCGACCGTCGTCGAGTCCGGCTCGCCGTAGGGCAGCACCAACACGCCGAACCGATTCGGATAGAGCCACAGGTCCGCACGCTCGTTCCAGGTCATGTACGTGCCGGGCTCGGACGGCCCGTCGTCGGCGTCGTTGATGGCGAGCGAGAAGCCGATCCTGCGCTCCTCGCGGGACGTGACCCCGAAGTTCGCGAGCGGGATGCGTACCTCCATGTCGTACGACCCGCCCTGCGTGCGGGTGTGCGCCATCTCGACGCCGCGCAGGCCGCCGTCGTCGAACTCGATGTGCTTGCGGCGCGAGACGACGCCCCACGCCAGCTCGGGGTTGAACGGCATGAGGAAGATCTGCCAGCAGCCGTCGGTGTACGCGTCCGCGACCTCCGTACCCGGCTCGTAGTCGAAGTTGAGGAAGACCTCCAGCGAGTCGCCGTGCCACCACGGTTCGGCCGGATCGTGAAAGCGCCGGTCGTCCGTGACCGTGGCCGCCAGAAAGAGGTCGTCGTCGTGAACGGCCACCTGTACGACGGCGCTCAGGTCGGCGGGGCCCTTCCAGTACGCGCGACGCGCGGGCAGAACCTGCTCGGAGCGTCCGAGCACGGCCAGGGCGTCACGAGGCACCCGCGTCCACTCATCGAGACGGCCGTCGATCGTCGGCGGGCGGTCCATCCGCTCGGCCTCGAGCACGAAGACCGTTGTGTCCGCCTCGTCGGCGCGCGCCGGCGACGGCCAGTGGGCCGCAACGCCCAGCACCAACAGCGCCAGCGCCCAACGGACACGGCGATGCCGGAATGTCCGATCTCGGTTGCGCGTGTCGAATTGGGGCAAGATGCGGCTCCTGAGCTGCAAATCGTTTCAAAACAAGGGGTTGTGCGCTTGGCTGGCGACGCGCGGCGGCCGTCGCCGATTCCGGCGGACAATTCCGCCATGAGCCTGCCCGATTTTAGGCGTCGTGGCCGGAAGGCGCCATGGGTGTACGCGGGGTCGTTCGCGCGGCCGTCGGGTCGACGTCGCGTACGGAACGGTCGCGCGGGTTGGCCGTGCGACCCCCATTTTCAGCCCTTTGCGGGTGAGGACGGAGCGGGCCCCAGCCGATGTTCTGGAGTACGCGCGGCGCCACGTTCGCATCTCGTTCGTCGGCCCCCCGCGCTACCGTGATCGCAGGTCGGACGCCGGGCGGGAATTTCGCCGCCGCGGCGGCGTGGAGCGTGCATTCCGCGCTGCGCCTGCTACGGATGGGACCGAGCGCGACAAGGGAGGGCGGACTTGATGGGACGGATGCTGGGCAGAGTGGGAACCGCGGTCGTGTTGGGCGCCGCGCTCATCCTCGTTTTCACCGCGCCGCTCCTCGAGGCGGCGCCCGATGACCGGGTCCAGCCCGCCCGGGACCGCATCCTGGCCCGCGGTCCGACCACCGTCGCACCCCGCAACCTCGTCTCGGCGGGAGGGGACCTCACGGCCCTGCAGCTTGCCGCTCGCTATCGCATGACCTACGCGGACGCGATCAATCACGTGAAGCTCGTCGGTCGCGACGGCCTCGTCCTGCGCCTCTACCCCGGCACGCCGGACGTCATCGTCTTCGGCAAGCGGGTCGAGCTGAAGGTGCGCATCGAGCGCGACGGTCGCGACGTCAAGATCCCCGCGAAGGCCGTCCGTTACCTGAGCGGCCGCATCGATCGCGAGCGGGCGCAGCGGGCGCGGACTGCCGCGAAGCCGGCGGCGCCGCGCGTGCCGAAGTAC
This sequence comes from Planctomycetota bacterium, assembly GCA_965223505.1. Taxonomy (GTDB): domain Bacteria; phylum Planctomycetota; class PLA2; order PLA2; family JAEUHO01; genus CBDCWP01. The sequence continues at coordinate 73,828 of CBDCWP010000008.1, forward strand.
GTGCCCAAGTCGCGCCCCAAGCGGCCGGCCGTGGCCGTCACGCCCAAGCCGCAGCGCAAGGTCACGCCCAAGCCGCGCGTCGATCGCGGGTGGATCCCGAACGCGAAGGAGCGTTCGTGGAAGTACATCGTCGTCCATCACTCGGATGACCTGAGCGGCAACGCCGCGAAGTACGACCGCATCCACCGCGAGGTGAACGGCTGGGACAGCCTCGGCTACCACTTCGTCATCGGCAACGGCACGATGTCGCGTGACGGGCAGATCGAGATCGGTCCGCGCTGGCCGATCCAGAAGCACGGCGCGCACGCGCGCAACCACGCGCTCGGTCACAACGACTTCAACGAGCAGGGCATCGGCATCTGTCTCGTCGGCGACTTCCACAAGACACCGCGGGAGCCGTCCGCCAAGCAGTTCGAGGAGCTTGTTCGTCTGACGCGCTGGCTCATGAAGCGCTACGGCATCGACGCCGAGCACGTCGTACGTCACTGCGACTGCTGCGCAACCGAGTGCCCGGGGCAGTACTTTCCCTGGAACCGCTACAAGTCGCGCCTGAAGGGCGCGCGGCCGATTCCGGCGGAGCCGGTCTCGCGTTGACGCAATAATCCGGGGCCATGGCAACCCAGCCCATCCCCGCCGCGCTCGCCGCCGCGTACGAGGACGCGCTGACGAAGCGCGACGTCGCCGAGCTGCTCAAGACGACCGCGGAGCTGCAGAAGCGAGGGAGCTTCCGGCACTGTGAGCAGTGGCTGCAGCAGGCGCGGGAGGCGGTTCCCGACGAGCCGCGCTTCGCGGTGCGCATGCTCGAGATCTACCTGCGCTACCGCAGCTGGCCCGAGTTCGACGCGCTCGAGAAGGAAGCCGTCGCGCGGCACGCGGATGCGTGGGAGCTGTACTACGTGATCGGTTGCGGGCACGAGGCGCGCGGCGAGTGGGCGGAGGCGGCCAACGCGTTCGAGCGCGCGTCGGCCCTCAACGCGGACGAGACCGAGTCGGTGCTGCGCGAGGTGCGCGCGCTGCGCATCCAGGGCAAGGCGCGCGACGCGATCCAGGTGTTGAAGCGCGCGCTGAAGCGCCACGACGAGGTCGCGCCCCTGCACGCGAACATGGGGTACGCGCTGGTCGACGAGCGGAAGCCCGAGGAGGCGGTCAAGCACTTCCGCCGCGCGCTCGACCACCAGCCGGACTGGCAGCCCTATCTCGACGATCTTGCAGGGGCGTTGATGCTCAGCGAACGGTGGCGCGAGGCCGCCGCCGCGGCGATCAAGTCGTTGGAGCAGCGCAAGGCGAACGAGCGCGCGTGGACGGTGTACGGCATCGCGTTCCACAAGATGGGGGACGACAAGCGCGCCGAGCAGGGATACAAGAACGCCATTCGCGCGGCGAAGAACCCGTCGCGCGCGAAGGGCAACTACGGGCTGTTCTTGTCGTCGCGTCCGGAACGATTGCTGGAGGCGGCGCGGTTGCTGAAAGAGGCGTATCGGCAGCATCCGGACTGGCACGAAGTCGGCGCGGCGCTCGATCTGCTGCTGGACAGCCGGTAGAGGCCGCGAGCGGGAGTGGGAGCGGGAGCGGGATCGGGTCGGCAGCGGGGTCGGGTTTGGCAAACCGCTCCTTCGTGATGGCGCCGTAGTAGGGGCGGGGCTTGACCCCGACCGCGCCGGCATCGGGTTCGCCATCGGTATCGGGGGTCGGGGTTGGCGGTCCGCTACGGCGGCAACGCCTGCCAGAAGCGCTCCATCGCGCCCTCGTCCTCGTGCGTCAGATCCATGTGCTCCACCAGGAACGCGAAGAGCCGCGGATCGCGCCGCTTCAGCTCCGAGCGCGTGTGCCGCGCCGTGTCGCGCAAACAGCCGCGCTTGCGCAACGACACCAGCGCCTCGTAGCCCTGCGCGAAGTACTCGTCCACGTTCGACGCCGCGTAGTAGTCGAGACACCGGTCCGTTCGCAACGCGTCCGCGTAGAGCCGCTCGACCTCGCGCACCAGCTCCCGCGGAAACGCCTGCCGCAACACCTGGTGCGCGAACTCGTGCGCGAACGTGTTGAAGCCGAACGCCGAAGCCGTCCGCAGCTTCTCGATCCCCGTCGCCGCCGCGCGTCCGCCGACGCCGCGTAGATGCGCGTACCGACGTCCGTCGAACGTGAATCGATCCGCCAGGTCGCGGCGCTTCGGGTGATCGCTCAACGAGTCGCTCAGCGACAGGATCTCGTGCGTCGCCCGCGCCTCGATGAGCTGCGGCAGCCAGGCACGCGCCGGCGCGACCGAGGTACGCACGATGCGCTGCGTGCGCTCGTCCAGGTCGTCCCACCCCATGACGTACGCCGACAGCAACGGCACCTGCGGCGCCGGCAGGAGGAAGTACGTCGCGCTGATGTCGCCGCCGAAGGCCACCTCCGCTCGACGTCGAAGGTCGCGGCGCACGAGGCCGTAGCCGAGCCGGTACTTGAAGTTGGTGGGGGAGCGGCGCGTCAGGGCGTCGAAGCGCGCCGACGCCTCCTCGAGCCGGCCGTCGTCCCAGGCATCGACCGAGTGCTCGAAGAGCTTGCCCTCGAGCCCCGTTCGCCACGACGGGTCCTTGAACGCGGGTCCGAAGCCGCTTCCCAAGCGGATGTTGGCTTCCTCGCCCGCCGGGTCGATCAAGAGCGCGCGCGTGTACGCCTTGCGTGCCTCCTGCATGTCGCCCGCTCGGAACGCCGCGCGCGCGTACGCTTCGAGCGCGCCGTCGTAGCCGGGCGCGACGCGTATCGCGCGTTTGGCCGCGTCGAGCGCGAGGTCGTACCGGCCGAGGTCGACCAGCGCCAACGCGTGCGTTCGCCACGCGGGGCCGCTGCGGCGTCCTGACGGCGTCGTCAGCGCGAGTGTCGTCTCCGCGAGCGCCGCTCGCGGATCGCCTTCGAGCAGATGGATGCTCGCAAGTCCCGTGCGCGCCAACGGATTCCGCAGATCGCCGGCAAGCGCGCGCCAATAGGCGCGACGGGCGCCGTCGAGATCGCAGCGGCGCCGTTGCACGTCTCCGAGCTGCACCCAGCCGAAGAAGTCGTCGGAGCGCTCGGCCAGGTGACGCCGCAGCACGAGCGTGGCGGCCTCGTAGCGGTCGTCTTCGAGCAGCGCCGCAACACGCGCGGCGACCTGTGCGTCGGAGGACGCGGCCTCGTACGCTTCGACGGGCGCGGCACGCGGAAACGCGAGCGCGAGCAGCACGGCGAAAACGATCGGAGCGCGGACGAATTGCACGCGTCAAGGGTAACGGGGACGGCGGTCCTCGGGGCGTGACCAGTCGCAGCGCTATACTTCGCCCATGAAACTTCGACGCCTCCTCTGTCTCCTTCCGCTCTTGGTGTGTGCAACGGTTTTCGCGGAGGAGAAGACGCCGACGTTCAGCCCGGACATCACCGTCGACGACCTCCGCGCGCACCTGGAGCACATCGCGTCGGACGCGATGGGCGGCCGCGAGACCCTCAGCCCGGACTCGATCACCGCGTCCGCGTACATCGCCGGCCACTGGGAACGGAGCGGCGTCACGCCCATGGGCGCGGACGGCTCGTGGTTTCAGCCCTACTCGATCAAACAGCCCGTGCTGAACCCGGGGAATCGTCTCGTCGTCTACACGCCGGACGGCAGCCGCGAGTGCGCGGTCGAGAAGGACTGGAATCCGTTCTCGGTCACGCCGCCGTCCGAGATCAAGGGCGACGTGGTCTTCGCCGGCTACGGCATCACCGCGCCCGGCCGCCAGTACGACGACTACGCCGGCGTCGACGTGAAGGACAAGATCGTCCTGATCTTCCGCAAGAATCCCGGATGGCGCGAGCGGCAGCACGCGTCGTTCATGACCAAGCTCACCAACGCGGTCAAGCACGGCGCGAAGGCGGTGTTGCTCTGCAACGACCCGGCGACCGTGAAGTCCGCGAAGAAGGACACCATCTTCTCGTGGCGCGCGTCGCTCGGCCCGCCGACCGGCTCCGCCGCGATTCCCTACGCGTTCATCACCCAGGACGTCGCCGCCGCGATGCTGAAGCAGACCGGCCGCTCGCTCGAGGAGATCGAAGCGCTGCTCAAGACGCAGGGGCCGCAGTCGGCGGCGCTCGATCAGATCCAGGTCGAGCTGAAGACGACCAAGCTCGGCACGAAGGAGTTGCCTGCCCGCAACGTGGTGGGTTTCCTGCTCGGCAGCGACCCGGAGCTGAACCAGGAGGTCGTCGTGCTCGGCGCGCACTTCGATCACGTAGGCGACGGCCGCTACGGAAGCATGAGCAACGCCGTCGGCCAGATCCACAACGGCGCCGACGACAACGGCTCCGGCACGGTCACGCTGATCGAGCTGGCCGCGTGGTTCGGTAGGCCGGAGAACCGTCCGCGGCGCTCGTTGGTCCTCGTCGCGTTCTCCGGGGAAGAGCGCGGTCTGCTCGGCTCGCGTTACTACGTGAACCACCCGACGGTGCCGCTGGACGACATCGTCGCGATGATCAACATGGACATGGTCGGACGCAGCCGCGGCGGGAAGCTGCAGATCGGCGGCGTGGGCACGGCGAAGGGCCTCAGAGACCTCGTCGCCGCGCACAACAAGACCCACCGCTTGAATGTCACGTGGGACCCGCAGGGCACGGCGCCGAGCGACAGCACGTCGTTCTTCCGCAAGGACCTGCCCGTGCTGTTCTTCTTCACCGGGCTGCACGAGGACTACCACCGGCCGACGGACGATCCCGACAAGATCAACTACGCGGACATGCAGCGCATCGCGTTGTTGGTGCGCGACGTCGCGCACGACATCGCGTGCCGCGACGAACGGCTCGTGTTCACGAAGCCGCCGCCGCGTCCGCGCCCGCCGGTGCTGGGCATCTCGCTCAGTCAGGAGCCCAACGAACACGGCCTGATGGTCGGCGGCGTCACGCCGAACGGCCCCGCGGCGAAGGGCGGCATGCAGGCCGGCGACATCATCATCTCGCTGGTCGGGCAGGCGATCCGCGATCGTCAGGGCCTCATGCAGGTGCTCGGCGGGCTCAAGCCCGGCAAGACGGTCAAGATCCAGGTGTTGCGTGAGGGGGAGCGCGTGACGTTGGAGGTCACCCTCGGTGAACGTCCGCGCCGTCGCCGGCGTTGAACATCCACCTGACCCCCGTCAAGACGCCCTTGCTCGGGCATCTGCTGATCGCCGGCATCGGCAAGCGCGTCGTGCGCATCCGGTTGGACGGTGACGACGAACAGTTGCGCGCCGATCTGACGCGGCAGTTTCCCGACGGCGCCTTCAAGCGCGGGAGTCCGACCACCCAGGATGCGGCCCGTGCGATCAAGCACTACCTGAACGGCGGCGAGGATCCGGATCTCGACGTCGTGCTCCCGCAGGTCGGGTTCGCCACGCGCGTTTGGCAGCAGCTGCGCCGGATCCCGCGGGGGCAGGTGCGTACGTACGGCCGCGTCGCGCGGTCGATCCGGCGTCCGGCGGCGGCGCGCGCGGTGGGGCAGGCGTGCGGGCGCAATCCGCTGCCGTTGGTCTATCCGTGCCACCGCGTCGTGGCGGCCGACCGAGGGTTGGGCGGCTTCAGCGCCGGTCTGGCCAAGAAGCGCAAGCTGCTCGAGCTGGAGGGCGTGGCGCTGCGGTAGCGACGTAGGGGTGGGGATTGAACACGCCCGCGAATGACGGATGGCGTGCATCACATCGGGACCGGGACCGGGACCGGGACCGGGACCGGGATCGGGATCGGGGTTGGATGTAGGGGCGATCCCAAGCGTCGCCCGCTGGTGCAAGACCCTCCGCCGCCCTAGGGGGAGGAGCCGGCACTCGAATCGAGGTGCCGCGGTTAGTCCACCACCTTGCTCGATTCTCCGACCGCGCGTCGAGTCGGCCTAAGAATGACGTTTGGCTGCCCCCGACACCGCGCTCCCGCCAAGGCGCGCGCGTTCTCTGCCGCAACCTCGATCACGTCTCCCAACGACAGCATGGCATGAACGTCAGCGTCGCGCAGAGCAGGTGCGTACGGGGGGAGGTACATGACAAGTGCGCCAAGAGATTCGGATTGAATCGAGATAGGGAACGCAAACACATCCGTGCCGCTCAGATGCGCGTCCAGAAGTTCGACGATGTCGCCGTCAATATCGAGGTCAAGGGCGCTTACAAGACGGCCCGTCGTGATCGCGCGCTGCACGAGACGACCGTCGATGTTCCGCAGGCGTTCACGTACGACGGGCGAAAGCGCCTCAAACTCCGGACTGGGCTCGGCCGAGCAAGTGCCTCTCATGCGCCCATACTGATGGACTGAGCACACCGAGGCTCCGTACCTATTCGCAAGCCCGGTCACCAGACGTTTGAGTAGCACTGAAGACGGCAGGGACCTTGAGGCGGCTGAAAGCCGAAAAAGGAAGCCGAAGACTCTGGTCATGCAGGGGGGGGTGTCCGAGACTCCGATCGGCCTATCGACGGCGCGGCAGCCGCTAGTTGAAGCCCTTCGAGACCATCGGACGAATCGGCCGAAAAATCGGAACAGCCCAGGGCGCCGGTGAGCGCCGGGCCAACCGCGGCTGGGCCGAGCGGAATACGCCCGCCGGAGGAAGGCGAATGGCAGTAGGTCCGACAACGAGACTCGGACGGGCCGGGGAGTCCTCGCGAGGTATTCTGCCTCGCCATCAAGGCTCGAGCGGTCTCGCTGGTGACCGAGGCGGTTTTCCGGCCCGAGGCTTTCCCTCGGTGTCTGGCTTCGCAGAATCGCGCACTTGACGTTGGGGCTTCCTGAGCAAGAGGACTAGGGCTTCGGGGGCGGCCACCAGTAGCGCCGACCGATCGGCCGCAAGCCTCGCTCCCAGCGCCACCAGGTGACCTGTGAGACGCCAGCCTGATCTGAGGCCTCACGGGGACTCCAACCTCTTTTCTCTCGCTGTGTCAGGATCCAGAGGCCTTGGGCTGCCGGCCGGAGGCTGGCAAGTGCGGGAACTGCGACGCAAATGGTCGTATTCCAACAAGGGTCAGAACCCTGACCGGGACCGGGACCGGGACCGGGATGGGGGTGGGGCGTGCTGCCCCCTCCGCCTACGCCTTCACCAGAACGACCTTGCCGAAGTTCTTCCGGTCGTGAAGGTACTGATGCGCGTCCGCCGCACCCTCCGCCGTCAACGGAAACGTCTTCGCGATCGTCGGTTGGATCTCGCCCGCCTCGAGCTTCTCGCGCAACTGCTCCATCCCCGAGCTCTGCAGCTCGCGCTCCGTGAACATCTGCGCCAGGTTCAGCCCGTGCACGCCCTTGTTCTGGTTCATCAACGTGATCGGGTTGATCTTGTGCGCCTTCAGCACGCTCGTCACCGCGTGCCACAGCTTGCGCTTCGGCCCCGTCACCAGACTCGAGAAGCCGTAGCAGATCAACCGTCCCAGCGGCTCCAGCAGATCCAGTCCCTTCTGGAACGACTCGGGACCCAAGGGATCCAGGATGACGTGATAGCCGCGGCCGCGCAGGTGCTCGCGCGACGCCTTCGCGTAGTCGACCTCGCGGTAGTTGAACGCCTTGACCACGCCCATCGACTCGAGCCGCTCGCACTTCTCGTCACTGCCGGCCGTCGCATACACCTCGACGTCCAACGGCTTGGCGAGATTCAACGCCGCCAGCCCGACCCCGCCCGCGCCGCCGTGAACGAGCACGCGCTCGCCGGGCTTGGCCGCGGCGCAATGCACCAGGGCCAGGTACGCCGTGAGGTAGTTGACGGGCACCGCCGCTGCCGTCGCGAAGTCGATGTCGTCCGAAATCGGCACCGCGCCGTGGTGGGCGAGCCGCACGTGGGACGCGTAGCCCCAGAATCGGCAGGTCGCCATCACGCGGGTTCCGGGCGCGAGCGCTTCGGGCACGTTCGCGCCGGCCTCTTCGACGACACCGGCGACCTCGTAGCCGGGCGCGTACGGCATCGGCGGCGCGTCCGGATACAGACCGACACGACCCATGAGGTCCGCGAAGTTCACGCCGGCCGCCTCGACGCGCACCCGCAGGTCCTGCGGCTTCACGCGCGGATCCGGCAGCTCGCGCTCTTCGAAGACCTTGGGCGGTCCGTGCTTCGGGATGATCAGCGCTCTCATCGGCGCAGATGCTACATACCATCTCCGCGATGCGACCGTACGAAGTGCTCTCCCTCCGTGGCCAGGTAGGCCGGCTGCGGCGCCTCGCCGCCGACGCGCTGCCGCGATTCGGCCTGCCGGCCGACGCCGAGCTCACCCTCCTGCACCACGGCGAGAACACGGTCTTCCGCCTGCAGGATCTGGACGGCGTGCAGCGCGTGCTGCGCATCCACCGTCCCGACTACCAACGCGACGAGCACATTCGCTCGGAGATGCTCTGGCTCGAGGCGCTGCGCCGCGACACCGACGTCGTGGCGCCCGCGCCGTACCGCGGCATCGACGGAGAGACCCTGCAGTACGCCCACGCGTCCGGCGTGGATCAGCCTCGGCGCGTGACCTGCCTCGAGTGGATCGACGGCCGCTTCACCTTGCGGCCCGGTTCCCCCCGCACGTACCGGGCGATCGGCGCAATGACCGCGGCGCTCCACGAGCACGGTCGGACCTGGGACCGGCCCGCCGACTTCGTCCGGCGAAGATGGGACCTCGAGGCGCTCGTCGGAGACCGGCCCCTCTTCGGGGACCCGATGGCCGTACCCGGATTGCGGCCGGCGCAGGAGAAGCTCATCGGGCGGGCGCGTGACCGGGTGCGGCGGGAGCTCGACGAGTACGGCACCGGTGACGATCGGTTCGGGTTGATCCACGCGGACATGCATCTCGGCAACGTCCTTCGCTGCGGCGATCGTCCGGCGGTGATCGACTTCGACGACTGCGGCTTCGGCTGGTACGCGTACGAGCTGACGGTCAGCCTGCTGTCGACCGGCAACTGCCCGGCGCTGCCGCGCGCCAAGGCGGCGTGGGTGCAGGGCTACCGCAGCGTGCGGCCCTTCGACGACGAGCACGTCGAGCAGGTCGATCTGATGTGGTTGACCCGCAACATCACGATGCTCGGATGGCTCGGCGCCCGGCTCGACAATCCGCGCCTACGCGCGTACCTCCCGATCCGCGTCCGGATCGCGTGCGATGCGTCGGCGTCGTATCTGAAGACCGGCCGCGTGTTCTCCTAACCGTGGCGATCCGGCCCGCAAACCGATAGCCTCGCGCGCATGACGATGGACGACAGCGCACGAACGCGCGTGCTTCAGCGGGGGGTCTTTCGCGGCCTCCTGCTCTTCGCGGCCGTCGTTTTCGCGCTCTGGGCGTTCTATCTCATCCTCGCGCCGTTCATCATTCCGATCGCGTGGGCGCTCTGCCTCGGCGCCGTCACCGCGCATCCCTATCGCATCCTCGCCGCGAAGTGGAAGAAACCGCGGCTCTCCGCGGTGGTGATGGTCGTGCTCGTCGCGGTCGTGATCCTCGGCCCCGTCGTCTTCGTGAGCGCGATGGTGTTGGAAGAGGCCCGGGCCATCGACTTCCGCGAGGCCGGCGAGCAGATCAAGAAGCACTTCCCGGACGTCTTGGCGACGGTCGAGGGCTGGGCCGTCGACGGCGGCCTCATCAAGTCGGACGACTCCCTGCTCGAGCGCGCGGGCATCGAGCTCAAGGAGCGCCTGCCCAAGCTGCTCTCCGGGTCCGTCGCCGGCAAGGCCGTCTCCGTGGTCATGGGGCCGGTCGTCTTCTTGATCGGTCTCGTGCTGACGCTCGTGACGCTCTACTTCGTCTACATCGAGTCGCGCAAGCTGCGCCGCATGGTGCGCGAGGTGTCGCCGCTCGAGGAGAGCGAGACGGATCTGATTCTCGAAACCCTGCGCGGCACCACCTCGGCGGCGATCACGGGCGGTGTGCTGGTCGCCCTGATCCAAGGTGCGCTCGGCGGCATCTCGTTCTGGATCGCGGGCGTGCAATCCCCGGTGCTGTGGAGCATCGTCATGGCGGGCGCCTCGCTGCTTCCGTTCGGCGGCACCGCCCTCATCTGGGTTCCCGCAGCAGCCTATCTGCTGGTTACGGGGCAGACGTGGCAGGGCTGGTTCGTGGTGGGCTGGGGCGTCGTGATCGTCGGCGTGGCGGACAATCTGCTGCGCCCTTGGCTGCTCACGAAAACGGGCGCGAAGGACATTCATCCGTTGCTGCTCTTCTTCGCGATCATGTCCGGCATCGGGTTGTTCGGCATGAGCGGCGTCGTGTTCGGGCCGCTGCTCCTGGCGCTCCTGACGACGGTCGTGCAGATCTACCGCCGGCACGTGACCCAGCAGGCGTCGGGGGAGGGCGAGGCGGAGGAAGCGGCCCCGGCGCCGGAACCGAGCTAGGGGCTGATTCGTCGCCTTTTGGAGCATCGGTGTCAGAATTTGAGACGTTTCGCACCCAGGTGGGCGCGGACGGTGGCGCCGAAAGTTCAGTGTCCATCGCGCGCCCCCCATCCTGTAAGATCACACCAAGCAACGGCTTATGCGGTTAGCGGGAAGTGAGCCGGTTTCTCGGCGGTAGGCCGAGCGGCGTCCCGGCACAGGCGTTGCGAAGTCCTTGGGACCATTTCCTCTTTCTCGAACTCACAGATGCCCTCCAACAAGCCCAGACCCGATGACGTGATCACGCTCCCCGAGGCCGCGCGCCTCTTGGGTGTGGGGTCCACGACGCTGAAGCGTTGGAGCGATCAGGGACGCATTCCGCACACGCGCACGCCCGGTGGCCACCGGCGTTTCCTGCGCAGCGTGATCTTGGACTTCCGCTCCTTGGTCGACCCGCGCGCAGGCATGGGACGCAGCAGCAGCCCGTTGAGCCTGCGACTCGGAACGCCGGCGGAGTGGTTGGACCGTGGCAACGCGCTTGCGGATCCGGATCGGATGGAGGCGGCACTGCTCGCGTTGCGCGCGTCGTCGCCCGACTGGGGGCGCGCCGCCGACACCGTTTGCGAGGACTTCGTGACGGGCATGCATCAGCGCAAGCGTGAGGGGCGGTTGTCCGAAGGCGGGTGGCGCGCGTTGCGCCGCAGCCTCGTTCGCGCTTCCTTGCGCGCGGCCGGCCGGTTGCGTCCGCAGATGGGCGCGCTCGTCGCGCTGCTTGCGAGCCCCGCCGGACAGGACGGCGAGATCTTGCTCGCGTTGACGGAAACGGTGCTGCGCGAGCGCGGCTACAGCACGCTCGACGTCGGCTGCGCGACGGAGCCCGAGGTGTTGTCGCAGGTCATCGACGAGCAGCAGCCGCATCTCGTGGTGTTGCTGGCGGATGCCGGCAGCGACCCGGCGTCACTGGCCGTTCGCGTCGGCGGTGTCGCCCGTGTCGCGGGTGAAGGCGGTGCGACGCTGTGGTTCGGCGGCGGCGCGACCTGGCCGGCGATCGAGAGTGCGCGCAAGTTCTCGACGCTCGGCGCGTTGGGCCTCGCGGCCGCCGAGGGCATCGTCGACGAAGACGACGTTCGGTTCGTCAACCACGATTAGTTCCTCGCGGCCCGTCTCTTCGAGGAGGGCCATGCCCTCCTCGAAGAGACGGACCGCGACCGGTCCCGAGCTTCGCTCGGCCCTCGCGCTGCGCGCTCGGGAGACCCGTGCTGCGCACGTGTCCGACCTGGAACTTCTTCTTCAAGGAGGGCATGGCCCTCCTTGCGGGCTCGCCCAGCTCGCCCTATCCACCCGCATGGCGCCTGCGGCGCGTCCGGCCAAGGGGCTAGTCCCTCGCGGCCCTGTCGGGTCGCGACCGGTCCCGAGCTTCGCCCGGCCCTCGCCTTCGCCGTGTAGGGGCGACCCTCGTGGTCGCCCAAAACAGTCGTCGATCAGGGGCTGTCCCGTGCAACGTTGGGCAGCCACAAGGGCTGCCCCTACTGGAACACGTGGACGTGGACGTGGACGTGAACCTGCACGACACCTGGACCGGGAGGCCGTGCAGGGGCGACCCTCGTGGTCGCCCGAACAGTCGTCGATCAGGGGCTGTCCCGTGCACCGTTGGGCAGCCACAAGGGCTGCCCCTACTGGAAACTTCACGTGGACGTGGACGTGAACCTGCACGACACCTGGACCGGGAGGCCGTGTAGGGGCGACCCTCGTGGTCGCCCAAACAGTCGTCGATCAAGGGCTGTCCCGTGCACCGTTGGGCAGCCACAAGGGCTGCCCCTACCTGACGCCTCCGGCGGCTCGGTCCTTTCGAAGGTCGAAGGAACAAGACCGCATAGCGGTCTAGTTGTCTTCGACCTTGCCCTCGTCGAGCAGCTGCTTCGCGACCGCGCGCGCCTGCGCCCGGCCCTCGAAGTGCTCGTTCAAGTTCGCCGTGACCAGCCCGTCCGCGCACATCAGCGCCAGGTCGTAGAGCTCGTCCCATTTCTCCTGCGCCGCGTAGATCTGCCGCAGGTTGTTCCAAGCGTCGTAGTAGCCGTAGTCCGAGAAGTCGAGCGCCCGCAGGTAGTAGAGCTCCGCCCGATCGAGGTCCTCGATCGGCTTGTGGAACTGGAACATCAGCCCCGTGTCGCTGATCACCTGCGCGTAGCTGTACCGCACCTGGAAGCTGAGTGTCTGTGACAACGTCGCATCCCACTCGCCGATGATCTTGCTCGCCGCGACGTACGCCGCCGCGCTCTCGTCGAGCACGACCCGCCAGTCGTTGTCCGCCTGCCCGCGGCGCACCCAGGCGTCACGCAAGAGCAGCCCGAGGTTGTTGCGGATCCACGGGCTGTTGGGCGCCATCTCGAACAGCTTCTTGTACCGGGCGATCATCTCCTTGATCTTCGAAAGCGACATCTGGAGCACCGCGGCCTGCGGTTCCTTGCCGTCCCAGATCAACAGCTCCAGCGAGCCGGCCGCGCGCTCGTGGTTCGGATTCTCCTTGAGCGCCTCTTCGTAGGACGACCGAGCCTTGTCCGTCTGCGTCAACGCCTCCTGGGCCTTGCCCATCCAGTAGTAGGCGTCTGCGGGATTCTCACCGACGCGCACCGCCTTCTTCAGCGTCGAGACGGCCTTCTCCCACTCCTCCATGTCCACGTGATGCATGCCGCGGTAGAGCATGATCCAGTAGTGCTTCGGATACGCGCCGGCCAGGCGGTCCAGCGCCGCCGTGTATTGCGGCCGGCGGCTCTGCGCCAGCAACGACTGCAGGCCCCGTAGCGGCAGGTCCGACTTCTCGTTCAAGCCCGCGGCCTGCTCGTACGCTTTGCTGGCAGTGTTGAAGTCCGTCACGTAATGGGCGGCGTACGCCAGCTGGATCCAGGTCTTGTAGGACGACCCGTCCGCGATGGCGCTCGCCTCGTACGCGCCCTTCGCGCGCATGTACATCTTCTTCACGTCTTCCGTCAGGCTGCCCGCCGCGGCATGCGCATCGCGCGCTTGCAGGTACAACGTCTCGCCCTTCCAGAACATGGCCTTCGGCGACGCCTTCGGGTGCGCCTCGATGTACTCGTCAAGCACGGCCAGCGCCTTCTCGAACTCCGCGACGCCGAAGTGACTGCGCGCCAGTCCAACCGCCGCCCGCTCGTTGTCCTTCTGCGCCTTGTACGCCTTCTCGAACGCCGTCGCCGCATCGGCGTAGGTGAGCTTCAGCGAGGTGGGGTCGCTGATGCCCGAGGCACGGCCGAGGAAGACCTCACCGAGCAGCACCCAGCCGTCCCAGTCCTGGGGGTTGAGACGCAAGAGCCCGCCGGCGCCGTTCAGCGCCTCCTGGGCCTCGTAGAAATACTGATCGACGCCGCCCTTGATACAGGCCTCGGCGAGCCCGACGATCGCGTCGCGGTTCCTCGCGTCCTTCTCGAGCACCTTCAGGAAGAGGTCGACCGCGTCCTCGTAGTCTTCGTCTTCCAGCGCCTGCTTCGCCTTGTCGAGCGTGCCAGCGTGGGCGGGTGCGAGGCCCGCGGCGAGCAGGCAGATCAACATCCAGATCGTCGTCCGAGCGACCTTCATGACGGTCTCCAAGCGGTGTCGGCGTTACCGGCCGTTCCCATTCGCCCCACGCGGCGGCCAGCTGTCACCGTCCGCCTCGGCGTCTTCCCTCAATTCTCGCACAATTCGTGCCCTAAGGCCGCGTTCGTCCCGAGCGGCGGCCGCCCGCTTGCGTTCATCCGGGACCAACCGCAGCCGGCCCTCGGCGTCCCGGGACTCCATCAGCACGGCGTCCTTGCAGCGCCGCGCGGTCCGGTACCAGGTGAGGTCGCGGTTCGGCAGCACGAACCGGTAGAGCCGCTGGAGATTGGGGCTGTAGGTGTCCTTGAAGCTGTCCTCGGTCATGCGCAGAACGCGCTGGTAGACGCGTTCGGCCTCCTCGGCGTCCTGGATGTCCGCGAAGTAGTGAATCATCAGGCCGTAGTCGTTGACGATCCCGGCGAGGTTCCAGGACTCGTAGAGGTCCCGGGACTCGTCGTCCGCCTCCGGGATCAACGCGGTCGCCTCGGCGTAGACGTCCCGGCAGAGGAAGAGTAGCTCCCTGACGCGCGCCGGCGCCTCGGGCTTGAGGCGCTGGATGCCGCCTTCCTCGAAGTTCGTGTGCGGCGACACGACCTCGCGCAGGATGAAGCCGAGGTTGTTGCGCGCGTACGGGTCCTTCGGGCGCAGCCGCAACAGCTCCTGGTAGATCGCCAAGCCGCGCTCGAACTCGGACGGCACCAGCGCCTGGGCCACGCGTTCGAGGCCGCCCGCCGCCGGCAGATGGCCGCTGTCCAGCTCCAGCGCGCGCACGTAGTGCTTGCGGGCCTCGCCCCACTGGCGCATGGAGTGCAACACCGTCCCGGCGAGCGTCCACCCGGCCGGATCGCGTTCGTCGGCCGCGATGCGCCGCTGCGCGATCTTCAACGCGCTGCCGTGATCCTTCGCGCGTACGTAGACGTCTGCCAGCGCGTCGAGGGCGCTCAGGTCCTTGGGCGAGGCGTTCGCGGCCGCGAGCAGGGCCGCGGTCAACGCGGCCGTGTCGTTCGCGTACAGGCTCATGAGCCCGCGGCGCGCGAGATGCGCGGTGTTGCCGCCCAGCCGGTGCGCCTCGAGATAGAACGCGCGCGCCTCGTCGAGATCGCCGAGCCAGTGGGCCGACCACGCGCGCGCCATGCGCGCCTCGCGCATCAGGGACGGCGGAAGCTGCGCGAACGAGGTGAACCGTCCGAATGCGTACGCCAGCCGCTCGAGCGCCTGCTCGAGCAGTGCCCTGCCCTCGCCGCGCGCGTCCTTCGATCCCTTGCCGTACAGATACGTGCCGTGCTGCGCCGCGAGCGCGATGTAGCCGTCGTCGTCGCCCTTCGTCTTGCCGTCGAGCACGCTCAGCGCGCCGTCGAGATCGCCCTGCGCGTAGAGCGCGCGCGCGTGCAGGTAGAGCGACAGCGGGTGGTGCCGCTCGCCCGCGTCCGTCGCGCGCTTGGCCCGATCGACGGCGTCCGTGAACAGGAACGCGACCGAGCTGCCGCCCGTACCGTTCTTCAGGTGGGTCTCCGCGAGGCCGAGGTACGCGAAGCCGAGTGCGAGGTCGCGCTCCGGGACCGATGCCGCCTGTTCGAGCGTCTCCGCGGCTTCGCGGACGCGCTGCAGCAGGTCGAGGTCGCCCATGTGCTGCGCCATCCATGCCGTCTTGCGCAGCAACGCGGGGTCCTTCGTTCCCGTTTCCAGGAACGCGACGAGGTGACGCGCCGCGTCGTCGTAGCGTTCCTCGGTGAACGCTCTGTGCGCGTCCGTCCATTCGCCCGCGTGTGCGATGTGTGTCGCTGCAAGCTGCGAGACGCACACGAGAACGACGACGCATGCGCGCGACACGAGAACGAAGTGACGATTTCGGCGGCGTTCGAACATCGCAGCAGGATACCTTTCGTCCCCTTCGGCGTGTATTCTCGACGAAGTCCATGCCTACAGCCGCGACCGACACCAACACATCGGTACCGACCGCGATACGCGCGGTGCTCAATGGCAAGAACGGTCTCGCCCTCGACGCCGCCACGGTCGAAGCGCTTTACACACAGGTCGAGAGAGTGCTCGAGCCCGCCGAGCGCGGCGCCAAGATGCGGCCGGCCGTGCTTGCCCGCGCCCGCGCGATGGCGCGGCGCAAGCCCGCGCGCGCGTTGCCGCCTGCCAAGGCGATGAGCCTGGTGTTGGCGGTGCGCGACGAGATGAAGACGCGCGAAGCGCCCGGCGGGAAGAGCGCCGAGCGGGCCCGCGCCGAGCGACTCGACCGCGCGGCCGAGATCGCCTCCCAGACCCTGGTCGAGTTCCTGACGGCGGACGCGGCGCCCAAGCGCGTCGAGACCCGCGAAGCCTCCGACGAGGCGCGCGGGCTGCTGCAACGCCTGGTCTCCGTCATGCCGGACGCCGTCGTCACGCTCAGGGCATCCGGCGCGCTGGGCCACTGGAGCGTCGGCGCCACACGCATCACCGGTCGCCGGCGGCGTGAGGTGCAGCGGCGCGGCTTGCCCTCGGTCTTCCGCAACGGGAAGGCACTGACGAGCCTGCTGCGCGACCTCGATCGCAAGGGGCGCGTGACCGATCACGAGGTCATTCTCGTGAACGCGTCGGGCGAGGACGTGCCGATTCGCGTGTTCGGTACGCGCCTGCGGGCACCCGGTGACGGCGCCGCGCGCAAGCGCAGCCGCAAGCGCAAGCGCGCGTCAAGGCGCACCACGCAAGGGGACGAAGATCGCTACCTGCTCGTCTTGCACGACATGACGGAGGTGCAGCGCATTCGCCGCCGCCTGATCGAGACGGAGAAGCTCTCGGCGATGGCGAAGATCGCCGGCAGCGTCGCGCACGAGTTTCGCAACCCGCTCAACTCGCTCTTCCTGAACACGGACCTGCTCGAAGACGAGCTCGACGGGCGTCGCGAGATCCGCCGCGCGATCGCGCCGACGCTCTCGGCGATTCGAGAAGAGATCGAGCGATTGAACCAGATTATCACGCACTACCTCTCGCTTTCGAAGGTCGCGAGCACCGAGACCGAGGTCATGGACCTCGGCGCGGCGGTGCGCGACTTCGCGGACGAGTGGACGGAACGGGCCGCCGAGCGCGACGTGCAGCTGCGTGTCCGCCTCGACGACGAAGACCAGCGCATCAGCGCCGACCCGAATCAGGTGCGGCGCATTCTGGTGAACCTGGTCGAGAACGCCTTCGACGCGGTCGCGGACCGCGAGACGAAGAGCGGCCGGGCGAACACGGTGACGCTCCTGGTCCGCCGCATGCGTCGTTCCGTCAAGCTGACCGTGAAGGACAACGGCCCGGGGATCCCGCCCGAGGTGCGGGAACGAGTCTTCGAGCCGTTCTACACCTCGAAGCCCGGCGGCTCCGGCCTCGGGTTGTACCTGGTGCGTGAGATCGTGCTCGCGGGTGGCGGGTGGATCTCGCTCTCGAGCGGCGACGGCCGAGGAACGTCGGTGTCCGTGCGCTGGCCGAGCCCCGAAGAGGAGCGCGCGTGAAGGTGCCCCGCAACGACGAGCAGGCGACGCCGCAGCCGGACGAGGCGTCCGTCGAGCAAGCCACGCCGTCCATCCTCATCGTCGACGACGATCGCAACACACGCACCTCGCTCCAGCGGGCGTTGGAGCGCGACGGATACGGCGTGCTCGTCGCGGAGAACGGCAAGGACGCGCTGGGCATCGCCCAGGGGCCGGAGGACATCGACCTCGTCCTGACGGACCTGATCATGCCGGGACTCGACGGCCTCGGGTTCCTCGAGGGGCTGCGCGTCGTGCGTCCGGAGGTGCCGACGATCCTGATCTCGGCGTTCGCCAACGTGGACACCGCCGTGAAAGCGGGGCGTCGTGGCGTTTGCGAGGTGCTCGAGAAGCCGATTCGTCTGCGCGACGTGCGCCGCGCGATCAAGCGCGCCATGAAGACGGCGCGTTCGACGATCGACATTCGCCGGTCCCGCGAGTCGTCCTGCGGCGACGGGGCCGCGTTCGAGACCGGCTCCAAACCGTTGATCGGCGGGAGTCCGGCGTTCGTCGAGGTCATCGACCTCATCAAGCGCGTGGCGCCGGTTTCGTCGACGGTCCTGTTGCAGGGCGAGAGCGGCACGGGCAAGGAGCTGATCGCGGAGGCCGTCCACGCGAATTCGCCGCGTCGCAACGGTCCATTGGTCAAGGTCGCGTGCGCGGCGCTGGCCGAGGGCGTGCTGGAGGCCGAGCTGTTCGGCAACGAGAAGGGCGCGTACACCGGCGCTCACGAGCAGCGGATCGGGCGCTTCGAGCTGGCGCACGGGGGCACGTTGTTCCTGGACGAGATCGGCGAGCTGAGCCTGCCGCTGCAGGTCAAGCTGCTGCGTGTCCTGCAGGAAGGCGAGTTCGAGCGGGTGGGCGGCACGAAGACGTTGAAGACGGACGTGCGCGTGATCGCCGCGACGAACCGCCGGCTGGAAGACGAAGTCGAGTCGGGCGGCTTCCGCGAAGACCTGTACTGGCGGCTCAACGTGATCTCGATCCGGGTGCCGCCGCTGCGGGAGCGCAACGGCGACATCGGACTCCTGGCCGAGCACTTCCTCGACAAGGTGCTCGCGAGGACCGGGCGCGATGCGCCGGTTTCGATCGACGCCGACGTGGTGAAGAAGCTGCACCAGTACGGCTGGCCGGGCAACGTGCGCGAGCTCGAGAACGCGATCGAGCGCGCGGTCGTCCTGGCGCGGGGTGACAGCATCACGCTCGAGGAGCTGCCGGCGGCGATCCGAGAGTCCACGGGCGCCGACGTGGGCGCGCCGCAGCCGCAGGTCATCGAGTTCGAGGTCGGGCAGAGCCTCGCGGCGCTCGAGCGCGAGGCGATCCGGCGGACGCTGGACGCGGTCGACGGCAACCGCGAGGCGGCGGCGTCGCTGTTGGGGATCGGGGTCGCGACCCTGTATCGCCGGCTGAAGGAGATGGAGTCCGAGGAGGAAGACGCGGCCACCGAGAGGCCCGCCGACCCCGAGGAATAGGCCTCTTCCGCTCCCGAGCCCCGTTGCGGCGCCTTCCGCCGATCCCTCAGGCCCGCCGCGACCGTCTTGGCGACGGGTCGCCTTCCCCCGAACCATCAGGCCCGCCGCGCGCCCGTCGCCACCGTCTTGGCGACGGGTCGCCTTCCCCCGAACCATCAGGCCCGCCGCGCGCCCGTCGCCACCGTCTTGGCGACGGGTCGCCTTCCCCCGAACCATCAGGCCCGCCGCGCGCCCGTCGCCACCGTCTTGGCGACGGGTCGCCTTCCCCCGAACCATCAGGCCCGCCGCGCGCCCGTCGCCACCGTCTTGGCGACGGGTCGCCAGCAAACAAGAACGGGTCGCAAGCAATTGGAAACGCCCCGCCGCGATGGCTCGCGGCGGGGCGTCGGTGATTCGAGCAGAAGCTCGGTTCCGGAAACTACTTCCTGCGGCGGCGCGCGGCCTTCTTCTTCGCGGCCTTCTTCTTGCGCGGCTTGCGCTTCGCGGCCTTCTTCTTGCGGCGCGCGGGCTTGCGCTTCGCGGCCTTCTTCTTGCGCGGCTTGCGCTTCGCGGCCTTCTTCTTGCGGCGTGCGGCCTTCTTCTTGCGCTTTGCGGCCTTCTTCTTGCGCGGCTTGCGCTTCGCGGCCTTCTTGCGGCGCGCGGGCTTGCGCTTCGCGGCCTTCTTACGGCGCGCGGGCTTGCGCTTTGCCGCCTTCTTGCGGCGCGCCTTCTTCTTTCTTGCAGCCATGGTTTCTGCCTCCTTGAACGATCGATCGCTTCGTCGCAACCGGTGGCTACCGGTGCGACACCCGCCAAACGGGCACACACGTGTCCGTCGACGTCGTACGGGCCGTCAGGCTAGACGACACGTACGACGAGGACGAGATCCACGAAAACCGAAAGAACGATGCCTCAACGCCTCCCAGCGTCGAAACGCGCATGCAGTACACCTACGACATGCACGGCGGATTGCTAATACAACTTTTGTGCCGTATGCGAAAAAGTCGTGGTAACGAAGCACTTTGGTGCGTGCGGACTATCAAAATGAGAAAGAAGTGTGTTCGTTGCGCGAAAGTTCTCTCAACTTGAATGCAGATTGGTCAACGCGTGCTGTGCCGCGTTGTTGCGGGCGCGCACCCGTCGTCTGCGTTCCGTCGTCATGCGCACGAGTCCGACGGAAACTGCGCTAAAGCTCTACGACGGTCTTGCCGATGGCTTTTCGGCCTGATTTGCGCGCCCGTTTTGCGCCCGCGCGCGTGTTGCGCGGTGATTTCGCGCGCGCTCTGGCATGATTCGTTTCGATGTCGTGCCGATTCCTCGTCGCCCCCGAACTCTCGAACGCGTTGCGCGCGGCCAACGTCGCAAGCGCGAACGACCTGCTCGACCTGCAGGTGGACGACAAGCCGCGCAACGTCGTCACGCCCTGTGAGCTGCCGGTCGAAGGGACCGCGGGCCGCTTTCATCTGAAGCGCTACGCGTACCCGAACCTCGGGCGGTCCCTGCGCATGCTCGGCCGCGGCACGTTCTGGGGCACCGCGCCCGAGATCAGCGAGTTCCTGGCCCTGCAGCGCCTTCGGGAACTCGGGGTCCCGGCCGTGCGGCCGGTCGCGGCGGCTGCCCGCACCCGTCTTGGGCTGTTGGATTCCCATGCGCTGCTGACGGAGCACGTGCCGGACGCCGTGGATCTCGCGCAGCGGCTCGCGGACCCGGCCGATCCGCTCAACACGGAAACGGAGCTGCGCGCGCAGGTCGTCGATCTCCTGGCGCGTCAGATCGCCGCGATGCACCACGGCAACTTCGTGCACCGCGATCTGTTCGCGCGCAACGTGCTGTTGCGCGTCGGTGCGGACGGCCCCGAGCTCCTGTTCCTGGATTGCCGGCGGGGCGGACCGCCGACACGACGGCACGACGCTTCCTACGACCTCGCGTGCTTCGTGAATGAGCAAAGTCTGTTGAAAGGCGGCGGATTCGAGGTGGAAGAGGTGCAGCGACTGCAGGAGGTCTACCGGGAGCGCTTCCCGCCGGCGTTCTGACGCGCGGGCGTGTCCCCCGGGACGCGTACGTTCCCGCCGATGCTGAAGCTCCGCTCCCAGTCGTTCCGCCGGTACCGCCTGCACGGATCCGTTCCCTCGCCCGACAGCCACGCGTTCGTCGAGCGCTTGCTCGACCGCAAGTTCGTGCCGCTCACGGCGAACGAGGAACGCACGTACGGGTGGGTGAGCGCGGACAACCTGCTCCTCACCGACTTCGAGCCGGGGGCGATGACGATCGGGTCGTTCGCCGCCTTCTCCTTGCGCGTCGATCGCCGGCGCGTCAACGCGAAGCTGCTGCGCGCGCACATGGACCTCGAAGTCCGCGGCCGCCGAAAGGCCGCGGCGGACGGCGCCGGCTCCGCGCGCATGACGCGCGACGAGAAGCGCGAGCTGCGCAAGAACCTGCACGACGAGCTCCTGAAGCAGACGAACCCGTCGATCGACACGATTCCGGTGCTGCTGCACACGAAGCGCAAGGTGGCGTACGTCCTGGCGTTGTCGCGCGCGGCCAACGACCTGGTTCGCATGCACTTCCTGGACACGTTCGGCGCGGAGCTCATCCCGATGACGCCGTGGCGCCGCGGGGCGGAGCTCCTGGAAGGGTCCCCGTGGGCCGAGCGGCTCGATCACCTGCACCGCACGGAGCTAGGAACGACCGCGGCCGCGACCGAGCCGGGGCAGGCCGCCGGGCCGCCGGATCGCATGCGCGAGATCGGCCGTGAGACGGCCGTCTCCCTCGAGGATCGCGGCGTGAAGACGCTCTCGACCGAGGAGACCGGCTCATGATCGCCCCCGCAAACAGCCTGCAGCAGCCCGGCGACCGGGGCGGACTCGACTTCCTCGGGCCCGAATTCCTCACGTGGCTATGGTGGCGCGCCGACGTGGATCCGTGCTTCGAGCACGAGGACGGCGCCAAGGTGTTCATCCACTTCGACGAGCACCTCGAGTTCCGGGGGGAGCGCTCGGCGGCGCGCCGCGTCACGCTCCGAACCGGCATGCCCGGCGCCAGCATGGAGGCGCGGGCGGCGCTTCGCAGCGGCAAGATGCTGTACTCGGCACGGATCCTCCTGGCGCGGGGCGAGGAGGAGGTGCGCTTCACGCTGCGCGCCGAGGACCTCGACATCTCCGGCATGCGGCTGCCTGCGCCCGAGGGCGACACGCTTCAGGATCGCCGCGCCGCGTGTCTCGACGCGCAGGACCAGTTCCTCACCGACCTCGACCTCTGTCTGCAGACCTTCCTGGGCGTTCGCTGCTCGAACGCGTGGGACGACGAGGCGGCCAAGATGCGCGCGTGGGGACTCGCGCCGAGCCAGGACGAGCGCGTACTGGCGTAGGCTGTGCCGATGGCCGGCCGTCTTGCTGTATTGATCGTCCTGGCCGCGTGCGCGGGCTGTCGCGGCGGCGCCGGGCATCCGGTGCGTCGTTCCTTGCCGCGCCTGCCCGATGCCGCGGTCGTGCCGACGCCGGCCGCGGCGTTCGAACCGCAGCCGCCGGACGATCTGCGCGCGGTCGACGAGCTCTTCCAGGGCATCGAGGGCGTCAAGCTGCGCATCCTGATGCTGGCCAAGCGACCGGCGCCGTCGGGTCGAACGCCGCGCATCGTCGACCTTCCGCAGGTCGCTCGTTCCGTGGAACAGCGCTATCGCGGCGGCGGCCCTTCGGGCCCGATTCGTTCCGTCGCGGCGCTCGGGCTGATCGGTTGGGTACCGATTCCGCCGCACCGGCTGGCCGACATCATGGTGGATCCCGAAGCCGAGCGTCAGCTTTTCGCGGCGCAGACGTTTCGAACGATCGAGACCGTCTACGAGCTCCCGAACGCGATGCGCAAGGGCTTCTACGTCGAGAAGCTCAACATGAAGATCGGCCCGGCCCGCTATCACCTGCGGTTCGCGATCTCGGCGGAGCGGATCGATCTCTCCGACGGATGTGTGTGGTTGCGGTACGACCCGCGCACACGGCCGCGCCCGCAGGGCGTGACGCTGTACCGCGGCGGCGCGTGGCTTCAGCCGGAGCGCGGCGGGACGCGCGTGGTGGAGCTCACGTTGTTCGGCGTGGATCTGGGCGGGTTGGTGTGGAAGCTGGGCCGGCCGTTGGTGGACAAGACGTTCAACGATCGTGCCGTGAACCTCTGGATCCGGGCGTGGCGGTAGGGAACGGCCGTTGTGGCCGCCCGCGATCCCGGGCTTGATTCCGGACCCTTCGCATTTCGCGTTGGGCAGCCACAAGGGCTGCCCCTACAGGTGATCCGTCACGTGGACGTGAACGTGAACGTGAACCTGCACGACAGCTCGGACCGGGAGGTGGTGAACGCGATTGCGGATGTAGGGGCGACCCTCGTGGTCGCCCAAACGTTCATCGATCAGCTGTCGACGCATGACCGGTTGGGCAGCCACAAGGGCTGCCCCTACAACCATCCGCGAGCCGCTCCCGAATCTGCTGCCGATCCCGATTCGATTCCGGGGCGTACACGCGGCTGGCGGGGCTTCGCCCCCGTCCCTACGGCAGATCCGCTTTCGTCAAGACCCCGTCGCCATCCGCGTCCAATCCCTTGAACCGCTCTTCGCTGCCCGGGTACTCGTCGGCCGTGACCTTGCCGTCCTTGTTCTTGTCGAACCGCCGCAACATACCCGCCGTCAACCGACCCTTCGACGGCGCCGGCTTCTGCTCCTCACCGTCGCCGTCACGAGCCTGCGCCTTCGCGACCGCCGCCTGGAACTCCTCCAGCGACACACGGCCGTCCGCGTTCGCGTCGACCGTCTCCAGGTAGCGTCCCGGTACGCCGTCGTCCGCCGTCAGCACGCCGTCGCCGTTCTTGTCCAGCTGCTCGAAGCGCGCCGCCGCCGCTTCGGGTGAGATCTTGCGCTTCCGCTTCGCGCCGCCGTCGAGCTGGTCGATCTCGTCCGCGTCGATGAAGCCGTTGGCGTTCGCGTCCAGGCGTTCGAAGAACGCATCGGGACCGCGGTACTCGTCCCGGCTCACCCGGCCGTCGCCGTCCGTATCGAGCTGGCGCAGCCGCTTGGCCATCTGGGCCCGGCCGCGATCCCGACCGCGGTTCGGCTTGGCGCCCGGTTGCTTGCCGCCGCCCAGGTCCTGCTCGTCGAGGAAGCCGTCCTTGTTGCGATCGACGCGATCGAAGGCCTCCGGCGGACCGCGGAACTCGTCTTTCGAGATCTTGCCGTCCTTGTTGGCGTCCATGCGTTCCAGCGCCTTCTTGAGGCGATCGCCGCCGCGCGCCTGATCGCCGCCTTGCTTTCCGCGCGCCGCGGGTTTCTTGGGCTGCGGCTTGTAGTCCGCGGGCAGTCCGAGCTCGTCCGGCTTGATCAGGCCGTCCTTGTTCTTGTCGAGCAGCCGGAACGAATCGCTACCCCCCTCGAACTCGTCCTGCGAGACGCAGCCGTCGCCGTCGCGGTCGAGCTCGTCGAAGAACTGGCTCGTCGGCGGCAGCTCTTCGTCCTCGGCGCGCGCGGCCGGCGCGGCGCAGATCAGCGCCAGCGCGAGTCCCGGGGCAATCCAAAGCAAGCGTGTCATCGGTTCGGCCTCCATCGACGGACGGCGCGCGGCCGCACCCCGTCCGGTCTTCAACCCCGCCGGCCCGGCGGCGTTGCGCTTTCTCCTACCGCGTGTCCGCGGGCACGATCCGCAGCGAGTCCAGCATCCCCGCGCCCTCCGGCAGCTCGATCCAGAGCCTGTGCCGCCCGCGCTTGAGCTCCACGATCGAGCCCATCTGCGGCTTCACCCGGTACACCTCGAACTGCTCGATCGCGATCAGACGATGCACCGTCGCCTTGCCGTGCGTCAGGAATCCGAAGTGGCCCTGCCCCATCCTGTTGCTCAGGTTCGCGAACACGTGCGGACTGCCGTCCAGGCTCGCGACCGCCACGCCCGCGAAGTGCTCCACCTTGATCTTCATCGGACCGGCGCGTCCCGAGGGACGCGACTGGCACGCGCCGAGAATGCGAATCTCGCCCGCTTCCATCACGCCGATCACGAACCGGCGGCCGCCGTCCGTCAGCCCCGCGACCTTGCCGTTCTGCCCGTCGACCATGTCGAACAGTACGAGGGCGTCGTCGCCTCCGTTCTCCTCGTCGGGCATGGTCACGTGCGCCTCGACCCCGTTGTGATCGATGTCGTTCTCCGGCGACAGCCAGGACGCGTCGGTGCCGTGCGCGTCCATCACGATGCGGTCGTCCTCGAAGCGCACCTCGCCGCGCACGTCCAGCAACGGCGTCGCGTGATCGAGCATGAGAACGGGACCGACGTCGACGAAGTCGTCGGCTGGGGCGTCTAGCGGCGGCAGTGCCGCGTCGCTCAGCTCCCCGTCGTCGAACGCCCATCGCAGCGGGCGCAACCCGTGCCCCGTGCGGAAGAGCAGCCGGTAGCGACCCTCGTCCTGGACGATGAAGTCGTAGCGCAGCGTCACGCCGCTCTCGATGGTCGCCACGGCGCCGTCGCCCTCCGCCATGGGATGCTCGACGAGGTCGTAGTCGTCGCTCGTTCCGAGCAGCTCGGCCTGGACCGCGAGTCCCGCGGTGGTCAAGACCGGCGTCGCCTGCGGCTCGTTGCTCGGAATCTCGGGACCCCGCACGCCGTTGATGAAGTCGACCCAGTTGCGGTGATTGCGGTCGTCGGGAACGAATCGGTCCCCGCCCTTGTGCCGGCGTCCGCCCGCGTCTTCCGGCAGCGGCTTGCGCAGGAAGTCGGACTTCATCGGCTGCCCGGGCTTGAGCAGCTTCAGCACGGTCTCGAAGTTCTTGTAGTGATCCTCGAGCGGGAACTCGTCGCCGCGCGGATGCGTGACGAGCCCGAAGCGGCCCTTGCCTTTGCCCGCGTGGCACTCGATGCACACCTCGTGCAGCGTCGGCGCGATCTTCGCCAGGTAGAACTTGAAGTCGGGCTGGCCCTCCGGCGACTCCGGCGGCTTGTACGGCGGGGGCGGGGGGAGGACCGCGCCGTTGATCCAGTCCACGATCGTCCCGTACTCGACCATGTTGCCGCGCAGTCGCACGCCGCCCTTGTGCGTCACACCGCCGGCGTCGGTTCCGATGGGCTTCAGCAGATAGAGCGACGCCGCCGGGTTCCCCGGCACGATCAGCTCGCTGAGCGTCTCGAAATTCTTCTCGTGATGGCGTTCGCGGATCTTGCGGCCCGGTAGCGGCCGGAGGAAGTGGCGGCCGACCTTCCGGCGCTCACGGGGGTTCGCGTGGCACTCGCCGCACAGCCGCATGACGATGGGGGAGATGCGCTGTTTGTAGAACTCGTAGTCGAGCTTCGGCCCCTCGTCCGCCGCCGGCCCGTCTTCCGCCCGCGCGGTGACGTGCGCAGCGAGGACGGCGGCCGCAACGAGGAGCGCGGCGGCCGCGATCGGGATCGGTCGCTTCATGAAGCCTCCGTCCACCATTGAACCCGCTTTCGGCGGTGGGAGTACCACTGACGTGTAAGGAACGTCCCTCCGCGCCCTTCGGGGGCGATCTTCCCCCCCTGGCTCTACCATGCGACCGTTCGGCAGGATTCGCCCATGACCCACGACGTCCCCGGCTGGACCGTGCACCGCCACGAGGTCGTCGCCTCGACCAACGACCTGGCAGCCGCGCTGCGCGACGCGGGCGCGGCCGGGCGCACCGCCGTCGTCGCCGACGCGCAGACCGCTGGGCGGGGCCGGGTCGGGCGCCGGTTCGCTTCGCCGCCGGGCGGGCTCTACGTCTCCGTCCTCCTCGACGCTCGCGCTGAGGATCTGCCGGCGGCGGTCGTGGCGCTCTCCGCTGTGGCGACGGCCCAGGCCATCGACCACTGCACCGGCGCTCAGGCGCGGATCAAGTGGCCCAACGACGTCTGGATCGACGGCAAGAAGGTGGCGGGCGTTCTTCTGGAGTCGTCGAATGCGGACCTGCCGGTCGTCGTCGGCATCGGCGTGAACATCCGCGGGGTGCCCGACGACCTTCCGCCCGACGTGCGGGCGGGCACGGGCGCGTTGAACGAGGTGGGCGCGCCGGTCGAGCGCGATGCGCTGCTTCGGTGCTTATTGGGCCGCATCGACGCCTGGCAAACGACCCTTCGTTCGGCAACTGGAAGGTCCGAGCTCGAGTCCGCATGGCACGACAGGCTGGCCCTGCTGGGGGCGCGCGTGCGTTGCACGTACGCTGGCAGGGATGTGACGGGCGTCCTGGAGGATGTGTCCCTCGACGACGGCCTCTGCATTCGGGACGGCGGTGGTGTCCCCGTCTGGCGAGCCGCGGAGGTCGTGCAGGATCTGCGTCCACTCGAATAGGCCGGGCGATTTCGCATGAGCGACATGCATGCCATCACCAAGCGCTCGAAGGTCGTGACGATCGTCGTGCTCTTCATCTTCACCCAGATGGCGATCGTCGCGGTGCTGGGGCTCAACGCGAGCGAGAGCCAGCGGGAGACCACTCGGCAGAACCAGATCTTCCAGGCGGCCGAACGGGCTCGTGACGGGTTGTCGAAACTGCGCGACGATGCGCTCGGCGATCTGAGCGCCCAGATTCGAGACGCCGTGCAGATCGAGCAGCCGAGCCGTCTGCGCCAGCTCGAGACCCGGCCGGGGCCCCGGCTCGTGCGCATGATTTTCCACATCGAGGCGGATGGGGTCGCGCACTGGCTCACGCACGACGAGCACTTCCGTCTCTACATGCCGCCCGACGTCACGAAGGCGCTCTGGGAACGCAGCCGCGCCGAAGACCAGGTCAAGCGCGCCGAGGAGATGGAGCGCGAGGCGAAGGACCCGCGTAAGGACAACGCCGCAGCGCGCGACGCCTGGTATCGCCTGCTCAAGGCGTATCCGCTGCGGCTCGACGAGTCGGACGGCGAGACGTTCCCGCTGGCGGCCGGGCAGGCGAGCACGTTGGTCGAGTACGCCATGAACGCGGACCCGGCCGACGATCAGGATCCGCGCGCGGCCTTCCGCCGCGCGTTGCTGCGCGCGCTCGACGTCGGCGCGATCAACCGCGGGCGTCCCGAGATCGACGCCGTCGACATCGCGATCCTCGACCAGATCGACGAGCGCGTCGCAGAGGCGCTCGAGGCGCGCAAGCACGACGTCGCCGACGAAGAGCTGCGCTGGGAGATTCGCCGCTTCCAGGCGTATCGCGACCACTTCCGTGACGAAGCGCATCTCAACGAGCTGAACCTCGCGATCCGCCGCGTTCAGGACAGCGATCAGCGAGGCGCCTTCTTCACGTTCCCCGTCGGCACGGAGCTGATCGCGGTCGCGCCCGAGAACGGCGGGTTCATCGTCGTCACGCTCGACGCGACCCAGGCCCGCGCGATCATCGAGGCGCGCGTCGACCGGGCCGCGTTCGACCGCGACGGACAGGAGGTGCGGGTCTACCCCACGGACATGCCCGACGACGCGCCCGAGGGCATCGCCACCCAGCCGGTGAAGAGCGACGCCATCGAGTTCCCCTTCAACGTCGCGGTGTTCCAGGTGCGCGACCCGGCGGGCGAGCCGGATCGCACCTCGGAGTACCTGATCTGGGTCATGGTGGTCCTGGCGGTTCTCGGGTTCGGCGTCGGGGGCACGGTGCTCTACCGGCTCTACCGCCGCGAGATCCGCCTGGCCAAGCTCAAGGCCGACTTCGTCAGCAACCTCTCGCACGAGCTCAAGACGCCGCTCACCAGCATCCAGATCTTCACGGAGATGTTCCAGGACGGGAAGCTGAGCGATCCGAAGGACCAGGCCGAGGGCTTCGACGTGCTGGCGCAGGAGTCCGACCGCCTCCAGCGCATCGTGAAGCGGATGATCGACGTGGCGCACAAGGAGGCCCGCGGCGTCGCCTACGAGATGACGCCGGGCGACCTGAATCGGCCGATTCTGGAGGCGACGAGCCGTTTTCGCCGAATCGTGACAGAACCGGGGTTGGATCTACGGGTCAGTTTGGCGCCCGAACCACTGCCGATGATGCTCGATCCATCGGCCATGGATGACGTGATCACCAACCTCGTGTCCAACGCATGGAAATACAAGGACGGCGATGCTGCGAGCATCACCGTCGCGACGCAGCGTCGTGGACGCTTCGCCGAGGTCGTCGTCATGGACGACGGCATCGGGATCCCGACCACCGAGCGCAAGCGCGTCTTCGAGATGTTCTATCGGGCGGATCAGTATCTGACGCAGCCGGTGGCCGGCACCGGGCTCGGCCTGGCGCTCGTGCGCACCATCGTGCGCGCGCATCGCGGGAAGATCCGCGTCGGACCGGGCGAGAACGGCAAAGGGACGGCGTTCCGCATGCGCTTTCCGCTGAACAAGAAGGCGGCGCAGGCCGCGGCGGCGCCCCCCGCGAGCGGGGACGAGCCGCCGGCCGCAAGCGAACCCGAAGCCACGCCGGCGAAGCCGGAAGGCGCAGCGACGGGCGAAAGGGCGAGGACATGAGCTCACGCATCCTGATCGTCGAGGACGACCCCTCGATTCGACTCGGACTCAAGCGCAGCTTGGAGTTCGAGGGGTTCACGGCCGAGCTGGCGCGTGACGGCGAAGAGGCGATCCAACGTGCCTTCGACAAGAAGCCGGATCTGATCGTGCTCGACATCATGCTTCCGCGCGTGAACGGGTTCGAGGTGTGCCGCACGGTGCGCAAGTACGACTCGACGATTCCGATTCTCATCCTGTCCGCGAAGGGCGACGAGGGCGACAAGGTGCTCGGGCTGGAGCTGGGCGCCGACGACTACATCACCAAGCCGTTCTCGATTCGCGAGTTGACGGCGCGGATCAAAGCCGCCTTGCGGCGGCGGCGGGCCATGGAGGGCGAGGTCGACACGTTCGAGGAGGAAAACCTGCGCATCGACTTCGGCGGTCAGACTCTGGCGGTCGACGGCGAGGAGCGCGAGCTGTCCACCCGCGAGTTCAAGCTGCTGCGGCACCTGATCCAGAACCGCGGTCGCGTGCTGTCGCGCGACCAGATCCTGAACAAGGTCTGGGGCTACGACTACGACGGAACGCCGCGCACGATCGACAACTTCATCAACAAGCTGCGTCAGAAGCTGGGCGACGATCCGACGACGCCCAAGTGGATCCAGACGGTGCGTGGCTCGGGCTACAAGTTCCGGTCGCCCGGGGGGTAGAGCGGGGCCGCGCCCTTACGGCGCGTCCGACGCTTCCGGGCCGTGCACCGTAAACGTCGTCACGGTCCGCGCCAGCACGCGTACCCTCGCGCCCTCGCGGCGCAGGAGCTGCACGCGGGCCTCGATGTCGTAGGACTCGCCGGCGCCCGGCGCCGGGAAGGCGCCGTACGGCACCATCACGCTGCTCTTGTAGGTGGACATCTTGCCGGACACGCGCACCGGACGCGTCTGCACCGTGAGGTTGCCGGCCGAATCGGCGAAGTTGCGCCATGAGGAGCGGATCAGTTTCTCGTCGTCCTTGCGCGCGAACCAGATGCCGACGTACAGGGACCGGTTCGCCTGGTTGATCGCGGTGAACGTGATGTCGACGCGCATCCCGGTCGCACCGCTGCGCATCTTCAGGTTGTGGCGCTTCGAGATGCGGTCGATGTTGCTGACGCGGATCTCGCGCGTCGGCCGCACGGGTCCGGTGGGAGAGACGGGACGCCGAATCGTCGTGGGTGTCCGCGGTGCGCGCGGCGCGCCCGGCGCCACGTAGGGCACCCGCGTTGTCGTCGCCGGCAGGGTCGCACCGGGGCGCGTGCGCACGACGGGTTGCATGGGCACTGCCGTCACGGGACGCGACGTGATGTTCGTCCCCCGCTGCCGAATCGGCGCGGTGCGCGTCGGTGCGACCGTCGGTGTCGTCGGCGCGGGAATGATGCGCGGCGACCTCGCCGGGTTGCGGATCGTCGGGGGCGGCAGGTCCTTTTTGGCGGGGTTCGCGACCGGCTTCTCGGTGGGAGGTTCCGCGGCCGCGGGTTCCTCGATCTCGGGCGTGCCCGGGACGTCGCCGTCGTTCCCTTCGTTCGCTTTCTCCCCATCTCCCTTCGCACCGTCGCTCTTCGTGTCGTCCTTCGTCTCCTCGGGCGGCGGATCGGGCTCGGGGAACTCGTCCTCGGCGAACGCGCACGGCGCCGCGACCGCACTCAGCGCCACGAACAGAGCGGTAGCCCACAAAACACGCAATTCGGTCATCTCGCTCAAGCTCCTGCCTGGACGACGATGATAACCACCATGAGTGCGTGAACCACGACAACGCACCCAATCGCCAGCGTTTCGAGCGTCTTGGGGATCCACTGGCGCTGTCGGTCGTCGCCGATGACCTTGAGCGTGCGCTCGAGGACCGGGTACCACCAAAACAGGAAGAACCACGACGCCAGGCTGAGCAGGATGACGGAGCCGCCCATCCAGAAGGGCATGACGGAACGACCCTCGTGACTCCAAAGCACCTGGAAGACGATGGCGCCGTAGCCGATGAACGCTACGGCCATGCTGACTTGCAGCAACCAGCTGGCGCGAACGCGCCGCAGCCCGAACTCGCGCACCGGATCCTGCGCCGGCATCGGGGCGCTGATCTGCTCGTTCGATTCGGGGGGCGGTGTCTCGGTCACGAACCGATGGTACTCCGCCGGAGGGGCGGGCTCGCTACCCCAGAAACTCCCGCGCGGCGGTGGTGAGCATCGGCAGGACGTCGTGGACGTCGCCCACGATGCCGTAGTCGGCGATCTTGAAGATCGGCGCTTCCGCATCTTTGTTGACGGCCACGATGACCTTGCTGCTGCTCATGCCCGCCAGGTGTTGGATCGCGCCGCTGATGCCGCACGCGAAGTAGATCTTCGGCGTGACGGTCTTCCCGGTCTGTCCGACCTGCTCGGCGTGCGGACGCCAACCGGCATCGCACACGGCGCGTGAGGCGCCGTTCGCCGCGCCCAACGCGGCGGCCAGGTCCAGAATGATGTTCCAGTTCTCGGGGCCGCCGACGCCGCGCCCGCCCGACACGATGATGTCCGCTTCCGTGAGCTCGATCTTCCGTTCGTCGGCGGCAACGACCTCCTTCAAGCGAATGCGCGGCGTGGGTTCGGTGAACGCGAGCTCCTTGACCTCGGCGTCCCGCGGGTTCTCCGCGGGCGGCAACGCGTTGGGTCGCAACGAGACGATCGCGGGCGTCGGCAGCGACACCTGTGCGAACGCCTTCCCGGCGTACTTGGGCTTCGTGACATTCACCGCGTCGCCGTCGACGGCGACGGCGGTGACGTCGGCGGCGAGGCCGAGGTCGAGCTTGCCGGCGACGTACGCGCCGAGCTCCTTGCCGACGAGCGAAGCCGGCAGCAGCACGACGGCCGGCTTGTGCCCTTCGATCGCGGCGCAGAGCGCGGCCGCGGACGTCTCGAGCAGGTACCGCGAGGCGTCGGCTGCCTTCGCGACGCCGACGGTGTCGACGCCGAAGCGGCCCAGTGTCGCGGCGGCGTTCTCGACGTCGCCCGGCACGACGGCGATCAAGGAGCCGCCGGTTGCGTCCGCGAGCGCGCGGCCGGCGGTGGCGACCTCGGCCGCCGACTTCTTGAGCAGCGTGCCGCCGTCGCTCGGCTCGACGTAGATCAGGATGTCGCTCATCACAGCACCTTCTTGTCGTTGCGAAGCGCTTCGAGCAGCGCGGTCATGCCTTCCGGTGTGGGTTCGATGGAGACCATCTCGCCGCGTTCGGGCGGCAGCTCCAGCGCCGTCACGGTCGACACGCCGGCGGGCGCCTCCGCTTCGACCGTTTCGAGCGGCTTCTTCTTGGCCGCCATGATTCCCTTCAGGCTCGGGTAGCGCGCTTCGGCGAGTCCCTTCTGGGCGGTGAACACGGCCGGCAGGTCGACGTCGTAGACCTCGGTCTCGCCTTCGTTCTCGCGGCGGGCGGTGGCCTTGCCGTCGGCGGCTTCGAGGCCGCTGACGAACGCGACGCACGGCAGGTCGAGCAGCGCGGCGAGGCGCGGGCCGACGGCGGCGTCGTCCTCGTCGGTGGCCTGCTTGCCGGTGAGGATCATGTCGAACTCGCGTCCGCGGATGGCGTTCGCGAGCGCGGTTGCCGTGGCGGAGGAGTCGAGCGGGTCTTCGACGACGACGTGAACGGCGTCGTCGGCGCCCATGGCGAGGGCGGTGCGCAGCTCCTTGGTGGCGGCGGCCGGACCGACGGTGAGCGCGGTGACGTTGCCTTCGTCGGTCTTGAGCTGGATGGCCTTCTCGAGGGCCATCTCGTCGTAGGGCGCCATGATGAACTGCACACCGGCGGGATCGAGGCTCTTGCCGTCGGCGCCGATCTTCACGCGGGTATCGGTGGCGACGACGCGTTTGATGCAAACGATGATGCGCATGATTCGGATTGCTCCCTCGGACCGGGACGCGGAGTGTACGTTCCGTCCCGTGCTGGTCGGAGCCAATGGCGGGGCGTCTACGCCCCTCGGACCCGCCCCCCGATTCCGAACCCGGTTGGGCAGCCACAAGGGCTGCCCCTACAGGTGCGCGTGAGACGTTTGGGACCGAGCGCCGGGATCGGGAGGGGGAGCGGGAGCGGGATTGGATGTAGGGGCGACCCTCGTGGTCGCCCAAGCGTCCGTCGATCAGGCGCCGAGGCATGACCGGTTGGGCAGCCACAAGGGCTGCCCCTACGCTACGCCGGCCGCATCTCGGCGTCCTTGTCCTCGTCCGCATCCAGCTCGGGCATGTAGAACCCCTCCCCGAGATAGGTGCGGCGCACGACCTCGTCGTCGATCAGCGCCGCGGGCGTGCCGTGCCGCAGGATGCGGCCTTCCGCGATGATGTACGACCGATCGGTGATCGCCAGCGTCTCGCGCACGTTGTGATCCGTCAGGAGAATGGCAATGCCCTTCTCCTTCTTGAGCCGGCGCAGGATGCCCTGGATCTCCTGCACGGTGATCGGATCGACGCCCGCGAACGGCTCGTCCAGCAGCAGCAGCGCCGGATCGTGAATCAGCGCGCGGGCGAGCTCGAGACGACGGCGCTCACCGCCGGAGAGCACCTCGGCCTTGCTCTTGCGAACCGCTTCGAGATCCAGCTCCCGGATCAGCGAGTCCATCTTCGCCTTGCGCTCCGCGCGACGCATCCGAACGGTCTCGAGCACGGCGAGCAAGTTGTCTTCGACGTTCATGCGCCGGAAGATGCTCGGCTCCTGGGGCAGGTAGGCGATGCCGCGCCGCGCGCGCTTGTAGATCGGCAGCTTCGACAGGTCCTTGTCGTTGAGGAAGACCTGCCCGTCGTCGGGCCGGACCATGCCGACGACCATGCGGAACGACGTGGTCTTGCCGGCGCCGTTCGGTCCCAGCAGCCCGACGACCTCTTGCGGATCGACCTGGAACGACACGCCGTCGACGACGCGGCGTTGTCGGTAGCTCTTGACCAGCTTGCGGGCTTCGAGGAGGGCCATCGTTGGAGACGAATGATAGGGGCGATCTAGTGAATGAAGCGGAGTCGTCCGGGCGGGTCCGGCGTCAACGGCCAGAAGATCAGGAACGCCCTGCCGATGATCAGGTCCCGCCACACGAACGGCATCGGCCGCGTCGTCGTGCCCTTCGTGCGGTCCACGTCACTGCGCCGCCAGACCCGGGTCACGCCTTCCCAGTCCACCACGGTTCGCATGCCGCTCTTGCCCGGCACCGCGCGCGGCGACTCGTCGTAGTGGATTTTCGTGCCGTCCTTCAGATGCAGCGTCTTGATCGACCACTTCCGGCTGTCGCTGCTGTGCTTCGTGTTGTCGCCCAGCACGAAGTAATTCTCGTCCGGGATCTCGATGCCTTCGCGCTCCCACCGGCGGTTGCTCGCGAAATCGTTCTCGTAGAACAGGTCGCGGTCGATGACCAGATTGCGCACCGACACGGGATGGTTGCGCGCCGTGACCGTGAGGTAGTTGGTGTTGTTCTGCGGCGCGTCGTCGTCGATCGTGCGCCCGTCCGGCAGCACCGCGACCTCGTCGCCGTCGATGCGCACGCGCAGGTCCCCGTCCACGAACTCCATCGTGAGGTCGAACGCCTTGCCCGGACGCAACGTGACGTCGAGCGACCTCTCGACGACGCGCGACGCGCCCCGCTGCACGTAGGCGACGGACGACTTCGCGCCCAGCTCGACGACCGCCTGCCACACGCCGTCC
Source organism: Planctomycetota bacterium (assembly GCA_965223505.1). Classification (GTDB taxonomy): domain Bacteria; phylum Planctomycetota; class PLA2; order PLA2; family JAEUHO01; genus CBDCWP01. The sequence continues at coordinate 108,690 of CBDCWP010000008.1, forward strand.
GGCTTCCAGGCGAACGTCAGCCCCGCCATCGGCTCCGGAACCTCGGAGCGGGCGGCGGGCACGATGTGCGCGCGCACACGGATGTCGCGCACCATGTTGGCGAAGTGACCGCCCTTCCAGCTCTCCGGCGTCGAGCTGTCGAAGATGCCGTTGACGTTCGTCAAGCTCGCGGCTTCCCCGCCGACGAAGTAGAACTCGTCCGTCGCCTCGAGCACCCATGACGACATGCCGAGATCGCCCCGCCATGCGTCGGACGGATCGGCCTCCGGCGCGTACGGCGGGTACACGCGGAAGTAGAGCTGCTCGCGTACGCGCTCGTTCTTGCGCGCGATCGCGAAGTGCTCCTGTCCCCGCTTCCGGATCCAGATGTCGCCCTGATGAATGCGCAGATGCTCGCCGGGCAAGCCCACGATGCGCTTGATGAAGTTGCGCGCGCGCTGCAGGGGGTAATGGAAGACGGGAATCTCCCATCGATCCGGTTCCGCGAAGAGGTACGCGACCTTGTTCACCAGGATGCGATCGCCGACACCCTCGGCGCTGCTGCCTTTGCCGAGCAGCGTGGGCCGCATCGACCCCGTCGGGATCTTGAACGCCTCGACGCAGAAGTGCTTGATGATCAGCGCCATCACGATCGCGACGGCGAACGCCTCGATGTTGTCCTTGATGAACGCCAGCGCCCCTTGCGTCGTCGGCATCGGCTGCGGCTCGTCCGGCTCGACGCTCAACTGCACCGGCCCCTCTTCCTGCTCAGGCTCGGCAGCGTCGCCGCCGCGTTCCTCGGGCGCGGGGAAGATCACTTCCGCTTCTTCCCGTCCTCGTCACCCCCGCCCAGCACGGAGAGGAATGCCTTCTGCGGGATCTCGACGTTGCCGACCTGCTTCATGCGCGCCTTGCCTTTTTTCTGCTTCTCCAACAGCTTGCGCTTGCGCGTGATGTCGCCGCCGTAGCACTTGGCCGTCACGTCCTTGCGCAACGCGGAGATCGTCTCGCGCGCAATGATTTTGCCACCGATGGCGGCCTGCAGGGGAACCGCGAAGAGATGGCGCGGAATGGACTTTCGCAGGCCCTTCAGCACCTTTCGGCCGCGGTGCTCGGCCTGGTCGCGGTGGCAGATCAGGGAGAGCGCATCGACCTCGATCGCGTTGACGAGGATGCGCAAGCGCACCAGCTCGGCCTTCTCGTAGCCCTTGATCTCGTAGTCGAGCGTGCCGTACCCGCGCGTCACCGACTTCAGGATGTCGTAGAAGTCGAACACGATCTCCTGCAGCGGGATGTCGAAGATCAACATCACGCGCGTGGGGGAGAGGTACTGCGTCTCGACGTAGATGCCGCGCCGCTCCGTGCACAGCTTCATCATCGGGCCGATGGACTCGGTCGGCAGGATGAGGCTGCAGCGCGCGATCGGCTCGCGGAACTCCTCGATGTAGTTCGCGTCCGGCACGTCGGACGGTTTCTCGACGCGGATGATCTCGCCGTCCGTGCGCACGACCTCGAAGGTCACGTTGGGCGCGGTCTGCACGAGGTCGATGTCGCTCTCGCGTTCGAGCCGCTCCTGCACGATCTCCATGTGCAGCAGACCGAGGAAGCCGCAGCGGAACCCGAAGCCGAGCGCCTCCGACGTCTCCGGATGGAAGCTGATCGACGCGTCGTTGAGCGCCAGCGTCTGCAGCGCCTTGCGCAGCGCCTCGAAGTCCTTCGGGTAGGTCGGGTACAGGCCGCAATACACCATCGGCTGCGGCTGCTTGTAGCCGGGCAGCGGCTCGATGTCCGGCGGTGCCGGCGCGTGGGTCACCGTGTCGCCGATCGTCACGTCGGCGAGTGACTTGATCGCCGCGACGACGTAGCCCGACTCGCCCGCGGAGAGCTGATCCACCTTGACGCGGTCCGGCGCGAGAACGCCGAGCTCGGTGACCTCGTACTCCGCGCCGGCGCCGAGCAGCCGGATCTTGTCACGCTTCTTCAGCACGCCGTCGATCAACCGCAGGTAGATCACGACGCCGCGGAACTCGTCGAACACCGCGTCGAACAGCAGTGCTTTGAGCGGTCCGTCGGGGTCGCCGTGCGGCGGCGGAATCACGTCGATGATGCGGTCGAGCACCTCGCGGGCCCCGTCGCCCGTCTTCGCCGAGCAGTGCAGCGCCTCTTCGCCCGAGATGCCGAGTACGGCCTCCATCTCCTCGGCGACGCGCTCCGGCCGCGACGTGGACATGTCGGTCTTGTTGAGGACGGGAATCAGCTCGAGGTCGGCCTCGATGGCGAGGTAGGTGTTCGCCACGGTCTGGGCCTCGACGCCCTGCGTCGAGTCGACCAGCAGGATCGCCCCTTCGCACGCCGCGAGTGAGCGACTGACCTCGTACGTGAAGTCGACGTGCCCGGGCGTATCGATGAGATTGAGGACGTATTCCTTGCCGTCCTTCGTGTAGGGCATGCGCACCGCGCGCGCCTTGATCGTGATGCCGCGCTCGCGCTCGAGGTCGAGGTCGTCGAGCACCTGCGCGGACTTGACGCCCCGCTCGACCAGGCCCGTGATCTCCAGGAAACGGTCCGCGAGCGTGGACTTCCCATGGTCGATGTGAGCGACGATGGCGAAATTGCGGATGTGGGAGATGGGGCCCGCGGTCATCGGGCGGGATTGTAGGGGCGATCTCGCGGTCCCCTTGGGACTACCGGAGGCGCTCCACGAGCGCGCGCAGCGCATTGCCGCGGTGGCTCAAGGCGTTCTTGGCGTCGGCGCCGAGCTCGGAGAGGCGCACGCCGCTCGGCGGATGGAAGAACAGCGGGTCGTAGCCGAATCCACCGTCCCCCTTGGCCGGCCAGCGAATGACACCCTCGACCGTTCCCTCGGCTTCGGCGAGCACCGACCCGTCCGGCGCGGCGACGATCACGTAGCACACGAAACGTGCCGCCGGGTCCGTGACGCCCAGCGCTTCGAGCCGTTCGATCAACAGGGCGTTGTTCGCCGCGTCGTCGCCGTCCTCACCCGCGTACCGCGCCGAGCGCACGCCCGGCTCGCCGTCGAGCGCGTCGACGACGAGTCCCGAGTCGTCCGCCAGCGCCGGCGCGTTCAGGTGGGCCGCGATGGCCGCGGCCTTCAGCAACGCGTTGGCGCGAAACGTCGAACCGGTCTCTTCCACGTGCGGAAGGTCCTCGGCCACCCGCACCTCGACGTCGAGCGGCGCGAGGATCTGGCGGATCTCGCGGACCTTGTGCGGGTTGTTCGTAGCGAGGTAGAGCGGACGGAGCGACATCGGCTACGCGAGCGGCGCCGCCATCGCGGCCTTCGAAATGTCGAGCGTCTGCTGAATGCCCGAGCGCGCGAGGTCGAGCAGCTTCGTCAGCTCGTCGGCATCGAACGGGCGGCTCTCCCCCGTGCCCTGAATCTCGAGGAACCGTCCGGATGCGGTCATCACGACGTTCATGTCCACGTCGGCGCCGCTGTCCTCGACGTAGTCGAGATCGGCGAGCGGAACGCCCTTGACGATGCCGACGGAGATCGCGCCCACCGGGTCGATGATCGGCCACTTGTCGAGCGGCTTCTTGAACATGTAGGTCCGCAACGCGTCGCACAGCGCGACGTAGGCGGCGTTGATGCTCGCGGTGCGCGTTCCGCCGTCGGCCTGCAGCACGTCGCAGTCGAGCCAGACCGTGCGCTCGCCGAGCGCCCGCATGTCCGTGACGCCGCGCAGGACGCGCCCGATCAGGCGCTGGATCTCCTGCGTGCGACCGTCGATCCGCCCCGTCGAGCGGGATCGCGGCTTGCGGTCGCCCGTCGAGCCGGGCAGCATCGCGTACTCGGCCGTGACCCAACCCTTGCCGCGCCCCATCATCCACTTGGGGACCCGTTCCTCGATCGATGCGGTACAGAAGACGTGGGTGTCCCCGCAGCGATAGAGCACGGATCCCGGGGCGGAGCGGGTGAAGCGGCGCGTGATCTCGACCGGGCGGATCTGCCCGGGCTCGCGCCCGTCGTGGCGGCTCATCGAGGAACTCCAGGGGGGGCCGGAATCCTACCTCCGGCCCGGCCGCGAGCGGGGTCAAGTCGGACCCCCCGAAACGCCGATAGCGACACCGGGCGAAGGAAGTGAGGCCGTAGGGACACTGCAGGCCAACCCCCCCCTATGGTCAAATCCGCCGTTCCGTCTCCCCGCGTCACCGTGCACAGCGGAAGCCGCCGCCTCGAAGCGCTGCCCGTGCTGCTACGGGGGGACGAAGCCTCCCTCGTCATGAAGACGGTGCCGCCCACGCAGGAGCTCGACCTCGTCCTCAGCTGGCCGGACGGACGCACCACACATCTCGACACGCGCTTGCGCGCCGTCGACGGCGGCGGACGGATCGCGCATCTCGCCGTCGTCGGCGTACGCGACGCGTGGGAGCCCTTCCTCGAGTACCTCGGCCGCGCGTCGGCAGAGGGGCGATAGCGCCCCGCCGCCCGCCTCGAGGCGTCCGACATCGAAAAGTGAGGGGACCGCGATCGGTGGCGGGCCCGCGTCGCTACCTCCTGTGGACCCCAGAGGTTCGTTCTCAGCACGGAGGAGATTCCCCATCATGCGAACCAGCCAAGTTCGTCGCCTATTGCTCGTGTTTTCACTGTTGGCGTTCGTTTGCGCGCCCTGTCTGTCCACCCACGCCCCGGTTGCGTCGGCCGACCCGACCTGGGTGCCGATCTTCGACGACATGATCGTCGCGAGCATCCGGCCCGGGAACGGCGCCGAGATTCGAATCGTCGAGGCCTCGAAGGGCCCGGATCTCGAGAATGCCGTCGGCGGGAAGGCGAGCTACGACCGCCTCGATGCCGTCCTCTCCGACCTGGCCGGCGTGACGGCGGTCCGCACGGACGGCTGCTACGTCGCCGGATCTGCCGGCCTGTCGATGCTGGCGGCCGCCGGACTCACGAATGACACGGACCTCCCGTCCGACGTCGCCGGGCTGAGCCACGCTCGCCGCTCGGACTGAGCGTCACCGAGGCGAGGCGAGGGGGCGCCCCTCGCCTCCAGCCCACTAGCCGCGCCACCACGACAGATTCACGTCCCGCCGAATCGTCTCGGCGAGGATGCCGAGGTCCGCTCGGCTCTCGCGAATGTCCTGCAGGTTGATCTCGTGCACCGGTTTCCAGAACCGGGGGCGCAGGATGAAGAGGAGGCCGCGCTGCAGCGCGGTCTCCACGACCCACCTGCGTTGGGTGTCGCGATTGGCCATCTCCAGCGAGGTGAGCAGCCGCTCCAGGTCCTCCAGCCCTCCCGCCTCCAGGCGGAGGAAGACGAAGGGGAACTCCTTCGTGCTCTCCCGACCGGCGGACGCGGACGCGACCCGGAACGTCGGCACGAGCTCGAGCGCCCGCACCAGGGGGTAGACGAGGACGTTGAACCCGCGCTCGCGGGCCTCCTCGATCTCCTCCATGTGTTCCACCGCCGCCGGGTCGCCGTGCAGGTGGCCGCACAGACCGCACTGCTCGAATTCGATGCCGCTCACGAGCGTCGGCTCGAGCCGGCGGCTCCCGCACTCCTCACAAACCGCCATTTTCAAGCTTCTCCCGGCCACCGGCCTTCGAACACGTCGACGGTCGGCCCGCGCAGATACACCTGCCCGTCGTCGGCCCATCGCACCTGCAGCGTGCCGCCGTTCAGCTCCACGGCGACCTCGCGGTCCGTGCGCCCGGTCAGCGCGCCCGCGACCACGGCGGCGCAGGCGCCGGTGCCGCACGCCTCGGTCTCGCCGCAGCCGCGCTCCCATGTCCGCTGGCGAATCCGGTTCCGCCCCAGCACCTGGACGAACTCGACGTTTACCCGCTCAGGAAAGGCGGCATGGGTCTCCAGCGCCGGGCCGAGCGTCGTCACCGGGGCCGACGCGACGGCGTCGACGAAGGTGACGGCGTGCGGGTTGCCCATCGAGACCGCCGTGATCCGCAGCGTCTCGCCGTCCAGGGCGAGCGCCTCCTCGACCGCGCGTCCCTCGCCCTGCATCGGCAGCGAGCTGCGCTCCAGGCCCGGCGCGCCCATGTCGATCGTGACGTCGCGCGTTCCGTCCGGCGCCGTGGCGTGCATCTCGACGCCCAGGACGCCGGCGCCCGTCTCGGCCGTGAAATGCGTCCGATCGCCGATCCAGCCCCGCTCGTGGACGAATCGGGCCGCGCAGCGCAGGCCGTTCCCGCACATCTCGGCCTCCGAGCCGTCGACGTTGAACATCCGCATCCGGAAGTCCGCGTCGTCACTCGGCATGACGAGGATGAGGCCGTCGGCGCCGACGCCGCGGCGGCGGTCCGTCGTTCGCCGCGCCAGGCCGGTCGGGTCGGCGACCAGGTGCGTCTTGGCGTCGACGACGACGTAGTCGTTGCCGCAGCCGTGCATCTTGGTGAAGGGCAGGGACTCGCTCACCGGACGTCGGCGCTCCGCTCGCCCGCGCCTGTCGCGTGCGAGTTCCACAGGGTAGGGGCGTTCCCGCCACCGGCGAAGTGTCGCATAACGGGACGGATGCCCGGGCTGACGCTCCCAGGCCCGCCGAATGGGGCGTCGAAGGGCCCGTGACGCCGAAAAACCGGGCGCGTCGGTGGAGCCGCCGCGGTTAGCTTGTATCCCGCGGGTTTTGGCTGGCCCGCGCATGAGTACCAGGAATTTCCAGCACGTGAGCGTGGTCGTTGCGCCCAGGGGGGGCGTGTGCAGTCCCGTTTCGCGTGCATGATCGACGTGCACCCCATTGACCACCTCTCCGACGTGCTGGCGAGTGATCGACCGCCGCACGAACGGCGTCGCCTCCTGCGCGAAGCCGATCCGGACACCGAGACCCTCAACGGGCTCGTGGACGAGGCCGTCCGACTGCGCAGCACGGAGCCGGTGGGCGCCGAGCGGATCTCGCGGTCCGTGCTGGCGGTCGGGCGCGCCAAGAACCTCTCGGCGCTGACGCTACACGCCAGCCGCACGCTCGCGCAGATCGAGATCGTCCGCGGCAAGCCGCGCAACGCACTGCGCATGTTGCGCAAGCTCAGTCCCGTCATCTCGCACCATCAGGAGGCGTCGGTCGTCCTCGAGCTCGCGCAGACCCTCGCACTGCTGGGGCGACGAAGTGAAGCGCTGCAGGCGATCGCGGATGCGCGCACACGGCTGCCCAAGGACGGTGCGTTGCGACAGCTCGCGATGCTCGACCTGGGCGAGGCCACGATCCTGGCGGACAACGGCGATCTCGAGGGCGCGCTCGGACTGATGAACCGTGGCCGGCGCGGCATGCTCCAGTCGGGATCGAAGAACACGACCATCGCGTCGATCGACATCAACCGCGCGACGGTGCTCAGCACCATGGGCCGCTACGACCAGGCGGCATCGACCTATCGGCGCACCATCCGCCAGCTCAACGCCGACGGACAGGTCGCGCTCGAGCTTCAAGCGCGGTTCAACATGTCGTGCCTCGAGGTCTTCCGCGGGAACTACCACCACGCGCTGCACGGCTTCCGCGGCCTGCGCTCGCGATTCCGGGAGATCGGGGACGACCGGCACATCGCCGAGTGCGACCTGGCGGAAGCCGAGGTCAACCTCGTCCTGAATCTTCCGACGCAGACGGTCTCGCTTGCGACCCGTGCGGAAACGACGTTCAAGCGCCTCGGCCTCGAGGACGAGCGGGCGAAGGCGAGCTTCTTGTCCGCGGTCGCGGCCCGCGCGCTCGGCCGCACCAGCGAGGCCATGCACAGGCTGGAGCAGGCGCGCCGCACCTTCCAGGCCAGCGGCTGCCGCACGTGGGAGGCGATGTCGCTTCACCGCCTGGCCGAGTCCGATCGCGATATGGGGTTGATGGGCGCCGCGGCGACGCGCGCCGCGCGGGCCGCCCAGATGCTGCGCCATCAGGGGTTGCACGAACGCGCCGGACACGCCGAGGTGCTGCTGGCCCGCATCGAGATCGAGATGGGCGAGGTCGAGAACGGCCACCGCCGCCTCCAGCGCGTCATCGACGACACGCCGATTCGCCAGAGTCCCTGGCTTCGCTGCGAAGCGCATCACCACCTCGCGCTGGCCGAAGAGGCGATCGGTGAGACCGGCCGCGCGGTGCGCAACGTTCTGCGGGCCACCAAGATCCTCGAACGGCACCGGCTCGCGATCCCGCCGGACGAGTACATGGCCGCGTTTCTCAACGGCCGCGCCCGGTTGTTCGAGGACGCCGTGCGTCTGGTGCTGAAGCACGGTGGTCAGGCTGCGCCGCGCCGCGCGTTCGAGCTCACCGAGCAGGCCCGCGCCCGCGCCTTGCTCGACATGCTTCGTGGCCGCGCGTCGGTCGCGGCGCCCGAGCGCGGCGACGACGACGGGCTGTCCCAGATCCGCACCGTTCGACTGCCGCAGCTCAAGGACAAGGCCAACGTGAAGCCCGCCTCCGAGAGCGGGGCGGGCATGCCGCGCCGGCTCGCGAATCTCGCGCTCGAGCGGCCGCGTCCCGCGCGCAGCCGCGGCGCGACGCCGCCCCGGCTGCACGAGGTGGCCAAGCGGCTGCCGTCGGACACGACGCTGGTCGAGTACTTCCTCAGCGGCGACGAGCTGCTGACGTACGTCCTGCAAGACGGGAAGCTGAAGCTTCGTAGGCGCGGCCTGCCACGCAGCGCTTTGCGCCGCGTGCTGAGCCGGATGCAGTACCAGCTCGACCGACCGAACGTCGAGGAGCACCGCAAGAGCGGCGGGCGGCCGTTGCGTTCCGCGTTGGCGGTGCTCGACGAGCTCAACGACATCCTGCTCGGCTCGGATCGCGACAGCCTCGACTGCGAACGGATCGTGATCGTCCCCCACGGCGAGCTGCACGGCGTTCCGTTCGCCGCGCTGACGTGCGCGGGCAGTCCGCTGATCGAGGAGTACGAGGTCGTGACGGCGCCCAGCGCGGCCATCTACCTGCACTGTCTCGACGCGCGCACCAGCGACGGACAGGACAACCTGTTCCTGGGGGTTTCCGACGCAGGGCGGCCGTACGTCAACCGCGAGGTCAGCTCGCTCGTGTCCCTGCTGCCGAACTCGAGCTCGCTGCTGGACGAGGCGGCGTCGCGCGCGGCGTTGCGCGAGCGCGGCGAGCGAGCCCGAACGATCCACATCAGCGCGCACTCGGAGTATCGCCACGACGACCCGATGGAGTCGCGCGTCCTACTCTCGGACGGTTGGCTCACGGTGCCGCAGATCTACTCCATGAAGCTGCGCCCCGAGCTGCTCGTCCTCTCCGGGAGCGCCACCGGGCGCGCGGCCGTCACCGACGGCGGCGACTTGTTCGGACTCGCGCGCGGCTTCCTGTTCGCGGGCGCCTCCAGCCTGCTGACCACGTTGTGGGAGGTCTCCGGCGACCGCACCGCGGACTACATGGAGCGTTTCTACCGCTGGTACACCGAGACGGGCTCGGCCGCCGCGGCCATGCGCAAGGCGGCGCTCGAGATCCGCTCCGTCAACCCGCATCCGTACCACTGGGCGTCGTTCGTGCTGACCGGACGGGGGTCACCCGGCTAAGCGCCGCTACGCCGGCCGGATCTTCATCGACAGGTCGAGCGCCGGTGCGCTGTGCGTCAAGGCGCCGACCGAGATCCGCGCGACGCCCGACGAGGCGTAGGCCTCCACGGCCTCGACGGACACGCCGCCGGTGACCTCGAGCTCGGGGCGCGGTGACGGGCGTTGGCGGATGTAGCGCACGGCCCTGCGGATGTCGGACAGGTCGAACTCGTCGAGCATCAGGATCGTCGCGCCGGCTTCCACCGCCGCTTCGAGCTCCGCCTGGGACTCGACCTCCACGTAGAGCTGCGTTCCGTCCGGCAACGCCGCCTTGCACGCGGCCACGGCGCGGCCGATGGCCTCCGGACCGGTCGTTCCGTACGCCGCGCGAAGGTGGTTCTCCTTGATCATCGCCGCGTCGGCGAGGTCCATGCGGTGGTTGCGTCCGCCGCCGCAGCGAACGGCGTACTTCTCCAACGCGCGCCAGCCCGGTGTCGTCTTGCGTGTGTCGTAGATGCCGGTTCCGGTCGCCATCGTGCCCTCGACGAACCTCGCGGTGAGCGTGGCCACCCCGCTGAGGTGCCGAATGACGTTGAGCGCCGTGCGCTCGCCCGCGAGCAGCGCCGCGGCGGCGCCGTGAAGCGTCATCAGCGTCGCGCCCGCGCCGACCTGATCCCCGTCTTCGTATTCGCCTTCGACGGTGATCCCGGGGTCGAGCAGGAGGAACGTCGGCTCGACCAACGGCAGGCCGCAAACGACCCCGGACGCCTTGGCGACGATGTCGGCCGTCGCTTGCGCGGACGGTTCGATCAGCGCGGCGACCGTCACGTCGTCTCGGGCCCGGTCCTCCGCCAGCGCCTGCTCGAGCAACGGAAGAAACGGGGCGAAGTCGAAGCCGACCGGGTCGAAGTCGTCGTCTGACGCGTCGTTCATGGCGGCATCCTACCGGCGGAGCCTTGGGGAACGTCGGCGGCCCCGAACGTGATCCGCAGCGCCCGGCATGCGCGCAGCCGGGCGACGGTGCGCGGCCCGAAGCCGGGAATGCGCTCGAGCTCATCGAAGGACCGCAGCGGGCCGTTCGCGAGTCGGTCGTCCACGATCGCGTAGGCGCGCCGGATGCCGACGCCGGGCAACAACCGCAGCGTCGCGACGTCCGACTGCGAGAGATCGACGAGCACCGGCTTCGGCGTCGTCGGCGTACGGCGCGCGCATGCGCCGGCGAGTCCGCCGGCGAGGTGCGCAGCGAGCCCCAGGACGAGAAGGCCGTCGCGCAGCCGCCGCACGGCGCTGCGTCGCGCACGGCTCACCGGGCATTCGGCGGCGGGCGGGGGCATCCTCCTGTTCCTCGCCGCACGCGGTCCGCCGGTTTCTCCCGCTGCACGTAGAATCGGCGCGCCGTGACCGGATCCTCCGACACCAACGGCGTGGTGGTGCGCGCCACCGGCCTGCACATGACCTTCGGGCGCGGCGACGCGGCGGTGAACGCGCTGCGTGATGTCAGCTTCGAGCTTCGGCGCGGCGAGTGCCTCGGCCTGCTGGGCGCCAACGGCAGCGGCAAGAGCACGACGATGCGCATCGTGCTCGGCATCCTCGAGCCGACGCGCGGCGACGTGGCGGTCCTCGGCGGCGCCGCGGGCCGGCGCGCCGCGCGCGCGCGCACGGGATTCGTTCCCGAGGAGGCGCGCCGGTTCGGCCGCCTGTCCGGTCGCGAGACCGTCGATTTCTTCGCGCGATTGCAGGGCGTTCCGCGCAGCGAGCGCAAGCGACGCGTCCAGGACGCGTTGATCGCCGTCGGGCTCGCGGAGCGCGCGTGGAAGCAGCGTGTAGGCAACTACTCGCGCGGCATGACACGACGCCTGGCGATCGCCGCGGCGTGGGTGCACCGGCCCGCGTTGCTGGTGCTCGACGAACCGACGGCGGGTCTCGATCCGCCCGGTACGGAGGAGATCCTCGACCTGCTCGCACGGCACCGCGACGAGGGCGGCGCGACGCTCATCTCGACGCACGACCGCGTCACGGCGGAAGGCGCGTGCGACCGCGCGCTGGTCCTCTCGCACGGCAAGCTCGCGTTCGAAGGCAAGACGCAGGCGCTGCTCGCGGACGACGACGGTCCTTCGCTGGCCGGTCTGATTCGGAAGTCCGCCCGTGCGTGACCTGTTCGTCCTGACCGGACGCCACCTGCGCGTCGCGCTCCGGTCGCGCCTCGCGTGGGTGCTCGCGTTGGTGTTCATCGTGGCGGCGCACGCCGGCGTGATCCTCGTGCCCGACGCGTCGTCCGCCGCGGGGACGATCGCCGTGAGCGCGCTGCTCGCGCTCGTCTTCTTCGTGTTCTCCGTGTCGGCCGGCGCCGGCAACGTCCTGCCGGAAGACCGGCGCACCAAGGCCGACGAGTGGCTCGAGTGCCTCGCGCCCCCGGCCTGGAAGCACCGCTTGTCGTGCGTGGTCGCCGGGTGGGTCCTCTGCCTGGGCGTGGCGATCGTCGGCGGCGCCGTCGCCAGCGTCGTCACGTCGCTCTGGGCGTCCGACTTCACGGTGCGCGACGTGACCGCGGTCGACCTGGCGCAAGGCGCGCGGATCGCGCGTGCAGACGACGAGACGGGGCCCGGGGCACCGCGCGCGTTCGCCGTGCCCGGCGACGGGGCGGGGCGCACGCTGGCGCTGTCCGTACGCCCCCGGCCGCGGGATCCGGCGCTGCTCGTCGATCGCGTCGACCTCGATTGGCGCGGCGACGACGGATCGAGCGGCGCCGTGACGGTGTCGGTGTGGCAGACCATGCGCCTCGACGTGCCGGCGCGTGCGCGCTCGATCGAGCTGCGCAACCACTCCACCGACTGCGGGCTGTTCGTGAGGAGCAGCGAGGTGCTCGGACCGGCGCGTCCGCTGCCGCTCGGGCTCTTCTGGTTCGGACTGTGGACGGGACTCATGGGCGCCGCCGCCGTCCCCGTCGCGGTGTTCGTCTCGCGCTTCGCGTCGGGAGCGGTCGCGGGCGCGGCGGGCTTCAGCGTGCTCTTCTTCGGCGCGGTCAAGGCACCCATGTTGGAGCTGGCCGAGGCGCTCGCGGACGCGACCTGGGCGTCGGTCGTCTTGCAGACCGCGGCGCTCATGACGCCCGACATCGGCCTGTTGCGGCTCGTCGGCGCATACGCGGCGGGACGCTGGATGCCCGCGGACGCGTGGCGGGCGTTGCCGGGCGTACTCGGCTACGCGGCCGTCGGAACGGTGCTCGCGTGCGTGGCGTTGCCCGCGCGGTGGCGGGGGACGTCGGCATGAGGTGGCGGTTCGCCCTCGCCGGCTGCGCATGTCTGCTGTTGGCGGCCTTCTCGGCGCCGATGTCGTCGAAGACCGGCGGTACGACGACGACCGCCGTCGGCCGCTCGATGGGCGGCATGCGCGTCGTGTTGATCGACGTCCTGTTCCTGCGGGCGGACGCGCTGAAGAAGGACGGCCGTCCCGAAGAGGCCGCGGCGTTGTACGAGACGATCATCGAGCTCGATCCAAAGAACGACGCGGCGGCCGTGCATCTGATCGACATCTACGTGGACGACCTGCTTCGGCGCGAGGCCACGCTCGAGGGCCGCATGCACTGGTGGCGCAAAGCGCGCTCGCTGCTCGCCAAGGCGCTGGTGCTGAATCCCGAGTCCGCCCTCCTGCACTACCGCGCGTTCCAGCTCGTCTGGATCACGCCGGTGTCGCACCCCGATCTCGCGCAACCGTTGGCGCAGGAGATCGAACGACCGCGCTTCCTCGTGTTGTCGCATCTGCGCAAGGCCGCGCGACTCACGGACAACATTCCCACGCGCTGGCGCCTGCATCTGCGCGATCTCTCCGAGATCGCACCCGCGTTCGCGGCCGAGGCGATCGGCGAGCAGCAGGCCGAGCTCTTCCAGGCCGCCGTCGCCGCGGGGTACGACCTGCTCGATCGCAGGCGCTCGACGCTGGGCAAGATGCTGCACGTGGTCGAGGTGCGCGGCCACAACATCGGCATACGTCGCGATCGCTTCCTCGAAGCGGGCCTGCAGACCGTGGCCGCGGTGCGCGAGGCCCTCGGCGCGTCCGATCATCGACGCGCGTGGGAGGTCGTCCGGCAGTACGAGCGGTTCGTCGGTAGCAGCAACGCCCTCGGCATCCTGGAAACGCTGCTGCTCCGCAGCCTGGCCGAAGCGGTCTTCGCGGGGCTGGGCGGCACGGAGCGCCGCGACGTGAACCTCGACATGGCGTCGCGGCTGGCGACGAAGGTCGCGGCGAAGGCCCTGGCGTACGAAAAGGACGCCGTTCGCGACGAGGCGCTGCGCATCGGGGACGCCCTGTTGGAAAGGCGCGGCGCTCAGCTGGGTGAGCGCGCCGCCGTGCTGAAGGCGGGTTTGGAGGCCGTCCGTGCGTTGATCCCCACCGAGACGGAGGCGTCCGCACAGCGCGAGATCGTGGACCGCTACGCGGACGGCGGCGATCCCGAGGTGCTGCCGCTCCTGCGCTGGATCGTCGATCGGCGGCTCATTCCTGCACCCTAGCCCACCGTTCCACTACCCTCCGGGGTCCGAGAACGGAAACCGAACCGATGTCCGAGAACGAGTCCAAGTCCGTCGAAGCACTTGTGCGGAAGGTCGCCGCCCTGTGCGCCGAGAAGCGAGGTGAGAACGTCGTCGCGCTCGACGTGCGCGGTCTCGTGGACTACATGGACTTCCTGTTGGTCGTGACCGGCCGCGGGCCGCGGCAGAACCGCGCGATCTCCGAGCACGTGATCACGTGCATGAAACGCGAAGACATGCTGCCCCTGTCGCGCTCCGGCCACGACGGCGGGACGTGGATCTGCCTCGACTACGTGGACTTCGTCGTGCACATCTTCGACGACGAGACGCGCGAGCACTACGACCTCGAGCTCTTGTGGGCCGACGCGAAGCCGCTCGCGCTGGAATTGCCCGATGCCGTCGCGGCCGAAGAAACCGAGCCCGCCGAGGAAGGCGTCATCGAGCCGCCGTAGAGGCAGGCCTGAGAGGCAGTCGATGACCACGGCGTCTAGAACGACTCGATGGAGCGGCGCCTAGAGCGACTCGATGGCGTTGAACTCGTCGAAGTCGACGACCCCGTCGCGGTTGGCGTCGGCACGCGAGATGGATCCGCCGAAGCGCTTGGCTTCCTCCATCTGCAGCAGGCCGTCGCCGTTGCGGTCGAGGTTTTCGAAGGCGATCTGCCGCTCCGACGTGGGCTCGAGCGTCACCATCTCGACGGTGTCGAAGATCGCGCCGACGTTGTTCTCCAGCGTACCGGTGCCGACGTCGACCTCCTTGAAGCCGAAGTTGCGCTGCGGCTCGTAGCGGACCGCGCGGCCCATCGAGTCGATGTGGCCGAGCTGCTCGTTGCGGTTGAGGCTGGTCACCGTGTACATCCGGAACCGGGGACCGCCGCGCATCTGGCGGTACTCCTTCTCGACGACGTAGCCGGCGTGGCGCGGCGGCGCCAGCACCAACGACTGCGCGATCTTCACCTTCCAGATCTTGGTATCGTCGCTGACCATCCAGTCGCCGCGGTCCAGCCGCGAGGCGATCTCGTCGCACGTCGTCGGCCCGCAGGGCCCGCAGGGGCCGCCAGGTTGTGTGGCGCAGCCGGTCACGGCCAGCGCGATGAGCGCGGCAAGGCAGATCGGATACCTCATTGAAGCGCGGTCCCTCCCGAGCGAACGGAGCGTAGGATAGCGCCTTCCTTCCGGGTGCGACAAGCATCCGGGCGGGTCGCGGGGGTGCGGCGCACGTGTCGAGTTCCGGTTCGCCTGACGACGTCGATCATCTCCTCGCGCCCAAAGGGCCCATCGCGCGTGCCTTCTCGGACGGCGGCGGCGAGTTCGAGGAACGCCCGCAGCAGCTTCAGATGGCGCGCGCGGTCCAAGCGGCTCTGTCATCGGGGCGTCATGCGTTGATCGAGGGCGGAACCGGGGTGGGCAAGTCCTTCGCGTATCTCGTTCCCGCGTTGAGCTGGGCGGCGCGAACGGGCGGCAAGGTCGCGGTCGCCACCAGCACGATCGCGCTGCAGGAGCAGCTCGTTCAAAAGGACCTGCCGCGCCTCGCGGCGTCCTTGCCGTTCGACGTGTCCTTCGCGCTGGTCAAGGGGCGCGGCAACTATCTGTGCACGCGCCGGCTGCATCGCGCGCTCGCGGAGACCGGCTCGCTCTTCGACGGGGACGAAGCGCGCGAGCAGCTCGCGTCCATCCTCCGCTGGTCCGCGGTGACGAAGGAGGGCGCGCGCCAGGATCTGCCGTTCCGTCCGCTTCCGTCGGTGTGGGAGTCGGTGCGCGCCGAGCAGGGCAACTGCCTCGGCCGCGCATGCGCGTTCTATGCGGGCTGCCACTATCAGCGTTCGCGGCGGCGCGCGCACACCGTCAACCTGCTGGTGCTGAATCACCACGTGCTGCTCGCGGACCTGGCGCTTCGGCGTTCGGGCGCATCGTTCCTGCCGGACATCGACGTCGTGGTCGTGGACGAAGCGCACGACTTCGAGGACACGGCCGCCGAGCACCTCGGACTGCGCGTGTCGTCGCTCGGCATGCTGCATCAGCTCGGCCGGCTCTGGAACCCGACGCGCAGGACCGGTCTCCTCCACGGTGACGCCGGGGAACGCCTGCGCGCCGCGGTGACGCGCACGCGCAAGGCGGCGCGGGCGTACTTCGCCGACGCGGCGGCGCAGCTGCCCGAGGAGCGTAGCCGCGGCACCGTGGAGCTGCCCGCGGACTTCACGCTGCCCGCGTCGTTCGCCGTCCAGCTCAACGAGCTCGCGGGCGCCGTCGCCGAGTGGAGCCGCGGGGTGAACGACATGGAGCAGTCCATGGAGCTCGGCGCGCGCGCGCGCGGACTCGGCGAAGCCGCGGGCGCGCTGGAGACGGTGGTCCAGGCGAGCGAAGAAGGGTTCGTTCGATGGGCCGAGGTCCGTCCCGGCGCGCGCGGCACGCAGGCGATGACGCTCGTACGGTCGCCGATCGACGTCGGGCCCGCCCTCGACGAGGTGCTGTGGAGCAAGCACGCGTCGGTGATTCTCACCAGCGCCACGCTGACGACGGGAAAGCCGGCTTCGTTCGACTTCATGCGCCGGCGCCTCGGTCTCGATGCGCCGGAGATGCTGTCCGTCGGCAGCCCGTTCGAGTATCGCCGCCAGGCGCGGCTGGTCCTGCGCACCGACCTACCCGACCCGGGCGCGAACGCGCGCGGCTACGAGGACGCGCTGTGCGACGCGGTGTTCGATGCGGTCCGGCGCACCGACGGCGGCGCGTTCGTGCTGTTCACCGCGTACGGCGCCATGCGCCGCACGGTCGAGGCGCTGCGCGACCGGCTCGAGGCCGCCGACCTCACGGTGCTCGTGCAGGGCGAGGACCTCGAGCGCAGTGCGCTGCTCGACCGCTTCCGCGAGGGCGGTTGCGTGCTCTTCGGCGTGTCGTCGTTCTGGCAGGGCGTGGACGTGCCCGGCGACGCGCTGCGCCACGTCGTCATCGCCCGGCTGCCGTTCGAGGTGCCGACGCATCCGCTGCAACGCGCGCGCAGCGATCACGTCTCGTCGGCCGGGGGCGATCCGTTTCGCGACCTCGCGGTGCCCCAAGCGGCGCTGCGCCTCAAGCAGGGGTTCGGCCGGTTGATCCGTCGCTCGGACGACTCGGGTGTCGTCACGATTCTCGACCCGCGTATCGTGCGCAAGTCCTACGGCCGTGTGCTGTTGGACAGCTTGCCGGAGTGCCCGGTCGAGCTCGTACCCGACGAGGGGCAGTCGATCTGATGAAGGTCACGACGTACACCGAAGCCGAGCCGGTCGCATCGAGCGTGCTGCTGCGCGTGGTGATGTGCGTCGACGTCGTGCTCGCGCTGTGGTTCACCGCGTACTGGTGGGACGAGCAATCGCAAGGCGTCCATCCGATGCTGCTCGCGCTCTTGGCGGTCTTCGGCGCGCTCGTCGTCTTGACGAGCATCGGCTGCTTGGGCCTGCGCGCTGCGGCGATGGTCTGGAGGCGCCGGCTCGGCTTGATCGCCGTCATCATCGTGATCTGGCGCGGCGGCGCCCACAGCCCGATCTTCTTTCAGTGCGTGGTCCTGTTCTGGAACGCGTTCATCTGGATCGTGCTGTTGCTCGAAGCGCGGCGCGTGGCGCACATCGTCTCCGAGGCGACCGGCGAAGAGGTTCTCCAGGCCGACCCGGAGCGTCCGGACCGCTAGGCCTTGCCCGCGGCTACGGCGAGAACTCGACCGCACCGACGTCGGCGTTGCCGTCGCCGAAGCGGCTCACCGACCGTTGGTCCAGGAAGAGCGGCAGTCCGTTCTCGTCCAGGCACTGGGCGTGCGGCACGGCGTTGTTGGCGGGGCTGCCGAGCAGGGGAGAGCGCGAGTAGGTGTCGCCGACCTGCTGCAGCGGGCCGAGCAGCGGACCGAGCGGCGCGCCCGAGTCCCCGACCATGTTGCCGTTCACGCCGTCCACGATCGCGCCGACGTCCAAGCTGCCGATCAGGTTGTAGGACGCGTTGGTCGCCCAGACGATCGACGGCGCGAAGTCGGGCCGTAGCGGGCAGTTGTTGTCGGCGATGATCGTCTGCCGCACGGTGAACGTGCCCTCTCCGCCCTCGGTGCCGAGCATCACCCCGCCCCCGACCTCCGCCGCGCTGTTGCCGGTAATCGTGCAGCCGAAAAGGCCGAGCTCGCCCCCGGAGACCATCGCGATGGCCACGATGCCTCCGCCGTCGTCGTTCGGCGTGCCGCCGAGCGCGGTGTTGCCGTGCACGGTCGTGCTGCGCGCGGTCAACGACCCGCCAAGCATCACGACACCGCCGCCCGGGCCGTTGGTCGCGGCATTGACGCGCAGCGAGGAGTTGGTGATCAGGGTTTCGCACAGAAGCAGGTACAGCCCTCCGCCGTGCTGGGCGTTACACCCCGCGACGTCGCATCGATCCAGGTGCAGCTCGGAGGCGGCGGCCTGAATCGCGCCTCCGCTGAGGCCCGCGATCGCGTTCGTGATCCGGACGCGCGACAGGACGACGGACGAATTGCCGACGTGCATCGCGCCGCCCGTGCCGGGCGCCTCGCAGTCGTTGAGCCACAGCCCCTCGAGGCGCACGAACGGCGCGCCGTCGATGAAGAACGCGCGGTCGCCGTTGTCGAGGAACAGCTCGGTCTGCACGCCGTCCGGACCGCCGGTGATGCGAATCGACTTCTCGATCTCGATCTGCGACATCAGGAAGACGCTGCCGCCCTGGATCGCGGGGTCGAACGTGACGAGCGCGCCGGGCAGCGCGTCCGCAACGACCTGCCGAAGCGATCCCGGGCCGTCGTCGTTCAGGTTCGTGACCTGCACGATCTGCGTGATCGGCGGACCGCCGTCTGCGGCGGTTCCGGGGCCGCCGCTCGAGCCGCAGCCCGACAGGACGAATCCGGCGACACAGATGATGACCCAGCGCGTGGCAGCCATGGCGACGTCTCCCGTACGCAGCGCGCGCCGTTCACGGCGCGCGCCCTACGTGGAGGTAGTCGCGAAGGCGCGCCCGAATTGCCGGGCGCGTTCCCGACGGGCCGCTACGCGGTCGCGGTGGCCCGGTCCAAGCGCTCTTGGGCCAGCCGGTTCGAGGCCTCGTTCGTGCTGATGTCGTCGCGCTTCGCGATCTCGAAGACGCGCTTCATGGCGTGGTAGATGTTCTCCACCTTCGCGCGCGCGCGATCCTCGTCGTAGCCCGTCGGCTCGACCTCGATCGACACGTTGATGATGCCGCCGGCGTTGATGACGTAGTCCGGCGCGTACAGGATCCCGGCTTCCTTGAGGCGGTCACCGTGGTCCTCGCGCAGGAGGATGTTGTTCGCGGCGCCCGCGATGATCTTCGTGTCGAGCTTCGGGAGGCTGTCGTCGTTGACGACCGCGCCCAGCGCGCACGGCGCCAGCACGTCGCACTCGACGAAGAGGATGTCGCCTGGATCGACGATCTCCGCGCCCGTCTCCGCGGCGACGTCGGCCACCTTGTCGGCGCCGATGTCGGCGATCATGAGCTTCGCGCCCGCTTCGGCGAGGTGCTGGCAGAGGTACTTGCCGACGTGGCCGACGCCCTGCACCGCAACCGTTCGGCCGCTGAAGTCGTCGGAGCCGAACACCTCCTCGAGGCACGCCTTGATGCCGAGGAAGGTGCCGAGCGCGGTCCACGGCGACGGATCACCGCTCGATCCCATGGCCTTCGGAAGCCCCGTGACCCACTTGGTCTTCTCGCGGACCTGCACCATGTCCTCGACCGTCGTGCCGACGTCCTCCGCGGTGATGTACTTGCCCTCTTGCGCGTCGACGAACGCGCCCATTGCGTTGAAGAGCGCCTCGGACTTGTCCGTCTTCGGGTTGCCGATGATGACGCTCTTGCCGCCGCCCAGTCCGGTGTCGGCGACGGCGGACTTGTACGTCATGCCCTTCGACAGACGCAGGACGTCGAAGATCGCATCGTCCCAGGAGGCGTACGGCCACATGCGAAGACCACCGAGTGCGGGGCCCAAGGTCGTGTTGTGAATCGCGATGACCGCTCGAAGACCCGACTCCTTGTCTTCGCACTTCACGACGCGTTCGTATCCCTCTTGCGGAATGACCTCGATGTCCATTGATGCGCGTCTCCGATCGAAATAGGGGGGCGTACGGTATCCGGTGGCGGCGCGAGCGCAGAGAAATGTCCGCATCGGCGTCGCGCCGCACCGGCGCGGATCATACGCGCTAACTCCCTGTCGCGCAGCATCTTAGATTCCGAGGGGGGCGCTAGTCGGCGGCCGGCTTCTTGGCGGAAGCGGTCTTCTTCTTCGCCGCTTTCTTGGCCTTCTTCTTGGCGGCCTTTTTCTTCTTCGCCGCCTTGCGCTTCTTCTTCTTCTTCTTCTTCTTGCGTCCGCCGCCGGCCTTGATGCGCTCGGCGCGTTTCACCAGGAGCACGACCGCCTCGTCCATCGTCAGCTCGGACGGCTCGACGCCGCGCGGCAGGCTGGCGTTGATCTCGCCGTCGGTCACGTACGGTCCGTAGCGGCCGTTGAGGATCTTCAGCGGCGCTCCCGTTTCCGGATGATCGCCGAGCTCGCGCAACGGCTTGGCCGGGGCGGCCTGCCCGCGGCGCCGGCGCGGTTGCTTCAGGAGCTCGATCGCCTGCTCGAGCGTGATGTCGAGCAGGTTGATCTCGGCAGGGATGCTGCGCGACTCCTTGCCCCACTTGATGTACGGACCGTAGCGGCCCAGATGGGCGAAGACCGACGCCGACTCCTCGTCCTTCTTGCTCGCGTCGTCCGCGCCTTCGTCCTTGGCCGGCGTGCCGGCGTACGGGCCGAGGTCGCGGGGAAGCTCCAGCAGACGCAGCGCCGTCTTCAGGTCGACCGACTCCGGCTCCATGTCGGCCAGCAGGCTGACCATCTTCGGCTTCGGCGCGCCGTCTTCGCGGTCGCCGAGCTGCACGTACGGTCCGAAGCGTCCGGACTTCACGTAGACCGGCTTGCCCGTCTCCGGGTCTTCGCCCAGCGCGGTCGGCCCGCGGGCCGCGGCCTCGATGATCTCCATCGCCGCCTCGACCGTGAGCTCGTCGGGAACCGTGTCCTCCGGAATGCCGCCGCTGTTTTCTCCGTCCGTGACGAACAACCCGAACTTGCCGACGCGCACTTCGATCTCTGTGTCGCCGTGCTTGCCGAGCGTGAAGCCGCAGACCTCGCGCGGGTCGACCTCGTCGATGCCCTTCTGCACGAGCTGCTCGAGCCCCGGCTGCCCGTTGCCGTTGTAGAAGCGGCGCAGGTACTCCTTGCCGTCGAGCTCGCCGCGGGAGATCGAGTCGAGGTCGTCCTCCATGCGGGCCGTGAAGTCGAAGTCGAGCACGTCGCCGAAGTGCTGCTTGAGCATGCGCACCACCGCGAACGCGGTGTAGCTCGGCACGAGCGCCGTGCCCTTCTTGAACGCGTACTCGCGGTTCAAGAGCAGCTCGATGATCGACGCCCACGTGCTGGGTCGGCCGATGCCGCGGGTGTCGAGCTCCTTGACGAGGCTCGCCTCCGTGAATCGCGCCGGCGGCTGCGTGTTGTGCTCGTGCGCCTCGACGTCCTTGATGCCCAGCGCCTGACCCTGTTCGAGGTGCGGGAGGTGCTTCTCGGCCGTCGGATCGCGCCGCACCTTGCCCGACGTACGCACGTCCGCGCTCTCGACGTAGGCGAGCTGATAGCCGGGGAAGTCGATGGTGCGGCCCGTGGCGCGGAAGACCGCGTCCTCGACGCCGACGTCGACCGTCATGCGCCGGCCTTCGGCGTTCTTCATCTGGGACGCGACGGTGCGCTTCCAGATGAGCTCGTACAGCTTCGCGGCGTCCGGTCCGATGTCCTTGCGGACCTTCTCGACGCTCTGGAACGAAGAACCCGCCGGACGAATCGCTTCGTGCGCCTCCTGTGCGTTCTTCACCTTCGTCTTGTAGGTGCGCGGCTCGGCAGGGAGGTTCTCCTCGCCGTACCGGGTCTTGATCAGCTTGCGCGCGGCCGTGAGCGCTTGCGACGACAACGCCGTCGAGTCCGTACGCATGTAGGTGATCGCGCCGTTCTCGTACAGCTGCTGCGCGAGGCGCATGGTGCGCTGGGCCGGGTACCGCAGCTTGCGGCCGGCCTCCTGCTGCAGGGTGCTCGTCGTGAACGGGGGCGAGGGCTTGCGTGAGTACGGCTTCTCCTCGACCGAGAGCACCTTGGACGGCTTGCCGTCGAGCCGTTTCGCCAGCGCAACGGCTTCCTTGCTGCTCAGGATGTGGACGTCTTCGTTCTCGAGCTTGCCGGTGAGCGACTCGAAGTCGCCGCTGCGGGCGACACGTCGGTCGGCGAGCTCGCGCAGACGCGCCTCGAAGCTCTCGGTCTCCGTCGAGAACTGCGCCGTCAGATCCCAGAACTCGGTCGAGGTGAATCTGATCCGCGCCATCTCGCGGTCGACGAGCAGGCGCAGTGCCACGCTCTGTACGCGCCCGGCCGACAGTCGCGGACGGATCTTGCGCCACAGCACCGGCGAGACGGCGTAGCCGAACAGCCGGTCGAGAATGCGGCGGCTCTCCTGCGCCTTCACCAGGTCCTGGTCGATGTCGCGCGGCTCCTCGAGCGCGTGCAGGATCGCGCCGCGGGTGATCTCGTGGAAGACCAGCCGGTGCACGGGCACCTTCGGCTTCAGCACCTCGACGAGGTGCCAGGAGATGGACTCGCCCTCGCGGTCCTCATCGGTCGCGAGCCAGAGCGCCGGCGCTTCCTTCAGTAACGACTTGAGCGTCTTGATCTGGTCGCGCTTGGCGGCCGGCACGACGTAGATCGGCTCGAAGTCGTTGTCGAGATCGACCCCCAGACGCGCGAACTTGTGCTTCTTCAGCGAGGGCGGGAGCTCCGCGGAGGAGCTGGGCAGATCACGGACGTGACCGATCGAAGCGCGCACCTCGAACTCGTCTCCGAGGAACTTGGTGATGGTGCGCGCCTTGGCCGGCGACTCGACGATGACGAGCGCCTTCCCGGACGGGGGCTTCTGCTTCGATGACTTCTTCTTGGCGCCCATGCGATCCGGTCGTCGCGTCCTTTCTACTGGGAGTCTTCGGTCGATACCGCCGCGCACACTACCGGTCGAGTGCCCCGCACCTAGGGAACTCAGCAGTCCGTGCTCCGGCTCTCTCAACGTGTAGCCGCGATGGCGCGTCCTGCCACGGAGGCCTAAAGTCCTCGCGGGCAACGGGTTACGCATGCGCTCCGGCCGCCCGTGTGCGCGGCCGCGCGCGGAGGCCGGACGGCGCTATCCTCGCGCGTCGGCCCCGGAGAGTTTCACCGTGAGCGTTCGCACCCTCGTTTTCGTCCTCGTTCCCTGTCTCTTGCTCGCGCCCGCGGCCCTCGCCGAGGACGAGGTGTCCGCCGCCGAGCGCTTCCAGAAAGCCTGCGCGGCGATGCCGACGCCCGCCGCCGGCAACGGCTTCGACTGGACCGGCGAGATCGTGATCAACGGCCAGGCGTTCGGCGGCTGCCGCTTCATCGCGACCGTCGAGAAGCGCGACGACGTGGCGTACTGGCGAACCCACGACGTCGCGCAGATCGCCCAGGCCTTCCGCCTCGATGTCGCCGGTACGTTCACGCGGGACCTGGTGCCTGTCGATGCCAAGGGCCGCAACAAGGACGACGAGGAAGACCTCGCCATCGAGTGCAAGATGCAGGGGGACGGCCTGCACGTTCGCATTCAGCCCGCCGGCGGAGAGCTGCGCGAGGCGGTGATCGCCGTCAAAGGCCCGACGCTCATCGGCATGACGTCCCGCATCCTCTTTCTGCGTTCCGTCATCACGCAGAAAGGCGCGACCTACGAGTGGGCCGAGCCCCATCCGACCCGCATCGGCAAGGACCCCAAGAAGAAGCCGACCATCGTGAAGACGACGGCGCGCATTCTCGGCGTAGGCAAATTCAAGGGCGTGAAGGCGCTGCTCGCGGAAGTCAAGGACGAGAAGAAGACGAACGTCTTCGCGTACACCACGGACAAGCACGCGTTCCTCGGCGTGTCGATGACCGAGGAGGGCGAAGCGACGACGTTCGAGATGCTGCCGGAGGGCACGACCGAGTCTTCGGTGCCGAAGGACATCTTGCGCAAGCCGGCCGAGTCGCCCCAGGTCGCGGTCGGGCGGTTCTATCTCGCCAACGGGCTGCACGACGTGACGCTGCTCGAGGAGACGTTTCACTGGCCGACGGTGCTCGCCAACGTGAAGAGGGGCAACCCGGACTTTGCCGGGACCGAGGACGACCTGCGAAAGGCGGTGCTGGAGAAGTTCAAGGCCAGCTGGCACAAACAGAAGAGAGAGGACCCCGCGGTGGTCGAGCTGTTCCTGCGCGGGTCGCTTCGAAGCATGAAGGTCGAGGCGCGCGACGGCAACCTCGCCCGCGTCGCCGTGGACCCGAACGTGCGCGGCATCGGCGGTCAGAAGTGGGTCGTCGTCGAGGTCGACGGCTTCTGGTACATGGCGAAGTGATGCTGCGCACTCCGACCCTCGCCGCCTTGCTGCTCGTCGTCGCCACTTCGGCGACGTTCGCCGACGACGCCGCGACGATCGCGGCGGAGAGCGCGTTTCCGGCGCCCGCCGTCGAGCACGGGTTCGAGTTCCGTTGCGACATTCGCCAGGCCGGCGGCGTCGTCTCGCAGCTCACGCTTTCGGCCGAGCCGTTCGAGGTCGACGGCGAGCCCGGCTGGCGCGTGCGCGACGTGATCACGCCCAAGGACAAGGGCGGCGACCGCGTGCGCACGGAGGCCTATCTCGACCGGCGACTCGACGCCGTCCGCGGCACCTACGAGCGGCGCAACGCGAAGGGCTTCCTCATCTGCCACTGGCAGCGCGGCGCCGACGGCGCGTTCGAGCTCCAGCACCGCACGCAGGAGTACGAGAACGAGATCCTCTCCAAGACGAAAGGGCGCGCGAAGACCAGCCTCGCCGGACTGCTTCTGTTCTTGCGGCTCGCGCCCGCCGGCGCCGCCACCTATCGGTTCCTGGAGCTCGACCCCGATCCCACCGCCGGCGACCCGTACGTCGTCCAAGCGGACCTGCGCGTGCATCGCACGGCCGGGTGGCGCGTCGGTGAGCGGGTCCACGACGCCTGGATCGTCAGCTTCACGCGCGGGCAGCGCTCGTATCGACTGGCGCTTTCGACCCCCAAGCGCGAGTTCCTCGGACTCGACGTCGTAGGCATGCCACTCATGGTGAGCCCCGTCGGCGGCGGCGACGTCGGGCTGCAGGACGCCGAGGCGGACGGTCTCGCGACGCCGCTCGAAATGGCCGCGCGGCGCTCGGCCAAGGTGCGGGCGTCGCTATCGACGCCGACGAAGGGCTTCCGTTTCGAAGCCGACCTCGTCCTGGGTGACTATCGGATCGGCAGCGCGGTGCTCTCGGCCGAGCCGTCGAGCGTGAACGGGCAGCCGGCCTGGATGGTGCGCGAGACGACGCAGCGAACGGCCGGCGAGGCCCACGTGCTCGGCGAGTGGTCGGGCTTCCTGGCGCAGGATCTGTCCCTGCTGCGCGGCGAGACCATGCATCGCGCCCCGTCCGGTAACCGCTCGCACACGTACGTGCGCTCCGGCGACCGCATCGAGACGGTGCACCACTTCGCCTCGGGCAAGGTCGGCCCGGTCTGGACGACGTTCCGGCCCGGCACGACGACCGGCCTCGTCGCGGTGGTCTTGTTTCTCCAGGCCGTGCCCAAGGGGAAGGCCGTCTACGTCATGCCGGGCTACGACCCGCTCTACGTGCGAACGCCGAAGGCGGGCTCCGGCGCGTTCCCCGCGGACCTCGTGGACGCGCACGTAGAGGTCCTCGGCGACACCTCCTTCGACCGCGGACTGACGACGCGGCCGACGTGGGCGGCGCGGGTCTCGGCCAAGACGGGCCGCGTGTACGTGGTGCACCTGGACCGCGGCACCCGCTCGCTCGTCGCCGTCGAGGGCATCATGCCCAAGGTGACGTTGGCGCCCAAGGGCGCCGGCGGCAAGACGATCGACTGGTTCGAGTACGCGGAGAAGTCGCCGCGCAGCGCGCAGGACGTCTTCGTGAAGTTCGGGCGCGGCTACCACCTACCGGACGTCGCGCTGCTCGCGGACGCGTTCCACTGGCCGTCGATGCTCGAGAACGAGATCGAGGCGGGCAGCTACGAGGCGGGCACCGCACTGGAGCGCGTGCGCAAGGACTGGATCGAGGAGTTCGTGCGCCGTTCGAAGCACCGCACGGTGGGGGACTGCGACGACTTGCTCCTGCAGATCTTCATGACGGCGACCGAGACGACGCACGCGGACGGATCGGTCACGATCGCGACGATTCCGGCGTACGGCGGTCACGCGTACCACTGCAAGCCGATCGACGGGCGCTGGTACATCGTCAAGGTCGACTGACCGACGGCGAACCTCGTAGGGGCGGGGCTCGACCCCGCCCGCGAGCTGGGGCTTGCGTTCATACCTGCTTGTTCGCGGGCGACCTCGAGGGTCGCCCCTACGGGTTTGCTTCGCAGCCGTGCGAGTCAGGCGCGTCACGGCAGGTCTGCCAACGACGCGATGCGCACGTCGCGTGTCGCACATTCCGTCGTGAGCGGCGCCGGCGCCGGCGGGCCGCCGGGCTCGCGCGCAGGGCGCGTCGCATTTCGCTCCGCCTTGCGGCGCATGATCTGCTTGTAGATCGGCTCGGCCCGCGCACGCGCCGGCAAGCCGTACGCCGTGAGAAATGCGAACGGGTCGAGCGCAAGTTCGGTGCACCCGGCCGCGAACTGCGCGATGTCCTTCGCGCGCCCGCGATCGATCACCTCGTCGGCCGGCTCGAAAGACGCGTACGGAAATCCGATCGGGACGGGATTGGCGCCGCCGATGTCGACCAGCACGTTCTTCGGATAGCAGTCGCCGTGCCGAAAGCCGCTGTCGTGCCAGGCGCGCAGCGCGCGCGCGATCGCGTCGATCACCGAAGGATCTTCCTTGGCGACCTCACGGCCGTCGCGACGGCCCGGCTCGAACGGACGGATGAGCACCGAACCCTGCAGCACGCCGTTGTGCCGGCGCTCGCCGACGGCCAGCGGCTGCGGCGTCGCGATGCCGATCGACTTCGCGCGCAGCGCGTTCGCCGCCTCACGCCGCTCGCGGGACGGACGCCCCCAGGTGCGAAGCCGCCTCCCCTTGCGCGGACGCCGCCACTTCACGAACAGGGGCGCCTCGGCGTCGACGCGAACGGCGGCGGACTGCCGGTCGCTGGAGAGCACCGTCCCGGTCGCTGCGAGCGACATCCAGGCGGCGACGTCGAAGGCGCACTGCGGCTCCAGCCAGTCTCTCGAGCGGTCCCGCAGCCACCACGTCTCCTTCACGGGGCGACCCGCATCACGGCGATGGCGACCAGCGACGAGAACGAGTTGAGACGCAGCGGCTCGCCGACGGGCTCGAGCCCGTGCGCGGCGGCCTCCGCGAAGAACGCTTCCGGCTGCAGCGCATGGCGCCGGCGGTCCACGCCACGCCGTCGTTGGCTGCGGCCCTTCCACGTCGAGTCGTCCGAGAACGACATGACCACGGCGCGCTTCGCCACGCGGGCCAGCTCGCTGAAGGCGCCCGCACGCTCCTCGGGCGTCGCCATGTGGTGCACGAGGCGGTGGCACACGGACGTGTCGAACGTGTCGTCTTCGAACGGCAGCGCATCGACGGTCGCCTGGACGAAGTCGACCTTGCCGTCGTCCACGAAGGTACGTAGAGCATCGCGCGCCTCGTCCAACATCGCCTGCGACTGATCGACGCAGGTGACGCGTTCCGCCCGTTCGAGCAGCGTCGGGGTCAGGCGTCCCGCGCCGCAGGCGCAGTCGAGCACGTGGCCGGCGGCCTGCGCGCGCTGGATCGCCCTGCGAACGAGGGAGAGCTCTCGCCGGTTCGAGAGCCGGCGGATCCACGATTTCTCGTACTTGCGCCGGTACGCCGCGGCGCCGGCCGAGCTTCGGTAACGGGCGATGAGCTGGGCGTCCATGACGCCCCAAGGGTACCGACCGTTGTTGCCTGACGTCACATTCCGCGCGTTGTCTCCCACCCTCGCGACCCGCTAGGATGCCCGGCCTGTGTCTACGGATTCCTCCAGTCATCCGGGGTCGATGCTGGCCCACTACCAGATCCTCGAGCGCATGGGTGAAGGGGCGATGGGCACGGTCTACTGCGCCCACGACACGGGTCTCGATCGGAAGGTTGCGGTGAAGGTGCTGCGCGAAAGCGTCGCGACGGATCAGGAGCGCGTCGATCGCTTCGCGCGGGAGGCGCGCGCGGCGGCGCGCGTGAGCCATCCCAACCTCACGCACATCTACTACGTCGGCTCGCAGGGGAGCTGGCGCTTCTTCGCGATGGAGCTGCTCGCCGGAGAGGACCTGGAGCTCTACGCGGAGCAGCAAGGGCCGGTCTCGCTCGCCGACGGGATCGACATGCTCGTGCAGGCGGCGCGCGGACTTGCCGCAGCGCACAAGGCCGGCGTGGTGCACCGCGACGTCAAGCCGTCCAACATCATCCGCCGGCCGGACGGGACCGTGAAGATCACCGACTTCGGCCTGTCGAAGTCGCTCGATGCGGACGTTTCATCGACGCAGGCCGGACAGGTGATGGGGACGCCGACGTTCATGAGTCCCGAGCAGTGTCGCGGCGAGTCCGTCGACACCCGCACCGACATCTACTCGTTGGGGCTCACGGCGTACTACCTCTTCACGGGGGTGCCCGCGTTTCCGGGGCCCTCGATCGGCGCGGTGATCAACGATCAGATCAACACACCCTTGCCGCGGCTCACCAAGGCGCGTCCGGATCTTCCCGAGGCGCTCGAGGAGATCCTCGACGAGATGTGCGCCAAGGACCGCGAGCGACGGCCCGAGGACATGGACGAGGTCATCGAGCTGCTGGAGACCTGTCGGCCGCGCCAGATCGATCCCGCCCCGCTGGCGGTGCGCGCCGTCGCGCTCGGCCTCGATGCCGTGATCGTCGGCGTCGTCGTCGCGGTGATCGCGACCGCATGGCAGGTCGGCCTGGGGACATCCGTCGAGGACAACCCGTGGATCGGCTTCGTGTTCACGGTCCTGTGGGTGCTCGACCATCTCGGCGGCGAGCTCTGGTTCCGGCAGTCGCTGGGCAAGCGGCTCATGCACATTCACGTGTGCTCGGCGGACGGCACGCGCGCCAACCGCAAGGCGATCCTGCTGCGGCTGCTCATTCGCTTCCCGACCATTCCACTGCATCTGGTGATGCAGCCCCTGCTCCTCGGCACCGTGAGCGGGTGGGTCGACATCGGCGAGGCGTCGGTGTTGATCGCGGGCGCGATCTGCTACTTCGTGACGGCGCGCAAGACGCTCAGCGACCTGCTCACGGGCACGCGTGTCGTCTATCAGACGTCGCGCGATCGTGTGAAGCGACGGAAGCGAGCGGGTTCTTCCTCCGTCCAGCCGCCGACGAAGTCGAAGCCGAAGCCGAAGGATCCGCTGGCGGAGACGCAGTCGTAGGGAACGACCGCGC
This sequence comes from Planctomycetota bacterium, assembly GCA_965223505.1. Lineage (GTDB taxonomy): Bacteria > Planctomycetota > PLA2 > PLA2 > JAEUHO01 > CBDCWP01. The sequence continues at coordinate 138,101 of CBDCWP010000008.1, forward strand.
ATCCGCACGCGTCCGATCGGGCGACCGCTACCTGGCCATCTGCTTCACCAACGCCTTGAGCTGCGCCACGTCCTGACGCAGCGCGCGCACGTCCGCGCGCAACGCGCGGACCTCGGCGAGCATCGCGTGGTCGCCGCGCGCTCGCTCGCGACTGCGCTGGTCCATCGCGGCCATCTGCTTGCGGACCTCCTCCGCCTGCCTCTGCATGCCGTTTCGCTGCAGGACCGCGATGGCCTGCTCCAGCTCGCGGCGCTCGCCGGCGCCGAGGTCGAACGCCCGCATGCGCGTCCCGCCGACGTAGGCGTTCGGGTTCTCCACCGAGAAGTCGATCCAGTCGGTCTTGCTGCCGGCCTTGCCGTCGCGCTCGAATAGGAAGCCCGGCTTGATGCGGTCCTCCGTTCCGAGGGAGATGACGTACGGGTTGCTCACCTTCGATGCCTTCCTTGCGTGATCGAGCGCCGAGCGGGCTTCGTCGACCTGCTGTCCGAGACTCGCGGCGAGTTGCTCGGCGCTTCGAAGGTCGTCCTTCGCCTTCATGACGCGCGGATGAACGCTCGCGAACGTCTCTTCGAGCGACGCGAGCCTGGCGCGGGCCGCGTCCAGAGCCTTCGTCGCTCTTGCGTAGCCGGCCTCCTTGTCTCGCAACGCCCTCGAGAGGCTGACCGTCTTCTCCTCCAGGAGCTTCCACTCGAACTTCCCGACTTCACCGGTCGCGCGCGGCCAGGCCGAGCTCTTACGCGCCCGCTCTGTTCGCGCCGCGTCGAGCCACCTCTTGGCGGCGGTCAGCTTCTCCGTTTCCCGCTCCGCGTCGGCGAACTTCTTCTCCGCCTTGAGGCGTTCGATGCGAACGGTGAGCGCTTCGATCTCGGCCTCCAGCTCGCGGATCTCCTTCGAGACGGCGGGCTTCGCCTTCTTCTTCTTGGCCGCGGTGTCGTCGTCGGCGCGCGCGACCGTTCCCCACGCAACGAGCGCCGTCACCAGTACGAGTCCTACTGTCGTCCTCATCGTTTCGTTTCCTTTCTACCGTCGGTCCAAGAGCTGTTGCACGAGGCGGCGCAGGTCGCGCACGTCGTTGCGAAGCGCGGCGACCTCCTTGCGGAGCGCGTTCACCGCGTCGAGCGTCGCGTCGCGGCCCGCCGACGCGGCTTGCGCCTTCGTGAGGTCCGCGTTCATGCGCGCGATCTCCGTCTCGACCTCGCTTGCGCTATTCGTGAGCCCGGCCTCGAGCAGCGCGGCTCGCGCCGCCTCGAGCGACGTCAGCCGGCTCTCCAGCCGCCTGCGTTCGATGTCGTCGATCGCGGTGCGGCGACCGGCGTAGGCGGTGAGATCGGAATGGGGGCCTTCGTTCAGGAGCCTGGCCCTCGCAACCGGAACGCCCTTCCTATCGACCACGGTCCCTTGCAGGTCGCGCAGCGTCGCCTCGTCCTGTGCGAAGCGGTTGAGGTTGTCCGTGATCTTCGCGTTGATGCGCGCGAGCTTGGCGGTGTCACCCGAGTCCGCGATCGACTTCGCCTCGGCTTCGAGCGCCGCGTGCGCGGCATCGAGCGAGGCCAGCCGTTCATCCGCGATCTTGTGCTCCAGCGCCGTCCTCTCGACGAGGCGTCCGTCGGCCTCGAGCTGCGCTTGCGCGCTCAGATTGGCCAGCGCGACCCTGAAACGAGCCTTCTCCAGCTCCGACGCGTCCAAGAGCACCAGGAGGTCGCTCCCGTCCGTGATGAAGCGCGCGTTCGGCGCTTCCTTCTGAACGCGACGGAGGATGTCGTCTCGCGTCATGCCCGCCCGCAGCAGCGAACGAACGCTGGTCGTGTACATGTCGGCTCGTACGGACGTCGTGCGCGTGACCGTGTACGGTCCGAACCGATCGGAACGATGCCGGACGGCGCGCGCCAGTCCCGGCGTTCGTTTCACCAGATCCGCCAGGCCCGCTTCGAACGAGGCCAGCAGCGACTGGTGGACCGCGTGATGCTCCCGGGCGGCCTTGGCGTCCTTGCCGGCGTCGAGCAGCCGCCGAACCTCCGCGGCGGCATCGGCCACGGCCGCGCGCGCATCGTCGAGCTCGCGACGCGCGTCACTGAGCGCGTCCAGATGTTCGCGAATGCCGCAAGCGAGATTCGCGTCGAGCCGGCCTTGCTTGCGGTAGCGGCGCCACCACTTCCGGAACGTCTGCGCTTCCGCGGACTGATTCGTCGCTCGAAGCTCGTCGAACAGGCTGTCGCAGAGATCGTTCTGGGCCTGAAGGGTCTCTTCTTCGGCGAATGCCGGCGTCGTCAGGGGCGGCAGCACTGCCGCGGCGATGCCGAGCACCGCGATTCGTGCCAGGTTCATCATTTCGCTCCTTTCAGCGCGGTGTAGCGCTCGCGCATCGATTGCGCGCGTTTCCGTACGCGTTCCAGCGCGGCCGTGAGCGCCGCGTCGTCGCCCAGCGTCGCGATGAGCTCGACGAGCTTCGTCACTTCCGCATCCGCCGCCTCGATCTCCCCGCCCAACAGCTCCAGTGCACCCTCGAGCGTGTCGGCGTGCGCGGGCGTCGGCGACGACGGTTCGCCCGGCTGCGCGCCCGGCTGCGCGATCGCCGAGAAGGACGGCGCGGCGCCCGCGACGGTCATCAGCACGACGGCTGCGGCGAACAACGCGCCGCGCGCGGACCGCCGAGAGACGGCGACGTCGCTGCGAACGAGCCGGCGCACACGCCGGCCGAGCATGCTCTCGCTCTGGGCCATCGACGGCACGACGACGGGGCGGCGGCGTGCGACCATCCAGCCCGCGACCTCCGTCAGGCACTCGGCCAGGGCGATGGGACGCCCGGTGCGATCGACGGCCCAGTCGTCGCACAGCAGTTCCGCCGTCTCGCGCAGCTTGCGCGCGGCCAGGCGATTGAGCGGCTGGAAGAAGCACAGCGCGCAGACGAGGTGCTCCGCGAACAGCCAGAAGGAGTCCGCCCGCACGATGTGCCCCATCTCGTGCGCGATCATCGCCTCCTGCTGGTCGGCGGTGAGGCCTGCCACGGCCCGTGTCGGGACGCAGATCTCGGGGCGCCGCAAGCCGAGCGCAACCGGACTCTCGAGCGCGGTCGTCGTGCTCAACGCGACGTGCCGACGCAAGCCGGCCGTCGCGCGAAGTCGTGTGACCAGCGTCTGCAGCGGTCCTGTGCGAAGCGGCTCACGCCTCGCGATGCGCGCGCGCAGGCTGCGGCGGGCGCGGCGGATGCGCAGCACCAGGCACGCTGCGACGGCGAACCAAAGCGTCCCGAACACGAGCGGCCAAGCAACGGCGGCGCGGTCCTCGTTCTTCGGACGGGTCGTGTGCGCAACGTGCGCGGACGCGATCTCGCTCGGTACGCCCGGCTCGAAGCGCTCGACCTCGACGACCTCGTGTTCGACGACGGGCGTGATGAAGCCCCCGTGCTCGAGCGGGGCCGCATCGAGCGGAGCCGGTGCGCGGGTGATCTCCATGTCGATGCGTCCGCCCACCGGATCGAGATCCAGGCCGATCTGCAGCGAGGCGGTGACGAACGCACCGAACAACGCCGTGCGCCAGATGGTCTCCTTCGCATGCGCACTCAGGCGCGTCGCGAAGCGGGTGAGCAACCACGCACCCGCGAGCAGCACGGTGCTGTGAACGAGGTACGTGACGAGCCAAGGCGCCGCCGCGGCGAACCAGCCCTGAAGCATGGCGAGAAGGTCATGCATCGGAAGCTCCCTTCTCGCGCTTGGACAGCAGCGCTTTCAGCCGCGTGATCTCGTCCGCGTCGATCTCGCCCTCGGAGAGGAGGTGGTTGACCAGCGCGGCCGCGTCGCCTTCGAACATGCGGTCCATCAGGTCCGACACCATCGAGCGCCGCACCGCGTTCTCGTCCACCGCGGCGCGATAGACGAACGTGCGCCCCTGCTCACGGCGCTTGACTACGCCCCGTTTCTCCAGACGCGAGAGCATCGTCGCCACGGTCGTGAGCGCGAGCGCCCGGTCGTCCTGCAGCGCCCGTTGCACCTGCGCGACCGTCGCCTCCCCCTCGTCCCAAAGCACTCGCAACAACGCGAGCTGTAGCTCGCTCAGCGAACGCGGCCGCTGCTTGCTCATCGCGCCCTCCCGGGATTCGACTACACTTGTAGTACGACAACTGTAGTCATGACCTGGGGCGCGTCAAGTGGGGAAAATCGAGGCGGGGCCAAGACCCCTCGCGCGACCAGCGGTCCGCTGCGCCTCGAGCCTACTCCTCGGGCACGTGGATGAAGTCGCCGCCCCCGATCGCGGCCAGCTTGCGCAGGAACTCGAGGTCGACGCCCAGGTTGCCGAAGGCGACGACGTGCAGCTTCACCTTCGCGAAGCGGTTCAGGTTGCGGAACCAGCCGAGCAGTTCCGGCGTGGACGTGATCTCGCCGCGGGTGGGGGAGCCGTCGGTCAGGAAGTAGACCGTGTCCGGGATGTTGTCGAGCGACGCGCTGAGCGTCGGCTTGTCGTGAAGCCCCAACGCGGCCTTCAGCGCGCCGTGGATGTTGGTCTCGCCGTTGGCGGGGGCCTGGAGCACCGCCGACGCGGCCGCGTTCACGTTGCCCTGCGAGGCGGGCACCAGGTTCTTCTTCCACGGGCGCACGTCGGTGGAGAAGAACACGAGGTTGAAACGAACTTGCGGCTTGAGCGACTTGATCGTCCCCGCGAGCACCTCCTTGGCGACCATCATGCGCGTACCCGTGAGCGGTATGTCGCCGAGCTTGGTCGACGCGCCCTTGGGGATGGTGATGTTCTTCTCCATCGAGCTGCTGACGTCGAACACGAAGCCGACGCTGCGCGAGAAGATGCGCCGCCCGTAGTAGTGCGGCTCGTCCTTGTCGCCGCCCTTCGGATCGGCGTACCGCGCGTCCGCGGGGTTGGGCGGCGGCGGTCGGTTCGGATCGAACCCGCCGTGCTTCTCCTTCTGGCCCTTCCACCACTTCTCCCATGTCGCGGCGTTCTTGCCGAGGTCGTCGCCCGACACGGCGCGCAGCGCGCGCAGGTACTCACGCTCGAGCCGGCCGCGCTCGAGTGAGTAGCGCGCGATCAACCCGTCCATGCAGTTGTCGGTGCCGTAGGCGGCCAGCGCGCGCGCCACGGTCAGGCGCACCTGCCAAGAGCCGTGATTGATGCGTTCGATCGTCTTCAGGCTGGCCTCGTCGCTGCGCGTACCGAACGTCGCGCACGCGTCGGCGATGCACATCCACGTCTTCGGCTTCCGCTCCGAGAGGGCGGCGACCAGCGGGGCGAAGCTGGCGTCGTCCCCGATCTCACCCAGGGCGAACGCCGCGTTGGCCTTGGCCAGCCAGAAGCTGTCCTTCAGCATCGCTTCGAGGCGTTCGCGGGCCGGCGCGTGCTTGAGCATGCCCAGCGCGCGGGCGACGCCGGCGCGCGCCAGCTTCTTCTTGTGGTCGAGCCCCTCCGTGCGCAGCCACGCCAGCACGTCGTCTGCTTCGGTCTGGGAGAGCACGTTGAGGATCGTCTCGCGCACCAGGTCCGACGGGTGGTCGAGGCGACCGACGACGACCTCGGCCATGCGGACGTCTTCGATGCGGTCCACGCCGCGAATGAGCCCGGCGAGCACGTCGGCGTCCTCGGTGGACTGGATGCGGCCGCGCTCGCGCCGCCCGGGGGCGTCCGGGTCCTCCGAGTCGGCGCGCACTTCGCCCATGGTCTTGCGGCCGCCCGTCAAGCGCGCTTTCCAACGCTTGTGAAAGTCGTCCGGCGTGATGCCGAGCACGTCCTTGAACGCGACGCCCTCGTCGTTCTTGTAGCGAATGCTCTTCAGCACGTCGAGCCAGCGGGCGTTGTCCTCCCGCAGCATGAGGTCCATGATCGACCAGGCGCGAATGTGGTCGTTGTACGAGAGGTGCCCCAGCGAATCGCGCGCGAAGAACGTCTCGATCGGGTCCAGCTTGCGGGCCGCCAACGAGCGCGACTTCTTGTACCAGTCCTTGCCGCTGCCCGACGGGGCCGTCGTCTCGTTGCTACAGAACGTCGCGTAGTCCTTCTGCGGCTCCGGCAGCTTTTCGAGGAAGTGCGCGGCGCCCACGAAGGCCCACTTCGGGCATGCCCGCTCGCTGGGGTCGACGTGGATCCAGCAGGAAAACAACAAGTGACCGATCATGTGCCGGCAGAGGCCGTGCAGCCCCACGTCGCTGCGTTGCTCCTGCAGGGACCCCACGAAGCCGTTTCCGCAGAACCCCTTGGCGACACGCGAATTGTCGCTCGCCCCGTAGACCATGTCGGTGTTCGCGGAGCCCAGGTAGCTCTGGGCGAACGCTTCCGCGGTGCGGTGCTTGAGCGTGATGTAGACGCCCATCGGCTTGGCCAGCCGAATGCGTCCCTTGAAGTAGTGCGCGAAGTCGTTGTACGCGGCCTCGCAGCGCTCGGCGTACAGGTGCGCGACCTCGTGCGCGCTCGCGACCCGGGGCGCGCCACCCTTGGTCTTGATCTTCATCTTCTTGTCGATGTCGGTGAGCACGTAGAAGTGCCGCGTCACCGCGAGGACGTATTTGTGTTTCTTGCCGTGGCCCTCGATCTTGAGCTGCCGTTCGAGCGTGGCCAGGACCTTCGGGTCGCGGCCGCCGATCAGCTCGTCGCAGGCGTCGCACGACTCGTCCTTCCAGCACTCGCTGCACTGGATGCCGTACGAATAGGCGTGGCGCTTGAAGAAACACTCCTTCTTCTGGCTGCCCCAGCAAACGCCGCTCGTGCCCCTCGGTCGATCCTTGGATGCGCAGTCGCCGTTGGCGATCAGCAGCCCGCACCGCGGCGGGTCGGCCGGCGGCCGCATGGGGGAGCGCAGGTACTCCCACGACGCCTGGCCGTCGCGGCACAGGCACCGGCCCGGCTTGCGCTTCTTGACGTAGTGCGTCTCCTTGTCGTCGTCGCCCTGCGCGGGCGCCGAGCTCAGCAGCGGTGCGAGGAAGAGCGCGGCGAGGACCGGGAGCAGGAGCAGGAGATGCGGGCGCATGGGCTGACATCGTAGGGGCAGCCGTAGTGGCTGCCCACGGGACAAGTCGTCTCGCGCGGTTCCCCGTGCTCGAAGGACGCTGAAAGTCCTATTCGCGGGTCAGCATCCGCATCGCGCGCGCCGGCGTGACGCGTCGCGAGGCCCGCCAGGCGGGCAGCGCGCCCAGCGGCATAAGGACCAGCGCGAGGCCGATCATCAGGACGATGAGCCACGCGGGCGTGAGCAGTGTCATTCGATAGTGATTCGCCTGTTCGATCCGGTGTAGCAGCCACCGGGCCAGCAGGGGGGCCGCGGGCAACGCCAACAACAGCGCCACGATGCCTCGCGACATCACCTCCGTCAGGCACAAGCCGAGCAACGCGCGATTGCGCCACCCGAGCGCCTGCAGCACCGCCAGATCCGGCGCGCGATCCCCGGCGTCGAGCGCGGCGAGGATCGCCAGGAACAGCACCGCCACGCCGATCGACATGAACAGGCCCCAGCGCAGCACGGCCTCGCTCCCCTCGAAATTGGCTTCGACCTGGGAGCGGGCCCGGTTCATCGCGAAGACGGTTTCGATCTTGGGAGTGTTCCAGAGTGCCGATTCGAGTTCTTCGTCGGGGAGATCGGACCTCACCTGGCTCGATGTCGCGGCCTCGGACAGGCCGAAGAGGTTGCGGCCCGTCTCCAGGGGGATGACGGCCAAGCCGAGGCTGACGCCGTCGAGCACGCCCACGACGCGCAGATCGACGCCCTCGGGCGAGTTGGCGAACGGGAAGCAGCTGATGTCGTCGCCGACGTCGAGGCCTTCTTCCTTCGCGATCCAGTGATCGATCACGACCTCGTTCGCGTACACGTCTTCGAACACGCGTCCGCGCGCCAGCTTGAGCTTCTTCAACCAGCCGTCGAGCCCGACGGACATCACGCGCCGAAAGCGCGGCCCTTCGCCGTACTCGAGCACCGCGAGCTTCGTGATGACCGGCTCCGCGTACCCGTCGGCGAGCCGAGACGCCTCGGCGAGCACGTCGTCGCCGACGGGATCGGTGAAGTTCAGCGTCGCATCGACACCGAGGCGATCGACCGAGGCGGTCACCTCGGCACGATGCGTGACGTGCACCAACAAGAAGGCGAGCACGACGGAGAAGATGCCGCCGAGCCCGAGGACCGCGCCCGCGGTCGCCCAACGGCGGCGCATGATGTTGGTCAAGCCGAGCACGACGGCGATGGGTAGCCGCAACAGGTCGCGCAATCTTGCCGCGAGCCCGACCAGAAACCGTTGGTCCTCTCCGAGGACCGTCGTCACCGACGGGCGCAACAGGCTCGAAGGCCTGCAGCGCGCGGCCGCGACGACGGGCACGACGCACGCGAGCAGCGAAACGCCGACACAGGCCGCGATCACCAGCGGCAGTGCGGGACCGGGTCCGTTGTCGATCAGCGGCGCGTAGCCGACGCTATCGGCGTAGCCCGAGAAGATGTGCCGCGAGAAGGCGCCGTGGGCCACCGCGCCGAGCAGCGCGCCGACGAGCGTCGGTACGATCGAGAAGCTCATGAACCCCAGGGCGACCCGCCCCGGGCCGTGGCCCATGGCCAGCAACGTGCCGATCGTCTTTTCTTGCCGCTGCACGAGACGCACGTGCGTCAGCACGAGGAGCACGAGCGCGATCAACACCAGCAATACGGCGACGGCCGGCATGTAGATGTCGTACGTGCGAATGATCATCTCGGTGAACATCCGCGACGGATCCTTCTCCAGCGGCTGAACACGTTGAATCGCGACCGGCAGCGCCTCGATGAGCCCCTGCTCGACGGTCGCCAGGTCCACGTCGTCCCGCAGGCGGAAGAGCAGCGAGTTCACGCGGTGCGAGTGCTCGATGTCCGCGATGGTGGCTTTGGAGACGCCCAGCACCGCGACCGTCCCGCGCAGCGGCAGGATGTACTCGGGGTGGGCCGGGTAGAGAAAGTGCTCCGGCGTCAGCGAGATGCCCACGACCGGCAGGTCGAACGTGTGCTCGCCGACGGTGACGGTGACTCGGTCGCCCAGCTCCGCGCCGTGCACGGTCTGGCAGCTGCGATCGACGACCGCTGCCTTCTCGTCGGGGTGCGGGTACCGGCCTTCCAGCAGCTGTAGGCGATTGAGCTTCGGCTCGTCCGAGGGCAACACGCGGATCAGCGCAGGCAGCGCGCGCTCGCTGTCCGTCATCTCGACGCGGCCCTCGAGCAGCAGGCGCTCTTCAGCGGCCTCGATGCCGTCGATGTCCGCCGCGCTCGCGACGGCGTCCGGCAGCGTCGGCGAGCACACGATCTCGATGTCGGCCATGTGCAGCCGCTCGTACCAACCTTCGCGCGTATCGAGCAGCATGGCGCGTGCGCGCATCCCGCCGCACACCAAGACGACGACGATGGTGACGAGCAGCGCGACGCCGATCGCCTGCCAGCGTGTCGCCCACAGGTCGCGCCACGATTTGCGCACCAACGAGGTCACGACGAGGACTGTTCCAAGATGCGGTGATGGCTGAGCGTCAGGACCACGTCGGCGCGCGCGGCGACGGCCGGGTCGTGGGTGACGATCACCACCGTGCGCGGCTCTTCGCTGCACGTGAGCTCGCCGAGGAGGAGATCCAGGACGCGCTCGCCGGCATCCTCGTCGAGGTTGCCTGTCGGTTCGTCGGCCAGGATCAGCGGCGGTCCCTTGCAGCACGCACGCGCGACGGCGACGCGCTGCTGCTCGCCGCCCGACAGCTCGTGCGGAAACCGATGCAGCTTCGACTCCAACCCGACGGCGCTGAGCGCGCCCTCCGCGCGGGCGCGGATCTCGCTGCGCGCCATGCCGAGAGGCTCGAGCGCCGTCTCGACGTTCTCGCGCACGTTGAGCGTGGGCAGCAGGTTGAAGGCCTGGAAGACGAAGCCGATGCGGCGGCGCCGAAAGGTGTTCAGCGCGCGTCGTGACAGCGCCGTCAGCTCCGTGTCGTCGACCCGGAGCGAGCCTTCGTCGGGGATGTCGAGACCGCCCATGAGCGAGAGCAGCGTGGTCTTGCCGGACCCCGACGGGCCCGTGATGGCCGTGATCGAGCCGCGGGGAATCGAGAAGGACGCCCCTTCGAGCACCGGCACGCGCAGGTCGCCCTCACCGTAGGCAGCATGCAGGTTCTCCGCGACGACGCAGTGGCCATTGGCGGACGCGGACGGGGTCGGGTTCCCATTCACACGGCACGTTGTACGCCGAAAACCCTGCGAATGCCTGAGAACACGGGCTCATGCGCAGCCGGGGCGCATTCGCGGGGTCTGCGAAGCAGTCTGGGCGGATCTCGGTGCGTCAGCGCGCTGCGCGAAAAGGAGTCGGCGGCAACTTTCTGGAGAAAAGGGGAAATGTGTGGAATGAGAAGGAAAGTTTTACGCTATCGAGCAACCGCCAACTCCAAGCTGTCGCTCCGACCGGGTCCGTCCGGGCCGGCCCCGCACGGCCGGGTGCGAGTGCACCTCTTGGCACCCGAAGAAACAAACCCCACGGCCACCAATCTCACACCCTAACGACCCGAAGTTAGCGGAAGACTGCTTGTTTCGACAGGGGATCGAAGGCCCTACAAACGGCATACGACTGAATCGACCAATCGGGGTCGACGGCCGCGGGCGCCGGAATTCGACGCGAGAAACCCCATTGTTGGCCCTTCCCGCCCGACGTGCGTTTGTTGAACACCGCCGCGACCCCTTGAAACAGGGCATCTGCTTGATCCCCAACGAGTTGTGTGCGCAAGGCGACGACGCCTCACACGGTTGTTGGCCGCCATGGGCACGTCAGTGCCCGTTTCCGGGGGGCTTGCGGGCGGGTGCTTCGGCGTCCCCGGATGTTCACGGACTCTTAAGACGCCCCCGGCGCGGGCCGTAGGACCCCGGAATTCGGATCCCATTCCAGCTTGATGGGTCCGGATGTCGATACGGAGGCGGGACCTTTGCGGCATGTGGCCCGTCCGATGGAGGGCGGGGTGCGGCCGTCGTGAGCCCGAAACAGCAAGGGAACACATGCGGCTTTGGATTGCGTTCATATTGTTCGCGGCTCTGATCGGCGTCGTCCTCGGCGTGATCGAGAAGAACGGTCGTGAGGACGAGGCGTCCGCGGACGCCGAACCTCCGATGCCCGTCGAAACGGCTGCGGTGGTGCAACCCGGCAAGCTCTCGCTGGCGGCCGTCGACACGCGAATGACACCCGTGGCCGACCTCGATCTCGTCGTCCGCGACGCGAACGGCGAAGACATCGTCGAGCTCCGCACGGACGCCGCCGGAAGAGCGTTCGCCGAGGACATGCCGCTCGAGCCGCTGACCGTCTACGCCCCCTCCCTGCGCCGCGACGTCGGCACGGCCGATCTGACCAGCGGCTCGAAGACGGTTACGCTCGACATTCCGGCGGTTCGCAAGCTGCTCGTGTGCTTGCGGGTCGATGGGTGCAAGGCCGTGCCCGCCGATCTGGATATCCACGTGAGCGGCGGAACGGTGCTCTCCAAGGCGCCCGGCGAGGAACATGGATCCGTCGCGATCACCACGCGGCCCTTCCGGAGCGCTGGCAACGTCGAAGTGCTGTTGAAGGGCTGCGGGATCAAGCCGCAGCGCGTCGTACTCGGACCCGACGCCGTCTCTCAGCATTGGCCCTTGCAGATCGAGACGTCGCACGCGCTGTCGCTCGAGGTCACGCCGCCGAAGGACGGGGTCTACCAGCTCGAGGTCCACCGCTATGACGCGCTTGCGGGCGTCTGGACGTATGCGACCGCGGTCGAGACGGCCGAAGGCGGCGCCGCGACACCCGGCCTGCACCGGTTCGAGCGCCTGCGTCGAGGACGGTATCGAGTGCTCGATTTGCGCAGTGGCCTGTTGACGAGGCCGATCGAGCTCGGCGCGAGCGCGAGCGCGAACGCGAAGCTGGAGTTCGACCTGAGCGACGTGGTCGCGATCCGCGGGCGCGTCACGACCGGCAAGGCCGACGTCGACGGCGCGCGCATCCTCGTTAGCGGCGCGGTCGACAGTCTGCATCCGTATGCGCGGCACGGCTTTCCGGTCCTGCGCACGGGCGCGTTCCAGGCGCGAGTGCGTGCCGGCGCTCCCTTCACCCTCACACCGTGGCATCCGTTGCTCACACCGGCCGAGGTCGGTGGTTCGTACACCGGATCCTCGGCGCCCGAGGATCTCGAGCTTTCGATGGAGATGGGGCCGCAGGTCGTCTTCAGCCTGGATCCGGCCCAGGTGACGAGCTCGCGCTATCGCGAGCGGCGGTTCCGCGTCTATGCGTATCGGCCGGGCGGCAAGAAGCCTGTCGCGGTCTGCGAGCCGCAGCCGATGCCCGGCGCAGAGGAAGCCGGCACCTACCGCTTCGGCGGCATCCGACTGGGAAGTTACACGTTCGTGTTTCACGTTCCCGGTCACCCGCCCCTCACGCAAGCGGACGTGTTCGTCGAGGGCAGCACGGTGTCGCTGGGCACGTTGCGGTTGAAACCGGGCGCCCACATCCAGGTCAACTTCGCGGTCGAGCCCGGACGAAGAGTGCCCGCGATCAAGATGCGTGCGGTGTCGATGAAGGATCCGCGGTACGTGCGCGAGACGAAGGGCGACGGCCGTCGCACGAGCTTCTTGAAGGGGCTGGGAAACGGCACCTTCGCCGTCTCCTTCGTGGACGAGAAGGGCCGCCCGGTTGCGTCGTCGCAGAAGGTCGAGATCAAGAACGACCAGCCGGTGACGATCATGGTGGATCTGCGCGAGTAGTTCCCGCGGCTGGGTTTCCTGCGTAGGCTGGCGAGCGCGAACTGCGCGGGCCTGTAGCTCAGCTGGTTAGAGCAGGGGACTCATAATCCTTTGGTCGGAGGTTCGAGTCCTCCCGGGCCCACCACTCTCTCGCGCCGGTTCGTAGCCGTTCGGTCCAGGCGATGGCCGCTTCGAGCCCGTGCCGCTTCTCGAACGCTTCCCTGCTTCACCGTGGCTCGCCCTGTTGGGAACGGTGCTCGCTAGGTGCCCGGCGTACCCCCGCGGGACTCTGGCATGGGGCCCGAAGGAGGCGCGACAACCGCAGATGGGTCGCGTGTTGTCCTTCTCCGGAGATGGGCTACCGGGGCGCACACGCTCGTTACGTCCATGGTTACGACTACACCTGGCTCAAGATCGACCGGGATAGCAACGCGATTGTCGTGCTCGATCACCCTGGTGTCAGTCCGTTCCGCCCGCTGAGTGATCCGGCGGTAGTGAAGGCAGCCAACGAGATGTGGATGGAGTTGGATCAACTGCCCGCGCTACGGGGGCGACCACCTGTCACGTTGTTCATTGACTCGTTCTACGCTGGTTGGGCCCGGAAGAAGCCATTGGATCACATTCCGGCAGCGTACCCGATAGCCGTGTTTGATCAGATCCATGCGCACGGACAGGGTGTGAAAGTGCCGCTGCTCTATGAGCTTCGCCTCGACCTGCCCGCGCCGGCGCACCTGCGACCCGCGCCACCCGGGTCGCCGCGCCCACTTCTTGTCCTGCTGATCTGCATCGGCGTCGGCGGTCTCGCAACCTTCGCCGTGCTCAGCGGCCGGCGAGTGCCTGTGCGGCGTGGCGCCCAACCACGCATGCGGAGCCGTCGGAAAAAACCCGGTACGGTACGATGACGCCGTCGTCGCCGGATGCGGCCGGTTGGGGAGGCTTACGTGAAATTGTCGTGTTGGGCCGTACTGTTCACCGCGGCGTTGTTCGCAGCCGTCTCGATTCCGCGTCGGGTGGCCCGACGAGGCCGTCGGAAGAAACCCGGTACCGTATGACGGTCAGCTCCGGAAGTAGGCCGCCACCAGCAGGAGCGTCGCAACCGCCAGCACGACACCGAACCACTCCGTACGATTCATTCGGCAGAATCGACTCGAAACCTCGTTCGACATGACGTTCTCCACGGCGACCGTCCCGCCGCCATATGGGTAGGACGCAAAGCCGCCGCGCAATTGACCGACGTTCTCGATCAACGCCCCGGCAGCGAGACCGCAAGCAGTTCGACGTCGTCCGTCGCGGCCGCCCACGCGTGCGGTCTCCCCGCCGGGACCACGAACGCGTCGCCCGGCTCCAAGCGTTCCGTGGACGTCTCTCCCAACCGAAGCGTCAGCCCGCCCGCCAGCACGAATCCGAACGATAGTTCCAAGTCGTGCGACCGGGGCTCGCGCTCGATCGTCTCTCGGGTGCGCCGCATCACCCGAACGTCCGCCAGCCCGCCGGTCGCATCGTGAATACCCGTGTCGCGGCACTCGAACCCGCCGACGCCGGAAGGCGACCACGTAGCCGACGCAGCCCCGTGTCTCACGAAACGCTGTCCGTCGAACGAGCGATCGCCGGCCACGGTGTTCGTCGGCAACGCGAGCTCGTGATCGAGACACGTCGGATGTCGCGCGGGACACGCCAGCTCGACGACCTCCAGTCCGGCCGACGCCTCGAGCACGCGATGACGGATCTTCGGCGGCTGCAGGACGCAGTCCCCGGCGCGCAACGTGAACGGCGGGCCCTGGTCCTCGTAGACCACCGTCACCCAGCCGTTGACGCAGTAGATCGTCTGGAACCGGACGTCGTGGAAGTGGACGTCGTCCGGAACCGGGCCGCCGCTCTCGATGCGAATGTGCGACGCGACGAAGCGCCCGCCCTGCCGATCCGGAATCAAGTCGCGATAGCGCATCCCCGCCCGACCGGTCTTCCACGCCGCGTCGTCATTGCGCGTCACCACCAGCGACGGCGCAAGTGCCGGCACGTGCGGCCCCTCCGTGAGCATGCGGAGCGACGCGTCCGCGTCGTCGTGCGCCTCGCTTTGCAGAACGAGCGCGAGCCCGTGGCTCGAGACCAGTGCAACGGACGGGTCGTCCGCCGGCGCGATCGCGTCGAGGCGAAACCCGAGTCGTTCACGGAAGAAGCGCAGCGCCTCGTTGATGTCGGGGCACGGAACGATCGATAGGTTGCTCGACGCGTCGGTGTTCGTTACGGCCACAGCCAGCCGAACGTGCCGGCCGTCACGAGGGCGTACACGAGCCCGTCGAAGAGGAACTTGCAGGTCGCGCTCCAGGGCGCGCCCTTCCAGACCGAGTCGAGAATGGCGCCGACGCCGTAGCCGAGAAACGCCACCGTTCCCGTGATTCGGAACACGTCCATGTAGTTCGCGCCGTCGCCGAGCGCGAAGCGCGCCAGGTACGCGGCGAAGATCCCGATGAGCAGGCAGTACAGGAACCACTGCAAGAGGCTCTTACCCATGCTCGGGACGCCCGAGGGCTTCACGGTCATGAACCCGACGGGGCCGAGCTTGCACTTCTCGATGAACTCCGGGTTCTCACAGTCCTTCATCGACTCGGCGCCCGGGAACATGTATTGGCCCGGCTTCAGGCCATGGTTGCGCATCTGCTCCAACACGTCGTCTTCACCGGGCATCTTCTGATACTCGCCCTTGTGAATCTGAAGAACCATGTGGATGAGCGAGCTCGCGATGAACACGAACACCGCAGAGAGCAGGATGGGCAGCCACAGCGCCGTCAAGAATTCCATTACCAACCTCCCGATACGCCGGCGACCCCTCCCCAGACCGGGAGCCGGAGCATAGCCAACGCAGGGCGGGGTATCAAAGCGCCTCTTCGAACCCGGCGACTTCCGGCGACGGAATCAAGTGGCTGCTCGCGCCTCATGACGAGTCGAGCCGCCAAACGGCGTCGCGACGCTACGACTCGTAGTAGTTCATGCTGACGCTCACGATCTTGCGCTCGTCCGTCAGGACGCTTCGAAGAACGTCCTCCAGCACCTTGCCCTTCGAAAGCCGCACGTAGCACGCCGGCCGGTCATTGGCGTCGAAGCGTTTGTCGATCTCGAACCCGTGACGCCTTCCCATCGCGACGACGTCCCGCCTCGTGACGCCCGGTTCGACGTGCAGGCCGAAGCTGTTCCGCGCGTAGCCCGCCTTCGCGTCCTTCGGCGTGGGCTCGAGGCCCCGCAGGAGCGCCGCCACCATGTCGATGCGCCGCGTGCGAATCGTCCCGAACGGCGTGATGCGCACGGCGCCGGCGCGCTCGAGCGGCGCGATCGCCTTCCGGCCCTGCTCGAACAGCGCCTTCGTGGCGCGCAGGCGGACCCTGCCGTCTTCGGCGGTCAGGTCCCGGACCAGGGCGTCCCAGTCCGGCTTCGGCTCCTCCGCCTCGAGCGCCGCCGGGCACGCAAGCACCGCGATCAGGGTGATCCAACCCGCCAGCCGTCGTCCACGCATCGGTTCGTCTCCGTTCGTCCCCGGATTGGACACCCACGGGCCGCGCGGGTTCGGGCCGATCGCGCGGATCGCGTCTCGCGACGGATTGGCGCGGCCGACGGCACTCCGTGCGCTCGCGCACGGTTCGAGGGAATTCTCGGCGCCTGCCATGCGTCCTTGCAAGTGCAAGGCGTACGCCCGCAGGTGGTTAGGGATTCGAAGCGAGGTCGGTTCGCGACTTGCGGGTAGGTGCGCGCGGAGGTGCAGGAATGGCCCGGTGCGGCACGCAACCACGAACCTCGACAGTTGGCGGTGTGTGCCCGTGCCCGAAGGGTGGTCCAGACGGCGGGGGCGCACGGCGCGTCGGCCGGGCCATCCCTGCTCTTCCGTCTAGCCGCTCCTGCTGAGGCCCGGACGGTGCGATCTCGAGAACCCCCAGGGCCGCACCCATCCCGGTTGGGGGCGGAATGACAGGGACTTCGCGCTACCGTCGTGGCGGAGGTCCGCCATGCGACATCGCGCCGTGCTCGCCGTTCTGCTCGCTCTCGTCTTCGCCGGGTGTGGCGACGTGTCACCGTCGCCGGCCCGGTCGATCGTCCGGACCGACGCCGCGCCCAAGGCCATCGGGCCCTACAGCCAGGCGGTCCGCGTGGGCGACACGCTCTACTGCTCGGGCCAGATCGCGATCGATCCCGCGACGAGCAAGATGATCGACGGCGACGCGGCGGCCCAGGCGCGACGCGTCCTCGAGAACCTGGGCGCGGTCCTGAAGGCGGGCGGCGCGGACTTCGGCGACGTCGTGCGCGCGACCGTGTACGTGAGCGACATGGCGGACTACAAGGCGGTCAACGCGGTGTACGCGGAGTACTTCTCGGAGGCCAAGCCCGCCCGCGCCGCCGTTCAGGTCGCGCGGCTGCCGCTCGACGCCAAGGTCGAGATCTCCTGCATCGCGGTCCTGAGCGACTGACGCCTCGCGTACGCTGCCCCCCATGCCGGCCCACCCGCCCCGCGACGCAGGTCCCGTACTCGCTGCACTGGTTCACAAGCTCGGCTCGCCGCTGGGCGCCGTCGCGAACTACGCCTATCTGCTCGAGGGCGGCGTCGTGCCCGACGCGCTCGAAGGCATCCAAGGCGGGGTGGGCCGGGTGAAGACGCTGCTCGAAGGGGCGCGCCGTTGGCTCGACGGCGTCGACCCAAAGCCCGGCTCCCTGACCGCCGACGAGGCCGTCGCCGCGCTCGAACGCGCGGCGGATGCCCAAAGGCGTTCCCTCTCGCTCGACATTCGGGCCTTGCCCGCGCTCGCGGTCGGGGTCGATACCTGGGTCCTCCTGGGTTCGGAGCTGCTCGCCAACGCGGCGCAGGCCGGTGACCGCGCCGCGGTCGTCGTCGACGGGGCGGTCCGAGACGGCGTCGCCCGCGTCTCGTTTCGCGACGACGGGCCCGGCTGGAGCGGCGCGGACGCGGAGCGCGCCTTCGGCTACTTCGTGACGTTGGACCCCGAGTCGCCCCGGGCCGGCATGGGCCTCTCGATCGTCGCGGACCTCGCGAAGGCCTGCGGAGGCCAGGCCTGGGGCGCACCCCGAACGAATGGGGGCGCCGTCGTCCACATCGAGCTTCCTGCGGGCAACTGACCCCTCGGGCCGGGGGTTGGCGGTAGCGTGGGGGGATGGCTTCCGCTTCCCTGCCGCTGGCGCTCGTCGTCGAGGACGACACCGCGTTCCGCACCAGCCTCGCCGCGCTCGTGCGCACCGAGGGGTTCGACGTGCGCGAGGCCGCCAACCTCGCGGACGCCCGCTCCGCGCTCGACGAGCGCGAGCCGGACCTGGTCATGCTCGATCTCGAGCTGCCCGACGGGCGCGGCCTCGACCTCAAGCTCTCCGACGCCATTCCGCCGGAGACGCCCTTCGTGGTCGTCACGGGCGATGCGAGCGCGCAGGCCGCGCGCCTCGCGCTGCGCGAAGGCGCAGCCGACTACCTCACGAAGCCGCTGCAGCCCGGACAGCTCAAGGCCGTTCTGCACGCGACCCTCGCGAACCGCAAGTTGCGCGACGAGGTGCAAGGGCTTCGCGGGGCGTTGCGCGACGCCGGACGCTTCGGCAGTCTCGTCGGCCGCTCCGCGCCGATGCAGCGCGTGTACGACCTCATCACGCGCGTCAGCGCGACCGCCGCACCCGTGCTCGTCACCGGGGAGAGCGGAACGGGCAAGGAGCTGGTGGCCTCGACGATCCACGAGATGAGTCCGCGCAAGTCCGGCGCCTTCGTCGCCGTCAACTGCGGCGCGATTCCCGAGACCTTGATCGAGAGCAAGCTATTCGGCCACGAGAAAGGCGCGTTCACCGGCGCCGACGCGCGGCACCAGGGCGTGTTCGAACGCGCGGACGGCGGCACGTTGTTCCTCGACGAGATCGGCGAGATGCCGATGGAGCTGCAGGTGCGTTTGTTGCGCGTTCTCGAGACGTCGTCGTTCACCCGCGTCGGCGGCACGGAGGAGATTCGTACCGACGTGCGACTCGTCGCCGCGACGAACCGGGATCCGCGCGAGTCGATCCGCGACGGCCGGTTGCGCGAAGACCTCTTTCACCGGCTCAACGTGTTTCCGATCCACCTACCGCCGCTTCGCAAGCGCGAGGGCGACGTCGCCTTGCTCGCGTTGCACTTCCTCGAGAGCCTGAATCGGGCGGAAGGCGAACACAAGCGCTTCAGCTCTCGCGCACTGTCGCGGTTGGCCGGTGCGGAGTGGACGGGCAACGTGCGCGAGCTCAAGAACGTCGTTCATCGCGCATGGATCTTGACCGCCGGCGACGTCATCAAGCCCGAGTCGGTGCGCGCGCATGCCGGTACGTACGAGGCGCAGGACGACGACGACGCGGAGCGCATCGAGGTCGTCGTCGGGTCGAGCCTCGCGGACGCCGAGCGACGCATCGTCCTCGCGACTCTCGCGCATTGCGAAGGGAACAAGCGCAAGACCGCCCGCGTGCTCGGCGTGAGCGCGAAGACGCTCTACAAGCGGCTCGCCGAGTACGAGGACGGCGCCGCGTCGTAAGGGTGGACGCAGGCATGCGACGAACGACCCGTGGGTGCGCGCCACGCCCGGACTCCCCGGCTGTGGAGTTCTTGCCCGCCCTCGAGGCACGTCGCGAGGCTCGACTGGCCATTTCAAGGGCGCGGAATGCCGGTTGCGTGGCGCCGGGCCGGAAGGACCAGCGAAAGACGCAAGGCGTATGTCCGAGAGTACCGAAGCCCCCGCTCAGCCGGCCTGGCTGCTCGTCGATCCGAAGGGCCGCATCGAAGCGGCCGGCAGCGCGGCGGAGCGGCTCTTCGCCATGTCGCGCGACGGGCTGCGCCGGCTCCGGCTCCAGGATCTCGTCGTCGAGAGCGACGGGGAGGTCCTTTGGCTGCTGCGCCGGGTCGAAAACGGCGCCGTCTGGTCGTCTCTCCTCCCGATCGGGCTGTCGGGCGTGGTTTCCCGCTGTCTCGTCCGCATTACGCACGGGAGCGACGAGCCCCCGCACTCCCTGGCCGCGCGGCGCGTCGAGTTCCGGCCGCTGGAACCGGCCGGTAGCGAAGGTCGTTGACACCCGGTTCCCAACACCGGTTGAATGCGGGTCACGCCGCGTGCGTGATTCGGAGGAATGCCGGACGTGAAACACGTCTCGAAGGGCAAGAGCGTGCTCCGCTCGGTTGACCTGGGCGATCCGCAAGCCGTGCTCGCGTCGATCGTCGAGTCGAGCGCCGACGGCATCATCGGCCAGCGTCTCGACGGCACCGTGACGATCTGGAACGCCGGCGCCGAGCACATGTACGGCTGGAGCGCCAACGAGATGCTCGGCCAGTCGATCCGACGCGTGATTCCCGAGTCGCTGTTGCCCGAGGTCCAGTTCATCGCCGAGCGCGTGCGCAAGGGTGAGCGCATTCAAGAGCTGATGACGCGTCGTTTGCGCAAGGACGGCCGCGTCATCGACGTCTCGCTCACGGTCGCCGCGATTCGTTCGAAAGAGGGCCACATCGTCGGCATGGCGACGATCGAACGCGACGTGACACGCCGCCGCCGGCTCGACGCGCTCGCCGACGGTCAGCGCCGGCTGCTCGAGACGCTGAGCCGCACCAACCGTCTCGTGGACGGGCTGCACGATCTGCTCGACAGCTTCGTCGGCTTGACCGGCGGCAACATCACTGCCGCCGTAATGAAGGTCGAGCCCGAAAGCCACCGGCTCACACCGATCGCCTCCCGGCTGCCGCACTCCGTCGGTCGCGTGCTGCAGCAGGGCATCGAGCTCGTCCCCAACAAGCACCCGAGCGGCGAGGCCGCGTTCCATCGCCAGGCCGTCTCCGTGCCGGACGTACGCAAGTCTCCGGGCTGGGACCGGCTGAGAAACGCCGTGGTTCGCGCCGGATTCCTCTCGTGCTGCGCCACGCCGATCTTCTCGCCGGCCGGCGAGGTGCTCGGCACGCTCGACCTCTACGGCAGCGAGGCCGTCGAGCCGTCGCCGGCCGATCTCGAGGTCGCGGCCGCGCTCGCGCAGACGGCGGCGTTGGCCATCGAGCGGTCCGAGACCGTCGAGGAGCTCAAGCTGCGGCGGCAGGTGCTGCAGGCCGTCAACCAGATCAACGCGCTGCTCGCCGCGGACCTCGACGTCGAGCGCATCGTGCGGCGCGTCAACGAGGAGGCGACCGAGCTGGTCGGCGCGCAGATGGGCGCGTTCTTCTACAGCGAGGTCGAGTCCGAGGGCCTCGGCTTCCGGCTCTATAGCCTGGCGGGATCGAACCGCGACATGTTCACGCAGTTCGACATGCCGCGTAACACGCCGCTGTTCAGCCAGACGCTGACGGTCGGCGCCCTGCAGCGGTTCAGCGACGTCACGCGCGAGCCCCGCTACGGCAAGAACGAACCCTACGCCGGCATTCCCGAGGGGCACCCGATCGTGCGCAGCTTCATGTCGGCGCCGGTGATGGCGCGCTCGGGCGAGGTGCTCGGCATGTTGCTCTTCGGCCACGCCGAGCCGGGCAAGTTCACGCGCTGGCACGAGGAGATCCTGCGCGGCATCGCGTCGCAGACCGCGCTCGCGATCGACAACGCGCGCCTGTACAGCCAGGCGGCGGACCGCGCGAACGCGCTGGCCGATGCGAACCAGCGCAAGAACGAGTTCCTCGCGATGCTCGGTCACGAGCTGCGCAACCCGC
Source organism: Planctomycetota bacterium (assembly GCA_965223505.1). Classification (GTDB taxonomy): domain Bacteria; phylum Planctomycetota; class PLA2; order PLA2; family JAEUHO01; genus CBDCWP01. The sequence goes on from CBDCWP010000008.1 coordinate 159,436, forward strand.
TCGGGGCCATGGCCGCGAGCCTTGCCGTCATCCAAGACAGCCTTCCGCGAGGCACGGACGGCCGCGAAGCCGCGGACATCCTCTACCGGCAGTCGAAGCACATGAGCCGGCTCGTGGACGACCTGTTGGATCTGAGTCGCATCACGCGCGGGAAGATTCCGCTTCGTCGGGAGACGATCGATGCCCGCCGCATCGTGCGCTACGCCGTCGAGAGCGCGCGCAGCGTCGCCTACGACAACGACCAGGAGATCGAGTACCCGATTCCGCCCGAGCCCATCTGGGTGAACGCCGATCCCGTGCGCGTCGAGCAGATCGTGGGCAATCTGCTTCACAACGCGATGAAGTTCTCGCCGCGCGGCGGCGTCATCGAGGTCGAGGCGGAGACGACCGGCGCCGAGGCGCGTCTCGTCGTGCGCGACAACGGCCTGGGCATCCCGGCCGAGAAGCTCGAGGCGATCTTCGGCATGTTCGCCCAGGAGCACAAGGCCGAGCGGCCGACCGGCGGCGGCGGCCTCGGTCTGGGCCTGACGCTCGTTCGCGAACTCGCGCGCCTGCACGGCGGGTGGGTGAGCGCGCACAGCGACGGTCCGGGCAAGGGCGCCGAATTCGAGGTGCGGCTGCCCACCAGCGACGCGCCAGTGACGCCCGCGCCGCCGCCCCAGTCGACGGGTACGCCCCTCGAGGTCCGGTTGCTCATGCCGGTGCTGCGCGTCGTGCTCGCCGAGGACCAGCCCGACGCCGCCCGCGCCATGACGTTGTTGCTCGAGCGGTGGGGGCACCGCGTGATCCACGTCGCCACCGGGCCCGACGCGCTGACGGCGATCAAGAACCGCAAGCCCGACGCGGCGCTCATCGACATCGGCCTGCCGGGACTGGACGGCTGGCGGGTGGCGCGCGCGATTCGCAAGACGGCGGGTTTCGAGACGCTGCCGATGGCCGCGCTCACGGGACTGGGGCAGCACGTCGACGAGCGGCGTTCGCGTCAAGCCGGCTTCGAGCGTCACTTCGTCAAGCCCGCGGAGCCCGACGTGCTCAAGCGCTGGCTGGAGGAGATCTGCCGGGCCATTCGGTAGAGAAAGTGCACACCTCGAGCGTGCCCGAACTCCACGTTTCGCTCATTGTTTCGGCGCCGGCCCCAGGTACTTGCGTTTGGCACGGCGACTGCGAATGACGTCACCCGGATCGAGCGAGGTGACGAAATGAGAGCGCGTGTCCTGCTCTCACTTCCGCCCCTAATAAGCCTACCGCCACACACACACACCACTTCGCTTGATGGGGCCGTGCGAACAGCGATGTTCGTGCGGCCCTTTTTCTTGGTTTCGGCGAGCTGGCGCGCGTGTGCCGACGGACCTCCCGAACTCCACGCGGCGGTTCGTTTCTCCACGCCGGTAGGTTCGGGCGCCGCAGCGAATGGGGCTCGGGATTGGCACGGGCGCTGCAATACACCGGCGGGAGGAGATCGGAGGGCCGACGTCCATGCGTGAGCATCTCGAACAACGCGTACGTTCGGAGCTGAACCGCAGCCGCAAGCAGATCGACCGCCTGCGCATGAGTGCCTACCTGCTCAAGCTCGAGCTCCGCGACCGGCATGAGGCCGTCATCGCCGTCCTCGATCTCAAGTGGCGGGAGCTTCGGCGCTGCTGGGTCGAGCTGTCCGCGGAGCCCGGGAACGAGCAGGCGACCGCCGAGCTCGAATGCGCCCGGCGCCGCCTTTGGGAGGCGATCGATGACGCCCGTTGGGTCGGACCCGGGCGCCATCGCTTTCGGGACGAGCCGGCATCCTCCGCGGGAGTGACCAAACACATCGGCTGACTTTCGACTCGGTGCGTTCGTCCTGCAAGGCGCTTCGAGTCGACGCGATCGCGCTCGCGGGCGCATGGCTTCGCGTAGAAGCCCATGTCCCCCCGGCCCTCGGGCCGGTCGCACGGACCGCGCGGGTGATCTCGCCCGCGCGGTCCTCCTCTTCCCCCGCTGGCGGGGCGCGGCCCGATTGAATGGGGTAGAGTGCGGGCGCCTCCTGGCGGAGGGGTGTTCTTGATCGCGCGTCTCGCACTTGCCGTTCTGACCGTCGTATGCCTGGCCGCGCCGCCGGTTTGGGCGGAGCTCGCGGAGAAGCTGCAGGCGGTCACCGCGGCACAGGACGCCGGTGACGACGAGGCCATGGTCAAGGCGCTCGACGGGCTCGCCAAGGCGTACAACGCCAGCGACGACGACTCGATGCGCGAGGAGATCCTCACCGCGCTCGGATTCCTGCTCCTGGACGAAGACGAGTTCCCCAAGTCGCGACCGGTGGCCGCGCGCGTCCTCGGCGATCTGAAGGACAGAGCCGGCGCTTGGTACGAGCTCGAGGGCTTCATGCCGACCGCGGACCAGACGAACACCGGCGCGTTCGAGCACGCCGTGGTCGTCGCGGCCGGGAAGCTCAACCAGGGCGAGGTGCTCGACCAGCTTCTCGAGTTCGCCCGCGAGGCGGCGGACGACAAGCTCGCGGCGGCCGCGGTGACGTCGCTCGCGGCCTTCGACAAGAGCACCGACGCGCATCAGCGCGTAACGAAGGCTCTGATGGACCTCGCCGCGACGTTGCTGCCCGACGAGGCCGCGGACGCGCAGGACAAGGCGCGCTGGGCGGCGCTTCGCCCGCCGCTCGTCGCGACGCTGCGAACGCTCACCGGGCGCAAGAAGGCGAGCGCGAAGGACTTCGCCGCGCAGGGAACGCGCGGACGGCGCACGACGTCCGACGGCTCGACGGTCCCGCCGGGTCCCACGCCGCCCGACAAGGCGCCCGACCCGACCGCGCCCACGAAGACCACGCCGTGGGAACAGCTCTTCGCCAACTTCAAGGCCGAAGAGCCCGGCAACCGGCTCGGTGCGGTCGACGAGGTGTTCGACCGCGAGCTCGTCGGGGACGACGTGCGCGGGGCGTTGATCGAGCTGGTCGAGATCGAGACCGACTGGCGCGTCCTGTCGATGGCACTGCGCTGTCTCGCGTTCCAGGACACGATGGACGAGCCCGCGGCCCGCATGCTGAAGCACAAGAAGCACCGCATCTGGCAGGTCCGGCTCGCGCTCGCCGAGGGTCTGCTCGCGTACCGGCACCTGAAGGGCGTGGAGACGTTGATCGACCTGCTCGGCGACAAGCGCATGCGCGTGCGCGACGAGGCGGGCGAATCGCTCTACAAGCTCACCGGCAAGGACCTCGGCGTCGTGCAGAAGCGCTGGGCCAAGTGGCTGCGCGAGCAGAAGGGCATCATTCGGTTCATTCCGCCGAAGCACCGTCCGAAGGACTACGGGACGGTCGACCGGGACAAGGGCTACGCGTTCGCCTACAACCGCTTCTTCGGGACGCGCATCCGCAGCGACCGCGTGATGCTCGTCCTCGACAAGAGCGAGAGTATGTACTACGGCCTCTGGGACCAGACCGTTCTCGAGGTCGAGATGTTCCTCGGGACGGCGCTCCCGACGACATTCTTCGGCGTCGTGGAGTTCGACGCGAAGCCTCGGATCTGGCAGAAGCGGCTCGCGCCGGCGAACGACAAGAACGCGGACGACGTGTTGAGTTTCCTCAAGCGCGCCAAGCCCTACGGTCCGACCAACGTGATGGATTCGATGCGCCAGGCCATGAACGTTCGCGATGTCGACACGGTCGTCCTGTTGTCCGACGGCGTACCCAACCGCGGGAACCCCAGGGATCCGGCGCCGATCCTCGCGCAGATCCGTCGCACCAATCGCTACACCCGGATCGGGATCCACACCCTGCAGATGGAGCTCGGGCGCCGCTTCGAGCACGACGGACCCAGGGGCGAGGACAAGCCCCCGCTCGACGAGAAGGAGAAGCTCCGCCGCGAGCGCGTGCGGGCCGGCGCGGAGAACACGGCGCTCGGCGGCTTCCTCAAGCGCATGGCCGACGAGAACGACGGGACGTTCGGCGTCGTGTTCGCCGACTGGTACGCGCCGCCGCCCGACGCCCAGCTGCGTGACGGAACCGACAAGTGAGGACGCTCGTTGCGGCCGTGGCCCTCGTGTTCGTGGGGGCGCTGCCCTTCAGCGCGGCGCGAGCGGAGCAAGCCGCGCGGCTCGAGATTCCCGACGGGCGCGTGATCCGCGGCACGAAGCTCCGCAAGGAAAAGGACGCCGTCGTGCTGGAGACCGTCTTCGGTCCGTTGCGCGTGCCGAACGCCCTGCTCCAGCCGCCGAAGCCGGACCCGCAAGCCGCGCCGACGAACCCGAACGACAACGCGCTGCCCGACGCGCCGCGCGTGACGACGTCGAGATGGATCAAGCTCGAGAGCGATCTCTCGCTCGCGCGCACCCGCACGTACCACGACATGCTCGACGCCTTCGTCGAGCGCATGATCGAGATCTACGAGCTCGACAAGCGGCGCGTCGCCAAGCGCGCTCCGTTCCACGTGCTCGTGTGGCGATCGAAGGACGACTTCAAGGCGGTACAGGATCGCATCGCGCCGGGCATCGCCGCGCTGAAAGGCAAGGAGTTCGCGGAGGCGACGGCGGGCTTCTACAGCCCGGGCGAAGACAAGGTCTACATGTGGGATGCGCGCGGCATGTGGGGCGACCATCCAACCGTCGCGCTGCACGAGGTCTGCCATCTCGTCAACACGCGGCTGAGCGCGGCGACGGGGGTTCGCTTCTCGCAGTGGTTCGAAGAAGGCAGCGCGATGTACTTCCAGATGTTCGTGCCCGGCACCAGCGAGCCCGACTTGAACCTGTCCGCGCTCGCGACCGTGACGGAGGCCATCGAGGCCGGAACGCCCATGGGCAATCGCGAGCTTCGAAGCGTCTCGTACGCCGACTTCAAGGGCTACGAGTACGCGTGGGGGTGGGCGCTCGTTCAGTTCCTCCGCCGCCACGAGGGCGGCAAGCACTGGAAGCCGCTGTTGAAGTTCCAGCGCACGGCGAGCGCCGGCGCGCCCGGCGACTCGGAGAACGGCCGCTTCCTGAAGGCGATCAAGTACGAGAACGACGCGAAGTTGAACGAAGCGTGGCACGCGTATCTGCTGACGCTGGTGCCGGAAGAGAACGTGCCGCTCGGCGCGTCGCAAGAGAACCTCGTGGAGGTCGAGGCCATCGAGAAGCCGACCCCGGAGCAGGCGCAGCTCTTCGCCGGTCTCGGCCGGTCGTTCGCGCGCGCCGGCAATCCGAAGCCCGCCGTCGTCTATCTGCGCGCCGCGCGACGGGGCGGTGTCGAGGACACGTCGCTCTGCCTGCTCTTCGCACGCATGCTGGCCGAGGACGAGGGGCTGGCCGTCGACGAGCCCTGGCCCGCCGAGGCGTTTTCCGCGATCGAGCACGCGGTCCGGATCGGTCCGCTGCGCGCGGACGCGCGCTTGGTGCTCGGGCGTCAGCTGCTGTTGCGTGCGACGGATCCCGACGAAGCGCAAGAACCACTCGACCAGCTCGGACTCGCGTTGCTGGTCATGGGTCCCGACGACGACGACAAGATGATCGCGAAGTGGGCGCTCACCGCCGGCTGCGAAGCGATGCCCCAGAAGTCGCCGCAAGAGGTGCGCGCGTGGCTGGCCGAGCGCGTTCCGCCGGCCGAGGCGTCGCTGCGCGCGGCGTGGGTCTACTTCCTGCAGGAGCGCGAGGCGTGGGAGCTGTTGATCGAGGCGCTGGAGGGGCGGTTGAAGGGCGGCACCGCGTCGTTCAGCGACCGCAAGACGCTGGCGGGTCTGTATCTGGCGAGCGATCGCAACGACGAGGCGGCGACGATCTACGCGGCCTTGCTCGCGGAGGACGCGGGCGCCGTCACGCTCTGGCCGCATTACGTTCGCGCGCTCGCGGCGTCCGGCAAGCCCGACGAGGCCGCGGACGCGAAGGCCAAGGGCCTGGAAGCGGCGGATCGCGTCGGCTCGTTTCGGCTTCGCCGCATCATCGAGCGGATTCCGGTTCGCTGATGCGCGTGCGCGCCGTCGTCTTCGATCTGTTCGGAACCCTCGTCCCCGACATCGCGCCGGGATCGTGGGCGGACAGCAACGCCGAGATCGCGGCGCTGTTCGGAACGACCGGCAAGGCGCTCGGCGACGCGTGGCGGCCGACGTTCATGCAGCGCATGACCGGCGAGATGAAGGACGACGACCGCGTGTTCCAGTCGGCGCTCGACGCGCTCGGCATCACGGCGGACGACCAGACGCACCGGCAGGCCGTGCAGACGCGCGAGGCGTTCATGTTGCGCTGCCTGACGCCCAAGCCGGATGCGATCGAGTGCCTCGCTGCGCTGAAGGGCGCGGGCATCAAGTTGGGGCTCGCCACCGACTGCTCATCGAACACACCGCACCTGCTCGATCGCACCCCGCTCGGCGCGTTCTTGCCCGTGCGCGCGGCGTCCGCGCACCTGGGCGTCACCAAGCCGGACCCGCGCATGTACCAATTCGTGCTGGACGGGCTGGGCGTCGAGGCGCGCGACTGCGTCTACGTCGGGGACGGCAACTCGGAGGAGCTGCCGGGCGCGAAGCGACTGGGCTTCACGACGGTATGGGTCGACAACGGCGCCGATCAGCATCACCGCCGCTCCTTCGTCCCGGAGGGCGACCACACGGTGCGGGCTTTGGCCGAGATTCCGGCTCTGGTCGCGGGCCTCTGACCCGCGGCCCGGATTTCGTGCAACGCTTTGGGGGTCGGCGGCATGTCCCTTCCAAAGACCATGGAATCGCAACCCCACAGCTTCCGCATCGACGAGCTCCTCGAACACCGTTCGTGGGCCACACGGCTCGCCCGCAGCCTGCTGCGCGATCCGAGCGCGGCGGACGACGTCGTCCAGCAGACCTGGATCGCGGCGCTTCGGCGTCCGCCCAAGCGCGGGCGACCGGTGCGCGGATGGCTCGCCGGCGTGATTCGCAACGAAGCACGACAGCACCACCGCGGTGAAGGCCGGCGCAAGCAGCGCGAGACCCGCGTCGCGGCGTCGAAGGGACACCTGCCCCCGGCGCACGAGATCGCGGCGAAGGTCGAGATGCAGCGCCTGCTCGCCCAGGCCGTGCTCGAGCTCGACGAGCCGTATGCGACGGCCGTCATGCTGCGGTACTTCGAAGGCCTGTCGGCTGCCGAGATCGCGCGCAAGCGCGGCGTGCCCGCCGCGACGGTTCGAAGCTGGCTGCAGCGCGGGCTCGACAAGCTGCGCGTCGCGCTCGACCGCCGTCACGGCGGCGACCGACGTAGTTGGCAGCTCGCGCTCGTGCCGTTGCTGTCGAGGCGGGGCGCCTTCGCGGGGTTGTTCGGTTCCGTGGTCGCGGGAGTTCTGCTCATGAAGACCACGACCAAGATCGCTGTTTGCCTCTGCGCCCTGCTGCTCGCCGGCGTCTACTACGTCGTCTCGCACGACGCGCGCGGCATCGAGTCCACAGAGAGCGCCGCCGGAAGCGACCCGGCGCCCCTGGAAGGCGTCGCCGACCCGGCCTCGTCCGACGCGCCGCATCTCGAGGGGCGCGAAGCGCGCACGGCGCCCCGCGAAGCGCCCGCGCCGGCCGCACCGTCGGCCACCGAGACGAGTGACGTCGTCAAGCTGTCGGGGCACTGCGTCGACCGCGACGGCAACGTGCTCGCCGGCGCGCGGATCGTAGCCGGCGTCGCCGCCGGAACAGGAACGGGGACGCAGGTCGTCACCGGTGAGGACGGATCGTTCCAGGTGAACATTCGACCGTGGCCCGACATCACGCGCGTCGTGCTCACGGTCACCGCCGACGGCTACGAGAATCTCGAGCAGGGGGTCTCCGCCCACGCGGGCCAGGAGGTGAACGTCGGCGAGATCGTGCTGGCGCCCGGCGGGGCGGTGTCCGGCCTGGTCCTCGGACCGAACGGACGTCCGGTGATGAGCGCCACCGTGCTGGCGACCAAGCCCGGCCTCAGCGCGAATGCGCGTAGGAACGCGCGACTGCTCGGTCCGTGGAAGCAGGCGTTTCCGTTCCGGGTGCGGACCGACGAGGACGGACGCTACACGCTGACGGGCATGCCGGTCGGCACGCTGCGGCTGTGGGCGAACGCCGACGGCCACGAACACACGTTTTCGGAGCCGCTGGAGGTACTGGCCGGCCGGACGACCCGCGCGCCGACGCTTCGGCTCGCGCCGCTGAACAACGCCGAGCTCATCACGGGCGTCGTGCACGACGAGGAGGGGCAGCCGGACCCGAACGCGATGGTCATTTATCGCTGGGCGTCAGACGACGGCAGCGGCACGTCCGGCAAGTCGGTCGACGAAGGCGGCCGGTTCCTCATTCCGGTGCGCGATGCGGCGCGCTATTGGCTGCGCGCGGAGAGCTTCGACGGGGCGCATCGCACGCGAGAGCACGGGCCCGTCAGCGGCGGCGCCAAGCTCGTGCTCGCCTACAAGGCTGAGGCGCAGGTCGAGCTGCGCGTGCTCGGCGCCGACGGCAAACCCGTCGAACGCTTCCAGGCGCTCGTCCTCGACCCCGAGGGGAACCGCTCGCGCACGCCCGAGTACCTCACGAGTCCGAGCGGCGTCATCGGCAAGGTCGCGTTGCCGGACCACGACTTCATGCTCGAGGTGAGCGCGCGGGGCCACGTCTCGAAGCGTGTGGGGCCGTTCGCTCGCACCCGCAGCGAGCCGATCGGGGTGACGCTGGAGGCGCGCGACGGCATTCGCGGCGTCGTTCGCCACGCCGATGCGCCTCTCGCCGACGTCGTGGTCACGTTGCATTCGTTCGTCGCCGCGAACGCGGAGGTGATGGAGAACGGCTTTCCGGTCCGCACCAACGGGCAGCCGGACGACACGACGCGCACCGACGCATCGGGTCGCTTCACGCTGTTTCCCACGCACGCCGGACGCTATGTCGTTCGCGTCGAAGCGGGCGGCGCCGCGCCCACCGAGAGCGATCCCATCGACGTCCGCGGGCTCGGCGTCTCGGAACCGATCACGCTGGAGGTGACCACGGGCGGCGCCTTGAAGGGCACCGTGCGGGGTACACGCGACCGCAGCGCGGCCGGGATCGTGGTCGGCATCTCGCGCGCGGACGGTCACGCGCGCTCGACGCGCACCGACGTCGAGGGGAACTACCGGTTCACACGGCTCATGCCGGGCAAGTACGAGGTGCGCATCCTGGAGCGCGACCTCGCCGACGGCTACCACACGATGTCTTCCCGCGAGATCGAGACACCGGTCGAGTTCCCGTGGAAGGTCGAGGTCTTCGAAGGCAAGACGGCGTCGTACGACATCGATCTCGCTGCGAGCGAGGGTGTGCAGCTCGAAGGCAGCCTGATGATCGACGGTGCGCCGGCCGAAGGCTGGACCGCGGAGCTGTTCTCGCTGACGCCCGACTCCGGCCTGGTGCCCGGCGAGAAGGACGCGATCGAGACCGACGAGGACGGCCGGTTCCGACTCGCGAAGGACGCGGCGGGCTCGTACCTGCTGCGCGTCTCGACGCAGGACGAGAAGGCGCCGAACGTGTTGGCGCGACTCGAGCTCGGCCTCGGGGTTACGCCCTGGTCACTCTCGTTCGAGACGGGCCGCCTCGAGGGCACGTTCGGCGACGCGGAGCGGCTGCAGCCCGGCGAGCGGCTGCTGCACGTCTGGGAGGCCGGCCAGGGCGCGTTCGTCGTCACCGCCGCGTTGCCCGACGGCGCGGGCCGATTCACGTTCGAGGACGTGCCGGTGGGGCCGGGGCGTCTCGTGCGCTTGACCGTCGAGCACATGAAGACCCTGGGCGTCGACGGCTTCCTGCGTCCGGACACCTGGCCCACCTGGAAGACCGTCGAGGTCGAACGCGGCGAGTAGCGGCGCGGCCCCGGTTTTCCGAACCGGTTTCACCTTCCGCGACGAGGTGATACTGGAGGCCGTGTTCTTGTCGCGACGACCCGTCGACCCCGATCTGCTCCTGACGCATTCCGAGTTCGTGCGCCGCATGGCGCGCGCGCTCATGCGCAACGAGCACGACGCCGACGATCTCGTCCAGGACACGTATGCCGCGGCACTCGAACGCGGACCGAAGCGCGACGGACCGCTGCGTCCGTGGTTGGCCGGCGTCGTCAAGCGCCGCGCCGCCGACGCGAAACGCAAGGGCGCTCGGCGCGCGCAACGGGAAGAGCGCGCCGCCAAGCCGGAGGCGATCGACGCCGCGTCGACGGTCGCCGCGCGCGCGGAGCTCGGCCGGCGCGTCGTCGACGCCGTGATGGCGTTGCGCGAGCCGTATCGAACCGCGGTGCTGCTGCGTCACTACGACGGCATGCCGCCGCGCAAGATCGCGGCGAAGACCGGCGTGCCCGTCGAGACCGTGCGGACGCGTGTGCGCCGCGGGCTGGCCGAGGTGCGCGTCATGCTCAGCGGCGATTCGCGCGCGAACGACCGCTCGCTCGGCGTCGCACTCGCCCTGCTCGCGCAGCCGCGCGGCGCCTCCGTGTTCTCGGTTCTCGCTGGAGTCGCTGCCGTGAAGAAAGCCGTCTTGGCTGCCGCGCTGTTGATCGGCGCCCTCGCGATCTGGCATTTCGTTCCCGAGTCCGCGGATGCACCGCCTCACCCCACCCCGGCGGCCGACGAGGGGCTGCCTGGGCTGAAGGGCACGGCCGACCTGGTCGACGACGAGATCGATCACGTCACGGGTACCGCGCGTGTCGTCGGGACGGTCTACGACGGCGGCGCACCGGCGGTCGCCCAGGTCGCGCTGCACGCCTTGCCCGTTGCGGCGACGCGCGTCTCGACCCGCCCGCTGTGGACGTTCGAGGATCTGATCGCGGCCGGCGCGCCTGTCGCGACGACGCGGTCCGCGGCCGACGGGACGTTTGGATTCGACGCGGTCGCGGCCGGCCACTACGAGCTGCGGGCGTCGTCCGGCGGACGGTACGGCACGACGACGGTGTGGGTCCCGCACGACGGCGCACGCGTCGTGGCGACGGTGTCGCTGGCGTCCGGCGAGGTCTTGCTGCGCGGCAAGGCCGTCTACGCCGACGGCCGGCCGTTCCGCGGCCACATTCGGGTCCACCGGCGCCCCGGCCTCACGCAGCTCCACGCCGTCGTTCGCAACGAAACCCGGTTCGGCACGGGACTGTTCGCGACGGACGAGAACGGCGCGTTCGTCGTGCGCGGCGTCGCGCCCGGCCGCGTCGTGCTTTCGGCGTTCGTGCCCGGCCGTGTGCGGTACGTGAGCTCGCACGTGGAGCTGCCTTCCAAGAGCGAATTCGTTTTCGTGGTGGACGACGGCGCGCGTGCGGTTCAGGGGCGTGTCGTTCGCGCCGACGGCGGCGCGCCGGTGCCGCACGCGATCGTGACGGTGACCGCCTCGCAGTCCGGAACGCACCGCACGTTCGTTCGCGTCGGTACGGATGCCGACGGACGCTTTCGCGCGCACATCGCCGGCGTCGACGTGGGCGTGCACGTCCGCGCCGCCGGGTTTGCCGAGGCCTGGGCGGGCGCGCGGATCGAGGAGCCCATCACCGGGCACTACTACGGCGCGCACACCATGATCAGCGCCGCGCGCCAGGATCCCGCGCCCCTGGACGTCCCGATCGTCGTGCGGCTGCTCGCGTCGGGTTCGATCTTCGGTGTCGTCTCGTCGGATGCCGGACCGCAGGCCGGCGTCTCGGTGTATGCGGCGGCCGAGTCGATGGACGTTCGTACCGCCTGGCGCGTGACGACCAGCGACGCGGAAGGGCGCTACCGCATCGACGGGCTGCCGCCCGGTGACGTCATCGTGTTCGCGGCCGGCCCGGGCTGGGTCAGCCGGGATCTGGACGACCTGACCATGGCCGGGGGCGCCCACGGCTTTGCGACGACGGTCGCGCCGGGCGCTGACGTGCGGCGCGATCTGCGCGTCGCGACGTCCGGGCGGATTCGCGGCCGCGTGATCGACGAGAACGGGGATCCGGTGAGTGCGTGCTCCGTTCATGCCGGTCCCTCCGCGTTTCCGTTTCCCACGCAAACGCTCCAGGCGCCTGCGTGGTTGGGCGCGACGGTCACCGACGCGGACGGTGCGTTCGTCGTCGATCCCTTGTTGACGGGGTTCGCGCACAAGCTGTATGCCAACGCGGGCGATCGTCCGATCGTCGAGACCGAACCGATCTTCGTCGCGGCGGGAGAGCTCGATCCGGTCGAGATCAGGCTCCCGGCGACCCGCTGGATCGAGGTGCGCGTGACCGACGAGTCCACGCACGATCCGATCCCCGACGCGCGCGTGCGCATCGGCGGCGTGCGCGGCACGTTCATCGTCGATCAATGGGTGACGAACGCAGAAGGCATGGCACGCATCGGGCCGCTGCCTGCGTCGCAGTACTACCTGGCGTTTGTCGAGGCCGCTGGCTACGTGGGCGCGCGCCGGCCGGCGACCATCGAGCCCAAGGACACCGGGTCCGCGCTAGCGCGTGCCGAGATCGTACTCACGCGCGGGGCTGTGATCGCGGGCACGATCGTCGCGCCGCAGGGTGTCCCGGTCGTGCGCGCGGTCGCACAGCTGCAGTTCCCGCGCAAGCGACGGCGTTCGGGCGAGATCTCGTGGCGCACGAAGGCGTCCGTGAACGTCGGATCGGACGGCCGCTTCCGCTTCTCGGGGCTGGAAGACGGCGAGTACCGCGTGCGCGCCGAGCTTCAATGGGACGTTCACGACCTGGCCGTTCACCAAGACGCCTCGCTCGGCGACACCGACCTTCGCCTGGAGCTCGCCGACGTCGGGGACGGTCCGACCTGGGCCGTCAACGTCAAGGGGGCCGACGGTGGCCGCGTGTTCGACGGGCGGCTGCGGTTCCGGCTGAACGAGCGCGGCGGCCGGGCGGCAGACGAGGCCACGGACATCCGCAACGGACGGGCGGTGTTCCGTTCCGAGGGCGACGTCGCGTCGGCATCCATCACGGTCTTCGCGTGCCGCGACGACACCGGTCGGCAGGGCGCGTTCGGCGCCGTCACCGATCTGGAGATCGACCCGGCGGGCGGGGAGATCGACGTCACGCTACCGGCGCCGCGTTCGCTCACCGGAGCCGTGATGTGCGAAGGCAGGCCCGTCGAAGGCGTCGTCGTAGCCGTCGCGCCACCGGGCTGGACGCACGTGGCCGGCTCGAACGCGCACGCGCATGCACGCACCGACGCGTCCGGCGCGTTCGTGCTGCGGGGGCTGGGCGGCGGCCCGCACGCCGTCCATGTGCACGCCGGGTACGACTACATGCAAGTCGAGCCGACGCTGCTCGCGTCGCTTGCGCCGCTCACGATCGAGCTCGAACGAAGCGCCGGTCCGACCGTCACGGTGCTCGACGCGGCGGGCCGCCCGACGAACGGCGTTCGGGTGGAGCTGCGCGACCCCGGACAGCCGTATCTCGATCCCATCAGCGGGCGCGGTCCGGCGAACGCCATCGGTCAGGGCACGGGCAACGACGGCAAGGCACGGCTGCGGAACGTGCCGACCGGACGCGCGTTCGATCTCCACGTCGTGCCGAAGAACACGGCGTGGGCCTCCCAGGTGGTTCGGGATTGGACCCCCGCCGACACGACGGTCCGGCTCGAAGAAGCGTTGACGATCGAGGGCACCGTCGCGACCCAGGAGCGCAGCTCGATGCTGCGGCTCTGGTATCGGCGGGACGGACATGCGTGGGCGCGCGGCAGTGTGGCCTCGAACCACGCGTTCGTGATTTCCGGTCTCTCGCGCGGTGAACGCGTACGCGTGTTCGCGACAGGCGGGCTCATGCCGCCGTCCGGCGACGAAGGCGGTGTCGAGCTGGAAGCCGGCGCGCGCAACGTGACCATCACGCCGAAGGCGTCGGTGACGCAGCGCATCCACGTACGTGGGTGGGACGCGTCCTGGGAGAACGTCATGCTCGCCGCGGTGCCGCGGGGGTTGAACCACTCGCTGGTGGGCGTGACCCAGACGGACGGGAGCGCCAAGCTGTATCGACTCGAAGCCGGACGCGAGTACGCACTGTTCGTCGGGCCGACGCCGGACGGTCGCTACGGTTGGGTCCCGTCGTTCCTCGCCAGCGAGAACGAGCTCTCCGTCGATCTCGTGAAGGGAGAGCGAATCGAAGGGACGATCGAGCCACCGGAAGGCGCGACGATCCGCAACGCGTTCGTCCGCCGCGAAGGGCTCACGATCACGGTCGAGGTCGACGAGCAGGGGCGCTTCAGGCTCGACGGGCTGCGGCCGGGCAAGTGGCTGTTCTTCGCGTACGCGCGGCGCGACGGGGACACCGTCAGCGCGGCGGAGTGGATCGAGACGGGCACGTCGAGCGTCATCAAGGACTTCACGAACCCCTGAACCCCTGACCTGCGCCCCGTTCGTTCCTATCTTGTGAACATGAGGGTGCCCGCTCCCGTGCCGCTCGATCAGCTGCTCGCCCACAAGGCATGGCTGCGGCGGCTGGCGCATGCGTTGGTCAAGGACCCCAACCGCGCCGACGACCTGGAGCAGGAGGTGTGGCTGCGCGCGATGCGCACCCCGCCCCGTTCGAGACGTTCGCTGCGAGGCTGGCTGGGCACGGTGCTTCGGCGCACCGCGGTCGATCAACACCGCGCAGACGAACGGCGCGAGCGGCATGAGGGCGCGCGAGCGTCGCGCGCGAGCCGTACCGTTCCGGGCGCGGCCGTGCTGGCCGAGCAGGCCGACACGCACCGGCGCGTGACGGATGCCGTGCTCGCTCTCGATGAGCCGTACCGCAGCACGCTGCTGCTGCGCTACGTCGGTGAACGTTCGATCAAGGACGTGGCGCGAGAGCAAGGCGTTCCGCTCGAGACGGTGCGAACGCGATTGCGGCGCGCGCTCGCGAAGCTGCGCGAGAGCCTCGACGTCGAGTACGGCGGCAGCAAGCGCTGGATGGCGGCGTTGGTCCCCTTGATCGACGGCAGGGTGCTCGGTGGGGCGGGGTTGGCGACCGCGGCGACGGGAGGTGTGTTGATGGGTGCGAAGATGGTGATCGCGATCGGTGTCGTCGCCGCGTGTGCGGCGGGGTGGCTGATCTGGGGCAGCGTCGTGTCCGATCCGTCCGTCACCGAGGAGGTCGCCGACCGCGCGCTGCCCGACGACGACGAGATGGACACCACGACCCTCGCTGACGCCGGCGCGTCGCCCGCGCTCGAGGGGCGGGTGCCGGAGGCGTCGGCGCAGCCGGGCGCGACCGGGGCGGATTCGCTGCGGGCGCCGGACGCGGGGCTGCTGCGGTCGCGCAGGGAGGCGGCCGGGCCCGGACG
>CBDCWP010000009.1:0-77232 GCA_965223505.1 Planctomycetota bacterium
CGCATGCGCGTGCGTCGCTTGCTGATCTTCCGCATCGGGACGGCCATGACCGCACCTCCTTGCCGTCGCGAGAGGCCACGAATGGGCGTTTCGCGCGAAATCGATTGCCGAGTCCGGAAGCGTAGACCGCCCTAGGTAGGCGGTCAAGTTGTGCGGCGTCCTCTGGAACGCCGCGCGCCCCCATTTCTAGCGGTCCAGCACCGCTTCCACGGCCGCGCGCGTCTCGGCCAACGCCGCGTCGATCCGATCGCGATTCTGACCCTGTCCCTGCGCGATGTTCGGGCGGCCGCCGCCGCCGCCGCCGAGCACCGCCGCGGCGGCCCGCAGCAGCTCTTGCGCGTTCAGCCCGCGCTCGAGGCCCTGGGGACCGACGCCTGCGAGCAGCGGCGCCTTGCCGTTGGCCTCCCCCACCAGGACCGCCGCGTCGACGCCGCCCTTCTGCAGCGTGTCCCACACGCCCTTGAGCGCCTTGGCGTCGACGCCGGGCAACGAGGCGAGCTGGACCCTGAGCCCGCCGATCTCGTCGGCGTCGCTCGCGAGCTTCTCGGCCACTTGCGCCCCGGCGTCGCGCTGCGCCTTTTCCGCGGCCTTCTTGAGCGCCTTGAGCTCGTCCTGCAGCGCGACCACGCGCTCGTGCAACTCCTCGGGCTTGGTCTTGAGCATGCCGGCCAGGTCGCGCACGACACCGCGGTCGCGCTCGAACGCCCTGGACCGCGTCCATGCCGGTGACCCCCTCGATGCGCCGCACCCCCGCGGCGATGCTCGTCTCCGTCGTGATGCGGAACGAGCCGATGTCGCCCGTTCGCCGGCAGTGCGTGCCGCCGCACAGCTCGCGCGAACCCGAGTCGATGCTGAGGACGCGCACGACGTCGTCGTACTTCTCGCCGAACAACGACACCGCGCCCGAGGCCTTCGCGGCGTCGAGCTCCATGATGTCGGTGCAGACCTCGTCGTTGCGCAGGATCCACTCGTTGACCATGTCCTCGATGCGCTCGACCTCGTCGTCGGTGAGCGCCTGCGGATGGCTGAAGTCGAACCGCAGCCGGTCCGCGGCGACCAGGGGAGCCCTCCTGGCGAACGTGATCGCCGAGCACCCGCTTGAGCGCCTCGTGCATCAGGTGGGTCGCCGTGTGATTGCGCCGGATCGATGCGCGCGCCGCCGCGTCCACCTGCGAGCGGACCGCATCGCCCTCGTGGATCGTGCCGACGACCACGTGGCCCTGGTGCAGGTGGAAGGACTCGACCTTCTGGGTGTCGAGGATCTGGATCGCGCCGTTCTCGGTCTCGATGCGTCCCGCGTCGCCGACCTGGCCGCCGGACTCGGCGTAGAACGGCGTCGCGTCGAGCACGACCGTCACGTCGTCGCCCTCGCTCACCTCGTCCACGAGCGCGTTGTCGGCGC
Organism: Planctomycetota bacterium; assembly: GCA_965223505.1. Classification (GTDB taxonomy): domain Bacteria; phylum Planctomycetota; class PLA2; order PLA2; family JAEUHO01; genus CBDCWP01. The sequence continues at coordinate 1,403 of CBDCWP010000009.1, forward strand.
CGATGAGGCCGACGATCACGCCTTGACCTTCGACGCCGTCGCCCTCGTAGCCCAGGAACCGCGTCGGTGCGACCTTGGCGGCCGTCAGCTCGGCGACCGGACCGCCCGCGAAGATGTCGGCCTGGATCTTGCTGCCCGCGCGCGCTCGCTCGCGCTGCGCTTCCATCTCCCGCTCGAAGCCCTCGAGGTCGACCGCGATGCCGCGCTCCTCGAGCATCACCTGCGCGAGGTCCACCGGGAACCCGTACGTGTCGTAGAGCTTGAAGGCCGCTTCGCCGGAGAGCCGCTTGGCCTTCCCGAGCTTCGCGACCTCGTCCTCGAGGTAGCGCAGCCCCGTGTTGAACGTCTGCCGGAAGCGCTTCTCCTCGCCGCCGATGGTCGCCGTGAGCGCGGCGCGGCCTTCGGAGAGCTGCGGGTAGGCGGCGCCCATGGCGTCGATCACGGGATCGACCATCTGCGCGAGGAAGCCGTCCTGAAGACCGAGCTGGATGCCGTCCCGGATGGCGCGCCGCATGACGCGGCGCAGCACGTAGCCGCGGCCCTCGTTCGACGGCTTGACGCCGTCCGCGATGATCATGCACGCGGCGCGCGCGTGCTCGGCGATGCGCCGCATGCGATTCTGGTCGTCGCCTTCCGGCCAGCCGCCGTTCTCGTCGAAGTCGTACGGCTTCCCCGCGAGCTCCGCGATGAACGCGACGATCGGCCGGAACAGCGACGTGGCGAACGGCGTGCGCACGCCCTCGATGGCCATGAGCACGCGCTCGAACCCGGCGCCGCAGTCGATGTTCTTCTGCGGGAGCTCTTCCAGCTCGTTGACGCCGCGGCGGTCGTACTGGGTGAAGACCGAGTTCCAGATCTCGATGAAGCGACCGCTGTCGTAGGCGGCCGGTCCGCCGTCGCCGACCTCGGCTTCGGGCCCGTAGTCGAAGAAGATCTCGGTGCACGGGCCGCAGGGGCCGTTCGGCCCCTTCTCCGGGGCGTTGGCCGGCCAGAAGTTCTCCTTGACGTCGAATCGAGCGATGCGCTCCTCGGGCACGCCGACGTGCTTCCACGCCTCGTAGGCCTCTTCGTCGTCTTCGAAGACGCTGACCCACAGCCGGTCCGCGGGGAGCTTGGCCACCTCGAGCAGGAACGTCCACGCCCACTCGATCGCTTCTTTCTTGAAGTAGTCGCCGAAGGAGAAGTGGCCCATCATCTCGAAGAAGGTGAGGTGACGCGGGGTCTTGCCGACGTTCTCGAGATCGCCCTGCCGGAAGCACTTCTGGATCGTGACCGCGCGCGAGAACGGCAGGTTGCCCTTGCCGACGAACATGGCCTTGAACTGGTTCATGCCCGCGCCGGCGAACAGGAGCGTGGGGTCGTTCTCCGGGACGAGCGAGGAGCTGGGATAGCGCGTGTGGTCGCGTTCCTCGAAGAACGTGAACCAGGCTTCGCGCAGCTGATCCGGCGTCATGGTCATAGTCCGGGAAGGTAGCACGCCGCCGCTCGAGTCCCCCCTCCGGGCGAACCTGAAGGGCGTTGGAACGAATGCGCCGCACCTTCGTCGGACTTCGCTGTGGACACGCGGTTCGCCGCACCCTTCATCGCGAGGCGACGGCGCTGAAGGAGATCGAGGGCGGGCTTCGGATCCCGCACGTCGCGGACCTGCATCTGACGCTGCAGTTCCTCGGCGACACGATGATGGAAGACGTGTACGAGATCGACCGCGCGCTGCGGGAAGCGGCGGCCGGCATTCCGCCGGTCGAGCTCGACTACCGCGGCCTCGGCGCCTTCCCGAGCCCCGAGCGGGCCCGGGTGATCTGGGCCGGCGTCGAGGACGAGGACGGGGTGCTCTTCGAGCTGGTCGCGCGGATCGGCGAGGCGCTCGGGAAGCTCGGCTTCCCGCCGGAGCGCCGCCGCTACCACCCCCCACGTCACCCTGGCGCGGGTGCGGCGCCGGCCCTCCGCCGCCCTGGTGGCCGCCGTCGAGGCGGGTCGCAGCCGGGACTTCGGGGTCGAGGTGGTGTCGGACCTCAAACTTATTGTTTCGGACCCCGGAAAGCAGCCGTACCATTACATCGACCTAACAACAGTCGAACTGGAAGGCTGACCCCAGGAAGACAGGCCGCCAGGCGTAACCGGGCGGGTCGGCCAGACGAGAACAACAGCAGTCGAGAGAACACAGAGCCTTCGACACACGAGAGGGAGGAGACAGAGATGGTGAAGCGGAAGAGTCCGGCGAAGTCGCCCCGAGAGAAGTCCGCCGAGGTGGACGCCCGGCAGCGCAAGCACGCCCTGGACACGGCCCTGGGCCAGATCGAGAAGCAGTACGGCAAGGGCTCGATCATGACGCTCGGCGAGAGCGCCGGCGCGCAGGTGCCCGGGATCTCGACCCACAGCATCTCGCTGGACCTGGCGCTGGGCGGACGCGGCATTCCGCGCGGCCGCATCACCGAGATCTACGGTCCGGAGTCCTCCGGCAAGACGACCGTCTGCAGCCACAATCATCGCCCACGCGCAGGCACAGGGCGGGGTGTGCGCCTTCATCGACGCGGAGCACGCGTTTCGACTCGGCCTACGCCAAGAACCTGGGCGTGAACCTCGACGAGCTGCTCGTTTCGCAGCCCGACACCGGCGAGCAAGCGCTCGAGATCGCCGAGACGCTGATCCGCAGCAACGCGGTCGACGTCGTCGTCATCGACTCGGTGGCGGCGCTGGTGCCGAAGGCCGAGATCGAGGGTGAGATGGGCGATTCCCACGTCGGCTTGCAGGCGCGCTTGATGAGCCAGGCGTTGCGCAAGCTGAGCGGCGCGATCCGCACCTCGAACACCGCGATGATCTTCACGAACCAGATCCGCATGAAGATCGGCGTGATGTTCGGCAGCCCGGAGACGACGAGCGGCGGCAACGCGCTCAAGTTCTACGCGTCCGTTCGCATCGACCTGCGTCGGATCGGTCAGATCAAGGGTCCCGGCGACGTCGTCGTCGGTAACCACGCGCGGGCACGTGTCGTGAAGAACAAGATCGCGCCGCCGTTCCGCATGGCCGAGTTCGACATCATGTTCGGGCGCGGGATCGACCGCGTGGGTGATCTGCTGGAGCTGGCCGTGAACGCGGGTGTCGCGACCAAGAGCGGCTCCTGGTACTCGTGGGGCGAAACGCGCCTCGGCCAGGGCAAGGAGAAGTCCTGCGACTTCCTGCGGAACAACGAGGATCTGCTGCAGGGACTCGAGCAGGAGACGTTCCTCGCGCTCGGCATGCCGACGGGCGCACCGGCGGGCGCACCGGCGGGGGAACCGGGCGCGGCGTCCGCTGACACGCCGGCGACGAAGCGCGCGGTCGCCAAGCCGCCGATTCCGAAGAAGACCGCGAAGGCGTAGCGACTCTGGTCCGTACTCGGTAGGGGCAGCCCCCTTCGACAGGCTCGGGGATTGGGCGACCACAACATCCGGTCCTGTGGGGTCGCCCCTACATCCGGTCCTGCGGGGTCGCCCCTACATTCGGTTTTGTAGGGGCAGCCCTTGTGGCTGCCCAGCCGATCAGGACGGTCGCCCCTACGGAATTGCCGTGAAGCGACGGAGATCGGCCGCGCGTGCATCGAGGCGCGCGCGGTCGAGTCCACCCAGGCAGTCCAAGCTGAAGTCCGAGACCGTGTAGCTGGCCACGCACGTGCCGTAGACCATGCCCCGGCAGACGTGATCGATGCTCGTCTCCTGTACGCCCGCGAGATAGCCCATGATGCCGCCGGCGAACGAGTCGCCTGCGCCGGTGGGATCGACGACCACCTCCAGCGGATACGACGGCAGCGCGAATTCGCGTTCCTTCGAGAACAGGAACGCGCCGTGCTCGCCCTTCTTGAGCACGACGAATCGCGGGCCGTAGCCCAGCAGCGCCCGGCCGGCGGCGATGAGGTTGCCCTCCCCCGTCAAGGCCTTGGACTCGGCGTCGTTGATGACCAGACCGTCGACGCGCTCGAGCACCTCGAGCAACCCGTCCCGCGCGATGTCGATCCAAAGGTTCATCGTGTCCATCACGACGAGCTTCGGAGCGCGCAGCTGATCGAGCACGGCGAGCTGATTCTTCGGATCGGTGTTGGCCAGGAACACGTACGGCGCGTCGCGGAAGGCGTCGGGCAGCTTCGGTGCGAACGTCTCGAGCACGTTGAGGTCCGTGACCAGCGTCTCGGCCTGATCCATCGACCCTTCGTACCTGCCCGACCAGTGAAAGGTCTTCCCCTCCTCCACGACCTCGACGCCGGCCGTGTCGATGCCGTGCCCGGTCAGGACGGCCCGGTAGTCGTCCGGAAAGTCGTTGCCCACGACACTCACTGCGCCGACGTTCGTGAAGTAGGACGCGGCGACCCCGAAGTAGGTCGCACTGCCGCCGAGCACGCCCTCGCGCCGGCCCGCGGGCGTCTCGACGTCGTCGAACGCGAGTGTGCCGACGACGCACAGGGCAGGGGTGCTGGCATCAGTCATTCGAAGTCTCCGGAGACTGCAGGGCGCCGACGTTCTCGACGGCCTGCTCGACGGTGGCGGTGATCTTCTCTCGCGACGGATGGCCGCGAAGGAACAACCAGAAGATGCCGCCGGGGAGATTGACGATCAGGAACGACAGCCGGTAGATGACGGACAAGCCGACGGCCTCGGTCGCCGGCACGCCGATCTGGCCGAAGAAGTACGCGAAGGCCAACTCCCCCACGCCCCAGCCGCCGGGAATCAACGGAATCGCGGCGACGAGATTCACGAGCGGGACGAGCGCGAAACAAGCCACCAGGGGCACGCCCTCGATCGAGAGCGCGTCGGCGAGCGCCCACGCGATCACGGCGAACGTCGCCTGGTTGATCAGCGAGACCAGGAACGCGTGCAGAAGCGCCAAAGGATGCCCGCGATACAAGCGAACCGACGCGCCGACCTCGTCGATGATGCGCTGGAACGGCAGCTTGCGAATCAGCGCCGAGAGTCCGAGCGCACGGCGCAGGCGGCGGGAGAAGACGAAGACGATCGCAAGGACGCCGCCGCCCAGAAGCGCGAGAACGGTGAAGCGTGCCGCCTCGTAGCCCTCGTGATCGTCCAGGAAAAGGGCGACCGCCGCGACGAGCACGAGTGTGAAGAGGCCGACGGCGCGGTCCACGAACACCGACAGCACCGAGCGCGTCGCCGCGCCCGTTCGCCGCGCGGCATAGTAGGCCTTCACGACGTCTCCGCCGGTCGATCCGGGCACCACCAGGTTGAAGAACCCGCCGATGAAGGTCAGCCGCACGGCCTCGCCGAACGGCATGGGCACGTCGATTGCCAAGAGGAGCCGCTGCCATCGCCACCCCGTCAGCACGACGACGACGGTCATCGCCAGGACGATCAGGAGACCCGTGAACGGGTGCTGCAGCACGCGCAGGCCGAGCGTGCGGAAGCCGTACGTGACGTCCGGGACGTCACCCTTGCGCAGCGCGACCTCGTCCACGTCGATGTGGCGAGCCGCAGTCGCCCCTTCCGCACGCATGACCCACCCGGAGACGGGGTCCTTGCTCAGGTCTCCTTCCAGGGCGGTGCCGTCGACGAGCACGACGCGGTCGTACCACTCGACCTGTGTGAACAACACGAAGGCGACGATGCCCAGGCCGACGAGTCGAAGGACCCAGGTGAGAGCGGTTCGTTGGTTCTGGCTCAATGCGGACCCGGGTCAACCGGCAGCGGCGTCGTCGTCATCCGACGCCTCTTCGGTCTCGCGCTCGAGCTCGAGGTTCGGGTACCGGGACTTGGCCCAGCGCGTCCACGCGCGGCGGCGAATGCCGTAGTCCCGACCGGCGATGCGCACGAGCGCCTGGCGGGATTTGTGGCGGATGGTCGTCTCCTGGTCCTCGAGCATGGGGAGGAGGCGTTGGACCGCCTCCGGCGTACCGATCCGTCCCAGGTATTCGACGGCCTCGGAACGAACACGCCAGTTCGTCTCGACCTCGAGCTGCGCCAGCACGGCATCCTGAGCGCCGTCGTCGTTCAGTGTCTTCAGACCGCGGATCGCCTCTTCGCGGGTCCAGGCGTGCGGCGCCTGCACCGCGGACTCGAGGGCGACGTGAATCAGCCCACGCAGGCGGCGCGACAGGGCCGTGTCGATCGCCGTCCGCACCGCGGGATCCGACTCGTCGATGAGATAGGCCCGCGACGAGAATGGCACCAGGGAGTTCTTCGCAACCACGACGTCGTCGATCTCGAACCGTCCGATCTCGGTGAGAATCGCGAGCAACCGGCGCCGGGCCGGTTCGCCGGGCCTGCGGACGCCTTCGGGGTGCATCGCGTCCATCTCCTGCACCAGCCGCAGGAACCGTTCGCCGGTTTCAGGTACGCCGGGTTTGCGCCGTAGCGCGGAATCTTCAATCCCATCTTGGTGAGCGAGTTCGCGGCGTTGGCCTGTGCCAACGGCGACGGATCTTCGAGCAGCACCTCGGTGAGCTGGACCGCGACGATCGCCTGGCCCTCGAGCCCGCGCGAACTGCGCGTCGCCGAGCTTCTGCGCCGCGTCGATGGACTTGTCGATCAGGAACGGGTCTTCGGTGCAGCGGTAGCAGAAGCGATCACGATCGTGACTGTCGCGCAAGACCTCGTGGTAGTACGTCGGGCTGCGCTGGCGCCCCAACACGTCGTACATCAGCACGTCGGTGATGCCGCCGCCGCCGGAGACCTTCTTGGCCTGGCTACTGCAGCCGGGCGCCACGGCGAGCACGACCGCGACGATCGCGATCAACGCCCTACGCTCTGACGGCACCCAACCCATCGATCTGTCGCCTCCCCGCCCCGAACGGACGCTGGCCCGAATTTACGCCCGGCCCGGGGGGCGCCCAAGAAGCGTGAGGCCGGGAATGCCCGTTCCCCCGGCCGAAGCGACGTTTACACTGTGACGGGCGACCGGGCGGCCGGGGGTTGGGAGGCCACCACCGTGCAGACGATGCATCGATGGACGCGCTGCAAGCCCGCCGCGGTGCTTCTGTTCCTGCTTGGATTCGCGGCCTGCGGCAGCGGCAGCGGCGCGCCGTCGCCCGAGATCCTGCCCGTCGACCTCGGTCTCTCGCCGCTCACGCTCCCCAGTGCGACGAGCCGGTCGTTCGCGAATCCGCTCGAGGGCGCCGCGACGGTGACCCAGGCGGATCAGTCGGGTCCGTTCTACGTCGCGCCCGTCGAGCTCCCGGCCCAGGTCGATGCCGGAGCGTCCGTCGATCTGTCGGTCATCTTCGACCCCATTCAGCCGGGGCTGGCGCTCGGAAGCATCACGCTTCGGTTCGACGACGGCGTCACGACCCGGGACGTGACCACGGCCTACGTAGCGATTGCCGAGCCCGTGTCGTGGACCGTCACGCCGGCGATGCCCGACTTCGGCGTCGTAGAGATCGGGGAGCAAGCAGATCTCTCGATCCGCGTCCGCAACGACAGCATCTTCAGCCCCGTGACGCTGAGTAGCGCGGTATTGCCCGCCGGCGACTACACCCTCGTGGGCGCGCCGTTTCCGACGCTGGTGCCGCCCGGCGGCGAGCTCGAGCTGACACTGCGGTTCGACCCACAGCTCGGCGGCTTCCACGAAGGCGATCTCGTGCTCGGTCCCGGCGATCTCGGGGGTGGCGTCTCGATTCCCGTGACCGGTTCGGCGCCCGGCGGCGGTGAAGAACGCGTCGTCGAGTTCGGCGTGCAACCGCTGCTCGACAACGTGACGCCGCTGTTGGCGCTGGACGTCCCGGCGGACGCGATCTCCATCACGTTCGAGGCGTACGGTCCGCCGTCGACGGCGCTCGGGGCTCGATCTCCTCAGCGGCCCGGGCGGCAAGGTGTACGAGACGCCGCTTCTGACGGGCGACTATGCGTGGGTTCCGGGCATGGAAGCGTTCGCGACGACACTGCCCAATTCCGACCGGCCGAACGTCCAGCTCGTCCCGGGCGGGGGCCGCTACGAGTTCCGCATTCGCAGCTACACGCCCGGCGTCGCAGCCCTGGACGTGCGCGCGGTCATCGAACGGCGGCCCGGCGCGCTGACGTCCACCGGCGTCCTGCCGCTCAACGTCTGGCTCGCGAACGGCATCGCGCCGACGGCGGCGACGGCTGCCGCGAACGCGCGGCTCCAGTCGATCCTGACGCGCGTCGACGCAATCCTGCAACAGCAAGGCATCGTGCTCGGGGACGTCGACTACTACGACGTCGACGAACCGGCCTTCGACGACGTCACCGAAGCCGAGTTTCCGTACATGCTCAAGCTGACGGCGGCGGCGACGGAAACACGTCTGAACCTGTTCTTCGTTCGAACGGCGATCGGCGGAAGCACCGTCGGTGCGGCAGCTGCGGTCGGCGGCCCCCACCGCAACGGAACCGCCGCCTCGGGCGTGATGAGCGTGTTCGACGGCGGGCCGCCTACCCTGCCTGCGAGCGTCATCGGTCTCGTCGTCGCGCACGAGATCGGCCACTACACCGGCCTGCTGCACACCGTCGACTCCGACGGCACGTACGACATCATCGACGACACGGCCGAGTGCCCGGCGACCGGCGCCGACGCGATCTGCCCGGCCGAGGGCGGCGGCTATCTCATGCACTGGCAGGCCCTCGGCGGCGCCGATCTCACGCCGGGCCAGGGTTTCGTCGTGCTGCGGCACCCCTCGATCGACCCGCATCCGCTGCCGGGACCCGCCCAAACCGGCCGCGAAGCCCGTCGGCATTCCGTCGCTGCTGGACCTCGTCGAGCTGGAGGGGTTGACGGACGGCTGGTGCGCGACCTGCGGCCGTTTCCACACGAAACAGGGCGCGACCGGGACCGCCAAGCGCTAAGCTATGTGGGTCGGCGCGACGCGATTGAGCGCCAAAGCCGGCTCAGGGCGGCGATGCAGCGCTCGAATCGGGGACGATGTTCCTTACACGGCGCGAAAGGACCCCTTCGGTCGGTCGCGTCGCTTTGGTAACATGGTAACCGAATAGAGGCCGCGGGAGCGTCAGGTAACACCAACTAAGACCTTTTGACACAGTGAGTTGCATTGCTTTCAGCGGGTTTCTCGGCGGGGGCATGCGATTTGATGAGTGAAAGGCACCGCTGCATCTGTAAGGCGACAACACACACGGAGGTGCGTTCGAATGACTCTTCGATCGTTGGGATCTTGGGTTCTTCCGCTCTTGCTGGCCGTCCCGCTGATCTGGGCGGCGTCGGCACAGGACGCGGATAGCTGCATCCGATTCAAGAAGCCGGGCGGAAGCGTCCCGCCGGGTCTGCGCGACCCCGCCGACCCGCCGCCCCCGCCGGACGAGGGCGAGACGCCGTCCACACCGGCCACCCCGACGACGCCGTCCACGACGCCCAGCACGCCGAGCGGTCCCGTGACGGCCGGTCCGGCGCCGACGACGTCCGTACCGAACACCGGCGGCACCGGCAAGCCCAAGAAGCAGGCTGCGCCCGACGCGACCACCTGGGAGACCTGGTGGGAGCTGAACCGCATCGACTTCTTCCCGCACCGCTGGGTGCAGCGGGCGATCTCGCCCGACGAGAGCGGCCTCACGCCGGCCGGACCGCAGGCCCTGAGCCCCTACCTCGTGGAGAAGAAGCTCTGGAAGATGCTTCAGAAGAACGTCAACGACACGCAGGTCTTCGTGCAGGAAGCCGCGTTGATCACGATGGGGTCGTGTCGCGGCCAACGAGGCGCAGCGACAGGAAGCGCGTGAGACGCTCACCGCGAAGCTGAAGCACCGCAACCACCTGATCGCCCGTGCCGCGGCGCTGGGTCTCTTCTACGTCGCCAACGAAGAGTCCATCCTGCCGATGTACGAGGCCGCCAAGGACGAGAAGACCGAAGAAGACGTCCGTGCGTTCCTCGCTCTCACCATGACCAACCTCGAGCACCCGATGGCCGCGCAGCTGCTGCGCGACCTCGCGGACGTCAAGAAGGGCTACTTCGAGCTCGTCGGCGCCGCGATCATGGGCCTCGGGTACACGGGCGTCGAGAACGACCCCTGGATCCCGGAGTTCCTCGAGGAGATCGCGTTCAAGAAGAAGAACGTTCGCGGTGAGTACCGCGCGCTCGCCGTCGAGTCGTTCGGTCGCATCGGCGATCTCGCGCACCACGACATCGTGCTGCGTGGTTTGACCGACCGCGACGCGAAGGTTCGCCGGTCCGCGGCGATCGCCATCGGCGTCATGGACTACCGGACGGAGGCCGAGCGCGAGATCGAGCAGATCAAGGCGCCCTACGAAGAGTTCATCGGCATTCCGTACAGCAAGGAAGACGAGGTGCGCCTCGCGACGCTCGAGGGGCAGATCAAGCCGCAGCAGAAGGCCATGGCGAAGGACGTGAAGAAGATCGTCAAGGCCATTGCCGCCGCGATGCAGAAGGACGGCGACGTCTTCGTGCAGCGCATGTGCATGATCAGCCTCGGCCGCATCATGGCGCAGAACCCGCACGGGGCGCTCGGGATGCGCTATCTCGAACAGGTCATGAAGAAGAACCGCATCGGCGCGCGTGAGTATGCCCTCCTGGCCATGGCGATCGCCAACCACGAGAAGACGCTCGAGCACGCCAAGCGTTTCGTCGAGATTCGCAACCCGTCCACGCGCGGCTCCGCCTGCATCGCCCTGGGGTTGATCGGGAACAAGGATCGCGAGAACCCCTGCCCGGAGGACGTTCGCAACGAAGCCAACGACATTCTCCTGAACCTCGTCCGGCGTGACGCCCACCCCTTCATCAAGGGCTACGCGGCGCTCGCGCTCGGCATGATCGGCAACGGGAAGTCGGCGGACGCGATCCTGACGACCGTGCGCAAGACGGGTACGCCGGAAGCCCGCGCCTACGGCGCGTTGGGTCTGGCGCTGCTCGGCACCAAGAAGGGCGCGGACGACGTCGTGACCATCCTGAAGTCGAAGCAGATGCGCAACGGGTTCGTGGCCAGCCACGCCGTCTACGCGCTCGGTTTGACCAAGGACCGCACGGCGCTCGACACGCTCGTCGAGAAATCGCTGGATCGAGGCGACATGTACGTCCAGGCCGCGACGATCGCCGCGGTCGGCTACGTGTCCTCGAGCGAGTTCTACCCCCGCCGTCACCTGATGGCGACGGGCTACAACTACATGCTCGGGCTCGACTACATCGAGACCTACTTCTACAAGCTCTAGCAGCCGTAGGAGCAGGTCCTAGCTGGCCCGAAGGGGGCGCTTCCAGGGGGGAAGCGCCCCCTTCTCTTTGTCAGTGATCGATGCGATCCAGCGCCGCGGCGGCCGCCTTCGCGACGTCTTGGTTCTCCGTCTGCGCCGCTGCTTTCCGCAGCGCGCCCACGGCGGGCTTGCCGATGGCGACGAGTCCGTTGATCGCGGCGCCGCGAACCGGGTTCGCGCGCGCCAGCAGCTCGATCAAGCGGTCCACCTGCTTGGCATCCCCCGCGAGCGCGACGGTCGCCCAGTACACGACGTCACTTCGTTCGTGGTCGAGCAGCGGCAGCAATTCCGTTCCGTCCTTGCAGGCACGCAACGCATGGGCGGCCGCGCGCTGCGTCTCCATCGCGTCGTCGAGGAGCAGCGTCGCGGTACGCCGGCGGCCGTCGATGCCCCGCAAGGCGAAGATCTCGAGCGCCGCCGCCTTGGTGTCCCGCGGCCCCCACGACCACTGCTTCCAAAGCAGGTTCGAGCGCTTCGCATCGAGCGGGGCTCCCTCTCGGAGGAGCGCGTAGAGCTCCTTGCGCACCGGCGGCGTGTCGAACGCCCGCCAGATGCCTTCTTCGTCGCGGACCTCCATCGAGCGCAAGGCCTGGAGCGCCGACTCGGCAAGCGCCGACCCTTCGGCGTTCGCCATCTCGACCAGTGCGCCGGTGGCCTCCGGCAGAATCTCGCCGCGTCGGAGCGTCGTCAGCGCCGCGAATCGTACGTCGCGGCTCGGGTCGCCGAGCAGCGCGAGCAGGGCGTCCCCCGCACCGTCCGCGGCCGCGCCTGCACGCAGCAGCTCCCCGATGGCGAATGCCGCGGCCGCGCGGTCGGGCGCGGATCCGGTGCGGGCGATCGTGATCCATTGGGCGAGCGACCTGGCGTCGTAGACGCGCGGCAGCGTCGGTGGCTCCTTCGCGAACGGATCGGCGCCGCCGGACGAGGTCGACGCGCCGTCGCCGCACCCGCCGCAGGCCGCGGTGGCGATCAGGATCGGGATCGAGAGCCGCCTCAACGAACGACCCTCAACCACATGACCTCCGGCGGCGCGTCGTACGGCTTCATGGGCCACGGCGTGTTCGCCATGCCCAGGCCGATGTCGCCGCGTCGATGCACGACGCGCACCTCCACCTCCGGCGGCTTGTCCGGATCACCGAGCGGGAACCGGCAGGTTGCCGTACGGGTCTCTCCGGGCGCGAGGCGATCGTCGACGAGGGTCTCGGCGTCGAAGGCCCACCAGAAGGCGGGTCGTCGCGACGACGGCTTCAGCGTTCGAACGCCGAGCACCATGCCCGCGGGGTTGCGCCAGTTGCCGGGGGCGAGCTCGTTGCTGGCCGCGTCGAACTCGGTGACCCGAACCCTGTCGCTCTCCGGCGTCGGCGCCAGCCAGCGGCCGTCCTGCATCGCCCAGACGCCGACGACGACGTGCTTCGACCAGGTGCCGGTCGGGATCTTGTGGCCCGCGCCGACGTTCGTGAGGGAGACCTCGACCACCCACTCGCGCTTGCGCATGTCGACACGCTTCTGGACCTCGAGCTTGATCGCCTTCGACGCGAAGGACGGCTCGGTGCCCAGGAAGCGATGACTGTGCATGTCCGACGGGTCACGGTGCAGACCGTCCCAGACGATCTGGTCCACGAGCGTTCCGTCTTCGGTGCGCGTCGTCGCGCCGGGCATGTGGCAGTCTTGACAGCTCTGAACGGGCCGGTCTTCGCTCCCGCGGGTCGTGATCCAGCGCAACCACTCTTCGTACGTGTCCACCTTCGCGAGGCCGTTGTCGCGCCAGCGGCCGCCGCCCTGGTGGCACCCCGCGCAGAGCTCGCTGGTGGCGAAGATCGGGTTGTAGGCGGCGCCCATGTACGGATACGCCGAATCGGGTAGCGTTCCGAACACGTGATGAATGGCGCCTGGACGATCCGACGACTTCGGATCCGGGCGCAACAGGCTCAGGGATCCCTGCACCCCGCTCTCGCGCAGATCGCCGACGTGGTGGATCTTGTGGCAGAAGTCGCAGTGGTTGCCGGCCGCCGCGCCGCGCGGCCAGTAGCGTCCTTTCGGCTCGGAGACGGCGTGCGCCGGCTGGTGGCAGCCGCGACAGTCGTCCGGCGCCTCGGGATCGTTCGCCAGCATGCGGTCGCGTTCCCAGTGCACCTGTCCGTTGTCCGCCATGCGCGCGTGGCGGCTGCCCACCCACTCGTCGTAGTGCCACGAGTGGCACGTACCGCACGCCATCGCGTCGTCTTCGTCGACGTCCTGTGCGGCGTTCTGCCAGACGTAGCCTGGCGTGTCGTCGAGGCTCAGCCGCGGCAGGCGCACGCGCACCGTGCCGCTCGGAAGGTCGTCCGCGAAGAAGACGCGCTCCGCGTTGCGATGATCCATCACGCCGGCGGACACGATCTGTGCGACGGGCGCGTCGGCGCCGGTGAAAGCGAGCGTCGCGCTGCCGTCGGCGGCGGATACCACGCGCGTGTGCGCCTTGCCCTTGATCTGAACCAGCGCGCCTCCGATCGGCGCACCGCTCTCGTCGGTGACCTTCACGCGGAACGTGTACGACTTCGACGGCGCGAGTCGCGCTAGCGCCGGGGTGACTGGAATCTGCCCTCGCAAGGCCGCGTAGGCCGGGCGTTCGCCGTCCGCGCGAACGCCATAGGCCTTCAACCAGAGTTCCGGCGCCTCGTGCGCCATGTAGATCGCGCTGACCGAGGCCCCGTCGTCGGAGAAGGTCAGCCGGCCGACGCCGTCGCTCGCCGCCCGGTAGCGGATGCCCAGGCATCCCCACGTGAAGGTCGCAACGGCGCCTCGAAACGAGTCCGGCGATCCGGTGATGACGCCTTCCCCGAATGCAACCCAGCCGCCCCCCAAAACCTGCTTGTCGACGCCGTGGATCTCCACGACGAAGCGACCACCGCGACGCCGCACCTCCATCGCGTACGCGGCGCGGGACAGCCAGTACTTCGCCGTCACGACGGGCCCGGTACCGGGCGGGTCGGGCACCTCCGTCCACGGCATGCCGCGGCGCTCGAGCTGGGACGTCCAAAGCGCCACGTCTTCCGCGGGCGCGAGCTCGCGAAACTCCTCCCGTTCGACGAACGCGTCTTCGCCGCACCCCAGTGTCAATACGCACACCGTGAGGCCGAGGATCGCGCCGAGGACGATCGAGTAGGACGTCGCGCGAACCGTCGGCATCCGCCCAGGTTACCCGCCGACCATGTCGAAGAAGTCGTCCATGTAGACGACGTGATCGAACTGCTCCGAGAAGCCGACGTCTTCGAGCTCCGCGTGACCGATGAGCCGGCTCTCGAGCACGACGCACATCGTGTGGGCCTCGAGCCGCGCCTTCAAATGCGCGAGCTCCGTCAGCGGCACGAGGGGGTCGTACACGCCGTTCATGAGGAAGCAGGTGACCCCCGTGAGCGGAGCCAGGTCGACGTCGGGGTCCGACGGCGAAAACGGCCGCACGTAGGGCCAGGCATCGTCCATGATCCCGGCTGCTGCAGCGGCTCGTTCCTCCGGCGATGCGATGACCAACCGCGCGTACTCACGACCCTCGTTCGTCAGCAGATCCGACGGAACGAACGACGGCATCCAGGCCTCCTCGAGCCAACCCTTGAGGCGCACCCGGTCCCATGTGTTGCGCACCCGCGCCGGAAGCGCGCCCCGAAAGAGAACGCTGCGACACAGCTCCGATGCGTGCCTGCGCTGGTATGCGAAGTCGCCGCGGTTCGAGCCGTCGGTGATGTCGTCCGGGAACCACTGGGTGGTCGCCACACGACGTACGTCGTCCGGGGCGCCGAGAACGAACATCGCGCGCAGTCCCTGCCCCCCATCGGCGCGAAAGCCCGCCGCCGCGCGGATCGCGATCCCACCGCCCACGCTGATGGCGACGACGCCGATCCGGTCCGCACGCGTGCGAGGAATCGCGCCGTGCGACACCGCGTGCAGCAGACGCACGAGGCGCGCGACGTCGTGGTCTCCGTCCGGCGGCGACGTCAAGAGCTGGATCTGCGGGGCCACGACCACGAACCCCGCGTCCCGAAACGCCTCGACCGCCTGGATCACGCGACCGTCGTCGATGCCCTTGGGCGTGATGCCGTGTAGGAAGACCAGGACGGGGTGCCGGCCGTCGTCGTCGGGCCGAGCGATCCACAACTTGCGGTAGCCGAGCTCGGCTTCGGCGTCGGTGCGCAGCGTGAACCCGGGCAGCACGCTTGCGTCGTCTGGGACGGGGCCCGAGGTCATGGCCAGCAGGCAGCGTAGCGCGCCCAGCCGCGGCAAGGCCGCCACGGCGCCGAACGCGAGCGCGAGGGCGACCAGCAGACCCAACGCCTGGATCGTTCGGGATGTCCAGCGTCGGTTCGGCGCGCCCATCGACGCCCAGTATGCTGACTGCCGACACGGAGAGCGAATCATGCGTACTTCGAATCATTCGATCCTGGCGTTTCTCGTTCTGGCAGCCGGCGCGACGGCGTGGACCCTCGTTACGCCGAGTGCCACGTCCGCCGACGAGTCGGCGACGAAGGACGCAGGCACGATCGAGGTCGAGTTCGTCCGCGACATCGTCTTCGGCAAGGGCGGCGACGTGGAGCTGACGCTCAACCTCGCGCGTCCCAAGGGACTCACGAGGCCCGTGCCGGCGATCGTCGCGCTTCACGGCGGCGGCTGGGCCGCGGGCCGCAAGGAGCAGCTCGACGCGATCACGCGGTTGATCGCCAAGGAAGGCATGGTCGCCGTGACCGCCCAGTACCGACTCGGACCCAAGCACGCGTGGCCGGCCCAGATCGAGGACGCGAAGTGCGCGGTGCGGTGGCTGCGCGCAAACGCGCAGGAGTGGAACGTCGATCCGGAGCGGATCGGCGCGATCGGGTTCAGCGCCGGCGCCCACCTCGCGCTGCTGCTCGGAACGATGGACCCGCGGGACGGTCTGGAGGGCGCGGGCGGCCACGCCGACCAGTCGAGCAAGGTGCAGGCGGTGATCTCGTTCTTCGGGCCCGTGGACCTCGACCGCAAGGGCGACGACGCGCGCGCCCAGATCGAGAAGCAGGTCCTCGCCCGCGTGCTGGGCCCCAAGTTCGCCGAGGACCCGGCGGCGGCGAGCCCGATCACCTACGTCGACAAGGCCGACGCGCCGATTCTGATGTTCCAGGGCACGCGCGATCCGCTCGTGAACCACGGCCAGGCCGTTGCCATGCTCGAGAAGCTCAACGAGGTCGGCCGGACGGCGGAGGTGGTGTTCCTCGTGGGGCTGGGCCACGGTTGGCGCGAGCCCTATCTGACGGACACGTACAACACCAGCCTGCGTTTCGTCGATCGTCACTTCCGCCCGGAGCGGATTCCCTCGATTCAGATCGACCGCAGGTAGACCCCCCTCTTGACGGGTTGGGGGCCGCGCCTAGGATCCCAATCCGACCTGAAGCCGAAGTGGCGGAATTGGCAGACGCGCATGATTCAGGTTCATGTGTCCTCACGGACTTGTGGGTTCAAGTCCCACCTTCGGCACCATCCTCTCCGGGGGCTGTCCGGCCCGGCGTAACGCCGCCGTCTCACCCGTGGTGCGGGCGGCACGACCCGTGGACGTCACCTGCATCGCGTGCGAATCACTCCTGTTTCGTCGCGCGTGCACGGCGCGCGGGCTTCTCTAGGATCGACCGCGGAGGTCGTCCATGCGCACACTGCTACTCTCCGTCGCCGTACTCGGCATCTGCGCGGTCGCCGCGGAGAGCGCACCCCCCAAAGGGGTCGTGCGCGCGGCCCGCGCCTATTTCGATCCCGATGAAGACCGCGGCAAGGCGCGGCTGGCGATCCGAGCCTGGCTCGACGAGGGGAACGACGCGCTGCTGAGCGACATGGACTGTCTGCGCAACTTCGTGTACCAGTCCCGCACCTTCGACGAGCCGATGTCGTCGAGAGACTGGCGGATCGAGAACGAGGTCAGTTCCTACAAGAAACGCGGCAGCCGGTACCGCATCACCTCCGAGACGCTCAACCTCGTCTACGCGACGCCCACGGCGTCGAGCTCGCGCATCGCGAACCTGCACCGCATGCCGCGGCCGAAACCGTGGCCGGTCCTGGTCTCGCTCGTCGACGAGGAAGCGATGTCTGCAAAGGAGGCGCCCGGCTTCGCGCTCCTGAAGCGTCGCTACCCACGCGCACTCAAGTCGTTCATCGAAGGGCGCTACACCGTGGTGCCGGTCGCGCCGCGCGCCAACTACTTCGACGGCGACGGCGAGCTGCGCCGCTCTTTGATTCTGTGGCCGATGATGCGTGTCGCCCGCGAAGCCCACGTCGACTTCGATCGCATCGTGCTCGACGGCGAAGACGCCGCGCTGGCGTTGGCGTCCACGTCGGGGTCTCTGTTCGCGGGCATCGTGCTGCGCGGTGGATCCCTCACGAAGGAAGCACGCGCGACGGTGCGCAACTTCGCACACGTGCCCGTGTACGTCATCGGCGCTGCGCATCTCGCGAACCAGCTTCGCGCCGCGGGTCACCCTTCCGTGGCCGTCGGGACGGACGAGGAATTGCCGGCCTGGGTCGACGCGCGCTGGCGAACGATGCCCAAGGCGTTTCGTTGGACCTTGTTGGGACCGCAGCACCAGCTCGCGTGGTGGATCAACATCGATGTTCTCGCGGCCGGGGCGACGCGCGCGTCGCTGAACGTGGAGGTCGTCGATACGGAGCGCGATCCCAACACGATCCGGATCGAGGCCCGCGGGGTCGAGCAGATCTCGCTCTTTCTCAACGACGAGATCGTCGATCTCGATCGTCCGGTCCGGGTGGTCGTCAACGGACGTGTCGTGCGAAATCAGCGGCTCGTGCGGTCGTTCGATGCGTGCTTCAGCCACCGGCCGTTCGAGGTGCGGGACTCGATGAGCTTCAGCTTCCTGTTTCCGGCGCATCTTCAACGACTGAGCGTGGCAGCACCCGCAACCGCGAAGTAGCGCTACCATCTGCCGTCATGGTGGACGCACAGACAGGCTCGGTTCTTCAGGTCAACGTGTCCGACGGCGGCGCGCCGAAGCACCCGGTCGAGAGCGCACAGGTGACCGAGTTGGGCCTGGTCGGAGACCGGCAGCGAAGCCGCGGGCACGGTGGCCCGGAACGGGCCGTGCTGCTTCTCGGCATGGATCTGATCGAGGCGCTACAGGCGGAAGGGCATCCCATCGCACCCGGTACGACGGGTGAGAACCTGACGCTCGGCGGCGTGGACTGGTCCGCCGTCACGCTCGGTTCGCGGTTCGTGTTCGAGAACGGCGTGGAGCTCGAGGCGCTTTCGTACGCGGCGCCCTGTGCCCACATCGCCGGCTCCTTCCTCGACGGCGACTACGAGCAGGTCGACGCGCGCATCCATCCCGCGCGCGGACGGATCGCGACGCGCGTCTTGACACCGGGTGAGATCCGCACGGGCGAGTCGTTCCGTGTGATCGACGAAGACGTGAAGACCGCATGAACGCCGCCGAATCGCCCTCCCCAACCGGCTGTTCCGATCGGATTCGGGAATTACGCTTCGTCCGGTCGTTGGTGTGACAAACGGGGCGAACCCCCGGGGAGGGTTGATCGCGATGGATGAATTCCTGAGCTTGGTGACGTCGAAGCTCGGCACCGGCACCGACGCGGCGAAGTCGGCGACGGGCGGCCTGCTCAGGCTGATCAAGGCGCATGGTGACAAGTCCGACGTGAGCGAGCTGTTCAGCAAGCTACCCGGCGCCGAGTCGCTCCTCGGCGAAGCGCCCGAGATGGGCGGTGGCGGTGGCGGCGGGCTGCTCGGCAGCATCGCCTCGGCGGTCGGAGGTGACGCGGGCACGGCGCTCGGCGCCGTGGAGATGTTCTCGAAGAGCGGGTTGAGCCTCGACAAGGCTGGTTCGTTCGTCGACATGTTCAAGGACTTCGCAATGAAGCACGCGGGCGAGGCGTTGATCAAACGCTTGCTCGCGAAGATCCCGGGGCTGGGAAGTCTCCTGGGCTGACGGTTCGCTTCGATGCCGCTAGAACAACGGCGTGGCGATGCCGTCGGCGTCGACGGACCACGGCGCCCAGGCCAACGAGACCGGGTCGACCGAGATGTCCGACTTGCGCGGATGGAGCGGCGTCTCCTCGAGCTCGAACGACGTGGGTTCGATGGCGCCTTGCAGCTCGTCCAGCTCGGTCTTGAACGACGCCTCGAGCTTCATGAGTGCCGCGCGTTGCACCTTCGCGTCTTCCTTCGCGCGCTCGATGTCGGCCTTCTCCTTGCTCGCGCGCCCGGCGCTGCGCATGGTCGTTCCCGCACGTGAGGCCGTCCCGACGCCCCGTGCCCGGCGACCGAAGAGCGCGCCGAGGATGGTGGTGCCGACGGAGATCCAGGTACTGCGCTTCTGCGCCTTGTACTGCTCTTCCTCGCGTTCGATCTTTTCGTCCGCCTTCCGAATGCGCTCCTGGATGCGCGCCAGCTTGGGCTCGTAGCGTTTCCTCAGCTTCTCGATCTGGACGTCGCGCTGCTCGCGAGCGATCTGCGCGATGCGTCCCCGGAACGCGCCCTCCGACTCCCCCACCTCCGAGTACGCCTTGTACGCGCGGCAACGCCACAACGGCATGGCGTGTTCGCGGTAGAGGTGCGACTTGAGGCTGCGCGCCCACGACGCGTAGCTCTTGGGTTGGGTCGCCGCGGAAGGCAACTTGGCGAACGCGGCCCCCTCTTCGGGCTCGAGCTCGGTGTCCGGCGTCGCGTCGAGCGCGTTTGATCCGCCCCACGGGTCCACACCGATCTTGCCGGTGCCCAGGGGCGCCATCGTCGCCAGCTCGCGCCAACGGTCGATGCCGCGCGTCGCGTTGACGAAGTGCAGTCTCCCGCCCGCCATGAGCGTCGGCCGGTACAGGAGCGTTGTGTCGGCGGTCAGCGACTGCGTGCGCGTCAGGAAGGTCTCCGGCACCTTCGGCGGAACGATGGGACGCTTCTCTTGCGGCTTGCCCTCGGCCTTCTCTGCCGGCGTCGCCGTCGCGGCGTCAACGGCCGCCTTGCGGTCCGCCACCAGGGTCTTGATCTGCGCGCGGGTCAGCGGGCCCCGCAGGTACGACATCGCCCATCGGGTGTGGAACACCGTCGGCGCGCCGTCATGGACGTTGTTCATCAGGAACACACGCCCCTGCAGGCCCGACAAGGTCGCCTCGACCCTCTGCCGGTCGAAGCCCGCGCCGGTCGACGAGGACGCGCCCTCGAGCCCGTCGAGCACGCGCGCCTTGTCCCGTTCGGTCTGCAGACGGCCAAGGAACCAGGTGCCGGCGTTCGACAGCGCCTTGTAGTCGAGATCGACGGGGTTCTGCGTCGCCAGCACCGTGCCCAACCCGAACGCGCGCGCTTGCTTGAGCAGCGTGAGCATGGGCGTCTTCGACGGTGGGTTCGCGGAGGGAGGCAGGAATCCGAACACCTCGTCCATGTACAGCAAGGCGCGCAGGCTCGTCGATCCCGACTGCGTGCGCATCCACGCGACGACCTCGTTGAGCAGGAGTGTCACGAAGAACATGCGTTCCGCGTCCGAGAGGTGTGCGATCGACAAGATGCTGATGCGCGGCTTGCCGTCGGGTCCCCACATGAGGTTCTGAACGTCGAGTGCCTCCCCCTCCATCCACGCACTGAATCCGGGCGACGCGAGGAGGTTGTTGAGCGTCATGGCGAGCTCGAATCGGTCCTTCGACGGGAAGAACGACTCGAGATCCAGGACACCGATGCGGTCGAAGGAGGGCGCCTGGATCTCCTGGATCATCGTGCCGAGATCGAGGTCGCGGCCTTTGCGCCAGGCGCGGTCCAGGATGTTCGACAGCAGGATGTGCTCGCGGCTTCGAATCGGATCTGCGTCGATGCCGAGCAGCGCCAGGAGTCCCGACACGGATGCCATGACACGCTCGCGCATCGCGTCGGCGTCCTCGAGCAGCGCCGGCGGCGGCGCTGCGAACGATTTGAGAATGGTGATCGGAATGCCCGCGCTGCTGCCGGGGGTGTAGATCGTGACGTCGGCGGCGTCACGCAGCCGCTGGATCCGCGCGCCGTCCTCGCCCCAGCTCGCCAACCCCTTCGTCCAGAGGGCGGCGCGATCCCTTGCGTACTCCGCCTTGGTCATGCCCTTGCGGGTCGCTTCGCCTTCGTCCACCCACGGCAGGAAGTCCTCGGGTCGAAGTTGCGGAAACGTCAACATGAGGTTGCCGATGTCGCCCTTGGGATCGATCGCGATCGCGGGGATGCCGTCGATGGCCGCTTCCTCGAGCAACGACACGCACAAACCGGTCTTGCCGGACCCGGTCATGCCGACGCAGACGGCGTGTGTCGTCAGGTCCTTCGCGTCGTAGAGCAGCAGATCGTCGGTGATCTCGCCCTTGTCGACGTCGAAGATCTTCCCGAGGTAGAAGGCCGCCGCCTTCTCGAATGCTGGCATCGTCATGAAGGCTCCTCCGGGCCGGCCCCGGATTATGCATGAGCGTCACTCCGGCAGCACGCCGGGCCCCAGGCCCGAGAGTTGAATGCCGCCGAACACGGCGGAAACGGGCGCATGCTGCGCCGGCTCGAGGTCCATGTCCGCAGGGATCTCGCACGCCACGGCATGCGTGCGCAGTGCCGCGTTGCAAAGAACCAGATCGGAACGCAGCCCGCCGCCGAAGGAGGGGCGTTCGGTCCCACGCACCATCAGATCCTCGAAGCCAGCGCGGCGAAGCGCGCCCAGCGCAGCACGTTCCCGATCGTGCGCGCCGAGCCGGCCGGCCCAGTGCTCGCGGTCCACGATCTCGTCGCCGCGGGGGGAGACGCCGAGGTCGCCGGCGATCACGACGCGCCCCTCATCGGCCGCCAACGACCGCGCGTGCGCCTCGAGTCCGCTCAGGAATCGCAGTCGCGCTTCGAGTCGTTCCTCGAAGCGCGGATGCCCTTGCGCCAGCCCGACCCCGTCCGGCGCCGCGGCATTGATCACCCAAACGCCGGCAACGCGCGCCGTGAACAGACCGCCTTCCGCGCTGCGCTGCACGTCGCGCGGTGGCTCGGCGCTGATGATCGCCTGCCCTGCGCGTCCGGTACCACCCAGCAGCTTCGTGAAGTAACCGCGGTCGAACAGCGGCATCAGCGGGAACGCGCTGTCGCCGACGCCCGTGCCCTGCAGGCACAGCACCGTCGGCTGTTCCGTGTCGAGCCAGGCCAACAGATCCGACAGCTGTTTCGCAATGCCCTGCAGGCGCCAGGTCGAGATCTTCATGCCCCGACCCCACGCGGCGCGCGTTGACAACGCCGGCACAGGTGCGTCCCGCGTTGCGACACGACGATGCGCGCCACCGTCGCGCCGCATCGGCGGCAGGGCTTTCCCTGCCGGCCGTACACCTGGAATTGATGTTGGTATGAGCCGGGCTGTCCCTCTGGCGTTCGATAGAACGCATCGAAGCTCGACCCCTCGCGCTCGATGGCCTGCTCGAGAATGGAGCGAATCGCGCCGTGTAGCGCCGGCACGCGCGCCGCCGGAACGCGGTCCGAACGTCGTCGTGGGTGCAGCCGCACCGAGTGAAGCGCCTCGTCGACGTAGATGTTGCCGAGCCCCGCCAGGAAGTGCTGGTCCAGGAGAAGCGGCTTGAGCATGCGCTTGCGCGTGCGCAACGCGCGGCGTAGCCACTCGACGGTGAAGTTCGCCCCAAGCGGTTCCGGACCGAGCTCGGCGAAGACGTCGTTCACGTCGCGTACGTAGGTCAGGCGTCCGAACTTCCGCACGTCCACGAACGTCAGGCAGGTGCCGTCGTCCAGGTCGAGGCGAACGCGCAGATAGGGATCGTCCTCGCGCACCGCGGGTTCGATGTGCATCCGGCCGGTCATGCGCAGATGACCGACGAGACTTCCGGCCGCGGCGCCGTCGCGCGCGAGATCGAACACGAGGTACTTGGCGCGTCGCCAGACGCGCTCGATCGTCGTGCCCCGCACCGCGTGCGAGAACCGCCGCTTCGACAGTCCGCCCAGCGTCCGCTCCCAATGGACCCGCGTTCCCTCGATGCGACGCCCGAGAAGGGGCTCTCGCAACAGGCGCACCACGGTCTCGACCTCGGGAAGCTCGGGCATCCACCTGTCCTACCGCAGGAAGAAGAGGATGCCCAATCCCACCAGCGCCCACAGCACGAGCCGCGCGAACCGGTCCGGTTGCAGGCGATCGCCGACGCCGGCGCCCAGCCACGCACCCAGCGCCATCACGGGCAGATACGGCAGGCTCGTTCGCACGGTCTCCATGTCGAGGAGCTCGGTCCCCCCCATCAACGCGATCTGCAGCGTGGCCAGAACGAAGAAGAAGGCCTGGATCGTTCCCCGAAACGCGTCCGGCGACCAACGCGCCCACGCGCCGTAGATGACCACGGGTGGTCCGCCGATGTTGAACCCCCCGCCCAGCACGCCGCCGAGGGTGCCGGCCAGCGCGGCGGACGGGGTGTGGCCGCACACCGCGTCGTTCGCGCGCCGATTCGCGATGCGCGCCCCGAAGAGCGACCACAGCGCGGCGACCACGATCACGGCGCCCAGGACGCGCTCCAGAAGCTCGGACGGTTGCGTGTGGAGAATCGCGATCCCGACCGGAACGCCCGCCAAGCCACCGGCAATGAGGGGGATCACCGCCGACTTGATGATCGAGCGCCGATAGCGCACGAAGAGATAGGCGTTCATGCACAGGCCGAAGAGGGCCACGAGCGGAACCGCCTGCTTGAAAGGCAGGAAGTGCGGGATGACGCCCATGACGATCAGTCCGAACGCGAAGCCCAAGACGCCCTGCGCGAACGCCGCGAAGAGGATGACGGCGCCCAGGATCATCTGCTCCTGCGTCACGATCGTCGACGCCACATCGCCCGCGCGCGCACGAGCTGAAGCGTGACGAATCCGATCACGCACCACGCGGTGAGCGCCCAGAGCATGTTGCGAACGAAGACGTAGTCGTGATCGTGCATCTGCTTGTAGACGTTGAAGAAGACGCGGCGCATCTCGTCGGCCTGCTCGGCGGGCGGCGCCGTGGAGCGAAACTCCGCGAGCGCCTCCGCGTGGGTCGTCGCCTCGTGCGTGGCACGAGCCGCGCGCACCGCACCCGCCGCCGCCACGAGCAACGGCACCGTCAGGCCGAGCTGTAACGCGAAGCGGCGTACACGGGGCCAGCGCACCTGCAGCGTCCCGAGTCCGATGATGACCGCACCCAGGAGCACGCACGCGGCTGGCAGGGTCAGGTACGCGCGGTCCAGCAGGGGCGCCGGCGTGAACACGTACGTCACTGCGACGATCAGCAGCGCCACGGAGATGAAGGCGAATTGGAGCGTCGCGATCCTCAATCGTCACGCTCCCCATCACCGCTGTGGATCGCAGGTCCGGGCGGCGGGCCCGCGAGCGCCAGGACGTCGAGAACGGGTTCACACATCATCGGGGAGGGAGCGTAGCGTCTCCGTCCGTCCAGGCGCGAAGGGAATCGAATAGGGGCTCTTCCGCGGCCCTGATACCGTTCGCGCCCATGGCACAGACACCGCCGATCTGGGATCGTTCCCGCCTGCGTTGGTTCAACGGGCTCGGCTTCGGCATCTCCTTCCTCTTGGCGATGTGGATCCTGCTGGCCTTGATCATGGTGATCCGTCCGGATCCGACACCGAGGCCCATGCCCTACCCGGTCACGTACGTGGTCGTCACGGCGGCGGCGCTCATCGCGGTCGTCGCTCTATTCGGCGTGCTGCTCTTCCGGGTGATGTGGCACGGCCGGCACTTCTCCGAGTACAAGCCGCGGCTCTACCTGTTCTTCTGGACGTGCGCCGGCCTGCTCTTCTTCCTGTGCCAGGCCGTCATGCTATTGCGTTACGGCTGGAAGGACTTTCCCCGGCTGGAGCCGTGGGCGTCGAGTCTGTTCTGGGCGCTCTGCTGGTTCGGACTCGGGATCTTCGGCGTCTTGGCGTACGTGAACGCCGACGTTCTGCATCACGACGAGCACGAAGACGACGAGCACGAAGACGACGAGGCGTACGACGAGCCCGACGACGACGAGCCGCCCGTCGTTCAGCCGCTCGCGTCCGGCAACGCCGAAGAGACCGAGGAGGCGATGTTCTAGCCGTGTCCGACGCCGACGAGATCCTGGAACGCACGGCCGAGATGTTCGGGATCGGTCGCGGGACCCGGCACATCCTGCTCTGCGCGCAACAGACCAAGCCCAAGTGCGCCCCGTTCGACGCGACGACACGCGTGTGGAAGCACCTCAAAGCGCGCTTGAAGGCCCTGAAGCTCGACGGGGCGGTCACCAAGGACGGCGTTCCCTGCGTGCACCGCAGCAAGGTGGACTGCCTGCGCATCTGCCGCAACGGGCCCATCGCCGTCGTGTATCCGGAGGGCGTCTGGTACCACGGCGTGACCGTCGAGGTGCTGGATCGCATCATCGACAAGCATCTTCTGGGCGGCGTGCCGGTCGAAGAACACGTGTTCGCGCGCGATGGCCTGAACCCGCGAAGCTCGGATTGACGCGATCGGTCTACAGCGTGAACGCGAAGTCCTCGACGAGCGCGCCGGGGACGCGACCGCTGTCCGTCGAGCGGCCGCCGTACGTGTCCGACGCGAGGATCCAATCGCGTTCCTTCGTGAGCCCGACCAGGTTGTCGCCCAACATGCGGTAGATCGTCTCGTCGAACCGCATCACGTCGAGCGGCGCCACGATCCGTCCCTCTTCGACCCAAAACGTTGCGAAGCGCGTCATGCCGGTCGTGCGGCAGGCGCTTCGGTCGGAGTAGTTCAGATACCAGACATTGCCGATGTAGATTCCGGTGCCGAGCGCTTGCAGCACGTCCGCCTGCGCGATCTCGCCGGGCCCCATGTCGATGGAGAGCGGCGACTCGTGGGCCGACGCGCCGTTCGTCGGCACGTCGTATTCCTGCGCCGAGCGCGGCGACACGAGCCAATCGGTAAGCTTGCCTTCGCGAATCAGATCCACGCGATCGGGGCGAAGGAACCCCTTCTCCTGGAAGTTCGGCGCGGTGCCCTCGGCGGTGTTCTCCGACACCGTGACCGCCGGCGAAAGCGCTACGTCGCCCTCGGCGAGCTTCAGCAGCGGCGTCTGGCGCGTACGGTGCGCCTTGAGTCCGAACCCCCCCCACGCCAGGATGCCGAGGATGTCGTGCACTGCGGCCGGCGCGAGATACACGCGGTACCGGCCCGGCGCAATCGCCTTCGGCTCCCGCTTGAGCGCTTCGAGCTGCTCTCCTGCGAGGTCGACCTTGTGCTTGAACGCGTCCGCGTCCCACGCGAAACCCGCGTACGACGACTTCACCGCCTTGTCGGCCGTGTGGTGAAAGCTCCAGTCGAAGTTGTAGCTATGCGTGCGGTCCCAATTGCGCTGACCCAGGGAATTCGAGAACCCGGCGCAGATCTCCCCGGCTGCGTAGATGCCGACCAGATCGCGGTCCGCGGCGGCGGCTTGGATCTCCCCGACGGCACTCTCGGGGTCCGGCAGCCGGTTCTCTCCCAGCCGCTCGGTGGAGTGGACGTCGGTCGCGTATAGCAGGTACGGATCTTCGGGCAACGACGACAGCTTGCCGCGCAACTCGGTGGCGAGCGACGTCGCGCGACCGAGGTCGACCTCACGGTCGCCGGTCAGCGTCAGCATGCCGGCGGCATGTTGGCGGCCGCGGATCCAGTCCAACGCGATCGCGCGTTGGCGGACCGAGCCGGCCTGTCGGACCTTGCCGTGGTTGAAGCGGACGAAGC
Organism: Planctomycetota bacterium; assembly: GCA_965223505.1. Lineage (GTDB taxonomy): Bacteria > Planctomycetota > PLA2 > PLA2 > JAEUHO01 > CBDCWP01. Next base: position 28,224 of record CBDCWP010000009.1, read on the forward strand.
TCGAGTCCTCACCCTGGAACCCGCAGGTGAATGCCTCGTCGCCCTGGAGCAGCGTCGTCAGATGATCGCTGAGCGCGTTGAAGTCGTCTTGCACGATCTAGGCTCCGCCAAAGACTTCGATGCCCCCGAACCAGCACGTCGGAGACGCATGGCCGACGCGGACGAGCTGGTTCGGCTCGCCCTTGCCGCAGTTGGGCGTTCCCATGACGCGGAAGGTCGATTCGTCGCCGACCCCCTTCAGGTTGCGCCAGAAGCTGGCCGAGATGCCGCGGTAGTTGGAGTTCTTGACCGGCGTCGTCAGCTTGCCGTTCTCGATCAGCTGCCCGTATTCGCATCCGAACTGGAACTTGTTGCGCGAGTCGTCGATCGACCAAGAGCAGTTCGTGGCCATGAAGACGCCGCGCTCGATGCCCGCGATCATCTCGTCCACGCCCATGTTGCCGGGCTCGAGGTTCAGGTTCGCCATCCGATCGATGGGCGGCCGGTTCCAGCTGCACGCGCGACCGTTGGCGACGCCTTCGACGCCCGTCCGCATCTGTGAGGTTCGGCCACCTAACGGACGCATCAAGATGCCGTCCTTGATGATGTACTCGCGTTTCGCCTCTTGCCCCTCGTCGTCGTAGGCGTAGCTGGCGAGCTCGTCCCGCCGTGTCGGATCGAATGTGATGTTCAGCAGCTCCGAGCCGTAGCGATACGAACCGAACATGTCCATCGTGACGAAGCTCGTGCCGGCATAGTTGCGTTCGTCCCCGAGAATGCGGTCGAGCTCGAGCGGATGACCGATCGATTCGTGGATCTGGAGGATCATCTGATCGGGCGCGAGAATGAGATCCATGGTTCCGGTCGGACAGTCGGGCGCGTCGAGCAGCTGCACCGCCTCTTCCGCGATGCGCGGCGCGTCGGTGAAGAACCCCGAGTCGTCGAGGAGCTCCGCCCCGCCCTGGCGCGCGAGGCCCTGGCCGGCGAGTGTGCGCTGTTGGGTTTCGGTGCCGCGGTTGGCGACGACGCCCAGCCGGGGAATCAGGTACTGGAACTGTTGCCGGACACGGCCGCCCTGCGACGTCAGAAGCAGGCTGTCGGTTTGCACGTGATCGACCTGCGAGATCCAGTCGACGATCTCGTCGCGGGTCTTGAGGCGTGCGCATTGCTCGCGTAGCAGCTCGATCCGGTCGTTCAGCGCGATGTCGTTCCACGACCGCTCGACCGACGACGCGTACTCTGCTCGCGCATCACTGCGCGGGACGGCGCCGTAGTCGGCGACGCCGCGGCCGGCCGTACGACGGGCCCATGCAAGCGCTTCGTCCGCTGCGCGTCGAAGCCCGGCGGCGGAGAGGTCGCTGGTCGCGGCATACCCCATGCCGTCCTTCTCGACGACGGTGACCATGGCGCCGACGTCGGAGCGCGTACGCACGGGCTGAAGGACGTCCTGACGGACACACACGCTCTCGCTGCGCTCGTCGACGAGACGCAGGGTGCAGTAGTCACCGACGGGCAACAGCTCGCGAAAGGTCTGCTCGATCTGCTGCATTTCGATCCTCCGCCGGCGTTTCTGCCGCGAGGCCAACGGTACCACCTGGCGGGCGCCCTTCGCCCTTTGACCCTAGCGTCGCACTCGCGGACAATCCGCCGCTTCGCGAATCCACCGGACGCCTCGACCCCCCGCGACATGATCCACGTCGACGACCTCTCCAAGACGTTTTACGTCCACAAGAAAGACCCCGGGCTCATCGGTTCGTTGCGCTCGCTGTTTCACCGTCGCAAGACGGCGAAGCACGCCGTTCAGCGCGTCTCGTTCGAAGTCGCCGAGGGCGAGATCGTCGGCCTCGTCGGCGCCAACGGCGCGGGCAAGACGACGCTGGTCAAGATGCTGGCCGGCGTGATCCACCCCACGTCGGGAGAGGCGCGCGTCCTGGGACATCGGCCCTGGGAACGCGACAACGAGTTCCGACGGCGGATCGCGTTGATCATGGGCCAGAAGGCGCAGCTCTGGTGGGACCTGCCCGCCGCCGACTGCTTCCTCTTGCTCAAGGAGATCTACCGCATTCCGGACGATCGGTACCAGCAGACCCTGGACTACCTCTCGTCGGTGCTCGAGGTCGGCGACGAGCTCAACGTGCAGATCCGGCGGCTTTCGCTTGGCGAGAGAATGAAGATGGAGCTGATTGCGGCGCTCTTGCACAGTCCGCGCGTCGTCTTCCTCGACGAGCCGACGATCGGCCTCGATCTCACCGCGCAACGAGCGATACGCGACTTCATCCTGGAGTATCGGGAGAGACACCGGCCCGCGATGATCCTCACGAGCCACTACATGGAGGACATCCAGCGGCTCTGCAAGCGCATCATCATCATCCGGGACGGGGTCTTCGTGTTCGACGGCTCGCTCGACGAGGTGGTGCGCCGCTACGCGAAGCAGAAGCTGATCACGGTGCATCTCCGCAAGGGCGACGGCGCCCCGCCGTCGACCGGTGCCTGGTCGCACCTGGGCGAGATCGTGGAGTGCGACGAGAATCAACTCTGCGTGCGTGTCCCGAGGGACGAAGTGGCGCACGCCTCCGCCGCCCTGCTCGAGGGCCTTCCGGTGCTCGACCTCTCGATCCAGGAGGAGGACGTCGGCACCATCATCGAACACATCCAGCAGGGGCGGGAAGAGGCGGTCGGATGAAACCCCGACTCTTCCTGCAGGTCTTCAGCATCGAGGCCCGGCGGCGCATGAGCTACCGCGTCGATTTCTGGATCAACACCCTGGTCGGCTTCGTGGTGGAGTTCGGCGTCGCATACTTCATCGTCATCGCGCTGTTCGAGCACTCGAATGCCGATCGCCTCGGTCCCTACACGCGCGAAGGCATGGTCGTCTACTACCTGTCGGTCCTGCTGATCGCGAAGATCGTGCGCGGCCCGGAATTCGGCGGTCACATCGCGGAGGACATCTACCAGGGGGCGTTGACCCGGTATCTGCTGTTCCCGGCCTCGTACTTCCATTTCAAGTACGCCGAGCACATGGGCGCGCTCGTCCCCTTGCTCCTGCAGGCCGTGCTGTTCGGTTGCGTCGCGGCCTTCGTGCTGACGATGCCGGACGAGCTGCGCATCACACCACTGTCGGTCCTGCTCTGCGTGATCTCGATCGGCATGGCCAACTTTCTGTACTTCCTCATGCGTCTCCCGCTGCAGGCGGTCGCGTTCTGGGCGGACAATGTCTGGAGTCTCGCCGTCATGTTGCGGTTGGTGACGTCGCTGCTCGGCGGCGCGATGGTCCCGCTCGTTCTCTTTCCGGAATGGGGACGGACGATCCTGGCGTACTTGCCGTTCCGGTTCCTCTTCGACGTCCCCGTTCGCACGCTCCTGGGGCAGATGGGATTCCAGGCGTGGGCGCAGGCCATGGCGCTCGCACTCGTCTGGTGCGTGGTCATCGGCGCGATCGGCCGTCTGGTCTGGCGTCGCGGGGATCTGCGTTACACGGGGGTGGGCATCTGATGCTGCGCTACGCACGCCTCTACGCGAACTTCCTGCGCTTCTCCTTCAGTCGCGCCATGGAATTCCGTCTCGACTTCTTCTTCCGCATCGGCATGGACGCCGTCTGGTATCTCGTGCAGCTCGGCTTCTTCCGCATTCTCTACCTGCACACGCCCGTCTTCGGCGGGTGGGACTTCGATCAAGTCTTCGTCTTCGTTGCGGGCGTCTTCGTCGCCGACGCGATCCACATGACGGTCTTTGCGAACAACATGTGGTGGTTTCCCATCCTCGTGAACAAGGGCGACTTGGACTACTACCTGGTCCGGCCCGTCTCCTCGTTGTTCTTCCTGAGTCTGCGCGACTTCGCCGCCAACTCCTTCGTGAATCTCCTGATGGCGATCGGCATCCTCGTTTACGCCGTCTGGAGCTACCCGGCCGCGCTGGGTGCGGGCTCGATCCTCCTCTATCTGATGCTGCTCGGACTCGGCATCGCGCTGCACTACGTGATCCACATGGTCTTTCTTCTGCCGGTGTTCTGGATGCACGCGGGCGCGGGGCTGCGGGAGATCTTCTTCTCGCTGGATCAGTACGGCATGCGTCCCGACGGCATCTTCCGCGGCTGGATTCGGCGGGTGATCGTGACGGTCCTCCCGTTCGCCCTGATCGTCTCCTTTCCCACGCGAGCGCTCTTCGGAGGCGACCGGGCCGCGATCGTGCTCCACTCTCTGGCCGTCCTGGTCGGCGCCGCGCTGGTGCTCGGCCTCTTCTGGCGCCTGGCGCTGCGATCGTACTCGTCGGCGTCCTCGTAGAATTCCCGAGATTCCCGGCACCGATTCCGGTCTCCGCGGGGAGTCCTATGTGAAGCCATGAGTCACACCCCCCACCCCGCACCGGTCGAAGCGCTTCTCCAGCATCGCGCCTGGGTTCGCAATCTGGCCCGCAGCCTCGTTCGAGACGAGAACGCGGTCGACGATCTCGAGCAGCAGACGTGGATGGCCGCCATGCGCAAGCCGCCCACAGGCGCGGCGAAGCCGTGGCTCGGCGCCGTCGTGCGCAATCTCGCGAGCAAGTCGCGACGCGCACGGGGCCGTCGATCGGTGCGCGAGGAGCGCGCGGCGCGGCCGGAGCAGGTGCGCTCGACCGCCGCGGTCGTCGCGGAGGCGGAGGTGCACGAGCAGGTCGTGCGAGCCGTGCTGCGTCTGGACGAGCCCTATCGAACGACGCTGCTGCTGCGCTTCTTCGAGGGACTTCCGCCGCGTGAGATCTCCAAGCGCATGGAGGCGCCCGTCGAGACGGTGCGTGCTCGTGTGCGGCGCGGCCTCGAGCGCATGCGCGAGTCGTTCGACCGCGAGCACGGCGGCCGCAAGCGCTGGTGCCTGATGCTCGCGCCGCTCGCGCGAGTGGACAGGGGGACGACCGCAACGGCTTCGATGGGACTAGGAGCCATTCTGATGGGAGCCAAGATCAAGATCGCGCTCGGCGTAGCGGCCATCGCGCTGCTAGGCGTCTTCTTCTTCGCGAAACCCTTCGCGGACGACGAACCGCGGGAGGACGACGAGATCGTCGCCGACAACGACGGCATCGAACAGCAACCCGAGCTCGCCGGCAACCCGGACACGAAGCCCGAGGCGACACCGGCGCCCGAGCGCGCGCCCGAACCCGCCGTCGTCGGTGCCCGCATCCACGTCGTCAGAGGCGACACGAGCCTGGCCAATGCGGCCGTGCGCCTGGTCGATCGTGATGACGCGTCCTTCGAGCTCGTCACGAACGGGCGCGGACGCGTCGCGCTGCCCATCGGCCTCTCCGGGCCGGCGGTCGCGTTCGTCGTCACGCAGGACGGCGCCATGCAGCGCTTCCGGGCGCAGACGTTCGGTCCCGAGGAGACCGAGCTACGACTTGCCGAGGGACCGCCCATTCGGATTCGATTCACGGACGTCGAGGGCAAGGCGTTCACCGCTGCCGAGATCGAGGAACGCTTCGAGGCGTCCAAGACCCCGCGCACGATGAAGCTGCTGTCGAGCGCGATCTTCAACAGCGACAACCTGCTCGAAGCGCGCCTACGCGACCTGTCGAACTGGACCGTGGACGTCACGCTCGGTGCCGACGGCAGCGTGCTGCGACCGACACCACGCCCCGCTGCGGGCACGTGGCGCCTGCTGACCTCGCGCCCCGGCTCGACACCCTTTCTGAGCGAGGCGTTCGCGCTCGCAGGCGAAGACGAGATCGCCGTCGACGTCGTCCTGGAACGCGAGCCGAAGATGGTACGGATTCGAGCCGTCGACGCCCGGACCGAAGAGCCGCTGAGCAAGGCGCGCGTCTATGCCGTTTTCGAGTACGGCGACGATGCCCTCTTCGTCAAGGAAGACGACCGGTTCGCCGACGCGTACGGGCAGATCGACCTTCCCGTGTTCCGGAACGTGACCGGAGCGTTTCAACGGGCGCCGACCTGGTGGATCGAGACGCCCACCCACGCACGCATGCTCACCGACAGCGAGCTCGTGCAGGCCGCAGAGAGGCTCGTCGTTCGCTGCGCGCGCCGGTTCGACGTCCGGGGCCGCGCCTATCTTCGCGACGGCACGCCCGCGGTCGGAAAGCGCGTCATGGCGATGATCGCCAAGCGTCATCCCATGCGCACGACCGTGGCGGAGGACGGCAGCTTCGCGTTTCACGGTCTGCCGTACCGCAATCGCCTCAACCCGGGCGTATCGACGAACGTCAACGCCAAGGGTAGGGTCCCGATCATCTTGTTCGAGGATCCCGCCACCATGCAGGTTCGGATGGACAACGCGAACGCGCTGCCCGGAGAGACCGTCGAGGTCACGATCGGTACGCCCGGTGTCGCGGAGGAGACCGGAACCCTGCGAGGACGCGTGACTGCGGGCGGCACGCCGCTCGTCGGTGTCATGCTGATGGCGAAGACGAGCGGCAAGGACAGGCAGATCACGAAGACCGACGGCGAAGGCCGCTTCGACATCGGCGGGCTCAAGCCCGGCATGCTCTCGATGGCCTTGTTGTGCGGCGACCCGCGCGCATCCGACGACTACATGATCCAGACCGCCGACGAGGTCACCCGTGAGCTGCGCCCGGCGGAGCCGGTCGAGGTGAACTTCGATCTGCCGGGCGGCTTCATCAAGGTGACGGTGGTCGATGACAAGACGGGCAAGCCGCTGTCGGGGATCGCCGTCGCGGCGGAAGCGATGAAGCGCGAGGTCGATACGGAGCGCTTCCCGGGGTTCCGCTATGTACCCGGTTGGGCGGAGCTGACGAACGACCAGGGGGTCGCGCTGCTCAAGGGCGTGCCGGAGGGACTCGTTCGCGTTCGGCTCTACTCGCGCGCCCACGGCGAGCACGAGCGCAAGGACCAGACCGCGGGCACCGCGGACGAGCCGCTCGAGGTCACTATCCGTCTCAAGAAGTAGCCTTGTCGCGCCGCGAGACGACCACGACCTGGCGCGCATAGTCGAGCGACAGCAGGCGGAAGAGCCAGCCGAAGACGAAGCGGCGCAGCACGCGGCGCACGGCCGAGTCGGCGTACCCCCTCGCGATGCGCGTCACCGTGAGGCCGCTCGCCTCGATCATCCCGGCGAGCTGGTCGTAACAGAGCGGCGTGCGGTGGGTCGCGTCGCGCGCGTACTCGTTCGGGTGGTAGACGTTCGGCGTGCTCAGCACGAGGTGGCCGTTCGGCTTGACGCGCTCTGCGATCGCGGCCAGCCAAGCGGCAATGTCGTCGCGGTCGATGTGCTCGATCACCTCGAATGCCGTGACGACGTCGAACGTGCCGGAAACGTCCGCGATGTGCGCGTGGTCGTGCGGGTGACGGGTGTCGGGGTCGACGGACGTGTACGTCGCGCTCGGCCGCTCGCGCTCCAGGATCTGCCCGACCCGCTTCGCGCCGGCGCCGACGTCGAGCACCGCCGCCGCGTCCGCCACCAGCGGGAGCAGCTCCTTGTGCACGCGCTTGACCAGGGGCAGGTCGTAGATCGACCCGAACCGGCGCTGGATGTCACGGCGTCGCTCGTACAGGTCCGACCACGCATCCGGCATCGCTAGAGGGTCCGCGCGACGTCGGCGGCGGCGTAGCTCAGGATGACGTCGGCGCCCGCACGCTTGATGGCGGTGAGACACTCGAGCATGACCGCGTCGGCATCGATCCAGCCCTTCTCCGCCGCCGCCTTGACCATCGCGTACTCCCCGCTCACGTGATACGCGGCGACGGGGACGGCAACGTGCTCCCGCACCAGCTGAACGACGTCGAGGTAGGCAAGCGCGGGTTTCACCATGACCATGTCGGCGCCCTCGTCGATGTCGAGCAGGACCTCGCGCAGGGCTTCGCGCGCGTTCGCCGGGTCCATCTGGTAGGTCTTCTTGTCGCCGCCGCGGGGTTCCGAGTCCAGCGCCGAGCGGAAAGGCCCGTAGAGCGACGATGCGTACTTGGCGGCATAGGACAGGATGCCGACGCCCGTGTGGCCCGCCTCGTCGAGCGCCGTGCGGATGGCCGCCACCCGTCCGTCCATCATGTCCGAGGGGGCGACGAGGTCGGCCCCCGCCTCCGCCTGGGAAACCGCCATCGCGGCGAGGATCGGCAGCGTGTCGTCGTTGACGACCTCGCCCTCGCGAACGACGCCGTCATGACCGTCCGACGAGTACGGGTCCATGGCGACGTCGGTGATGACGGCAAGCGTCGGAATCTCGTTCTTCAGCGCGCGTACGGACTGCTGTAGCAGGCCGTAGGCGTTGGTCGACTCCGTTGCCCGGCTGTCCTTCTTCTCGTCACCGATCGCCGGGAACAGTGCGACGGCGGGAATGCCCAGTGCATGGGCGTCGCGTGCCTCCTCGATCAAGACGTCGATGCTGTATCGATGACAACCCGGCATTGCGTCGATCGGTTGTCGCTCGCCCTCACCGTCGACGACGAACATCGGCAGGATGAAATTTGTAGGCGCAAGGCGGGTTTCGCGAACGAGGGATCGAATCGCGGCCGTGCGCCGGTTACGCCGCGGTCGGGACCGTAGGTAGTCGAGGCTCATGATGCGCGGCTACTCTACCGTCAGAGCCGTGCGGCCCCATAGCCACGCCGCGCCGAACACGCCCGCGCTGTCGCCCAACTCGTGTTTTCGTATGGGTGTTCGAAGCGTCGGACTGAACAACATCGCCTCGATCGCCGGCGGACCTCGCTCGTACAGCACGGCCGCGTTCGCCATCCCGCCGCCCAGGACGACGACGTCCGGGTCGAGGACGTGAATGATCCGCGCGAGCCCCTCTCCGAAGAACCCGAGGTAGCGCTCGACCGCACGAACGGCGGCGACGTCCCCGCGACCTGCGCGCTCGAACACCTCCGCGGCGCCGACGCGTCCCGCACCGCTCAGGCGTTGGTAGTCGGCTTCGAACCCCGGTCCGGACAAGCGCGTCTCGACGCAGCCGTGCAGGCCGCAATAGCACCGCGGCTGCGTGCCGTCCTCGAGATCGGCGATGGGGCTGTGGCCCCACTCGCCCGCGATGCCATGAACGCCGTCACGCACCTCACCCTTCCAGACAAGGCCGCCGCCCACCCCCGTGCCGAGGATGATGCCGAACACGACGTCGCCGTCACGTCCGGCCCCGTGGAGCGCTTCGGCGACGGCGAAACAGTTGGCGTCGTTCGCCACGCGCACCGGACCGTCGAGGCGCTCTTCGAGGTCACGCTGCAGCGGCCTGCCGATCAGCTCGGTCGTGTTCGCGTTCTTGACCGTGCCCGTCGTCTTCGAGATCGCACCCGGGATGCCGACGCCGACGGTCGCGTCGGTCTCGGCGCGCGCCCGCAGATCCGTCGCGAGCCGAGCGACCGTCTCGACGATCGCCTCGTAGCCGGCGTCCCGCGGCGTCGGGACGCGCTCTCGGGCGCGCACACCTCCGTTGGCGTCGAGCAGCACGCCTTCCGTCTTCGTCCCGCCCAGGTCGATGCCGATGCGCATGGTCCCGAGACTACGGCGAACCCGGTGGCGGGCGAACCGCGAAGACGGCGGAAGCGGTAGACTCTCGCTCCCATCTGCAAGGGAGAGATTGACCGTGCGAGCCCCCGACCTTCGGCCCCGAACTTGGATGCTGCTTGCGGCGCTTTGCGGCGTCCTCGCCGGGACCCCGGCCGACGCGAACGCCCAAGATCAGGAGCCGATGCGGCTCGTACCGTCGATGGATCTCTCTCCCGACGGGAAGCAGCTCGTCGTGGCGTGGCGCGGCGACCTGTGGATCGCGTCGACGTCCGGCGGTGAAGCGCGGCGGTTGACCCACCACCCCGCCAACGACCACATGCCGTGGGTCTCGCCCGACGGGACCCGCGTGGCGTTCCTCAGCAACCGCACGGGCGTCGATCAGGTCTGGCTGATCGCGCTGGACGGCGGACCCGCGAAGCAGGTCACGCACCACACCGAGGGGTTCGGCCTGTATGGCTGGTTTCCGAGTGGCGACGCCGTGTTGGTCCGGGCCCGGCACGACCATCACTGGCGCCAAGGGCTGCGTTTCTTCAAGCGCACGCTCGATCCGATCGATCCCCTCGAGCTGCTGTTCGACGCCTACGGCGGCAGCGCGTCGATCTCCCCCGACGGCAAGCACATCGTGTTCGCCCGGGAGGGCGAGCGCTGGTGGCGCAAGGGCTATGTCGGCCCGCGCGCGTCGCAGATCTGGACGTACGACCTGGAGAAGAAGACGTTTCGAAAGTTGACCGACGGCGAACACGGCGAGCGCTGGCCGTTGTGGATCGACAGCGACTCGCTCTATTTCGTCAGCCAGGCAGACGGGACGTTCAACCTCTGGCGCATGAACCGCGACGGGACGAAGCGCAAGCAGTTGACGTTCCTGAAGGACGACGGCGTGATGTTCCCGCACGTCAGCGCAGACCGTTCGACGCTCGTGTTCCGGCGCCTCTTCGATCTGTACACGTACGATCCGAAAGAGGGTGGCGAGCCGCGGCACGTGTCCCTCGTCCATGCCGGAGACCGGGAGATCGAACGCGTGCAGCGTCGCACCGTCACGCGCGCGAGCGCGGCGGCCTTCACCGACGACGCCCGCGAGATCGCCATCGTGGCCGATGGCGACGTTTGGGTCATGGACACGGAGCTGCGCGAGCCCAAGCGCGTGACGCACACGGCCGCCGAGGAGCGCGACCCCGTGTTCTCACCGGACTTCAAGACGCTGTACTTCGTGAGCGATGCGCTCGGCACCCCGGACGTGTTCAGCGCGACACGCGCGGACGAGACGAAGTACTGGTGGCAGAACGACGAGTTCGTCATGAAGCGGCTCACGAACGACGAGGAGGTCGAAGCGGGCCTGCGCTTTACGCCGGACGGCAAGCGAATCAGCTTCGTCAAGGGCCGCGGGGATCTGTGGACCATGACCCCGGACGGCACGGATGCGATTCGCGTGCTCTCGTCCTGGAACCGTCCGGACTACGACTTCTCCCCCGACGGGAATTGGGTCGCCTACGCGCTCAGCGACAACGACTTCAATCGCGACGTGTTCATCACCAAGGCCGACGGAACCGGCGAGCCCGTCAACGTGTCGCGCCACCCGGATGACGAGACCAGTCCGCGCTGGTCGCCCGACGGCAAGGTACTGGCCTTCGTGGGCCGGCGTTGGGAGCAGGAATTCGACATCTACTACGTGTGGCTCCAGAAGCCGGACGACGAACGCAGCAGCCGTGACCGCAAGCTCGAGAAGGCGCTCGAGAAGATGGCGGGCCGGAAGAAGAAGAAACCCGGCAAGGCGGCGGACACGACGAAGCCGACGGCCGAGAAGCATCCGACGACCGGGACGTGGAGCGGGCGCCTGAAGGGCGAGCCTCCGATCCCCCCCGACGGTTTGGAGATCACCCTCGTCATCACCCGCAACGAAGACGAATCGCTGGTCATGCGCCTCGAGGTGCCGGGGCAATTCGATCTCGCCGACGTCCCGTTCACGTTCGACGACGAGACCAACAAGGTGTCGTTCGAGGTCGCGTCGCCACTCGGCCTTCTCAAGGGCGAGGGCACCAAGTCCGGGAAGGTGATCGAGGGCGCGTGGTCCATCGAAGGCACGATGTCGGGCACGTTCCGGGTCGAGCGACAGTCCGAAGAGCCGACGAGCGGCGACGCCGGCGCTGCGGACACCTCGACGCCGGCGGCGAAGAAGACCTCCGAGAAATCCGCAGAGACGCCGAAGCCGATCGAAATCGACTTCGACGGCATCGCCGATCGCGTGCGGCGCATCACGATCAACGACTCCACCGAAGGCAACTTGATCTGGTCGCACGACTCGAGGCGCCTGGCGTTCACCGCGACGGTCAACGGGGCGATCGGGACGTACACCGTCACGTTTCCCGACGAGCTGACGCCCAAGCTGCTGTCAGCGACCCGCGGATCGAACGGACGTTGGCTCAAGGAGGGCAACCAGATCGTCTGGCTCGTCGGCGGTCTACCGGCCACGCTGAGCGGTCTCGATGGCAAGCCTGCCCGATCCGGTGGCCCTCGCTCGACGTCGTACGCTTTCCAGGTTCAGAACGAGATCGACCTTCCCTCCGAACACGCGGCGGCCTTCGATGTCGCGTGGCGCATCATGCGGGACAACTGGTACGACGCGCGCATGAACAACCGCGACTGGGATGCGGTGCGCCGCAAGTACCGCCCCATGGCGAAGGCGTGCCTGCGGCGTGACGAGCTGGAGCTCGTCGTGAACTTGATGCTCGGTGAGCTCAACGGCTCCCACCTCGGGTTCCGCGCCTCCAAGACGGCCTGGACGGCGCCCGGCTGGAAGCAAGTCACCGGACACCTCGGGCTGCGCTACGACCCGTCGTTCGAGGGACCCGGATTGAGGGTGCGCGACGTCGTCCCGCGTTCCCCGGCCGACCTCGCGAAGCACCGCATCGAGGCCGGCGAGATCGTCACGTCGATCGACGGGCGCCCGGTCGAGCCGTACACCAATCTCGTTCCGATCATGACCGGCGTCCCCAACCGTTCGATCGAGGTCGAGGTGCGCAACGCAGAAGGCGAAGAACGCACGCTCGCGATCCGGCCGACGACCTACGCGGCGATCCGCGGTCTCATGTACGACTACTGGATCGACCGCACGCGCGCCAAGGTGGACGAGCTGAGCCAGGGATCGCTCGGCTACCTCCACGTGCGCGGCATGAACTGGTCGAGCTTTCAACGATTCGAGGCCGAACTGTACAAGGCCGGCCACGGCAAGGACGGGTTGATCATCGACGTACGTGAGAACGGGGGCGGGTTCACGACCGACCACCTGCTCACGTGCCTCACGCAGCCACGCCATGCGATCACCGTTCCGCGTGGCGGCGGGCCGGGGTACCCCCAGAGCCGCATGGTCTACGCGAGCTGGCACAAGCCGATCGTCGTGCTCTGCAACCAGAACAGTTTCAGCAACGCGGAGATCTTCAGTCACGCGATCAAGAGCCTGAAGCGCGGCAAGGTCGTCGGGGTGCAGACCGCAGGCGGCGTCGTCAGCACCGGCGGCGCACGCGTCATGGGCGTAGGCAGTCTGCGCCTGCCGTTCCGCGGCTGGTTCGTGAAGGACACGGGGCTAGACATGGAGCTCAACGGGTGCGTACCGGACATCACGGTGTGGCCCGAGCCGGGCGAGGCGGCGGCGGGCAAGGACCGGCAGCTCGAGGCCGCAGTGGAGGCGTTGTCCGCTTCGGTCGCGGAGTGGAAGGCGCGTCCCCGTCCGAAGCTCGTTCCCGCCAGCGAACGACGGACGAAGTGACGCGCCGTAGGTAGGGGCAGCCCTTGTGGCTGCCCAACCTGGGACGCGCATGATCGAGACTGCGGTCATCCCTTGTGGCTGCGCAACCAGGGACGCGCCGCGCCCAGGAGTCGCCCCTACATCAACGTCACGAAGTCCTCGAGGCGCTTCTTCGTGATCGCCGGCACCTGCGCGTCCGGGGCTGGATAGCCGACCACGAGCAGCAGGAACGGTCGCTCGTTCTTCGGCCGTGAGAGGATCTCGTTGAGAAAGCCCATCGGGCTGGGTGTGTGCGTGAGCGTTGTGAGCCCGGCACGATGCAGCGCGGCGATGAGCATCCCGGTCGCGATGCCGACGGACTCGTCGACGTAGTAGCGCTTGATGGTGCGGCCGTCCTCGGCGACGCCGTAGCGCTCCCCGAAGATCGCGATGAGAACCGGCGCCGTCTCGAGGAACGGCTTCTTCTCGTCCGTTCCCAGCGCCGCCAGCGCGTCGAGCCACTCCTGGGGTGCGCGCTCGCGGTAGAACGCGCGCTCCTCGGCCTCCGCCGCCTTTCGGATCTTCGACTTCACCTCGGCGTCTCGAATCACCACGAAGTGCCAGGGCTGCATGTTGGCGCCGCTCGGCGCGGTGCCGGCCGCCCGCAGGCAGTCGTCGATGACGTCTTGCGGGACGTCGCGCTCCGCGTAGTCGCGAACGGTGCGGCGGCCGCGCAGCTCTTCGTAGAAGGCGCGGGCGCGGCGCTTCATCTCGTCCGTGTCCAGCGCCTGGAAGGTCAACGGTTCGAAGGCGGGTTCGGTCGTCATGCCGCCAGTCTCACCGAACGTCCGTTCGCTTCCAAACCGGGCGCCCCTGGTTGCCACCCCCGAAAGCGGGTAGAAGGACACTGCCATGACGGCGACCAGCACGTACATCCTCGGGATCAACGCCTACGATCACGACGTCAGTGCATGCCTGCTTCGCGACGGTCGCGTCGTCGCGGCGATCTCGAAGGAGCGGCTGAACCGGATCAAGCATGCCGCCGGGTTCTACGGCGACCCGGTCCGCTACTGCCTCATTGCCGCCGGCATCGACCTCGACCGCGTGGACCTGATCGTTCGCAACTGCTACCTGCTGCCGGTCGAGGAGATGGAGGACATGCTCCGCGGGCGCGTGGACGCGCACCTGCTCGACCCCCTCGACCGCGCGGAAGCGGTCTCGTCGCCGATGTTCGGCGCCGGGCCGCCGCGCTACGTCACGTGCTCGCACCACCTCGCGCACGCGTACAGCGCGTTCGCCGTCTCGCCGTTCGACTCCGGCGCCGTCATGGTCGTCGACGGAGTCGGCAGCTACCGGCAAGACGTCCTCGAGCCCGTGCCGGAGGCCTACGACACCCAGCCTCTCGCGCGCGAGGCGGAGTCGTACTACGCGTTCGAGGGCGGTGAGCTTCGAACGATCGAGAAGGTCTGGTTGCCCCCCACCAAGGGCTTCGTCAACGACGATTTCTTCACGCAGAAGGGCCTGGGCGCGCTGTACAGCCGGGTCTCGACCTACGTGTTCGGGCACTGGAACCGGTGCGGCGAGGTCATGGGGTTGGCGTCGTACGGCACGCCCGGTCCGCGCCGGTTGATGGAGCTCGAGGACGGGCATCTGGTCGTGCATCCGTGGCCGACGAGCGCGGAGCACCCCTTCACGGGCGAGACCGACGCGGAGTGGAACGAGAGCGGGCACCGCCGGCACTGGGAGGATCTGTGCGCGCAGGTGCAGCGTGACACCGAGGAGATCCTGCTCGAGCGCGCGCGACGGCTGCACGCGTGCACGGGAAGCCCGAACCTCGTCATCGCCGGCGGCGTGGGCCTGAACTGCGTGGCGAATGGACGGATCCTGCGCGAGTCCCCCTTCGAGAACGTCTTCATCCAACCCGCCGCAGGCGACGACGGCGTCGCGATCGGCTGCGCCATGTACGGGCACCTGGCGCTGATGGGCGGCAGCCGAACCTACGTGATGAACCACGCCTATCTGGGCCGCTCCTACAGCGATGATCAGGTGAACGCGGCGACGGCGCAGGCGATCGTGCGCGTCACCAGCGCGCGGCGCAAGGCCGATGACGTGGTGCGGGAGGCGGCGGATCTGCTCGCGGACGGCGGCGTGATCGGCTGGTTCCAAGGCGGCTCGGAGTTCGGCCCCCGCGCCCTCGGCCATCGGAGCATCCTGGCCGACCCGCGACAGCGGAAGATGACCGACCACGTGAACGAGCGCGTGAAGCACCGCCAGCCGTTCCGGCCCTTCGCGCCGCTCGTGCTTGCAGAGCGCGCGCACGAGCTCTTCGAGGGCGACGTCGTTTCCCCGTTCATGCTGCTCGCCTTCGACGTGAAGCCCGACGCGCGCGATCTCATCCCGGCAGTCGTCCATGTCGACGGAACGGCGCGCGTACAGACGGTTCGCAAGGAGGAGGAACCGCAGCTGCACGCCCTGATCTCGGCGTTCGCGGAGCGTACGGGCGTGCCGGTGCTGCTCAACACGTCGTTCAACGACCGCGGCGACCCGCTCGTGGAGACCCCCACCGACGCCGTCGAAACCTATCTCAAGACGGGGCTCGACGCGCTGGTCATCCACGATTGGATCCTTCGCAAGCGCGGCGCCTACCGGATGTTTCGACCGTTCGTCAAGGCCGCAGTCCGGCTCACCGAGTCGCTGCGCTTGGAGTCGTTGCGTTCGAGCGCCTTTCGGCGGATCAAGAAGTAGTTCCTTGCCTGGTTTCTAGGCCAGATCGAACAACAGGAACTCCGAACCTTCCTTGGCCTGGATCTTCAGCTTCTTCTCGTCGCTGATCGCGGCGCCGTCGCCCTCGTCCAGTCGCACGCCGTTCACGTCGAGCCGTCCGCTGGCGACCTGGATCCAGGCGTGCCGCTTCGGGGCGATCTCGTGCGTGACCACCTCGTCGGCCTTCAGGATCGACGCATACATGCTGACGTCTTGATTGATCTGGATGCTGCCGTCGGTTCCCTTCCGGGAGGCAACCAGCTTGAGCTTGCCGCGCCGGTCCTTCTGCGGGATGGTCTTCTCCATGTAACCCGGCTTCAGATTGCGCTTCTCGGGCAAGATCCAGATCTGCATAAGGTGCACGAGCTCTTTCTTCGACGGGTTGAACTCGCTGTGGCGGATGCCGCGTCCGGCGGACATGCGCTGCATCGTGTCGGGACGGATGACGCCCCCGTTGCCCTCGCTGTCCTTGTGCTCGAGCGCGCCCTCGAGGACGTACGTGATGATCTCCATGTCGTTGTGCGGGTGCATGGGGAAGCCCTTGCCCGCCTGGATCCAGTCCTCGTTCAGGACCCGGAGGTGTCGGAAGCCCATGTGGCGCTTGTCGTAGTAGCGCGCGAACGAAAAGGAGTAGCGGGTCGACAGCCAGCCGTACTCGGCGCGGCCTCGGTCGCGGGACTTGCGGACTCGAATCATGGGGTGTCTCCAGCCGGGATATTACTTGTTGCAACATCTAATGTCAAGCATGGGCTGCGACTGGGGCTTTCGTCCGGCCCCACGGGGTGATCGGGCGCCCGAAAAACCCGACTTTGGGGGCAACACTTTCGCGGGGGGCGGCGTTTGTGAAGGGTGGCGACGGGAGACGCCGAGCCGCACGTCCGAGGCGGGCGGTGCGGAGCTCCCACTGCTAGGCCGGGTCTCCAAATGCGGGGGAGGCCCGGTCGTTTTCTAGTTTCTGGCATCGCGCCGCCAAGACGATGGCGGCGCGTGCGCGAAGGGCCTTGCGCAAGAACGCGACACGTACCGGGGCGTGGCCGGGCGTACGTGGTGGCATCGCGCCGCGAAGACGAAACGCCCTACCCACGAAGCGCCTTGGCGATCGACGGAAGCACGTCGCCGCCGCGACCTCGCAAGGACCACCCCACGTGCTCGCTCGCGATCGTCGGCTCCGGGTTGACCTCGAGCGTCAGCTTCCCCATCCGGGCGGCATACAACACGGGCTCGACGATGTAGGGAAACACCGCCGTCGTACCCGCGATGACCACGAGGTCCGGCGGGTCCGCGTAGAACGCCGACTGGACCTCCTGGAGCTTGCGGCCGTCGAGCATCTCGCCGAACAACACCACGTCGGGACGCAGATTGCCGCCGCACGCGTCACACCGGGGTACGCCGTCGATCGCGCGGATCGCGTCGGCTGAGAGCCGGTCGTGGGTGCGGCAGCTCATGCAGCGGGTCTCGTGGACGTTGCCGTGGATCTCGATCACCCGGCGCGATCCTGCTTCCAGATGCAGACCGTCCACATTCTGCGTCAGCAGGGTGAAGCGCGCGACCGACCGCTCGATCTCGGCCAGCGCGACGTGCGCCGGGTTGGGCGCCGCATCGACGGAGAGACGTGCGAGCGCCGCCACGACCTTCCAGGTCCGCGCCGGATCCCTCTGCAGCGTGGGGCCGCTCAACGCCTCGACGGTCCGATCGCCTTCTTCCTCGTCGTCGTACAAACCGCCCTTTCCGCGGTACGTCTGGATGCCCGACTCGGCCGACACGCCTGCCCCGGTGATCGCGCCGACGCTGCGAACCGATCCGAGCGCGGCGATCAGGTCGTCCGGAAGATCCATCATTGCGGCCCTCGGATCTTTCGTAGCGTCTCTCGCGCCGCGTCGCGCACGAGCGCGTCCAAATCGTCGTCATTCGCGATGCGCTCGATGCGTTCGATCATCTGCGCACGGTCGACGTCCAGCTCGTGCAGGGTCCGGGCCGCCATGAGCCGGTTGTGCGGGGTCTCGTGATCGAGGAGCCGGCGTAGCGCCGGAACGGCCTCGTTCCCGACGAGCTTCAGCGCCCAGTAGCCCATCGCAACCCGCTGTGACCGGCTCACGTGCGCCTCGAGCGCTGCGAGCGCGGGGCGCCCGACACTGCCGAGCGCCGTCGCCGCCCAGGAGCGTACGTTCGCGTCTTCCTCCGCGTCGATCCGCTCGATGAGCTCGTCGACGGCCGGCGCGGCCATCGGCCCCATTCGACCGAGCGCCATCGCGGCGTAGGCGCGCACCTCGCGATCCTCGTCGCGAAGGGCCGTTCGAAGCGGGGTCACGACGTGCTGGAACGGATAGTCGCCGTCGTCGGGCTGCGGCTCCATGTCGATGCGCGCGATCCCGTACGCGGCGGCGCGGCGCATGCGTACGTCCGCGTGGCCGAGCGCCGCGAGCAGCGTCGGCAGCAGCCGTTCGCCGCCTCGCGTTCGGGCCAGTGCCCGCAGTGCGTTGGCGGCGAGCAGTGCGGACTCCGACGCCGCGGCGTCTCGGAGCAGGCGCGCGCCCTCGTCGTCGACCGCGCGCAGCGAACCGATCGTCGTCGCCGCGGCGACGCGAACACGGCGCTGCGGGTGTACCGCAAGATGGACGAGACGCCCGAGCAACGGCGTGTCCGGCGCTCCGTAGTGATGAAGCGAAACCAGCGCCGCCCACTGCACCGCCGGCCGGTCGGTGTCGAGCGCCTCGAGAAGCATCGTGCGCCGCGCGTCGACGGCTTCCCGGGGCGGCAGCGACGCCTCAACGCGGGCCTGGACCGCCGAGGCGACGAACGTCTCGCTCTGGCCCGCCTCGAGGTCGGCCCACGCGCGGCGCGCCGCACGCTCGAACGCCGATTCCGGCTCCTTCGGCGCCTGCTGCGCCACGACGACGAGACCGATCGCGAGACCCGCACCCAGGAGCAGCAGACCCGTCCAGCGCACGCGAACGTCCATCAGACGTCGGCGTCCGCGTGCTGGAAGGTCGATGCGTCTGCGCGGTCCCACTCGCGCTGGAGAGTGGGATGCGCGTTCCCCTGCAGCAACGAACCGGACTCCTGATACGGATAGATGTCGCCGTAGTGCGCCGACACGCGCTCGCTCACGCGACGCCAGACGTGGTGTGGCTCGATCTGGTACGGCGCGTCGAGTCCCGCCGCGGCGATCAGCTCGAGCAGGCTCTCGATGGTGTCGTGGTGGTAGCGGAAAACCCGCGTGCCCTTGTCTTCGACGTCCAAGCCCGCGACGAGCGCCGGGTTCTGTGTCGTGATGCCGACCGGACAGTGGTTCGAGTTGCAACGAAGCGCCTGAATGCACCCCAGCGCGAGCATCATGCCGCGCGCGGACGCGCACAGGTCCGCGCCCATCGCCAGCGCGCGCACCACGTGGAAACCAGTGATGATCTTGCCGCTCGCGATCACGCGCACGCGATCCCGGAGACCCGCCGCCACGAGGGCGTTGTGAACGAACACGACGCCTTCCCGCATCGGCCAGCCCACGGAGTTGCTGAACTCGAGCGGCGCCGCGCCGGTGCCGCCCTCTCCGCCGTCGACGCTGATGAAGTCCGGCGCGATGTCCGTCTCCCGCATCGCCTTGCAGATGCTGAAGAACTCGACGCGGTCGCCGACGCAGAGCTTGAAGCCCACCGGCTTGCCGCCCGAGAGCTGGCGGAGCTTCTCGATGAACTCGAGCAGTCCCACCGGTGTGTCGAACACGCGGTGAGACGGCGGCGAGAGGACGTCCTTGCCCAGCGGCACGCCGCGAATCCTGGCGATTTCGGGGGTGACCTTGCGCGCGGGAAGGATGCCGCCGTGCCCGGGCTTCGCGCCTTGCGAGAGCTTCAGCTCCACCATCTTCACTTCGTCGCGACGGGCCTCCTCCCGATAGCGGCCGGGGTCGAAACCGCCGTCGTCTGAACGGCACCCGAAGTAGCCGGTGCCGATCTGCCAGATCAGGTCGCCCCCGTGCGAGAGGTGATAGGGACTGATGCCGCCCTCGCCGGTGTTGTGCGCGAACCCACCGGCCTTCGCGCCGCGATTGAGCGCTCGCACCGCCGCCTTGCTCAAGGAGCCGTAGCTCATCGCGGAGATGTTCAGATGCGACGCGTCGTAGGGCTTCGTGCATGCCTGGCCGCCGATCCGCACGCGCGGCTCATCGCCGGGCGGCGCCTTCGCCTGAAGCGAGTGACTGAGCCACTCGTAGCCCGGCTGGTACACGTCGAATTGCGTGCCGAACGGGACGGTCGAGAGCGCGCCCTTGGCGCGTTGATAGACGACCGTGCGAAAGACGCGGTTCAGCGGCCTTCCGTCCGTGTCGGACTCGATGAAGTACTGCTGAATCTCCGGACGGATCGACTCGAACACGTATCGGAAGCGACCGATCAGGGGCCAGTTCCGCAGCACCGTGCGCCGGCGTTGGAGCGCATCGTAGAGCCCCAGGAGGATCAAGGGGCCCAGGACGAGCAAGGACCAGAGGATCGGCGGCCAGAACGTCCAGGTCCATGCGATCGCCGCGAGCACGACGACCACGGCGACGTAGAAAACGCGGCGGAACATGCGCACAAGGTACGAGGAAGATCCGGCGCAAGCTCGCAGTACGCTGAGTCCATGACGGCGCGGCCGCTGATCCTCCTCGTTGCGGTCCTGGCCGTTCTCACGGGCTGCCGAACCACCGTGCCGCAGGCACGCGCGCCGGAAGGGGTCCGGGCCGCCGAACCGCCCGCGTTGCGCGTCGCGGGCTACAACGCGTGGGTCCTCCCGCTCGCGTCCCTGGACTTGCGCGCGCGCCTGCGGCGCATGCCGAAGGCGCTCGCGGCCTTCGACCCGGACGTGATCTGCTTCCAGGAGATCTGGGCGCACGAGGAGGCGATCGCCGACGCGCTTCCCGCGCTCCCGCATGCCGCGACGGCCGGGGGCGGCTTGATGGTTCTCTCCCGCCATCCGATCGTCGCGCAGTCCTTCGTGCCGTTCCCGCGGTACGCCGGTCTCTCGCTGGTCGAGCGTCTCTCGGGCAAAGGCGTGCTGGACGTCGTCGTGCGCACACCCCGGGGCGACGTCCGGATCGTGAACAGCCATCTGTCGCTCGACCTGGACCGAGAGTCCGTGCCTCGTCGGGCGCAGCTCGACTTCCTGATCGGGCGCTTGAACGCGCGCCGCGATCTGCCGTTGGTCCTTTCCGCGGACCTGAACACGGCTTCGGTATACGACGGTGCACGATCACCCGAGTACCTGTCGCTCACGCACACCGCGAACTTGACCGACGCGAAACCACCCAAGCACCTGGGCGGAGAGCACTTCGACCCCGGACCGCCCACGCGCGTCGGGTGGCCGCGCACGTTCGAGGCGATCCTGTACGAATGGGCGCCCGACTACCTGATGTTCCGAAACGGAGCGGACACGTCGGTCCGTCTCGAGCTGCAGGCGTTCGAGCTGGCGCTTCACACCCCGCAAACGGCGCTTTCCGATCACAATCTCCTGGTCGGCACCTGGATCCTGCGTGGAAGCGAGACGCCATGAGCACACCCGACCTCCCCCTGGACGACTTCGACGCCATCGTATTCTTCACGGGTGCGGGGCTCTCGGCCGAGAGCGGCGTGCCGACCTATCGCGGCAAGGGCGGAATCTGGGGCAGCTACGACTGGCAGGAGTACGCCTGCCAGCGGGCGTTCGACCGCGATCCGGACCGCGTCTGGGCGTTCCACGACGAGCGCCGGCGACGGCTCGGCGCGGCGCAGCCCTGTCCGGCCCATCGCATGATCGCGGAGGTGCAGCGCCGCAAGCCCGGGACGAAGATCGTCACCCAGAACATCGACGGGCTGCATCAGCGCTCGGGCGCCGACGAGGTGATCGAGCTCCACGGCAGCATCTGGCGGCTGCGTTGCGAGTGCGCCGACTCCCCCCGCCACGACGACGAGGTGCCGCTCGCCGAACGGCGCTGCGGAGCGTGCGGCGCGTGGCTGCGGCCGGACATCGTGTGGTTCGAGGACCCGATGCAGGTCGAGCCGTTGCGCGCCGCGGCCGCGGCGATCCAGAGCTGTGACCTCCTGATCAGCATCGGTACGTCGGGCGTCGTCTACCCCGCGGCCGAGCTGCCGCAGCTCGCCGTTCGCGGTGGCGCCATCTGCGTGGAGATCAACCCGGAGGCGACGCCGGTCTCGCAATGGTATTCCGTTCACATCCGCAAGGGCGCGAGCGAAGCCCTCGCCGGACTCTGGCCGATGCTCAGCGACTGAGGTAGCGCGCGGCGACCCCGGTCAGCATGCGCACGCCGATCGGCAACGCCGCTTCGTCGATGTCGAAGTACGGGGAGTGATGCGGGTGGACCTTGCCCGTCTCCTCGTTGCGCGAGCCGACGAAGAAGTAGCAGCCGGGCACTCGCGCCAGCACTTCGGAGAAGTCCTCGCCTCCCATCGTGCGCTCGTCCACGATGTTCTCCGCGCCGACGACCTCCCGCGCCTCTTCGCGAACGAGCTCGGCCATGTCGGCATCGTTGACGGTCGGCCGGATCATGCGGTCGAAATCGATCTCGGCCTCGCAGCCGCAGCTCTTGGCGGCGTGGTGCACGACCCGCTCGACGTGCTCCGGCGCCGCCGCCCACACGTCGTCGTCGAACGTCCGTACCGTGCCCGACAGCTCCACGTGCTGCGGGATGATGTTGAAATTGTCTCCGCCTTCGATGCGTCCGACGGTGACGACCGCCGATTTCAGCGGATGGACGTTGCGCGCCACGATCTGCTGGAGGCTCGTGATGACGTGCGCGGCGGCGAGGATGGGATCCTTCGCCTCGTGCGGCATCGCGCCGTGACCGCCCGATCCGACGATACGAATGGTGAACTCGTCGACCGACGCCATGAACGGCCCGTCCACGACGGCGACCTTGCCGACCGGCAGGTGGTTCCACAGGTGCAACCCGAACGCCGCGTCCACCGTCGGGTCCTCGAGCACGCCGTCTTCGATCATCGCGAGCGCGCCGTTGCCGCCCTCTTCCGCCGGTTGGAACATCAGCTTGATCGTGCCGCGCCGGGGCGGCTCGATGCGCTTGAGCACCCGCGCGGCCGTCAACGCGATGGCCGTGTGTCCGTCGTGGCCGCAGGCGTGCATGACGTTCGGGTGCATCGAGCGGTATTCGACCTCGTTGAGCTCTTGGAGCGGCAAGGCGTCCATGTCGGCGCGCAACAGCACGCAGGGGCCGGCCTCCGCCCCTTCGAGTGTGGTGACCACGCCCGTCTTGCCGATCCCGGTCGTCGTTGCGTAGCCGAGACCGTCCAATCGGTCGCGAACCAGCTGCGACGTGCGCGCCTCTTCGTACTTGAGCTCCGGATGCATGTGGATGTCGCGGCGCGTGGCGATCAGCTCGTCGCGCTCTTCATCGGTGGGCGTGAGGACGTCCGGCATGGTGGGCTCCCGAGTTCGGCGCGTCAGGATAGCCGTTGGCGCGTCGGGCGCCGGAGCGGAAACGGCCGGGGCCGTGTGTCGGCGCGCACGTACAGAGGGTGGCGGGGCTGTCCGGCCGCCGTGAGGCCGAGGCAGGAGAGCTTCTGCAAGCCGAGTCGGCGCAGCAGAGCACGAACGGCCCGGTCACGTCCGTGCAGCGCGCCGTGGTTGCCCCACGCGAGCAGCGTCGCATCCGCGGCGCGCATCGTCTCGCGCAACGCACGGTCGTTGCCCGGGCCGACCGGATCGTGAACCCGCCGCAGGCTCGCGGGCCGGTGGGCACGCCAGCCGAAGAGGTTCACGACGTCGAGGGCGCCGTAGCCCCAGCGCCGGGCGAAGTCGATGCAGCGGCGAATCGTCGGATCGTCACGTTCACCATCGGCGGCGCTGGGGTTGAGCATCACGAACGCGATGCGCGACCCCGCCGCGTCCCAGGTGCGGCGAAGCCGGTAGCGATAGCGTCGCGATCGATCGAAGGATGCGGAGCGGTGGAGCCGCGTCACTTCAGCTTCACTTCCACCGTCTGAATCAAGAACAGCCCCTTGTGCGGGTCGTCGATCACCTTCGGGTAAACCTGTCCCGGCTCGGTCGCGAACGCGGCCTCGATGATCGCCGGAGGAACGTACGTCTCACCCCAACGCATCCAGAAGTCCTTGTAGGTCTTGGGCTTCCCCGGCCTGCGCACCCAGAGAAGCCCGTCCTCCGCGCGGGTTTCCTTGTTCTCGGAGTACTTTCGCGCGAGATCGGCGAAGTTCTCACCGGCGAGTGCGCGATCGAGGATCTTCTGCGCGTGCTGCGAAGCCTGAAAGTGAGTTCGCCATACCTTCGCATCCCACTTGACGACGTCCTTCCCGAGGCCCGTGTGGACGATCGAGATCACCCGCAGCTTGACGCGTTGTTTCATCAACGTCTCGAAGCGCGCTTGCAGACGACGGCCGTCACTCTCCGAGACGCGGCGCGCGAACCAGAAGCCGCCCTGCCAGTCCACGATCGGTGTCAGCTCCCCCACCTCGGCGGCGAGGACCGCTCGGTCGCGATGGTCGAACGCACGCTCGCGCGTCAGCGGAATCGGAAAGTAGCCGTCCGCCATCCCCCCCGGCGCGTTGCTGTGCTCCCGCGCGAGATTCCCGAGGCTCTCCCCTTGTTCGACACGGCGCCGTAGCTCGCCCGCCAAGCGCCTCGCTTCGTCCTTCGATCGGTTCATGCGCCGGCCGACGCGGGCATGCGGCGGCGAAAGATAGGTCAGCCAGATCTCCTGCCCGTAATAGACCTTCCCGGCTTGGTCGGCGGGAATCGTCGGCGGCTCGTCGTCCGGCGCGGGAGCGCCCGTCGCGGCGTTTCCGTCCGGCCCGCAGCCGGCCACCGAGAGGAGGACCAGCAGGCAGGCGAACCGCCGGATCTTCAGCGTGGTCGAGACGGGCATGGCAGAACCTCGGTCGACGCGCGGACCCCCCGCATTGCGACGCCATTCTACGGGTTGCCGGGGCTCTCGCCGCAAGCCGCGACTCCGACCGACCGATCGGGTTTGAGTGGAGCCCCATCGGAGGGACCCCACCCATGTTGCGCACCTGTTTCGTCGTCTTCACACTGGTCCTGATCGTCGCCCCCGCCGCATTCGCGGAGGATCGAGACGCCGCCCAGATCGAGGCCAAACGGATCATCGAGAACCTCAAGTCGAAGGACGACGACGTGCGGGCCGAGGCCGCCACCGCGGCCCTCGGCTGCCAGCACACCTCGCTCGTCTCGCCGCTCATCAAGCGCCTGCGTGACGACAGCCATGCGGTACGTACGGGCGCGGCGGCGGCGTTGGGCGCCCGCAGCGACAAGAGCGACAAGCGCAAGGCCGCTGCCGCGCTCGCGGCGCGCATGCCCCAACTCGAGAAGGACCCCCTCGACAAGGACGAGCTGCTCGTCGTCATCCAGGCGCTGCAAGACCTGGCGCAGACCTCCTCGATCAAGCCGCTCCTGAAAGGCATGGACAAGGACACGGACGCGGACGTCAGGCGCGCTCGACTCATGGCGGTCGCGAACGTTCCCGATGCGGAAGCGATCGAGCGGCTGATCGGATTCCTCGATGCGGGGCGCAAGCGCGCTCGCAAGGGCGAACACCGCGCGGCCGTCGACGCGCTGCAGTGGGCCACCGGCGCGAAGGCGGGCGGCGGCGCTGACGGCTGGCGCGCGTGGTGGCGCGAGGCGAAGAAGACCTTCGATTTCGAGGCCGCGGCCAAGCGCCGCAAGGAGACGGGGTCTTCCAACGCGCGCAAGAAGGGCGGCGACAAGAAGAACAATCGCAAGAAGAAGTCGTGAGACCCGTCCCTTATTCGTAGGGACGGCTCGATTCGCGCCGCGCCAGGATTTCGTACAGCACGACGCTCGCGCACGTGGCGATGTTCAGGCTGTTCGTGATGCCGTGCACCGGCAACTCCACGACCTCGTCGGCCAACGCCACCAGCCCGTCCCGAACGCCCTCGCGCTCGTGCCCGAAGACCACGACGGTGCGCTCGCCGTAGTCGGCGTCGCGCCATGAGACCGTGCCTTCCCCCTGCTCGATCACGATGACGCGCCATCCTGCGTCTTTCTTCGCCCGTACGGCGGGAACGGGGTCCTCGACGTGCCGCCACGGGACGACGTCGAGACTCCCGCCCACGCCTGTCTTCTCGATCCGGTTGCCGGCCTTCTCGCTCACACCCGGATACGGAGTGATCCCGGCCAGCCAGAGAGCGCGGACGTTCACGCAGTCGCACAGCCGAAACATCAAGCCGACGTTGTACGCGCTGCGCACGTTGTCCAACACCACGATCGCGTCCATCCGGCCGGCCGCTCGCTCGGCGGTCGTCGGCCGCGCGTCGACGAGCTCATCCGTCGTCATTCGGCGGAATCGAAGGGACATGGTTGCGTCTCCACGCGTTCCTCGTGATTGCCGTGGGGTGAATCGCCAAGTAGGCTACCCAATCACCGTTGTGAACAGAGAAAGAGATGAGTGGCGAAGAGCAAACACCGTCGATACCCGCTGAGTTGCCGCTCTTTGCCTACGGCACGCTGAAGACCGGGTTCAAGAACCACGAGCACTACTGCCGCGGCGCCAAGCTGTCCGCGCACGGTCGCGCCTGGGGCCGGCTCTACCGTCTGCATCCGAACGTTCCGACGCTGGAAGTGCCCGAGGCGACCGTGCTTTTGCGGGGCAGCGCCGACTACGCGAAGGACCTCGACGCCCTGCAGGAGCTCGCGGAGGATCCGCCTCCGTTCGACTGGAGCTCGTACCGCGCAGGAAGGGGATGGCGGCTGATCGAGGGCGAGCTGTTGACCTTCCCCGATCCGATGGAGCGGATCGGGATCCTCGATGCCGTCGAGGGCTTCCATCCGCGAACGCCCGAGTACTACGAGCGGATCCTGATTCCGCTGCAAACGGGAGCGGCGGACCGTCCGCTCGGATGGACGTTCGCGTGGACCTACGCCCTGCCCGCCGGCGAGGAGCCGCCCGGCAAGGTGCTCTCCATGAACGAGTGGAAGTCGTCCTAGGCGGGCGGCGTGGCCAGCGCACAGGCATTCCGCAACGCACCGGACGCGGCGTACTATGAGGCGGGCGGCGACGTCCCCGAAGCGGTCTCGCGTGAGCAGGTAAAGACGACCCGGCATTGGTTGCTCGAACGTGTCCACGTTCCGGCTCGCGTTCCCGGCGACCTGGCGATCGTGCCGCGGTCCACGGATGCGATCGAGCTCCTGCACTGGAAGCCGCGCGTCGCCGCGAGCCGCAAGCGCCCGCTGATCCTGATGTCGCCGATCCTGGGCAACACCACGATGCTCGTCGATCGATTTGCCGCGTACTTCGCGCGTGTCGGATTCCACGCGGTGATCGTTCAGCGCAAGGAGCTCGACTTCCATCCGAC
This sequence comes from Planctomycetota bacterium, assembly GCA_965223505.1. GTDB lineage: Bacteria > Planctomycetota > PLA2 > PLA2 > JAEUHO01 > CBDCWP01. Next base: position 55,445 of record CBDCWP010000009.1, read on the forward strand.
CCAGTCACTCGAGCTGGCCGAGGCGGAGTACCGGACGCTGGTGATGCGAAGCAGGCAGGCACTCGACTGGCTGATCGAACAGGAGGGCATCGACGAAACGCGACTGGGGACCTTCGGCGTCAGCGCCGGCGCCATCATCAGCAGCTTGGTTGCCGGTGCGGACTCGCGGCTTCGGGGGCATGTTTGGATGTTGCCCGGCGCGCCGCTCTCCGACGTGATGATCGACACGGTCGAAGACCCGTTTCGCACCTACGTGCGGGACACGATGAAGGCCACGGGGCTGAACAAGGGCCAGCTGCGCGAACGGCTCACGGAGATCATGGTGACCGACCCGCTGATCCTCGCGGATCGCGTAGACACGAGCCGCGTGCTGCTCTTCCTGGCGCGGTTCGATCGCTCGGTGCCCACGGCCTCGGGGCTCGCGCTGTGGAAGGCGCTGGGGCGCCCTGAGCTCGTGATGATGCCCACCGGGCACTACACGACCTTCGTCGTGCTGCCGTGGCTCAAACGCCGCGCGCGCGCGCACTTCGAGCGAGTACTCGGCGGCCCGTAGCGCCTGGAATGCCGACGGCGGCCGCCCCGTCGAGCGGCCGCCGTCGCGGTGTGTCGTCGGTCTCGGTTCGAAGGAGCGCTAGTCGCGACAGTCGAGCCAGACGTTCTTGTCGTGGGCGCAGTCATCGAGCTCCGCCCAGATCAGCAGGTCTTGTGGCACACCCGTCACGTCGTGCCAGCAGTCGCACTCGAAATCGATGCGAACCCTCGCGCGCCAATGGTCGCCGCTGACGCGCCAGATCTTGGCAACCTTCAGGAACCCGTCGCGCTTGCCGTCGTCCCAGTGGTCGCCGTCGAACTCGACGCGGATATCCGCCAGGACCTTCGAGCCGTCCTTCGCCTTCACACGGAAGGTGTGGTCGTCTCGATCACCAATCCAGAAGTCGATGACGCAGAGCTCACGCATCTCCGTGCTCTCACACGGCTCGCACCAGCGCCAGGACTCCCAGCTCCAGGTGTCGACGACGAGGAAGCTCGCGTCGTACTTACAGTCGTTCCAATCGTCGCGCACTTGCCGCAGCCACCAGTCCTTGTCCTTCGACAAGTCGCACTCGGGCATCTCAGGACAGCCATCGGTCCAGTCGAACATGGCGCCCGGCCGGAGGTGCTCGCAGCGGAAGATCGCGCACCCTTCCTTCTCACATCCGTTGATTTCGACAGCGACACGGCGCTCGCGGTCGCCGAATCGCCCCTTGTAGAACCAGTCCTTCTGGGCGATCAGCTTGAGCGTGACGGTCGCGATGCCGTTGCGCACCACGACGTTCTCGACGATCAACACGCCGTCGTGCCCGACCTGCCGGCCCGGGAACGCACCCTTCCACTCGACCCAGACACTGTCGAGCTCGTCGGACCACGGCGAGCAGCCGTCGCGGAAGTCCGCGCCCAGCTGGAAGCAGTCTTCGTCGCCCACCCAGATCTTGGTTTCGAGCGTGACCTCGTGCAGGTCGCCCTCGCAGCAGGGGTTGTTCGGGCACTTCTCGCAGTAGCAATAGGTCGCCCAGAGCGTCTCACACGGCTCGAGACAGAGCGTGGTGATCTCACTCTCACCCTCGCAAGGCTCCCAGTCCTTCAGTTGCGGTTGATCCTTGGAGACGCAGACGTCGTAGCAGCCGGGCGGGAGGCTCCAGCAGCAAACGCCCCACCTGTCGGTGAAGCCGGTCGAGATGACCTTGTCCGATCCCTTGCGCTTGATGTCGACCTTGATCCACTCGAGGTTCGTGTCGACGCCCTCATCGAACTTGTCGTCACACTTGCCCTTCGGCTGGCCGAAGACGCGGACACAGATCCACTGCTCACACTTGCAGTAGCGGAAATCCTTGTCGCGGCAGCTGACGCCGCACTCCACCGTCGGCGTGTAGACCTTCGGGTCCTGCAAGATGTAGCTCGCGTTGCCCGGACCCTGGAGGATCCGGACCTCGACCTCGCCGGTCGGAACGTTCTCGAAGCAGTAGAGACCATCCGCATCGGTCGTCGTGGTGTCCCGGTAGCCGACGTCCAGCGCGAAGCCGCCGATCCCGATGATCTCGACGACCACGCCCTCGAGGCAGAGGTCCCCCTCCTTCATCCAGAACATGCCGTCGCAATCGCAATCGAGCCAGACCTTGCCGCACACCTCCTGGCAGCAGTACCCGAACTCGACGCGCTCTTCCTCGCCGCAATCGATCGTGACACACTGCTTGCGCTCACCCTTGCACAGGCACCAATACTGGCGCAGCTCGAAGGTGTCCTCGATCTCGACGCAGTAGTCACCCGGCAAGAGCCCCTTGACCTTGACGCAACCGAAGGCGTCGGTCTCGAGATCCTGGATGAAGGTGCCGTTCGCGTCCGTCAGGACGAGACGAGCCTTGTTGATCGGAATGTCGCCGTCGTCGAACCGACAGTCGCACTCATCGACCGGCTCCTTCCAGACCTGGATCTTGATCGAGCCCAGCGGGCAGACCAGGAACTCGACGCGCGCCGCGCCCCCGTCGGGACAGACGACCGTCTTGCTCCGATCGGAGCACAGGCGCTTGTCCGCGGGTACGGAGCTCTCGTCGATGGTCACCGTGTAGGTGCCGGGAACGAGGTTCAGGAACTCAACGCAGCCGTCGGCGTCGGTCGTGCCCATCCGGTCGCCGGGGCTGAGCATGATCTTCACGCCGGGAACGCCCGGCTCGCCGGGCTCACAGACGCCGTCGCAGTCCGCGTCGCAGCAGACCTTGACCTTGATGTCGCAGGTCGGCGGCGGCTCGCAGCAGTAGCCGAAGTTGTTGTCGACCGACATGTCGACCTTGCCCAGTTCGACGAGATGCGAGCTCGGGAACGGACCGGCGGGATCACAGAAGACCTCGCCCGGAGGCGGCAACGGATCCGTCAGGATCGTGACGGTGTAGTTGCCGGGCGGCAGGTCGTAGTCGTCGTCGCTGAAGCAGTAGAACCCGTTGGCGTCCGTCACCTCGGTGAACCCGCCGGGATTGAGCTGGACCACCGCACCCGGAAGCGGGCTTTGCGGCGGGTTGGGCGGAACGCCGTTGAGCGGTCCCGGACCGCCGACCGAGGTCACCGCCGGGCCGCAGTACACCGTGCCGCAGATCGACACCGGACAGGTGAGCTGGAAGAAGCAATCCTGTTGCTCTCCGCCTGGCACCACCTCGATCATGCAGCAGCCGTCGAGCGGGTTCAGGAACGAGGAGCCCGGCGCGAGCGACGCCGGGTCGATACACAGGTTGTACTCGCCGAACGGGAGTTGGTTGCCGTTCTCGTCGTCGAGGCAGATCTCGCCGTTCAGGTCCGTCGAGACCTGGCGGATCGTCTGGTTCGTGCCCTTGTCGATCACGTCGACCAGGATGCCGGCGCAGGGCACGTCGACGCCCTCGTCGAACTCGCTGTTCCCCGGCTTCGGACGGCTGCGCTCGCACCAGATCTTGATGAAGACTTTGGGCGTGTCGCAGTCGTAGATGAAGTCGATGCCCGTGACCTCGGTCATCTGACCGGTCGGCGGCACCGTGACCTCGCGCGGGTTGTCGTTGTTCGGGCAGTTGGAGAGCACGATCGTCGTGTTCGGCGGCGGCGTCACGGAGACCGTGACGTCGTAGGTCTCGCCGGGTGTGAGCGGCTCGTCGGCGCTCGATATGAACTCCCAGCACGTCGTGAAGTCGCCGATGGTCACGGGGTACGTCGCTTCGTAGCTCGACGCGTTCCCGTCGATCGGCAGATCGCCGCCGGAGATCGTGACCGTGACGAGCGTGCCCAACGGCAAGTCCTCGTCACCGATGCAGTCGCCGTCGGTGTCGCAGACCAAGCACCCGCTGAGCTTGATCGGGCACTCGTAGATGAACGTGCAGGGCGGCAGCTTCGGCGGCAGCGACTCGGGTGTGTTGATCACGCACGGGTTCTCGTTGCCGGGACAGTCTTCCGGCGATTTGAGCGCCGGCATCGTCACGGTGGACGACGGCACGCCGTCGACCGTGACGGTGACGTTGTAGACGGCATTGGGCTCGAGCTCGCCGCTGGTGAACTCGTAGCAGTCCGTGTCGGGGTTCAGCGTAAGCTCCACGCCGCCGCCCAGACCCGGCCCCGTCGCGGTCACGACGATGGTCTTGCCGGGGAAGACGACGTGCAGCGGTCGGTCGATCTCGCAGTCGCCGTCGTCGTCGCAGCCCAGGCAGGCCTCGATCGTCGTGTCGCAATCCTCCGGCGTCGTGCCGAAGTCTTCGCTCATTTTCAGGAAGATGAAGTTGCCCGCATCGACTTCGGCGAAGCGCACCGACCACAGGTTGTTCGCGCCGGGGTTCGCCTTGAAGTGATCCTTGTCGAGCGGAATGTTCAGGTACTGATCGTCGCCGTCCGTGGTCCATGCGTCGGCGCCGGCGCCGTTGTCGAGCACCTGGATCGCCAGGACCTGGTCCTGCCTGTCGTTGTTCACCGAAGCGTGAATCGGCTGGAGTCCGTTCGTCGGTTGCAGACGCATGCCGGTCGCGAGGGGATGCAGCGGCTCGGACGAGTAGGCGACGCCGTTGAAGCCAGCAGCGAAGGGATCCGACACCGGGGTCGGTGTGATCGCCCAACGCACCGCGTCGCCGATGCGAAACGCCGTGTTGTCTCGGAGGTCCGTGACCGCCTCGCCGCCCATCCCGAACGCGAGCTGCGAGTGGCAGCCGCTTTCCAGGTTCGGGTCGGGATTGGGGTCGTTCGCCACACCGCCGTGGTCGGCCGGGATCCCGAAGTTCTCGAAGTCACAGTCGGGATCGTTCGCCTCGTTCTCGTCCCTCAAGATCGGAGGGTTCCAGTCCGCGTCCGACTCGCCGAAGATGAACGTGTCGGGGCAGATGACGCGCGTGTTGTGGAAGAAGAAGTCGAAGGTGCCGTCGTACTGGTTGATGCCACCGGAGGGCGGCGGAAGCGGTTCGCCGGGCATGGGATCCATGGTCTGGCCCTGCGGAACCTGGCCCTGGTTGATGAAGGGATAGCGCTGGTCGATGATGCCGCCGGAGAAGCCGAGGATGCTCCCACCCGGAATGAGATACGTACTGTTGAACGCCACCTTGTGTCCGCAGCGTTCCGTGCCCTGAAGCAGGCCGCCCGGGAACGCGGGCAAGAGCGAGATGACCATGACGAACTTGTACGACGACGCGTCGTCCGGACGCGCATTACCGCCGAACTGGTTGTCGACGAGCGTCTCGAAGGCGGCCGGTTCCATGTCGAAGAACGCCGCCCACGCGTTGTCGGGCGAGGCGTCGGACGACGTCTCGAGCAGACGCGTGATGCGGTTCGGCAGCGCGTCGTACTGGGGCGTTTCCGTACACCACTCGGTGACCGCCGCCGCCACGTCCATCCCGTCCTGCTTGTCCAAGAACAGGTCGAACTGCACGCGCGGGTGCTGCAGCAGGACACTGTCCGGAGCGAACTGATCCCACTTGCCTGTCACGTTTGGATCGAACAGCGCGATCTGCATCGGCGTGTCGTCGGCGCCCGGACGCTCGAAGTCGAGCTTGATGATCGTTCGAACCGGCTGGTCGACGAGCATGCCCCCCGCGTTCTTGCACTGCTCGCCCGTCGTGTTGTTCCCAAGCCCCGAAAGCACGAGGAACTTCGCGCTGTTCTCGTCCTTGTCGGGCAAAGCCTGGAAGGAGGCGTCGGCGATGACGGTGTCGGTCGATGTCTCGAAGTTGTTGTTGTTGTCGACACGATCCGGATCGGGATCCGCCGCATCGGCAGGCAGCCCTCCCAGCACGATCGGAAGCGCGATCGCCGCGACGACAATGAATAGACGATTGACCATCTGCGTTCTCCTCCGCATCCCCTGCGGCAGCTCGCCGGCCCGAATGAGGACCTCTGTCTCGCGCATTCGATGCACCTGGGATGCCGAACGACCTTCGCTTCCGGCTGCGCACACAAGTACCTGCCTGATCGAAGCTTGTGATCCCCCGGTGATCACCAAGCCGAACACCGTGTCCAAAAAGAACAGCGCGCGTTCAAGTTCTGCGACGGCCCCCATCCGGCAGGGCGCTGCGGGCAATACTGCGGAAAACCTGACAAGGAAGCCAGCGTTTTCGATGAATCGCGATTGGGCGCCTCGGGACGGGACGCCGGGCGCCGCGCTCGCCGCGGGGCCGCGGCCCGACACAGCTGAAATTGCAAGAAGGGCGGGCTCGAAAGCCCGCCCTTCCGCAGATGTCTCGGACGTGCTGCGCGCTACTCGTGCAGCGTGGTGCTCTCGGTCTCGACCGCGACCTCGGTGCCGTCTTCCATCTGGACGGAGGCGGAGACCTGGACGAGCTTCGTCGGGGGCGCGGAGAGCACCTTCGCGTGGAACTCCATTGCGCGCTCCTGACCGACACCGAGCGGAAACACCGAGCTCGTCGCGCTCTGTCCACCGCCGTCGAACGTCACACCCTCGCCGCGTCCGGAAACGAACTCGAGATGCTCGGGCAGCGAGATCGCGACCTTCAGGTTGGGCATGGCTTCACTCGCCGCGTCGCTCAAGATCACCATCTTGTAGACGACGGTGTCGCCGGGACGGAAAATGCCTTCTTCCGAACCGTCCGCCGCCTTGTCGTCCATGCGGACCTCGAGGGCGGGAAGGGCTTCTTCGACCTCGACGGGAACCTCGCAGTCTTCGTTGCGACGCCACTCCCAGCGTCCGGGTGTCGTGCAGACCTCCCGGGTGCGGGTCTCGTACTTCGCCGGCACCATGATGGTCTGGCAGAAACCCTCCTTGATCAGGTAGCGCTCCTCGACGCACTTGTAGCGAGCCGGCGAGTACTCGACGCAGAGCTTCGACGGCGCGACGCACACGCGCTCCTTGCGAGTGCCCCAGACCGCCGGCTTCACCTTCTTGACGTAGCACTCACACTGCGACTCGCCCTCCCCTGCGACGGTGGGCTTGCAGCACGTCTTGCACCACATCTCCTGCTCCGGCTTGACAAGGACGTCCTTGTCCTTGGTCGTCCACAGGCCCGGCTTGCACACCTCGCGAACGTTCGCGGGCGCCACACACACGAGCTTCGGGCGGTACCCGTACTCCGGCGGCACCCACACCTTCTTGCACTGCTTCGGGCAGACGCAAACGCGCTCGGTGACGGTCTTCGTGACGGGCGGGATCCAGTAGCGGCACCATGCCTCGCCGACGTTGGCCTCCGGCGGCTTGTCGGCGGGCCCGTCTGCGCACGGATCGACCGGCGCGCAGGGATCGCACGGGTCTTCGCAGGGATCCTCGCAGCACGCGACGGCCGAAATCGGATTTCGGCTGCCCGCGCAGGCTCCCAGCAGAAGCACGATCAGACAAAGGCTGAACAGGGTCAGCCAGGCTCGGTTACGCGAAGTCGTCGACGCCATTCCGGCAATCCTCCCTGGAGCGCTGTGCAGGCGGTCGCGGAGCGAATCCACGACGCCGAACGGCCCTCCCTCAGACCGGTCTGCGATGCCCGCGGAGCGTACCACCGGATCGCCGCGATCCGATGGCCCGAAAGCCGCCGGATGAAGCCGCCGGGCCCGTGCAACCGCCTTCCAAGCGGTCCGTGGGCCGCCGGCGTCACGGCACTGTCACCGGCGCGGTCGACCCGGCGATCTAGTTCCCGGCTTTGGCGAGAAACGCGTCGCGCAACGCCTTCGCTTCGTCATGCAGACTCGTGTTCGTGAACGCGCCGACCAGTCGCTCGTAGGCGCCGCGCGCCCCGCGACGATCCCCGGACGCGAACAGGCGGTCCGCGGCTCGGGCGCGAGCCTCCATCGTCTCGCGCGCGAGGGTGGTCACCTTCGCCGCAGCGGCCTCCTCCTCCGCCGTTACGTCCTCGGCTTTCATCGCGCGTTCGCTCAGCAGGAGCGCGTGACCCAGGCGCCCGTGCCAGACGTCTTCGCGAATCGTCTTGAAGGACGCCGGCACCTTGCCGAGCTGCTGAAGCCGGTAGCGGCGCAGCTCTTGCTCGATGATGGGCACCGACATCTTGTTGCTCGACTTGACGCGGCCGTCGGTCCCGATGACGTAGTCGACCGGCCGGCGACCGACGCCGTATTTGGCAGCCTGCGAGCCGTCGCGATCGCAAGCGACGGGAAAGTCGTACCGCGGGTTCAACGTGCGCAGCTTCCCGCGAACGACGTCGGGTCGGTGCTCGTGCACGACGGTGAGCACCTGCAGCCCGCTCGTTCCGTAGCGGTCGTAGAGGTCCTGCACCTCCTTGAGCTGCCGGTGACAGATCGGGCAGTCCTTGAGCCAGAACTTCACCCACACCACCTTGCCGCGGTGCGCGGAGAGCGTCGTCCCTTTCTCGAAGCCGTTGAACCCTTCACGAAACGACATGTCGGGCGCCATCTGGCCGTCCAGGTCGCGGCCGGCGGCGAACACGTCGTCTCCGGAAAATGCGGTGACGACCAGCGCGAGTAGGACGGGTCCGAAGATGTTGCGCATGTGCCTGCTCTCACACGGGACGGCCGACTCTCCGTGATTCTACGGGTCGAAGGGCCGCCGGGCGACGATCAGGTTTGCGGCGTTGCGCTCAGCTCTTGGCGGTTCGCGCACCCCAACGCGTGTGGCGCCACACGTCGGGATGGAAGAGCGCCAGAATCGCCATGATCTCGAGCCGCCCGAACCACATCCCGATCGCAAGCAGCAGCTTGATGCCGTCGGAAAAGCCGTCGAAGCTGTCCATGGGTCCGACCGGGCCGAATCCGGGACCGATATTGCCCAAGCACGCGAGACTCGCGCTCATCCCGGTCACCATGTCGGCCTCGCCCGACGCCACGACGATGGTCCCGAGGACCAGATACGCCAGCAGGTAGAGCACGACCAGCGTGATGACCGCGCGCAGCACACCGCTCTTGATCGGACTCGTCTTGTAGCGGATCGGTATGACGGCGCGCGGGTGGAGGACCTGCGTCGCCTCGCGCCGGATGAACTTGAAGAGCAGCAGGTAGCGAATCATCTTCGGTCCGCCGCACGCGGAGCCGGCGCACCCACCAAGCAGCATGGCCACGACGAGCAACATGCGCGCACCGTCGCCCCACTGCGGTGATCGCACGTAGTCGACGCTCGCATAGCCCGTGGACGAAGCGAGGCTCGTCACCTGGAACGCGGCGTCGCGGATCGCACCCATCCCGAAGTCGCCTCCGGATATCAGCATCGCGACCGCGAGCGTCGCGATCAGGCACATGAAGAAGTACGCGAGGAACTCGCCGTCGCGGAGCAGGGAGCCGGGCTTGCCCGATACCGCGCGCCATTGAAGCGGATAGCTCGTCCCGGAGATGACCATGAAGACGACGAAGATCCACTCAGCCGTCGGATTCGCGTACCCCATGATGGACTCGCCGTTCGGCGAGAAGCCGCCGGCAGAGAGCGTCGTCAGCGCGTGCACCGCAGCGTCGTACCAATCGAACCCCGCCCACAACAGACACCCGGTGAGGATCGCGGTCAGACCGATGTAGAGCAGCCACAAGCGCGTGGCGGCGGAGCGGACCTGCGGGCTGATCCCTTCGGACGTCGCCGTAGACGCCTCGGCGAAGAACAGCTGACGTCCGGCAATGCCGAGTCGCGGCAGCACGACGACGAACAGCGCGATGACGCCGATGCCGCCGAACCACTGCGTCATTGCGCGCCAGAGAAAGAACGCCCGGTTGTAGTTCGGCGAGCTGAAGTCGAGCACCGTCGCGCCCGTGGTGGTCAAGCCGGACATGGCCTCGAAGAACGCGTTGACGGGGGGCATCCCGTGAAACAGGTACGGCACCCCGGCGAACGCGGCGACGACCAGCCACGTTCCGCTCACGACCGCCATCGCCTCGCCGCGATGGAGGAAGTCGGTCTTCTGGAATCCGCGCGCCATCACGCTGCCGATCGCAGCGGCCGCGACGAGCGAGATGGCGAAGTAGCCCGCCACCTGGTATTCCCCGTCGATCATCGCCATGAAAATCGGCGCCAGGAAGGCGATCGAGAACAGCCGCAGCAGGTTGCCGATCACCCCGAGGACGAGCGAGACGCGCATGGCTAGGCGGATCCGTCTTCCGCGAGATGCTCGAGCCGATTCATCAGGAAGTTGCGGATCTTGTCGTCCTCTTCCTTCGTGCAGAAGACCAGCAGGCGGTCGTCCCCCTGAACGACGTCGTCACCGCGCGGAATGATGACGCGCCCCTTGCGCAGGATCGCCCCGATGATCGCGAAGACCTCGGTGCGCATCTTCGTGAGCGGGACGGGCTTGAGCCCCGCGGGCAACTTGAGCTCGATGACCTCCGCGTCACCGTGCTCGAGCTCGGCCAGCAACTGTGAGCGGCTGGTGTCGATGCGGCGCAGCACGGAGCGCATCGCCGCGCCGCTGGCGGAGCGCACGACGTCGATGCCGACCTTCTCGAAGAGCCGCTCGTTCGCGACGTGGTTCGCGCGGGTCACGATCCGCTTCACGCCGAGACTCTTCGCGAGCAGCGAAACGAGGAGGTTTTTCTCGTCGTGGCTGGTCACGGCGACGAGCACGCCGGATTCGCCGATCTGCTCCTCCTCGAGGAGATCGAGATCGGTGCCGTCGCCGTGGAGCACGAGTCCCTGCACGAGTGCCGACACGGCCTCGCTTCGCTTGCGGCTCGACTCGATCAGCTTCACGTTCCAACCGGCCTCCTCGAGTCCCAACGCGACCGACAAGCCGACGACGCCGCCGCCGACGACGGTAGCGCTCGTGCTTTGGGAGCCGTTGGCCGACGTACGCAGATAGCGCGAGAGGAGGCGATTGATGCCCGCCATGGTCCCCATCGCGGTGACCTTGTCGCCGGGCTGGAAGTGGGTGTCGCCCTTCGGGAGCAGCATCTCGTCGTCGCGGCGGGCCATGACGAGCACCACGCCCTCCGGCACGCCGACGTCCTTGAGCGGCCCGCGCGTGATGGGCGCACCGTCCTCGATGGCATGCCGCAAGAGATGCACGCGTCCGCCCTCGAACGCCTCGACGTCGAGCGCGCCGGGCACGGCGATGATGCGCAGGATCTCCGTCGACAACTGGTGCGCGGGGCGAACGACGAGCCCGAGACCGAGGGACTCGGCGAACGCGTCGACGTCGTCTTCCGACGCCTGTGTCTCGGGCCGGAACTGGAAGCAGATCGTACGCTTGGCGCCCAGCCGCGACGCCGTCAGACAGGAGACGAGGTTCTGCTCGTCGATCGGCGCCGCGCCGATGAAGATCTCGGCGGACTCGACACCGGCTCTGCGCAACACGTCCGCGGACGTCACCCGCCCGAAGACCATCTCGACGTCGAGACGCGAGTGCGTGCCCCCCTCGTCGGTCTCCGGCAGGATGAGCGTCACCTCGTGCTCTTCCATCAGGGCTTCCGCCAGTCGGAAGGCCACCTCGTCTTCGCCGCCGATCAGGATGTGCATGGAATGGCCGTCACTCGTTTACGCCGAGAGGGACGCGTGCAGGGCGACGCAATTGTAGAGAGGCCCGCTTCGTCCCCCACAAGAGAACTCGGCTGGGCGTCGTCCCCACCTAACGCACATTTGCCGCCGCCTGCTCCTCGGCCACGACGGTAGGGATCAGACCGGCCAGACGCTCGGCGCGCGCGGCGGGCTCGGGGTGGGTCGAGAGGAACTCCGGCTGCCGGTCGCCGGCGCGCGCGCCCATGCGCTGCCAGAGCCGGACCGCGGCGTAGGGGTCGTAGCCTGCGCGGACCATGTATCGCAAGCCGATCGCGTCGGCTTCGTACTCGTGGGTGCGCGAGTAGGGCAACGTGAATCCGACCTCCGCGCCCAGTCCGAGCCCTGCCATGACGACGTCCCGCGTCGAGCCCGTCGCGTTGCCCAGCGTCACCTCGGCGATGCCCAACACGCCCTGGGAGACCAGCTCCTGGCTGACGCGCTCGGCGCCGTGATGCGCCGTTGCGTGCGCGACCTCGTGCCCGATGACGGCGGCAAGCCCGTTCTCGTCCTGCGTGATCGGGAGGATGCCGGTATAGACGGCGACCTTGCCACCGGGCAGGCAGAACGCGTTGACCGTGTCGGGATCGTCGATCAGCTTGAACTCCCAGGCGAAGTTCTCGCCGGTCGTCGCCGCGATCCGGCGTCCGACGCGCTCTACCATCTGCGCCTCCGGCGTGCCGGTGATGATGCGCTTGTCCTTGAGGATCTCCTCGTAGGCCTCGATGCCCATCGACATCTCCTGCGACTCGCTGATGAGCCGCAGTTGAGAACGATCCGTGAACGGAACGCTGCCGCAGGCCGCGATCACGACCGGCGCAATGGCGATCCACGCGCACGTCACGATCCATCCCTGTACTCGCATGACGCAAACCCCCTTCGCCGGCTCGCAGACCGGTCCGTCAGTCGGGCCAAGTGGTCAACTGCGATTGTGCACGGGGACGCAGCGCCGGTCGCGGGCTACTCGGTCCGTTCCGCCCGCGCGAGGCAACGCCGGGCGACGGCGGCGACGTTTTCGGCCGTGAAGCCGTACTCTTCCATCAGGCGGTCTCCCGGCGCGGACGCGCCGAAGCGATCGACCGTGACGAGGTCGCCGCTCGGCCCGATCCAGCGGTGCCAACCCAAGGACGCGCCGGCTTCGATGCCGATCCGCACGTCGCAGCCGCCGAAGAGCGCTTCCCGATCGTCGGCGTCCATCTCGTCCAGGCGCTCCCAGCACGGCATGGAGACGACGCGCGCCGTCACGCCCTCGTCCTGGAGCAAGCGCGCGGCGTCGAGCGCGAGCGCGACCTCCGAGCCGGTGGCCAACAACACGACGTCCGGGTTCACCGCGCCCTCGCGCAGGACGTACGCACCGCGTGCCGTGCCCGAGGCCGGCGCCAGCCGGTCGCGATCGAGAATCGGCAGGCCCTGGCGCGTGAGGATCAGCGCCGTCGGCCCGTTCGACTCGAGCGCGATACGCCATGCCTCGGCGGTTTCGTTGGCGTCCGCGGGCCGCACCACGTTCAAACCGGGGATGGCGCGCAGCGCCGCGAGGTGCTCGATCGGCTGATGCGTCGGGCCGTCCTCGCCGACCCCCAGCGAATCGTGCGTGAAGACGTAGACGACGGGCAGCTTCATGAGCGCGGCCAGGCGGATCGCGGCGCGCATGTAGTCGCTGAACACCAGGAAGGTGCCGCCGTACGGTCGGATCCCTCCGTGCAGCGCCATGCCGTTCATGACCGCGCCCATCGCGTGCTCGCGTACGCCGAAGTGCAAGGTGCGCCCTTCGTAGGCGCCCGCGCGAATGTCGGTCGTGCCGGGCAGCGTCGTGTTGTTCGAGCCGGCCAGATCCGACGAGCCGCCGATGAGCAGGGGAATGTGCGCGCCGAGCGACGCCAAGACCTTGCCGGACGCCTTGCGCGTCGCCAGCTTCGCGCCGGCGTCGAACGTCGGCAGCGCCGAAGACCATTCGGCGGGCAGCTCGCCGGCCCACGCCGACTCGAGCGCGGCCGCGCGTTCGGGATGGGCGCTGCGGTAGGCGTCCATGCGCGCTTCCCAGCGCTCGACCTCGGCGGCGCCGCGCGCGCCCACCTCGCGCATGTGCGTGGCCACGTCGTCGGGCACCAGGAACTGCGCGTCCTCGGGCCAACCGAGGGCCTGCTTGGTCAAGCGGACCTCGTCCTCGCCCAGCGGCGCGCCGTGCGCGGCGGAGCTGTCCTGCTTGTTGGGGCTGCCGTGTCCGATGTGGGTGCGGCAGCAGATGAGCGTCGGCTTCGACGTCTCGGCGCGCGCGGCATCGCACGCCTGCACGTAGGCGTCGGTGCCCTCGTCGACGTGCACCGAGAGAACGTTCCAGCCGTACGCGGCGAAGCGAGCCGCCACGTCTTCGCTGAACGAGAGGTCGGTCGTGCCGTCGATCGTGATGCGGTTGTCGTCCCAGAACACGCACAGCTTGTGAAGGCCCAAATGGCCGGCGAGGCTCGCCGCCTCCGCGCACACGCCTTCCATCAGATCGCCGTCGCTCGCGAGCACCCACGTGCGGTGATCCACTACTTCGTGCTCGTCCGTGTTGAAACGCGCTGCCAGGAGGCGCTCGGCGAGCGCCATGCCGACGCCGTTTCCGAAGCCCTGGCCCAGGGGACCGGTCGTCGTCTCGACGCCCGGCACCTCGCGGTACTCGGGGTGCCCGGCGGCGGGGCTGCCCCACTGCCGGAAGTTCTTGATCGCGTCCAGCGACAGGTCGTAGCCGGTCAGGTGCAGATAGGCGTACTGCAGCATGCTCGCGTGTCCGCACGAGAGCACGAAGCGGTCGCGATCCGCCCAGGTCGGATGGGCGCTGCTGTACTTCATGACGCGGGTCCAGAGCGCGTAGCCCAGCGGCGCCTGGCCCATGGGCGGCCCCGGATGCCCGGCGCGGGCGGCCTGAACGGCGTCCATGGCGAGCGTTCGCACCGTGTTGATGGTGAGCGCTTCGAGGCTGGTCCCGGCGGGCTGCGGATCCGACACGGTCACCTCGTCTCCGGTGTGTGAGCTCGCAACGGAATCCGACATGGGCCGCGCCCTCCCTTCGGCGGTTCTGGTTGTGGCGGGATTCTAGCCACCCAGGCCCCCGCTCCCGACCGGAGTTCGCAGTGGATTACTTCCCCCCGCCGGTCAGCACGGGCGGCGTCATCGGAATGAAGGGCTTGCGCGTGCTGCGCTTCAGGAAGAGGAGCGCGAAGCACGTTTGCGAGGTGGCGAGCTCGGTCGCGTCGGCCGGCCGATCTTTCTTGTCCGCTTCCTTCCATCCACCCTCGGCTTCCTGAGCGCTGAGCAGGTACTCCGCGCCCTCCCGGTACCAATCGTGCTTGCCGATCCAGCGCACACCGGTCTTCGCGCCGACGCGCTCGAGGCCGTAGAGGTAGTAGTAGTGCCACATCTGCGGCGTGCCCGACGTGTCCGGGTTGTCTTTGACCGTGAACACGTCCGCCAGCCACGCCAAGCCGTCGAGAATGCCCCGGTCCATGCGCTTGCGCAGCGCCGGATCCAGCTTCTTCAGGAGCCAGAGCCGCTCCTTCGTCAGCGCCAGGCACGTGACGCCCGCCGCCGTCATCGAGCCGGTCGGGTACATCTGCTGGCCGGGGATGTAGGTCCAGCCTCGCATCTGCGTCTCGCCGACCTCCTTGAAGCGCGACGCCGGGTCGTCCCCGGGTTCCCAGGCTTCGTTCTCGATGAAGATCGGGACGTCGAGCCCGTCGTCTTCCTGGGACGTCAGGACGTACTCGGCGGCCTTCTGCCAGGTTTCGGGGGGCGCCACGATGCCGCAGCTCGCGGCCGCCTCGAGCGCCAGCAACGCGTATTGCACGTTCGAGAGGTCGGTCTCGCCCTCCTCGGCCGCGATGGGGTTGCCCGGGTACCGCCAGCCGCCCGAGGGGTGCTGATTGCGAACGATGAGGCTCACCAGCTCCTTGATCCACTTCCGGACCCACGACGGGTACTTGCACTTGGCGGGCTTCGGAGGGACGGCCTTGCCGTAGCGGTCCCGCTTGAGCGGCTTCGGCTTCTCGATCCCCCGGTAGAGAGCGTCGAGCGCCATGATCAGCGTCGCGGCGGTGTAGATCGTGACCTGGTTGTTGCCCTTCAGATTCCATGAACCGTTGCCGCCGGCGTAGTGGAATTGGCAGAACTTCATGCACTTCTTGACGCTGTCGTGGTCCGGCTCTACGCCGCAGTGCGCCAGCGTGAGCATGACGAGCGCATTCAGCCCCACCTCCATGATGTTGTACTGGCGCGGCAGGAGGTCTTCGCTGAAGCCGGGGTAGCTGCCGTTCTTCTTCTGGGTGCCCTGCAACCACGCGACGCCGCGGTCGATCGCCTTGTTGACGCGTTCTTGGAACGCTGCCAGGTCCTTCGCGGCCTTGGCCTTCGCGGCCTCGCGATCGACGGGCTTGGCGTCGTCGGCGACGGCAGTCGAGAGACAGCAGGGCAGGGCGATCGAGAGCAACAGCATCAGGCGAACGACACGCATGGCGACACCCTACCGCCGTCGTCCGTGCACGCTCAAGCGTGAAGGGCGCCGGGACACGAAACGAAAAAACGGCCCCGCGTCGGAGGACGCGGGGCCGTTGATCTCTGCTTCGTGCGAAGCGAACCATTCCGCTTCGCGCGAGGCGAAGCCGGAAGTACTGGGTCGGAGGGACTACTCGTCGCCGGACTCTTCGGCCGGAGCGACCTCGACCTCGCCGCCTTCACCGGCGTCGTCCGGGACTTCGCAGTCCTTGTTGCGGCGCCACTCCCAGCGGCAGGGCTCGACCTGGCGCTTGCGCACGACGGTCTTGTACTTGGCCGGGACCTGCTCGGTCTCGTAGTAGCCGGCCTTCGTGCAGACCTGCTCTTCGACCGTCTTGAACTTCGCGGGGATCGTCTCGGTCTCGGTGCGAGCCGGCGTCACCATCACGCGTTTGGTCACGGTCTTGTACTTGGCCGGAATCTCGACCAGCATCCAGCAGTCACCCTGCTTCTGGCCCTCTTCGAGCATCTTCGGCGTGCAGTCGACCTTGCGCCACTCGGTGCGCGCCGGGCAGCAGCAAACCTGCTCTTCCTGATTCTCGTAGACGGCGGGAATCGTGGTGCACTTCTGCTGCGCCGGCTGGCAGCACACCTGACGCGTGCGCGTCTCGTACTGCGGCGGAACCCAGGTCTTCTTGCAGCCCGCGGGCTCACATATGACCTGCTCTTCGTACTCCTCGAACTTGGCGGGGATGAAGATGCGACACCAGGCCTCACCGGCCTTGGCCTCTTCCGGGATCCCGTCGGGACGCCGGCTCGAGCACGGATCGCAGTCATCGCAGGGATCGCACGGGTCGCAGTCGGTCCCGCACGGATCGATGTCGATGTCGCACAGATCAATGTCACACGGATCGAAATCACACGGGTCCCAACCGCAGCATCCCGCCGCGAGGGTCCCACAGACCGCTACGACGAGCATGGTCTTCAAAGCGTTGGCCATCGAAAAACCTCCTTGGTAGGACCAACCCCCGCCGAATCACGCCGTCTTTACGCGAGCTCCGGTCTTGAGCGGGGCGCATCGCCGCACCAGCGCGACGAGAAACGAGCACCACCCGCGGGGACTGCCCTTGAATCCTCAGCGAGAAGTCTACCGATCGGGGCTCTTTCGAAGCCCGTTTTTTGGTTCCCGCGTACGCCTTTCGCGGCATGCTTTCGCGTTGTTGGCGCATTCTGACCCGCTGCGGCGCCGTCGGCCTCGTCCGAATGTCACGTCTTTGTCACAACCGCGCTGGTGGCGGCCTGGCGTCGAATGCCGGACGGCGACCCGGAGCGGGTAGGCTGTCGGCGCCGTAACCACGCAGGGGCCCTCGCATGGAGCAGCACGTCGTCCGCCTCACGGATCTCACCGGCTGGACCTACCTCGGCGGCGACGACGAGGCCAAGAAGCCGATCGAGCTGGTCGTCCGCGCGTTCGAACACGACGTTCTGGGCGCCGTCGGCGACGGCGCCGGCGCCCCCACGACCGATCCGCTGGTCGTGCCGGTCGGCGAGGGACGCCGGCTCGAGGGCAAGCACTTCTTCGTCAAGCCGGCGCCCCCCGCGCGCGCCTGTCTCATCTCGCACCGCGGACTGCTCGAGTGACGCACCGCCTGCCGATCCGGCGGCGCGCGCTGAAGTGCATCGGCTGCTCGCTCGCGCTCGCACTGTTGACCCTCGGCGCGTGCCGAGCGCCGACGAAGAAGGCCGCCGATCGCGAGGTCTATCGCATCCTCGCGGCGAAGCGCGCGTTGGTTCCCGAGCTGGTCGGCACGCTCGACATCGAGGCCAAGCGACGACTCACCAAGGCCGCGCGCGAACGCACGCGCTACGAGCTCACGTTGGACGACGCGGTCTCGCTGGCGATGCTCACGTCGCGCGACTTTCAACGCCAACGCGAGGACGTCTATATCGCCGCGCTCGATCTGACCGCGGTCATCAACGACTACTGCGGCGTGCTGACCGGCGGCGGCCTCGGCGAGCTGTCGTTCGACGAGGACGGGACCACGCTCGACGTCGACGGCGACCTGACGCTCTCGCGCGCGTTCAAGACGGGCGGCCTGGCGATCGTCGGCGTGACGCTGGACATCTTGCGCAACCTGACGGGGAGTCCGCTCACGGTCGCACAACACATCATCACAGCGGACATCGTCTTGCCGTTGGCGCGCGGGTCCGGCGAGCTCGTCGGACGCGAACCGTTGCGCCAGGCCGAACGCAATGTGCTCTATGCGCTTCGAAGCTACGCCCGCTTTCAGCAGGAGCTGCGTGTCGACATCGCGTCGCAGTTCTATCGCGCGCTGCAGTCGCGCATCACCTGGCAAAACGAAGAGCTGGCCTATGAGAGTCTCACGCTGCTCATCGACGAGCAGAACGACAAGGCCAAGGCCGGGACGATTCCGAAGTTCGAGGTGGACGAGGCGCAGCAGGATCTGCTCGACGGCGACGACGACCGCCAGCGCGCACGCGCGGACTTCGAGAGCGCGCTCGACAGCTTGAAATTCTCCCTCGGCATCCCCACGACCGTGGAGATCGTCCTGCGCAACGACGATCTCGAAGCGTTGCGCGCATCCGGGCCGCAGCCGAATCCCTTCCCGCTCGAAGAGGCCCTGGTGCTCGCGGCCCGCAAGCGGCTGGACCTGATGAACGACAGGGACCGCGAGCAGGACGCGGTTCGGGGCATCTACGTCGCGGCCGACGCCCTCGGCATCCAGGTGGACCTCCTGCTCGGCGGTAGCGTCTCGACCCCGTCCGAGAAGCCCCTCGACCTCGCGAGCGCGTCGGCGAACGGCAGCTTCGGGCTCGACGTGGATCTACCCCTCAATCGCATCGCGGAGCGCAACGCCTATCGGCGCGCGATCATCGACGCGCGCCGATCGCAGCGCACCCGCGAGCGAACCCAGGACCTCGTCGATCTGCAGGTGCGGGACGTGTACCGCAACGTCGAGGCCGCCCGTCGTAGCTACGAGATCCAGCTTCAGGGCGTGGAGCTCGCGCAGAAGCGCGTCGAGAGCACCAGCCTCCTGCTGCAGCGCGGCGACGCCGACATCCGGGCTCGGCTCTTCGCGGAAGACTCGCGCGTGCAGGCGCGCAACCGGTTGATCCGCGGGCTCGTGGACTACGCGATCGCTCGGCTCGAGCTCGAACGCGACGTCGGGACCCTCGCGGTGGTTGGCGTGGATCGCTGGACCGCGGCCGACTTCGCCGACCCGCCCCCGCCGCCTGCGATCGAGGACGACGGGCCGAACGCGCCGGGCGCGCCCCCCGCCGAATCGTCGGATTTGGGGGATCCTCCCGCGGCGCCGGAGCGTCCAAACGGGGACCGCTAGGCCTCCAACCCGCGCACGCGCCGCGAGTGCGGGCTACAGTGGCGGTTCCTTCCTCGAAACGCGCGAGAACCTCCCATGCGTCCCCGCCGTCGTGCGATTCCGTTGCCGCTCCTCATCGTCCTGGTGCTGATCCTCCCGATCGGCGCCGGCTTGTGGCTCTACCAGGCCGGCTGGGGCGGCGCGACCGAGAGCGACGTCCCGTTGAGCGCCCCGCTCGAGCGCCAAACGCTGCGCGTCAGCGTGCTCGAGTCCGGGAGCCTCGAGGCCCTGGAGTCCACGGTGATCGCCAGCGAGGTCGAGGGCCGCAACGCGATCCTCTACCTCGTCGAGGAGGGAACGGTCATCACGCCCGAGGACGTCGCCGCCGGGACGATCCTCGTCAAGCTCGACAGCTCCAACCTCGAAGAGAAGCTCGAGAACCAACGCATTCAGGTCACCGCGGCCACCGAAAGCTTGAAGAATGCGGAGGCCAACCTCCGGATCCAGCAGCATCAGAATGCGAGCGACATCCGGAAGGCGGAGCAGTCGCTTCGGTTCGCGCGCATCGACCTCGTCCGGTACATCGGCGAAGCGCTCGGCGACCAGCTTCTGGGCGTCTACGAGGAGTCACAGCGCTCGGCCGAGCCGCTCAAGGGCGCGGATCAGATCCACACGGCGCTGCACGACCTCATCGTGAGCTTGCTCGACAACCAGGCGCTCGCGGGGGAAGCGTTGCAGAAGCGCCGCGAGCTGGTCAGCAACATCAGCCTCGCGAAGGAAGATCTGCGCCGCGCGGAGATCAAGCTCAAGTGGTCGACGGAGCTCGAGGCCAAGGGCTACATCAGCACGGAGGACCTGGAGCTCGACCGCGCCGCCGTCGACCGCAACCGTGTCGACCTCGAGCGCGCCGAGACCGCGCTCACGCAGTACAGCCGCTACGACTTCCCGAAGGAGGTCGAGCGGCTGGTCTCCGAGCTCGTCGAAGCCGACGACAACTTGGTGCGGGTGAAGTCGAAGGCGCAGTCCGCGGCCGACAAGGCCCAAGCCGAGGTGCGCTCCAAGCGCGAACAGGAGACGCTGAAGCGCCAGCGCTTCGAGAAGTACGAGGAGCAGCTCGGCAAGTGCGTCATCCGCGCGACGACACCCGGACTGGTCGTGTACGCCTCCAGCGGCCGCGAACGCCACTGGCGCGACGACGAGCGCATCCAGGAAGGCACGTCGATCCGCGAGCGACAGCAGATCATCCGCATCCCGACGCCGGGCAGTCTCGGTGCGCGCATCGCCGTCCACGAAACCGTGGTCGATCGCGTGGAGCCGGGTCTCAAGGCTTGGGTCGTGGTCGACGCGCAGCCCGACGACCGTCTCGAGGGCGTCGTCAAGTCCGTCGCCACGCTGCCCAACCCGGCCAACCGCTGGATCAACCCCGACCTGAAGGTCTACGCAACGGTGATCGAGCTCACGGGCCAGCATCCCACGCTCAAACCCGGGATGAGCGTGCAAGTCGAGATCGACCTTGCGGAGCTGACGGACGTGTTGGCGGTGCCGGTCCAGGCCGTCGGCGGACGCTGGGACAAGCCGCGTGTCTGGGTCGCCACCGAGGACGGCCTGGAGGAACGCGAGGTCGAGCTGGGCGTGTCGAACGACCGCTACGTGGTCGTCAAGTCGGGCCTCGCCGCCGGCGAGCGCATCTCGCTCGCGCCGCCGCGCGAGCCCCAGCAGAAGAAGAAGCCCGATGACGGCGGCAAGCCGAAGCGCGGCGGGCGGAGCCCGAGCGACAAATGACCGTCGTCGCGGAGCTGGACGGGGTCAGCCGGATCTACGAGATGGGTTCGGTCGAGGTGCGCGCACTGGACGGCGTGTCGCTGCGCATTGAAGAGGGCGAGTACGTGGCCGTCATGGGCCAATCCGGGTCGGGCAAGTCGACGCTGCTGAACATCCTGGGGTGCCTGGATCGCCCGTCGGCAGGACACTACTTTCTCGCCGACACGGACGTGTCGGACCTGCGCGACGACGATCTTTCGCGCGAACGCAATGACCGTCTCGGCTTCATCTTCCAGGCCTACAACCTCATCCCCCATCTCACGGTGCTCGAGAACATCGAGGTGCCGCTCGAGTACGCCGGGGTGTCGCCGCGCGAAGCGCGCGCGCGGGCGATCGAGCTCGCCGAGCGCATGGGCCTTGGTGACCGCATGAACCACAAGCCCACCGAGCTGTCCGGCGGGCAGCAGCAGCGCGTGGCCATCGCGCGGGCGCTGGCGAACCGCCCGGTCGTGTTGCTGGCCGACGAGCCGACCGGCAATCTCGACTCCACGACCGGGACCGAGATCCTCGCCCTCCTGGACGAGCTGAACGCCGACCGCGTCACGATGATCGTCGTCACGCACGACCCCAACGTCGCCAAGCGCGCGACGCGCACGATTCACATGCTCGACGGACGCGTGGATCGAGAGGTACGGGCATGAAGAGCCGACGCCTCGTTACGCTCGCGTGGAAGAGCCTGTGGATGCACCCGCTGCGCTCGCTCCTCACGGTGCTCGGCATCGTGTGCGGCGTGATGTCGGTCG
>CBDCWP010000010.1:0-230298 GCA_965223505.1 Planctomycetota bacterium
GACCGTGCAAACGATCAAGCAGTTCCTGACTTCGACCTTGCCGGTCAGCGACGAAGAGCCTGCGATCTCGTCTCCACGGCGGGGCGCCAAGATCCCAAGCTGCGGGTCCGTGCGTTTGCATTCCGAGTCGTGCGCCCGTCGAAGCCGTGAGAACTCACGGCCGCGTTGATGAGGGCAAGTCCATAAGTCGTTGGCTTCGCAGGAGTTGCGGGAAATCGAGATTTCTAGCCTGAGAGCGTGAGAACTCACCAGCGGGCTTCCAGGGCGCACAGCCGCGCCAGAAAGGAAGCCCCCATGACTGTCACAAGCAGTAGAGCACCCTCCCGGTTGCTCAAGGTCTCTGAGGTCGCCGAACTCCTCGGCGTCTCTGAGCGAACCGTCTGGTCCCTTCTCGACGCAGGAGACCTGCCCCGCACCCGTATCCGCGGAGCCACGCGAGTCGCTCTCGACGCCGTTCTCGCGTTCATCGAGCGCCGTACGGAGTTGGGAGGTGCCCGATGACCGCGGGGGATCTGCACTTCGACGTCCCCGCGCCCTGGCCCACTCCGGTCGAGCTGACGGATCTGCTGGACGAGACGGTCCACACGCTCACCGACCACCTCGTGCTGTCCGAGCATGCTCCGGAAGCCATCGCGCTGTGGGTCGGGCACACCTACGTCATCGGATCGTGCTACTTCAGCCCGCGGCTCGTACTCACGTCGCCCGTGATGCGGTGCGGCAAGACAACGACGCTCGCGCTGGTCCACAATCTCGCATCTCGCCCGCTCTCCGTGTCGAGCGCCTCCCCTGCGGCAATCTTCCGCGTCATGAAGGCGGAACAGCCGACCTTGCTTCTCGATGAAGCCGAGGGATGGCTGACCAAGGACGAGCTGCTCCGCACGATCGTCAATGCTGGGTACTCGAGGGCGAGCTCCATCGTGATTCGTGTTCACGAGAAGACGTTCGATCCCGTGCCCTTCGACTCGTTCGGCGCATGGCGATCGCACTGATCGGTGCGCCTGCGCCGACGATCCTCGACCGCTCCGTCGTCATCCCCCTTCGGCGGAAGCGAAGCTACGAGACGGTTCGACGGTTCCGGCAGAAGCGCGTCGAGGAAGAGGTGTGCCCCTTGCGGCGCAAGTGGGCCCGGTGGGCGAACGACCACCAGGCGGACTTGCTCGGCGCAGAGCCGACTGCCCCGATGAACTCGACGATCGTGCAGCGGACCTCTGGGAGCCGCTGTTGGCTATCGCCGAGTCCGCAGGCGCGGAGTGGTCGCAGAAGGCCTGCGCTGCCGCAGTCGCGCTATCGCGGGTCCGCCTTCAGGCGGAACCCGACGACCGTCATCGCTTGCTCGAGGATCTCCAGCACGTCCTCAACGACTCCCACGAGGATCGCTTCCCCAGCAAGAACCTGCTGTCGCGGCTCCGTGCGATCGAGACGTCGCCATGGGGCGAGTGGAAGCGGGGAGCACCCCTGACCTGCCACGGCCTCGCGAGCCTCCTGAGGCCCTTCGGAGTTGGTCCCGTGTCGGTCCGGCTGCCGGCCGGCGGGACGCCCAAGGGCTACAAGCGCGAGGACTTGGAACGGCTCTTCGAGCGGTACCTGGATCCTCTGGACAACGCCACACCGCCACATGTGGACGCCTAGGCGTTTCTTCCCGCCGCCACAACGCAGCGTTCCGGGGCTCCCCGCGGGTGTGGCGTTGTGGCGGCTCCCCAACGCTCCGGTGCGACGTCTACGTGCCGTTGAGAGAAAGGTGTATTGAGATGAGGGTCTACCGCCCTGGGTACACATCCAAGAAGGGTGTGAAGAAGAAGTGCAAGGTCTGGTACGTGCAGACCACGGTCAACGGAAAGCGATTTCGCAAATCCACCGGCTGTAAGGACCGGCGGTCGGCGATCAAGAAGGCCAGAGAGCTCGTGCTCGCGGCCGAGCGCCTGTCGGCCGGCCTTCACGACCAGCTTGATGTCCATCAGCGCCGCCCGTTGAAGGAGCACCTCGAAGACTTCGAGGCCACCCTTCGCGCTCGTGGCGTCGGCGAGCAGTACCTCGCGGATCGCATGCGCTGCCTCCGGGGATTCGTGTCCTACGCCGGCTGCAAGCGACTGATCGACCTTGATGATTCGAGCGCGAGCCGATGGTTGGCGGAGGAGCGAGGCAAGGGTCTCTCGGCGCGAACGGTCAATCGCAGGTATCAGGCGCTTCGTCAGTTCGGGCGCTGGCTCGTCAAGGCGAACCGGTTGGAACGAGCGCCGTTCACGACGCTTCGCCCGCTCAACGAGCAAGCCGACCGTCGCCGGCAGCGACGATCGCTCTCCGCGGACGAGCTCCGCCTACTCTTCGCAGCCGCGAAGTCACGGCCCCTGCGTGCCGCGACGCGCCAGAGAGTGCGCAAAGGTGTGACCGACGCCGAGCGTCGGCGGTTGGTCAGCCTTGGCGAGGTTCGCGCCATCGTGTATCAGCTTGCCGCTGGCACTGGGCTTCGCCGGAACGAGTTGCGGGAGTTGCGCTGGCGTGACTTGGACCTCAAGGCGGGCTGGATCACCGTTCCGGCAGCGACAGCCAAGAGCCGCAAGGACCAACGTGTTCCGCTTCGCACCGGTCTCGTGCAAATGCTCCGTGCCTTCCGATCGCATGACGCCCGCATGCGCGACCGAGTCATCCCGCCGAAGCTCTTCCCCCTCGCTACGGGCCCTCAAGCGGGATCTCGCGGAGGCCGGCATCGTGCGACGGGAGCTCGTCGACGTGTCCTCGGAATCGGGGGAGAAGAAGCGTCCCCGTGAGGTGTTCCATACCAAGGACGATCGCGGTCGCGTCGTCGACTTCCACGCGCTCAGGTACACCTTCGTCACCCAACTGGCAAAGGCCGGCGTGCACCCCCGTATCGCGCAGGCTCTGGCCCGGCACGCCAAGATCGAGACGACGATGGCCGTCTACACGGACATCCGCGATGGCGACCTGAGGGCCGCCGTCGAGCGGCTCGACGGCTCCCAAGAGGAGTAGACCCCAGGCTAGAATCAGCGCTGGCGTCCACTACGTACTCGGGGTAAGCCCTTGAAGTCGGCGTGAGAGCCGAGAAGGGAGGCCCCGTGGGTCCGAGTCGAGGGACATCCTCGAAGTTCGCGAAGCGTGTTGCGGCGGCACTGAAGGCGCTGGGAGCGCCGGATGCCGATCCGGCCGCACGCGACGACGTGGACCGCCTGCTGGATAAGGTCGAGAGCGAGGGGGAGGTCAGCGCCGAGGAACTGTCCGCCCTCAGGCTGGCCGCGGGCCTTCTTGCCGACGTGGAGAGCCAGGAGCTCGCTGCCAGGATTTGCGAAGGCCTGACGGAGCGGCTGGTCGAGGACGGCTGGGTCGCCGCTGCGGAGGTCGTGTTCGACCGCCTCGCGGATGTCGATCTCGGGAGACTCGAGTACCCGAAGATCCTGAACTGGGCGCCGACCGTCGCGTCGGTCGGTCGCCTCGCGAAGGCCGTGGACGGGACCACGAAGCCGATCTCAGAGGCTGTTGCCGGAAACCCCTCGGCCTGGATCGGCAGCGCCGTTGGAGAGTGGGCGCTCCTTCGGGGCGATGCAAAGGCAAGACGTGCCACGGCCAGCTTGGCCGTGGATCGCCTTGTGGAAGGGGACTCCCGTAGCCGCGAGCTCATTCGTGAGAGCTTGCGCGGCGCCAAGGCGCAAGCTCTAGCTGCAGTCTTCTGGCGCCGAGCCGCCAAGGCAGCCGAAGCAGCTGACGCTCTCTGGCGGTTGGTGCTTGCCGATAACGAACTCGCGGTGAGTGAACCTCGACGTCTTGCCAAGACGATCGCGACTGCGGCCTCTGTGGGAGAACTCCTGCCGGCAATAGCCGCGCTCCGAGAGCTGACGACTTCAGATCTCGCGACTCGAGCGGGGCTCGCCCTCGCGATGATGCGCTTGCAGATCAGCGAGTCAGGCATCGTCGAGGGGCGTCGGATCCCGACAACGGTTGCTGACTACTTGGCAAAGCCACAGGTCCAGGGAGCGAAGGATGCTCTGTCGGCTGGGGAGGATTCGTCTTCCGAGGCTCGGTTCGTTCTTTCCGCGGCGGATCTCGGTGCCGTGCTCGCCAGTGTGTCCGAAAGCAGTCTGTCGCCGGCGCAGGCTGAGTGGGTTGTTGATGCGCTCGACGCGGTCGGGAGGGGCGATGACCCCGAGCTGATCGTCACAGCGATGGCGCAGAACCTGGGACTCGAACCCGTAGGCGCCGTAGGGGACCAAGTCGACTTCGACCCGATGAAGCATGATGGCGATGGGAAGGCGCGACCCGGCGACTTGGTGCAGATTCGCAACTCCGGTTGGCGCCTCGCGTCAGGGGTGATCGTGCGACATCCGCGAGTGGGCGCGAGCGAGTAGAAGGAACGGGGAAACCGATGTACACGGAGCCGAGTCTCGCGATCGACATGGGCGCGTCCTACACCAAGGTCGCTTATCGACCGCGCCTGGATGAAGATGCGCACCAGGCGCCTCGAGTCCCGAGGCGAAGAGCCTTCCAGGTCCCTACGGAAGTTGCGACGTTCAGGACGCGCCGCAATGAGACCGTGATGTGGGTTCCCAGCGCCGTGGCCCACGACAAGGAGCGGGATCACTGGTCCTTCGGGGAGGAGGCCGTTGCGCTCGACGGAACTCCCGGCGTGAAGGTCGACATCAACTGGAAGCGGCAGCTCTACCTGGCACCGAAGAGCGAGCGCCTCCGGCGCGTCTGCGGGAAGTTCTTATCCTGGGTGCTCGACGACGCGGCTCGACGCTGGGAACTGCCCGCTACGGTTCGTGTTCGTGTTGCTGTACCCGCACTTGAACACCAAGCCGAGTTCGAGGAGGCGATTCGGAAGTCCGTTGGCTCCTTCCCGGGCATGATCTCATTTGCCACAGAGCCTCGGTGTAACGCGATCGGGTCCTTCTCGGAGGGGCGCAACGGGATCCACCGCCACGGCGGCTCGCTCTATGTCAGCCGCGGCAGGACCGTAGGTGGCCCCGAGACTGGAGGTTCCAACGGCGAACTCTGGAATGCCCTTCGCGACGGAGACGGCCACGTCTACCGCCCGCTGTTGCTCGACCTCGGGGCGTTCACCGTGGATGTTGCGCGGCTTGAGCTCGACACCTCGGAAGACGACATGCCCGAGGCCAAGGTCGACTGCCGAAGCCGAGAGGTCGGCCTCGTCAACGAGGTGGACCGGCGCGTCTTCGATCACATCCGGGCGCGTTGGGGCGGATACGACGCACGCAAGGAGCTCGGCCTGGCGGCGCAGGAACAAGCCAAGTTCCGTCTCTACGCTGGAGGATCCCTCGCGTTCCCTGGCGGCGTCGCGATGCAGGACGACCAGGACAAGATCGTCCTCTCCGAGATCCTCGACGGGTACGTCAGTAGTGCATGGGAGCTCCTGGCTCCGTACCTGGAGGAGGGAGATGAGCAGGTGATTGCGACCGGCGGTCCTGTCGGCGCCCCTCTCATTCGCCAACGTCTCGAAGCGAAGGCCGGCGCCGGAGGCGTTCGACTGTATGTGCCGAGTGGTGGGCGTTACTGGACTCGAACCAGTGACCCCCAGCTTGTCGAGCTGGTGCTCTAGCCAACTGAGCTAAACGCCCACCCAGTGAGCGGGAGCATATACCGCCACCGCCAATCCGCCCAAATCACGCCCAACCACACCCCGACACGAGGTCCTCCGACCCCATTTCGCCCCATGAGCCCATTTCTCAGGCTGGACCGCCATTCAATGGGCCTTCCCATCGCGACCTCTCGCCACCCACGGGGTATCAGATCGCGCGCCCGCAGCGTGCAAGTCGTACAATCTCCACGTCTAGGTCCCCCTCTGCAGAGATTCTCGCCATGACCAACATCGGCCCCATGCTCCTCATCAACGTCGTCCTCGTCGCCGTCGGCATCGGCGTCTACCACGTCGCCACCGCCGACGACTCCGCCGGATCCGGCGGTGACTTCATCACCGAGAAGACCACCGTCATCCACGACGACGGCAGCGACGGCCCCATGCTCGACGGCGGCTCCGCCCGCAACGACCGTCGCATCTCCGAGCTCGAAGCCGAGATCGCGTCCCTCAAGGAGCTCCTCGGCAAGCGCCACGCCTCCGGCGGCTCCTACGACGCCTCCGGCAACGGCGGCGGCTCAGGCGACA
This sequence comes from Planctomycetota bacterium, assembly GCA_965223505.1. Classification (GTDB taxonomy): domain Bacteria; phylum Planctomycetota; class PLA2; order PLA2; family JAEUHO01; genus CBDCWP01. The sequence goes on from CBDCWP010000010.1 coordinate 6,131, forward strand.
TCCTGCCCTCCCTCGACCTCGACGTCGGCGGCACCGAGGAAAAGCCGACCTTCGACGAAGACTCGCTGACGGCCATGAAGAAGTACATGGACGAGATCCGCCGACGCGACGCCGAAGAGCGCCTCGTCAACGGCCTCGAACGCCAGCTCGGTCGCCTCGACGTCAACCTCTCCGAGGAACAGAGCGAAGCCGTCATCAAGGCCACCATCGCCGCCCGCGAAAAGCGCATGGCCATGTTCCGCGAGATGGGCCAGCGCGGACGCAACCTCGACGAAGCCGGCCGCGAAGCCTTCCGCGAAGAGATGCGCCAGGCCAACGACAAGCTGCGTGAGGAATGGTCCACAACCGTCTACAGCCTCGTGCCCGCCGGCGACGCCGAGAAGATCGTCGAAGGCATGGGCCGCTCCATCAGCTGGGGCGGTCGCGGCGGCTTCGACACGGGCGGTCGCGCCGGCGGCGGACGCAACCGCAACCGGTAGGGCGCGGAGCGAGCACGATTGCCGTCGCGCGTAGCGCGGGCGCGTGGGTCGCGGAATTGGGCAGCCACAAGGGCTGCCCCTACGTCGCAGGATTGGGCAGCCACTAGGGCTGGCCCTACACTCCCCGCGTCATTCTCCGGGGGGTCACCATGCGCATCGGCATTCCGACTGAGATCAAGGCCAACGAACACCGCATCGCCGTCGTGCCCGGCGGCGTTCAAGCACTCGTCGCCGACGGCCACGAAGTCCTCGTCCAACGCGGCGGCGGCGTCGGCAGTGGCATCGCCGACGACGAGTACGTCGCCGCCGGCGCACGCCTCGTCGACGACGCCGACGACCTCTGGGGCTCCAGCGAGATGATCGTCAAGGTCAAGGAGCCCCTGCCGGAGGAGTACGGCCGCTGCCGCCAAGACCTGCTCGTCTTCACCTACTTCCACTTCGCCGCCTCGCGCGAGCTAACCGAAGGCATGATCCAGTCCGGCGCCGCGTGCTTCACCTACGAGACGCTCGAGATCGACGACCAGCTCCCGCTGCTCATTCCCATGTCCGAGGTCGCCGGCCGCTTGTCCATCCAGGAAGGCGCGCACTGCCTCGAGAAGGCCCAGGGCGGCCGCGGCGTCTTGCTCGGCGGCGTCCCCGGCGTGGAGCCCGCCAACGTGCTCATCCTCGGCGGCGGCACCGCCGGCACCCACGCCGCGCTCATGGCCGCGGGCCTCGGCGCCCACGTCGTCATCATGGACATCGATCTCGACCGGTTGCGCGAGCTCGAGGAGTTCATGCCCGCCAACGTCACGACGGTCTTCTCCAACCCCGCCAACATCCACCAGCGGGTCCAGTACGCCGACCTCGTCGTCGGCGCCGTGCTGATCGAAGGCGCCAAGGCGCCGATGCTGATTCCCCGCTCCTACCTCAAGGACATGAAGGACGGCTCCGTCATCGTCGACATCGCCGTCGATCAGGGCGGCTGCGTCGAGACCATCAAGCCCACGACGCACGCCGAGCCGACCTACGTCGTCGACGGGGTCGTGCACTACGGCGTCGCCAACATGCCCGGCGCCGTCGCCCGCACCTCCACCTACGCGCTCACCAACGCCACCCTGCCGTTCGTGCGCAAGCTGGCCCGCATCGGCGCCGACGAGGCCGTCCGGGACGACGAGCTGCGCACCGCCCTCAACGTCTGGAAGGGCAAGGTGACCTACCAGGCCGTGGCCGAGGCGTTCGACCTCGAGTACGTCGATCCGCTGACGCTGCTCTAGGCGCTCCCGCGCGGGTACCCTCGGCTTCGAAGGATTCTCAACGACGGGGGTAGCGTGCAGCCCAACGGCAACGGCGACCGGCTACGCGAAGCCCCGCTGTTGCGGGAAACCGTCTCCTTCGGCATGCCGCTCGTCCTCGCGATGGCGCTGGGCGCGCTCTTCAACCTCGTCGACCTCTGGATCGTCGCCCAGTGGCAGGATCCGGGCATCTCCGTCGCCGCGGTCACCTTCGGCTCGCTCGTCAACTCGATCCCGCAGATCATCTTCAACGGCATCGTGAACGCCATGATCGCGCTCGTTGCGCGCTTCCATGGCCTCGGCTCCGTGCGCAAGGCGGGCGTCGCCGCCGGCCAGGGCCTCATGCTCACGCTGGTGCTGAGCGTGCTGTTCGGCGTGCCGCCGTGGTTCTACGCCGAAGAGATCTGCGTCGCGCTGGGCGCGAAGGGCGACGTCGTCGCGCCCGCCACCGACTACCTGGCCATCATGAGCCTGGGCACCATCACGATGTTCCTGCTGCTCATGGTCACCGGCGTGATGCGCGCCGTGGGCAACAGCCTCGTTCCGCTCATCCTTCTGGGCGGCGCGAACCTGCTCAACATCATCCTCGACTACTGGTTCATCTTCGGCGGGCTGGGGCTGGAGCCGATGGGGGTGGCGGGCGCCGCCTGGGCGACGGTCGTCGCGCGCGGCCTGTTCTCCGTCGCGGGCCTGGCGCTGCTCTACCGCGGCTTCATCGGCATCAAGATGCGCCGCTTCCTGTGGCGCGCGCGAATCATGTGGCAGCTGCTCGCCATCGGCGTGCCCTCCTGCATGCAGTGGCTGGTGCGCATGGGCTCGTACCTCTACATCCTGGGCTTCGTCGCCCACGCCGCCCGCGCCACCGGCGTCGGCGAGACGGAAGCGCAGGCGGCCTTCGGCGTGGGCCTGCGGCTGGACAGCCTGGTGCTGTTCTCCGGCTTCGGCTGGGGGGCCGCGGCCGCCACGCTCGTTGGCCAGAACCTGGGGCGCGGGCGCCCGGAGCGCGCGGTGCGGGCCGCCTGGATCGCGCTCGGCCTGAACATGGTGATGATGCTGCTGTTCGCCGCCGCCTACGTGATCTTCGCGGACCCGCTGCTTCACATGATGGGCTTCGACGTCGGACCCAACACCAACCAGCAGGCCGTGCTCGACATCGGACGCACGTATCTCTACGTCGCGTCGGCAGGGTACGTGTTCCTCGCGGTCGCGATCGCGCTCAGCCAGGCGCTCGCGGGCGCCGGCGCGACGAAGTTCCCGTTGTTGATCGAGGTCATCGCGTACGGCGCGGTCGGGTATCCGCTCGCCGGTTGGGCGGCGGAGAACGCGAGCGAGTTCGGACTGCGCGGACTGTGGTTGGTCGCCGTTGCGCTGCACCTCGGGGTCGCGGTAGCGTACGTGCTCTGGTTCCGGTTCGGCCGCTGGGCGCGAAAGGAGTTGCGTTGAGGAAAGGCGATCCGAAAGTTCTCAAGCTCGAACGGCAGCTGAACCTCGTCTCGTACCTGCTCTCCGCCAGAGCGCCCGTGCCGTTTTCCGACATTCGCGGCCGTGTCGTCGGATACGACGACGACGCGAGTCCCGACGCCGTCGAGAAACGCTTCGACCGCGACAAGGCCGACCTGCGCGCCATCGGCGTCAACATCGAGTACGTATCGAGCGACCTGTTCGGGCGCGCGGGCTACGTGATCGATCCGCGCGGCTACTTCCTGCGCGAGACCGACCTCGAGCCCGAGGACGCGATGCTGTTGGCGGTCTTGCAGCGCACGTTGGGCGTCGCGGACGACGAGCTCGGCCGTAACCTCAAGTCGGCGTTGGCGAAGCTCACGATCGACAGCAGCCTACCCGAGCCGTTGCGTACGTCGGTGGGGGAGCAGCATCTGCTCAGCCTCGGCCAGCCCAACCGCGATCCGGGCCGCAATCACCTGTCCACGCTCGGCGAGGCCATCGGGCGGCGCCGCCGTGTGAGCTTCCGCTACCACACGGTGGACGCGAACCGGATGGAGACGCGCGAGGTGCAGCCGTACGGGCTGGGGCTCGCGAAGGGCCACTGGCACATGGTGGGGTTCGACGAGTCGCGCAAGGCGTTGCGCAACTTCCGGTTGGATCGCATCAAGGGCAAGCTCAGCGTGATGGACAAGAAGGACGACGCGTTCGAGGTGCCGGACGACTTCGAGATCGACAAGCACATCGAGCAGCAGGAGTTCGACATCCCGGAGGGACCGGTCATCAAGGTGACGGTCGAGTTCGACGACGTGGCGACGTGGTTGTTGCAGCGTCAGCGTCGTGGCGAGAGCACGTTGGAGGTGCTCGACGACGGGCGCGGGCACTTGCAGTTCTCGATTCGGAGTGTCGAGGGGTTGTTCCGCTGGGTGGCGGAGTGGGGGCAGCGTGCGCGCATCGTCAAGCCGAAGCACCTGGCCGACGAGTTCGTGAACCGCACGACCCGCACGCGGGATCTGTACGCCGTGTAGGGGCGACCCAATTCGTTCGTCCGCAGTTGGTGGTCGCCCAATTTGGGCAGCCACAAGGGCTGCCCCTACCACCTACGACAGAATCCGGTCGGCCACCGCGTCCGCCGGCTCGCCGGGTGCGACGTCGATCCAGCGCAACCCGTCGAACGACTTGAAGAACGTCATCTGCTTGCGCGCGAACCGGCGCGTACGCCGCGCAATCGCTTCCCGCGCCGCCGACTCCGACATCGTCCCCTCGATCACCGCCGAAAGCTCCGCCAACCCCAGCACCTTGCGCGCCTCCGGGCTCAGCGCCCGCGCCAACAACGCCCGCGCCTCGTTCAGCACGCCGTCCTCGAACATCAACCGCGTTCGCAGCTCGATCCGCTCGTTCAGGTCGTCCCAGTCCCGCCGCAACCCGAACACCGTCGCATCGACCCGGTCCGGGCGGTCCCACTGTTCGCGCTGCGCGCTCGCCCGCTTCCCCGTCGCCCGGATGATCTCCAACGCCCGCACGATCCGCCGCTCGTCGTTCGGATGGACCTGTTCCGCACGCTCCGGATCGAGCGCCCGCAGCTGCTCGTGAAGCGCCGCCGCGTCCTCGCCGGCGAGCGACGCCCGATAGTCGGCGTCCCGCGCCACGCCCGCGCCCATGCCCTTGAGCCAGCTGCGCAGATACAGCGCCGTGCCCCCGACGATCCACGGCGTGCCGCCGTCCATCCGGATGCGCTCGACCAGCGCGTCGGCGTCGGCCACGAATCGCGCCGCCGAATAGGTCTCCGACGGGTCGCACACCCCGACCAGGTGGTGCGGCACGTCGGTCGGCGCCTCCGGTGCGGCCGTCAGAATGCCCATGTGCCGGTACACCGAGAACGCGTCGCAGCACACCACCTCGCCGTCGGTCTTGCGCGCCAGCGCGATGCCGACGGACGTCTTGCCCGAGGCCGTCGAACCGACCAGGCAGGGCACGGACGCAGTCGTGGGGCGCGGATCCATGGGGGACATGCCGTGGTACCTTCCCGCGCGCGGGTAACCGCAAGAATGCGGGCCGCGCGCGAGGGTCGAGCTTGAGTGAAAAACGGGACCTCTGGGTGCCCGTCGCCCTGGCCCTGGGCGGCGCGGGGATCCTGACCTGGCACATCGTCGACGAGGCCGGGTCCCTGTGGGCCGGACTCGCCGCGCTCGTGATCGGGTTGGTCGGGGCGATCGTGTGTCTACCGCTGCGCATGCGCCGCGGACAGGCGCGGGTCGTCGCCTTCGGGCTCGGCACCGCGATGCTCATGGCCGTCTTCGTGCCCGCCCTCTCACCCAGCGGCATTCACGTCTTCGCCTGGATCGTCGGCGCGCTCGCGTTCCTCCTTCCCATTCGCACCGCGTCAGTACAAGTGCGCGCCGTCATGCTGTCCGCCGCGGGCGTGTTCGCGCTCCTCGCCGTCTTGAGCGTGATCGACGTGCTCGACGTGCGTCTGACCTGGTTGTTCATCGCCGGCGCGTTCTTCTTCGCCGCCCAGGTGTGGAGTTCGCGCGTCGTGCCGGAGCCGGAGATCCCGCCCGGCCCGCGCATCTGCGTCTTTGGCGGCACCTTCGATCCGTTCCACATCGCGCACCGCGCGCTCGCGGAGGCCGCGCTGAAGGTCAACGACCGCCTGCTCGTCGTCCCCGCCGGCTCCGCGCCGCACAAGTTCCTCGGCGACGCCGGCGCCGTACCCGACCGCACGCCGTTTCATCATCGCGTCGCGATGGTGCGCCTGGGCGTCGAGGGCCTCCCGCGCACCGAGGTGCTCGAGATGGAGGGCAAGCGCGCGGGGCCCTCGTACACCGTCGACACGCTCGAGGCGTTGCGCGGTGCACACGGCCTCGGCACGCGCTGGCGGCTGCTCGTCGGCGCCGACATGCTGCAGGACTTCCCCAACTGGCGCGAGTGGGAGCGCATCGTCGAGGACACGGCGCTGCTCGTCGCCGCGCGGCCGGGTCACTCGATCGAAACGCCCGAAGCGTTCGAAGGCCGCGAGATCGAGGTCATCGCGCTCGAGGTCGCCGAGCGCGACGTGTCGTCCACGGACGTGCGAACGCGATTGAAGTCTGGCAAGGACGTCGGAGGCGACCTCAGTCCCGCGATCAAGGCCTACATCGAAGAGCACGGCCTCTACGAGCCGAGCGAATAGCGCCGCGAGGGGCCTGCGTTTGGCCGAACTGACCGGATTGTGGCCTCCAGGCCACCCGCTGGGTAGGATCTCGCCTCGGTCCGGCGAACGCCCGTCCAAGGCAGGTGGGGCGGTACGCCGGCGCAATCGTCGTCACGACGGCCTGGGAGGACGCCGTGACGCAAGGGAGGGTTTCGAATGCGTCGGATCGGCTTGCTGATCGCTCTGGCACTGACCACCGTGGCGATGACCGGCTGTGCGTCCTGGAACTGGAGCGACCCGTTCCACCCGACCTCCAAGTCGCCGCTGAACCCGCCGTGCGCCAGCACGGAGTGCCGCTAGACACACGTTCGTCGCATGGGCGTCTTGCGCCCCTCGTTCGCGTGCATCGGAATGTCATGCTTTCGTAACCAAATACGAAATCAGGACTTGTACGAATCCGAGCGCAAGAAACATTTGACCCGCACGGGCTGCATTGGTACCTAAGCGCACTTGAAACGTCGTCGGGCAGGCGGCGTGTGAGGCAGGAGGTCGAGCATGCTCAAGCGCATCACAATCGCGCTGCTTTTGGTCATGATGGTGGCGCCGATCGCCGCGTGTCGTTTCTACGCGCCGGTCATGGAAGACCTGGGTGGTGGTGGCGTCGGCGGCATGTCGAAGACGCAGATGATCCTCAGTCAGCAGGGCCGCAACGCCCGCCAGCAGGAAGAGTTCATCGACACCTACTTCCTCAACTACGACCGGAACGATCCGTACCGGGGTGACTACTACGTCCTGGACGGAAGCGGCCGGTAAGTCACGCCGCGGCGGTGCGTCCCTGTGGGAGGGAGGCGCACGGTCGCCACGTGTCGGACAAAGCCCGCGCGCCTTGTGGGAGGGGACGCGCGGGCTTTTCTTTTGTCCGCAGTTTTCCGCCACGAAGCTAGGTCCCGTTGAGGCCGGATCAGGCCTCGGAGACTCGTCATGCTGGACCTGGCCTGGATTCGCGAGCACCCCGACGCGGTGCGGGAGGGCGCGGAGCGCAAGCGCATTCCCTTCGACGTCGACGCGCTGCTCGAGCTCGACACCGAGCGGCGCCGGCTGATTCGCCTCCAGGAAGAGGCCAAGGCCGAGCAGAACGCCCTGGGCAAGCAGGTCGCCTCGCTGCAGGGCGACGCCAAGCAGACGGCGCTCGAGCGCCTCAAGCAGATCAAGGCCAACGTCAAGGGGCACACCGACCAGCTCGGTCCGCTCCAGAAGCAGATCGACACGCTGCTCCTGGCCGTGCCGAATCCCCCCGACGCCGACGCGCCGGACGGCGACGACGACGAGGCCAATGTCGAGGTGCGGCGTTCGGCCGAGCCGCCGACGTTCGACTTCCCGGTGAAGGACCACATCGAGCTCATGGAAGGGCTCGGCATGGTGGACATCGAGCGCGCGGGCAAGCTCGCCGGCAGCCGCTCGTACGTGCTCAAGGGCGACGGCGTGCTGCTCGAGCAGGCGATCCTGCGCCTCGGCATGGACCGCATCACGGAGCGTGGCTACACGCTCCTGTCGGTGCCGGTGGTGGTGAAGGAGTGGGCGCTTCGCGGCACGGCGTACTTCCCGGGCGCCGAGGAGCAGACCTACAAGATCGCCAACCCGACGGCCGACGACGAGGACTCGTGGCTCGTCGGCACGAGCGAGGTGAGCGTCACGGCGTTGCATGCGGGCGAGATCCTCGACGCCGATCAGCTGCCGCTGAAGTACGCGGGGCTGAGCCCGTGTTTCCGGCGCGAGGCGGGCACCTACGGCAAGGACACGCGCGGCGTGTATCGCGTGCACCAGTTCAACAAGGTCGAGCAGGTGATCGTGGACGTCGCGGACGACGAGAGAACGCTGGCGCACCATGCGGAGATCGTGGACAACGCGGAGCGGGTGCTGCAGGACCTGGAGCTGCCGTACCGCTTGACGGCGACGGCGACCGGTGACATCGGCCGTGCGGCGACGTTCAAGTACGACATCGAGGCGTGGATGCCGGCGCGCGACGCGTGGGGTGAGACGCATACGGCCAGCCGTTTCCGCGACTATCAGGCGCGGCGGTTGAACTTGCGCTACCGCGGCGAAGACGGCAAGGTGCGTTTCTGTCACACGCTGAACAACACAGTGGTGGCGACGCCGCGCGTCCTGGTGGCGTTTCTGGAGGTGCACCAACAGGAAGACGGCAGTGTGCGCATTCCGGCGGCGTTGCAGCCGTACATGGGTGGGCGCGAGGTGTTGACCCCGTAGGGGCAGTCCTTGTGGCTGCCCGACCGGTGGCGTTCGTGATTGGGCGACCTGTAGGGGCAGCCCTTGTGGCTGCCCAACTGGGTGCGAGCGAATTGGGCGACCACAAGGGTCGCCCCTACGGGGACACGTCGAATTGGGCGCCCACAAGGTTCGCCCCGACATCCTGTTTCCGTCGTGCCGCGAGGCGCGATGACTCAAGATGAACGACGACCTGGCGGCAGACGCTCCATTCGCTGGCGCGGATTCAGCTACGGCAGCGCCCGACGGTACTTCATCACGATTTGCGTCGAACGCATGCAGTGCGTCTTCGGCGACATCAGAGCTGGGGCGATGTCGCTGTCCCCGGCCGGAGTCATGGTCGCTCGCGAGTGGCAGTCACGGGAACGACTGCCGAACGTCCAGCTTGGCTGCTGGGTCGTCATGCCCAATCACCTGCACGGCGTCATTCGCCTGACCGTTCCGATGACGAACAAGTGCGGGCTGCCGGCGATCATCGGACGCTTCAAGTCACGTACGACGGTGTTGTACGCGAAGGGTGTACGAGGCTGTGGATGGGTGCCATTCGATCGCCGGCTCTGGCAGAGGAACGATTGGGATAGAGTGATTCGCGATGATGAAGAAGCGGGGCAAGTATCGAACTACATCCGGATGAATCCTCGCCGTTGGCGCGACGATCCCCATCATCCACGCGCGACCTCGCAATCCGACCCTCATGTGGATTGGCTGTAGGGGCAGCCCTTGTGGCTGCCCAACTGGGGATGAACGAATTGGGCGACCTGTAGGGGCAGCCCTTGTGGCTGCCCAACTGGGGATGAACGAATTGGGCGCCCTGTAGGGGCAGCCCTTGTGGCTGCCCAACCGGGGGCGTTCGTCATTGGGCGACCACGAGGGTCGCCCCTACAAATCACCGCGGCGGCTGCGTGCCGCCGGGGTTCGCAGCGCTCCAACGCACCCCGTACGCGCTACGCAGCAAGATGATCCGGTAGATCCGGTGCGGCTCGAGGTCCTCGCCCTTCGTGGTCGTCGTCTTCTCCGTCACGTCGAGCTCGATCTTCATCAAGATCGCATACGGCACGCCGTGCTTCAGGCGCGAGTCCCACTCCTCCAACCCCTCGCGCGCCTGCGAACGGTCCGGCGTCGGGAAGTACCGCAGGTCGAACGTGCGGATCTTGTCGTACACCAACGAGTACATGCCGCCCGACGTCGGGTCGTCGTCCACGAAGTAGTCCTCGCGGCGCCAGAGCTCAAGCCAGCGGCCCTGCCGGTCGTCCTCGTTCACGCGGCACGCGTAGCCGACCTCGGAGATCGGGCTGGTCCGATCCTGCTCGCGCCGCCGTCCATCGTCCTCGGCGCCGGTCAGGCGGGTGCGGCGGGCCGTGAGGAAGTCGACGCGGTCGGCGTCCATTCCGGCCAAGTTGTTGCTCTTGCCGAGAAATCCCGCATCGCCCGTCAGGCCGGGGAACGAGACGTAGCGGAAGTCCTTGAAGATCTGTGCGAGCACCGCGTTGGCGACCTTGGGCGTGTGCAGCGCATCGCGCGCCAGGTCGCGGCCGCGGATGATGCCGTCGATGACCGAGTAGATCAGCGCCACCACGACGGAGAGGATCGTGATCGCGATCGTGATCTCGATCAGCGTCATACCGTCGGAACGTCGTCGGGCGCGGCGCGTCATTTCTCGTCCTCGGTGCCGGGCCGGATGAAGGTCGACAGCGTGAGGATCGGCTCATCGTCCATCTCGTCCGTCAGATAGATCTTCATCGTCACCTGCGTGAGGTTGACGGCGGCCTGCGCTTCGTCCTCGCTCCCGGAGCCGGAGCCCGACCCGGAGCTAGACCCGCTGCCTTCGTCTTCGAGGTCCCCCTCGTCGCCGAAGATCGACTCGTGTCCGTCCGCCTCGTCGCTCGTGCCGGCGGCGGTCTTGATGCGCTTCGTCAGGACGAACGAGTAGATGCGCCACTTCTCACGCTCGGCGCCCTTGAAGCCCGTCCACTCGCCGTAGTAGTCCTCGAGGTTGCCCGAGGTGCCGTCGGCGTGCTCCTGCAGCTCGTACAGGATGCGCCGAAACAGGGTGTCGCCGGCTTCGCGCAGCTCGCGCTTGGAGACGGCCCGCGTGGCCTTCTCCATGTTGTACGACCAGCTCTGCGCCATGAACCCGACGATGACCGCGAGGATGGCGAAGGCGCACATCACCTCCAGCAGCGTGAAGCCGGCCTGCCTGCGGGCGCTGGATCTAGCTTCCGAAGTCACTCGCGGGCCTGGCCTTTCGTAGTTCGTGATCGCCCTCCTTCCAAGAGGGCTCCGACGTGAGGGGGTTCACCAGGATGGTGATCGTCTTCTTCTCGCGATCGACCTCCAGATCCTGGCTCTCCAGCCGGATGCCGACTGCGCGTTCGATGTTGCCGTCCGCCGTGAAGCGGATCGGGAACAGCTTCCCACCGGGGGAGAGCTGCTGCCAGCTTCCGGAGCGCTCGCTCACGCCGACGAAGTCCACGCCCGGCTGCAGCTCCTTCCAGTTCGTGTACACCCACTCGCGTTCGCGGCTGCGCCGACGTGCGATCTCGTTCTCGCTGTCTTCGTCGCTGGACTTCTCCTGCGGCTGGTCGGTGAACTTGAAGCGGTAGCCCTGGCGCTTCTCGCCCTCGAGGTCGCGATACCAGCCGAGCTCGAGGTAGACGTCGTAGCCGTCTTCGATCGCCTTCTCGCGCGCGCCGGTGATGGCGGACACGAGCGAATTCGCGCTCGACTCCAGCCGCGAGCGCGCCCCGAAGCCCTCGAGGCTCATCGGGACCATGATCAGGATCCCGCCCAGCAGAAGCAGGACGACCATCAGCTCGATCAGCGAGAAGCCCCGCTGCTCGAGAGGGTGACTACTCGCTCTCGGCCGGCGGCCAGAAGATGTCGTCATCGGTGTCCGGCTGACCATCGGCGCCGTAGGACGTGAGCTTGTAGTCCTTGGTCGAGATCTTGCGGTAGTCGTAGTCATTGTCCCAGGGGTCCATCGGGATGCGCTTGATGTAGGACTCGCCGGTGCGCTCGTTCTCCTGCGTGAGCTCGTCCAGGGAGTCGGGCACCTTGCCCGCGTGGTCCAGCTTGTACATGTCGATCGCGCTGCCGATCGCGCTCATCTGCGTCTTCGCCTGCTCCTCCTGGGACTTGAACAGGGCGTTCCAGACGTTGGGCCCGACGATCGCGATGAGACCGCCGAGGATGACGATGACGACCATGAGCTCGACAAGGGTGAAGCCACGCTCGCGTCGGGTGTTCATTGCTGGATTCTCCGCAAACGATGCTCCCGGGCCTGCCCAGGAGCTCGAAGCCGCGTCTTGGACGCTGCTCCGGGACCATTTTCTTCCCGCCAATATAGGGCAAGGTTCGGGCCCCGGCACGCCGGGCGCGGGGAGAGCCCAGGCGGTTCCCGAGCGCGCGGAAGGCCGTCAGCGAGGCGTAAGGCGCCCGGGGGCTATCGCCGGCGAATGTTGTTGATGTCCGAGATCTTCAGGATCGGCAGCATGATGCTGATCACGATGAAGCCGACCACCAGCGCCATGGCCACGATCAGCAGCGGCTCGAGCAGGCTGGTCACCTTCTGGACCTGGATCTCGACCTCTTCGTCGTAGGCCAGGGCGACCTGCTCGAGCATGTTCTCGAGCTCGCCGCTCTGCTCGCCGACCGCGATCATGTAGCCCACGACCGGCGGGAAGACGCCCGAGCGCTTGATCGGCGTGGCGATGTCGGCGCCCTCGACGATGCGGGTGGAGACGGTGTCCAGCACCCGCGCCAGGACGTCGTTGTTCACGATGTCCTTGACGATCTTCAGGGCCTCGAGGACGGGGACGCCGCTCTTGAGCAGCGTGCTCATGGAGATCGCGAACCGGCTGACGGCGCTCTTGCGGAACAGCTCGCCGAGGACCGGGAGCTTCAGCTTGAACTTGTCCAGCCGGTAGCGGTACTCGGCGCTGCGCATGGCGACGCGGTGGGCGATCATCAGCCCGAGCAGCGCCATGACGAGGAACAGCCAGTTCCCGCCCAGAAAGTCGGCGCTGGTCTTCAGGATCTGCGTCGGGAGCGGGATCTTCTGCCCCGAGTTCTCGACGACCTTCATGATCTTCGGCACGACGAACGCCATCAGGATCACGACGATCACGATGCCGACGCAGATCATCACCAGGGGATAGGCCAGCGCCGCGCCGATCTTGTTGCGTAGCGCAGCCTGGCGCTGGAGATAGTCCGCCAGACGGTCGAGCACGAGGTCGAGCTGACCGGACGCTTCACCGGCCTTGACCATGTTCACGTACAGGTCCGTGAAGTACTCGGGGTGGTAGGCGAGCGACTCCGCGAAGCTCAAACCCTGCGTCAAGCGCTCGCGCACGTCGCGGAAGCAGGCCTCGATGTCGGGCACCTGGGCCTGCTCGATCAACGCCGACGTCGCCTGCGCGAGCGGAATGCCGGCCTTGAGCAGCGTGGCGAGCTGCCGCGTGTACATCGGGATCTCGCCCTTGCCCTTCACGCCGCGCTTGAAGTCGAGGATCTTCTCCTTCTGCTTGTCGCGACGTACGGCACCGGCCCGCTGCGTGATCTCGGTGACCATCACGTTCTGCGCGCGCAGCTTGATCCGCGCCTCGCGCGGCGAGTCCGCATCGACGATGCCCGTCTTGGCCTTGCCGGCGGTGGTCAGACCTTTGTAGTTGAAGACCGGCATGTGCGCTCTTTAGACGATGTCCAGCTGCGTGACCCGCATCACCTCGTCGGGCGTGGTCTGGCCCATGACGACCTTCGCCGCGCCGTCCATGCGCAGCGTACGGAACCCGCGGTCGAGCGCGGAGCGCTTGATGGCGCTGGCGCTGGCGTGGTTGACGATCTGCTCGCGCACGGCGTCGTCGATCGGCAGGATCTCGTAGAGGCCGACGCGCTCCAGGTAGCCGCTGCCGAAGCAGTTGCCGCAGCCGCGGCCGCGGACGAGCTTGCCGTCGGTGAGCTGATCCGGGTCGATCTTCAGCTCCTCGAGCTTCTCGAGATCCTCGGCGTCCGGATCCACCGCCTCGATGCAGTCCTGGCAGATGCGGCGCACGAGGCGCTGGGCGATGGCGACGACGACCGACGTGGCCACGAGGTAGGGCTCGATGCCGATGTCGAGCAGACGCGTGGTGACGGTGGGGGCGTCGTTCGTGTGAATCGTGCTGAAGACCAGGTGTCCGGTCTGCGCGGCCTGGATGGCGATGCGCGCCGTCTCCACGTCACGCACCTCACCGACCATCATGATGTCGGGGTCCTGACGCAGCAGGGAACGCAGGCCCGACGCGAACGTGAGCCCCTTCTTCTCGTTCACCTGGATCTGGCTGATCGCGTCGAGGTGGTACTCGATCGGATCCTCGATGGTCATGACGTTCATGCGCACCGAGTTGATGCGGGTGAGCGCCGAGTAGAGTGTCGTGGTCTTACCCGAGCCGGTCGGACCCGAGACGAAGATGATGCCGTGGTTGTAGTGGATGAACCGGTCGATCATCTCCAGGTTGTCGTCCATGAGCCCGATCTCTTCGAGCGCGTACAGCCGGGCCGTCTTGTCGAGAAGACGCATGACGATGCGCTCGCCGTTGTTGGTCGGCACGCTGGAGATACGCACGTCGACCTCGGCGTCGCCGAGCCGCAGCGATGCGCGGCCGTCCTGGGGGAGGCGGCGCTCGGCGATGTCCAGCTCGCCCATGACCTTGATGCGGCTGGTCACGGCGTCCTGCACCTTCTTCGGGATCGCCTCCATGTCGTACAGCACGCCGTCGATGCGGTACCGGACCTGCATCCGGTCCTCGAACGGCTGTAGGTGGATGTCCGAGGCGCGCATCTTCAGCGCCTGGAAGAACAGCATGTTGACGAGCTTGATGATCGGGGCCTTGTTGGCCACGTCGAGGATGTCCTCCGACGTGTCCACGACCTCCGCGAGCGACTCGAGGTCCTCGTCGTCGAAGTCGCCCATCGACTCCTCGACGATGTCCTGCTTGTTTTTGTACGCCTTGTTGATGAGGCTCGTGATCTCGGTGCGCGGCGCCAGGACCGGATCGAGCTCGAGGTCGAGCATGGAGGCCAGGTCGTCCATCGGATACGCGTCGAAGGGCGACGCCGTCGCGACCTTCATCGTGCCGTTGGACTGCTCGATGCCGACGAGGTAGTAGTTGCGCGCGAACTGGACGGGGATCTTGTCCACGAACGCCGCCGGCACGGCCCGCTGGTTGAGGTTTTCCTCGTAGGGCATGGCCAGGCCCTCGGACATGGCCTTCAGCAGGTCGTGCTCGGACAGGAAGCCTTTCGAGAGCAGGACCTTGTCCAGCGCCCAGCCGGTCTCGCGCTCGGACTCCAGCGCCTGCTCGAGCTGCTCGTCGGTCAGTAGGTTCTGCTTGCGTAGCGTACGGATCAGCGGATTTTCCACGTGGACATCCTACTGGCCGTCAAAGCCCCGACCAGCATCCGGTGCGGGGGCTCGCAGGCCTCGTCGTGCGATTCGAGCGGAGCGGTTACTTCCCGCGGGTGAGCGCAGCCTTGCGGGCGGCCTTCTCGGCCTCGAGACGCTGCTTGCTCACGTTGTGGAAGCGCGTGTACTCCAGAGCGCCGATCCGCTCGAGGCGGTCCGAGGCGCTGCCCGAGCCGCGCACGGCGCCCGGCCGACACGGGCCGAAGCGCCCGGACGCCGGATCCGCGGTGTCGCAGCCCACGAAGTTCGAGTTGTAGATCTCCGTGGTGCCGATCAACTCGTCGGCCTTCTGCTTGCGCTTGCAGCTTTCCTCGTCGTACGTGTCGAAGCCGGCGGCGTCGCCCGTCATGATCGTCGGGGTCACGAACAAGAAGAGGCTGGTCTCGCGGTCGCTCTTGCTGGTGCTCTGGAAGAGCTCACCGAGCAGGGGCAGGTCCGCGAGGATGGGCGTGCGGTCGACCGTGCTCTGCTGGTTGCGGCCCATCAGACCGCCCAGGACCACCGTGTGGCGGTCGGGGCAGGTGACGACCGTCGAGAGACGGCGCGTGATCTTGTCGGCCGGGATGACCGTGCTCGGACCCACCTGGCGCGGCTCGCCGGCGAAGGCCGAGACCTCGAGCTCGATGTTGAGCAGCAGGTGCAGGTCGTCGGCGATGTGGGGCGAGATGCGCAGCGTCGTGCCCGCTTCCTCGAACCCGCCGAACCCGCCTGTGGTCGTGCCGCCGGTGGTCGTCGTGCTCTGCGTCGTCGACTGCTGGTCCTTGACCTCGATGAACGCTTCCTCGTTGTCCGCCGTGACGATGCTCGGCAGCTGGAGGATGCGGGTGCGGCTGATCGTGTTCAGCACGTTGAAGATCAGCGGGACCTGGCCGAACGCGAAGATGCCGCCCACCAGGCCGGTGGGGGGATCGTTGGCGTCGCTGTCCACGAAGGGCGGGATGCGATCCGTGAAGAACGTGTCGCCGTCCTTGTCCGCGAACGTGGTCAGGCCGTACTGCGTGCCGCCGAAGCCGGAGACCTCGTCGTTGTTGACCAGGCCGTTCGGGTCGGCGAGGCCCAGCTCGACGGACAGCCGGTAGGCGTCGTCCAAGGACAGCTCGATGAGCGCCGCCTCGATCAGCACCTGCGACTTCTTGATGTCGATCTCTTCGATGATGCGCTTGATCTGCTCGAACTGCCGTTCGGTGGCCGCGATGATCAGGCTGTTGCTCTTGATGTCGGCCACGACCGCGGGCTTCTCTTCGTCGCGGACGTCACCGCCGTCGCCGCCGCGCGGGGTCGGCCGGCCGCCGGGGCGGTTGTTCGCGCCGGCGCCGCCGGTGCCGCTCGCCGAGCCGAACAGGCTCGTGGCCTCGATCAGCGAGCTGATCACCTCGGCCGTCTCCTCCGCTTCGAGGTTCTTGAGGCGGATGACGTGCACGATCGAGGTGCGGATGTAGATCGGGACGTCCAGGTGATCGACGACCTTGCGGATCTCGGCGATGTCCTGGCGCGTGCCGTAGACGATGATCTGGTTCGTGCGCACGTCGGAGATGATGCGCGGCTCCGGGTCTTCCTGGACGGAGCTGCTCGGCTGGTTGCCGCGCGGCGTGGGGCGGGCGCCGCCGGCGACGCGGTCGCGGCCCGTGAAGAGGTCCGTGAGGATCGGCTCGATCTCGTCCGAGGTCGCGTGCTCCAGCAGGATGTACTCGGAGGTGACCTCCTTGCCCTCCGGCTTGACGTCCATGGACTTGAGCAGGTTGTAGATCGCGACGACGTTGGGGGCGAAGTCGGTGATCACGAACGCCTTGGCGTCCGGCACCTCGGTCACGTTGCCGATGTTCTGGCCGGTGACGACGCGGGTGAGCGCGTTGCGGGCGTTGCGCAGGTCGCTCATGTTCTCGACGCGGATCGTCGTCGTGATGTACATGCCGTCCGCGTTCTTGAAGGAGTTGACGTTTTCGTCGGAGAGCTCCACGTAGGTGGCCTTGAGCTTGAGGATCGACGTCGTGCGGCGGGCGTCCATGACGAGCTGGACCTGATAGTCCTCGGGGCCGACCGGGATCATGACGAGCTCGTAGAAGGTCAGAAGCGCGCGCACGACCGAGAACAGCTGGCTCTTCGGCGCCTCGAGGTTCAGCGCGCCGATGATCTCCTTGCCGCGGATCTGCTTGTCCTGGGGGTCCCAGACCAGCGGGGTTTCCGTGACCTTGCCGACCGCCTTCAGGAAGTCCTCGACCTGCACGCTCTCCTGGAGGGCGATCTTGACCGTGGGATCATCGGCGTTCACGTCGCCGTCGTCGGTGGGCAGCAGCGCGCCCGGCGTCAGCAGCAGAACGGCCGCTACGGTGCACGCGACGACCAGACCCAGGAGCCGCCACTTCGTCTTGTTCGATGTACGCATCGTCTCACCGTCTCTCCTGCCCGATGGCCGCGCCCGCCGCGGCTCGAGCACCGATGGGACGGCCCCAACCGTCCCGCCTTCTGCCTGTCTGTATATCGGCCTGAAATCAGGCCTCTCCTACGCTCCGTGGAGGATTGTCAGGGGCCGGAAATCGGGGGCCAACCCCTGTCAGTCGCCCTCCGAACGGATGTAAGGCGCCGGGTTCTTGGACGTTTCCCCCGTGGACACTCTTTCCTTGGGCCTGGGCGGCAAACCGGTGTTCGTGTCCGAAACCCGGGAGAACCCGGTTTTCGTTTCACCGTTCTGTCACATCGCGCCGGCGGGTCCGGCGCCCGGCGGCAGATCGGGAGCGTAGGGCGGCGTGCTTCTTGACCCGACCCGGCGCGGGCGTACTCTTTCCCGTTCGGCACTCGTTTCGGGCACAGGACCGAGAACGGGGCCGCGACCCCCAGGAGAGATCACTTCATGGCCGTACGAGTCCAGGCGAAGGCCAACGAACCGTTGGAGAAGACGCTGCGCCGTCTGCGCAAGCTCTGCAACAACGAGGGCATCACCCGCGAGCTCAAGCGGCACGCCTACTACGAGAAGCCGAGCGAGCGCAAGCGCCGGAAGAGCCGTGAGCGCCTGAAGACCATCCGCCTCGCGCATAAAGCCATGGAGATGCTCGCCGGCAACTAGTCGCCCCACCGGATGCTCGCCATCGCTTTGGCATCTGCTCCTCGAGTGGCAGCCCACGAGTCGTCGCAGATGCCTACGCGCTGGCTTCGCCCCGATGGCTCGACTGCAGGAGCACCTCTTAGGAACGGAACACGAGGACCAGAACGGACGGGTTTCGGCCTAGGTCTTTCCCGCCGCACGGCATCTAGCTAGGGTTCGATCGATGAGCCCGAGACCCGACGTCAGCATTGGAACCGGGTCCCGGGCTTTTCTCGTGTCCGCGTTCTTCGCGTCCGGCGCCGTGGGGTTGGCGTACGAGGTCGCCTGGAGCCGCGCGCTCCTGCTGCTGCTCGGATCGACCGCGACCGCATCGGCGATCGTGCTCGGCGTCTTCGTCGGCGCCCTCGGGCTCGGCGCGCGCTGGGGCGGCGTCCAGGCCGAACGCAGCGAACGGCCGCTGCGGTTGTACGGCATCTTCGAGATCGCCGCCGCCGCGCTGGCGCTCTTGTCCCTCCCGTTGATCTCGCTGCTCGAGACCCCGTACGTTTCGATCGCGACCGGAACGGGCGAGGTCGTTCGCCTGGTCCTGCGCATCGTCGTCGCCACGATCGTCGTGGCGCCGGCCGCGTTTCTGCTCGGCGCGACGTTGCCCGCGATGGTGCGTCACTGGGTGCAGGCACGCGGCGGCGCCGGCCGCGGCACCGCGTGGCTCTACGGCGTCAACACCGTCGGCGCGGTGCTGGGGTGTCTCTGGACGGGGTTCAGCGGCATCGAGGCGTTCGGCATCGACGGCGTGCTGCGCGTGGCGGCCGGCGCCGGCGTCGTCATCGGCGTGCTCGCCTTGTCCGTGGCGGCGCGCGGCCCTGCCCGTTCGGTCGGGTCCGACGCGGCATCTTCGGTGTCGGCGGTTTCGAAGGAAGCGCTCTGGCTCGCGTTCGTCTGTGGGTTCATCGGTCTGTCGATCGAGGTGCTGGGCTTCCGCATCCTCGTGTTCTTCGTCGAGGGCTTCACCGTCACGTTCACCGCGATGCTGGGGGTGTTCATCGCCGGCCTCGGCATCGGCAGCCTCGTGCTCGGCCCCTGGATGGCGCGCACGCAGCGACCGCGGCGCCTGCTGGGCGTACTTCTGCTCGTCGACGGCGTCGTGCTCGTGATCGCGCTGTTCGGCATCGTGCCGAACCTCGAAGACGTGATGCGCGACATCAAGGCGAGCGCGTACGCGGGGGCGGGGACCCAGGCGCAGATCAACGCGGCCCTGCGGCAGAGCTCGCTCCTGGGATCCGCGTTGCTGCTGTTCGTGCCGGCACTGCTGATGGGGCCGACGTTCTCGCTGTGCGTGCGCTTCACGGAGCTTCGCGGCGCCGACCCGGCCATCGCGGTGGGCCGTACCTACCTGGGCAACGCGCTCGGCAGCGTGACGGCGCCGCTCGTCATGACCTTCGGCATCGTGCCGTGGCTTGGCGTGTTGGGCGCGTGGGAGGCGGTCACGGTTCTCACGCTCGCAGCGGGCATCGTCCTCTGCGTGGTCGTTCCGCGCTTGCGCGACGAGCAGCGCAGCGCGTTGTCGTCGGCGGTTGCGTGGGTCGGCGTGGTCGTCGCGGCCGCGCTGGTGCACATCACCAACGCGACCGGCACGAGCACGCGCGACCTCGTCGAAGCCAGCGTGGTGCTGCACGACCGGCCCGATCGCAGGTTGGTCGACACCGCGACCGACGCCGTCACGACCGCCAGCGTCGTCGAGACCCGCACGGGCGAGCGCTATCTCTACACCGACGACTTTGCGGCCGCGGCGACCGGTCGCTACTACCGCTACATGCGCATGCTCGGGCACCTGCCCGCGCTGTTGTCCGACCGCGCGGAGAACGCGATGGTCATCGCCTTCGGCACGGGCACCACGGCGGGCGCGGTCGCGCGACACGAATCCGTGAAGCGCATGGAGGTCGTCGAGGTCAGCCCTGCCGTGCTGGAGCTGGCCGACTACTTCGGCGAGGCGAATCGCTACGTGCTTCGCGACCCGCGCACGGTCAAGGTGCTGGACGACGGGCGCAACGCGTTGCTGCTGCACGAGGCCGACCTCGACATCATCACGCTCGAGCCGCTGATGCCCTACAGCCCGGCCGGCTTGCCCTTCTACACGAAGGAGTTCTACGAACTGGCGAAGTCGCGGATGCGCGAAGGCGGCGTCGTCTGCCAGTGGGTGCCGGTGCACGCGATGCAGGCGGATCTGTACGCCGCGTTCGTGCGCACCTTCTTCGAGGTGTTTCCGGAGGGCTCGCTCTGGTTCTTCGAGCAGTCCACGGCGCTCATCGGCCGCAAGGGAACGGCGCAGCCCGACGCGGCGACGCTCGCGGCGCGCATGGAAGCGCCGGACGTGCGCGCCGATCTGGTGGAGGCGGGGTTCACGACGCCGTGGATGTTCGCGTCGGGCTTCGTGGCGCGGGGCGCGGACGTGCTCGCCGCGCCGCCGCTTCCGGACGACAGGTATGCCGGGCGGCCGGTGCGCGACCGCGATCCGTATCCCGAGTTCCAGCCGACGCCGCGCGCGTCGCTCAACACGCGCTATCTCACCGACACGCTGGGGTGGCTCTGGAATCTCGTGGAGCCGACCAAGGTGCCGACGGATCTCGCGTGGTGGCCGCCGGAAGGGGATCCGCCGTTCCGTCGCGGCACGAAGCTCGGGCTCGAGGCGCGCGGCCATCAGGCGCGCGCGGAGTACATGGCCGTGGGCGCGCGCTCGCTCGCGCCGCAGGCGCGCGCCGACCGTCTCGCGGGGATCCTGCAGGACTACGACACGGCGGCCGAGCGCTATCTCGAGGCCACCGTGTCGGTGCCGGGAGACCGCGTGTTGAAGCGGCGCCGCGTGACCGCGCTGCGCTCCGCGGCATACATTCGCATCGAGATGGCATTGCTCGCAGCGAACCTTGCCAAACGTCGCGGCGAGACGGGGGAGCGCGAGCGCTGGCTGCGGCAGGCGGAGGGGCTCGCGCGACGCATCCTGCCGCCCTTGCTGCCGGACCCGGAGCCCGAAGCCACGGACATCCACGTCGCCGCGCAGCTGCACGCGCGCACCCTCTTGATGCTGGGCCGCTGCGACGAGGCCCTCGCGGTTCTTCGGCGTGTGACGAACGTGCTGCCGCCGCCGAAGACGGGGCCTCATCCGTTGAAGGACCTGACGGACGCCGTCCAGTCGTACGTCGACGGCGGTTCGCGCGCCGTGCCGCCGCGTTGGAAGGCGTTCTTCGCCGACGCCGCGCCGTGCCGCGAGGAGGGCCTCGCACCGGTGAAGAGCGAGTGGGAGGCGCTGCAGCACGCCTGGGAGAGCGCATCGCGGTTCGAGGCGATTCGCGGGCGCGGGCGCGTCTTCGTGCAGGCGGCGCTGCGCGAGGGCGTACGTGACGCGGCGGCCGGGTCCGTGCGCGGGCTCCCGCCGGGGCCGGACGTGGCGTACCGCGCGCTCAAGGCGGTGATGCTCGCGCAACTCGACGCGGCGGACGTGACGCTTCGCGATCTGTTGCGCGAGCCGGACGACGCCGCGTGCGCGGCGGCGCTGCGCGAGGTGGCGGACGCGAACCTGCTTCACCGCTACATGGACGACGTCGACCAATTGTATGCACGCTCGTCACCGGATGTGGCGTTGGCGCTCGCCAAGGCGGCGGCGCAGGACACGAAACAGCGGTTCGACTGCTTGTTGGTCGAGATGC
This sequence comes from Planctomycetota bacterium, assembly GCA_965223505.1. Taxonomy (GTDB): domain Bacteria; phylum Planctomycetota; class PLA2; order PLA2; family JAEUHO01; genus CBDCWP01. Next base: position 27,923 of record CBDCWP010000010.1, read on the forward strand.
TGATGCACCGCGAGGTGGGGGTTCGCAAGGAGGCGGTGACGCGCTTGTTCACGCGCGCGGACGACGTGCTCGAGGACTACGACCACGCCGCGCCGGCGTCCGAGCGCCGTCCGATCTACGAAGCGGTCAAGAAGCGCTTCAACTGTCCGTAGGAGCGCGCGGCGAACATCGTCTCATCGACGGCCGGGCCGGCCGCCGACCGCCTCGGATCTCGTCCCAAAGCCCTGAACCAGCGCGAAAACACCCACTTCAGGACGCCTGCAATCCCTGGGTCCGGCGGCGGGGCCGGAGTAGAAACCAGGCCCTGGCAGGTGAGGGAGGGCGTTCCCACATGATCGTCGGCGTCGTCAAGGAGACGTTTCCGGGTGAGCGGCGCGTGGGCGTCGTTCCCGACCACCTATCGCCGTTCAAGAAGAAGGGCTTCGAGGTCGTCGTCGAGAGCGGCGCGGGTCTCGAGGCCGGCTATCCCGACGCCGTCTACGAAGCGAAGGGCGCCGAGATCCTGCCGTCGCGAGAGGCCGTCTTCCAAAAGGCCGACATCATCGCGCAGGTGCGTCTGTACAGCGCGAATCCCGACGAGGGCAAGGCCGACCTGGCGCTGATGAAGGAGGGACAGGTCCTAGTCGGCGCCGCCGAGCCCCTTTCGCGGCCGGACCTCGTCGAGGAGCTCGCGACCAAGAAGGTCAACGCCTTCGGCCTCGAGCTGATCCCCCGAACGACGCGCGCACAGGCGATGGACATCCTGTCGTCGATGGCGACGGTCGCCGGCTACCGCGCCGTCCTGTGGGCCGCCGACCGCCTGCCCAAGTTCTTCCCGATGTTCATGACGGCCGCCGGCACCGTCGCCCCGGCGAAGGTGTTCGTCGTCGGCGTGGGCGTGGCGGGCCTGCAGGCGATCGCGACGGCCAAGCGCCTGGGCGCGATCGTTAGCGCGTACGACGTTCGCCCGGCCGTGAAGGAAGAGGTCGAGAGTCTCGGCGGCAAGTTCGTCGAGATGGAGCTCGAGAGCGGCGAGGGCGAAGGCGGCTACGCGCGCGAGATGGACGAGGCGTTCTATCGCAAGCAGCGCGAGCTGATGATCCGGGTCGTCGCGGAGAACGACGTCGTCATCACGACGGCGGCGGTCCCCGGCAAGAAGGCACCGATCCTCGTCACCGAGGAGATGGTCCGAGGCATGGCGCCCGGCTCGGTGATCGTCGACCTCGCGGCCGAGCGTGGCGGCAACTGCGAGCTGACGAAGGTCGACGAGGTCGTGCAGGCGCACGGGGTCACGATCCTGGGGCCCTCGAACGTGCCCTCGACGCTCCCGTTCCACGCTTCGCAGATGTACTCGAAGAACATCTTCAACTTCCTCTCGAACATGCTCTCCAAGGACCGGGAGCGCAAGAACGAGTGGGACCTCGAACAGGAAGACGACATCATCGCCGGCACGTGGATGACGAAGAACGGCGAGGTCGTTCACGAAGCGGTGAAGAGCGCGCTGGCTGCGAGCGTAGGAGGGCAGGCCTGATGGAACTCCTCATCTTGCTTCTGACGATCTTCGTCCTGGCGATCTTCGTCGGCTTCGAGATCATCACGAAGGTGCCGCCGACGCTGCACACGCCGCTGATGTCCGGATCGAACGCGATCAGCGGCATCACCATCATCGGCGCGCTCCTCGCGGCCGGCATGTTGGGTGACAGCTATCCGGCGTTGGCCAGGGTGCTGGGCATGGTGGCGCTCATCTTCGCCACCATCAACGTGGTCGGCGGCTTCCTCGTCACCGGCCGCATGCTGAAGATGTTCCAGAAGAAGTAGGCGTCGACATGCTTTCCCAGAACATCGTCAACATCGCGTACCTCGTCGCCGCGATCCTGTTCATCTTCGACCTGAAGTGGATGGCGCATCCGCGCACGGCCGTTCGCGGCAACCGCGCCGGCGCGCTCGGCATGCTCATCGCCGTCGTCGCCACGCTGCTCAGCCCCGAGTGGCAGAAGTACGGCGGATCAGGCATCGGTTGGGACTACATCCTGATCGGTCTGGCTGCCGGCGCGCTGATCGGCGCCGTCGCGGCGCTGCGGGTCAAGATGACCGCCATGCCGGAGATGGTGGGGTTGTTCAACGGCTTCGGCGGCGCGGCCTCCGTGCTCGTCGCGGCCGCCGCCGTCGTGGAGGCCGTCTCCACCGACTACGCCGCGATCGACAGCCCCGGTCAGATGAAGGTGGCCACGGTTCTCTCGGCGCTCATCGGATCCGTGACCGTGTTCGGAAGCTACGTCGCCTTCGGCAAGCTCGCCGAGTTCCTCGCGGTCAAGTGGAAGCTCTACACCTGGCAGCGCGTCGTCAAATACGGCTTCAACGCGCTGCTGATCGCCGCCGCGGTCGTCTACGCCGCGGCCAACGGCTTCGCGCCCTGGACGCTCGTCTGCATCGCCTCCGCCGTGGTCATGGCCGGCGTGATGATGTCGAAGAAGGACACCTTCCCCGGCCTCAACGCGATGAAGCTGGCCTCGCTGATCGCCGCGCTGACCCTGGCCGTGCTCGTCGTCGTCCATGCCGAGGACACGTCGGTCATCGGTCCCGACAACCAACAGATGTTCTGGGCGCTGGTGGCCGTCGCGGGCGTGCTGGGCGTGTGCCTCACGTTCTCGATCGGCGGCGCCGACATGCCCGTCGTCATCGCGCTCTTGAACAGCTACTCCGGCATCGCCGCGTCGGCGACCGGCTTCGTGATCAACAACAACGCGTTGATCATCTCCGGCGCGCTGGTGGGTGCGTCGGGATTGATCCTGACGAAGATCATGTGCAAGGCGATGAACCGCTCGTTGGCCAACGTGATGTTCGCGGCGATGGGGCCGACCGCCGACACGCCGGACGCGGACGAGGTCTACAAGACCGTCAAGTCCACGAGTGCCGACGAGATCGCCATGTTGCTCGAGACCGCGCAACGCGTGGTCATCGTGCCCGGCTACGGCATGGCGGTGGCCCAAGCGCAGCACGCCGTGCGCGATCTCGCCAACCTCCTGGAGTCGAAGTTCGGCTGCGAGGTCGAGTATTCGGTGCACCCGGTCGCGGGGCGCATGCCGGGGCACATGAACGTGTTGCTGGCCGAGGCGAACGTGCCGTACGACGAGCTCAAGGAGATGGACGAAACGAACGCGACGATCGAGACGGTGGACGTCTGCATCGTCGTGGGCGCCAACGACGTGGTGAACCCCGTCGCGCGCACCGATCCGAACAGCCCGATCGCAGGCATGCCGATCATCGACGTCGACAAGGCGCGCACGTGCATCGTCATCAAGCGATCGCTGAGCCCGGGTTTCGCGGGCATTCCGAACCCGCTGTTCGCGATGGACAACTGCCTCATGTTCTTCAACGACGCCAAGAAGGCCTTCGTCGAGATCATCGAGGCCGTCAAGGAAGCGTAGGCCTGCGCAGCCTCTACTCCGCGAGCCGTGCTCGCAGCCAAGCTCGCACGGGTGACGATGCGCGCTCGAGCAGGTCGTGGCCCTCGTCGAGATGCAGCGTCTCGAGCAACGCGCCGGCTTCGCGCCAAGCGGCTTCCACCTCGCTGGTGTACGCGGGCGGATACGACGCGTCGCGCGTCCCCGTGACCCAGTACACGGGCTTGTCCCTGCACGACGAGAGCGTGGGCCGAAACGTCGCGGGAATGCCCCCCGCCAGCCCGACGACGCCGGCGGCGCGATCGGGGTGAAGCGCGAGGAAGTGGCACGCCACGCCGACGCCCTGGCTGTAGCCGAGTAGGTAGGTCGTCTCGGGACGCGTTTCGTATTGCGCCGCCACCTGTTCGAGCGCGGCGTCGATCAGCGCGTCGTTGCGGCGATCGGTCGCCTCGCGGTTCGGGTCGGCGACCCAGCCGCAGCCGATGCCGCCCTTTGCCGCACCGCCCGGCGTTCGCGCGCGCCGGTAGAACGTGGACGGCCCCTCCGGCGCGATGACGACGGCTTCGTCCGATGCCACGCTGCGTGCGAACGCGAGCATCTGTTCCGGCGGCTGCCCGTACCCGTGAATCGCGACCAGAACGGGGGGTGTGCTCGACGAGACGCGCGGCGGTGAGAGACGGACGAAGCCCGTCGCGCGAATGCTCACTTCGAAGCGTTCGTCGTCCACGGCGGCTACGGCGTGACCGTTGCGTCCTCGATCGCCATGATCTTCGCGACGCGGCCCTCGTGCCGGCCGCCGTCGAACGGCGTGTCCAGGAACAAGTCGGCCATGCGCTGCATCGCAGTCGCGGAGAACGTGCGCGCACCCATGCAGGCGACGTTGGCGTCGTTGTGGCGACGCGTCATCTCCGCGGTGTACTCGTTGTGGAGCGTCGCGGCGCGGATGCCGTGCACCTTGTTGGCGGCCATGCAGACGCCGATGCCGGTGCCGCAGAGGACGAAGCCGCGTTCCGCGTCGCCCGACGCGACGGCGCGGGCGACGTCGGCGGCAACGTCCGGGTAGTCGACGGCGCCGCCGGGCGGACAGCCGAAGTCGTTCACATCGTGTCCGTTGCCGCGCAGGTGCTCGATCAACGCGATACGTTCGTCGATCGCGGCGTGGTCGGATCCGATTGCGATCTTCATTGCACGAGGCTCCCCGCGATGATCGTTGCCGCCGCGTCGAGCCGGCGCGCCAGCTTGCGGTACTCAGGATACGGCCCGCCGGCGGGATCGGCGATGTCGCCGCCTTCCGGGTCGAGCAGGAACACGTCGCGCTCGCGATGGGGGAAGAACGCCAGGATCTGTTCCCGCTGCTCGCGCTCCATGCAGAAGATCCGCGAGGACTGCTCGACGAGATCCTCCGAGAGCTTCTGCGAGCGGTGCGCTTCCAGATCGAGCGGCGGATCGAACATCTCGTTCGCGACGCGGCGCGCCTTGCGCGAGGCGCGCCGGTTCGGTTCGGCGGCGACACCGGCGCTCGAGACGATGAAGCCGCGTTTCTCGAGCTCGTTCTCGCGGCAGCCGATCTGCATGGCGAGCCGGCGGCGAAGAACGGCGGCGACGAGCGGGCTGCGGTCGGTGTTGCCCTTGCAAACGAAGAGGATGTTCGCCCACCGCGGCGCGCGCACCCGCCACTCGGGGATGCCGCCTTCGCGCAGCACGGTGACGTCGTCACCGACGATCTTGACGACCGTGCTGGCGACGCCGCCTTCCGCCGGTCCGCCGTCGATGACCATGTCGAGCTCGCTCGGGAAGTCACGCAGCACGTCGTCCGCGGTTGTGGGCGAAGGGTTGCCGGAGATGTTGGCGCTTGGAACGTAGAGCGGCACACCGGCCGCACGCACGAGGCCGCGCGCCAGCGGATGCGAAGGCAGTCGGAACCCGGCGAGGCCGCCCGCGCGATCGGGAAGCACGAGCGTGAGCGGACCGGGCCAGAAACGCTTCATGAGGTCGACAGCGGCGCGGGGGATGTTCGGGCAGCGGTCGCGCACAGGTGTCGTGCTCGCGACCATCATCGTCATCGGCTTGTTGCGCGGACGACCCTTGAGCTCGTACAGACGTTCGACCGCATCCGGAAGCTCGGCGGAGACCGCGACGCCGTAGACGGTCTCGGTCGGGAACGCAACGAGGCCGCCTCTGCGCAGGATGGCGCCGGCGCGCGCAAGCTCTTCGTCGAGCGCGCCTCGGTCCAGTACACGTAGCACTTCCGTTCCCATGGGGGCGGAGGATACCTCCGCTTTCCCCCGCACTCAGAGATGGCGGCACCGGGTGCATTCGGCGCGGGACGAAGCGGGTGCGGTAGCCTTGTGCGCCATGGACGACCGCTCGCGCGATGCCCCGACACCAAAGGGACTTCAGTTCCTCGGCGCGGTTGCCGGCGGGCTGGTGCACGAGATTCGCAACCCGCTCTCCACCATGAACGTGACGTTGCAGCTGCTGCGGGAGGCGTGGCCGCAGGGGGAGGGGGACGCCCGCGAGCGCAAGACGGCGCGGCGCATCCACACGTTGCTCGACGAGGTGAAGCGGCTCGAGGCGATCCTCGACGACTTCATGCGGTACGCCGGAATTCGGCGCCTGAACCTGGCCAACGTGGACCTGAACCGGGTGCTGGAGGAGTTGACCGGGTTCATCCTCCCGGAGTGCGCGCGCGCGGGCGTGGAGCTGGCCTTCTACCCCGACCGCAAGCTGCCGATCATGCCGCTCGACGAGCGGCTGGTGAAGCAGGCGGTGCTCAACCTGTTCCTCAACGCGATCCAGGCGATGGAGACGAACGACGACGAGGGAGCGGAGCGGCAGTTGATCGTCCGAACGCGACTGGACGGCGATTTCGCGCGCGTGGACGTCATCGACACGGGGCCGGGCATTCCCAAGGACGCCCGCGAGAAGGTGTGGGAGGTGTACTACAGCCGCCGGCGAACGGGCAGCGGGCTCGGCCTGCCGACGGCGCGCCGGATCGCCGAGGAGCATGGCGGAGACCTCTCGTTCGAGACCGACGAGGGCAAGGGGACGAACTTCGTGCTGCGTCTGCCGTTGGCCGGTCCGCCGCGTGGCGAGGACGACGCGTGAACGGCGGCCCCCAGGCACTCGAAGTGTTCGGTCTGACCCTGAGCGTGGAGATGCTCGAGGACGGGATCCGCATGCGCGCGCTCTACAAGCAGACCGCGGTGCGGGGCGGTTTCACCGTGTGGCCCTCGCAGGCCCAGCTGGGGGAGCTGCTGGCGCAGATCGAGCGCCAGTATCACGACTTCGAGCAGCCGGTCGACTGGACGCTCGACGTGGGGGACAAGCACCTGTCGCTGGCGTGGACGCTCGACGGGCTCGGCCACGTGCAGGCGGGGCGGCTGCGCATGGCCGACGCGGCCGCCGGCTGGTCGCTTCAGGGGCGGCTGAGCGGCGATCAGAGCTACCTGCCCCGCATCGCGATGGGTTTGCAGCTCCTGCTGCGGGCCTAGGCGTATCCCCGAGGCCCCGTCGCGCGATGTTCGTTTGGGGGGCCCCCAAGAATGGGCACGCAGCGCTGCAACGCCTGATTTCTGCCCCTTCCCCGGTGGACCTGCCAGGATGTCGTGACACATTGGCAGCAATGTCCACTGCACCCACCGCACGTTTGAAGATCCTGGTCGTCGAGGACGACGAGGCCCACGGCGAGGTCATCGCCGACGTCCTCGAGTCCGAGGGCCACCGCGTCGCCCTCGCAACCAGCGCCGCCGCCGGGATCGAGGCCCTCGAGAAGCCGGGTATCGACCTCGTCGTCACGGACCTGCGCCTCCAGGACGCCGACGGCCTGGAGATCGTCGAGCGCTGCGGCGCCCTGCGCGGCGACCATGCCGTGCCCCAGTGCGTGGTCGTCACGGGCTACGGAACGGTCGACGGGGCCGTCGCGGCCATGCGCGCCGGCGCGCTGCACTACCTCCAGAAGCCGCTGGACGTGGACATCCTGCGCGAGACCGTCCGGTCGGCCGCCGAGCGCATCGCGCTCGAGGTCGAGAACCGCGAGCTGCAAGTCACGCTCGACAAGTCCTTCGCCTTCCCCGGCATCCTCGGTCAGACGCAGGCCATGCAGCGCATCTTCGACGTGATGAACCAGGTCGTCGAGACGGACGCCACGATCCTCATTCGCGGCGAGTCCGGCACCGGCAAGGAGCTCGTCGCCCAGGCGCTGCACCGCGCCGGCCCGCGTCGCGGCAAGCCGTTCGTGCCCCTCAACTGCGCGGCCCTGGCCGAAGGCGTGCTCGAAAGCGAGCTCTTCGGACACGAGGAAGGCGCGTTTACGGGCGCCAGCGCGCAGCGCAAGGGGCGCTTCGAAGCCGCGCACGGCGGGACGCTGTTCCTCGACGAGATCGGCGACATGCCTCTCGCCACGCAAGCGCACCTGCTGCGCGCGCTCGAGTCCGGCGAGATCGTGCGCGTCGGCTCGAACGACCCGCTGCAGGTGGACGTGCGCGTGATCGCCGCGACCAACCAGGACCTGGACGCCATGGTCGCCGAGAAGCGCTTCCGCGAGGACCTGAGCTTCCGACTGCGTGTCGTGCAGATCGACCTGCCTCCGTTGCGCGAGCGCCTGGCCGACCTGCCGATGCTCGCGGAGCATTTCCTCGCCGAGGCCGCGGAGAAGCACCGCAAGCCTGCGCGCAACTTCGGACCCGACGCCATGGACCGGCTCATGAGCTACGGCTGGCCGGGGAACGTCCGGGAGCTCAAGAACGCGATCGAGAGCATGGTCTTGATGTCGCGCGGTCCGCTGCTCACCGCCGAGCAGATTCCGGCCTACGTGAAGCCGAGCGAGGAGCGGCCGGAGAGCTTGCGTAGTCTCTCCGGGCTCGTACTGGAAGACGTCGAACGCGCGCTGATATCGAACACTTTGCGCGACGTCGGCGGCAATCGGGAACGCGCTTCGCAGATGCTGGGCATCAGCACCCGAACGCTGTACCGGAAAATCAAGGCCTTCGGCCTGTCGAGGCGCCCGAAGGGTGTCGAATCGGCAAGGTCGGACTGACGGACCCTGCCGAATCGGCACGTCCGCGGTCGCATCGAACGTCGCAGGGCCGGTCTCCGAACAGGGTTCGGACGGTGGTTTTTGAAGAAAAAGGAGCCGAAATGGCCGAACGGATCATTGGTATCGACCTCGGAACGACCAACAGCGTCGTCGCCGTGATGGAAGGCGGCGAGCCGCGCGTGATCGTCAATCAGGACGGCCATCGCATCACCCCCAGCGTCGTCGCGTTCACCGAGGGCGGCGAGCGGTTGGTGGGGCAGGCGGCGCGCCGTCAGGCCGTGACGAACCCCGAGAACACGGTCTACAGCATCAAGCGCTTCATGGGCCGCCGGCACAACGAGGTGGAGTCCGAAGAGAAGCTCGTCTCGTACCGCATCGTCGGGGCGCCCGACGAGCTCGTGAAGTGCGACATCCGCGGCAAGACGTACACGCCCCCGGAGATCTCCGCGATCATCCTCCAGCACCTCAAGAAGGCCGCGGAAGACCACCTCGGTGGGCCGGTCAAGGACGCGGTGATCACGGTCCCGGCGTACTTCAACGACAGCCAGCGCCAGGCGACGAAGGACGCCGGTGTCATCGCCGGCCTCAACGTGCGCCGCATCCTCAACGAGCCGACGGCGGCCGCGCTGTCCTTCGGCATCAACAAGAAGGAGACCGGCACCATCGCCGTCTTCGACCTGGGCGGCGGCACGTTCGACATCTCGATCCTCGAGCTCAACGAGGGCGTCTTCGAGGTCAAGTCGACCAACGGCGACACGCACCTCGGTGGTGACGACTTCGACCAGATCCTGCTCGACCACGTCGCGGACGAGTTCAAGAGCGAGCACGGTATCGACCTGCGTCAGGACACGATGGCGCTGCACCGCGTGCGCGAGGCGTGCGAGAAGGCCAAGATCGACCTCTCGAGCTCGCCGCAGACCGACATCAACCTGCCGTTCATCACGGCCGACGCCGCCGGTCCGAAGCACCTCACACGCAGCATCACCCGCGCGAAGTTCGAGCAGCTCATCAGCGAGACGCTCGACCGCGTCCGCGGACCGTGCCAGAAGGCGATCGAGGACGCCGGCATCGCCGCGTCCGAGCTCGACGAGGTGCTGCTCGTCGGCGGCTCGACGCGCATCCCGCTCGTCCAGACGGTGGTCAAGGAGATCTTCGGCAAGGAAGGCAACAAGACCGTCAACCCCGACGAAGGCGTCGCGCTCGGCGCCGCGATCCAGGCCGGCATCCTGTCGGGCGACGAGACGCTGCAGGACCTGCTCCTGCTCGACGTCACGCCGCTGTCGCTGGGCGTCGAGGTCCAGGGCGGCATGATGCACACGCTCATCGAGCGCAACACGACGATCCCGACCAAGAAGGACGAGGTGTTCTCGACCGCCGCGGACAACCAGCCGCAGGTCGAGGTGCACGTCCTGCAAGGCGAGCGGCCGCAGGCCTCGGCCAACCGCACGCTCGGCAAGTTCATCCTCGACGGAATCCCGCCGGCGCCGCGCGGCATGCCGCAGATCGAGGTGACGTTCGACATCGATGCCAACGGCATCCTCAAGGTGTCCGCCAAGGACAAGGGCACCGGCAAGGAGCAGAACGTGGTGATCGAGTCGTCCTCGGGTCTCTCCAAGGACGAGGTCGAGCAGATGCGCAAGGAAGCCGAGTCGCACGCCGAGGAGGACGCCAAGTTCAAGGAGGTCGGCGAGGCGCGCAACAAGGCTGATCACGCGCTGCACGAGGTCGACAAGCTCCTGAGCGAGCACGGCGACAAGGCCGACGACGCGATCAAGAGCACCATCGAAGAGAAGAAGAAGGCGCTCGAGAGCGTGAAGGACGGCGACGACCCCGCGGCGATCGAGGCGGCCATCAACGACCTGATGACGGCCATGCAGGAGATCGCGAAGAAGGTCTACGCCGAGGCGCAGGCGGCCGATCCGGCTGCCGCCGCCGCAGCGGCCGCCGCCGCGGGCGGTGTGCCGGACGCCGGGACCGAGACCACGTCGGCCGAGAGCGACGAGAACGTCATCGACGCCGACTTCGAGGTGAAGGAGACGTAGGCGCGGCGCGGCTGCGCCGCGCCTGTAGGGGCAGCCCTCGTGGCTGCCCAACCGGGGCACGGAATTGGGCGACCACGAGGGTCGCCCCTACATCCGCCAGCGTTCATCGCCTCGCGGTCGCCGAGGTGTCGTGCACGATCACGTGCACGTTCACGTCCACGTGGCGCAGAAGCTGTAGGGGCAGCCCTTGTGGCTGCCCAACCGAGGACGCGTAGTTGGGCGACCACGAGGGTCGCCCCTACGTCGCCATCTTGACGACGTGGTCGAACTCGGCCTTGCGCACGGGCTGCACCGACAGCCGCGCGCCGCGCTGAACGACCATCATCTTCGCGAGCTTCTTTTCGCCCTTCAGCGCCGAGAGCTCGACCACCTCGTCGAACTTGCGCACGAACGTCACGTCCACGACGTACCAGCGCGGGTCGTCCTTGCTCGACTTCGCGTCGTAGTACTTCGACTTCTTGTCGAACTGCTCGGGGTCCGGGTAGCCGGCGCGCGTCACCTTGGCGATTCCGGCCACGCCCATGGGCTTCGCGTTGCTGTGGTAGTAGAGGACCTCGTCGCCCTTCTGGATCTCGTCGCGCAACAGATTGCGCGCCTGGTAGTTGCGAACGCCCTCCCAGTACGTCGTCTGCTTCGGCGCCTTCCTCAGGTCGTCGATGCTGAACACGTCGGGCTCGCTCTTGAACAGCCAGTACTTCTTCGCCACAGGTCGGTCTCCGTCGGGCGCCACACGGTACCGGATCAGGCGAAGAATGTAGACGCCGCCTCGGCGTGCGGCAGCGGCTCCGGAATGTCGAGCTTCGGCTCGTTCTGAATCCACCACTGCTGCGCCGCCTCCGGCGACCACACGCCGGCGTCCGGACACGCCTCGAGCGCGTGCAACACGGCGCCCGCCGTCGGCGGCCGCGCGTCCGGCACCTTTTCCAGGCACTGCATCACCAACCGCTCGAGCGTGGGCTCGATGTCGCGCCCGGTGCGCTCGCTCAGCGGCTCCGGCGCGTCCTTGATGTGCTTGCGCAGGATCTCGATGTCCGTTTCGCCGCGAAACACGTGATCCCCGGCGAGCATGAAGTACGCGACGGCGCCGATGGCGTACAGGTCCTGGCGGCCGTCGTGCCGGAAGGCGGGCGACAGCGCTTCGGGCGCCATGTAATGCGGCGTGCCGCTGATGTGCTTCGGCATGTCCTCCTCGATGTCGTCGGCCACGTTCTTGACGAGCCCGAAGTCGAGCACCTTGAGCCAGTCGTACACTCCGCCGCGAACGCACAACATCAAGTTGCCCGGCTTGATGTCGCGGTGGATGAGCCGTACGCCGTGCGCCTCGCTCAACGAGCCGCAGAGCTGACGCAGCACGTGGATCGTGCGGCTCTCTCCGAACGGCCCCGTCTTCGCGATGATCCGTTCGAGCGACGCGCCCGCGAGGTACTCCATCGCGTAGTAGAAACGGCCGTCACGCGTTCGTCCGTGGTCGTAGATCGCGACGGTGTTCGGATGGCGAAGCTGCGCCGTCAGCTGAACCTCCTGTTCGAAGTAGCTGATCGCCTCCTCGTCGGCGACGTTCATGCGCAACGCCTTGACCGCGGCGGGGCGAGCCAGCTGCGCGTGACGCGCGAGGTACACCTCGCCCATGCCGCCGTCGCCGATCTTGCGCTCGAGCGTGTAAGGCCCGAGGCGCGACGGGGAGACGCCGCCGTTTCCCGGCCTCGAGCCGCGCCGGCGCAGCCACCAGAGGACGAAAGTCGCCGTCGAGGCGACGAGCACGCCCACGAGCACCGAAGCGGGATCCAGGGCGGCCGGGGTCGGAAGAGGTGCGGGCATGCGGCGCAGAGGATACCCGTTTGGCTGATGACCGTCGGGAAGCACGGGTTGGTACGATTGCCCGCGTGATGCATCGCACCCTTTGTCTCGTGGTCGTTCTCGCCGTCTCCCCGCCCGCCCGCGCGGACGAGTCGCCCGCCAAGGGCGCCGCGCACGCCGTTCCGAAGGTGGACGGCATGGTCTTCGTCGGCGTCAACGAGCACGGCGCGGAGGAGTGGTATCGCGTCATCGACGAGGCCATCGTGATCCGGATTCCCGGCGGTCCGTTCCTCGAGCGGCCCTACGAGGCCCAAGGGACGACCGAGGATCCGAAGCCCTCCAACGTCGCGTCGTTCTTCGTCGACAAGCACGAGGTGACCAACGCGCAGTTCGTCCGGTTTCTCAACGCGGTCGTTCCGAACGGACGCACATCGCTCTCGAAAGACGGACCTGCGCTGTTGGTGCCGCCCGCGGAGAAGCGATGGGCGCACATCCTGCGCGCGGTCAACGACGGGAAGGAGCACCCGTCCGACGGCTGGCGCGTCGTCCCCGGCCGTGAGTCGCATCCGGCCACGATGGCGACGGGACACGGCGCGCTGCAATACGCGAAGTGGGTTCGGGGCCGCATTCCCGAGCGCAGGGAGTGGGAGAAGGCGGCGGGCGGACCGAAAGGGCTGATCTATCCGTGGGGCGATGCGCCGCCCGACGCGACCCGCGCGAACTTCGGCGGCGTCGATGCGAAAGGCACGTTACCCGTCGGCTCGCGGCCCGACGGCGCGTCGCCCTACGGCGTCATGGACATGGCCGGCAACGCGTACGAGCGCGTCATGACGATTCGCAACAACCAGAGCCTTCCCGTCATGATCAAGGGCGGCGCCTGGGTCTCGCCGCATCCCCTCAACCTGCGGGTGAGCGACATGTGCGTCCAGCCGATGCAGGTTGCGGATCGAAGTGTCGGGTTCCGGTGCGCGATGGACGATCCGCAGCCGGACCGCGCCTCGATGCCCGAAGATGCGTCGCCTGTCTTGCGGCTCGAGAGCGACTTCAGCGACGCCGTCGAACGCGCGCAGGAAGAGCGCAAGCCGATCTTCCTGTCGCTGATGTACGAAACCTGCGGCCAGTGCGACCGGGTGCGTGCCCAGCTCTATCGCGATCCGCTGTTCATCGCGTACTGCAACGAGTACATGGTCGTCGTGTTCGGCCTGCAGGCCGGCGACGCCACCACCCGTGGCTACAAGCCCAAGGACCGTCCGCTGCATCCGGACATCGAGCAGTGGGAGCACCACCATCTCTTCAGCCGCGGCATCGCGGTGGTCGAGGGCTTCCAGGTTTCGCCGGGGAACTTCGTGCTGCATCCCGATCGCGCCGCGCCCGGCGCCGGAGAGAAGGCCCTGCTCGTCTCGGAGCGCGAGCTACCGAAGTGGGGCGGCGCCACGGACACGTACCTGCGCGCGTTCGATCGCGCGCGCAAGGCGTTGGCCGCGGAGGACGCGAAAGCCTCCGAGAAAAAGTGAACCGGAAACGGGTGTGACGGGCACTCCACACCAGACGCGATGAAGCACCCCAACGACGTCATCGACCGCGACGTGCTCGTGAGCCACATGGACGGTGTGCGCCGGCTCGCGCGCAGCCTCGTTCGAGACGACACCACGGCCGACGACGTCGTGCAGGAGGCCATGGTCGCGGCACTCGAGACCCGACGACCGGTCAAGCACAGCGTGAAGGCGTGGCTGTCGGGCGTGGTGCGCAACGTCGTTCGCCGCGATCATCGAAGCGCATCGAGGCGGTCCGCGCGCGAGGAGGCCGCCGCGAAGCCCGAGGCAACGCCGTCGGTGGCGGAAGCCGTCGTGCAGGCCGCGGAGCAGAGCCGCATCCTCGACATGGTCGTCAACATGGCGGAGCCGTACCGCTCGGCGATTCTGCTGCGCTTCGTGCAAGATCTGCCGCCGCGCGCCGTCGCCGAGCAGCTCGGCCTGCCGGTCGAAACGGTGCGCACGCAGGTCAAGCGCGGCCTCGCGCAGCTGCGCGGCGAGCTCGACCGCCGGCACGGCGGACGCGCGAGGTGGATGGGGGTGTTGTCGGTCGTCGCGTCCGGGCCGGCCCTCGGAAAGGTCGCGCCGAAGGTGGGATCGGCGAGCGGCGCGAAGATCGCGGTGTCGGCCGTGGTCGTCGCGGCGATCGGGTTCACCGCGTGGTGGTCCTGGACCCTGGCGTTTCCCGAAGAGGATCCCGTTCCGGACGAATTCGAGCTGGACGACGGCAGGTCGCTGGTCGCCGACACGCCGGAACAGCCGCCCGAGATCGTGCTGAAGCCGTTGACGGCCGATACGCCGAAGGGCGACGAGGGTGTCGTCGTCGATACGGATCCGCCGCCGCAGTTGATCGTCGAGAGCGAGGTTGAGGCCGAGAAGAGCGAGGATCGTCCCCAGCCGGAGGGCGCGACGCCGACGCCGCGGCTGCAGCCGACGAACACGTCGAAGCCCGATGTCGTCAAGCCCGAGCCGGACCGCTTGCGCGATCGACCGCTCGGCTCGCTGCAGGCCGACACGACCGGCGGGCTCGTCGAGATTCCCGAAGGCAACGTCTGGATCGGCACGCCGCTTCGGTGGGTCGAAGGACGTGCCGGGGCGCTTGGCGGACGCAACGTGCCGAGCGGCCTCTTCATGGAGACGCCGCGGCATCTCGCAGCCGTCGGCGCGTTCAGCATCGATCGCTACGAGGTGACCAACGCGCAGTACCACCGCTTCCTGATCGAGTCGTCGCGTGTCGAGTACGAGGTGCGCGAGCGCAATGAGACGCTCGATCGCGTCGCGGAAAAGCTCGTCCGGCGCGACGTGCCGGCGAACCTCGACTGGGACCACACGGTCTACCAGCTGTACCGAACGAACTTCGCGACGCTGCACGCGCAGGATCCCGGGTCGGTGCGGCTCGATCCCGAGACGAAGCTTCCGGACTTCGAGCGCACGTTCGAGGTGTTCCGCAAGCGGGCGCTTCGTCGCCGCACGATGTTGCTCTTCTACGATCGCCCTCCGCCGGGGCACTGGCCGTCCGATCGCTACGAGGTGGGCTCCGCCAACCAACCCGTGCGCTTCGTCTCCCAGCGCGAGGCGGCGGCGTTCGCCAACTGGGCCGGCAAGCACCTGCCGACCGAGCTCGAATGGGAATATGCGTCACGCGGCGCGGACGGCTGGGCGTATCCATGGGGCGGTCGCGCGACCGGGTTCGCGACCCGGGTGAACGGTGGAGGCGCGCGCAACCCCGGCGAGGCGCCGTTCACCGTCGACGTCGACCAGCTCGAAGGCGGCGTGTCGATCTTCGGGATCTACAACACGCTCGGGAACGTGTCGGAGTGGACCAGCTCGGTGCTCACACGGTATCCCGAGTCCACGGCGGCGCACTGGAGAGAGGGACGGGTCGTCGTGGTTCGCGGCGGATCGGCGGCCGACCAGGACCGCCTCGTGGTGCGTCCCGCATTCCGCGGCTGGCGTGGCGACGAGCCGCTGCCGAACCGACGGCGCGAGTGGACCGGGTTCCGCTGTGCGCTCTACGCCGAACCGGCGCGCAGCCGTCTGCCGGACCTTCAGACGCTGCTCTCCGCGACGCGCACGTTGCCCGCCGACGCGCTCGATCTCGACAGCTACGCCGGCGCCGAAGCGACGGCGCTCGTGCAACCGGGCGCGGCGGTGGAGAACGCGATCTTCGTCACCAACCAGGCGTACGCGGTGCTCGGCGCGACGCTGCGATCCGTCGGTACGACGACGTCGAAGCCGACGCGCTTCAGTGTCACGAAGACGCACGCGCTGCGTGAGACCGATCATCTGCTGGCCGAGAGCGAGAAACGGGTGCCCGTCGTCTTCGGCATGATCTACACGGACGTGCCGATCACGAGCGTGTTCGGAAGCGGCGGCAAGCCGTTCGATCTGCCCAAGACGTCGATGCCGCGCCGCGTCGCGCCGCCCGGCGCCTACCTCGTCGGCTTGTATCTACAGCGCCTGGTCCTGATGCCGTTCGACGGCGATCTCTTCTACATCTCCCGCAAGCCCGTGCCCAAGAGCGTCGTCAATGTCGTGAAGCGCTCGGCGCCCCGCCGGGGGGAGCCGAGCGGCGAGGTCGTGTTCCGCATGTTGGAGAGCGCCGATCTGCTCCGCTTCGAGATGACCCTTCCGCTGGGCGGCGGCGCGCCGGACGGGACCGTCGTCGTCGTTCGCTTCCAGCTCGGTACCGAACGTCGTGCATTGCGCGACGCGCAGCAGTTCGCCCGTTGGCAGTTCCATCCGAGGTAGCCGGTGGACCGCAGGACGCTCTCCGTACTCCTCGCCGCGGTCGCGCTCGCCGCGCTCTGCATCTGGCTCTTGCTGGGTCGCGACGACGACGCCCCCGAGCCGCGCTACGCCGAACCGCTTCCCGACCCGGCGCCGGAACGCATGCTCGAAGGGGAGCCGGATGCGAAACCCGCGCCGGTTCACCCCATCGTCGAGCCCGAGCCGGTTGCGAAGAAGCCGGACGTCGAGCTCAGGGATCCGCTGGATCCGAACGAGCCGCCGAAGGACCCGCCGGTCGTCGTCGCAGAGGACGACCCGAAGAAGAAGAAGGACACGGGTACGACCGGCGTCGTCTCGGGCTCCGGCCCACGCTCGCCACCGAACCGCGAACCCCTGGACGGCAACGGGGGCATGGTCTGGATCGAACCGGTTCACAGCATGCGCTTCGGCGCGCCGAAGGTGGACACGATCGGGCGCACGAATCGCATGGGAGAGCGCGGGCCGGTCAACTACCAGTCGGAGTGGCCGCAGCACACGAAGGATCTGCGCAAGTACGCGATCGATCTCTACGAGGTGACGAACGCGCAGTACCACCGCTACCTGACCGAAGCGGCCCAGATCACCTACATCACCGACCGCAACGAATGGGACTACGACACCCAGACGCCGGTGCCGCCACTGGTCAAGATCGCGACGGTGATCGTGACGGAGCTGCTGCCGGACGGCAAGGAGTGGGTCGTGCCGAGGGGGCTGGAGTGGTACGAGGTCGCCCGGCAGCTCTACGAGACGAACAAGGACACGCTGCACCGGGTGTATCCGGCCCTGATGCAGTTCGACAACAAGACGGAGGCGTTCGATCCGGAGGCGACCTGGGAGGCGTTCCTGAACAAGGAGCTTCGCAACGACATCGAGCTGCGGTTCTACGACCGCGCGCCACCGGGGTCGTGGCCCGAGAGCAAGTATGCGCCGGGCATGGGCGCCCATCCGGTTCGCGACATCACGTTCGAGGAGGCGCAGGCATTCGCGCACTGGGCCGGCAAGCACGTGCCCAACGAGTACGAGTGGGAGTACGCGGCACGCGGTCCCGCCGGACTCGAGTTTCCCTGGGGGCGCAAGTCGGTCGGCTTCGCCGACGTCGTCAACGGCGGAACGCCGCTCGAAGAGGGCGCCAAGCCGAAGACGCAGCACATCACGACCAACGTGGGCGGGATCTCGTGGGCCGGATGCTTCCACATGCTCGGTAACGTCTCCGAGTGGACCGGCTCGCGCTTCCGGCCGTATCCCGACTGGGTGCAGGAGTTCAACCTGACACGCGCGCCGTGGGCCGCGCTCGAGCACGTCGGACGCGCCATGGTGATCCGCGGAGGCAGCGCCGCCGACGAGTACATGGAGCTCGTGTCCACGACGTCGCGCGGCTACCAGCGCGTTACCAAGGCGTTCGAGAAGTACATCAAAGACACCTTCGGGGACGAGCGTCGTCTGGAGTACGAACCCCTGCCGAAGCGCCGGCTGCAGTGGTCGGGATTCCGCTGTGCCCTCTACGAGGAACCTGCGCGCAGCCGCTTGCCCGAGATCGAGTACCTGCTGACGCAGGCGAACCGCGTGCGGTACGGCGACTTCGACGAGGACGGCTACGCAGGAGCGGAGGTGAGCTTCGCGGGTGGCCCGGGGCACGCGCCGGAGGACGGGGTCTACGTGTTGCACGCGGCGCACACGTTCGTCTCCCTGCCGGCCAAGAAGCCCCGCTATCCGACCGGCGCGACGGGGGCCGTGCCCAAGATCGAGGACGACGAGTCGTTGCTCGAAGCCGGCGCGACGGACACGCCGCTCTTGCTGGGTCTGTTGCAGCTGGATCTGGAGGCCTACAACCTTCGCACGGTGCGCGACCTCGATCCGATGCAGCCGCCGTCGCGTTATCTGGAGGAGCCGCTGCCGGGCGACGTGTACGTGATCGCCGTGTTGTGGAAGCACCTGGCGTTGCTCTCGCCGGACCTGCGGACGGTCTACTATCTCTCCGCCAAGCCGATCACCGGCGGCAATCTCAAGTACCTCAAGCCCGTGAAGACGGCTGTGTTTCCGAAGTCGAACATCGAGGTGCGACCGCAGCAGAACGACGTGCGCGTGGAGCTGTTCGTGCCGCTCGACAAGGAAGAGGAGGACGGCCCGCAGGCGCAGATTCGCGTGCGGTTCCACCTCGAGATCGAGCGCAACCTGCTTCGTCGGATCGGCGAGTGGCAGCTGCACCGAAGCCGCTGACCCCCGCGCGACGACGCACGCGGGGGTCGAACCGCAGCCCCGGCTCCTAGGGCAGGTTGTCCGCGATGAAGCTGATCACGTCGGCGATGTCCGTGCGCGTGTAGAAGCCCGTCCCGGTGCACTTGGCGTCGCCCCACGACGTGACGCCGACGACGACCCACTCGCCCGTGTCGGGATCCTGCCGCATGAGCGGACCGCCGGAGTCGCCGAAGCAGGAGCCACCGTTCGTGCTGTGCAGGTTCTGCGCCATGTTGACGTGTCGCGGAAGCAGCTGCTTCACTTTGGAGTCCACGTAGCGCCGGCGGAACGGCACGTCGAGCGTGGGTGTCGGCGGCGCGGTCGGATCCAGGTGCGTGCCGTACCCCGCGGCGCGCAGCGTTCCCTTGAGCGCCCGTGCCTTCTTGAGCTCGGAGAGCAGACCTTGGTCCGGCAGCGGTGCGGGGTCGATTCCCACGACGGGCGTGACGAGGATGATCAGGCCGACGTCGGTCTGCTCCGACGACATCTGGCTCTGCAACCTGAACTTGGGGTGCAAGACCATGCTCTCTACGGGAAGGTTCCCGAGTGTGCCCACGGGCGACGGCACGTTGACCGGTAGGAAGTTGACGCTCAGCTGATCGATACTCGTCACGCCCGCGTCGATGGCGTTCTGGAACCCCGCAACGCAGTGGCCCGCGGTCAATACGACGCGCGGATGAATCAATGTACCGCTGCACAGCTGACCACCCTGTCCGATCCGCAGGACGACGACACACACGTTGTCGTGGATGTTGGTGTCGTCGAGGACGCCCTCGGTGATTGCGCCGGCCGGAACGGCGAACATGCCGATCAGGCACACCGCCAACATGATTCGAATCGAAGTCCTCGTCCGCAACACATCCTCCTATCTCGAACGCGGGATCGCGTAGTTTGGTTTGGCCGTCCGGAGATACCGCTTCGCGGAACGAATCGAAAGGGGCAAAGTCAGCCGACAGGCGATGTGGACGCTTCTGCAGTGTCGATGTCCATCGAGCGCAACATGGTGCACGTCGCGGGCCGGACACGTTTCGGGTGGTGTGAACTCGGGCTCGGTGTGTACGCTGCGGGTGATGTGAGTGAGGTGGCCTCTGGGGTTGGCGCGTCTCGGGTCACCCAGCGCATCGGCCAGCTCCAGCATCACTTGATGACGCCACCGATTCCGCCGCGCAGACGCCTCGACACGGTTCCGTCCGATCTCGAAGACGTGATCTTGCGTTGTCTGGCGAAGGCCCCCGACGATCGCCGCGACGATGCCCGCATGCTGGGGATGCGCTCGGCGCGTGCGAAGACGCCGATTCGTGGAGCCGCACAGGCGACGAATGTGGTGGAACGGGCACGGCGAGCTGCGCGCCTCGACCGCGCCGTCTCGTCGGCCCTTTGCCCCTGGCGGGCGGCGCGAGCGAGCCGGGCGCGTCTTCTCGGGGCGGGCCTCCGGACCGGCGCGGCGAACGAGTGGGGCGGACTCTGTGAGGCGCGCCGCGGCCGCCTGAGGTACGCTGTCGCGTGGCTCCGATCAGCCGTCCGTCCATGGGTTGGACGCACACACGGAGGCGGCCCGATCAAGGCCGTCGGGGAAGGCGAGACAACGGCGTGCAGCGACTACGCCGGCGTCCCGACACAGGCGACACGCACCGTTCCCCGACCACACCCGGCACCAGAGTTTTCAAAGGGAAGCAATGACCGACCACAGCACAGAGCAAGCAGGAAAGTGCCCCGTGATGGGCGGACACGCACGGACGGGTTCCATGGCCAACCAACACTGGTGGCCGAATCAGCTGAACCTGAAGATCCTCCATCAGAATCCGCCGCAGATGAATCCGCTCGGCGAGTCCTTCGACTACGCCGCGGAGTTCGCCACGCTCGACCTGGACGCCGTCAAGACGGACATCGAGGCGGTCATGACGGCGTCGCAGGACTGGTGGCCGGCGGATTACGGCCACTACGGCCCACTCTTCATTCGCATGGCGTGGCACGCCGCCGGTACGTATCGGATCGGCGACGGTCGCGGCGGCGCCGGCTCCGGGACGCTGCGGTTCGCGCCGCTCAACAGCTGGCCCGACAACGCCAACCTCGACAAGGCGCGCCGGCTGCTCTGGCCGGTGAAGAAGAAGTACGGCCGCAAGCTCTCCTGGGCCGACCTGATGGTGCTGACCGGCAACGTCGCGCTCGAGTCGATGGGCTTCGAGACGTTCGGGTTCGCCGGCGGCCGCGAAGACGTGTGGGAGCCGGAAGAGGACATCTACTGGGGGCCCGAGACCGAGTGGCTCGGCGACGAGCGCTACAGCGGCGAGCGTGATCTCCAGAAGCCGCTCGGCGCCGTCCAGATGGGGCTGATCTACGTCAATCCGGAAGGACCGAACGGGAATCCGGACCCGTTGGCGGCGGCGCACGACATTCGCGAGACGTTCAGCCGCATGGCGATGAACGACGAAGAGACGGTCGCGCTGATCGCCGGCGGCCACACGTTCGGCAAGTGCCACGGCGCCGCTGATGCCGACGAGCACGTCGGGCGCGAGCCGGAGGGCGCGTCGATCGAGGAGCAGGGATTCGGTTGGCGCAACAGCTTCGGCAGCGGCAACGCGGACGCCACGATCACGAGCGGGCTCGAGGGTGCGTGGACGACCGCGCCCGCGCGTTGGGACAACAACTACTTCGAGAACCTCTTCGGCTACGAGTGGGAGCTGGTGAAGGGCCCCGGCGGCGCCTCGCAGTGGAAGCCCAAGGACGACGCGGGCGCCGGCACCGTTCCGGATGCCCACGACGCGACGAAGACGCACGCGCCGATGATGCTCACGACCGACCTGGCGCTGCGGATGGACCCGGTCTACGGACCGATCTCGAAGCGCTTCCACGACAACCCCGGTGAGCTCGCGACGGCGTTCGCGAAGGCCTGGTACAAGCTGACGCACCGCGACATGGGACCGCATTCGCGGTTCCTCGGCCCGGCGGTTCCGGCGGAGCCGCAGCTCTGGCAGGACCCCGTCCCGGCGGTCACGCACGAGCTGATCGACGATCAGGACGTCGCGGCGCTGAAGAGCAAGATCCTGGCCTCCGGGCTCACCGGTTCCGAGCTGGTCTCGACCGCGTGGGCGTCGGCGGCGACGTTCCGCGGCACCGACAAGCGCGGCGGCGCGAACGGGGCGCGCATTCGCCTTGCGCCGCAGAAGGACTGGGCCGTCAACGAACCCGCGAAGCTGGGCAAGGTGCTCGAGACGCTCGAGGGCATCCAGAGCGAGTTCAACGGGGCGCAGTCCGGCGGCAAGCAGGTCTCGCTCGCCGACCTGATCGTGCTGGGCGGGTGCGCCGCGGTCGAGCAAGCCGCCGGTGGCGAAGTGCCGGTGCCGTTCTCGGCGGGCCGCACGGATGCGTCGGCGGAGCAGACGGACGCAGAAGCGTTCGCGGTGCTCGAGCCGACCGCCGACGGGTTCCGCAACTACCTCGGCAACGGTCACGACTGTTCCGCCGAGGAGCTGTTGGTGGACCGGGCGCAGAAGCTGACCCTGACGGCCCCGGAGATGACGGTGCTCGTGGGCGGCATGCGCGCCTTGAACGCCAACTTCGAGTCGTCCGCGCACGGCGTCTTCACGGATCGTCCCGGAACGTTGAGCAACGACTTCTTCGTGAACCTGCTCGACATGGGCACGTCGTGGCAGGCGTCCTCGGGATCGGACGACGTGTTCGAGGGACGCGATCGCTCGACCGGTGACGTCAAGTGGACCGGCACGCGCGTCGACCTGATCTTCGGGTCGAACTCGCAGCTGCGTGCCATTGCCGAGGTCTACGCCAGCGACGACGGGCAGGAGCGATTCGTCAACGACTTCGTGGCGGCCTGGAACAAGGTCATGAACCTCGATCGCTTCGATCTCGCGTGACGATCCCGTCCTGAGGTGAGCGATGCCTGACGCGAGCGCCGTCGCCGGCGTGTCCGACCACGCGGGTTGGGCCGTGGTGGTGTGCGTGGAGGCCGGTCGCGTGCTCGACGCACGCCGGATCGAGCTGCTCGAGCCCGGCCTGCCGAAGCTTCCGCACCATCACGAGGCGCAGACGCTTCCGATCGGTGAGGCGACGGCGCTCATCGAGCGGGTGCGCGCATCGGCGGTGTCGTGCGCGAGCACGGCGCTGGACGTGCTGCCTGCGGGTGTCGGCGCGATCGCGATTCGCAAGCGTCCCGCGCTGTCTTCGAGCCTCGAAGAGCGAATCGGCAACTACTGGGCACAGTGCCGGGCCGACTCGGTAATGTACCGCGACGTGCTTGCCGAGACGGCGCGGGCTCGAGGCTGGACGGTGCACGAGTACGACGCGAAGGCGGTCACGGCGGAGGCGGCCGACGTGCTCGGACTCGACGACGTCGCGGCGCACTTGAAGGCGCTCGGCAAGGCGTTCGCGCCGCCCTGGAACAAGGACCACCGTCTCGCGACCTCCGCCGCCATCGTGGCCGCGGCGAGGTAGCAGGCGCGCCGGGCGCACGCTACGTTCTGCCCGTGCCGAACGACGCCGCCATTCGCGCGTTCTGGGAACGCTGCCGAGCGCAGCGGCCCGCGTGGCAACGGGCGGACTTCCCGGCGCCCGAGGCCTGGGGCTTCGGGGCCGATTCCGCCATGGCCGACCGGTTGGGTGCGCTCGTGATCGAAGGCGTCAAGACCGCGACGAGCAGCGCGCTCTGGGAGTACGAGCATGACGGATCGCCGCTGCCACGTGCCGGTGATCTCGGCAACGTGATCGACGGGCAAGGCGAACCGCTCTGCTTGATCGAGACGACGGAGGTTCTGGTCCTGCCCTTCGATCAGGTGCCGTCCGACTTCGCCTACGAAGAGGGAGAGGGGGATCGCACGCTCGCTACGTGGCGTGAGGCGCATTGGGACTTCTTCGCGGGCTTCCTCCCACGCATCGGATTGAAGCCCGCGTCCGACATGCCGGTCGTGTGCGAGCGCTTCCACGTGCTGGCGCTCGCGTGATCGGCAAGGCGAACGGCGTGCGCCAGGTGGCTCACGCCGACCTGGCGCCCCACGAACGGGCAAGCCCTGGCGCATCTCCATGTTCTGCATTCGAGCGCGCCGCGAGCCACGTCCGCAACAGGCGATCGATCTCCGTCTCGCTCGCGTGCGGGTGGCCGCGCCGCAGTTGTGCCCGCTTCATCGGCACGACGGCCTCGAACAGGTCGAGCGCTTGTCGAAGTCGAAGGGCATGCGTGCGGGGCATGCTGTTGGAACCGCACGGGCGGGGGACATGCAGGCGCGACCTCCCTACAATCCCGCCCGGAGGCATGGATGTCGGACATGGATCTCAGGCAGGACAGCGCACTGCACCCCGAAGGCGGCGAGCCGAAGTACAGGATCGAAGCACCGATCGGGCAGGGGGGCATGGGCGACGTTTATCTCCTCGAGGACCGGGACCTCGGCAGGCAGGTGGCCCTGAAGGTCCTGAAAGCCGATCTCGCGGAGGAAGACGCAGCGCGCGCGCACTTCGTGGCGGAAGCCCAAGCGACGAGCCAGCTCGAGCATCCCGGCGTGCCGCCGGTGCACGACCTCGGTGTGACGGCCGATGGGCGCGTCTACTTCACGATGAAGCTGATCCGCGGCCGGACGCTGCGGGAGATCCTGCACGATCTCGTGCTCCGGCGCCGCGAGGTTCAGCGCGAATACAACCTCCACCGACTCGTCAGCATCGTGGCTCGCATCGCGGAGACGCTCCACTTCGCCCACGAGCGGGGCGTGCTCCACCGTGACATCAAGCCCGAGAACATCATGCTCGGCGACTACGGCGAGATTCACCTGGTCGACTGGGGCCTGGCTCGCGTCGATCGCCTTCCGGACGGTGAGGACCTGGAGGATGCGGAGCAGGTCGCCACGGCGCGCAGTTCGGAAGGTCTCCAGACCGAGCACGGATCACTGAAGGGCACCTTGGCCTACATGAGTCCCGAGCAGGCACGCGGCGCCGTCCATGACCTCGATCCACGTAGCGAGGTCTTTGCTCTGGGCCTTGTGCTCTACGAGATCCTCACGTTGAAACCCGCCTTCGACCCGACCGATGCGAACCTGCTGGCCGCCGTCGCCGGCGCCGAGGTCCCCGACGTCGCAGAGCGCAATCCCAAGCGCAAGATTCCCACGGGGCTCGTGTCCGTCGTCCGCCGCGCGCTGCAGCCCGATCCAGCAGATCGGTTCCGAGACGCGAGCGCCATGGGGGAGCGTCTGCGCGCGTGGCTCGACGGCACGAGCGATCGAGACCGACGCCACGAGGAGGCGGAGCGCCTTGCGCGGGAAGGGCGCGAAGCGATCGGCCACTTTCAAGGACTGGCCAACGAGGCGCGCGAGGCCGAGGTGCGGGTCGAGGAGGTCAAGGCGGGGCTTGCCCCGCACCAGCCGATCGAGGAGAAGACGGCGTTGATCGCGGCACGCGCATGCGTGAAGCAGAAGAAGCGCGAAGTGGCGCTTGCGTTCGCCGATGCCACCCACCTGCTCAACGCAGCGCTCGCCCAGGAACAGGAGAACCCGTCGGCGCGTTCCGCGCTGTCCGACTTGTGGAAGGACCGCCTCGAGGATGCGGAGCGCGAGGGCGATGCGGCCGACGCCGCGCACGCCTTGGCCATGATCGAGCGTTATGACGACGGCTGTCTGGCGGCGTTCGTCGCCGGGGACGGGAGCCTCAGCCTGACCTCTGAACCTCCGGGTGCCGAGGTGAGCGTTGGCCGGTTCGAGGAGCAGAAGGGCGTCTTGGCGGTCGGAGAGGAGCGTGGGTTGGGGCCTACGCCGATACGGCGGGTCGGTCTACCCATGGGCTCCTACCTCTGCACCCTGAAGCATGAGAGCGGCGAGGTCGTGCGCTATCCCGTTCACATCACCCGCAACCACCACTGGGAGGGCAAGGTCCGACTGCGTACGCGGGCGGAGATCGGAGACGGGTTCGTCTACGTACCGGGCGGCCCGTACCTCTACGGGGAGGGACGCGACGCGCGTGTCGTCGAGGTGCCCGACTTCGCCATCCAGCGCTTTCCGGTCACGTTCTGTGAGTACGGCGCGTTTCTCCAGGCCATCGAGGCGGAAGAGGGACGGGAGGCCGCTCGACAACGCGTGCCGCGTATCGGGTCCTCCGATGGCGAGTACATGGTGCGCGCGGAGGACGGATCGTGGCGCCCGAGGCCGGATCTGATCGAGGGCGATGCCCTGAAAGCGGCTCTCGAGCGGTTCGGTCCGGGTTTCGAGAAGGACATTCCCGTCCTGGCCGTCTCGTTCCATGACGCCGAGGCCTATTGTGCCTGGAAGACGAATACGACGGGGCTCACGTGGCGGCTACCGACCGAGCTCGAGCGCGAGAAGGCGGCGCGCGGCGTGGATGGCCGCATGTTTCCGTGGGGCGACATCGAGGATGCGAGCCTCGGCAAGTGCAGGGAATCCAGGGCCGAGAGCACGCAGCCCGAGCCGGTCGGTGCGTTTCCGCGCTCCGCGTCCGTCTACGGCATGGGCGACGCCGCCGGCGGCGTCTGGGACTGGACGACGTCCTGGCTCGACCACCGCGAGGTGCTGCGCGTGTTGCGCGGCGGCTCCTGGGTCAATCCACCAGCGGGCATGCGCTGCGCGGTTCGCATCGGCACCCAGCCGTCGAACCGCATCGCGGACTACGGGTTTCGTTGCGCGAGGGACCTCTAGCCCCCTGGCTCCCTGCGCTCGGGGTGGCGTGCTCGATGTAGCGAGATCTGTGTGCGTGCCGGGCGGAGGCGTGCCGGACCTTTCGCCCGCTGCCTTGGACTCGTCGCTTTTCTCCGCCAACCCCGCATCGACGGCGTTCTCGTCGCCGGAGTCCTGCTGCTTCGCGGAGTCTGCCTCGGCCCCAGGTCCTCAGAGCAGCTCCAGGATGATCACGGTGGCGACGGCCATGGTGAGGCTCATGCCGATTCCCACTCGGGCAAAGTCCTTGGTTCGATAGCCCCCGGGTCCCATGACCATGAGATTGCACTGATGGGCGAACGGGAGCATGAAGGCACAGCTCGTTCCGAAGGCGACGGCCATGAACGTCTTCGACAGGTCAAGGCCGGACATGCTGGACACCTGCCATGCAACCGGAGCAAGAATGACGGCTGCCGCTCCGTTGTTGCTGGTGGTGCTGAGCACGGCGCTGACGACGAACAAGGCCGCGAATACGCCGGAGGAACCGAGTGGCGATTTCAGCTGTACCAGGAACGTCGCCATCTCACCCGCCACCCCGTGCTGCTCCAACGCCATCCCGAGGGGGACCGTACCGGCGATCAGGAACAGGATCCGGAAGTCCACGGAGCGGCGCGCGGCCTCCAGGGACACGCAGCCTGTCGCGAGCATCAGGAGGGCGCTTCCGATTGCGCTGAGCGCCAGCGGCAACCAGTTGACGAGTGGCGGGATCAGGGCGACGAGCAAGAGAGCAATCGCAAGTGGTGCTCTACGGACGTCCTCCGCTTGGGCGGCGTCGGTAAGCACGATGAAGCGCGGATCCTCGGACAGCTTGCGGAGGTCCGGGGCCGAACCGGAGACGAGGAAGGCATCACCCAGCTGGAGTGGTTCGTCGCCGAGATTGCCTGCGATGACCTGATCGCGGCGCATGATCGCAAGGGCGCTGAGGCCGAATTCGTTACGGAAGGAAAGGCTGCGAAAGGTCTCTCCGATGGCCTCCGACCGCGGCGGGAGCGTCGCTTCGCCCAACAGCACGCCCTGCTGGAGAAGGCGAGTCGTCACCGCGGGATCCGCGATCCCGAACTGCACAAGGGCTTCTTCCGCGAATCGCCACGCGTTCTCTTCGGCTCCGGCTACGTACAACTGATCATCGGGTTCGATACGCAGGTCAGGGTGGGGGTGAATCGACGTGCGCCGCCTGGTGCCTTTGGGTCTACGTACCAGCACGACCCTGAGGGACCAACGCCCGCCGATATCGGCTTCACGGAGCGATTGGCCGGCGATCTCCGACTCATCGGGAACGCGCATGCGATAGAGATTCTCGGGGAAGTTGTAAGCCTCGGCCAACTCCTCAGGAACCTGCGCGCGGCCTAGCCGCTCTTCGCTCGACTCTTTCGGTAGCATGCGTCTGCCGATGATGCTCATGTACGCGATGCATATCGCCGTTACTGGCGCGCCGACTTTCGCGAACATGAACATGTCTACGGGCGTGCCCAGCCGGCCGCGCAGGTCTTCGGCGAGGATGAGGTTCGGTGTCGTTCCGATCACGGTGAGGGCGCCGCCGACGATGGCGGCGAAGGCGAGCGGCATCATCAGCCTCGACGCCGGGACCTCCGCGCGGCGTGCGAGCACTGCCACCGCCGGCAGGAAGACGGCCACCGTCGCCGCATTGGACATGAACGCCGAGAGCACGGCCACCGATGCCATGATCGCAACGATCAGACGCACCTCGCTTCGCCCGCCGACGCGTTGCAGTCCGCGGGCCATGAGCGTGGCGACGCCGCTCTCCTTCAGGCCCGCGCCCATGACGAAGATCGCCCCGAGTGCGATGACCGCGGGGTTTCCGAATCCGACGAGGGCCTGGTCGGGGCTCTCGAGCGTGCCCGTCGCCGCAAGTACGACCGGAATGGCCAGGGCTGTCATCGCGAGGGGGATCGCCTCCGTGATGAAGAGGACGACCGCGGCTACGAGCGTGCCAATGGCGATGAGTTCATGAATTCCCACATCGGAAGGGTACGCCTGACCCTCCAAGCGCAAGACTGTTGCGTACCCCCTTGATCGACACGCCGGCCTCGAACAGGTCGCGCGCTTGTCGAAGTCGAAGGGCCGCGGCTTTCTGCTAGAGATCGTAGAGCGACGCGGTTGGGCGGTGGCCGAAGCTACGAGTAGATCTCGCCGCCCGCTGCCTTGAACTCGTCGCTCTTTTCCACCAACCCGCTTCGACGGCTTCCTCGTCGTCGAGGCCCTGCTGTTTCGCGCAGTCGCGCACCTGCTGCGTGATCTCCATGGCGTGTTCGGGCGGGCAGGTGCGGGTCATCGGCGGTAGACCCTTGGTCCATGCGAGGCGATGGAGAGGGTGTTTGTCCAGCCGCGAGCGTTTGCCCGAGTTTCCGGGTTGCTACATGGCGTCGCCCCTGGGCGGGCAAACCTCCGCCCGCTCTGCCTAGAATCCTCGCGGAGGACTCCGCATGAGCCACGTGATCGGACCGCGCAGCATCATCGAGTGGGCCGAGAAGGCGCCCGAGGGCCTCGGCGGGGAGTTCACCCCCTCCGAGGAACGTTTCGTCACGGAGGGCACGGTGGGACGCGGCGCGATGGGGGAGGTGTTGCTCGTCAGCGACCAGGACCTCAAGCGCCAGATCGCCATGAAGGTGCTCCGTGAAGAATCGGCCGGGACCCGCGAGCATCGGCTGCACTTCCTCGCGGAAGCGCAGGCCACCAGCCAGCTCGAGCACCCCGGAATTCCCCCGGTCCACGACATCGGCCTGACCCCCGAAGGTCGGCTCTTCTTCACGATGAAGCTGGTCCAAGGACGCACCCTCGAGGAGGTGCTTCACGACCTCGTGCTCAAGCGCCGCGCGGTCCTGCGCGAGTACGACCTGCACCGGCTGGTGACGGTGCTCGAGCGCATCTGCGAGCCGCTCCACTTCGCCCACGAGAAGGGGGTCGTGCATCGCGACCTCAAGCCCGCCAACATCATGCTCGGTGACTTCGGCGAGGTGCACGTCATGGACTGGGGGGTCGCCAAGACGCTGGGGGAGAGCGACGAAGAAGGAGCGCTCGAGCCCGTCGAGACGATGCGTACGGAAACGGGTCTCGAGACCCGGCACGGAACCGTCAAGGGGACGGTCCCCTACATGAGCCCCGAGCAGTTTCGGGGGCAGCCGCTCGATCGACGCAGCGACGTCTACGCGCTGGGCTGCCTGCTCTACGAGATGCTCACGCTCCAGATGGCCTTCGACCCGCACGATCGCGACCTCTTGCAAAAAAAGGTGAGCGGAACCGTCCCCGACGTGCGCACACGCAATCCGCGGCGCAAGGTGCCCGAGCCTCTGGCCGGAATCTGCGAGCGGGCCATGTCTGCCGACCCGAACGACCGGTACCAGACGGCCGACGCGCTCGCGCACGACCTTCGGGGCTGGCTCGACGGCACCTTGGAGGCGACGCGGCGGCACGAGGAGGCCGAGCGCCTCGCGAGCGAGGGGCGGGACGCGGCAGATCGGTTCCGGACGCTGGAACACGAGATGCGCGAGGCCGAGACTACGCGCGACGAAACGGCCGAGCGGGGCGAAGCGTGGCGGCCGCTGGCGGAGCAGACACCCTGGCTCGAGGCGCGCGCGCGGGTGCGTGCGTTGGAGCGGGACACCGCCATCGCCTTCGCCGACGCCACGCACCTGCTGAACGCCGCGCTCGTGCAGGAGGAGGACAACGCGTCGGCGCGCACGGCGCTAGCCGACCTGTGGAAGCACCGTCTCGACGATGCCGAGGCGCGAGGCGATCCGGCTGACGCTGCTCATGCGATTGCGATGGTCGAGCGTCACGACGACGGCCGGCTCGCGTCCTACATCGCGGGGCGCGGCAGCCTGACGCTCGGGTCGGAGCCTGTTGGCGCCGAGGTCTTCCTCTCGCGCTACGAAGACCGCGACGGCGTCCTCGTCGCCGAAGGAGAACGATCGATCGGCGTCGCGCCGATCGCTGGACACGCGCTCCCCATGGGCTCGTACCTGTGCGTCCTCAGGCACGAGGGGCTGCCGGACATTCGCTACCCCGTGCAACATCGCGCGCAATCGGGAGTGGGAGGGAACGGTGCGCATGCCCGAGGCCGAGGAGGTCGGCGAGGGCTTCGTCCACGTTCCCGCCGGTCCCTTCATCTACGGGGAGGGCAAGACGAGGACGGAGATCGACCTGCCGGACTTCGCGATCCATCGGTTCCCGGTGACGTTCGGCGACTACCTCGAGTTCGTGGCCCACGTCGAGGCCGAAGAGGGACTCGAGGCCGCCACGGCGCGCGCGCCGCAGACGCCGGGAGACGGCCTGTACGTCGAGCGCACCGAGGCCCGGGTGTGGCGCACGCTGCCGGTGATCGTCGAGGGCGAGGCGTACGAGGCGTCGCTCGAGCGATTCGGGGAGGGGTTCCTCGAACGGATCCCCGTGATGGGGGTGTCGTTCGAAGATGCCGAGGCCTACTGCGCGTGGAAGACGAAGACCAGCGGCTGTACGTGGCGCTTGCCGAGCGAAGAGGAGCGCGAGAAGGCCGCGCGCGGCGTGGACGGGCGCACCTTCCCCTGGGGCGAGACCGAGCACGCGAGTCTCGGGAAGTGCCGAGAGTCGCGGCCGGAGAGAACGCAGCCCGAGCCCGTCGGCGCCTTCCCCACGGCAGCGTCGGTCTACGGCATGGGCGATGCCGCTGGCGGCATGTCGGACTGGACGACGTCGTGGCTCGATCACCGCGAGGTGCTGCGCGTGTTGCGCGGCGGCTCCTGGAACGCTCCACCGGCGAACTTGCGCTGCGCGTCTCGAAGCGGCGTCCAGCCATCGGTCCGCAGCTCGAACATCGGGTTTCGTTGCGCGAGGGACCTGTAGCCCCCTGGCTCCCTGCGGCCTGTCCGGGGCCCCTGCGAGCACAGGCCCGCCCAAGGGTCGAGATACGGCACCGAAAGCGTTGGTTGCTGCGCGTGTTGCGCGGCGGCTCCTGGAACAATCCACCAGCGAACATGTCCGTACACCACTCGGGTGGTGCCGCCTGCAGCCACCATCGACGATCGGTGTCGAGGGAGACACGGAACCGCGAGCCCACGGTACCGCCCGTGTGCGCTGCTATGCTCTCGGGATGTGGCGACTCGCCCCCCTGCTGCTCCTCGGCGCGGCCTGCGGCGGCGGTAGCGACGCCACGCCGCTGCCGACGGCCGAGGTCCTTGCCGTTACCACCCCTCTCCCGGCCGCCGGCGGCGTGGAATTTGCTGTAACCGGCACGAGCCTGCCCGGAGGCGTCGGGGAAACCGTCGGCGTGCTGTTTCGCGCTGTCGAAGGAAACCCGTTCCTGGGCTGCACCACAGACACCCTCGACGCCGTGGGCACGATCGCCGAGGACGGCAGCGTGCAGGGCACCGCGCCCGTGACCGGACTCGCGGGTCCTGTCGATGCCTACGTCACGCTCGACTACGGCGCCGGCGTGGAGCTCACCTCCGCGGCACCGATCGCGCGGTTCGAAGGCGGCATGGATCCCGCGATCGACCAGGACCTCGACGGCGTCCACGACCGCTGCGATCCAAAGACCTACGACTTCGAGGACGATGTGCCGGGCGTGCGGCCATCGGGCATGACCCAGCTCGACGGGCTCGAGCCGGGCTTTGTCGTCGCAACGATGGACGGCGAGCAGGTCGCGCGCTACGACGGCGCCGCTTCCACGGGCCTGCACGATCGCTTCGACCGGTTTCGGCAGGACCTCCCGCACCAGGACGTCACCGCGTACATCGACTACGACAGCACACCGAGCCTCTGTTCGCTCGAGTTCTGGTCGGAGGGCTCGTACGCGGGGAACGCGGGCGCCGGCCTGATCCTGCAGGTGCGGAGCGGGCTCCTCTACTTCTTCCCCCGCATCTGGCGCAACGTCCCCCCGGTGGTAGGACCCGCGCTCCCCGCGAGCGGCCGCATTCGCGTGCGACTCCGGAAGGAGGAAGGAACCCGCAGCACCATGTACGTGGACGCGTGGGTGTCGGGCGCGTGGACGCTCGATCACGCCGTGTTCCCGATTCCCGACGACCGCCCCTTCCGGGGGCTCGACACCGCGATGGCGGACTATGGTTTCGGTTCGCGTGGCGTGAAGCGCGTCACGCTCGTGCGCGAACCGCTCGCCGGTGCCCTGACCATTGCCCGCGCCGCACACACCGTGGCCGACTGGAAGCTCTTCCAGCGCGATGCCGACGACCGGGCCGCGATTCCCCTGCCGGTGCACTACAACGCCAGCGAGCCCGTCGTCTTGCAGGCCCGCGTGGTCTCGAGCGAGACACGAAGCGTGCTTCCAGGACACGGGTTCGCCGACCACCGCCTGGATCTTCCGGCAGCAACCGGTGGTCGGGCGTCCCTCGAGCTTGCGGGTGTGCCGACCGGTGGCAACTACGACATCGAGGTCCTGCTCACGGCGGCGGACGACGGCGCCGTGCTTGCCTTCGATCGCGTCGAGGAGATTGCGGTCGGCGATCTGTGGCTTGCCATCGGCCAGAGCAACATGGCCGGCTACTCCGGCACGCTCGCCGGCGCCACGACGCCCATTTCGCAGGCGCACCTCTACGGCAATGACGGGCGTTGGAAGCAGGCGACCGAGCCCATGGACGACGGTACCGACCAGCTCGACGCCGTCTCGCGCGAGTCGCCGCAACACAGCCTGATGCTGCCCTTCGCCAAGTACCTCTACGAGCAGACAGGCGTCCCCGTCGGCGTCATCCCGGCGCCGAAGGGCGGCACGTACCTCTACACCCAGTGGCAGCGCAAGCCCGACGACCCGGATCACCGCGCGACGCTCTACGGCTCCGCCCTACACCGGGCACTCGTCCAAGGCGGTCCACCCTTGCGCGGCATCCTCTGGTACCAGGGCGAGGGGGACGCCATCGCAGGCCGCACGACGGCGCAGTACAGGGAGGATCTCGAGCGGCTCATCGCGCAGTACCGGGCCGACCTGTCGGCACCCGAGGCGGTGTTCCTCTGCGTGCAGTTGGGGACGTGGTCGGCCGGCCGCTTTCCCCACTGGACGAACATCCAGGAGGCGCAGCGGCAGGTGTGCCGGGCAGACGCCCTCGCCGCCCTGGCGACGGTGAAGGACCAGCCGCACTCCGACGGCATCCACTACGCGGTCGCGGCCGCCCAGGAGCTCGGCATGCGCTTGGCGGACCAGGCCCGCGTGCTTGTGTTCGGCCACGCGATCGATCCCCTGACCGAACTCGTCGATGTCGTGGCGAGCCCAGACGGCATGGCGATCGAGTTGCACTACGACGCGCCCGTCTTCGGAGGCGCGGCGGCGCTCTACGCCGTGGCCGACGATACGGGAACCAACGCCGTGATCGGCGTGTCGGCCTCGGGCAGCACGGTCACGCTCGAGCTCACCCGCGCGCTCGATGCCGGCGCTCTCGTGCGCTACGGCATGGCGACCGGCTCGAACGTCGCTTGGGTCGAGGATGCCCAAGGCGTGCCCGTCCCGGCCCTTGCCGACGTCGCCGTCCGGTAGGCACGGCAAGGCAAGGCCGGTCCGGCTGCGAAGTGGCGCTGGCGCGGAGACGGGCTACGAGTAGATCTCCCCACCCGCTTCCTCGAACTCCTTGCTCTTGGAGGTGAGGCCGGCGGCGATCGCCTCCTCGGTGTCGAGTCCCTGCTCCTTGGCGTAGTCGCGCACCTGCTGCGTGATCTCCATCGAGCAGAACTTGGGGCCGCACATCGAACAGAAATGCGC
Source organism: Planctomycetota bacterium (assembly GCA_965223505.1). Lineage (GTDB taxonomy): Bacteria > Planctomycetota > PLA2 > PLA2 > JAEUHO01 > CBDCWP01. The sequence continues at coordinate 62,079 of CBDCWP010000010.1, forward strand.
CACCTTCGCGCCCTCCGCCGGCAACGTCTCGTCGTGGAACGCGCGCGCCTTCTCCGGGTCCAGCGACAGGTTGAACTGATCCTCCCAGCGGAACTCGAAGCGCGCCTTGCTCAATGCGTTGTCGCGGATCTGCGCGCCCGGATGGCCCTTCGCCAGGTCGGCGGCGTGCGCCGCGATCTTGTACGTCACGACGCCCTCGCGCACGTCGTCGCGGTTCGGCAAACCCAGGTGCTCCTTCGGCGTCACGTAGCACAACATCGCCGTGCCGTACCAGCCGATCATCGCCGCGCCGATGCCCGACGTGATGTGGTCGTAACCCGGCGCGATGTCCGTGGTGAGCGGCCCGAGCGTGTAGAACGGCGCCTCGTCGCACCACGCGAGCTGCTTCTCCATGTTCTCCTTGATCATGTGCATCGGCACGTGACCCGGCCCCTCGTTCATCACCTGCACGTCCTGATCCCACGCGCGCTTCGTAAGCTCGCCCTGGGTCTTCAGCTCGCCGAACTGCGCCGCGTCGTTCGCGTCGGCCAGCGAGCCCGGACGCAGGCCGTCGCCGATTGAGAACGAGACGTCGTACGCCGCCATGATCTCGCAGATCTCGTCCCAGTGCGTGTAGAGGAAATTCTCCTTGTGATGCGCCAGGCACCACTTCGCCAAGATCGAGCCGCCGCGTGAAACGATGCCGGTCACGCGCTTGGCCGTCAGCGGCACGTAGCGCAGCAAGACGCCCGCGTGGATTGTGAAGTAGTCGACGCCCTGCTCGGCCTGTTCAATCAGCGTGTCGCGGAACAGGTCCCACGTCACCTCTTCTGGCCGACCGTCGACCTTCTCGAGCGCTTGGTAGATCGGCACCGTGCCGATGGGCACCGGTGAGTTGCGCAGGATCCACTCGCGCGTCTCGTGGATGTGCTTGCCCGTCGAGAGGTCCATCACCGTGTCCGCGCCCCAGTGCGTAGACCAGACCATCTTCTCGACCTCCTCCTCGATCGACGACGTCACGGCCGAGTTGCCGATGTTCGCGTTGATCTTCACGAGGAAGTTGCGGCCGATGATCATCGGCTCGAGCTCGGGATGGTTGATGTTGGCCGGGATGATCGCGCGCCCGCGAGCGACCTCGTCGCGCACGAACTCGGGCGTGATGGTGGGGGGGATCGAGGCGCCGAACGACCGGCCCGGGTGCTGTTTGGCGAGCGTCTCCGAGACCGCCTCGCGAAGTCCGTTCTCGCGAATCGCGATGTACTCCATCTCCGGCGTGATCTCGCCGCGGCGCGCGTAGTGCATCTGCGTGACGCGTTTGCCGTCGCGGGCGCGCAGCGGGCGGCGCAGATTCGGGAAGCGCAGTCGTTCGACGCCGTCGTCGGCGTGGCGCTTCCGGGTGTAGGCCGAGCCGGCCTCACCGAGCTCTCGCACGTCGCCGCGCGCGCGAATCCACTCTTCGCGAAGCGGCGGCAGGCCCGCCTCGAGGTCGATCTGGATTTCGGGGTCCGTGTAGGGGCCCGAGGTGTCGTAGACGACCACCGGGTCGTTCACCTCGTCCGGCGTGTTCGGATCGCTGGCGCGCGTGGGGGTGAGCGCGATCTCGCGCATGGGGACGCGCACCCCGGGGTGCGTGCCGGGAACGTAGATCTTGCGTGACGCGGGGAACGGATCGCGGGTCACGCGGTCGCGAGCGGGCGTCCGCTCCTGGTTCGAGCTGCTCATCGTCGCTTCCCTCCGCCGGTTCGAGCCGGATCAGGTTCGAGGGGTGTGATCTCAGCGTCGCCGTGTGCGACGCACCCCCAGCAGGGGGGATCATACGCTGGCGAGCCACCCTGTGGGGGCAGCCCTTGTGGCTGCCCAACGAGGGAACATGACCAATTGGGCGACCACGAGGGTCGCCCCTACCACGGACGCGCGCGATTGGGCGACCACGAGGGTCGCCCCTACTCGGCGCCGATCTCCGCCGGAATCTTGAAGAAGATCGCGTACAGCGTCGGCACCACGATCAGCGTCAGCACCGTCGCGAAGCCCAGACCCGCCATCACCGTCACCGCCAACGAGTTGAAGAACACGTCCGGCAGCAAGGGGATCATCCCGAGCACGGTCGTGAACGCCGCCATGCCGACCGGCCGCAGACGCCCCACACAGGAGTCGAGGACCGCCACGATCCGCTCCTTGCCGCTCGCGATCTGCATGTCCATCTCGTCCACCAGGACGACGGCGTTCTTGATCATCATGCCGATCAGGCTCAACAGACCCAGCAGCGCCATGAAGCCGAACGGCGAGCCGGCGGCCAACAGCCCGCCCGTCACGCCGATCAACGCCAGCGGCACCGTCAGGAAGATGACCATCGGCTGGCGCAGCGCGTTGAACAGCGCGAGCACGATCAACACCATCATCAGCAGCGTGATGGGCAGGTTGCCCGCGATCGCCGCCTGGGCGTCCCCCGAGTTCTCGTACTCGCCGCCCCACTCGAAGCCGTAGCCGGGCTTCATCTCCGCCTTCATCTTGGCTTCGATCTCGGGCATGATCCGCTTGAGCAACGCGCTCGGCAGGCCGACCGACGCATTGCACTGCGGCGTGATGGTCGAGGCGCGGTTGAAACGCTGGATGATGTGGTCTTCCCACTCGGTCGTGAACTCCGGTGCGACCTGCACCAGCGGAATCGACTCGCGCGCCGCCGGGCTCCAGATCTGCACGTCGCGGATGCTGCCGACGTCGGAGCGCTCGTTCGCCGGCGCCCGCGCCTTGATGGGAATGAGGTCGTCCCCTTCGCGGTAGAGACCGACGTTGATGCCGCCGAATGTGCGTTGCAACGCGACGGCGACGTCGCGTCTCGTGACACCCGCACGCGCCGCGCGCGTGTCGTCGATCTGCGGCCGCAGCACCTTGGCCTGCTCGCGCCAATCGTGGCGGATGTCCCGCGCGTGCGGGTCGGCGGCCATGATGTCCATGACCAGCCCGGCGAGCCGGCGCAGCTCCGCCGGATCCTGGCCGCGCAACCGCAGCTCGATGTCGGAGCCGCCGCCCGGCCCCAGCACGAACGGCGCGCCGTACGCCAGTCCGTCGGGCAAGCTCGACGCCACGAAGGCCTCGATGTCGGCGATCATCCCGTCGATGCGTTCGTAGCCGTCCACCTTGATGATCATCTGACCGTAAGCGGTGTTCGGTTGCTCCGGCGCGTACGTCAGCAGGAAGCGCATCGACCCCTGGCCGATCGTCGTCGCGACCGACTCCGTGCCGTCAAGATTGAGCACGAACTCCTCGAGCCGTGCCAGGTCGTCGGAGGTTCGACGGATGTCGGTTCCTTCCGGCAGCCAGTAGTCCACGGTGAACTGCGGCGTCGTCGAGCTCGGGAAGAAGCTCTGATCGACGAACTTGAAGCCGCGCATCGCGACCGCGAGCAAGAGCACCATCACGCCGACCGTGACCCAGCGCATCTTGATGCAGCCGTGGAGGAACGCGCGGTATCCGCGGAAGAACACGCCGCCGTAGGGGTCCTTGTCGTCGTCCGACTCGTCGGCTTTCAGGAGCGTGACGCAGAAGAGCGGCGTGACCGTGACCGCCAGCAGCCAGCTGAGCAGCAACGAGTACATGATCACCTGGTAGAGCGAGCGACAGAACTCGCCCGTGCTGTCCTGCGAGGCGCCCAGCGCGGCGAAGGCGAGGATCGCGACGAACGTCGCGCCCAGCAGCGGCCACATCGTCTGTTTCACGACGGCCGTCGCCGCCTCGACGCGCTCCATCCCCTTCGAGATGTTGATCATGATCCCTTCGGTGACCACGATCGCGTTGTCCACGAGCATGCCGAGCGCGATGATCAAGGCGCCCAGCGAGATGCGCTCGAGCGCGACGCCCTTCATCTTCATCAAGATGAACGTGGCCAGCACCGTCAGCAGGAGGATCGCGCCGATCAGCAGTCCGCTGCGCATGCCCATCGCGAAGACGAGCACGCCGATCACGATCGCGAGCGCCTGCAGAAGACTGATCAGGAATCCTTGGACCGCCGCGGTGACGCCGTCGGCCTGGAAATACACCACACCGGTCTCGATGCCGATGGGCGTGTCGGCCTGGAGCTCCCGCAGGCGCTTGCGGACCGACTGGCCGACGGTGACGACGTTGCCGCCTTGCACTGTCGAGACGCCGACGCCGATGGCGGACCGGCCGTTGAACCGCAGCATGCTCGCCGGCGGTGACTCGTAGCCGCGCGTGATCGTCGCGATGTCGCGCAAGTAGACCTGGCTGTCCGCCGCGATGCCCTGGATGCGCAGGTTGCCGATCGAGTCCACGGAGTCGAGTCCCTCGATCGGCAGGATGCGGATGTACTCGCGGCCGATGCGCATCTCGCCCGAAGGCTGGATGACGTTCTTGCCTTCCAGGCTGGCGTAGATCTGCGACTCCGGCACGCCGAGCTGCTTCAGCCGGTCACGGCTGATCTCGACGTAAATGACCTCTTTCTGGACGCCGAAGAAGGTGACCTTGGCGACGTCGTCGAGGAGCAGCAGCTCTTTCTCGAGCATGTCGACGTGGTCCTTGAGGTCTTTGTAGCTGTAGCCGTCTCCGTGAACGGCAAGGTAGATGCCGAATACGTCCCCGAAGTCGTCGTTCACGATCGTCGGCCCGGCGCCGGGCGGCAGCTTGCCTTGCGCGTCGCCGACCTTGCGTCGCAGCTCGTCCCAGACCTGTGGGAGCGTCGACTGGTCGTACTTGTCCTGGATCGTCACCGTCAGGATCGAAAGGCCGGGTTGCGAGGTGGGACGTGACCTGGTCGATCTGGCCCAGCTGCTGGACCGCCTTCTCCATGACGTCGGTGACTTCCTCGGCGACCTCCTGGGCAGTCGCGCCCGGGTAGGAGGTGATCACCTTCGCGTCCTTGATCGTGAACTCGGGGTCTTCGAGACGACCGAGCGTCTCGTAGGCCTGCCAACCGCCGAAGACGATGCAGACCGTCAGAACCCAGGTCGTGGTTCGATGCTTGAGCGCGGCGCCGGCGAGATCCATGCGCCTACTTCTCCTCGAGGAGTCGGATCTTGGTGCTCTTGGTGAGGAAGTGCACGCCGGCGGTCACCACCCGCTCGCCGCTCTCGACACCGCTCGAGACGACGATCTGCCCGCCGCCCATGTTGCGCGTCTCGAACCGCGCGTCGTTCGACGCCGTAGTGTCCCGCCGCGTCGGCCGACTCGGCGACGACCCAGACGTACGGTGTGCCGCCTTCGTCCACGAACAGCGCGTCCGCAGGCACCGCGACGCCCTCGCCACGGTCCCCGAAGTTCTTGTCGAGGTACACACGCAGCGAAGCCGACATGCCCGGCATGATGTTGTATTGCTCCGGGCGGGGGAGCGAAACGGTCGCCGCGTACGTCTGCGTCTTCGGATCCGCTTCGAGCTGGAACTCGTCCATCTCGGCGTCGAACTCCGGGCTGTTCGGAATCTCGAACTGGACGGTGACGCGCTCGACGTCCGACTTCTTCGCGCGGGCCGCCAGGCTTTCCGGGATGTCGGCGACCACCTTGACGCGGGTGATGCTCTGTAGACTCACGATCGGGCTCTTGGCGCGAACGTCCTTGTAGTTGTCCACGTAGCGCTTGGCGATGACGCCATCGAACGGCGCGGTGAGCGTCGTGTCGTCGAGCGCGTTCTGCGCTTCGGTCTGTTGCGTCACGAGACCGCGGATGAGCGCTTCCTGCGCGTCGAGGTCCTCCTGCCGGGCGCCGGCCTTGCCCCGCTGGAGCGCGTCCGTCGCCGCGTCGAACTCGTCCTTGGCGAGGTCCGCTTTCAGCTTGATCTGATCGAACGCGCTCTTGGAGATTCGCCCCTTGTCGGCCAACGGCTGGTTGCGCTCGACCTCCTTCTGCGCGAGCTCCCAGGCCGCCTTCGCGGCGGAGACCTGGTTCTCGAGAATGCGGATGTCCTCTGCGCGCTCGCCCGCCTTCATCTTCGCGAGCTGCGCGCGGGCCTGCTCGAGCTGGGCCGTGATCTTGAGGAGCGCGGTTCGATAGTCGCGCTGGTCGATCTGCGCGAGCACGTCGTTCTTCTTGACCTCGTCCCCGGCCTTCACCGGCAGCGCGACGAGGGGACCGGAGACACGGAACGAGAGATCGACCTCGTCCTGGGCGCGAACGACGCCCGGGAACGCGCGCTTGACGGCCGCCGAAACGGACTCGACCACCTCCGTCTTGGCCGGTCGCACCGGCGGCGGGGCCTCGCCCGGATCCGTATCGGGGTCGTACGTGAAGGCGAAGATCGCGCCTCCGACCATGAGGACACCGCCCACCAGCAACCCGACCATCTTCGGCCGACCCAGCATGCCGCCCTCCTTCCGTCCGCTCGCAGCTCGAAGGCATGGTAGTGGCCGGGCGCCGTCGAATGCGACCCCCTTGATTGCTCAATCTTCGAACGTACTTGCCTCAAAGCGCGCGGATGGGTAGAGGGGCGCCGTGACCGACTTGTCTGCCAACCCGACATCGTCGGGGCGCCGATACGCGTTGCTGCTCGCTGCGATGGTCGTGTTCATCGTGGTTTGGCCCGCGTTCGCGCCGCAGGCGCACGAATCGCGGTGGATTCGCATGGCGCTGCTGAGCGCCGTCCTGTCGATCGCCTTTCTGGTCACGCCCCCAGGGCGCATGCGGCGTGTCGTCATCGTCATCATCGCCGCGGAGCTCGCGGCGGGGTGGGCGGCGCAGTTCACCGACGACACATTCGTCTTGCTGGGCCGCTATGTGCTCGGTGTCGCCTTCAACGTCTTGATGGTGACGATCATCCTTCGTTTCGTGCTCGCGCACGGACGGGTCACCACCGAACGCATCGTCGCGGCCCTTTGTGCCTACTTGTTCCTCGGGGTTCTCTGGGCCGATCTGTACGGCGTCATCGAGGTGCTCGACGGACCGGCGTTTCGTTTCCCGGACGCGACGGGCGGAACCGACACGGCGCTCACCTACGTCAGCTTCGTGACGTTGACGACGCTCGGCTACGGCGATGTGACGCCGGTCCATCCACTCGCACGGTCTCTCGCCATTCATCGAGGCCGCGACCGGCCAGATCTATCTCGCCGTCCTGGTCGCCCGCCTCGTCGCGCTGCAGATCGCGCACGCCACGCGCCGGCCCGTCGACTAGGACCGCAGCAGAACGAGTTCTCTAGTCCAGGTTCTCGCGCGCCTTCACGAGTAGGCGATTGAGCTCGGCCAGCTCCTTGCGGGACATGTGTCCGAGCAGCTGCTTGTGGGACTTCACGAGCGGTTCGTCGAGACGCTTCAGGAGGCTGAGACCCTTGCGCGTGACGCGCGCTCGAACGACGCGGCGGTCGTTCGCCGAGCGGTCACGCTTCGCCAGGCCGGCGCGCTCGAGACGATCGAGCAGGCGCGTGATGTCCGGCACTCGCGTGACCATGCGATCCGCGACGGCCAAGGAGGGCAGCCCGTCCGGTCCGGCGCCGCGCAGAATTCGCAACGCGTTGTACTGCGGCTCGGAGATGCCCTGTGCCTTGAGCAGCTGGCGAATGGTGCCGTGCAATCGGTCGCACGTTCGCCGCAGGTTCAGGAACGCCTCCACTTCCGGGGACGCGAACGGCTTGGTCTGCTTCAACTCGGCTTGGAGGCGGGACTCGGGCACGCCAAAACGCTACCAACGCCATCTATTGTTGCAACGACGAAATGCGCGAGCCGGGCAAATGGTCACGCTGAGGACGGTCAGTCGCCGCTCATCTCGCGCTCGACTTCCCGACGCAAGTCTCCGTCAAGCTCCAACTCGTCCAGGAACTCCTGGAGACGTTCCTTGTTCCGGCGTTCGGCGCGGTCAGCCGCCCACAACGCGAACACGAAAAAGCCGATCAGTGCGACGCCGATGACGATGCCGAGCGTGGCCTGACCCGGTGCGCGTCGGGCCATGCGGGCGGCGACGCGTTCGATGGGGGAGACGTTATTGATGTCCACGGGGCCCGGCCCGACCTGTTTCATGCGAACCAGCCCCCAGATGCCGGCGCCAACGGCAATGAGCGCGCCGATGATCGAGGCTTCGCGCATGAACGGGATGAAGAACAAGACGACGGCCGAGATGCCGGCGTAGAACGACGTCGCACACAACTTCGCGGCCTTCATGCGGTTGCGGCCTTCGGCCTTCTCGGGGCTGAGGCCCAGGTCCCTTTGCGGACGCGCGCGACGAACCTGTCCGACGATGCCGTACGAGTTTGGGTACCTTCTTGGGCGTGTTGGCGATGTCGACGAAGATCGCCTGCCCGCACGACGGACACGCGGTCGTCCCGGACTCGACCTGCGTACCGCAAGCATCACACGATTGCGTCGTCACATCGACATGCTACGTCGTCGCGAACGTCGCGTGTAGGGGCGACCCTCGTGGTCGCGCAATCGTCCGTCGGCGAGGACGAACCCATTCGCGATTGGGCAGCCACAAGGGCTGCCCCTGCGCTACGAATCCGGAAACAATCCTTCGACACTCAAATAGCGCTGCCCGGTGTCGCAGAACACGCACACGATCGTCTTGCCGTTCCACTCGGGCCGGTTCGCCAAGCGCGTCGCCGCGATCGCGGTCGCGCCGGACGAGATGCCGACCAACACGCCCTCCGTGCGCGCGATCCGACGACAGGCCTCGAAGGCGTCGTGTTCGGACACCAAAACGATCTCGTCGATGAGGTCGCGCTCGAGGATCGGCGGCTCGAATCCCGGCGCGGTGCCCATCATGCGGTGCGGATGAAAGACGCCCTGCGAGATGAACGGGGACTCCTCCGGCTCGACACCCACCGTGTAGAACCCCGCCTTGCGCGGCTTGATCGTGCGGGCCGTCCCGACCAACGTACCGCCCGTGCCGAGGCCTGCGACGAGCGCGTCGATCTCGCCGTCGGTGTCCGCCCAAAGCTCTTCCGCCGTGGTCTCGGCGTGCGCCTTCACGTTGCTCGGATTCTCGTGCTGCTCGATGTAGAAGGCCCCGCGGTCCTGCGCGATGAACTTCGCCTCCTCGCGCGCCGCCTTCGTGCCGCCCTCCCTCGGCGTCAACACCAGCTCCGCGCCGAGGGCGACGAGCACTTGGCGTCGCTCGAGCGACTGAATCGCCGACATGACGAGCACGCAGTGATAGCCGCGCGCCGCGCACAACATGGCGAGCGCCATGCCGGTGTTGCCGCTGGTGGCCTCGACCACCGTCCCGCCGGGCTTCAAGATGCCGCGCTCTTCCGCGTCACGAACCATGAACAGGACCGGGCGGTCCTTGATCGAGTACGGATTGAACAGCTCGAGCTTCGCGAGCAGCGTTGCCGGGCAGTCCGGCGCGTAGCGCCGGAGCCTGAGCAACGGCGTACCGCCGATCGCCTGCGAAATATCGTCGAGGACCCTCACGCGCCTGACTCTCCCACACCGGGAACAGCGTACAGCGCGGGCCGCTACGACCGAATGCGTTTGATCTTGCTGACGGGTTTGGAGGCCATGCGGTTGCCTCGTGCACCCACACCGGTCGTTTCGAGCTGGTCCAGGTCGAATTCGGCCTCGTTGATGCGCTGTCGCTTCTTCGGAACGAACGTGAGGTGAACCCGCCCCAGGTCGGGTACGTCGAACAAGCCTTCCTTGCGGGTCCTCTCGCCGAGCAGATAGTCCACCCGTCCGCCTTCCCCCTTGATCAGGCGGTACTCCCGTCCACGGATGTACTTGTGGATGTGGACCTTCTTGGCGTACGCGAACTTCTTCGCGTCCCGATAGACGACCGTGAACACGTTGCCGACCTCTTCGTCGAAGGCGGCGCAGTGAAGCGCCTTGCCGGGGATGAGGACCTTCTCTTCGGGGCCGAGCACTCGATAGGTTCCGTCGCTCGACACGATCAACACGCGGTCGTACTCGCTCATCGTGAACTGGTGCGTGCCGCTCTTCACCGCCGTGCCGAAGAAGCCCGATTCCGGGTCGTAGCAGGCGCGGATGTTCTGGCGCGCGACCGTGCGCTTGTCGACCGAGTCGAACGTCGTGATCGTCGTGCGCCGCGGCCACCGGTCGCCGTGCCGCTTCAACAATCCCTCGAGGAAGGCGATGGACGTCTTCGTCAGGTTGCGCAGCTTCGACTTCACCGACGTGATGGACTTGACGATCTCCTCGACCTGCGTGCGGGACTTCTCGATGTCGTACGCCGAGATGCGGCGGATGCGGATCTCGAGCAGCCGGGTCACGTCTTCGTCGATCATGGGGCGGACGAAGAGGTCTTCGTGCTCGTGCATGCCGTCCCACACCTCTTTGCGGACCGCCTCGCGCGTCTTCGCCTTCTCGATGCGCTTGTACACGCGCTGCTCGATGAAGATCTGCTCGAGCGTGAGCCAGTGCTGCTTGTCGAGCAGCTCGTTCAGCTCCCAGGTGAGCTCCGCCTTGATGAGCTTCTTGAGCTCCGCGGTCGCGTCCTCCAGCACCTCCGTCACCGAGAGCTGCGCGGGATGGCGGTCGCGAATGACCGTGATGGCCGACGCCAGGCTGACCTCGCAGTTCGTGTAGGCGTACAGCTGCGGAATCGTCTCCTTCGCGGTCACGCCCCGCGGCAGGGAGACCTGGATCTCCGCCTTGTCGGTCGTGTAGTCCTGGATCGAGCCGATCTTGATCGTGCCCTTCTGCGACGCGGTCTCCAGCGAGGCGATCAAGGACTCGGTCGTCGTGCCGTAGGGCACCTCGGTGATGACGATCGTCTTCGAGCCCTTCGCCTCCATGCGCGCGCGCACCTTCACGCGGCCGCGCCCGTCGTCGTACTCGCTGACGTCGATCAGCCCGCCTTGCGGAAAGTCGGGATGCAGCTCGAACGGCTTCTTCCGCAGCAGCGCGATCTGCGATTCGAGCACTTCGACGAAGTTGTGGGGCAGCACGCGGGTGGACATGCCGACGGCGATGCCCTCGATGCCGAGCAGCAGCGCGACGGGGATCTTGGCCGGCAGGTTCACGGGCTCCTGCTTGCGTCCGTCGTAGCTGGCCGACAGCTCGGTGAGGTTCTTGTTGAACAACGTCTCGAGCGCGAGCGGTGTCAGCCGGCATTCGATGTAGCGTGCGGCCGCCGCGGGGTGTCCGGTGATGACGCTTCCGAAGTTCCCCTGTCGCTCGATGAAATAGTCCTTATTGGCGAGAACCACGAGCGCGTCGCCGATCGAGGCGTCGCCGTGGGGGTGGAGCTTCATCGTCTCGCCGATGACGTTCGCCACCTTGTGGAACTTGCCGTCGTGCATCTCGTGCAGCGTGTGCAGAATGCGTCGCTGCACCGGCTTGAAGCCGTCGCGGATCTCCGGAATCGCCCGATCCACGATCACGTAGCTCGCGTATTCCAGGAAGTTGCGCTCCATGAGCTTGCTGAGCTGAACCATGATGCGGCGTTACCCCGTGGGTTCCGAGATGAGGTTCTTCTCGATGAACGTGCGCCGGTCCGGCGTGTTCTTGCCCATGAAGAAGTCGAGCGAGCTCGAAACGTCCCCCATGTTCTTCACGACGACCTCGGTCAGGCGGATGTCCTCGCCGATGAAGCCGTTGAACTCCTTCGGGCTGATCTCGCCGAGGCCCTTGAAGCGCGTCACCTCCGGGTGCGTGATGTCCTTCAGCGCCTGATCGCGCTCCGCTTCGCTGTAGCAGTAGCGCGTCTCCTTCTTGTTGCGAACCCGGAACAGCGGCGTCTCGAGGATGAAGAGGTGCCCGGACGTGGCCAGCTCCTCGAAGTAGCGCATGAAGTACGTGAGCAGCAGGTTGCGGATGTGCATGCCGTCCACGTCCGCGTCGGTCGCGATGACGACGTGGTTGTAGCGTAGCCCCTCGATGCCGTCCTCGATGCCGAGCGCGCGCATGATGTTGTAGAGCTCTTCGTTCTTGTAGACCGCGTCGCGCTTGAGGCCATGGGTGTTGAGCGGCTTGCCTCGCAGGCTGTAGATGGCCTGGGTCTGGACGTCGCGCGACTGCACCATGGCGCCGCCGGCCGAGTCGCCCTCGGTCAGGAAGATCATTGTCTCGGCGCGTCGCTTCGCGCGCGGGTCGTTGAAGTGCTGCTTGCAGTCGGTGAGCTTGGGAATGCGGATCGCCACCTTCTTCGCGCGCTCGCGCGCCTGCTTCTTGATCGACGCGAGCTCCTTGCGCACGCGCTCGTTGGCCTTCACCTTGGCCATCAGGGCGTCGGCGGCCTTCTGGTTCTTGTGCAGCCAGAGGACCGTCTGCTCCTTGACGTCCTTGACGATCCAGGAGCGCACCTCCGTCGAGCCGAGCTTGTTCTTCGTCTGGCTCTCGAAGACCGGATCCTGCAGCTTCACGGCGACGGCGCCGACGAGGCCGTCGCGAACGTCCTCTCCGGCGAAGTTCTTGCCGGCGAACTCGTTGACGCCCTTGAGCATGCCCTCGCGGAAGGCGCTTTGGTGCGTACCGCCGTCGTTCGTGTACTGGCCGTTCACGAAGCTGAAGTACGTCTCGCCGTAGGTGTTCGTGTGCGTGAAGGCGAACTCTAGCCGGTCCATGCGGCAGTGGGCCGCGTCGTACAGCGCCTGCTCGGCGCCGATCTCGTCTGCGAGAAGGTCGGACAGCCCGTTCTTGCTGACGTAACGAACCGGCTTGCCTTCGGGCCCGTGGTAGACGAGTGTCAGTCCGCTGTTGAGGTGCGCGTAGTAGCGCAGGCGGTGCGCGAGGAGCTCCTCGTCCCAGACGAAGTCGCCGAAGATCTCCGGGTCGGGCGTGAAGGAGATGAGCGTGCCGTCGCGCTCGTCGGCCTTGCCGCGCTTCTTGCCGATCAGCTTGCCCTGGCGAAAGCCGGCGGCCTGGTACTTCTTGTCGCGCCAGCTACAGACGCGGAACTCGGACGAGAGCGCGTTGACGGCCTTGGTGCCGACGCCGTTCAGGCCGACCGAGAACTGGAATACGTCGTCGTTGTACTTGCCGCCGGTGTTGATCTGGCTGACGCAGTCGACGACCTTGCCGAGCGGAATCCCGCGGCCGTAGTCGCGGACGGTCATCGTGGGGCCGTCGCGGAAGATCTCGATCCGCTTGCCGGCGCCCATGATGAACTCGTCGACCGAGTTGTCGACGACCTCCTTGAGCATCACGTACACGCCGTCGAGCGCGTGCGTCCCGTCGCCCACGCGGCCGATGTACATACCGGTTCTAAGGCGGATGTGCTCGAGCGCGTCCAGGGTCTGGATGGCGCTCTCGTCGTACTCGACCTTCTTCTTGATCACGGTCTCCCTCTCGACTCGCTTCGCTTGCTCGAGGACTGGGTCCTCTCGGGAAGCACAGGCCCGGCTCGATGGGTTCGGGGCCTGCGACCCTCTTATATGGATCGGGCCGACGGCCCGCAGACTCCATGGCGAAGGGCCTCGTCGCCGCGCGCCACGCGAGTAGAATCCGCGCCCCATGCTGTCGCGCATCATTCCCGGACCGCTCGTCCGCCTGTTTGCCCGCCGCTACGTCGCGGGTGGCTCCATGGAGGAAGGGATCGACGTCGCGCGGCGCCTGCTCGACGACCGCCTCATCCTCAGCTCGATGGACCTGCTGGGCGAGGCCGTGGACGACCCCGAGCAGGTGCTGGCCAACGTGCGCATCTACCGCGAGCTCATCGACGCGCTCAGCAGCGACAGGCGTTTCACGACGTCCGGCTACCCGCCCGGCGGGTCCGCCGTCCCCTCGGTCTCGCTCAAGCCGTCCTGCTTCACGATCGGCGAGCAGGAGGAGGCGGCCGAGCACATCCGCGGTCTCTGCCGCCGCGCGCACGAGAGCGGCGTTGCGATCACCATCGACATGGAGGACCATCCCTGGACGGACTTCACGCTCGATCTGTCGGTGTCGCTGTTCGAGGAAGGCCTCGACGTCGGCGCCGTGCTGCAGACCCGCCTGCACAGAACCGAGGCGGACCTCGAGCGGATTCCCGCGGGCATGCGGGTTCGCCTGGTCATCGGGATCTACCCGGAGCCCGAAGAGATCGCGCTCGTCGACAAGGCGGCCATGAAGGAGCGCATGCTGACCTACGCCGCGCGCCTGCTCGAGCGCGGTGCGACGGTCGAGTTCGCGACCCACGACGAGGGCTGCCTCGAGCGCTTTCTCACGGACGTCGCGCCGGCCGCGCCCGAGCGCTGTGAGATCCAGATGCTGCTGGGCGTGCCCCGCGATCGATTCGTCCGTCGGCTGCGCGAAGGCGCGTTCGGCCTGATGCTTCCGGTGCGCCTGTACGTGCCGTTTGCCGTTGGCTGGGCCGACGCGACGGCGTACCTGCGACGGCGCATGCGCGAGACCCCGAACATGATGTGGCTCGTCCTGCGCAACCTCATCCCGCGCAGGAAGTAGTGTCATGACGCCGCGCGCGCCCCTCTTCGGCCTGATGTTCTTCGCATCGGGCGCGGCGGGCCTCATGTACCAGGTCTCGTGGCAGCGCGAGCTGGGTCTGCTCTTCGGAAACACGACCCACTCGACGTCGACGACGCTCGCGGTGTTCTTCCTCGGGCTCGCCGCCGGGAGCCACCGGTGGGGGCGGCGCTGCCGCGACGTCAGCCGGCCGCTGCGGTTGTTCGGCCGGCTCGAGGTCGCAACGGGCGTGTCGGCGCTGCTCATGCTCGCGCTCCTGCCGCTGTACCGGTCGTGGTTCGGCGCGCTCTACGCGCAGTTCGGCGACGTGCCGGCACTCTTCCTCGCCGTCAAGTTCGCGCTCGCCGCCGTCGCCTTGTTCCCGGCCGCGTTCTTCATGGGCGGCACGCTGCCGGTGCTGGCGCAGGGACTGGTGCGCGAGGACGTGGGCCGCACCGGCACCTGGCTCTACGCCGTCAACACGTTCGGCGCGGCGCTGGGAGCGATGCTCGCGGGGTTCTTCCTGCCACGATTCCTGGGCTTCCGAACGACGTACTTCGCCGCCGTTGCCGTCAGCGTCGCCATCGGGGTGGTGGCGATCGCTGTCGCCCGATCCGAATCGTCAGCGTCGGCTCCGCCTGCCGGGTCCGTGGATCGAACGCGGGCCGGCGTAGGGCTGGCCTTCGCCTCGGGCGCGCTGGCCCTCTCCCTCGAGGTGTTGTGGACGCGCATGTTCATGGTCGTGCTGCAAAACACCGTCTACACGTTCGGCGCGCTGCTGGTCTGCTTCCTGATCGCGCTGTCCCTGGGCGCGGGCCTCGCGCACGTGTTGTGTCGAACCCGCATCCCGCCGCGGCGGGTGATGTCGATCTTGTTGGTGGCGTCGGGGGTGCTCGTCGTCCTGTCGCCGCGTCTGTTCGGCTACGTCTCGGCGTGGCGGCTCGACGACGGCGGCGACTGGGGCCGCTACGTCGCGTACCTCTTCCTACGCGTCGGCAGCGTCGTGCTGCTGCCGGGATTGGTGCTCGGCGCGGTGTTTCCGTTCCTCCTGCGAACCGTGGATGTCCGCTCCGCGGGGGGCTCGCCCGGCGCGCTCGTCGGGCGTCTGCTCGCCGCGAACACGATCGGCGCGCTGCTGGGCGCCCTGGTCGCGGGCTACGCGTTGGTGCAGCTCTTCGGCTCGACGGCGGCGGTGGTCGTCGCCGGTTGCGTCTATCTGGCGTTGGCCGCGCTGACCGCGCGACGCCGCCGGCTGGCGTGGATCGCGCTCGTTCCCGTCGTGGTCTTGGGCGGATTCGAAGCGATCTGGCAGCACGGCGCCGCCCGGGCGCGCATCGCCGCGTCGGACGAGACGCTCGTCGAGGCCTACGAGGGCACTGCGGGTTCGGTGGCCGTGGTGAAGCGCGGCCGGGGACTGCGGCTGCGCTTGAACCGCCACTACGTGCTGGGCGGGTCCGCGGAACCGACATGGGAACGGCTGCAAACCCACATTCCGTTGTGCTTGCACGACGATCCGAAGTCGGTCTTCTACATCGGGATGGGCACCGGCATCACGGCCGGGGCGGCGCTTCGGCACGACGTGAAGCGCGTCGTCGTGACCGAGCTTGTGCCCGAAGTCGTCGAGGCCGCGCGCGACCACTTCGCACCCTGGGCGGGCGGGCTGTTCGAAGACCAGCGCGTGGAGATCATCACGGAAGACGCACGGACGGTTCTCCACGGGACCCGGGAGCGCTACGACGTCGTGATCGGGGACTTGTTCCTGCCGTGGAAGCGCGGCGTCGGCTCGCTCTACACGCGGGAGCAGTTCGCCGCCGGCCGCGCCCGCCTGAAGGACGGCGGCATCTACGCGCAGTGGCTGCCCCTGTACCAGGTCGGCGACAGCTTCGGCGACATCGCGCACGCGTTCGCGCAGGTCTTCGACGAGGTGACGGTGTGGCGCGGCGATTTCTTCGCGGCGCGCGCCATCGTCGCGCTGGTCGGACGCAAGGGCGGGGAGCCGCTCGATCCGGAGGCGTACGCCGCGTCGTTTCGGCGGGTGTTCGCCTCGGGCGATCTCGACGTCTCGGCCGGGTTCGACGTGCTGCCGTTCCACCTCTACCTCGGGTCGTTCGACCGCGAGACGTTCGCCGACGGTCGCGCGCTCAATACCGACGATCTGCCGGTGATCGAGTTCGAGGCGCCGAAGCTGCAGCGCAGAACGTCGGTGATCGAAGAAGAAGGGCTGCGCCGTCTGTATCTGTCGTTTCGCGGCGACGATATGTATGCGGGGTATTTGCAACGGCTCGACCCGACGCAGCGCAAATACGTGGAGGCGGGACAGGCGTTGTTCGAGTACGGATTGTGGCAGCGGCTGGACGAGAACGCGAAGGCGCGGATCGCGTTCAGCAACTACGTGCGGTGCGTGCCCCGGGAGCAGATGGTGAAGTTCGAGGAATGGATCCAATAGGACGACCCTTGTGGTCGCCCAATGAGGGACACGCTTGGTTGGGCAGCCACGAGGGCTGACCCTACGGCAGGACATGCGACGGCCGTCAGCCCGTACGCACCACCCGGCCGTCGCGCAGCTCGACGTTGCCGAGGATGACGTCCGCGATGCAACGGGGGTACATCTTGCGCTCCGCACGCTGCACGCGGGCCGCCAACGTGTCCACCGTGTCGTCGTCGCGCACCTTCACGACCACCTGGTCGATGATCGGGCCGCCGTCCACCTCGTCCGTGACATAGTGCACCGTGCAGCCGGTCACCTTGCACCCGCGCTCGAGCACCGCCTCGTGCACGCGATGGCCGTAGCACCCCTTGCCGCCGAACGCCGGCAGCAGACTCGGGTGGACATTGAGCCACGCGCCCGCCAGGTCCGGCGGAACGGTGTAGATCGACAGGAATCCGCCGTTGACGACGAGATCGGGCGCGTGGGGGCGCAGCGCCTCTTCGAGCGCGGCCGAGAATCGTTCCAGCCCGCGATACGTCTTGCGGTCGACGATCGCCACCGGAATGTCGCGCTCGCGCGCGTGGTCGAGCCCCGTGGCGCCGTCGCGGTCCGCGACGGCGAAGACGACCTCGCCCGGCACCTCGCCCGCGTCGATCTTCTCGAGCAGGTTCTTCAGCGTGCTCCCCGAGCCCGACAGCAAGAAGGCGATGCGGGCATGCGGCCGGGTCATTGCGACTCTTCTAACAGCCGACCCACGGCATCCGCTGCAAGTCCCGATACCTCGATGGTCTTGAGCGGCGTGCCGGCGCCCCGCACGATGCGCAACGCGCCCTTGGGGACGCCCAGGGTGTCGGCCAGCAGCTCGACCACCGCTCGGTTGGCCTTGCCGCCTTCCGGCGGGGCGGCGACCTTGACGCGCAGACGATCGCCGTAGACGCCCGCAATCTGGTTGCGCGAGCCGCCCGGCACGACCTTGCAGTGCACGTGCGCGCCGCCGTCGCGCGCCTCCACGAACGCCGGGATCACTTGTCGGGGTCGGGCTTGCCGGCCGGGTTCACCGGCGCCGGGGGGTTCTCGCCGGCGTTCGCATTCGCGTTCGGCGCGGGGGCCGGCGGCGCGCGCTTCTTCAGCGGTGGCACCTTTTCGTTGGCGTAGGCCACGTCGGGGTGCTTGCTCTCGCGCCGAATCGCACTGCCCCACGCGGTGCTTGCCCAGTTCGGGTCGGAGACCATCTTGTCCACGAGATCGTTGACCTCGAACAGCAGCGCGTTGAAGCGGTTGAACTCCTCGAGGATCTTCTGGCGCTGAGCGTTTCCGAAGTTCTTGACGCCGATGAGCCTCGGATCGACCTGCTCCAGGAATTCGTTGAACTCCTGCTCGACCTCATGGGCGCGGTACCAAGCCGCGGCCACCTGCATCTCGGCGTCCAGCGAGTTCAGCCGGCGACTGACGTCGGCGATCTCGTCTGCGTCGTCCCGCGAGAGCTTCGTCTTGTACGCGATGTAGTGCTTCTCGGCGGCGCCGCGGTCGCCGGCGAGCTCGGCCAGGATGCCGAGGCCACGCAGGTCGTCCTTCGTGAACTCGAACCGGGGCTCGCCCTTGTAGTAGAAGACGCGTTCGATCAAGACCTTCGGCCCGAGCTCGCGGAAGGTGGTCTCCTCGTCCCGGCCGAACTGGATGCCCGAGAGGGAGACGGCCCTGGGCTTCTTCTTCTCGACCTTGTCCTTTTCGCCGTCGAGCTCGACCACCTTTCGGCTCCAGCCCTTGTCGAACGAGGCCTTGAGGTGCTGCAGGAGCGCATCGAGCGCCTTCGCGTCCCGGGCCCAGGTCTCCGCGAGCTCGCGGTACGCGTCGGTGCGCATGTTGGCCGCGATCTGGCTCGTCTGTCCGGCGACCGAGGGAAGGACCGTCCCGTCGATGAGGTGGAACAGGCCGATGTTGATGTCGTCGTAGCCGGTCGGCGGATGGCGTAGGTCCACCAGCAGCCGGAAGTAGACGGCTTGGTCGTGCCGCCAATCGGCGTCCTCGAGCAGCTTCTTGTCGCGCTCGAGCCGCGTGATGCGGACACTGATCGCGTCCCGCCACTCGTTGAACTTCTTGGCGATCGGGCCGGTGCCGCCGCGGTCGCTCGGCAACGAGTCGAGGTAGTCGCGCAGGATCTTCAGTGCCGCGTCGTAGCCCTCGTGGGTGTTCTTGGGGTTCTTCGGTACGCCGCCGTCGTCGCTGGGCGGCGCCTTGGCGTTGTCCTTGAGCGCCTGGGTCGCGTCGTCCCACGCCTTCTTGAACGCCTCGCCCATCTTCTTTAGCGCCGCGTCGCGCCACTTCTTGCCGGGCGGATCGCCCAGGACCCCCTTGATCAGCACCTCGACCTCGCCCGGCTTGTCGGCCGTGGGCTGCCGCAACAGCTGCACCTTGCCGATGAGCGGGTGCTCCAGGAACGCGTTGTCCACGATGTCGGCGAGCAGCTCGGTCACGGCGTTCTCCGCGAGCTTCTCTTCGAGGTCCATGTACGCGCCTTCGGCCAGCAGGCGATCGAGCTCGCCGGCGAACTCCTTCAGCTTCTTGTCGATCGCCGCGACGGCTTCGTCGTGCTTGGTCTCGGTCTCGCTCTTGAGCTCCTTGCGGGTCTTGATGTAGTCGCGAATGTCTTGCGCCGCCTTGTCGCCGGCGCTTGCGTAGCCCTGCAGCTTGGTCGAGCCGTCGTCGTACGCTTTCAAGAGCTTCCCGAATTCGGCAATCAACGCGTCGATGTCGGGGGCGTTCTCGCGCTTCTCCCAGTCCGCGATCTTCGGCTGGGCCTTGGCTTTCGAGCCCTTCCATTCCTTGATCTTGTCGCGCCACACCTTCGCCTTGGCGCCGTAGTCGGCGGCGAGCTTCAGGTGGCTCTTCTCGTCTTGCTCCCAGGTCTCGGAGATGTCGGACTTCGTTCGCCGCGTATCGAGCTCGAGCTTGTCGCTCGTGGCGTTGTTGAGGTAGGTGCTCACCCCCGTGATGAGCTGGGTGACCTTCACCCTCTCCTCGACGGCACTCATGTCCTTCGTCCTGTCGACCTCCTGGATCTCCGCGGGCTTGCTCATCAGCATCGCGATGACGCCGATCGCGGCGGCCAGCAGCACCGCGGCGGCGATGATGATCGGCTTGCGGCTCTTGGGCTTGATGCCGTGCTCTTCGAGACCGTGCTGCAGCCGCACCTTGTCGAGCGCGACCAACAGCTCTTCCGGCGTCTGATAGCGCTCGTCGGGATCCTTCGCCATCAGCTTGTGCACGATGGCGTCGAGCGCCTGCGGCACCGACTTCGCATGGTCGTTGACGTGCGGGACCGGCTTGTTGAGGTGTCCGAGCAGAATCTCCTTCACCGTCTTGCCGGGGAAGGGGTTCTTTCCGCTGAGGACGCGGAAGAACGTGCAGCCGAGGCTGTAGAGGTCGGTGCGGTGGTCGATCGTCGTCTTGCGGCGGATCGCCTCCGGCGAGATGAAGTGGGGCGTCCCGATGATGCCCTGGCTCATCAGGTCGTCGTTCTCGGACCGCTTCGCCAGGCCCAGGTCGCACAGCTTGGCGCTGCCGTCCTCGGAGACCATCAGGTTGTCGGGCTTGACGTCGCGATGCAGGATGTCGCGCTTGTTCGCGAAGACGAGCGCGTTGGTCGCGTCGAGGAACCAGTTCAGCGCTTCCTTCCAGTCGCCCGGCTGCTTGTCGAGGATCTCTTCGATGGAGCCGCCCGAGACGAACTCCATCGAGAAGAAGTAGTGACCGCCTTCGCTGCCGACGTCGTAGACCTGCACGACGTTGGGGTGGTTGAGCGCGCCGGCCGAGCGCGCTTCGTTCAAGAACTGATCGACGAACGCCGAGTCCTTGACGAACTTCTCGCTCAGCACCTTGAGCGCGACCTTGCGCTTCAGCGAGACCTGCTCGGCGAGGTACACGGCGCCCATGCCCCCCTTGCCGATCTTCTGCTCGATCTTGTAGCCGCCGAGCTCCTTGCCGACGAGCTCGTCGGGCGGGAGCTTCTGCGCCGACGACGTATCGACACCGCGGGTGCGGTTGGTCGACGACGTGTTCTCGACACCGGCCGCATCGAGGTTGCGCCCTTGGGTCGGCTCTATCTCTTCGTCGGCGTCGCCGTCGGAAAGAACACGCAGGATCGTGAGTCCGAGCCGCAGCTCGTCGCCGGGGTTCAAGCCCGTGTCGCTCGAGACCGGCTGCCCGTTCACCTGGCTGCCGTGCGTCGAGTTCAGGTCGCGCAACATCGCGGACGTGCCGTTGTCCCCGACGTGCACCTCGCAATGCGCTTTCGACACCTTCATGTCGAGGACGCGCATCGAAGCGGACGGATGACGGCCGAGGACATAGACGCCCGGCCGACCGAGACGCAGGGTCTTGCCCGCGTCCTGGCCGTGTTCGATCCGAATTCGGATGCTCACGCGCCCTTCCTTTCCGTCATGGGGTCGTTTCTCGGGATCCCGTCGAAGACCGCACGGCCCACTCGAACGAGGGTTGCGCCCTCTTCGACGGCCGGCTCGAAGTCGTCGGTCATGCCCATGGAGAGGCCCGCGATGGGCGCACGTCCCACGCCAAGCCGCACCACGTCGTCTCGCACGTCCCTTAGAGTACGAAATGTGGCGCGAACGTCCCCCTCGGAACCACCCAGCCGGGCCATCGTCATGAGGCCGACAGGCTCCAGATGCGGGCATTGGGTCGTCACCATCTCTAGGAACGTCCGAACGGACTCCGGCGCAAGGCCTCCCTTGGCAGGATCTGCGGCGGCGTTGACCTGTACGTAGACCGGCCAGACCCGTCTCCGCGCCGCCAGGAGGTCCTCGAGGCGCCTCGCCAGCCGCTCCGAGTCCAGCGCCTGGAAGACGTCGAACAGATCGACCGCGACGGCCGCCTTGTTGCGTTGGAGGTGGCCGATGCCGTGCCAGGTCCAGTCGCTGGGGCCCAGGGAACGCCGTTTGCGCGCCGTTTGCACCCGGTTCTCGCCCACGGCGCGCACGCCCGCGGCGTGCAACGGGTCGAAAACCCACGGCTCGACGGACTTGGTGACCACGACCAGCTCGACGTCGCCCTCGGTCGCGTGCGCACCGCGCGCCCGGGCGGTCTCGATCCGCCCGCGGATCCGATCCAGGTTCTGTCGAAGTCGTTGCGCGACGTGTTCCATGCGCTGGCAAAGATCCCATCGTACCGTCTCGCCCGGCGCGAGCGTTTGAAATCGAGGTCCTCCGGGCGTTCGTTCGTCGCCCTAACCCATTTCCATAAATGGACTTTCGCGCATCGCCGTTGCGGCGATGAACCTTGACACTACACCGGCGGTCCCCTATAAGTTCGACCTTCCATGGGGGCGCCGGAGGGGCCCGCGGTGCGGGTGTTGCGTGTCGCCATGGTGCCAGTTTCAATCAACGGAACAGCGAGGCTCTGGAGTCGGCATGCGGGCCCTCCGCTGCCGGTTCGTGCGCACTCGCAATCCGCGGAAACATACACATGCAGGGCTTCACCTTGGCACGACGTGGCCTTCTCATTCTCTTGACCGCGGTGTTCGCGGCTGGACTCGCCGGACAACGCGACGCGGAAGGCGACGGCGGAAGCTGCCTGAAGCCGGCGCGGCCCGTGAAGGGCGCCGTTCCGCTTGCGCGACATGGCGAGATCTCTCTCGAGCGCTTGCCGTGGGATGCGACGGTCATTCGCATCAACCTCGGCAAGAACCGTCCCGTCGCCGTCGCGGCGTGCTACCTGATGAAGGAACACCTTCTCGTGTTGGCGCAGAACGGGATGGTGTACTGCCTCGACCGGCACAACCTGCGCGCGCGCTGGGTCGCGAGCCTTCGCTACCCGCTGAAGGCCCCGCCGTGCGAAGGTCCGACGCACTACGTCTTCCTGACCAAGGGACACGGCGGCGCGTCCTATGTCGAGACGATCAGCCGTCGGGCGGGAACGCGCGGCGAGCGGTTCCCGAAGAAGCTGCCGTTCGCGGCGTCCGGCGGCGTGGCCGCGAACGGAAGCATGGCGTTCGTTCCCTCGCTGGGCAGCCCGCGCAACAACAAGACGTTCGAGACCGTCAGCCTGGTCACCGCGCGTCGCGGCTGGGGCTACCTCAGCACCGGGCTGATCTTCGGCGCGCCGGCCGTGGATCCGTCGGGCGACATCGTCGTCTTCGGCAGCCAGGACGGGGTCCTCACGTCGTTGCCGGCTTCGGCCTCCGCGCCGGCGTCGGAGAACTGGACGCGTTCGCTCGCGGGGCACCTGAGCGCCTCGCCGGTCGTGACGCCCGAGCACGTGGTGGTCGGCACGCAGGACGGCATCCTGTACTGCATCAACCTGCTCACCGGCGGCGTCAACTGGCTCAAGGGCATCGACGATCCGATCAAGGAGACCGCCTGGGTCTTCGGCGGTATGAAGACGACCAAGCGCTCGACGGGCATCGAGGGCGCGGCCGACGTCGACGTCACGCGCTACGAGGGCATCGCGTTCGCGCGCAACCGCTCGGGCACCCACGCGTTCGACCTGACGACGGGCAACGAGCTCTTCGCGGATGCGGCCGGGCCGAAGCCGCTCTGCCGTCAGGGCAAGTACGTCGCCACGCTGGATCGCAAGCGCACGCTCAGCCTGCGCGATGCGAATGACGGCTACAAGGTGAAGGGTCGCCTGAACCTGAGCATGTTCCACCTGATCCCGACGAACCGCACGAGCGGCGCGATCTACGCCTGCACGGCGGACGGGACGATCGTGGCGGCCATTCCGAAGTAGCGCCGATTCGGCGCACCCGCAGCTCGCCGCAGGCCGTTCCTATCGGGACGGCCTGCTGCAATTCCGGGCGAACGGGACCTGAAAACGCGTCGGCGATGCCGGAACGTGGGCCAACCAAGGGGGTACGAGTAGACTGCGGGCAGGCCTTTTCGGGAGTGCGCGATGCACGGATTCGAACTCAGCACGTTGATGGGACCGTTGGCCGGCTTGCCGGGCGGCTGGGAGTGGATCGTCGTGCTGTTCATCATCCTGCTGCTCTTCGGCCGGCGACTGCCGGGCGTGGCGCGCAGCCTGGGCCAGGGCATCAGCAGCTTCAAGAAGGGTCTCGCGGATCCCGAGGACGGCGGCGACAAGAAGAACGACGCCGGTGATGCGGCCGCCGGCGGCGGCGACACGTAGGTCGTCGGGCGACCCTTGTGGTCGCCCAATCAGGTGTGTCGCTCGTTGGGCAGCCACAAGGGCTGCCCCTACAGACCCGATCCGGCGCGTCCGTTGTGTCGGGCCGACCCTTGTGGTCGCCCAATCAGGTGTGTCCCTCGTTGGGCAGCCACAAGGGCTGCCCTTACAGACCCGATCCGGCGCGTCCGTCGTGTCGGGCCGACCCTTGTGGTCGCCCAATCAGGTGTGTCCCTCGTTGGGCAGCCACAAGGGCTGCCCTTACAGACCCGATCCGGCGCGTCCGTCGTGTCGGGCCGACCCTTGTGGTCGCCCAATCAGGTGTGTCCCTCGTTGGGCAGCCACAAGGGCTGCCCCTACACCGACAGCCAAACGATCCTCGTCGTCTCGCCCCGCGGCTCGTGCCGGGCATCCACGCCGTGCCCGACGATCCACGCGACGCCGTTCTCTCCCCTGACCACCAGCTGCCCCCGGCGGCTCCACCGTGGAACGCCGCGCTTCGAGAGCCAACGGCGAACCGACACCCTCGACCTACGCCCCGGCGGCACGAACGTATCGCTGCTTCGTAGCAAGCGCACCTCGGGTGCATCACCGAGCACGTCGGCATCGACCTCGACGCCGTCGGCCTCCGTTCCGTGGGACACGCGCAACGTCGGCAGCGGCCCGTCGATCATCTCCCGCCGCGCGAGCCACGCGTGGCGCGAACCGCCGACGTGCAAGTGCATGCCCTCCGGCAGATCGACGGCGCCGCCGTGCTCGATCATCGTGCGGGCGATCTCGACGTGTCGCCGGGTGAGCCACGGGCCCTCCGCGCCGGCGCCCAGCGACCGCCCGGCGTGACGCAGCGCGAGCGCGATTCCGATGTCGTCCAGCGTCGCGAGGAAGCGACGCGGCATGCGCACCACCTGCGCCGTTCGTTGATACTCGAACTGCGCACGCGCCACGGTTTCGATGCCGGCTTCGCGCCACTCGATGCGCCGCCGCAGCCGATCGGCGAGGCGCGCGAGATCATGGCGACCGCCATGTCGCTCGAGTCGCGCCCGAATGCGCGCCCGGTCGCGGCGCACGTCCAGATTGGTCTCGTCCTCGACCCAGTCGATGTGGCGCGCTCGCAGATACGCGCGCAGCTCGGCGGGATCCGCCGAGAGCAGCGGGCGAACGACGTGGATGGGGGGGCCGTCACAGTGCGCGCCCAGACGCCTTCGTGCCGGAATCCCCGCCAGCCCGATGGGCCCGCTGCCGCGCAGTAGGCGCATGAGGAACGTCTCCGCCTGGTCGCCGGCGTGATGCGCGGTCGTGACGACGTTGCAGTCGAGCTGAACCGCAATGTGGTGCAGCATGTGATATCGATAGCGCCGGGCGAACGCCTCCGTTCGCGGCGCCTCGAAGGGGGGCGGGTCGCTCACGCTGCACGCGATCCGCAGCGTTTCCGCGAGCCGCTCCACGCGCGCGCGATCCCGGCGCGCGGCGTCGGCGCCGCGCCAGCCGTGATCGACGTGGGCGAGCGTGAGCGTGACGCCCAGCTCGGCGGATCGATGTGCGAGCAGGTGCGCAAGGGCGGTGCTGTCGGCGCCGGCGCTCACAGCGACCAGCACGCGGTCCCCCGGCCGGAAGAGGCCCGTCTCGAGCGCCGGCAGGGAGGAGCGTGTCGTTCGCACCGCGCCATCTTACGAGCGGGCGTTTCGCACCCGTTCCTCGCTTCATGCGCTCATCCGGGCGGCGGTAGACTCCGCGTTCGAGCAGGAGAACCAGCATGAGCATTCGTGTCGCGATCAACGGGTTCGGCCGCATCGGCCGTGTGGTGTTTCGAATCCTCCAGGAGAAGGGCGACGCCTTCGAGGTCGTCGCGATCAACGACCTCGGCAAGCCCGAGGCGCTGGCGCATCTGCTCAAGTACGACAGCACCCACGGCCGCTTCGACGGCGACGTCGCGCTCGACGGCGACAAGCTCGTCGTCAACGGCACCGCGATCCCGCTGCTCAGCGAGCGCGATCCGGCCAATCTGCCGTGGAACGACCTGGGCAACCCGCTGGTCGTCGAGTCCACGGGCGTGTTCCGGCTGCGCGAGCAGCTCCAGGCGCACCTCCATGCAGGCGCGCAGAAGGTGCTGCTGACCGTGCCGCCCAAGGACGACGTGGACGCGCTCATCGTGCTCGGCGTGAACGATGACGAGCTCAAGCCCGAGCACCGCATCGTCAGCAACGCGTCCTGCACCACGAACTGCCTGGCGCCGATGGCGAAGGTGCTGCACGAGGCGTTCGGCATCGAGCGCGGCTTGATGAACACCGTCCACGCCTACACGAACGGCCAGCGCATCCTCGACCTCGAGCACAAGGACCTTCGGCGCGCGCGTACCGCGGCGACGAACATCATCCCGACGACGACCGGCGCGGCGCGCGCGGTCGGCAAGGTCCTGCCGGACATGGCGGGCAAGCTCGACGGCTTCTCGATGCGCGTTCCGGTGCCGGACGGCAGCATCGTGGACCTGACGGCGATCGTCTCGCGCGAGGTCACCATCGAGGAGGTCAACGCCGCCATGAAGGCCGCGGCCGAGGGACCGCTCGAGGGCATCATGAAGTACAGCGAGGATCCGATCGTCTCGTCGGACATCGTCGGCGATCCGCACTCGAACGTCTTCGACGCGCCGCTCACGAT
Source organism: Planctomycetota bacterium (assembly GCA_965223505.1). Taxonomy (GTDB): domain Bacteria; phylum Planctomycetota; class PLA2; order PLA2; family JAEUHO01; genus CBDCWP01. The sequence continues at coordinate 88,546 of CBDCWP010000010.1, forward strand.
GGCGATGGGCACGATGGTGAAGGTCTGCGGCTGGTACGACAACGAGTACGGCTACAGCGCGCGCTGCGTGGACATGCTGGCGCGCATGGCCGCGCCCGTGCCTGCCGGCGCATAGCCCGGATTCCGGCCGTTTTCCGCCATCCGGGCGGTGTTTGCGGGGTCCGTCCAGGGCGCGGGTAGACTGTCGCCGCCGACGTATTTCGCAGGGAGCCCGTATGACCACAGCCGTGAGCGCCGTCAAGATCGCCCCGTCGTTGTTGTCCGCCGACTTCGCGCGGCTGGACAGCGAGATCGGCGACGTCCTCGAGGGCGGCGCGGACCTGCTGCACCTCGACGTGATGGACGGGCATTTCGTCCCGAACATCACGTTCGGGCCGCCGGTCGTGAAGAGCATTCGCGGCTGCACGGACGCGGTGCTGGACTGCCACCTCATGATCTCGAAGCCGACGCAGTACGTGGAGTCGTTCTGCGACGCCGGCGCGGACTGGGTGTCGATTCACGTCGAGGCGCCGGACGACATCGCCGAGGCGCTGCGCATGATCAAGGGCAAGGGCGCCAGGCCCGGCATCGTCCTCAATCCCGACACGCCCGTCGAGCAGGCCGAGCCCTATCTCGCGGATGTGGGGTTGGTGCTGATCATGTCGGTGTTCCCGGGCTTCGGCGGGCAGTCGTTCATTCCGGACGTGCTGGACAAGGTGCGCGCGCTCAAGGCGCAGGGCTTCGAGGGCGAGATCTCGATCGACGGCGGAATTGCCGAGGACACGGCGCCGCGGGCGATCGAAGCGGGTGTGGATATCATGGTTGCGGGCACGGCGGTGTTCGGCCGGGAAGACCGGGCGGCGGCGATTCGTGCGTTGAGGGGCCCCGCCGGGTAGGCGCGGAGAGTGAGCTGATGGCGTTCTTCCGAAAGAAGAAAGAGATTCCGGTCGGGCTTTGGATGAAGTGCCCGGCGTGCGGAAAGATGGCGTTCACCAAGACGGTGGAGGAGAACCTCCACGTGTGTCCCGAGTGCGATCACCACATGAAGGTGAACGGGCCGACGCGCGTGAAGCAGCTGCTCGACGAAGGCTCGATCGAGCGCATGGGTGAAGACCTTCAGCCGCGGGATCTCTTGCACTTCTCGGGCGGCGGCGGCGAGACGTATGACGACGTGCTGAAGCGAAGCGCCGCGAAGTCGGGCGTTTCCGAAGCGGCGCTGGCCGTTCGCGGCGCGATCGACGGCCGTCCCGTCACGGTGGCGGCGATGGACTTCACGTTCCGCGGCGGCTCGATGGGCGTCGTGGTGGGGGAGCGGGTTGCGCTCGCGGCGGACGACGCGCTCGAGCGCGGTGTGCCGTTCATACTCGTGGCGACGTCGGGCGGCGCGCGGATGCAGGAAGGCGCGTTGTCGTTAATGCAGATGGCGAAAACCAGCGCGACGATCGCGCGTCTGCGCGAAGCCGGGCTGCCGTACATCACGGTGCTCGCGGATCCGTGCACGGGTGGTGTGAGCGCGTCGTTCGCGGCGCAGGGTGACCTGACGTTGGCGGAGCCGGGCGCGTTGATCGGGTTCGCCGGACCGCGCGTGATCCAGAACACGATCAAGACGCAGCTGCCTGAGGGATTCCAGCGGGCCGAGTTCCTGTTGGAGAAGGGGTTCGTCGACCGCATCGTGCACCGCCGCGACCTGAAGCAGGAGCTGGGGCGGTTGCTCGACTACTTGATGCCGGCGGAGCCGGAGGCCGAGTCGGAGCCGGAAGCAGCGCCTGAAGAGGCGCCGGCCAAGTAGATGGCCAAGGCCAAGCCCTCGCCGTACGACGTCGAGACGGTGCCCGTCGATCAGGTGCGGCCGCTGCGTTGGAAGTACCTGCGTCCGGGAGAGCCGGAGGACGCGGTCTGCTACAAGAGCGACGAGGAAGCGACGTGCGTGCACCTGGGGGTGCGGGACGAGTCGGGCGCGTTGATCGGCGTGGGGAGCATGCATCCGGAGAACCGGGTGGCGGGCCAGGGGCCGCACAGGCATCCGGGGATGCGGTTCCGGGGTGTGGCGGTGGAGGAGACGCACCGGCGCAAGGGCGTGGCGGGCGCGATTCTGAGCGAGATGGTTCGGCGGGCGCAGGACGGGGGCATGCAGGAGGTTTGGGCGAACGGCCGGACGAACCAGATCGCGATGTACAAGCGGCACGGGTTCAAGGTGATGTCGCAGGAGTTCGAGATTCCGCGGCTGGGTGCGCACTTCGTGATCGTGCGGCGACTGAAGCAGAAAGGCGGGGCTACGGCGTCGGGGCCGTCGGCTTCGGAGGCGCCGGAAACCGGGTCTGAATCACCTGAGTCAGAAAGCTAGAGCCGGGCGAGGGCGCTGCTATGCTCCCGGGCTGTCGAGAAACGCTCCCCGATAGCTCAGTTGGTAGAGCAACTGACTGTTAATCAGTGGGTCGCTGGTTCGAGTCCAGCTCGGGGAGCCACACTCTCGCTTGCGCCCGCAGAGGCGCCCAGAGCCCGGCGCGACGCGGCTCGCCATACGTCGCCAGCAGGCGCCAGAACTTAGGCGCTTCGCGAGGTCGATGCCGCCGACGTCGCGGCGTTGCCGACCCGCCGGTTAACGCTCGGACTCTCTGCCGGACTCTCGAACTCTCTGTCGATCACCGAGAGCGCGCGTGGGTTGACGCCGGGCGCCTGGGGTGGGGGTCCAACCGGGTTGCGGAATGGTGTTGTGGGAGCCTTCGGCTACGACATGAGGCCAATGACCGAGCCGAACGACATGAGCCTGCCCGATCGCATCCGAGATCGCCTGGAGGCGCTTGAGACGCAAGGGCAGCGCATCATCTCCGCGGCACGCGACAAGATCACGGCAGCGGCGCCGGGCACGGTTTCGTTTCGCTACCAGGCAGTGTTGCCAGGTCGCGACATTCTGTTGCCTCACGAACGGGCGCAGTCGCTCGGCTTCGTGACGCGCTACGAGGCACTGCCGGACGCAGTCGGCGCGCAGGTGGTCGTCTCCGGCGAGCGCCTCGAGCTGGGCAACCTCGACTTCCTTCGTCACACGCTCAACGAGTACCGAACGATTGTGATGAACGAGCGCGATTCGGTCTACTACCGCAAGCTGCACTCCACCTGGCGCGCAATGCTCCTACGGCCGTCCGTGGTGGAGGGCACCATTGTCCGCGTCCTGGACGCCACGGACAAGGACGTCACAGCGGGGTTCGTCCAGTGGCTGGACCAGACGCAGAGCGCCATCAAGTTCATCATCAATGCGCTGGAGTTGGACTACCTCTACAACGGAATCCTGCAGCACTGTGACGAGAGGCACTCCGAGCGGTTCCTGCAGGACTACCTTTCGGGGGAGTTGAACTACATCATGCTCAAGAGTGCCGGCATCATCACGGCGGTGAAGGATCACCTGGAGCCGTACTACCGACTTGCCAACGCGCTGACCTTCCCGGAGCTAGGACCGCTCTGACGCTCGCGTGCCACTCTCTGCGACACCCAGTTGGGGGATGAAGCGAGAGTGCGGAGAGCCCTCTCCGCCCCAGGTCCGTCGATCTTCCCGTCTAGAACCGCCTCTTGGATGTCCGGTGCGAGATCGAGGAGGCGCATGACCTGGCTAATGCGGGCGCGCGAGACGCCGACCAGACGCGCCAGCTCGGCTCGGTTGCGGATGGCACCGGCGTGGATCAAGTCGTTCCACCTGTGGGCCAGGGCGAGAAGGCGGGCGACGCGCGGGATCCGTTCGCGGGGCGGGTCCAGAGCAGCCCTGGCGGGCTTCAGTTGCTTGCGGCCGTTCTTGCCCGCGGCCACGCGGACCTTGACCGTCACCGTGTCGCTCATGACTCGGTCTCCTGGGCGAGTGCCTTGATGCCGGTCGGCTGGAAGGCGACCTCGACGGTGCCGGCCTCACGGTCGTAGGCGACGTGCTCGATCAGGAGCCCGAGCAGGCGCTTCTGCTCGGGCACGTGAAGGGCTTCCCACACCGGCTCGAACAAGCCCAGGGCCCGTCGGACATCGCCTTCGTCAACCTGGAAGCCCCGGGAGCGTGCGGCCCCGATGACCTGTGCAACCAGTGTCTCCCTCGACGAATAGGTGACCTGCGAAGGGCAGGAAACCGGTGTTGATAAGGCTCTCTCCTTTGGCTGGCCTATGTGCCAGGGAAAGGAAGAGAGATGAACGACGATACGAAGGCGCCCGAGAGGTTGGACGGCCCGCTTCCGAAGGGAGGCGGAGGCGACGAAGTCGCCGGAGCCGAGCGGAGGAAGCGGGCCGTGAGCGGCTACGTGCCCCGCGGCACACGCAGCCGTCGTGCTCGAACGGTGCGAAGCGACGCATCGCGTAGCGCGGAGTTCACGGGCGAGCAGCGCTTGCTGGCGCTTGACTGTTGGTTTCGCAGCGAGCTTGCGGCCACGGAGTTCGCGCCGCTGATCGGCGTGAGCACGGCGTCGCTGTACGCGTGGCGTCGCAAGTTCGAGGAGGAGGGCCCCGCCGGTTTGCTCGGGCACAAGCGCGGCATGAAGGGCAGCGGGCTGCCCGAGCCGGCGCGCCGTGCGATCCTGATGATGAAGGACGCGCATCCGGACTGGGGCCAGGATCGGATCCACGACATGCTGATCCGAACGGAGGGTATCTCGGTTTCAGGCGGCGCGGTTCAGCGCGTGCTGAAGGAAGCGGGCTACGAGGTGGAGGCGGTTGCGCCGGCGCGCAACCCGCCCAAGGTGAAGCGATTCGAGCGCAAGCGACCGAACGAGCTTTGGCAAACGGATCTATTCACGTTTCTCCTGAAGCGCGAGCGTCGGCGCGTGCACCTGGTTTGCTACCTGGACGACTTCTCGCGTTTCATCGTGGGCTTCGGGCTTCACGCATCGGCGTCGGGTGCGATGGTTCGGGAGACGTTCGAGCAGGCGATCGCGAACTTCGGCGCGCCCGAGGAGATTTTGACCGACAACGGCGCGCAGTATCAGACCTGGCGCGGGAAGAGCTCGTTTCGCAAGCTTTGCGAGAAGCGCGGCATCAAGCAGATCGTGGCCAGGCCGAGGCGGCCGCAGACGCTTGGCAAGATCGAGCGTTTCTGGGGCACGCTGTTTCGCGAGCTGATCGACGGAGCGATCTTCCGCGGCATGGAGGACGCCAAGACGCGCATTGCTCACTTCATCGGGTTCTACAACTTCCAGCGCACCCACCAGGGCATTGGCGGCCTGGTTCCAGCGGACCGATTCTTCGAAGCCTCGCAGAGCGTGCGCAGCGCTCTGCAAGAGGCGGTTGCAACGAACGCCAAGGAGTTGGCGCTTCATGGTGAGCCGCGCAAGCCCTTGTACCTGGCGGGCCGAATCGGCGACGAGCCGGTGTCTCCACCGAAGGAGCCGGACGTGCAACGTGCCGCAAGTTTCGGGTCCAGGGTGGACCCCACTCTGTAACTTGTCCAAACCGAGAGTTCTGGAACGCCTTCTGGCGGCCGGAACGAATGGACCTCTCCAGGTTGCCAAAAACCAGAGAGTAGTTTCGCCACAAGCACGCAGAGGCGAGGTCACGCGCACGCCCCAGCCGGCCCGGGCGCGTGCTGTCCGAGAGGGAGGGTCAGTGCACCTAGGCAACCGACTCGAGGTTCTCCCTCAGGATCCTCGGGTGCCGCGCGGCGATGCGTAGCAAGGCGATCGCGGGCCCCTCGGGCTTGCGACGATCCTGCTCCCAGTTCCGAAGCGTGTGGATGCTGATGCCCATGGCCCGGGCGAACTGCGCCTGTGTCAGGCGCGCGAAGCGACGGAGGGCGGCGATGTCCCCTCCGTTCCTGAAGCGGCCCTGCACGAGGCGACGCCGGAGGCGCGCAGGAATCGCGCTTGCGAAGTCCTCGTCCGTCAGTTCGGGGATGTCGTCGGTCATGATCGCTCCGGGTAGTCTCGGAACAGCCCTTGCTCACGCGTGGTCGCCCAGCGTGCGCTGATGATCCGAACTGTGTCCTCGTCCCGTTCCGTCCAGACGACCAGCACGACGCCGCGTCGAATCAACCCGATCGCGACGAACCGGTCTTCGAGCTCGGAGTGGGACGCATCGAAGATCTCGAGGAAGTCCCGGCCGGACGTGAACAGCTCTGCTGCCTCCTCGAAGGAGACGTCGTGCTTGCGCTGATTCTCTCTGTCCTTGGCCGAGTCCCATTCGACCTTCATCGGGAGAGTATACGCCATTGGCGGAGTAAGTCAATGGCGTACTCACCGCCTCCAGTGAGCGGAGTTCGTGCCGTCGCCGGATAAAACCCAGAGTCGCAAGGAATGGGGGCTCTCTGGCACAGAGAGTGTTTCGAACGAGGGTGGGGAGCCATTCGACTCCGCCTGCTTCGCAGGCTCCGTTCATGGCCTCCGGCCCTCGCCTACGGGCGCCTCTCTTCAACGTGTCTTGCGCATGATGTGTCCCCGATTCTTGTGCCCGGTCAACTGAGAGTGGCTTCGGATTCCCTCTACATCGGTGTGCCTCGCGATCTCCGGCAGCAATAGTGGCGGGCGTGGGACAGCCCGTCGGGCGACGCCGGCCACGCGGCCTTGAGGCGGATTACGAGCTTGGTGACCGGGTCTGGTGCAGAATGGTGCAGTTTGGTGTACCATTTCGCTATGCCTACTGCGAAGAAGCCGGTCCGAAAGAGTGTCAGCGTCCCTGCGGTGCTCGCGAGGCGCATCCGGTCCCTAGCGAAGGCGCGGCGCCTGAGCGAAAACCGCGTCCTCGTTGAACTCATCGAGTCGGGCCTGGAGGCGAAGGAGAGGGAGAGGCTGCATTACCTCGACCTCCTCGAGCAGCTCCGCGCGTCGGATGACGAGGCCGAGCAAGAGCGCCTCATGGAGGAGCTCGCGCAACTGACGTTCGGTGATTGATGCCGACGATCCAATGGACGGACCTACCGGATGCCCTCCGCCGTCACCTCTTCCTGCGGGCGCGAGAGCGGGCCATCTCCGATAACGATCTGCTCAAGCTCAAGGCGTGGCGCGAGTCCAACCCGGAGGCGCCGGACGGCGAGTGGTACAAGGACTTCGGCTCGTTCAAGATCTGCGGGGAGGGGCGCTACCCGAAGACGTTCCTGCTCAAGGGACAGGCCGCCAAGGGGAAGCGGCTTTGAGAATCGTCTCGGTTCGAGTCCTCGTCGGACCCCAGCGCGACCCCAGGACCGAACCCAGAGTCCGCAAGGAATGGGGCCTTCGGTACAGAGAGTGTTTCGAACGAGGATGCGGAATGGGGAGCCAACTCTCCGCTTCGTGGCAGCGAGCCGCCGAGAGGGCCCCAACGCGAGGCTCCGGCGACGTCGCCCGTAGGCGCCCGAACTTCGCGGCTGGGGCGCGTCGGCATGGTCGAGGCGGTCCTCAACGCGCCCGGCGCCCAACAGCCGGACTCTACGCACTCTACCTCTCGCCCTAAGAGCTCGAGGCGTGTTATGAGTACCACCGTCTCGCATCGTGATCGGTTAGCGAATGTCAGATTGAGGCTGGATGGGAGATGACCCATGTCTACGCGCATCGACCCCGCGACGCTCATCGAGATACCGCTGGGCACGTTCAACGGAGTCGGGTACTCCCGCTTCGAGGCCATGTTCGAAGGAACGACCGCGGGCGGCGGCTCCTACCGGGTCCCGTGCCAGATCATCGCCCCGACGGCAGGCCAAGGCAGCAGCGGCTTGCTGCTGTTCGATTGGCTCAACACCGTGTTCGTCATCACCGCGATCGGGCGCGACTTCGGCGTCGGGCGGTACATGCTGACCGATGACTTCCTGTTCGGCCGCGGGACCGTGTGCGCCACGGTCCGCTCGAGCCGGGCCGGCCTGGGCACGCCGTGGATGGACGGGACGCTGGATGCCGCCGGTGAGTTCATCTCCGACAGCAACGAGGCGCAGATCGTCGTCGACTTCGTGCAGGCGCTGGAATCGGACCCGTTGGCCGTCGAACGCGTCGGTCCGGTCCAGCGCAGGGCGGCGTTCGGCTTCTCGCGCTCGGGCCACGCCGTGCGCCGGTTCCTGCGCAGCGACCTCGGAGCAGGCCTGTTCGACTTCTCGCTCGCGGGTGGGGCCGGCGCGGATGCGGACGACGCGCCGCCGCCGCCGGCGGCCGGACTCTGCATCGAGTTCAACACCGAGAACGAGATCGTCGCCACCGGCCCCTTCAGTCAGGGAGGATCACACGCGCGAAAGGAAGCCCCGAACCTGCGCGTGTACGAGTTCGCGGGGTGCGCCCACGGTGGACCGGTCGAAGCGGCGCAGATCGGGCTCGTCGACCCCGAGAAGGCGAACCCGGCGGACTGGTTCCCCCTGGTCCGCGCGTTGTTCGTGGCTGCCGATCAGTGGTGCGATGGGGTCGAGCCGCCGCCGAGCATCTGGCTCGGGCAGCCGCACAACCAAGGTGTCGCCCGCGACGCAAAAGAGAACGCCGTGGTCCGGTTCGTGGGAGGCGAGGCGATCGAAACGGACCGCTACCGACTGCCGGAGGTCGCGGTGGGCCAGAATCAGTACGTCGCCTTCGATCCCGCCTACCGGGGTCCCAACGTCGTCACGGGGCCGGCCGAGCCCGCCGAACCGACCGCCCATCGACAGGCACTCCGCGCCTTCTTCGGTGGCTTCGTGGATCTGACCGACACGTTCACGAGCCACGAGGACTACGTGACGCAGATCACCGACCACGCCGAGACGCTGCGGGCGCAGCGCTACCTGCTCGACGAGGATGCCGCCGAGATCATCCGCAGGGCGGAGGAGTCCAGCGTCGGAGGGTAGTGGGGATGGCCGCGCGGCTCTCGCGCGGCTTGCGACGCCTAACTCCGTGTATGGGCCCAACAGTCTTGGCCGGTCGTTTCGAGCCGTTCTTCGGGCTGATTCCGTGCCGCTGACGTTCCAGCGCAGACGTGTGCGCGGATTTCTGGCTCGGCCATTGGTGTGATCACATGAGGACTACGCTGCGCGCCGAAAGCGCAGAATCGAAGGCGCCGATCTCCATCGAGGAACTGAACGTGCAACGTTCCGCCGGTCAAGTCTCGGATCGGCCTTGATGGTCGCCCGCGATAGACCGCGTCGGGCGTCTGCTGATCGAGCCCCTGATGCGGTCTCTCCCCGTTGTGCCAGCGCCGCCACCTGTTCAGCCTCCGCTCGAGAGCAGCCGAGGAACGGTAGAGGAACAGGTGCCGCACGTACTCCTGCTCTTGGACCTCCACATACGCTCGATGATGGCGATGGACCCCTTGCGACCGACGGCGCCGTAGCGGCGGCGGATACCGTGTCGTCGGAGCAAGCCGTTCACGAGCTTGTTGCGCAGCGGCGGGTCTTGTCGGACACGAGCCAGGTGGGGGAGCCGGACCGGGTGATCGCCTGGGCAACAGGCGCCGAAAACCGGCTGTTTGGCTCACCGCGGACGAAGCCGATTGCCAGCACCTTGCGGGAGAAAGTGTCGATCACCGCGCCGACGAAACACGGGTCGCACCACGGCCTTCAAGCGCGTGAAGTCGATCATCCAGATGTGGTTCGGTCGCTTGGCAAGCAGGCCGGGCGCGGCTTGCGGCAGGAGTCGATCCTCGGGCGTCGGCGCCCTCGGCCGTCGTAGGATGCGCTGGACACTGCTGCGCGAGGCCTTGATCCCCAGTCGGGCGAGTGTTCCCGCGATGCGGCGTGTACCCCAGCGCGGCCACTCGGACTTGAGGCGATGGGCCAGCTCGCGGGCGAGATCCGTGATGCACCCAAGGCGCGGGAGCAGGCGCGGGTCCTTCCTGCGCGACACACGTCGCCAGGTGATGATCGTCTGCCGCTGACGCCGAACACGCGCGCCGTCGCTGTGACGGAGAGGCGATAGCGGGCCGCGTGCCACACGATGTCGAGACGTTCGTTCCGCCGTTAGTGGGGGCGTCGCCGCGCGGGAACGCGAAGCCACCGAGTGCGCAGCAGCTCGTTCTTCGCACGAAGACGCTGGACCTGCTCTTCGAGAACGGCGATCTTGCCCGAGAGCGGGCGTCGGCGGTCGACCATGGAGCGGTCATGAGCGAGCGCGATGGCGCGTGCAATCAAGATCAGGGCCTCGTGCATCGAGAGAATCTAGTCGCGGTCCTAGGAAGCCGCGGAACCCGCGAGGATCAGCCGCTTGCGCTCGGTGTCAGAGGTCGTGGGCCGCTACACCGGGTCGTACTTGGCGGGCCTTGCGAGGTACGCGCGGTGATCGCGCGAGCCAAGTCAGCGATTACGAAGATGGCAGAGAATCCCCTGACGCCTCATTCGCAATTCGATAGGAGAGCCACTTTTCTCCAGCCGCGATGAGCGCAGAGGCCAGCACACAGAAGAAGGCCCACGTCCAACGCATGCGTCCCGCTTGCCCGACACCGGACAGCGCAACATCTTCGCGCACCCCCAACTTGCGCTTCGCTACCCGAAATCCGCGACCTTCGGCCTTCGGGTACTCGACTTCGAGGGTCAGTTCGACCGTCAGGTCCATATCGGCCAGCGCTTCATCGGACGGAAACGTGACTTCGATCCAAGGGCTCACGGGAACGTACCCGCGGTCCGAGACGCCGCCGATGGTCTCCTCCCAATCCTGCTTGCGTGACTTCGTCTCAAGCTCGACCGCTTGGTCCTCCCCGTCTAGGTGCGCACTGGCCCTTCCGGATCCGGACCATCTCTGTTGAACGGCATCGAGCTCTTCGTCGAATGTGTAGCGAGACGTGTCCCCGGGACCGAAGAGCGGTGGATCCCAGTTCGTGTTTGCGCGCGTCGCACTGCCCTGAATCACGATGGGCACGAAGAACACGCCAATGCCGGCGAACGTGACGATGTATGGCCCCGCGTGCTTCAAGATGAACTCGAGCGTCGAGCGCGGCCTACTCTCCGCGTAGGCGCAGCCGATCACGCAGACGAGAACGAGAGCGGCCAGAAGAGTGGACATGGCGGTCATCGACCAGCCGAAGAGCGCGGTGGCGAGAATGATCGAACCCAGTACGACGAGGATCACGCCAACAAGACTGGACTCTCTGGATGAGTTGGGTCGGGTCACACGGACCTCCATGACTCGAGGAGAGAGGATACCACTGGCTCACTTCCGCCGTCTCGGCTCAAACAGCCGCGTATCAAGCCTCCGTGCGTCCCGACCCTCGCGGACGAGATGGACTCGACGACGGCGCTTGCGCGACTGTCGACTTGGCGAGATCGGAGCCTCCCTCGAACGAGCGGCCCGTCCCGTCGACTGCGCCGATCGCACCAGCGCGAGAATCCGTTCTGCACATGACGCATGCCCTCGCGAGGCGTCCCGACGGTCGTCCTGACGAGAAACTGCGATCGCGTGGGAGATCGCCGCGGTTCCGAATCTCATGGGTTTCAGCGCATTCGGTCTCGTTCCTCGCTTGAATCCATGGGTGACGTGACTCGGATCCGGCGGATGCGTGACCTGGCGCGGCCGATCACCGAACACGGCCCCATCGTGGTCATCGGGGCCGGCGAGGTCGGATTGAAGCTCCGTGAGCTGCTCACGGACGCCGGCGAAGAGCTCTTCGTCCTCGGGGACGCGGACGGCGAGGGCGTCGAACTCGTCGGTGATCCGCCCCGGTCGATTGACGGGGCGTAACCCCTTGGCCGAGCGCATCCGCGAGCGCAGCGGCTGCACCGTCGTGGGCGTGGAGCGGGACGGTGAGATCCTGACCGATCTGACCGGGGAGTTCGCCTTGAAGGGGGGCGACGGCCTCTACGTCTTTGGGACGGCCGAATCCCTGCAGTACGTCCAACAGCACTTCGCCATGACCCGGCTGTGAGACGGACGTGCGCGACACCGCGCTCCGTACCCGCGGCTCGTCATCGGGCGCGCGTCGGCGCCGCCTCTGCTTCGCAGCGCCGCTTGAGACACTCGTTCTCACGTTTCAGCGTGCGTCTCACGGATAGGCGGGCCAACGGCCACAGCACGCGGGCCACGAGCCCGTACATCGCCAGGCGAAGCAGGCTACGGGTACCGGTCGGCGTCGCCGTCAGCTCATGGGAAGCGACCATGCGCATGCCGCGAACCCGGGTCGACCACGTGAAACGCTCGCCACGCGTCAGCGCCGTGACGACCCACGTCGTCTCGGGTAGGCCAGGCTGCTTGATCCGCGCGGCGCTTTCCACGTCGAACGGCCCGTGATCGAGCCGCCGGACGGACACGACCGTCGGCAGCCATTCCGGCCAACGCTCTACGTCCTCCGTTACGGCCCAGACGGCGTCCTGCGGCGCTTCGACGTCGATGACGTGTTCGACTTCCAAGGCCACCATGCTAGGGGGATGCGCCGCCGGCGTCATCGTCCGGGCGGGGGCATCGATCAGACGTTGATCCCGATGACGCCGAGCACGATGCCGGCGACGGTGAGATAAGGCGCAGGCCAACGCCAGGCCGAGATCGCGGCGGCAAGCGCGACGGCGCAGACCGTCACGAGCAGCGGGTCACCGAAGCCGATGAGGAGAGAGCCGCCGATCAGTCCCACGACCAGCCCGATCACCAGCCCCACGACGACCGCCAGGCAGCGCTTGGCGGTGGATTCGATCTCGGAGGTACGCATGCGCACACCGTAGCAGTCGGGGAGGCTTCGACTCGAGGGCCGAATCTCCGGCTACGTGAGCTCGTAGCAGGACCAGCGCACGTCTCCGTTGGGCTTGTGGAGGACCCTGAGGCGACCGACGTGCCGTCGCCAGGGAGACAGACCTCGGCTGAGCTTGCGCTTGCGTCGACACTTCCAGCGCCAATACCCGCTTGCGTCCAGCATCACGTCGACCGTGGCCGGGACGCCGACTTTGACCGCGACCCAATTGCCCCACTCGTCGAGGACAGCGAGGTTGCCGGTGCAGGTGTCCGCCGTATCGCCGAGGTAGCTCTCTTGCAGGTTCGTGGGCCGCTCGTCGCGAATGCGCTCCGTTTTGGTGCTGTAACTCTCACAGACATCCCGAATGGTCACGTGTCGGGCGTCTCGATGCACGAAGATGTTGTGTCTGTGATGCGGGTCGGCATCCGGGTCGCCATAGTCAAGGGGGTTCCGGATCCTGTCCTTTTCGGCACCCAGTACGGTGCCGCCGAGCACTTGAATACACCGGCCCATGACATGAATGCCGTCGTATCGGCCTCTCCTACGTTGCGAGTTCGCGATCACGATCGGCGCGACCATGGTGCAAAACATCGTTCGGCCGGCGAGCTGGATGCCGTGGCCTCCGTTCTCGCGCACGATCGGTCCACGCAACGAGACGTTTCGCGCCTCGATGTAGATTCCGGGAAACGTGTTCCGCCGATTGCGGTCGAGAATGCGCTGGTCCAATCGGCACGGATTGCCTTTGTCGCTTCCCCAACGACCATTTTCGCAGAAGAGCCCTCCGCTCACCGTTGCGTGCGCGGGAAGCGGGATGCGCTCCCGTCCCCCGCCCTTGCCGGTGTCCTTCACGTAGATGCCCATTCCCAAAGCCCGGTTGTGGCAGCAAACGACGTTGGCTACCTGGATGTTGCGGACGTAGCCGACGACGTTCGGCTTCGCGGCGGTGGCGTCATCCGTCTTGATCGTGATGCCGCTGCCCGTGTTGCAGTTGCAGGTTACGTCACGGATGATGAACGTATCGCCGCCGGGATAGACGTCGATACCGTCTCCGGCACCGCTCTTTGTCAGACCGCTCGTGCCGTTGAGGTTGTAGCTCCCCCCGGAGATCACGACGTGCTTGGTGGACTTACGGAGCTTCACGCCATCGAGCCCCTGATGATCTGCGCTGCAGTTGATGAGCGAGAGTTCGTCGCAGTCGGCGGCCACGAACCCGAACTGGCTGTGCTTGCCGGTGGGGGATGAGTGTGTCGCCGAACAGTGCCGAAAGGTGACTTGCTTCACGGGGTCGTTGGGCTGCCCCTCGACGTCGAATCCGTTCATGCACTCCGAGACGGAGACGTCCTCCACCAGTATGTTCCGGGTGTCTCCGCGGATCTTCACGCCGACGGTCTTGTGACCCGGTGCTTGGCGGGTGATGCGTACGCTCTTCAGTGACGCGTTGTCGACCCCGTCGAATCGAATGACAGGATCGGGATGACGGGCATGAAGCTCTGTCGCGCAGCCTGTGCCTTCCAGCCGACCGCAACGGGGAATGTCGATTGGGCCGTCCAGCTCGTACGTCGCGGGCTGCAGCTTGAGATAGCCCTTGGTGGCGAGCACCTCGTTGATTTGGGAGGCGGTCTTTGGGTGCATACGACCTCCAACTTCGCTCCAAGCGTAACGACAGTGTCCCTGATCACCCACTCCCCATGACATCCACGCCGCCCAACGTACCCCCTCCCCGCTTCCGTATCTCCACGACTTGCACAAAGTACCCGCTTGACCGTGCAAGTCCTGCACGCATCCCGCCCGCGCCCCCAATGACATGCAGCCTGGGAGGGCTGGCATGGCGGTTGCGGTCCCATCGCCGTCTCCGACGGGAGCGCCATCATGTCCACGCCTCGAACATGCCGTCCGGCGTACGGAGCGACGGCCGACCTGGACGCGGCGTGGATGCATGCGCGACATCGTGGACGCTCTCTCGCAGACGAAGTCCAATCAAAGAGGAGCGAATCGATGGGAATGCTGAAGAAGACCCTTCTGGCCGTGGCCGTGTTGGCTGCGACCGCGACGCTTGTCGACGCAGAGGAGACGGCCGAGAAGATCGACAACCCCGAGTACCTGAACTGGAAGCAGTTCAAGGCGGGGGCGACGGTCACGATCGAGCACATCAGCAAGGCGGCAGGCAACGAAACGAAGATCGTCACGACGACCACGTTGAAGGAGCTGACCGACAAGAAGGCCGTGGTCAGTTCCCAAACGATGATGTCCGTCGCGGGCAAGGAAGTCAAGCAGCCCGCGCAGGACCGGGAGATCCCCGCCACGTTCGACAAGCCCACGATCCCCGAGGGCGAGAAGAAGCCGGACATCGAGACGAAGGAAGGCACGGAGACCTTGACCGTCGACGGTCAGGAGATCGCCTGCAAGTGGGTGAAGAGCACCGTAAAGACGGACGACAACACGAGCGTCACGAAGGTCTGGAACTCCGACGCCGTACCGGGCGGCTTGGTCAAGATGGAGTCCAGCACCGACGGCGCCATGAAGGTCGAGACCAAGATGATGGTCACGAGCTTCAAGACGAAATAGCCACACTTGGTGAGGATCGACCTCGACCGCGGACCACCGAGGTCGAGGCCGACGGGTGGCGTCTCGAAAAGGCCCCATTCCGACCCTGCGGCGGGCCGAGCTTCTCACGGGCTCTCCTGAGCTCTGACAAAGGACGTCCGCGAGAGGGAGAGGAGCTCGCCCGACTGCTCACGCTTCGCACGGTCGTGCTGGTCCAGGAATGCCTGAAGCGGCTCTCGAAGCGCCGGATCCGACGCGCATGCTCGACGACGGCAGCGCCGCGTCCGCGAGGTCCCTGGCCTTTTCCGTACGGCCGAGCAAAGGCTGCATCGAGCCGTGGACTGTACCGATCTCGTCGTTGCTCCACTGTCGGAACAAACCGTCGGCGCCGGCCGGTACGGCAGCCGCCGCGACGAGTACGACAACGAACACTGTCATCCGCATGGGGGTCTCCTTCCTGAGCGTCCTTCAGGAGGGATTGCGGAATCGAGCCGGGGCATCCCCGGAGAAAACCGGCAGTGTCCGTTGGCGATTCCTTCGCGCGGAGCGTTCTGCGCGTCCGAAGGGGGACGACAGGACCGGGGCGTGCCTCCCGTTGATCGCCCATGAGCGTGCGGGAGGGGAGTCCGTCAAGCTGCCGGCCGCGGTGGGGCCTAGATCGTGGAGATCTTGGTTTCCATCGTGTTCGCTTCGGAGACCATGCCGTGCACGGGCGAGTGGTGAGCGAGGCGTTCGATGGTGGCCAGCTGCTCCTCGCTCAGATCACCCTTCACCTTGATCTCGGTGGTGATCTTCGGCATGCACGACGTGTGCGCGTCGGTGCCTTTCACCTCGAAGAGCACGCTCGGGTCGATGTCCGCGTGGACCCGCACCTCGAGACCCTCCAGGTTGATGCCGTGGCGGTGGGCATTCAAGCCGATGCTGTTGACGACGCACGACGCAACGGCGCCGAGCGCCATCTCCACCGGCTCTGCGCGATCGGTGGGTCCCTCGAAGCCGATCGTCTCCTCGACCTCACGCCACGCGCCATACGGAATCGTGTAGTGGCGTGTTTCGCGGTCGATCTCGTTGCCGCCGAGCGTGTACGGGCCGATATGCACGGTGCTACGACCGGAATGCCCCTCCCAGTAGCCCTTCGCCTCGAGCCCGAGGGTGACAGGGTCCTCCTTCAAGGAACTTCGGAAGGCTTCCAGCTTCTCGACATCCATGCCATGGATCTTCTGTTCAGTAATCACGAGCATTCTCCTCTTGGGCAGCCTGCCGCTCACTCAACAACCATGCCGGGCGAACAACAGCGCCCCGCATTCGGCCACGGTAGCGAATTGGCGAAGCGAAGCCAAGGGGGCAGCCGCAAGCCGTCTTGTTGTCCGAGACGGGCGAGCGTCGCTCGGCGAGCTTCATCAGCTCGGCGATCTTCTCCTGCGGGGCGTCGGACTTGACGAGGAAGTTGACGCGAATCTGCTGGTAGCCCGGTCGGACAGTCTCCGTAGGGCCAGCGGATCATCTTCTGATCGCCCAGATCGTGGGATGGCACGACCCGACTAGGCTCTGTTTCGAAACTGCCGCTGCTGCGCCCGGCGATCCTCTTGCTGCGCCCCGCCCGAACTCGGAACCTCGTCCTCGACGGGCACAGAGCCCGCCTGCGGCGAGAACCGCTCGTTCAGACTCGGGCTCGCATCGGTCTCCCCGGGCTCGCGACGCGGCATTTCGAAACGGAGCCTAGAGCCGTCGAGCACATGCAAGAGGCGCTGGAGTCTGAGGCTGTGCGCGGCGATCTTGCACGCGCCCATCTCTACAACGCTGTCTGCTAAGCGGCTCGAGCTTCCCGTTCGCCTGACTCCGCGGAGGAGCGAGCGGCATTGGAGGAAATGCCATCCGGACTAAAGGTGGCCGGCCGTACCACCGCGGCACGGTTCGTGCTAATGCGAGGCGGCGCTCTGTTCCGAGCGATGTCGATCCGGCGCCGGACACGTACTTGCGGCATCCGGCGCGATCCTGAGGAAACAACCATGCCCAAAGGCAGAAGTTCCAAGAGTTCGAAGGCCCCGAAGAGTGGAGCAAAGGCCGCCGGCAAGACGGCGGCGAACAAGAGCAAGAAGAAGTAGGGGAACGAGCCCGAACGTTCGGTGGCGTGCCCCAAGCGGTTCGGGCCGCAACTCGGCGGGCAGGGATGCCACGTCCCTGCCCGCCCTTTCATATCGTCACGTCACGTTCGCCGGAGCGGCGCGTCGGCAGCGGGCAACATGCCCCATCTCATCCGGCGCAAAGGACATGCCCAGCCTAACGACGGGGTGGAACGCGATGCGTTCAAGAAGCCGTCGCGTGCGGCAGGTCGTGGAGTACGAACTCGGGCACGCATCCGAGGGCGACGTACCTGCCTTTCAGCGGCTCCTCGAGCGTGTCGAAGTCGTCGACGCCGCCACGGCACGCCACGCTCCCGCACACACAAGAGCTCAGCGACCAGTGACCTCGGCTCATCCAAGTCGAGTAGTCGAAACTGACCTCCTCCCCACACTGCACGGCCGCGATGGCGCGGAGTGCGGGGCCGTCGTCTTCTTCGAACAGGCCGCAGTTCGGCTGGCACGAGTGGTTCACGTAGTCATCGAAGCTGCCAGAAGGCCCCATGAACAGTCGCGGCCCGACCTGGAGCCAATGGTCCAGCCTCTCGATCGACTCGACAGGAGCCGTCTCACCTCGGAATCGGACGATCAACTCCCCAACCGGGAAGGGCCGTAACGCGAACACGCCTCGCCCCTTGCCGGGGGTGATGCCTAGGCAGAGGTCTGCACTTCCAGGATGACTGGGCATCGAAACGCGAGGACGGGCCGTCACCGGGGTAGCCGCTTGCGAGGCCTTCTGCAGGCCGTTCCTGTTCTTGTCGTTCGGCATCGGCTCGACCTCGTCCACCGCGAGACCGCACTGGATGACCGAACCGTCCGGCTTCCTGCACGGCACGAGACGTTCGCGGAGGGTTGGGCTCAGCGACGCACAGGCCGTGCCTCATCCGCGCGAGGACACACACGGTCCGCGAACGCCGCGGGGAGAAGACCTGGTGACGTCGTGACGCGTGGCAAATTGCCCCTGCGACGGGGCACGTTGCCTCACCTGGGCCCGGTGGATGGGAGTCTCCGAGCGCGCCGCGAGGGCAACGCGGACCACCTTCGGCGCGGTGACCCGTCGCGAAGGTGTCGCGGCGGCGGGGTTACGGCGGCGGCGCACCCTCCGCGAGGAGATCGAGCAGGACAGAGAGCAGCGCCGTGGTTTCGATACGGACTCGGTCAGCTGCCGGTGCGTCCCGGCATCGCCGACGGACGTTCGGGGGAGTCGCTAGATCAGCATGACCACCGCCGTCGCGGACATCAGCACGGTCAAGATCCCGCCCACGACGACGAAATCACGCGTGCGATAGCCCGCGGGGCTGATCACCATCAGGTTGCACGCGTGCGCGAAGGGCAGCATGAACGCGCAGCTCGTCCCGATGGCGACGGCCAGGAACGCGCGCGACACGTCGTACCCCGTGGCCGCGGCGGCCTCGAAGGCAACGGGCGCGAGAATCACGGCCGCCGCGGCGTTGTTGCTGGTCGTACTGAGCAACGCCGAGGCCAAGAACAAGCAGGCCACCAGCCCGGCCGTGCCGGCGGTGTCGTGCACCCCGCGCAGCAACTCCGCCGCGTTGCCTGCCAGTCCACTGGCGTCGAGCGCGATCCCGAGCGGGATGGTTCCAATGACGAGGAAGAGGATGGTGAAGTCCACCGATCGGCGCGCTCCGTCGACCGACAAGCAGCCGCTGACCACCATGAGCACGGCCGCGCCCAACGCGCTCAATGCGAGCGGCATCCAGCCGAAGAGGGGTGGCAAGAGCGCCAGCAGCAGAAGCCCGACCGCAAGGGGCGCGCGGCTGACGTCTTCCTCGACGGCGTCTCCGTGGCCGAGGACGAGGAAGTCGACGTCTTCCGAAAGCTCACGGATCTTGGCGAGCGGCCCCGAGACGAGAAGGGCGTCTCCGAGCGCGAGAGGACGCTCGGCGAACGCGGCAGTCTCGATCGCACCACCGTGCCAAAGCGAGATCGCGTGAAGCCCGTACTTCCTCCGGAAGTCCAGCTCCAACAATGTGCGACCGATGGCACCGCTGCGCGGCGCGAGCGTGACTTCGGCGAGTGTGACGCCGCGGCCGATCAACCGTTCGACCTCTTCGGCATCCGCCTCGCGGAGTTCCAGCTGGAGCTCGTCCGCCATGCGGCGCGCGTCCGCCGGCTCTCCCTCGAGGTAGAGGATGTCGCCCGCCTGGAGCACGAGCGTCGCCTTCGGTTGTAGCGACTTGCGGCCGAGCGGTGTGGCACGCAAGACGAGGACGGCGTCCATGCGGTAGTCGCGACGCAGCCCGGAGTCCTCGAGCGCCTTCCCGACCAGGGGGGATTGCCGCTCGAGACCTGCGTGGAACAGCGTGTTCGTGAGCTCGTAGGCGGCCGCGAGCTGCTCCTGTCGCTCCATGTGGCCCGGGCGGCGCGTCCGACGCGTGTCCGGGAGCAGGCGCCAGCCGACCGTCGCCATGAAGACGATCCCGACGAGGACGATCGGTCCGCCGATGGCAGCGAACTCGAACATGCCGAGTCCCGATCCCGTTCGCAGCCTCAGCTCATTGCCGAGAATCAGGTTGGGCGTCGTTCCGATCAGGGTGAGCGTGCCGCCCAGGATGCCCGCGTAGGCGAGGGGCATGAGCAGCCGCGAGGCGGCCACGCCCGTCCGGCGGCTCAGCACGGCGACGGCCGGCAAGAACACGGCCACCGTCGCGGTGTTGGACATGAACGCGCTCATCAACGCGGTTGCGACCATGACCAGCACGATGAGCCGGGTCACACCGCGCCCTCCGACCCGCTCCAGGCCGCGCGCGCAGAGCGTCGCCACCCCGCTCTCCTGGAGTCCGGCCCCGAGCAGCAGGATGCCGGCAAGGGCGATCACGGCCTGATTGCCGAATCCGCGCAGGCTTTGCTCGGTGGACAAGACCCCGGTGGCGGCGAGCACGAGGGGGATCGCGAGGGCCGTCACGGCGAGCGGGATCCACTTCGTCACGAACAAGACGACGGCTACCGCCAGGGTGATGACCGAGATCCAGGCGTCCACGCTCATCGCAGGACTGTACCGACGAAGCGACCGGGAGTCCGGTATCCGATCCAGACATTCGGCCGTGGGTCCCGCGCTGTGCGCGTGGATGCGTCGCCACGACGCGCGCCGAGCGGTCACGAATCGCAATGCGTTCCGGCCTTTTCTACCTTGTACGCTACCGGACCGCAGCCCGGAGGCACCTACCGTGGTCGACATCCGCGAGGCGGCGCAGGCCGCTCTTCAGTTCATGCGCGACATCTACGAGGAAGACGACCTCGACAAGCTCGGCGTCGAAGAAGTCGAGCGCGACACGGAGAACGGTCATTGGTTGGTGACCGTCGGCGTCGGTGGCGCCAAGCCCGCCAGCACCATGTCGGTCGTCGAAGGGGAGGGCGTCGATCGACACTACAAGGTCATCCAGATCGACGCGGAGAGCGGCGCCGTGATCTCGATGCGCAACTCGAGCAGCTGACGACCTGATTCGCCGAGCGTCCGCTCGGCTCAGAGCAACGCTGCAACGTCGATCGTAGCGTCGCCCGCTAGTAGCCGGCCTTCTTGTCGACGACGTTCACGAGCGGCTCTCCCTTCGCGAATCGCTCCACGTTCTCGCGGAAGATCGCCAAGCGGCGCTCCTTCGTCAGCTCCGCCTTGCCCGCGACGTGCGGTGTGATCACGACGTTGTCCATGGCCCAGAGCGGGCTGGCGACCGGCAACGGCTCCGGATCGGTCACATCGAGGCATGCGCCGCCCAGATGGCCGGACTTCAACGCGGCCACGAGAGCATCGCTGTCGACGATGGCGCCGCGGGCGATGTTGATCAAGATCGCGCCCGGCTTGATCTTCGCGATGCGCTCGGCATCGAAGAGCCCGCGTGTGTCGGACGTGAGCGGCAGCGCGATCGCGACGACGTCCGCCCGCGGCAGAAAGCGGTCGAGGTCCTTGGCCGTACCGAGCTCCTGGACGTAGTCGGGCGCCGTTCGGGCGGTGCGCACCGTCGCCAGCACGTTCATGTCGAACGCGTGACCGCGCTTGGCGATCTCGCGGCCGATGCCTCCCATGCCCACCACCAGCAACGTCGTCTCGGCGAGCGCCGCTTGGTCCTTGCCCGCGCGCCGATCCCAGCGTGCCTCGCGTTGGGCCGCGCGAAACGCCCCGAGGTCCCGGCGCAGATAGAGCAGCATCGCGAAGACGTGCTCGCTGATCACCGGGCCGTGGGCGCCCTTCATGTTGGTGAACGTGATCGCGTCGTTCTTCATCAAGCCCTCGAGTTTGAGGTAGCGATCGACCCCTGCGCTCCACGATTGGACCCAGCGCAGGTTCGTCGCCGCCGAGAGGAACGCGTCCGACACCAGATGCGCGTCGGCGCCGTGGAACTCCGCGGCCCGTGCGAGCGCGTCCTTGCGCGAGAGGCCGGTGACGAAGCGCACGTTCGGCGCCGCCTCGGCCATCGCGGCGACCTGCGCCTCGTCGAGCGCGCTCGTCAAGTAGACGAGCTGATCGTCCGGTTCGGCGGCGATCTCGCCACAGGCCGTCAGGCAGAGTGCGAACGCGAGGACGGAGGGAGCACGAAGTCGGCACATGGACGGTCTCCTTCGTCGAGAGAGAGTCGAGAGAGATGCGTGAGATGGTACGGGAGAGGCCCCGCTCCTCTCGACCGAGCGAGAGGTGTCGCCGCCTGCGCCGTTGCCCGGGTCGCGGGCAGGTCGCTAGATTGGAGCGGGGTCGCATGGACCAACCGCAGCATTCCGAGTTCGGCCTGCGCTGGCGCGTAAAACTGATCGCGGCACTCGTCGTCATGGCCGCGCTCGTCGTGATCTCCGCCGTCGGCATCGGCGTCACGCTCCATGGCCGTACCGAGACCCAAGACTCCCTGGATCACTGGCGCGCCGTCGCCGAAGACGAGGCCGCGGAAGGAAGTCGGCCCGGGTCCGGTTTCGAGTCGCCGAAGTCGCGAATCCAGCGGTTGGAGAAGGAGCTCGACGCCGTCCCCGGGCGCTTGTTCCCGCTCTGCGCTTTGTTCGTCGTCGCGAGCGTCCTGCTGGTGCTCGGCTACCGCAAGCTGCGCCCAAGCCGTCGCACGGCCTGACGCCGGGGCGCGCGCTCGACGGCGACCTCGCCCGGACCCTCGGAACGCGGCGAAAAAAAATCCGGGCCGGTCCGAGCGCGGATGCCGTGTGAACAGATGGAAGCGCATCTCACGAAGCTGCTTCCGGAAGCACCGGACCAAACGGCGGTGGAAAGGGAACCATCATGACCAAGACGACCTACGCCCTGTTGAGCGCGGCCTTCGTGCTCGGAATCCTGTTCACCCAGTCCGGCGTCGCGCCCAGCGAGGCACGCTCGGGCGGAAGCCACAGCTCGTTCGTGGTCCGCCTCGCAGGCACCGCCCAGGCGCGCTCGCTCAACGCCGAAGAGATCGCCATCCTCGACGCCGACCAGGCGACGATCGACAACGCGCTCTGCTTCGACCTCGACCTGGGTCGATCCCGAGACCGGCCGCGTGATCGGGCAGGCGACCGACTGCCTGCTGAACATTTCGGAGGTCGCACCGGGCCTGTTCATCGAGGCGGCGACCTTCTTCCGTCTGCCGGAAGGCCTGCTCGTCGCCGAAGGACGCACGACCGTGCAGCCCAAGACGGGCGGCTCGACCCCGATCACGCACGTCACGGGATCGATTCCCACGCCCGGTGACAACTCGATCCTGCACGGAACGGAGCGTTTCGCCGGCGCCGAGGGTGAAGTTCGCCTCTCGGGCGCGGTCAACCTCTCCAACGTCGGATCCGGCGAGATCACGTTCGACTGCCTGTTCGTGATCGATCTCGACTGAGCGACGGGTCACGAAGCAGAACGAGCCCGCCCGCGATCTCGCGGGCGGGCTCTTTGATTTCGGCGACGCGCGCCTACTTCGCCAGGCGCCAACGCAGCCACGTACGCGCGGCGCGCCAGTCCTCTTTGACGGTCGTCGCGGAAGCGCCCATCGACTCGGCGACCTCCTCGATGGTCAAGCCGGCCAGGAAGCGCAGCTCGACGACACGCGCAGCGCGCGGGTCCGCCTCGGCGAGCTCCGACAGTGCCGCGTCGAGCTCCACGAGATCGACGCCCGCCGCTTCCGTCGAAGGATCGCCGCTGAGCTCACCGCTCAACGTCACGCGTCGCCAGCCGCCGCCCCGCTTCTGGGCGCCCTTCTTGGCCGCGTGGTCGGCGAGAACCTGGCGCATCGCCTTCGCCGCGACACAAAAGAAATGCCGCCGGTTCTCCCAGCTCTCGCGGTTGCGGGACAGCTTCATGTACGCGTCGTGCACCAATGCCGTGGGTTGCAGCGTGTGATTGCGGCCGCGCGGACCGAGGAGTCGCCGCGCGGTGGCGCGCAGCTCGTCGTAGACCAGCGGCAGCAGGGCGGTTCCCGCGGACGCGTCGCCGCTCGTTGCCGCCGTCAGCAGGTCGTCGAACTCCATGTCAGTCATCCCACGCTTCCATGATTTCGCGGTGGAGCGTCACGTTCGCGATCATCGACGCGCGGTACTCTTCCGGAACGTGCTCGACGTGCTCGTCGAGCAGGCGCTTGGCGGCGTCCAGGTACGAGCGTTCACCGGTCACCTGCCACATCGGGAACAGGACATGGAGGGCGTCGGCCTTTGCGCCCGCCGCTTCGAACGCCGTTCGGGCCGCGTCGACGTCGCCGTCCGGAAGACGCGCGAGCAACGCCGCCGCGTGTGCGACGTCAGCCAGACGATTCTGCGCGCGCAGCAATTGCAGCGCCTCTTGCAACGGGCGGCCGGCTGCGTCGAATGCGCCCGCCCGTAGGTGCAGCTCGCCGAGCTGAATCAACGAGTCGGCCACGCCGTCGCCGTGTCCGGTCTCGCGGCGCACCGCGAGTCCCCGGTTCGCGAACGCGAGCGCGGCTTCGGGATCCCCCTCCTGGGCGGCGACATCGCCCAGTGCGCGAAGCGCATAGCCCTCGGCGTAACGGGCACCGATCTGCAGGCAGAGCTCCAAGCAGCTTTGGAGCGCCGCGCGCGCGCGCGCGACCTGGCCGAGCTTCAACCACAGGGGGCCGAGGTTGACGAGCGCGACGGCTTCGCTGCTCTTCTGTCCGATCTCGCGTGCAATTGCGAGATAGCGCTCACACTGCGCGAGCGCGTCCCCGTAGCGGCCGAGCGTCTGGAACAGACTGCCGAGTCCGCCCATGGTGATCGCTTCCCCGTGGCGGTTGCCGATCTCGCGCGCGATCGCCAGACTCCGTTGGAATTGCGCCAGCGCCTCCTCGTAGCGGCCCAGCGCGTAGAGCGAGTTGCCGAGATCGCCCGTGGCCGCGACCTCCCCGGCGCGATCCCCGATCTCGACGGAGATTGCAAGCTCCTGCTCGAGATACGGCAGCGATGCCTCGTGATGACCGCGGGTGTGCAGCACCGTGCCCAGACTGCCCAGCGCGCCGGCCTCGCCCCGGCGATCTCCCAGCTCGCGCGAGAGCGCGAGGCTGCGCTCGAACTTCGCCTGCGCATCGTCGTAGCGGCCGAGCGCGCGCAGCGCGCGGCCGAGGCCGGTCGTCGCGCCGACCTCTCCGCGACCGTCCCCGACCTCGCGAAAGCATGCCAACGCGCGCTCGAGGAACCCGAGTGCGTCCTCGTAGCGGCCGGTGCTCGCCAGCAGATCGCCTTCCGCCTGCTCCACTCTCGCGAGCGAACGCTTGTCGGCGGCCAGCGTCCGGGCTTCGGCCAGCACCGGTTCCTGCTCCGCCCTGCGTCCCAAGAGGTGTAGACGCGAGCTCTTGCGCAGGAGGATCTCGAGTCGGCGCTCGCCCTCGAGCAGATCCAACGCCCGATCCGCGAGCGCGATCGCTCGCTCGTTGAGGAAGGCGGCTTCGAGCTCGTCGAGCGCGGCGTCGAGATGGGGGAGCGCGCGCTCGGCATGGACACCTCGCAGGTGATGCTCGCAGATGTCGAGCGGCGTGCCGCCGTCTTCCAGCGCGGTCGCGATCGCGGCGTGGTACTCCTCGCGCAGGGGCTTCGAGAGCCCTTCGTAGAGCGTCTCTTGCACCTGGTGGTGGTCGAACACGAAGTGGTCCCCGACGGCGTGCACGAGCCGGTGTCGCTTCTCGATTCGGCCGAGCATCTGCAGCGCGACGATCCGAGCGATCCCCAGCACCGTGGCCACGACGCCGGACTCGAACTCGAACCCAAGGCAGCTCGCGATGTCGAGCAGGGTCCGTTCGTCGTCGGCGAGCTCGGCGACGCGCGCGTTCACGATGCCGGCGACGGACGAGGGCACCGAGATCTCCTCGATGCGCCGGGTCGTCGCCCAGGATCCATCGGGTTGGCGTGCGATGAAGCGCCCCTCGCGGAGGCCCTGGATGATCTCGAACGCGAAGAAGGGATTGCCGTCGGACTTGAGCGCGATCTGATGGCCCAGCTCCCCGGCCAGTCGTTCCGAGCGGAACACGTCCTCCAGCAGCTTCGCGAGGTCTTTCGGGCCCAGCCGGGCAACCTGGGCGTGCGTGGCGTGGTCCAGACGATCGATCTCGGCGATCCAGCGTTCGCTCACGCCCGGGCGCATCGTGCCCACGAGCAAGACGCGATGTCCCGGCGCCGCCATCGCCAACGACGAGAAGAGCGCGCGTCCTTCCTCCGGGGCGAAGTGCAGATCGTCGATCAGCACGATCGTCGTTCGCTCGGCGGCGAGCGCGTGCGTGGCGTGGACGAACACCGTCTGCAGCGAGTCCTTGGTGAGCGCCTGGGCCTCGGACGGGAGCGCCTCGCCCCGCAACACCGCGGCGAACGCGGGAACCAGGACCGGCGTCGCCGTGAGGACGTCGGCGAGCGACTGCTCGAGTCCCTCGGCGCCGAACTGCTCGCGATAGGCCTCGGAGAATGCGCCTGACGCCGTCGCCGCCCCGCCGGGCGGGTACGAACCGAAGAGGAAGTTGACGTTCGGGCCGAGCCGCCGCACGAACTCGTCCACGAGGCGGGTCTTGCCGACGCCGGCCTCGCCTTCGAGCAAGAGCACCTGCCCGTCGCCCGCGTCGGCCTTGTCGAACAAGCGCTGGAGCTTCGCGAGGTCGTCGTCGCGACCGTAGACCGCCGTCTCCCGCGCAATGCGGATCCGCCGCAAGGGCCGCCGGGTCTCCTGACGAAGCGCCGTCGCGCGTTCCCGCCACCATGCGGACCGCTCGCCGTGATCCAGCACGTCCGCGACCTGAGACGCGCTGTCGAAGCGCTGCTCTCGATCCCGCTGAAGCAGGGTGTGGACCACCTCTTCGAAGAACGCACTGAGCTGCGGGTTGATCTCGCCCGCCTTGCGCGGCGTGCGCTCGACGATGTTCTTCAGCAGCTTCGAGAAGTCCTTGTCGCGATGCGGGTGCCGGCCCGTGGCGAGCTCGTAGAGCAACACGCCCAGCGCGTAGAGGTCCACACGGTCGTCGGGCTCGCCGCCGACCCCGAACTGCTCGGGCGCTGCGTACTCGATGGAGCCGACGAAGTCGCCGCTGCGCGAAAGGCGGATCGCCTGGTCCTGGAGCAGGGCCACACCCAGGTCCATCACCTTGACGACGTGATCAGGCGTAATGAGCACGTTCTCGGGTTTGAGATCCCGGTGAATGACCCGCGCAGCGTGAACGGCCGAGAGCCCCTTGGCCACCTCGCGGCCGATGTGGCGACACAGCTCCTCGGGCACACACTGCAGCTCCTGTAGCAGGTCGCGTAGCGTGCCGCCTTCGACGTACTCCATGACGAGGAAGTTGCGGGATCGGCCTTCGACGCGGGCCGTGCCGGACGCGAACGAGCGAACGACGTTCTCGTGCCGCACCTGCCGGCCGATCTCGGCCTCGCGCAGGAAGCGCTCGACGAGGCCCGACTCCGATAGGAGATGTGGATGGATGAGCTTCAAGGCCACCCGGCCGTCGGGTCCCTCGGCTTCGTAGACGGCGCCCATCGACCCCTCGCCCAGCAATCGCGTCGGGGTGTACGCGCCGAGACACGGCGGCAGGGGCACGTCCTCGGGTTCTTCCCGTGCAGCGATGTCCAGAACCCGGTTCACGAGGCTTCGTCCGGCCGCGATCCGCGTCTCGTCGAAGGGCCCGGCGGACGCGTCGTCCTCGGCGAGCATCGCGCCGACCTCGCGGTACAGCTCGTCGTCGTCCCCGCATGCCGAACGGAGGGCGTCCTCGCGCTCCGCAGGCGGTCGCCGGCCGACGTCGCGGAGAAGATCGAGCATGCGCCGCGTGCGCGCGGCCGAGGGGTCATCGGGAGGTTGCATGGTTGGGAGCGAGGGGGCCTCCGGGGGGCGTGAGCGTAGCGAAACCGCGGTTGCGACGCTCTACGTGACCGGTTCGCCGCCGTAACGGCAATGCCCCCCCGGCAGTGTGCGGAGCGCGGGCGCATTGGGGCCGTCCGGTTCGCAGGAAGGAGGACACCATGGTCCAAAAGGCGATTTCGTGCGGTTTCCTCGTGCTCGTCGTGGCGCTTGCAGGATGCGGCGGCGGTGGGGACGACGATCTCCTCGGAGGTTCTTCGAGCGGCGGGCCGAACGTCTCGGTCACCGTGCAGAACGCCAGCTCGATCAACACCACCATCACGTTCATCACGGTCACGCGGGTCGTGAACGGCATTCCAGTGCCCCCTCCGGAGGGGACCTTCTCGGGTGTCGGCGGACCGATGCGCCTCGGTGAGCAAGTGACCTTCGGCCTCGTCGGCGGCGTGTATCGGTTCTTCATCGAATGGGCCGTCAACGGCTCCGCGGCCGGCGCCGACTCCTTCGATCTGCTGTTCGTCGGCGGGCAATGGTTGGTGCAGGTCGAGCCCGGCAACTCGAACGTCACAGTGATCTGACGAGACGGCCGCAACGCACCGGCGCCGCGACAGCGCCGGGCGCATCCGGTACGCTCGTCGACCATGCGTCCCATCGCCCGCGCCCTGGTCGTCCTCGCCCTGGTCGTCACGCCGATCGCGGCCGAAGAGGACCACGACACCCGCGTCGAGCTGACGCCTGGTACGTCGGGCTCGAAGCTCGCGCCCCGGTACTCGCCCAAGGGGTCCAAGGTCGCGCTCGAGCCGGTGACGACGGACGAGCGCGAAGGGCGGGACCACCGGCAGGGACACTTGCAGCTCGGGCCCGCGAACACGCGCGGTAGCGGCCATCCCCTGTTGCTTGCGCGAAGCGCGGCAGGCGATGCCTTCGATCTGCTCTGGGTCGACATGAACGGCGACGGCGCGCTGGCCGACGACGAGCTCTTGCGCGGGACGCCGCGGCCGGCTCGCCGCTCCATGTACACGAGCTTCACCGCCGAGGTCCGCGTGAATCACGGAACGACGGAAGCGCCGGCTTGGGAGCCGTACCCGATCTCCCTGTGGGTCGCCGTCGAGTCCAAGGCGACGATCCCGCCGTTCATTCGCTTCAGCCGCCGTGGGTTCCTGACCGGCCGGATTGCAATCGGCGACGCGCCGCACCACGTCGTGGTGTCGGACGCGAACAACGATGCGGTGTACGGCGAGGGCGACTGGTGGGCCTTGTTGCCGGCGGACGCGACGGCGCACGACATCTCGGTCGCGCGCAAGGTGGGGGACTTTGCCTGGTCCGGCACGCAAGCGTTCAAGCTCGAGCTCGAGGGGACGGCCGGTCGTCGCGGCCGGGTCGCGCCGTTCGATCCCGGAATCACGCCGGAAGAGGATGCCCGCGCGCGCGATCCGTACTGGGACGACAAGCGCGCGGAGCGCGCCGAACATCCGCTCGTCTTCACCCACGACGCCGATGCGGCCATTGAGGACGCACGCGAACGAGGGGTGTCGTACTTCCTCGATTTCGAGACGGTTTGGTGCGGTCCCTGCAAGAGCATGGATCGCTGGGTGTACACCGCCAAGAGCGTCGTCGCGGCCGCCGAAGGCATCGTCTGCATCAAGGTCGACGGCGACGAACGCAAGGACCTGAAGGAGCGCTACAAGGTGACCAGCTTCCCGACCGGCGTCCTCTTCGGCGCCGACGGCGGTGAGATCGCGCGTTTCAACGGATACCGGACGGCGAAGGAGATGACGGCGTTCTTCGGCAAGGCTCGAGCGAGGAAGTAGCGAGGTTGTGATCCGCGCCGCGCCGAGGTGAAATGCGCACGGCATGACGGTCTTCTCACCCAACAAGACGAGCGCGAAACTCCTGGTGGACTACGCATCCGAGCGGTGGGGCGGCGGCGACGCGACGCCGGAGTCCCACCGGCGCTATCTCATGATCTACGATCTCTACATCAAGGCCCGTAGCTACTCGATCATCAACAAGGTCACGTTCTGGTTCGCGATCGGGGCGGGCATCATGGTGCTTCTCTGGCCGTCGCTCGCGATCGTCACGAAGGACTTCGGGTTCGAAAAGGAATTCCTCAAGTCGGCCATCGTACAGACCACCATCACGGGACTCGCGCTGCTGACGTTCGCCGTCTACAGCCACTACAAGAAGCGCCAGATGTTCGTCGAGAACCTCATGCGCACCGTGGTGTATTCGGACGAGGACGTCGGGGATCTGCTCGAGCGCGTCGTCGGCGAGATTGCACGGATCGACAGCGGGTTCGGGTTCTCGAAGGCAATCCGCAAGGACGGAGACCGCGACGCGGAGCGCTAGACGCGGATCGGGATCGCGTGACCGCAGCGTTCTTCGTAGACTTCCGTCGCGTTCGAATCGTCGGGCGACGGAGGACAGCAAGATGCGGAACGGTACGGTGGCAATCATCTTGGCGCTCGTGTTCACGGTCGCGGGGTGCGGCGACGACGGCGGCAACGGCGGTGACGACCAGACCAGCCCGGTCGTCGGCACGTGGGTCGTCGACGCCGAGAAGTACGCCGACGTCATGATGGAGCTCATGAAAGACGCGCCGCCCGAGACGCGCGATCGCGAGAAGCTCAAGGAGGCCGCGAAGATCGAGGTCCACGTGAAAGCGGATGGAACCTGGAATGCGGACGGCTCGATGGGGGCGAAGCAGATCAACGAGAGCGGGACGTGGAAGCTCGACGGAGATCAGCTCACGATCGACTGGACGATGAAGGACGGCAAAGAGGCGGACTGGACCCAGACCGTGAAATTCGACGGCACCAGCTTCGTGGTCAAGCCTGACAAGGCGATGCCCTTCGAAGTGACCATGGTCCGGAAGTAGCTTCGAGCGCAGGGGCGCGCGAAATCCGGGCGCCCCGGCGTCCGTTCGTGAATTTTTTCGACCGCGGCGCTCAAGAGTCCACGCCCACCCTCCGACCTCTTATCGATGTGGGAGGTTCGCGCTCAGTATTCGGAGGCATCGCGCAGCTCATGCTGCTGCTGCCGTTCATCTGGCTGGTCGTCGTCATCGTCGCCCAGCTGCCCGGCGGTGCGCCCTCACGCCAGAGCCTGATCGGCAAGTGGGTTTCGCCGGCGGAAGCACCGGATGTGGTGCAGCCGCTCGTGCTGGAGCTGGACGCCGAAGGCAACTTCGAGCTGAGGCTGACCGGCGACGACGCCGTCGCGCTCACCACCCGTGTGAAGGGGCGCTACGAGATCCGCATGGGACGGCTCGTGATGGTGCTGCCCGGCCACAAGATGGTCTGGTCGATCGGCGATCGGGAGCTTCGTCATACGACGAAGCAGGGCTTCTCGTACCGGCTTCAGCGGTCCTGACCGCGGATGGCGCGACTCCGAGCGGCTTCCGCCCGCTCGCTGCGTGAAGATGGTCCGCGTCGCCGAATACGGAGACCACGCATGGATCCGCACCGTCTAGCACGGGTTGCCGTCGGCGTCCTCGTGCTCGTCCTCTGCGGCTGTGGCGACGACGCCACCGGAAACGGAGACGCGGTTCCGCCCACGAGAGCCTCGACGCCGACCGAAGCGATCAACGGGATGCTCACACTGGCGGAGCGAGGTAGGTGGGAGGCGTACGTCTCCACGTACTACGTCGAGCGGCACAAGATGGACAAGCCCGCCGAGCAGACGAAGAAGATCGCTGACAATCTCGCGAAGTTGGGCGAGCTGCTCATCGAGAAGCTGCGTGGCTGCTTGGGCCAGTCGCCCACGATGAGCGAGGACGGCACCAAGGCGACGTATCCGAACGGCCTGACCTTGCACGAGAAGGACGGTCAGTGGGGGTTTCACCTCTAGCGGACACTCGTTCCTCGCCCGCCGAATCTAGGGCAGCAAGGCCGCCAGCGCCGTTTCGTCGTCGGCGTCCAGGTCGCCGTCGAAGTCGAGGTCGCCGATCGACGACGCGTCGACCGTGGGAAACTGCACCATGAAGGCGGCGAGGTCGTTGATCGCGAGCGTCAGCGCGACCTGATCCGCCGCGGACAACGTCGCGTCGCCGTCGAGATCCCCGACCAGTCCCTCGCCCTCGATGACCGTCAGGGTGCGGTTGACCGGGAGATTCGTGAACGTCTGCTCGGCGCTGCGTTGGAACTGGACGCGCAGCTCGGGCACCGCCGCCGCGTTCTCACCCAAGCCGAAGTGACAGACCAGCTCGTTGTGGCCGAGGTAGTTGCAGCCGCCGTCGACCTCCCGCACCAACTGTAGAGCCGGATTCAGCGCGTCGGGCATGACCGTGACCCACGCGCCGAGACCGTCGCG
Source organism: Planctomycetota bacterium (assembly GCA_965223505.1). GTDB lineage: Bacteria > Planctomycetota > PLA2 > PLA2 > JAEUHO01 > CBDCWP01. Next base: position 120,256 of record CBDCWP010000010.1, read on the forward strand.
GTTCGAGAGCGTGCCGATCGTGCGCACGCGCAACCAATCCCAGGCGTTGCCGCCGTCGTTGCGGAACAACAACGGGCTGCCGCCGTTGTTCACGACGAAGATGTCGAGGTCGCCGTCGCAGTCGTAGTCGAAGACCAAGAGACCCTTGCCCATCTGCGTGTCGTTGACGCCGTATGCGTCGCTGCGGTCGAAGAACCGGCCGTTCTCGTTCATCCACAGCTTCATGGGGTCGGCGCCCCAGAGCTGGGCCAGGGGGTTTGCGCCCGTCGTGAACGGCACACCGTTCGTCATGACGAGATCGGGATCGCGATCGTTGTCCATGTCGAAGAACGTCGCGCCCCAGCCCCAGTGACCGTTCCGCACGCCGGCTGCGTCCGTCTGGTCCGAGAAGACCCGCCCGCCTTCGTTGCGGTAGAGGCGGTTGCCGCTGTTCAGCCAGGCGCAGAAGTCGTCGGGGCAGTGTCCGACCGGATCGAAGATCGACGTGACGAACCAGTCGAGGTCGCCGTCGAGGTCGTAGTCCATGACCGTCGAGCCCATGCCGTTCTCGTCGGTCGCGACGCCGGCCGCGACCGTCCCGTCGGTGAACGTGCCGTCTCCGTTGCTCCAGAACAGCTTGCTCGTCTGGAAGTCGGCCGCGATGATCAGGTCGAGGTTGCCGTCCCGGTCCAGGTCCGTGAACCGGGGCGCAAAGCCCCAGGCGCCCGTGCCGGGCGCGACCCCGGCCGCCGTGATGTGCTGGCTCTGGCTCGTGTCGACGCCCGCGAACGTCGTGCGGTCTTCGAAGTGGCCCGGATTCGCCATCCCCAGGTTGCGGAGCAGGCGCGCGTGCGACATGGCGGGCGGCATGTCGTCGTAGTTGTTGCCCCATTCGACGACGAAGATGTCGAGGTAGCCGTCCTCGTCGTAGTCGCCCATCGTCACGCCGTAGCAGCCGTGCCGCTCCGCGCTCGAGATGTCCGCCCCGCGCACGACGGCCTCTTCGGTGAAGAACCCGGAGCCGTCGTTGATGAACAGGTGGTTGCGCAGGCCCGTCACCGAGCTGACGTAGAAGTCGAGGTCGCCGTCGTTCTCGATGTCACCCCAGCAGACGCCGTTGCCGCCGAGCTCGGGCAGGGGCACGTTGAGTCCCGCCGCCGCGGATACGTCGGTGAAGGTCCCGTCGCCGTTGTTGTGGTACAGGATCGGTGAATCGTCGGTCCGCGTGACGAGCAGGTCCGGATACCCGTCGCGGTCGTAATCGGCCGCCGCCGCACCGCCCGACATGAGGCCGCGTTCGTCGGCCATCTGGGTGTCGATCACCTGGTAGGCGATGCCCGCGAACGCCGCGACCTCCGTGAAGGCGATCACGTTGACCGGCCCGACGGGCCCGCTGGGCGCCTGCGGCCCGGATCCGCCGCCGCAGGCGGTTCCCGCCACCAGGCAGGCCGCGATGCCGATGCGGCTCCACACGTCGTGCATTGGTTCCTCCAGGCCCCCGGCACATCGTACCCGCTGTGATCCGCCGCGAGACACGATCGCGCGGGCCCTGTCCAACCTCCGAACACGCCGTCAGGGCGGATTGGACGCACCCCCAGGCGCGGGTAGGCTTTCCGCCAACGAGGCGCGGCAAACCGTCGCTGCGCCGTTTCCTTCTTGCTCCGAGGCCCACACCTCTTTGCAGGGCCTTGTCGAGCGTGAGTTCCCATGACCAACCAAGCCAAAGGTGCAACGCTGCATCCAATCTGCGACGACGACGTCGTCCCCTCCTCGAGCCCGGTGTTCGCCGACCTCGATCTCTCTCCGTCCCTCCAGAGCGCGCTGCGTGATCGCGGGTACGCAGCGCCGACGCCGATTCAGGCGCAGGCCATTCCCCATCTCCTCGAAGGCCGTGACCTGCTCGGTGTCGCGCAGACCGGTACCGGCAAGACCGCGGCCTTCGCGCTGCCGATCATCGACAACCTCCGGAAGCGGCGCGCCCGGTACGAGACCTGCCGACCGAAGGTCCTGGTCCTCACCCCGACGCGCGAGCTTGCCTCGCAGATCAACGACAGCTTCAAGGCGTACGCCAAGGGGTCGCCGCTCCGAAGCACCGTGGTGTTCGGCGGCGTCGGGAAGATGCCGCAGATTCGCGCCATGCGCAGCGGCGTCCACGTCCTAGTCGCCACGCCCGGCCGTCTGTTGGATCTGATGGGGCAGCGCGTCGTCGACCTCTCGCACGTGCAGGTCTTCGTTCTCGACGAGGCCGATCGCATGCTCGACATGGGGTTCCTGCGCGACGTGCGGCGCATCGTCGATGCGCTGCCGAGGAAGCGCCAGTCCCTCCTGTTCAGCGCCACCATGCCGAACGACATCGTTCATCTGGCGCAAAAGCTCCTTCGCAACCCGGTACGGGTCGAGATCACGCCCCCGAGCTCGACGGTCGAGCGCATCGAGCAACGTGTTTGCCACGTCGAGAAGCACGAGAAGCGCATGTTGTTGACCCGGATCTTGCGGGCCCCGGACATCAAACGCGCGCTCGTCTTCACGCGCACGAAGCACGGCGCCGACCGCGTCGTGCGCCACCTGGCGTCCCGCGGCATCGACGCGGCGGCGCTTCACGGCAACAAGTCGCAGGGTGCTCGCGAGCGCGCGCTCGAGGCGTTTCGTGCCGGCCGCGTGCGCGCGTTGGTCGCGACGGACATCGCCGCGCGCGGCTTGGACGTGCCGGGCATCACACACGTGATCAACTTCGATCTTCCGAACCTGCCGGAGGCGTACGTGCACCGCATCGGCCGCACCGCGCGCGCAGGACGCGACGGCATCGCGATCTCGTTCTGCGATCGAACCGAGAGGGCGTATCTCGCCGCCATCGAGCGTGAGATCCGCCTGCGGCTCGACGTCGTGGGGGAGGCGCCGCGCGACGCGGGTCTGCCGCCGCCGCCGCGTGATCGCTCACCGCGTGGACCACGCTCGGGCGGCCGCCGGCGCACCCATCGCCGCGGGCGTTCGCGCCGGTAGCGACGAGTCCGGCGCGCTCGCGGGCACCCGAACCTAGCCGAAGACGAAGTAGGCGATGGTGCCGGCCAGGATCAGGCAGAAGACGACGGCGCCGAAGGCGTCGGCGGCCTTCTCCTTGCGCTCCAGATCCTCGACCCATCGCTGGCCGCTGGTCTTGTATCCGGAAAGGTACAGGTTCAGACGTCGTTCGTACTCGTCCATGGTGATCTCCGATTCGTGATTGCGAGACGTGCGACGTCTCAGACATCGATTCCCAGACGCGCGCTTTGCGCCACGAGGCGGAAGGTGCGCGTCGATCTGCGGTGCTGCTTGCGGTCCACCTTGAAGCTGAGGTGGAAGAACTGGCGTGCACGCCGAAGCGTGTAGGTCTCCTGCACGCACGGAATGCCGTCGACCATCCTGCATTCCATGTGGCGGCTTTCTTCGGCGGGCGTGAGGTTCCAGCCGTTCGCGACGATGTCGCGCGCGCCTCGGTCCCTGGGCGCGCGCAACGAGATGGAGCGTCGACCCCGCAACTTGAACCTCGGGTACGATCGCCGTAGGGACTCGGCGAGCATCTCTTGGTAGCGCTTCAGCGACCCGCGTTCGCCGTCCTCGCGATAGGAGCCCACCTCGAAGAGCGTTCGCCGGTCGGCCGACTCCGCCGCGAAGCACATCGTGCTGCCGCGCGGCGTCACCTCGTGCCAGGTGTCCGGGTAGCGCACGTAGAAGAGCTCGCCGGGGTGCACGTGCGTGTTCCAGGTGGGGGGGATCTTCGTTGCGAACATGGCTCTCGACTCCGATTCGGTGTTGCGTTCGGAGCTACTGGAGTGTGATGCGGAACTTGGGCGTGTTCTTCACGTTCCAGGTGGCAGCGTCCCAGACCAGCACCTCTTTGCCGTTCTTGTAGGCCTTGCCGTAGGTGCGGATGGTGCCGTCGTGGGCGGCCGTCCAGTCTTCGTAGCTGTTCGGGTCGATCCAGCCGGACTCGGCGCCGTACGCGTCGACGACCGTGTAGTAGACGCTGTAGCTCGTCGGGTTGACGATGCGGACGAGCGACTTCTCGCGCTTGGCGGCGTCGGCCGACGAGGTCGGAATGGCCAGCGTCGCGATGACGAGACCGAGAATCAGGGTGAAGGCGATCGAGCGGTTGCGCATGGGAGTTCCTTTCGTTGGGGTCCCCATGCCGAACCCAAGACACCCGCGAAGCGGACACCGAAAATCGGGATTCCCCTAGCGGCCCAGCAGGCGGGCGCGCTCCTGCGCGGCGGCGGCGAGGTCGGGGAGGGCCGCGGAGGCGAGCACGTCGCCCAACTGCTGGTAGTACGCCGCGGAGTGGGACCAGCGGCCGGCCGCCATTTCTTCGAGCCGAAGCGTCCAGGACGACGTCTGCTCCGCGCTCGCCGGCGTCGCCTCGCGTCGCAACGAGGTCTCCGCCGCCGCCAGGGCCGCGGTCGTGGACAGCCACGCACGGTCCTCCCTCGTAAGCTTCGAGGCCTCTTCGAAGAGCCCCTGAGCGGCGGCCAGGTCGCCGCGAACCAGCGCCACCTGTCCCCGGAGGTAGCGCACCCCCGACCGGCTGGCGGGATGCATCGAGTCGATGCGATCGAGCTGGTCGTCGGCGGTGTCGAGGAACGCCAGTGCCTTCGCGCGGTCGGACGCGACGTCGCGCGCCGCGCAGGCGATCAACGTGCGCGCGTAGCGTCCGTACATGGACGGGTTCTTGTCCTTCGCGTCGCCGATCGTGCGCCGCATGACCTCGCGTGCTTCGTCGAGGTCGCCCGTGACCGTGAGGTACTCGGCGTATCGATAGCTCACCTCTTCCGACGCGCTCGAGAGCTCGCGCGCTCGCGCGAAGTCGCGCCCCGCCGCGGCGAGGTCGTCGTCGGGCGTGTCCGCGACCTCGGCGCGGCGCACGTACGTCTCACCGCGGTAGGCGAGCAACACCGCGTTCTCGCCCTGGATCTCCATCCCGGTCGTGTAGTTCTCGATGGCGTGGTCGTACGAAGCTCGCGCTTCGGCGCGATCCCCGTTGCGGCGGTGCATGCGGCCTTCGGCCTGATGGCAATAAGCGAGATCGAAATAGGCGCCGACCGCGTGCTTCCCTTTCAGGAGCTCGTAGAGCCTCATGGCCTCTTCCAGTCGCCCCGCATTGCGCAGGGAGACGGCGAGACCCATGAGGTAGTTCGCGTCATCGCGGATCTCGCCCAGGGCCTTCAGGTCGGCGGTGACCCGATCGAAGTCGCCGACGTGGTAGTAGCAGCCGGAGCGCAGCTCGAGGAGGTCGCCGCGCAGGTCGACCTGACACCGGTAGGTCGGATGCTCGTCGATCCGGCGCAACCCGAGTGTCAGCGCCTCGATGGCGGCCTGCCACTGCGACGTCGCCGTGTCGTACGCGCCGTTCTCCGTCGCATCGCCCGCCGCTCGCACAGCCACCCACGCTTTCGCGAGGAGGGCCGCCGCGGAGCGCGGATCCCTCATCACCGCCGCCTCCGCTTGCTCGGACGCGACGCTCAGCGACGCCGACCGCTTGGCGCCGGGCTCGGCTGTCTCGGCGCGGGCCAGCGCGAGCCGGCTCGTGGCCAACGGCAGCTCGGGGTGATCCGACGCGTGCTTGCGGAGCTCGTCGATGTCGTCTTGCGCGATGCGCAACCGGCGGCCCCGGGGATCGTGGAGCCGAACGGCGGCCTCCTGATCCAGCAAGAAGCGCAGTCGCCACAGTCGTGCTTCGACGTGGCGCGGCGCCTTCAGCAGCGCGTTGCCGAGCGCATTGACGGCCGCGTCGGCGCTTTGCTCGTCGTCGCCCGTGCGCCAGTGAAAGCGACTCCACATCACCAGCACCTCGGGTGTCTCGCCGAGCTCGTACTGCGCTCGATTCAGGTCCTCCTTGGCATTGGGGTCGCCGGCCAGGATGCGCGCCTCCGCCGCGCGCAGATGGTCCTCGCCCGTCGCCTCGTTCGTCCGGTGCAGACGGGCGAAGAGCTTCACCGCATCTCGGAAGGCGCACGTCTCCATCGCGCGCGTTGCTTCCGCGCGCAGCGACGCCGGGTCGTCTTCGTCGAGCGCCCGGATGATCCAGACGGCGAGAACGGCGGCCAAAGCGAGCGCCGCAACGCCGAGGACGCGAGCGCGACGTCGAGGGACGGACGGCCCGGCCGCGCGGACGGAAGTGCGCGATGGGGCGGCCAGCGGCGCGCCGCCAAGCGCCTCGCGGAACGCGCCTGCCGTCTGAAAGCGGCGTGCCGGATCTCGCTCCAACGCACGCGACACGACCGCGCGCGTATGCTCCGACACGCTGCCTGCCCCTTCGATGGCGATCGACGGGATCGGATGCTCGAGGATCTGCATCATCACCGAGAACGCGGAGTCGCTCGAGAACGGGGGCTTGCCGGTCAGCATCTCGTACAGCACGACGCCTGCAGAAAAGAGGTCGCTGCGCTCGTCCACGTCGGGGCTCGCCCGTACTTGCTCCGGCGACATGTACGCGACCGTGCCGACGAGCTGCCCCTCGACGGTCACCTGGGTGCCGGGCATCTGCTGCTCCAGTGGGCGCAGGATCCGCGCGAGCCCGAAGTCGAGCACACGCACGCGATCGCCCTCGTCGAGCATCACGTTGTCGGGTTTGAGATCGCGATGGACGATGCCGACCTCGTGCGCCTGGCGCAGCGCGTCGAGGATCATGTCCGTGACGGCGACGGCGCGGGACTCGGGAAGCGCGCCTTCGCGTTCCAGGACGGCGCGCAGCGACTCGCCCGCGCACAGATCCATCACGAGGAAGAGCAGTCCCTCCTCTTCGCCGCAGTGGCGCAGCTGAACGATGTGCTGGTGATTGAGGCGCATGAGCGTGCGTGCCTCCTGCACCAGCCGCGCGCGAACGTGCTCGTCGGCGGCGAGCTCGGCGTGAATGACCTTGACGGCGAAGCGTTCGCCCATGAGCTCGTGCCGCGCCGCGTAGACCACGCCCATCGCGCCGCGCCCGATGACCTCTTCGATGCGATACGTGCCGGCGAGCGTGCGCCCCGTCAGGTCGTCGTCATGCGCCGGGTTTCGAGTCACTTCGCGCCGCCTCGTTCCAACAGCTTCCGCAGGCGTTTCATGCCGCGCGCGTGGAGCTTGCGCGCCGCCTCGGCGGTGGGCCGCTCGGTGATGGCGGCGATCTGCTTGAACGTCAGCTCCTCGAAGTCGTGCAGAGCGATCATCTCGCGCTCGCCCTCCGGCAGCCGCTCCATGGCGGCGCGGAAGCGCTGGACCTCCTCGACGTCCGAAGCCCAGGTCGCGGGATCAGGCGCTTCGGACGGGGGCGGCGCGTCGTCCAGCAGCGGCAGGTACGAGCCGCCGCCCGGTCCCGTGACCTTGCGGGACAGCGTGCGGATGCGGTTGCGCACGATGGTGGCCATCCAGGCGAGCACCTTCGTCTCGTTCTCGAAGCGCGCCCGCATGCCGCCTTCGAGCACGCGCCGGAACGCCGACTCAGCGATGTCGAGCGAGTCGACCTGGCGCCGCAGGCCGGGATTGAGGAGGCGCCGGGCAAGGCCGCGCAGAAACGGTTCCACCTCGGTGTAGAACTCGTGGACTGCGATGCCGTCCCCGGCGCGAATGCGGCGCATCAGCTCCACCATGTCGGGCACATCGGTCATCGAAATCGAAGGCTAGCATCGACGCACTCGGCGCGGCAACGGCCCTGACCGGGTGCCTTGGACCTCGGAGGCGAAGTGGCTGCGGCAACGCTGGAGACGACGCGACTGGTCCTGCGACCCTACGTCGCCGACGATCGGCCGGCGTTCGTGGCGCTGAACGGCGACCCGGTCGTTCGCCGCAGCATGAACGGTCCCCTCTCGCCGGAGGCGGGGAGCGACCTGTTCGACCGGGTCGCCCGATCGGACACCGCCTGGGCCATCGTCGAAAGGACGTCGGGCGCCTACATCGGCCATGCGTTCCTCACGATCGGCGGGGACGAGCCCGATCCCGAGCTGGGCTTCCTGCTGGACCGGTCCTACTGGGGGCGCGGGTACGCGACCGAGGCGGCCGCGCGCGCCCTTCGCCACGCGACCGAAGCGCTCGGCTGCGCGCGCATCGTCGCCACGGCCGACACGGACAACCACGCGTCGATCCGGGTGCTCGAGAAGCTCGGATTCGCGCTCGCGGACGAACGCACGGACGAGCACGGACCGTTCGGGTACTACGCGCTCGTCTCGGCGCCGGACGCGTGAGGCAACCTCAACGGGCGCAAGGACTTGCGTTCACGTCGCCGTGTGGGAGGGGCGTCTACACCAGGTTGTAGTTGATGCCCATGAGGCCGATCATCGCGCCCACGACGCACCCGTACCCCATGTGGCCCACGATGTGGGCGATGGCCACCTCGGGCCCCGCCTTCCGGAACATCTCCACAGGATGGTTCTCGGAAACGAGCGCCACCAGGCCGAAGGCGACCACGATGCCGTGGAACAGCCCCAGGACCAGCCCCATCCCCGCGAGCGGGAGCATCTGCGGCTCCGCGACCAGGGTCAACAGGATCGCGTACGGGAAGGCGAAGAGGATGCCCGCCGCGAAGTGGATGATCACACCCGGGATCAGGGCCCGCTTGTACTGCTTGGAGGCCAGGCTGCCGAGGGCGCGGATCATGTCCGCGTTGGCCCAGCGGCTGCGGTGGATGATCGTCATCAGGAACGTCATCGCGCACGTGCCGACCGCGCCCGCGAAGATTGTCTGGAAGAAGAGGACCACGTCCTGATTCTAGCGGCGGGGCCGTCTCAGCGCAGGGGGCGTCCTCGCATGCGCGGAAATTGGCGCACCCTTGACAACCGTCCGCGGTTGCGCCACCGGCCGGCATCTGTCGAGGGCGATTCTGGTTCGTTCGGGGTCGATTCCAGACAGTCGGATTCTGGCAAACGGAGGCCCTGAATCTTCTACGAGCGTTTCGCGCGGCACGTAGGTTGTGGCCGTCGAGCAGCACCGTGGGGACCCACATGTCCGGCGATCTCTTTACGCGCACCTTCGACCGTAGGGCGCGTACGCTCATTGCCACCGTCACCCTCTCAGCGATCTTCGGCCTTGGTTTCGGCATGTATTCGCTGTGGGGCGCCAACATGGAGACCGGCTACGAACCGGCACAGCCGATTCCGTTCTCGCATGCCCTCATGGCGGGCAAGCACGAGATCGATTGCCTCTACTGCCACGGCAACGCCGTGAAGGGCGCGCACGCCGGCATTCCGACCGTCTCGGAGTGCATGAAGTGCCACAAGGAGATCCAGACGAAGGATGAAAAGGGCGAGCTCAAGCCGTCTCTCGCCATGCTGAACGACTACTGGGCCGAGAAGAAGCCCATCGAGTGGGTCAAGGTCCACGATCTGGCCGACTTCGTCTACTTCAACCACAGCCGGCACATGACGGAGCAGGCCGGCTTGGAGTGCGCCGACTGCCACGGACCCGTCGAGACCATGGAGCGCGTGCGTCGCGTTCATTCGCTCAAGATGAGCTGGTGTCTGGACTGCCACAAGCAGCCGGCGCCCGAGGGCGCACCCGCGCATCAAGAGACGCGCGCACCCATTCACTGCAGCACGTGCCACCGATAGGAGCCGACCGGACGAGATGCCCACATCGAACGAAACCGATTCGAAGGCTGCCCGCCCCGGGATCCCGGTGCGCGACGACGTGCCCTTGCCGCCGGCCGACACCGCCGTCACGCGGCGTACGGCGCTGCAGATGTTCTCCGCGTCGACCCTGCTCCTCATGGGCGTGGGCTGCACGCGCAAGCCCGAGCGGCACATCCTGAGCATGCCGGAGCGGCCGGAGTACCAGCGTCCCGGCAAGGAGCTCTACTACGCCTCGACGTGGACGGAGGGATCGCGGCCCTACGGCATCATGGTCAAGCACATCGACGGCCGGCCCGTCAAGGTCGAGGGCCTGCCGGACCATCCGCTCAACCGCGGCGCGTCGAGCGCCGCGATGCAGGCCACGCTGCTCTCGCTGTACGACCCCAAGCGCCTTCGAACGCCCATGCGCGGCGAGAAGGAGACGACCTGGGAGGCCGCCGACCGCGAGATCGTGGCGGCGCTCGGCGAAGCGCAGTCCGTGGCGATCGTCACGCGCGCCACGCTCGGCCCCGCCGAGCGAGACCTGGTGCGACGGTTCGTGGAGGCCGCGCCCGGCGGGAGGCACTTCGTGCACGAGGCCGCTCACGACGGGCTGCGCCGCCAGGCCTGGAAGACCGCCTACGGCGCCGATGGAGAGGTGCTGCCGCAGCTCTCGTCGGCGCGCATCATCCTGAGCATCGACGACGACTTCCTCGGCGCCGACGGCGACGTGTTGACCGCGACCCGCGACTTCGCCAAGACCCGGCGACCCCAGAACGGCGAGGGGATGTCGCGGCTGTACGTCGCCGAGTCCGCGATGACGGTCACGGGCTCGAACGCGGACCACCGGATTCCGCTCGAGCCGTCGGCGGCGCTGGACCTCGTGGAGGCCTTGCGCGCCGCGATGAACGGCGATCCGATGCCGCTGGTCGCGCTGAAGGCGAACCACGGCCTCGACACCAATCTGCTTCGCGCATTGGCCGTCGATCTGGGTGACAACCGCGGCGCGGCCGTCGTGACGGCCGGTCCGCACCTTCCGCCGGCGGTGCACGCGTCGGTTGCGCTGCTGAACGACGCGCTCGGGACGGCGAAGACGCTTCGCTGGAACCCCGAGCCGGTGGCGCTGCCGGTCGACGAACCCACAGAGATCGCCGCCGCGCTCGACAAGGCCGACGTCGCCGTGTTCCTCGGCGTGAACCCCGCGTACGACGGAATCGTGATCGGCGACGCCAAGTTCCGCGTCGGCCATGGGCTCACGGCGAACGAGACCCTCGGGCGCTGCTCGATCGCGCTGCCGAGCGCGCACAACCTCGAGTCGTGGAACGACGCGGTTCCGCTGCCCGGCGTGCGCACGCTCTGTCAGCCGATGATCGCGCCGCTCTTCGACGCCCGGCAGGAGATGGACTCGCTGCTACTGTGGACGAAGGCCCTCGCACCCGGCGACGCCGACCTGACGCCGGCCAAGGACTTCCACGACTTCGTGCAGCGCGCGTGGCAGCAGGGGCCGCTCGGTTCGACCGAGCTGACCGTCTGGGAAGCGGCGCTTCGAGGCGGCATTCACGGGACGCCGCGCACGGACGTCTTGCCGGCGATCCGGCGCGCGCCGACGGAGGCGCTCGTCGAGGCGGGGATGCCGGGCGGCGGCGACGGCGGCTACGACCTCGTGATCCGGCCGCACACCGCCGTGCACGACGGACGCTTCTCCGGCAACGCCTGGCTGCTCGAGCTGCCCGAGCCCACGAGCAAGCTGGTCTGGGACAACGCGGCGATCATGTCGCCCGCGACGGCGAAGGCGCTGGGCACCGCCGAAGGCAAGTGGGTCACGGTGGACAGCGGCAAGCGCTCGGCGGAGCTGCCCGTCCTGGAGCAGGCCGGCGTCGCGCCGAACACCGTCGTCGTTCACCTGGGCTTCGGCCGTGCCAAGGGGGCGGCCACCGGAGACGGCGTCGGCGTGAACGCCGCGCCGTTGATGGGGACGGGGCCGAGCCGTTGGGCGATCTTCGGCGCGAAGGTCGCCAAGAAGAGCCGCGCTCCGCACGCGCTCGTGCGCACGCAGATGACCTTCGACCAGAAGGGTCGCGAGCACGCGATGAGCGGGACGCTCGCGGAGTACGAGGCGGACAAGTCGTTTCCGAAGCACCGCAAGCACATCCCGCCGCTGGATCAGATCGACGAGCCGTACGACTACTCGAAGACCCACAAGTGGGGGCTCGCGATCGACCTCAATGCGTGCACGGGATGCGAGGCGTGCGTGATCGCGTGTCAGTCGGAAAACAACATCCCGACCGTCGGCAAGGAAGAGGTGGCGCAAGGCCGCGAGATGAGCTGGATCCGTCTGGATCGCTACGAAGAAGGCGGCGACGAGAACCCCACGGTCTCGCAGCAGCCGATGCTCTGCCAGCACTGCGACAACGCGCCCTGCGAGTCGGTGTGTCCCGTCAACGCCACGGCGCACAGCCCCGAGGGACTCAACGACCAGGTCTACAACCGCTGCGTCGGCACGCGGTACTGCGCGAACAACTGCCCGTACAAAGTCCGGCGGTTCAACTTCTTCAACTACCCGCGGGAGTTCGTCGAGGATCCGGTTCAAGAGCTGCTCTTCAACCCGAACGTGACCGTGCGCATGCGCGGCGTGATGGAGAAGTGCACCTTCTGCGTCCAGCGCATCAACGCGGCCAAGTTCGAAGCGTCCAACCTCGGCGAACCGCTGCCGGACGGCGCGGTCGTCACCGCCTGCCAGCAGGCGTGCCCGGCCGACGCGATCGTCTTCGGCGACGTGAACGTGGAAGACAGCGCGATCGCGAAGGCGCGCCAGGCGGACCTGGCCTACCACGTCCTCGAAGAGCTGAACGTGCGGCCGAACGTCACCTACATGGCGCGCGTTCGCAATCCGAGCCCGCGGGCGACGGGAGGTGATCGATGAGCGCCGACGATCGCAGCCCGCTCGATCCGCCCGAGCCGATCGAGGGCGGCAATTACGACTTCCAGAAGCTCGACGACGAGATCAACCGGCCGCTCGAGTCGTTTCCGACGGGGCGCTGGTGGCTCGCCTTCAGCATCACGGGTGCGATGGCGACGGCGTTCCTCGTCTGCTTCGTCTACACGATCGCGACCGGGATCGGCAGCTGGGGCAACAACAACCCCGTCGGCTGGGGCTGGGCCATCACGAACTTCGTGTTCTGGATCGGCATCGGCCACGCCGGCACGCTCATCAGCGCCATCCTGTACCTGCTGCGTCAGAAGTGGCGCACGGCCATCGCCCGCTTCGCCGAGGCGATGACGCTGTTCGCCGTCATCTGCGCGTTGCAGTTCCCCTTGATCCACACCGGCCGTCCGTGGCTCGCGGCCTACTGGTTGTTGCCGCTGCCGAACTCGAACGACATCTGGGTCAACTTCCGCTCGCCCCTCGTTTGGGACGTCTTCGCGGTCTCGACCTACGGGCTCGTGTCGTTCCTGTTCTGGTACACGGGACTCCTTCCGGACCTGGCGCTCGCGCGCGACCGCGCCAAGCACCGCGTGCGCAAGCTCGTCTACGGCATCATGAGCCTGGGTTGGAACGGGAGCAACCGCGCCTGGCGCCACTACGAGAAGGCCTACCTGCTCTTCGCCGCGCTCGCGACGCCGCTCGTGCTCAGCGTGCACAGCGTCGTCTCGTTCGACTTCGCCGTGAGCATCATGCCGGGCTGGCACACGACGATCTTCCCGCCGTACTTCGTCGCGGGCGCGATCTTCAGCGGCTTCGCGATGGTCGCGACGCTGATCGTCGTGATGCGCAAGATGTTCAAGCTGGAACACATCGTCACGAACAACCATCTGGACGTGATGAACCGCATCGTCATCGCGACGTCGCTGATGGTGGGCTACGCCTACCTGATCGAGTTCTTCATTGCGTGGTACAGCGGGTCCGCGTACGAACGGTTCGCGTTGATGAACCGCGCGTTCGGTCCGGACGCGTACCTCTATTGGGGCATGGTGGCTTGCAACGTCGCCATCCCGCAGCTGCTCTGGTTCAAGAAGATCCGCAGCACGGTCAAGTACCTGTACCCGATCGTCCTGCTCGTCAACGTCGGGATGTGGCTCGAGCGATTCGTGATCATCGTGGTCAGCCTCAAGAGCGACTACCTGACGTCGAGCTGGGGCGACTTCTCGCCGTCGTGGGTCGACATCGGCCTCTTCGTCGGCAGCTTCGGCCTGTTCCTCAACCTGCTGCTGCTCTTCTGCCGCTTCCTGCCGACCGTGGCGGTCGCCGAGACCAAAGCGGTCCTGCCGGGCAGCCAGCCGACGGGAGGACGCCATGAGTGAGTCCAAGAAGCTGGTCGGCGTGATCGGGCTCTTCGACGATCCCGACAGCCTGATCACCGCGGCGGAGACCGTGCGCGACGCCGGATACCGGCGGTGGGACTGCCACACGCCGTATCCCGTACACGGGCTGGACGACGCGATGGGCCTCAAGCCGTCGCCGATGTCCTACATCTGTCTGGGGGCGGGCGCCCTCGGCGCGAGCGCGGCGATGCTCATGCAGTGGTGGATGAGCGCTGTCGACTATCCGGTGCGCATCGGCGGAAAGCCGATGTTCAGCTGGCCGGCCTTCATTCCGATCACGTTCGAGCTCTTCGTGCTGTTCGCCGCGCTCGCGACGATGGGGGGCATCGTGGTGCTCTGTCGCCTCGGCAAGTGGCACTCTCCGCTGCACGATTCGGGCGTCATGGTGGACGTGACGTCGCGCCGCTATGCGGTCGTGCTGAGTGAGCGAGACGAGCTGTTTTCCGAGGCGGCCGCCACGAAGCTGCTGGCAGAGGCCGGCTGCAACGACGTGCGGCCGCTCCACGAGCGCGTCGAAGGGAAGGCGTAGCCGATGTTGGAACGCATTCTCCAGGGGTGGAAGCCGATCTGGCGCCAGGGGCGCTGGAACGCGACCCTCGTCGGGATCGCCGCCGGCGCCGTGATCGTCCCGCTCGGGTTCCTCGCGCTCCCGTACCTCGAGCTCTTCAACGACATGGCCGTGCAACCCAAGGGCAAGGCTCAGGGGCAATACGGCTGGTACACCGACCACCAGATCCCGGTGCAGCGCAATCCGGTGCCCGGCACGATGCCGATGAGCTACGTGCCCTACGCGATCGACGACGCGGACGAGAAGGCGGCGGTCAAGCGCGCCGAGGAGACGCTCGTCAACCCGCTCAAGCCGACGATGGCGGTGCTGACGCGCGGTCGAAAGACCTTTGACACGATCTGCGCGACGTGCCACGGCAAGCGCGGAGAGGCGGACGGCGGGGTCGTCGGGCCGAACCTGTTCCCCGCGCCGCCGACGCTGCACACGAAGGAGGCGCGCGCGTACAAGGACGGGCGCATCTTCCACATCATCACCCGCGGGCAGAACAAGATGCCCGCGTACGCGGACATCGTCGAGCCCGAGGAACGCTGGGCCGTCATCCACTACATCCGCGCGTTGCAGCGCGCCAAGCAGATGAGCACGGAAGGGAAGTGATGGGACAGGCCGACACCACCCCGTCCGTCGAAGCCGCGCCCGCCGGCAGCGGAACGCTCAAGAAGATCGGGCTCCTGCTCATCGCCGTGGGCGCGGTCCTGAGCGTCATGGCATTTCTGGACGAGGGCGACCGGACCCGGTTCGGCTTCGCCTACCTCCTCGGCTTCGTGTTCGTCTGGGCCATCGTGCTCGGCAGCCTCTTCTTCGTCGCGCTGCAACACGTGACCAACTCGATCTGGTCCGTCGTGGTGCGGCGCATCGCGGAGGCGCTGGCGGCGCCGGTGTGGATCCTCGCCCTCCTGTTCCTGCCGCTACTTGCGTTCGCCTTGCTCAACAAGGACTTCGGGATCTTCCCCTGGATGCGCGCCGAACACGACCACGTGATCGACGCCAAGGCGCCGTACCTCAACGACACGTTCTTTCTGGTCCGGACAGGCATCTTCTTCCTGGTCTGGATCGTGTTCGCCTGGTTCTTCGTCGGCAACTCCGTCAAGCAGGATGGTTCGAGCGGCGACGTCCCCCGCACCCTCAAGATGCGTAAGGTCTCCGGTCCGTTCATCATCCTGTTCGCGTTCACGGCGACCTTCGCCTCGTTCGACTGGATCATGAGCCTCGAGCCGCACTGGTTCAGCACCATCTACGGCGTCTACGTCTTCTCGGGCATGTTCCTGTCGGCGTTGGCCGCGATCACGTTGGGCGTGGTCGGGTTGCGCAAGTCCGGCCGCTTGCCCGAAGGCCTGATCACCAAGGACCACCTGTACAACCTGGGCGGACTGCTGTTCGCCTTCACGTGCTTCTGGGCCTACATCTCGTTCAGCCAGTTCATGCTGATCTGGTACGGCAACCTGCCCGAAGAGACCGTCTACTACGTCCAGCGCATCGAGAACGGCTGGTTGCCGGTCTCTTGGGGCGTCGCGATCGTGCGGTTCGTGATTCCCTTCTTCATGCTGCTCTCGCGCGGCGCGAAGGTGGACCCGAAGCGCCTGGCGACGGTGTCGGTGCTGATCCTCTTCGGTCAGCTGGTCGATCTCTACTGGCTGATCATGCCGGCGCAGCACGGCACGGGCCCGAGCCTCGGCTGGCAGGAGTTCGGCCCGCCGGCGCTCTTCACGGGCGTCCTGCTCCTCTACTTCGCCCTCTTCCTCGGCAAGCACAAGGCCGTGGCGGCGGGTGATCCGCTGTTCGAGAAATCCAGGAACTTTCACCTCTAGGGAGTCGATCATGTCTCGCGCACAAGGACGGCGACTGCTGAGCGTGTTGGCGCTCGTCTTCGCGTTCGCCGTCGCCGCATCAACCGCGCATGCCGAGGAGAGCACCTCCGGCTACGCCGACGCCAAGACCGTCGGCGTCGACGAGAAGCTCGGCGACACGCTGCCGTCCGGGCTGATGTTCCGCGACTCGACGGGTGCCGAGGTCGAGCTCACGAAGCTCCTCGACCGGCCGACGCTCCTCACGTTGGTGTACTTCCGCTGTCCCGGCATCTGCAGCCCGCTGATGGACGAGGTGGCCAAGACCGTCGACGAGGTGGAGGAGCTCACGCCCGGCAAGGACTACAACATCATCACGGTCAGCTTCGATGCACGCGAAGGGCCCGAGATCGCCGCGACCGGCAAGAAGAACTTCCTGGGCCGGATGGAGCGCGAGGTGCCGCCGGAGGCCTGGCGGTTCCTCACGGGAGACGAGGAGAACATCGCGCGGCTGACCAACGCCGTGGGATTCAACTTTCAGCGCGACAAGGAGGACTTCAAGCACGCCGGGACGGTGATCTTCCTCACGAAGGACGGCAAGATCGTTCGGTATCTGAGCGGGCTCGCGATCCTGCCGTTCGACATGAAGCTGGCGGTGAACGACGCGGCCGAGGGCACGCCGCGCACGCTCATGCAGCGCATCCAGAAGCTCTGCTATGCGTACGATCCCGAGGCGCGCGCCTACACGCTTCAGGTCAACCGCATCGTTCTCTGGCTGACGCTGCTCGGGGTCGGCGTCTTCGTCTTCTTCCTGGTCCGCAAACGCAAGAACGCACCCGTCGCCGCCCGCTCGTTGGGTGACGCGACGCCGGATGGAGGCGCAGCCTGATGTCCGCCGACGCAACCACACCCGCTTCGCCGGACTACATCCGCGCGGAGAAGGGGCTGAAGTCGTGGCTCACGACCGTCGACCACAAGCGCATCGCGATCCTCTATCTCGTGATGATCGTGGCGTTCTTCTGCGTCGCCGTGTTGCTCGGCCTGGCCATGCGGCTCGAGCTGCTCAACATGGGCACCGACTTCCTGGACGGCCAGGCCTACAACCACGTGCTCACGCTCCACGGCGTGATCATGATCTTCCTGTTCATCCTGCCGGGCATCCCCGCCGTGTTCGGCAACTTCTTCCTGCCGATCATGGTCGGCGCGAACGACGTGCAGTTCCCGCGGCTGAACTTGCTCTCGTGGTACCTGTACGTCGCCGGCGCGATCCTGGCGTTGTTCTCGGTGACGCTCGGCGGACCGGACACGGGCTGGACGTTCTACGTTCCGTACAGCGCGATGTCGCAGGCCAACGTGATCATCCCGATGCTGGCCGCGTTCCTGCTCGGTTTCTCGTCGATCCTGACGGGCCTGAACTTCATCGTCACGATCCACCGTATGCGCGCGCCGGGCATCGGCTGGCGTGAGCTGCCGCTGTTCGCCTGGAGCACGTACGCGACGGCCTGGATCCAGGTGCTGGCGACGCCTGTGGTCGGCATCACACTCGTGCTGGTGATTCTCGAGCGAATCACCGGTGTCGGCATCTTCGACGCTTCGAAGGGCGGCGACCCGATTCTCTTCCAGCACCTGTTCTGGATCTACTCGCACCCGGCCGTCTACATCATGGTGCTGCCCGCCATGGGCATGGTGTCCGAGATCATTCCGGTCTTCAGCCGCCGCCGCATCTTCGGGTACCGCTTCATCGCGATGTCGTCCATCGCGATTGCCGCGATCGGATCGCTCGTATGGGCGCACCACATGTTCACGTCGGGCATGGCGGACGAGGGCCGCGTCATCTTCTCGTTCCTCACGTTCTTCGTGTCGGTGCCCAGCGCCGTCAAGGTGTTCAACTGGCTTGCGACCATGTGGCGCGGGTCGATCAAGGTCGATCCGCCGATGCTCTTCGCGTTCGGGTTCATCTTCCTGTTCGCGATCGGCGGGTTCACGGGCTTGATGAACGCGTCCCTCTCGACCGACATCCACGTGCACGACACGTCGTTCATCGTCGCGCACTTCCACTACACGATGTTCGGCGGTACCGGCGTGATGTTCTTCGGCGCGCTGTTCTACTGGTTCCCGAAGATGTTCGGCCGGATGTACAACCGCAAGGCGGCGATCATCGCGTTCACGACGTTCTTCATCGGCTTCAACATGCTCTAC
Source organism: Planctomycetota bacterium (assembly GCA_965223505.1). GTDB lineage: Bacteria > Planctomycetota > PLA2 > PLA2 > JAEUHO01 > CBDCWP01. The sequence goes on from CBDCWP010000010.1 coordinate 138,657, forward strand.
ATGCCGCTGTTCTTCGCCGGCCTCGAGGGCATGCCGCGCCGCTACCAGGACTACCTGCCGGAGTACGCCGGCTACCATCGCTGGTCCACGTTCGGGTCCTGGGTCGCGGCGACCGGCGTGATCCTGATGATCTGGACGCTCGTTCGGGGGCTTCGCAAGGGCGCCAAGGCACCGGCCAACCCGTGGGGCGGAGCGACGCTCGAGTGGGTCGTGCCGTCGCCGCCGCCCACGCACCAGTTCGACCGCGCGCCCGAGATCACCCACGGCCCGTACGACTACAAGAACATCGAAGCGCCTGACGATCCCTGGAACGGGGAGACCCAATGAGCGAATCGACGACCCTCACTCCCGACAGCGTTCCCGCGGACGACCACGCGGGGCACTACGGTGTGCCGGGGTACGACCCGACGAGCGCCAAGCTCGGCATGTGGCTCTTCCTCTTCACCGAAGTGCTTCTCTTCGGCGGGCTCTTCGTGGCCTATGCCGTCTACCTCTACGCGCACACCTGGCAGTTCACCGAGGCGTCGGTCGAGCTCAGCGTGCTGATGGGCGGCGGGAACACGCTGATCCTCTTGACCAGCTCCCTGTCGATGGCGCTCGCCATCGCGGCGCTGCAACGCGGCAGGCCCGGGCTCTCGATCAAGTTGCTCAACTTCACGATCCTCTGCGCCGTGGCGTTCTGCGTCATCAAGACGTTCGAGTGGGGCGGCAAGTTCGAGCACGGCATCTACCCCGGCTCCGAGCGCGTGCTCGCCATGAGCTACGGCGGTCAGATCTTCTACAGCCTCTACTTCACGATGACGGGCCTGCACGCGCTGCACGTCCTCATCGGCGCGGCGCTGATCATCTGGGCGAAGGCCAAGATCAAGGATGGAAGCGTCAACAAGGAGCGTGTGGTCCTGCTCGACAACGTCGGGCTGTACTGGCACCTCGTCGACCTGGTCTGGATCTTCCTCTTCCCGCTGTTCTATCTGATCGGTTGAGGCGCGGAGGCGACATGTCAGCTTCGAATCACGAACACGAAGAGCACCTGGTTCCGATCAGGACGTTCGTCAGCGTCTGGCTGGCGCTGGTCGCGTTGACCTTCGTCACCGTCGGCGCCGCCTACACCGACCTGAAGCACATGTCGGTGTTCACCGCGATCTTGATCGCGTGCATCAAGTCGACGCTCGTCGTCATGTACTTCATGCACCTGCGCTTCGAGCGGCGGATCTTCACCTGGTTCTTCGTCGCGGCCTTCGGGACCTACGCGATCTTCCTCGTCCTGACGTTCGCGGACTACTACTACCGCTAGGGGCCCAGCCATGTTCCTCGCTTCCAGAGAAGTCATCGATAGCGTCAACAAGGCCTGGTACATCCTCACCGGTGTGAGCGTCGTGCTGCTGATCGGCATCATGGGCGCGCTCGTCTGGTTCGTCGTCAAGTACCACCGCAGCAAGGGCAACGAGCCGACGGATATCCACGGCAGCACCAAGCTCGAGATCACCTGGACGGTGCTGCCGACCATCCTCGCCGGCTGGCTGTTCTTCGTGGGGTACGAGGGCTTCGCGCTCATGCGCGACGTGCCGGAGGACGCGTACGTCGTCGAGTGCGAAGGACGGCAGTGGTACTGGACGTTCCGCTACCCCAAGGAGGACGTCTCCTCGTCCGAGCTGGTCGTGCCCGTCGACACGCCGATTCGGGTCAACTTGACGTCGCCGGTCAACGATGTGCTCCACAGCCTCTACATCCCGTACTTCAAGGTGAAGGAGGACTGCGTTCCGGGCAAGTGGAGCTACCTCTGGTTCCAGGCGGACAAGATCAGCGAGTACAACGTCTTCTGCACCGAGTTCTGCGGCCGCGACCACGCGCGGATGATCACCAAGCTGCGCGTGCTCTCGAAGGAGGACTTCCAGGCCTGGCTCGACGGCAAGGTGCGGGAGCGCTACCTGCCGGTGGACATTCCCGGCGCGAGCGATCCGACGTCCGAGAACATCGTCGCGCAGAATGGGCCGGTGCTGTTTCAGACGTACTGCGCGTCGTGTCACGGCAACGAGGGACAAGGCGGTCTGGTCGAGGGCGCGCGCAACTTCCGGGACCTGGCCGGCTGGAAGCGCGGGCCGAAGCTCACCGACATCTACCGCACGCTGACGGAGGGCCTCGAGGGCACACAGATGCGCGCCTTCAACAACCTGTCGCCCTGGCAGCGCCTCGCGCTGGCGCATCACGTCGTCTCGTTCAACCGTTCGGCCCAGCGGCCGAAGGCCTCCCAAGAAGAGTGGGAGGCCCTCGTGAAGGAATACAGCCTCGACAAGCCGCCGGTCATCACGCGGGAGTTTCCGATCGAGGACGCGATGAAGGCGATCGCGGAGGACGCCGAGTAGATGAGCACCGCGCCGGTCCTCTCTTCGCCGCCCGTCATGCGGAACGTGACCGCGCGCCGTCCGTGGATCCGTAGCATGCTGGATCTCACGAAGGCGCGCATCACGATCGCGACGACGGTGGTGACGGGCGCCGGGTACGCGATGTTCGCCGGGTTCGAGACGGCGATGTGGCTCCCCATGGCGGGCGTGTTCGTGCTCGCGTGCGGATCGGCGGCCATGAACCAGGTTCAGGAATGGCGCACGGACGCGCGCATGGAGCGCACGCGCAACCGGCCGATTCCGTCCGGCGAGCTCTCGCCGGAGCGCGCGCTGTTGGTGTCGGTCGTGTTGATCGCCATCGGGTTGAACATCCTGGCCTCGGTCGAGCGGCACGCGCTGATCGTCGTGGGCCTCGGGGTGCTCGCGCTGGTTTGGTACAATGCGCTGTACGTCGTCTTGAAGCGCAGGACGGCGTTCGCGGCCGTGCCGGGCGCGCTCGTCGGCGCCATTCCCCCGGTGATCGGATGGTGTTCCGCCGGCGGCGTGATCTCGGACCCGACGATCCTCGAGGTCGCGTTCTTCTTCTTCCTCTGGCAGATCCCGCACTTCTGGTTGCTGGTCCAGATGTACGGCGCGCAGTACGAGGACGCCGGGTTGCCGATGCCGACGCGCGTGATGTCGGCAACGCAGTTTCGGCGCATGACGTCGATGTGGATCCTCTCGGTCGCCGTGGCAGGTCTGGTGCTCTCGGTGACGCAGCGGCTCGAGATGCCGTGGAACGTGGGGGCGCTGGTCGCGTCGATCCTGCTCGCCACGGTGACGATCAAACGTCGCAACGACGAGGGCCGGGTCACGGCCGTATCGCTGTTCAAGGCGATCAACCTCTACGCGCTCGTGATTCTCGGACTGGTCGTCGCCAACGCCTGCGTCTGAGCGTACGCACCGAGCCGTGCGAGAATCGGGGCAATGACCTCCGATCGACCGCCGGCAAGCGTGGGGCGTCGGATCGCGCGCACGCTGACTCACGTTGCGATTGCCTTCGTCCTCATCTGCGCCTCGTCGTTGTCCCTGGCACTGGTCGTTCGCATCGATCCGGCCGTGGTGCCCGACGAGCCCGAGACGTTGGAGATCGTGGTGTCGCGCATCCACACGTTGCGGTTCCACGTCGGGATCGCCGCGGCCGTCGGGACGGCTTGGCTGCTGCTTGCACGCCGCTGGCGGCTCGCGACGGTGGGAATGCTGGTCGTGGGCTGGGCAGTCGCGCCCGTCGTGTGGCCGGCGAACGCGCGCGCGCCGGACATCGAGAACGGCGCGTCGTTCAACCTCGGCGGCACCCTGGCCGACGAAGACCGGGTGTTCGCCGAGATCGAGGCGTCGAATGCCGACGTGCTGATCGTGCTCGAGTACTCGCCGGCCTGGCAGGAACGGCTGGGCGCGCGCCTGCGGGCCACGCATCCACACCGCGTCGAGAAGCCGCGTCATGACAACTTCGGCATCGCGGTCTTCTCGCGCGTGGAGTGGCGCCAGCAGGAGCGCTTCGTGTTGGGAAGGGTGGCGACGCCACAGTACCGCTTCGAGGTGCCGGTCGGGCCCGCGTCGATCGTGCTGTACGCGATTCACATCCTGCCGCCCGCTCGGCACCGGTACGTGGAGCATCGACGACAGTTCGCCGACCTGCTCGGCCGGCTCGACGACGAGGCCGCGCCGACGGTCCTGGCCGGCGACTTCAACTTCGTCGATCACGGGCCGCTGGCCGGCGCCCTGCACGCGCGTGGCTTCGCGAACAGCCGCGCGCTCGCCGGAAGCGGTCGGGGCGCGACGTGGCCGGTCAACGACTGGCTGCGGCACCTACCCGGCATTCGCATCGATCACGTCTACGTCGGTCACGGGCTGACGGCGACCGACGCGTGGCTCGGCGGCCACATCGAGAGCGATCATCTCCCCATCGCGACCACAGTGCAGTGGGCTGCGCCCTGACAGCTGTCGCAAAGACGGCCGCGCGCCTGGTCAGTTGTCGAACGTGAATCGAATCGTCCAGTCGTCGAGGAACGCGCCCGGGTCCAAGGCGCCGACGCCCGCCGCGAGGAAGATCGTGATTCGAATCTGAAGGAACTCATCGCCGTTCAGGCTCGCCATGTTGTCGATCCCGGCGTTGCCGACGTTGTCGGGTGCGCGTGTCACGGCGCCGGGGTGACCCGGCATGTACGTCGGCGCGCTCTCGATGCCCGAGTCCAGGAAGTGGCCGATCGTTCGCCAGCCGTTGCCCACCGGCTCCGGTGTGCCGTCCGGGAGGATCCCGAAGCTCTGGGCCTCGATCAGAATCACGACCGATCCCGGTCCGGGACTCGAGATGGAAGGCGCGCCGGCGACGAAGTCCCCCTGCACCGGCTCGATGAAGGTCGGGTTGAACGGTCCGACCGTGAAGATCTGCGTGGTCGCCTGGGGCCTGAGCCCGCCGCCACTGAACCGGGTGGCGTCGAAGACGCCGCGGTAGAACCCCGTCGCACCCTCGCCGGGCGTGACGGCGGCGCCGCCCAAGCCGCTGATGATGGAGTCGCCGTCCTCGATCGCGAGCCGGCCAACGCCCCCTGGGCCGCCGTCGTTGGCGCCCGGGTCCCCGCCCTGCGTTACGCCACTCGGGCCGCCGGAGCCGCCCGCCGCGGTGATCACCGTGTCCGAGTTGAACTTCACCTCTTGGGGTGTGAGCAATCGCAGTCCGCCACCGCTACCCGCCGCCGCCGCCGCCGACGCCCGGGTTCCACGCGTAGTTCGGACTGAACGTCCCACCCTTGCCGTCGCCGCCGCGGGAACCTGCCACGTCGATCGTGCCCATGATGGAGATGTCACCTTGCGCCGTGAGGTCGATGAACCCACCGCCGGCGCCACCTGACGCGCCCGGCCCGCGGCCGATGTTGCCCGTGAACGGGCGCAGCTCACCCGCCGCGCCGCCGCCACTGCCCGCTTCGGGTGTCAGGAGCCGCCCGGCAGTCTGGCCGTACGTCTCACCGCCTTCACCCTCCAGCGGCAGATCCAACGTCGTGGGCTGGGTCCCACTGCCGTTCGCCTCACCCGGCATGCCGGCTTCGGCGTGTCCGCCGCCGCCGCCCGATGGTGTGTTTCGATTGTTCGGATTCTGCTGCGCGTTCCACTTCGCGGATGTGTTCCCCTTCCCACCCCCAGGACCGGTGTTCGTGCCGACCGTCGGGTCGATGCTCGCTCCGGTCATGAGTAGCCCTGGAAGCCGTCACCGCCGACGCGCCGCGCGTTGGCGACACCCGAAGGGACCACCGCCGCCGTCGCCGCCGCCGAGCACGCCGATCCCCCCGTCGGTCCCGGCGGTCGTCGTCGCAGTCTTGCCGTCACCGCGGCCTTGCGGAACACCGGTGCTCCCGTCGCCCCGTCCGAGCAATCGACCGAGCTTTTCGATGACGACGTCACCCTGCACCAGGATGATCGCCGGATTCTCGCCGATCATGCGGACCGTGATTCCAGCGCGAATGCGGAATGAAGCGAATTCCCAGATGACGGCGGTGGAGTTGTCGGTCGTGTTGATACACGAGTTCGAAGCACCGGTGTCGAGAATGGTGTCGACGGTCGGATCGAAGTGATCTTTGTCCGCGTTGTTCATCTGGAACGGATCGCTGCAACCGCTGGCGTCGCTGTTCGGCAGCGACGGGTCGACGAGGCTCGCACCGTTGTCGCCGTCGCCGGCAAACAGCAGGAAGCCCTGTACCACGCTCCGTGACCGCGATGTGTTCACGTCCGCCGTTGTGTCATTCTCGCTGTACGGCGTCTCGCCGTCGTTGGCCAGGACGTAGGAACTCGGGGTGCCGTCGAGATTTTGGGTCGTGAACGAGAGCGTGAACGGCGTCAACGGCTGTCCACCGAAGTCGGAGATGCCGAACGTGAGCGATACCACGATCAGGACGTTCTCCGGCAGGATTCCTCCCAACTCGGGGCTGTTCGGATGCTGTCCGAACACCGGGGAGATCACGATGCGCGTCGAATCGAAGTCCTGAAGCAGATGAACCGTCGCAGGCAGCGTCTGGGCACCGCCGGGCCATGCCATGCCGGTGTCCGACCCCCATGTGAGCGGATCCGCGTCCTGGTCGGTGACGTCGACACCGCCGGTCACGAACCCGACAGATTGTCGTTGGGGGCTTGGACCGACGCGCCGAACGCGCCGCCGACCTCGTGAATACGTACGGAGACCGTGGCATTGGAGACGCTGCACGGATCCACGTTCTCGGTGAGCTCCATCTCGATGCGTTGCGGGTTGAGCGCCGAGCCGATGGACACCGCGGCCGTGCCCGGCTGCGGGGAGACCGAGCTCAGTACGACGGCGGGTGCCACCGCCGGGATCTGATCGAGGAACTTGGCGGGATCGTTGTCAGCGCGCGTGCTGAAGTTCCACGTGGTCGTCGCGTCGAGCGGTTGCCCGACCGTGTTCCGCACGGCGAATTGTTCGGGATAGCCGATGACCTGCACCCGATAGTCGGTATCGGCTTTGAACGCGGCGTCGCTCAGATCGCAAAGACTCGGGAGACGCGGCTCGAACGTCACCACGCTTCCGTTGATGATGAACTGGCCGTCCACGGTGAGGCCGAACGCGCCGCCTTCGCGGATCTGAATCGACGCGGGGGTGATCGTCGCGCCGTTCACGGGTTCGCTGAATCGCCACTCGAGAATCGTGTTCAGCGCGACGTTGTCCGTCGAGGCTTGCACGAAGCTGATGAGCACGAGGCCCTGCCCGTCGCCGGTCGGGCCCTGGCCGCCCGTGCCGCCGGCGCAGGAGGCGAAGAAGAGGATGGAAACTGCGACGATCGACGTGCAGCCGGTGCGGGAAGCGGTGGGCATGCGGAGGTCCCTCGGGCCGGGACCGGCGTCCCGCTTCGGAACGCCACCCGCAGGTCCGTCGATCCGCGCGGCTGCAATGATCGTAGTCCCATGAACACTCGAACTGGAAGCGACAAAGCATCAGTTATGAGCAGATCTCTCATGTTCAAGTGAGAATGGACCCCGAAATGAAGTGGAACGGAAATTGATGAGAGGTGAGTCAGGCCTGTCGATGGCCTGCCTGTCGCGAGCCCAGCTTCCGATGACGACTCCCTCAGCGGTGGGAGCTGCGGCACGTCGCGGGCCGCGTGCTGACGACCGGCGGGTCGTCGGGGGCGTACACACTGCCGTGAAGCGCTCTGGCCGCCGCGACGTCCGCCCAGATGCGGTCGCGCACGCGTTCGACCTCCTCGCACATGGCGTCGTTCCACGCGGCGTCCGACGGGCCGAGGGGGCGGCGCTCGCCGGGGTCGGCGGCGAGGTCGAAGACGGTCTCGTGCACGCGACCCGCGGCTCGATCGTATTGAATCACGAACTTCCAGCGTTCGGATCGCACACTTGCCAGGATGGCGCGGTGGCCGGGGCCCGCGTTGTTGCGCGTCAGCCGCTCCTGCGAGATGACGGGACGGCCGGAAGCCTCGTTCGAGCACCGGCAAGAAGGAGCGACCACGCGTGCCGGGCTGTGATGTCAGTCCGGCCCAGCCCATGAACGTCGGCAGCACGTCAATCAGCCCGACACACTCGTTCACGAGGGCAGGGCGGTCGAACGGGGCGGGGCCGGTCATCACGAGCGGAATGTGGACCAGCTCGTCAAAGAGTTGCCGGCCGTGCCCGAGCATGCCGTGCTCGCCAAACGTCTCGCCGTGGTCGGCGGTGACCACGAGAAGCGTGTTCTCGAGCAGGCCCGCCGTACGCAGCTCGTCGACGGCGCGCTCCAGGACCGAGTCGACCCAGCGCACGCCGGCGAGATACGCCGTCCTCAACTCGTCGGCCAGCGCCGCATCGGGCTTCGCGGCGAATCCGTGGACGCGTACCCGACGACCTCGTTCTGGAAGTACGCGCCGTGGTGAGCGGTCATCAGCTCACGACCGGGCCGATCGAGCCAGGTAGACCCTCGTCATGTCGCGGGGTGTGGTGATCGCCGCCGGATCGAAGGTCTCCGCGTACGCGCGAAGCTCCTCCGGCGTCCATGCGGCGTGCGAGTCCGGAACGCGGTGGTTGGCCCGACCGTACGGGTCGTGGGCCTCGAAGGTGTGCAGGTACAGGAAGAACGGCTTGTGGGGGTCGCGCTCCGATTGCCAACGCTCGATCGCCGGGCGGGTGCCCTGGAGGCCGAATCCCTCGTTCACCGATCCGCGCTGAATCCCTGTAAGATCGAGTGGTCGTCTCGACGAACCACGGCGCGCCGGTGAATACCGCGGTCTCGTAGCCGTGCTCGTCCCTCAGCAGCTCCGCGAAGGTGGTCACACCCGCGGGCAAGTGCGGAACGCCCTTGGTCGAGTCGCAGCCGTGCTCGCGCGGAAGAAGTCCGGTCAGCATGCTGGTGATCGACGGAACGGTCCACGGCGCGGGCGCGGCAGCGCTCTCGAACGCGACGCCGTCCGCCGCCATCGACGCGAGGAACGGCATGTGCGCCGGCTCCTGGCCGGGCAGCGCGACGGCGTCGCGCCGCAATGAGTCGATGACGATGATGATCAGATTAGGCGCCGGTCGCGCCTCGGCGTTGCCGTCGCTTTGCGGCCGCGCACCGTCGTCGCCGCAGCCGATGCCGACGGCGGCGAAAGCGACGAGTAGCACGATGGCTCGGAGAACGTTCAAAGGGCGGGCTTCCGTGCGAATTGGCGCGTCGTTCCTCTTTACCCCCAAGGGGTATGTGTTTGTCGCTTTCAAGTAGCGTGCGGAGGGCGGTTCGGCGGCCCAAGTCCCGGCAGCCGGATTGCCTGAATCGGCGAAGGGTAACACCGTTTCCGGCCTGTCTCGCGCGGTGTTTCGTTTCGACTACGGAATGCGGATCTTGATGTTGCGGTACCACACCGGATCGCCGTGGTCCTGCAGCCCGATGTGTCCGCGCGGCTGGACGCCGAACCCTTCCATGTCCTGGAACTTGCTCTTCGCGATGGCGGCGTTCCATGCCTCGCCACCCAGCTCTACGTCGACGATCTTCCACCCGTTCAGCCAGTGCTCGAGCCGGCCGTTCGCGACCACGATGCGTGCCTGATTCCACGCGCCGGCGGGGCGGGTGACATCGAACCGGGGTGCGAAGAGCGCGTAGCACGCGCCCGCCGACGTGAGGGTGGACCCGCCATCCGCGTGCACATCGTTGTCGAGCACCTGCATCTCCGGACCGGTGGTCCACATGGCGCCGCCGTCCTCCGTGAGGCGGTAGCACACCCCGCTGTTGCCGCCGGGCGCGAGCTTCCACTCGAGCTTCAGATCGAATTCGGCGTATTCGGTCTCGGTGACGAGGTCGCCGCCGGTTCCTTCCTTCGAGAAATGCAGCGCGCCGTCCTCGACACGCCACGCGGCGGGCGGCCCGTCCTGCTTGTAGCCGCGCCAGCCGGCAAGCGTCTCGCCGTCGAAGAGGAGTTTCCAGCCCGCGTCTTGCTCGGCTGGTGTCAGCCGGTTGGGAAGCGGCGGGGGCGCAGGCAGCTGGGCGTCCGTGCGGGGCCCGGGCAGGCGGTTGAGCGTGTACCACGCCTCCGAGCTCCACGGCCGGTCACCGGCGGCGTTGCGGATCGTGCGCGCCAGTCGGAGGTACACGACGTGCCCCTCCTCGAGCCCGGGGATCCGGAGCCACGCCTTGCGTCGGTCCTTCGAGACCGACGCGCCCGCGACCTCGAGCCGCTCGACGTCCTTCTTCGGGCCGCCGTAGCTCTTCGTCGGCTCGTACCACCACTGCTGAACGAGGTAGTCGGCCGGGTCGTCGCCCGAGACGTTCGCGAGCGGCTCGGTGAACTCGATCTCGAGTGTGCGGTTCGGCTTGACGCGCACCGCCTTCATCTCGAAGACGCTCTTGCCGTTGTAGGCGAGCCGCTGCAGCCCGTACTTGAGCTTCCCGGTCTGGCCCCAGTTGCCGCTGCTGCCGATGCCGCCGACGTACAACGCGCCGTCCGGACCCTGTCGCCAGCGGTTGATGCCGGCTTCGAGTCCCTGGATGAAGCGGAACACGCACCCTTGGTACTGCCCGCAGACCTTTTCGACGAACACGCGCTTGAGCCCGCCATGGGTGACGTCGGCATGCAGCATCTGTCCGCGCCAGGGTCCGAAGGTCAAGAGGCCCGGTTCGCCGGGTGAGTTGCCGATCTCGCCTTGGGGCAGCCAGACCACGGGTGGTTTCTCGGGTACGCCCTCCGTGCCCTCGAAGTCGACGGAGCGACTGCCGAAGAAGGCACCGGGCGAGACGTGGACGACCTTGCTGACCGGAAGCCAGTCGCCCTGGTTGTCCGTGACGAAGATCTCCCCGTGCACACCGAGCCCGATGCCGTTGGGCGTACGCAGGCCGTGCGCGATCAGCTCGTAGCGCCCGTCGGGATCGATCTTCACGACCTTGCCGCGGTCGGGATTCTGGGGATGCGTGCTGGCGCCGCCGGGATTGATCGCCGTCGCGAGCGTCGCGTAGAACGCGCCGTCTTTGAAGACGAGACCGAACGCGAATTCGTGGAAGTTGCTCGTGACGCCCCAGCCGTCGGCGACCGTGCGGTATTCGTCGATGGCGCCGTCGCCGTCCCTGTCGATGAGCTCGGTCAGTTCCTGCTTCTGCAAGACGAAGATGCGTCCGTTCACGACCCGAATGCCGAGCGGCTCGGCGAGTCCGGCCGCGATGCGACGCACCTCGATCTTCGCGGGGTCGCCGGTTTCCGCGCCCTCGAGCACGTACACGCCGCCCATGGGTTCCCAGCAGCAGACGATCATGCGGCCGTCGGGCAACCAGTCGATGCCGCCGATACGAGGCTGAAAGCTCTCCGGGCGCGCCTGCGCGAGGTCGAAGGCCGGATGAACGCCGGTCAGCGGTTGGCCGTCGCCCGGAACACCCTTCGCCGCGACGGGGACCAGCTTCTTCTTGCCGGGCGAGGTCACACGCACCTCGCCCTTCGGCGCGCGCAGCGCTTCGTTCGGCACGATCGCCCAGTCCGCCGCGCCGGGCGGCTGCCACTCGAGCGTCAGCTGCTCGCCGCCGCCGTTCTCGAAGTGCTCGACGAAGAGCTTGTGGCGGCCCACGGCCAGCTCGAGCTTGCCTTCCATCGCGGTGACGCCGTGAAGCCCGTCGTGGTCGATGACGACCTCGTCGTTCAGATACAGGCGCGAGCCGTCGTCGGAGAGCAGCCGGAAGCGATAGACGCCCGCCGTCTCGACCTCCAGGAAGCCGTCGACGTGCGTGATGAACGTCTCGTCGATGTCGCCGAAGTCCCCGCGTTCCGTTCGCAGATCGAGCACCGGGATCACGTGCGAGACGTTGGGCGTCTGTCCCGGGACCAGCTTGCGGATTCGGCTCATGGACGCGCCGATGTGATAGACGCGAACCGAGACCCCGTTGCCCACGGGCGTATCCTTCGGATGCTCGACCACGGCAGGCTCGGGAGGCGCCGCCGCCGTCGGCGCATCCTTGGCGCGGACGGTCGCTTCCTCGGCAGCCTTCGCCTCGGCGCGCTTGCGCAGCGCGTCCGCATCGAAGAACGCCTCCACGTAGGTCGTGTCCCCCGGACGCAGCCGCACCATGATGTCGCGGGTCGGGAGCACCTTGTCCATCGGCGAGACCGGGCCGCCCATGGTGGCCGCCTCGTTCGAGCGCGCGTGGACCAATGCTCGCACCGGCCAGCGCAGACGGATGCGGGGTGCGCGGCGGCTTCGCACCCGAAAGGTGCGCCGAAGCCCCGGTCGTCCCTGCTTGTCGCGCCGGAACGACGGCGTTTCCTCGACGGTGTACCAGCGTCGTCCGAATTGCATCGAGTAGCGCAACGTCACGGTTCGTCCGTCGACGCGGTACCCCAGGAACCGGCAGTCGTCGTTGCGCCACTCGCCTTCCATGTAGAAGTGACCGGTGTAGCTGAATCCGGTGCTCGTCGGCTGTGGGCCGTGCACCGTCGTATAGACGGCGCCGTCGAATTTCACGCCGCCCGACCAGGCGTTCTGGAGCTGGCAGAACTGCGCGTCGTACGTGAGCCACATCTCCTCGTGCAGGGGCAGAGTCACCATGCGGGGGTTTCCGTCGAGCACCGAGCGGAAGACCGGCAGCGGATGGGGCGGCGGCGGTTCTTCGTTCGCCAGTGACGTGACCGGAGCGCCGATCAGAAGGGAGCCGAGGATCAACAGGATGCCGAGCCGTCGTGTGCGCATGGCCGAGGATCATGGCCCGGCGCGGCGCGGATTGGTAGGGTTCGGCCCCCGCGCGGTGCGCGCGGACGGAGGGCGCGTGCATGAGCGACCGGCTCGGCGTTGGGATCATCGGTGCGGGCTTCGTGGGCCGCTTCCACATCCAGTCGTGGGAGAGCGTTCGGCACGCCGACATCCGCGCTGTCTGCAGCCGAACGCTGGACAAGGCCGAGAGCGGCGCGCAGCTGGCGCGCGACCTCGGCGTGGGCGACGCGAAGGCGTTCGACGACGTCGAGGCGATGGTGCGGGATCCGAACGTCGACGCCGTTTGGATCTGCGTGCCCAACTTCGCGCGGTTGCCGGTGATGAAGGCGATCGCCGCGGTCGGGAAGGGCAACCTGCGCGGCGTGGCCTGTGAGAAGCCGCTCGGCCGCGACGTCTCCGAGGCGCGGCGCATGCTCGAGCTCGCCGAGGAAGCGGGCCTCTCGCACGGCTATCTCGAGAACCAGTGCTTCATGCCGACGATCGTACGCGGCAAGGAGCTGCTGTGGCGTCGCGGGGCGCGCGCGACCGGCCGGCCCTATCTGGCGCGTTGCGCCGAAGAGCACGGCGGGCCGCACGAACCCTGGTTCTGGCGCGGCAACGAGCAGGGCGGCGGCGTGCTCAACGACATGATGTGCCACAGCCTCGAGGCGGCGCGCTTCCTCTTGCAGGATCCCGACAAGCCGCGATCGAGCCTTCAGCCGAAGACGGTGTCCTGCGACATCGCCTCCATCAAGTGGAGCCGCGACACGTACATCCGCAAGCTCAAGGAAGAGATGGGCGTCGACTACTCCGAGAAGCAGTCGGAGGACTTCGCCCGGGCGACGGTGGTCTGGCAATCCGATGAAGGCCACCCCGCCATCACGGAGGCGACGACGTCGTGGAGCTACGTCGGGCCCGGGCTGCGACTCTCCGTCGAGGTGATGGGCCCCGAGTACTCGATGCAAGGCACATCGCTCAACAATCACCTCAACGTCTTCTTCAGTCGCGAGGTCAAGGGCGACGTCGGCGAGGACATCGTCGAGAAGCAGACGGCCGAGCAGGGGTTGATGCCGGTCGTGACGGACGAGGCGACCGAGTACGGCTACACCGGCGAGAACCGGCACATGGTCGATTGCTTTCGCAACGGCACGGCGCCCTCGCTGACCTTCGCGGACGGCCTGGAGGTGACGAAGCTGCTGATGGCCTGCTACATGTCGGCCGAGCGCGGGGAACGACTCGCGTGGGAGCCGGACGGACTCGAGGACTTCCTCCCCGCGGTGGCGCGCGGCGCGTTCAGCGCCGAAGACGCTTTCGAGGGCAAGTAGATGAACGCGACGCCGCCGCTCTCGTTCGGATTGAACAGCCGCCTCTCGTTGATGATGCTGCTGCAGTACGCCATCTGGGGCGCGTGGCTGCCGCTGTTCGTTCCGTATCTTGCGAACCACCACGGGCTGGGCGGCGCGGAGATCGGGAACCTGTTCGCGATCGGCGCCGTGGGGGCGTTGCTGGCGCCGTTCATCGCGGGGCAGATCGCCGACCGCTGGTTCAACACGGAGACGTTTCTCGGCATCAGCCACATCCTGGGCGCCGTGCTGGTGTGGCAGCTCGCCACCGTCGAGACGTACGACGGTCTGCTCTGGTTCTCGCTGGCCTATTCGCTGATCTACGCGCCGACGATTCCGCTCACCAACTCGCTCTCGTTCCACCACCTGCCCGATCGCGACCGCGACTTTGGCAAGGTCCGCGTTTGGGGCACCGTCGGCTGGATCATCGTCGGCATCGGCGTCGGGCAGTGGCTGCTGCACCGGCACACCCCCGCGGGCGCCACGGACGACGTCGTCAAGGCGGCGCAGGCGGCCGGGATCGCGGACGCGTTTCGTCTGAGCGCCATCTTGGGCGCGATCCTGGGCGTCTTCTGCTTCACGCTGCCGAAGACGCCGCCGCTGAAGGGCAAGGAGAAGTTCGCTCCGAAGGAGGCGTTCGCCGAGATCGTGTCGCGTCCGCGAACGAATCCCTTGTTCTGGCTCTTCCTCCTGGCGTTTCCGATCTCCTGCGTGCACCAGTTCTACTTCTTCCACACGGCGAACTACCTGACCAGCCTCGCGCTCGACTCCGAGCTCATTCAGAACGTGTTCGGCGTGGGCGGCGGCGGTCTGATGACCATCGGTCAGATGGCGGAGATCGTGGTGCTGGCCGCCATGCCGTTCGTCGCGAAACGCGTCTCTCGGCGCGCGCTGTTGCTGACCGGCGTCGCCGCGTACTGCTTGCGCTTCGCCGTCTTCGCGTACCTGCCCTACGGCTGGGCCGTCGTGCCCGCCTTGGCGCTTCACGGCCTGTGCTTCGGGTGTTTCTTCTTCGTCGCGTTCATGATCGTCGACGAAAACACGACGAGCGACGTGCGTGCCAGCGCGCAGAGTTCTTTCAACTTCATCGTCATCGGGGTCGGCATCATCGTCGGCAACCTCTTCGCGGGCATGGTCGACGAGCTGGCCGCGGGGGACTACCGCGTGCTGTTCGGCGTCCCGATGTGGGTGTCGCTGGGCGTGCTGGTCCTGTTGTTTGCGTTCTATCCTCGGAAAACCCGGGACAAGGCATCCGAATAGGCGGTGGTGTCCTCGAAGAACGCAGGTAGAACGCTTCGATGCCCGCGTCCGCCTACACGTTTTCGGAGGACCCGCAGCTTCATCCGCTGCGGCGGCGCGAAATTCTCTCCCGGCACCCGGAAGCGAAGGATCTGACCGGGCCGTATCGACCGACGGCGTTCATCATCCTCGGGCTCGTCGGGGCCCAGCTGGCGTTGAGCTACTTCGTTCGCGACGTTCCGATCTGGTTGAATCTGGTGGGCGCCTACGTGGTCGGCGCCGTGATGAGCCACGCGCTCTACGTGATGATCCACGAAGCGACGCACAATCTGGTGTTGAAGAAGTCCTGGGGCAACAAGCTCATGGGCATCGCCGCCAATCTGCCGACCGTCGTGCCGAGCGCAATTCCGTTCCGGAAGTACCACCTGCTGCACCACGCCAAGATGGGGGAGCCGGATCACGACGCGGACCTTCCTTCGGCCGCGGAGGGTCGCTGGGTGGGCAACTCGACGCTACGCAAAGCGATCTGGATGCTCTTCTTCTCGATCGCGCAGTCGTTTCGGCCGGCGCAGATCCGCGGCGCGAAGCTGATCGACGGCTGGACGGTCGCCAATCTCGTCGCCGTCCTCGCGGTGGACGCCGCGGTCTGGATCTTCTTTGGTCCCACGGCGTTGCTGTATCTGACGGCGTCGACGCTGTTCGGGCTGGGGCTGCACCCGCTCGGGGGCCGCTGGATCCAGGAGCACTTCGTCACGCACCCCGGCCAGGAGACCTACTCCTACTACGGCGCCGCGAACTGGATCGCGTTCAACGTCGGCTACCACAACGAGCACCACGACATGCTGAACGTGGCCTGGAACCGGTTGCCCGCGCTGCGTCGCACGGCGCCCGAGCTCTACGACGATCTCGTCTCGTATCGTTCGTGGACGGCGGTCTTGCTGCGGTTCATCTTCGACCGCAACCTGTCACCGCATTCGCGCGTCGTTCGGGCGGGCAAAGCGAGCCTCTGACCGGGGTAGGGGAGAGGGCATGCGAGTCGTGGCGCGTGCCGCTTGGTGGTTGCTCGAGCTGCCGTTCTTCGTCCTGTACTGCACGTCCTGGGGATGGGCGCACGCGCACCCGCCCGGCGGCCTCGCCGAGATCTGACGCGTCTTCTATCCGCGTCGCAAGACGCAGCCGATGTGGAGCGAGGTCTTCGCGTAGCCGCCGCGCCGGCACGACGGCCATGAGCGGCGCCCCGGGGCTGTTGACGCGTCGCGGAAGTGCGTTGTAGCCTCTCGGCCCTCGACCCATAGGAGGAGGGCTTTCGCATGCAGCAACACGGAAGATACGGACTCGCGATTCTGGGGCTCGCCGTTTTTGCACTCTTGCTCGTGCCCGAAGTCACGCAGGCCCGCACCCGCACCGGAACGGACCTGGGCGCGCGAGTGGCGGCCCTGGAGGAACAGCAGGCGACCAACGCGGAGGACATCGCCGCCAACGCGGCTGACCTCCTCGCGCACATGAGCAGCGGCGATCACGACGACCGCTACGTACGAGACAGTGGCGAGGATCTACGCCTGATCCGCGGGGGACTGGCGCCGGACGCTACGATCGTGTTCGGCGACGGGTTCACCGCGAGCAATCCCGAGACCGGCGTGTACGTGATCACGTTCGACGAGGCGTTTTCGGACGAACCCGCAGCCGTCGCGACCATCTTCAATGACGAGGAGGGCGGCTTCACCGTCGTCAGGGTCGACGACGAGGTCGACCAGGTGACGTTCAATACGTACGACGCCTCGAACGCCGCGGCCGACGTCGACATCGATTTCGTCATCGTGGGCCCGCAATAGCAGCCGAGACACGCACCGGCGTCCGTCGGAAGGCCGGTGCGTCACGTATCGCTGGGATCGCTCGCGCACCGCGTCGTGCGCCGCGGCCGCCTACCAGACGCCCGGGATGATCCGGAAACGTACGCGGGCGGCGTACGCGGCGTAGCCGTCGAGCTCGCTGCGCAGCGTCCGGTCTTCGAGCGCCGCCCGTAGGAAGACCCACATCACGACCACGGCGGCCCCCGGCAGCGCCCACAGGCTGCGCAAGACCAGCGGGATGCCGAGCGTGAGCACGAGGAACCCGACGTAGCCGGGATGACGAACGTACCCGTACGGGCCCGTGTCGATCACGCGATGACCGCGGTCCGTCTGGATGCGGACCGTCGACTCGAAGTGCGGGTTGACCAGCATGGCCCAGAGCAAGAAGGCATAGCCGGCGGCGTACAGGCCGATGCCGACGTACACCCACGACGCGTGAAGCCGAGGCCAGCCGAACCGAACGCCGAATGACGGCACGACGACCAAGCCGACGAAGATCAGCTTCAACGCACCCATCAAGTAGAGGTCCCAGCGCTTCGTGCCCTTGCCGATGCGTGTCCTGCGGCCCACGAGCTCCGGCTGGAAGCGCGCCAGAAGCAAGGTCGTGACCAACCAGGTGAGGAAGATCAATGCGACGAAGATCCAGCCTTCGGGCCACTGCCAGGTCCCGGCCGGCCAGAACACCATGGCGAGCAGCGAGCCGAATCCGATCAGGATCAGCATCGATACGCGCAGGAGCTCGGGTCTAGTCAAAGACGTCGCCCCAGAACGACTTCCAGCTCGGGCGGTCGGCCAGCCCGTCGATCAGCGCGAGCGGTGCGACGATCCAGATGAAGGGCAGTACGAGGCCCATCACGAAGTCCGTGTGCGAGTCGGCGCAGAACAGGATCACGTAGGCGAGCCAGCCGACGAGCAGCACGATGTGGAACGTTGCGGCGGTCTTGCGCCCGCCTTCCGCGGACAAGAGGCGAACGACGACCGTCGCGTGCATGAGCCATGCGATGCCCATGATCGACAGCACGACGATCTCGAACGCGTTGAGCGTGATCGGGATCTCCGGGCCGATGCTGAACACGGCGAGATCGTCGTCGGGCAGGTGCCGGCGCGCGGAGTGCAGCATGATCAGCGCGAAGACGAGCGCGATGGTGAGTGTCACGATCAACGTACGGCGCGCCGAGAGTCGCTTCGAGCGCTCCCAGGCGAGGTGGTTCTCGGGCTTCGGCTCCGGCTTGGGCCTGGAACGTTCCCTCCGGCGGGGCGTGGGCGGCTGCGACACGTCGACGAACTCGCGAACGTCGTCGGCGTGCCGCTCGCCACTGTCGGTGTTTTCGTCGGGGATCAAGGGATCGCTCAAGAGTGTCGTCGTTCGCTCCCAGCCGATGAAAATGTAGCTTGGATCAGGACGGTCGACACGAACCGGGCCGCGGAGAGCGCGGGCCGCAGGACCCGCCCTTGCGCGAAGATCCACCGATCTTGCGCAGGACGCGCGACGTCACGAGGCGTCCGGATCGACGGGGACGCGAATGGAGCGAATCCACCATCGGCCGACGCGCCGTCGGCCGTCCCGCCGGCCGATTAGGCGAATGATCGCCCCGCACTTCGTGCGCACCTCGAAACCGTGGCGGCGCACGTACTGATCGACGCCCGGCGCGTCACCGGAGCTGACCTCGCGCCAGGAGCGCCGGAGCGTCTCGACCTCGTAGCGGGTGCCGCGCCAGTGGAACACGTGCGGAAACCCGGGCTCGCCGCGACTCATGGCGGCGGTGTCCCAGGTGCCCGGCTCGGGCTCGATGCGCTCCATGACGGAACGGAATGTCTCGTCGTCTGCGGCCATCCGCTTCCGATCGTACGCGGCCCCGTATGCTCTGCGCTCGAAGATGAACGCCGCCGATCCCAAGGCTGAATACCAACGTCGCCTGGCCCGGCGTCGCGAGAGCGTTCAGCGCCTCACCGCGCGTTGCGAGCGCCTCTCGAGCCTGCGGCTGGCCGTCTTCGCGGTGGCCGGGTTCATCTTCTTCGCCGCGCTGAAGGACTGGTGCTCGGCCCACTTCTTGTGGCTCCCGGTCGCGGCGTTCGCATGGCTCGTGATCCTCCACGGCCGCGCGACGCTCGAGGAGATCGCCGCCGAGCGCGCCGTCGGCATGTACGAGCGGGGCATCGCGCGCATCGAAGACCGGTGGATGGGGCATGGGTCGACCGGGTCGGCGCTGCGTCCGGCGCATCACCTGTACGCGGACGATCTCGACCTGTTCGGTGACGCATCGCTCTTCCAGCTGCTGTGCCGGGCGCGCACGCATGCCGGTGAGCGGCGGCTGGGCGAGTGGCTACTCGAGCCCGCGCCGATCGACACGGTGCGCGAGCGACAGGTCGCCGTCGAGGAGCTGCGCTCCCGGCTCGACCTGCGCGAGGACCTCGCGGTCGTGGCGGGCGAGGTGTCGGGCGCGCTCGATCGATCCCTGGCCGCGACGTGGGGGCGGTCTCCCCCGGTGCTCGATGGATACGGAGTGCCGCTCACCGCTCGCGTGCTCGGGCTGCTCTCTGCCGGGCTCCTCGTGACGTGGCTCGTCGCCGGCGCGCCGTACCTCACGAGCCCGATCCTGCTTCCGATGTTCGCGTGCTGGATCGCGCAGGCGATCTTCTGCATCCCGATTCGCAAGCGCGCCGATCAGGTGCTCGAGGACGCACAGCGCCCGGCGAAGGACCTCGCGCTGATCGCGCGGCTGCTCGAACGCATCGAGCAAGAGCGCTTCGAGAGTCCCTTGCTCGTCGAGCTGCAGCGCTGCCTCGAGACCGAGGGCGACGCGCCGTCCGCGCGCATTCATCGCTTGAACCGAACGATGGGCTTCGTCGAGTCGCGCGAGAACCAGGTGTTCCTTCCGATCAGCTGGCTGCTCGCGCTCGGCGTTCAGTTCGCCTACCGGATCGAGCACTGGCGCGCCCGGAACGGAACGCACCTCGAGCAGTGGATCGACGCGCTGGCGAGCTTCGAGGCGCTGTGCTCGCTTTCGGGCTATGCGTACGAGCATCCCGACGACGTCATGCCCGAGCTGGTGGACGGCGGCGCGGTCTTCGACGGCGCGGACCTCGGACATCCGTTGCTGCCTGCGGCCACCTGTGTGCGCAACAGCGTCGCGCTCGGCGGTGTGGTGTCACACGGACTTCTGGTCAGCGGCTCCAACATGTCCGGAAAGAGCACGCTGCTACGTACCGTCGGCATCAACGCGGTGCTCGCGCTCGCGGGCGCGCCGGTGCGGGCGACGTCGCTGCGCATCTCCCAGCTAGCGGTCGGCGCGTCGATCCGCGTGATGGACTCCCTACAGGAAGGCGCGTCGCGGTTTTACGCGGAGATCGAACGCCTTCGGGCGATCGTGGGCATGGCGCAGAACCACCGGGTGCTGTTCCTCCTGGACGAGATCCTGCACGGGACGAACTCGCACGACCGGCGCATCGGCGCCGAAGCCGTCGTGCGCACGCTCCTCGAACGCGACGCGTTGGGACTCGTGACCACGCACGACCTCGCGCTGGCGGAGATCGCGAAGCGGGACGAGCGCATGGACAACGTGCACTTCGCGGACGAGATCATCGACGGGAGGATCGTCTTCGACTACCGCATGCAGCCGGGTGTCGTCGAGCGCAGCAACGCGCTCGAGCTGATGCGTTCGGTGGGGCTGGACGTCTGAATCCGACCGGGCGTGAACCGCGCCGCCCCGATTCCGTCCAAAGGCGTATGGAGGTCCTCATGCGTCGCCATCTCGCCCTCGTTTGCGTTCTGCTCCTCGGCGCCTGCGGGGAGCCTCCCCGGGAGGAACGCCACGAAGAAGCGCGGGCCTACGACCAGGTCGAGGTGCCGGAGGCCACGAGCCTATCGGGGCGCGCGATCGAGCGGCGCGAGGACGGCCCCTGGACGGTGCGCCGGGCGGCGGCCCCCGGACCGGCAAACGGAGCCGAGGAGAAGGCGCGCTTCTCCGGGGCGATGGGTGGCCCGCCCTCCGGGCCGGCCGGATCGGTCGAGGCGCCGGTGATGAAGGACGAGGAGATCGACGATCACGTCGAGACCGACCACGATCTGCCGCTCGCGGAAGGCGACCCGGAGGACGCGTCGGAGGCCGGCCTGTCCGACGCCCCGTTCGAGGGGCCGAGCAGCACGGGCGTGGTGGGCGTCGCCGGTGGCGGGGGCGCGCCCCGGCCGAGAGCGCCCGCGAGGACCGAACGCATGCGTGGACGCCTCGGCAGCGCCGGCACCCCGCTGAAGGCCGGCACCACCGATGACAACGAGCAGTTCGACGCCTTTCTCGAGTTTCTCGCGACGTGGTCCGACCGGGACGGCGTTGCCGATCGTTACGATCCGATCGACGTGCGCGACCGTCGCTATGTGCGCGTCGTCGACGGCAAGGGCGACATCGTGCCCGCCGCGCGCGTCTACATCGTCGACGAAGCGCGGGACGCCGTCGTCCTCAGCGCGACGACGTACGGCGACGGCCGTGTTCCGTTCTACCCGCGGGCTCACGCCGCGAGCCTCGCGCCAACGCCCGAACCTGCGCCCGCAAACGGCTACCTCGTCGAGGTTCGCAAGGGCGACGCCCGCAAGCGCATGCGCTGGAACGGCGAAGACGACGAGCTGACGATCGCGCTCGATACCGAGATCGCGGCGGAAACCGTCGTGAAGCTCGACGTCTGCTTCGTGATCGACACGACCGGGTCGATGTCGGACGAGATCGCGCGCATCAAGGCGACGCTGCTGTCCGTGACCGGCCGATTGCGCGGTCTCGCACGCGAATTCGACCTGAAGTACGGCGCCGTGCTCTATCGCGATCTCGGCGATCCGTACGTGACGATGGCGCACCCCTTCACACGCGACGTCGAGGCGTTCTCGAAGGCGCTTCAGAGCGTGCAAGCCGGCGGCGGCGGCGACACGCCCGAGAGCCTCAATCAGGGCCTGGCGGAGGGCGTCGGTCGCCTTGCCTGGCGCGAAGGCGCAGCGAAGGTGATGTTCCTCATCGCGGACGCGCCGGCGCACATGGACTACGAAGGCGACGTCAAGTACGGCACGAGCCTCCGCGCGGCGCTCGACAAGGGCATTCGCATCCACGCCGTCGCGGCGAGCGGGCTCGACGCGTTCGGGAGCCTCATGTTCCGCCAGATCGCCCAGTTCACGCGCGGCAAGTTCGTGTTCATCGAATACGGGGGCAACGTCGCCCAGAGCGGCGCGAAACACGGCGTCAAGGGCGCCAAGAAGAGCAACAACCTCGACGACATCCTCTACGAGCAAATCGAGCGCGAGCTGGCCGAGTGGGGCCGCGAGCAACGCGCGACGGGCGCCGGCGACGCTGCGGCTGCGGTCCAGAGCGAGCAAACCAGGCGCTAGAAGCCCCGTTCGGGGCCGTTTCGACCTGAACGATCCGTTCAGCAATGCGTGCAACGAAGCATGCAGTCGATGCCTCGTGCAACGCCCGTCGCGCGCCCCGACCGCCGCGGCGGGTCCACCCGCACCCCTTGCGCCGCCGAAGGCCGATGGGCACAATCTCGGGCCCAGAAATTAGGCGTTTGCAGCCTGGTTCGCGGGCCGGGGGCGCGAGGGCCGGGCGCGTTCCCCGTAGGGCGTTGGATGTTCGTGGCACCGGGTGGGGGCACGCGATTTGCCCCTGGGAGGGCGGCAACCCGAACCCGGGTTGCGCGGGCTTTCGGAGGACCGCACGTGGAGCACACGATCTATCTCGTACTCGCCGTGGGCGGATGCAGCTTGATGCTGCTGCAGATCGTCCTGCAGGTGTTCGGCCTCGTGGACGACGTCGGCGACGCCGACATCGAAGCGGCCGACATGGACGCCGATCACGGCGCCGCGGGCAACTGGTTCTTCGGCTTTCTTTCGTTCAAAGCGCTCGTCGCGTTCTGCGGCGTCTTCGGATTGACCGGACTGATCCTGATCGACACCGACATGTCGACCTGGCTCCGCATTCTCTGCGCTCTGCAAGCCGGCGTCGTCGCGATGCTCGCGGTCGCGTGGCTCATGCGCATGCTGCACAACCTGTCCAGCTCGGGCACCCTCGACATCAAGAACACGATCGGCATCGAGGGAAAGGTGTACCTGCGCATCCCGGCGGAGAAGGGCGGCGCGGGCAAGGTCACGCTCGAGGTGCAGGGCCGCAGCGTGGAGCTGCCGGCCATGACCGACGGGGAAGAGATCGCGACGGGCGCACGCGTACGCGTGACCGAAGCCCTCGGCGACGACACGGTGAAGGTCGAGCCCGCCTAGAAATCAACGAACAAGGGAGTTTGTCTTGCCTCATTCGCTCATGACGCCGGCCGCCAACTTCGACCTCACCGATCCCACGGTGATGCTCGTCGCCTTCGCGGTCTTGTTCCTGTTCAGCTTCCTGATCCTGCTGATCAAGCGCTACAAGCGCTGTCCGTCCAACAAGATCCTCGTCGTCTACGGCAAGGTCGGCGGCGGCGGCGCCTCGAAGTGCATTCACGGCGGCGGCGCGTTCATCTGGCCGCTGATCCAGAACTACGAGTTCCTCGACCTCGAGCCGCGGCAGATCGAGATCCCGTTGCGCGGCGCGCTGTCGATCGAGAACATCCGCGTGAACGTTCCGTCGATCTTCACCGTTGCGGTCGGGACCGAGACGGGCGTGATGAACAACGCCGCGATCCGCCTGCTGGGGTTGGGGCACAAGGAGATCGAGGCCCAGGCGCGCGACATCATCTTCGGCCAGCTGCGCCAGGTGATCGCCTCCATGCAGATCGAGGAGATCAACCGGGACCGCGACTCCTTCCTCGAACGTGTGCAGTCGTCTCTCGAGCCGGAGCTCAAGAAGATCGGCCTCGTGCTGATCAACGTGAACATCACCGACATCACGGACGAGTCCGGCTACATCGAAGCCATCGGCCGTAAAGCGGCCGCGACCGCGATCCAGCAGGCCGAGATCGACGTCGCCGATCAGGAGAAGAAGGGCTCGGTCGGCGTCGCGGAGGCCAACCGCGAGAAGGACGTGCGGGTCGCGGAGGCGATCAAGGACCGCGACATCGGCACCAAGGCGGCGGATCGGGAGCGTCTCGTTCAGGTCGCGGACCTCGACAAGGAGACCAAGATCGGCGAGCAGCGCGCGGCGTATCAGCGCGACGCGGAGATCGCGGACGCGGAGCGCGAAAAGCGCGTGCGGGTCGCGGACGCGGACGCGCAGGCCGTCACCGGCGAGAACACGGCCAAGGCGCAGATCGCCAAGGCGGATGCCGATCTGCAGGTCGAGCGCGCCGAAGCGTTCCAGCGCGGCGAGACGCGCAAGCGCGTCGCCGAAGCCGAGGTCTTCAAGGCGCAATACGAAGCGCAGGCGGAAGCCGCGAAGGCCGAGGCCGCGAAGGTCGAGCAGGAGAAGATGGCCGACCTCGTGGCGCCCGCGAAGGCGACCAAGGCCAAGGTCATGGTCGACGCCGAGGCGGAAGCCGAGAAACGGCGCATCGAGGCCGAGGGTGAAGCCAAGGCGATCTACGCCAAGCTCGAAGCCGAGGCGCGGGGTCAGTACGAGATCCTGGCCAAGAAGGGCCAGGGCTTCGGAGAGATCGTCCAGGCCTGCGGCAGTGCGCAGGCGGCCTTCCAGATGCTCATGCTCGAGCACATGGATCACCTGTCCGAGAACGCGGCCAAGGCCATCTCGAACATCAAGTTCGACAAGGTCGTGGTCTGGGACTCCGGATCGGTGGACGGCGGCGGCAGCGCCACGTCGAACTTCCTCTCGAACATGGCCGGCTCGTTGCCTCCGATGCTCCACATGATGAAGGACATCGGCGGTGTCGAGATGCCGGAGTTCTTCGGCAAGCTCGTCGACGCCGAGAAGGCGAAGGACGTCAAGCCCGCCAGGCCCACCAAGCGTGGAAAGGGCGCGGACGAGGACAGCAGCGGCGGCGGCAAGGCGTAGCCTCGACAGGTGCCGCTCACCGCATGGATGCCGAGCCCGCCGGAGAGCGGGTTCCTCGAGACGCTTCGCGCGGCGCTTCACGACGACGTGGACCTCGTGGTCGGCGACGAGGCGCCGCGCGACGCACACGTCCTCGTGAGCGGCGTGCCGACGGCGGCACAGCTCGCGGCGCTTCCGTCTCTCCAGACGCTGGTCGTTCCCTACGCGGGGCTGCCCGCGCGCACGCGTGCGCTGCTGCTCGAACAGGGTGACGACATCCGTGTCCACAACCTCCATCACAACGCCTCCGCGACGGCGGAGCTCGCCCTTGCGCTGTTGCTCGCCGCCGCAAAGCGCATCGTGCCGATGGACCAACAACTCCGCACCGACGACTGGACGCCGCGTTACGACCCGTCGCAGGTACGGTTGCTCGCCGGCAAGACCGCGGTCGTGCTGGGCGTCGGCGCGGTCGGGCGGCGCGTCGTTCGCGCGCTGAAGGCGCTGGGCATGGACGTCATCGGGGTTCGGCGCGACGACGCGCAGGAAATCGACGCCTTGCTGCCGCGCGCCGACGTCGTGATGTGCTGTCTGCCGGGCACGCCTCGAACCGACGGGCTGATCGACGAGCGCGCGCTCGCGCGTTTTCCGGCGGGGGCCTTGCTGGTGAACGTCGGTCGCGCCGCCGCCATCGACGAGGACGCGCTGTTCGCGGCGCTTCAGAGCGGGAGGCTGGGCGCAGCAGGTCTGGACGTCTGGTACGCGTACCCGCAGTCGGAGGACGAGCGCGCGCAGACGCCGCCGTCGGCGCATCGTTTCGGCGACCTCGACAACGTCGTCTTGAGCCCGCATCGCGGCGGGCAGACCGAAGAGACGGAGCGACTTCGGGCCGAGGGTCTCGCGAAGCTGTTGAACCAGGCCGCGGCCGGCGAGCCGATCGACAACGCGGTCGACGTCGAGCGCGGCTACTGAGCGGCGGTCCGTGCGCTAGTTCCGCGCGGCGTTCAGCGCCGCTTCCTCGTCGTCGTAGTGGGGCACGAGCCTACCGACGCCCGTGATGTCCAGCACCTTCATCGGTTGTTTCTGCACCCCGGAGAGAAGGAACTGCTTGCCGGCGTTCTTGGTCGAGGTGTAGCAGGCGGCGATGATGCCGACGCCGGCGCTGGTGATGAAGTCCACGTCGGCCATGTTGAAGAGCACGATCGAGCGGCCGGCGAAGTGCGCTTCCTTCGCTTCTTCACGAATCTGATCGAGGAACTCGTAGCATCCCTCGGTCTCGCCGAGGACGCCGTGCAGGCGATAGACCAGCGCGTCTTCGGCGCTCTCATCGCGTTCCACTTGCAGACGATGGGACTCGGTGTTCACGGTTCGACCTCCGTGCGCTTCGGCGCGGGCGGACGATACCACGCCTCGGCGGCCGGGGGCCCGCTAGGGTCGAAGCGCTCGCTTCAGGCGCGCGGGCAGACTACCGGACGCAGGGTCGTCCTTGGTCCAGCCTCGCTGGATCCACTCGCGCACCCGCGCGGCGTCACCGTGGAGCTCGATGCCGTCCAGCCGCTCCTGGTCGAAGATCGCGTGGAGCAACTCGAGCATCGTGGCACGGCAGATTTCGACGTCTGCGCGCGCCGTCCGATCGAGCTCGAACGGATCGCGTACGCGAAACGCCGGCGGCACCATCCAGTGCGTGCCGAAATCGGCGGCGTCCCGCAGCGCGGGCGGCATCGGGAGGTAGTGGATCTCGATCGGGCGCTCGATCGGCGGCAGCGCTCTCGCCTCGCGAGCCGCATTGATCTTCGCGTTCGCATCGTCGAGGAGCATGGCGATCAGCTGATTGGCGAAGCGCTCCTTCGACGTGCTCAGCGCGCCGAGGCCGCGGTCCCGCGCGTACTTGACGCCGCCAAGGGCCGAGGCCTCAGCGACGAGGATGCGGATCGGACGCCACGTCGACGCGTCGTTCTCGTTCATCGTGATCCGGAGGGCGACGAGCAGAGAAAGCACACCCCGATTGTCGATGGTGCCGCCATCCGTCAGCCAGAACAGCTCCTCGACGTCGCCTTTCTTCAAGACGGCGCCGACATTCGAGAACACGGGTGGGAAGTTCGCGTTCGTCGCGGCGGCGCGACAGATCCCGAGCGCGGGGCCGGAGAGGAACACGTACGGGAGCTTCATTTCCCACGCGTCCGGGTCGGGCTGGATCGCAGCATGGGCAGAGGTCTCCGACAACCCGGCGATGTTCGTGAACACGCACCGTCCCCCGCTCTCGAAGGTCGTCGTGACCGATGCGTTCGTGCCGTCCACATCGAAGGCTGCAGCTTCGGGACGGCGCACCGCTCCCGTTCTCCTGGATCCCGAGATGCCGGTGTTGAACATCAGGCCCAGATCGGTGATGGAGTGCAGTGCGGTGTCGTTGCGGCCGCCGTTCCCGCCGCCGGCGGTGAAGGTCCGCACGAAACTCTCCGTGAGCACGTCGCCGAAGTGGGCTCCTTGCTGCAGGCGCAGCTCGGGCGCGCTCCGCACGACCTCCGCGATGAACTCGTGCGTGAGCTGCGTCTGGAACGTCTGCCACTGCTTCTCGGCGGTGAGCGCATCCTTGTGCAGCGCGTAGTAGGCCAGCGCCGCCCCGCCGCCGGAGACCGAACTGCCCGCCACGATGCGGCGCATCGCCTCCGGGTCGTGCACCCAGATGCCGTGCATCAGCGCCTCGGCGAACAGCGCGGCGCGGGATCCCCCGCCTGAGACGGCCAGCAACAGCGCGGGCTCGTTCGTTTCCGAGAGTTTCGCATGCAGGTCGAAGGGTCGCGTGCCGTCTGCGTTGTCGCCGGCGTCGTTGGTCACCGCGATGCTCGTATTCTTGGTGTCGTTGAACCGGCTGTAGACGTTGACCGCCATCACGCCCAGCAGGACGGCCAAGAGGATCCCGTTGTAGATCGTCTGACGGCGTCGCATGGCGCGCAGATGGCGCGCGCCAGGGCCGTCTTTGTAGTCCTCCACGAAAACGACCTGTTTCGGGGTAAACGTGGGCTCTGCCGCCGGCTCCTCCGACGGCGAGGCGTCGTACGCCTCTCGTAGCGATTCGGGGGTCGGTAGCTGCTCGGCTTCTTTCGGCGCGTTCTCCGCAAGGATGGAGAAGAGGTCGATCGGCTCGAAGCTCTCGTAGCGCCGGGTCTTCCCGCCGGATTTCTCGATCGCCATGAGCCGCCCCGCTCCGTGCATCTGGATCGTGCAGCCGTCACGCTTCCCGTAGGCGATCTCCTTGGTCTCGTTGTTTGGGTTCAGGACGCGCATGAACCAGGCACCTGCGGTGATGCGCGTCCAGTAGTCATACAGCCAGAACAGCACATAGAAGCCCAAGACGTACGCGCCCAGCACCCGCGGGGCGCCCGCCATCACGACTTCGACGTACTGCACGCCGAAGATGCGGCAGATCGCGATGAGGATCACCGCCACGGTCACGATCGCGGGCGCGCCGCTGGTGAGCAGACGTCCCACCCCGCCCCGTAGGATGGCGAGACGGTATTTGTAGTGCGAGATCGTCAGTAGCACGATGCCGACGACGAGCCACCAGCCAATGACGGGGCCTCTCGGTCCACAGACCAGGACGCCCACCGAGACGAACCACAGCAGGAGGATCGGCGTCTGGATCGGCGCCATGAAGACGGCGCGGATCAACGCGCGCCAGTCCCACTCGGTCTTGGTCGGCTGCCGAAAGAGCTCGGTCTCGTCCACGCATTCGTGGAAGTACTCGTGCATCTCATCGTGTGCGACGCGAAACAACAGCCACGCAAGAAGCTGGGACACCAGCATGCCGATGCCGAGCACGAAGACGGCGAAGTAGCCCATTGTGTGCTCGAACGGCTTGTCGCTGTGTTCGAGCTGGTTGCCGTCCGCCAATCGAAACGTGAGCCATGTCATGCCCGCGATCACGGCAAAGTGCATGTAGCGCGCGAGCGTGAACGGGACCTTGTGCGCGAGGGCGGCCGAAAGCACGAGGAGCGCGAACGCCAGTGCGCACCACAGCGGCAGTCCCGCGCGTGCCGTGAACGGCAGCCACGTTCCGTACGAGGCGAGGAAGACGACCAGTGCGGGGAGGAGCAGTGAGTAGACCGTGTGACCGCGTAGCCACGGGAAGTCGGTCCGATTCATGAAGAGGTCGAAGCCGCGCAGTCTGTTGTTGATGACGCTTGCAATCCAGCCCACGCGGCTCCCCCCAATCGATCAATCGTCGGAGCGTACCCGGTGGAGCGAGACGGGCGCAACTACCAGGCGTACGCCTCGGGGGCCGCACCGCCGGGGCCCGGGAAGATCTCGTCGAGCCGGTTCAGCTGCGCGGCGTCGAGCTCGATCTCGAGCGCGCGCAGGGACCCGTCGAGCTGCGCCACCGTCCGCGGTCCGAGGATCGGCGCGGTGACCGCCGGGTTGGACAGCACCCACGCGAGCGCAATGTCCGCGGGCTGCTCCCCGGCGTCGTCGCAGAAGGCCTCCCACTGCTCGATCTTGGGCCGCTCCTTCTCGAGGCGTTCTTGCAGGAGCTCGCGCGCGCGGCGCGTGCCCTCGGCCGCCTCCTTCTTCAAGACGCCGGCGAGGAGGCCGCCGCCGAGCGGGCTCCAGGGCAACAGACCGAGACCGTACTGCTCGCACGCGGGAATCACCTCGAGCTCGATCGTGCGCGCGTTGAGGTGATAGAGACTCTGCTCCGAGACGAGCCCCAGGAAGCTGCGCGCCCTGGCGGACTCGTTGGCTTGGACGAGGTGCCAGCCGGCGAAGTTCGAGGAGCCGACGTACAGCACCTTGCCCTGCTGCACGAGGACCTCCATGGCCTGCCAGATCTCGTCCCACGGGGCTGCGCGCCAGACGTGATGCATCTGATAGAGGTCGATGTAGTCGGTCTGTAGCCGCGTCAGGCTGGCGTCGCAGGCGCGGCGGATGTTGAGCGCGGAGAGCTTGCCCTCGTTGGGCCAGTCGCCCATGTCGCCGTAGAGCTTCGTTGCGAGCACGGTCTTCTCGCGCCGGTCGCCGCCCTGGGCGAACCAGTTGCCGATGATCGTCTCGGTGGCGCCCTTGCCGGCCGTTCCGCCGTAGACGTTGGCCGTGTCGAAGAAGTTGATGCCGAGCTCGTGCGCTCTATCCATCATCGCGAAGCTCTCGTCCTGCGTCGCGATGGGGCCGAAGTTCATGGTGCCCAGACAGAGGCGACTGACCGAGAGGGCGGTGCGGCCGAGCGTCGTGTACTCCATGGCGTTCTCCGTCGACGGGCGCGGTAGGGTACCCGAAGCATGGTCATCGCGATCGACTTCGACGTGTACGAGTTCGCCTGCGACGGCGCGCGGTGGGGCGTTCCCCACGCGTGGAACGTGCTGTCGAACGTGCCGTTCCTGTTCGTCGGCTTGTGGGGCCTGGTCACGATGGCGCGCGGCGGCGCCTTGTCGGACGGCCGGTTCCGCAACTGGACCGGTCTCTGGATCTCGACGGCCCTGCTTTGTTTCGGGTCCGGCGTCTATCACTGGGTGCCGGAGCCCTGGTCGCTGGCGCTCGATCGAGCGTGCATCGGGGGCATCATCGCGTTCATCGGCGCGCACGCCGTCACGACGTGTCTGCAGGTGCCGTCGACGCGCGAGCTGTCTCTCGCCCTGCTGATCGTCTGCGAGCTGTCCGTGGGGGCGTGGTACCTGGGAATCGACGGCGGCTGGATGTACGCGACGCTGCAGGCCGGGGGGGGCGTGGGGGTGTTGCTGTTGTACGCGGTCGCGTGGCGCAAGGGCCGGCTGCGAACGTCACCGGCGCCGGTCTTCCTGTTCTCGGCCTGCTACGCCTTGGCGAAGATCGTGGAGGTGGGCGACCAGGTCGTCTGCGACTGGACGGGCGTGATCGGCGGCCACCCCTTCAAGCACCTGCTCGCCGCTCTGGGGCTGATCTTCCTGGGCGGCATGATGAAAGCGGAGATGGAACAGCATGGGCAATCCGTGGACGCAGGCTGAGCACGCGCGGCATTGGTTGTCGGGGCCGCGGCCCGGCAACCCGTACTCGGACGAGCAATGGGGCGTCGTGTTGGCGCTCTGCGAGGCGCAGCGTCCGCGGCGGATCCTCGATCTGGGTTGCGGTCCCGGCGACTTCGACCGGCGCCTGCTCGATCGCGCGCCGGAAGCGTCGCTCGTCTGCCTGGACGCGTCGGAGACGATGCTCGAGCGCGCGCGTCACCGGCTTCGCGACGACGAATCGCGCGTTGCGTTCGTACGGGCCGAGGTCGAAGACGACTGGACGGGACAGACGGGCGCCGATTTCGACGCGATCCTCGCGCTCAATGTGGTTCACCATCTCGACGGCCCGGCCAAACGCAGTGTGTTCGCGCGCTGTCGTGACGGGTTGCGGCCCGGGGGACTGCTCGTGCTGAGCGATCGGGTGACCGTGGACGAGCGCTGGTTCGGACACTACAAGGCGCTGTGGAACCGCGCGCGGCGAACGCACGACTACGAGCCGCTCCCGGCCGACTACGGCCACGACGACCACCTCGAGCAGAACGAGCGGGCCGGCGACGTGCCGGACCGATTGCGGGATCAGCTCGAGTGGATGTCGAACGCGGGGTTCGACCCGGTCACGTGTTTCTGGCGGCACGCGAATCGCGCCGTGTTCGGTGGGTTGCGCGGGTAGGTAGGGGCAGCCCTTGTGGCTGCCCAACAGCCGTACGCGTCCGAATTGGGCGACCACGAGGGTCGTCCCCCCTCAGCGCGCGAGATGCTCGGCCAGCACCTGCGCGACACAACACGTCACGGCCTTGCCCGTCGGGATGTGCAGGAACTCGTTGGGACCGTGTGCGTTCGAGCCCGGTCCCAAGACGCCCGTGATCAAGAACTGCGCCTTCGGGAACTTCTCGCCCAGCATGCCCATGAACGGAATCGTCCCGCCTTCACCCATCAGCACCGCCGGCTTGCCGAAGTACGCCTCCGACGCCTTCGTGACCGCCGATTCGAGCCACGGCTCCAGCGGCGGCGAGTTCCAACCGCTGCCCGGCATGTGGACGTCGAACGAAACGGTCGCGCCGTAGGGCGGGTCGGCCTCGAGTCGTTCCTTGATCCGCTGCGCGGCCTGCTCGGCGTCCATGGTCGGCGGGACGCGGACGGAGAGCTTCAGCGCGGTGTGGGGGCGCAGCACGTTGCCCCCGTCTTCGATGGCCGGCAAACCGCCGGCTCCGGTCACCTCGAGGGAAGGCCGCCAGGTCCGGTTCAGGACGAGATCACGTAGGGTCGTCTCGCCCGGTCCCGCTCGTTCCGCGAACGGGAACGTGTCGCGGAGTTCCCGTCCCAACACCTCCCCCGCCAGCTTGGCCTGGGTCATACGGTCCGGCGGGACGTCCACGTGGAAGTCCGCCATGACGCCGGTGCTCTCGTCCTCGATCCGGGAGAGCAGTCGGCGGGCGATGCGGAAGCTCGACGGCACCACGCCGCCCGCGTTTCCGGAGTGGACGCCCTCGCGCAGGATGTCCACCCGTAACGTGCCGACGACGATGCCGCGCAGCGACGTGGTGAGCCAGAGCTGTTCGTAGTTGCCGCAGCCCGAGTCGAGACAGATGACGAGGCTGGGATCGCCGATGCGCTCCTCCAGCGCCTCGATGTACGCCGGCAGGTCGTAGCTACCGCTCTCTTCGCAGGCTTCGATCAGCACGACGCAGCGCGCGTGTCGGCCGCCGGCCTTGCGCAGCGCCTCGATGGCGGCGAGCGACGCGAACGCCGCGTAGCCGTCATCCGCACCGCCGCGGCCGTACAGCTTGTCGCCCTCCAGGACGGGCGTCCACGGCCCGAGGCCATCGCGCCAGCCGGTCATCTCCGGCTGCTTGTCGAGATGCCCGTACAGGAGCACGGTGTCGTCGGTCTCGCCCGGGATCTCCATGTAGATGAGCGGCGTACGTCCCTCGAGACGCACGACCTCGAGCTGCAGTCCTTCGATCGGCCGCTCGCGGCACCAGGCGGCAATGAGCTCGACGGCCTCGTCCATGTGGCCGTGCTCGGCCCAGTCGGCGTCGAACAGCGGGGACTTGCACGGAATGCGGATGTACGTCGTCAGCTGCGGGACGATCTCCGCGTCCCAGGTCTTCGCGACGAACGAGGTCAAGACGTCCTGATCGAGGGACGGCGTGGCTTCGGCGGTGCTCATGCCGCGAATGATAGAGGCGCGCCTACCGCACGGGAATCCTGGCGGCGACGAGCCGCCCCGGATCGCCGGTGCGGCGGAACTCCTCGAGCATCAGCTTCACGTCGCCCTCGAGGTCCTTCACCACCTTGCCCCGCACGATGAACTGCTTCCCCGCGAGCACGTCCTCGGGCGAGACGAGATACGCGACCTTGTGGTTCTTGGCGCCGGTGGCGGTGAGCGTGCCGTCCTCGGCGAGCTCGCACTTGACCCGGAAGTCGCGCGAGACGTCCTGCGGCGCCTCGATGTGGAAGCGGCCCTCGTACCCCTGCTGCACGTGACGAAGGTGGCGATCGACGGACACGGGAATCGTGCGCCGCTGCTCGCACGCCCAGGTCAGGACGTTCTGCAGGCGCAGATGATGCGGACCGGGATGCCGTTTCGGGAACGGGTTGCCGCCGTAGTCGGCGTCGGTGTACGTGATGAGCTCCGGGTCTGCGCCGGCCTGTTTCAACCGGTCGACCATGCCCTTGGCGTGCTCGTAGGGCGTGATTTCGTCACCCTCGCTGTGCAGCACCCTGATCTTCAGATTCGTCAGGTTCGGCGCATGGCGGTAGATCAGGGCCGGCATCACAGTGCCGCCCGCCGACTCCGGGATGATGGCCGCGAATTGGTCGGGGAACGAGATCGCGTAGTACCAGGTGTAGAAGCCTGCTTGCGAGAGGCCGGTCATGGCGAAGCGGTCGTGATCGACCGCGTAGTTCAAGCGCAGGTGTGTGAGCGCGTCGAGCATGACCTGGGCCAGCGCCTGGTCGCGGCGCAGGAACTGCTGCTCCTTGAAGCGCTTCTTGTCGTTCTGGTGCTTGACGATCACCGGACGGAAGAGAATGTACTTGTCGCCCCACTTGCCCGCCCAGAAGGAGATGCCGGCCTCCGCGTCGACCGCGCCGTGATCCGGCAACACGAGGACGGGAAAGCGCGTCTTGTTGTCGTAGCCCTTGGGCAGGTAGATCGAGTAGACCCAGTTCTTTCCCAGGCTTTCGAACTCGACGCCGTGCGTCGTCGTCTCGGCCTTGCCCTTGGTCAGCGGCTTCATCGTGCGCAGGGCCTCGGCGGCGACGGCGACGTCGTCCTTGATGGCTTTGAGCGCCTTCTTGAGCGCCGACTTCTGCTTCTTGGGCTTGGCCGCGAGGTAGTCGGCCACGGCTTTGCGAACCGCGGCAGGCACCTTGACCTCGTCCGCGGCAACGCGCCGGTCGGGCGCCACCCAGAGCAGCGCCAGCAACGCCGTGAACATCACACCTGTCCGCATCGATCCTCCTCCCGGCCGGGCCCTCAGCATAGCCGTTCGAACGCGTCCCGGGGGCGAGCGGCGACTCGCCGGAAACGGTGACGGCGACCGCCCGGCCGGTACCTTGTCGGGTTCCAGAACGGTTTTCGGAGGACCGCGCCATGACCGCTCAAGCCGAGACCCGCCGCTTCGAGGCGGAGGCCCAGGAGCTGCTGGGTCTGATGATCCACTCGCTCTACACGCAGAAGGACATCTTCCTGCGGGAGCTGATCTCCAACGCCAGCGACGCGCTCGACAAGCTCCGGCACGCCGCGTTGACGGACGGCTCGTTGCTCGCCGAGGACGAAACGCTCGCGATCCGGCTCGAGGCGGACAAGGACGCCGGGACGCTGTCGATCATCGACAACGGCATCGGCATGACCCGCGACGAGATGGTCGAGAACCTCGGCACGATCGCGCGTTCGGGCACGCGCCGCTTCCTCGAAGAGCTGAAGGCGGCGAACGCGGAGCAGGCGCCCGAGCTGATCGGTCAGTTCGGCGTCGGTTTCTACTCGAGCTTCATGGTCGCCGACGAGGTCGTCGTCGAGTCCCGCAAGGCAGGCGCGGCGCAGGGCGCGCGGTGGTCGTCGCGGGCCGACGGCGAGTACACGCTGGAGGACGCCGACGTCGCGGAGCGGGGGACGCGCATCACGCTGCACCTGAAGCCGCTCGACAAGAAGGACAAGGACGCGCAGAACTTCCTCGAAGAGTGGACGCTGCGATCGATCGTGAAGCAGTACTCGGACTTCGTCGAGTACCCGATCCAGATGGACGTCGAGCGGGACGAGCCCGTGCTCGACGACGAAGGCAAGCCGAAGCCCGGCAAGACGACGAAGGTCGTCAAGACCGAGACGCTCAACTCCATGAAGCCCCTCTGGCTGCGCGACAAGCAGTCGATCAAGAACGAGGAGCACGCCGACTTCTACCGGCACATCACGCACGACTGGAACGAGCCGTACGCCAAGATCCACTTCACGGCCGAGAGTCCGGTCGAGTACACGGCGCTGCTCTATCTGCCGAAGCAGCGGCCCATGGAGTGGATGGAGGGACCGACTCGCGAGAGCCGGCTCTCGCTCTACGCGCGGCGCGTGCTGATCATGCCCGAGTGCGAGGATCTGCTGCCGCCGTGGCTTCGTTTCGTGCGCGGCGTCGTGGACTGCTCGGACCTGCCGCTCAACGTCTCCAGGCAGACGCTGCAGGCGAACCCGGTCACCGCGAAGATGCGCAAGCACCTCGTCAGCAAGCTCCTGCGCACGTTCGGCGAGAAGCTCAAGAAGGACCGCGAGGGCTACGGGGCGTTCTTCGGCGCATTCGGACCCATCCTGAAAGAGGGCATCTATCAGGGCGACGACGACAAGAACCGCATCAGCAAGGTGTGCTTGTTCGCGAGCACGCACGGCGACGAGCTGACGACGCTCAGTGAGTACGTCGAGCGCATGGCGGACGACCAGGACGCGATCTACTACATCACCGGCCTCGACAAGGAGACGTTGGCGAAGTCGCCGCACCTCGAGGCGTACAGGGCGAAAGGTCACGAGGTGCTCGTCCTGTCGGATCCGGTCGACGAGTGGATGCTGCAGAAGCTGCCGACGTTCGAGGAGAAGCCGCTCAAGGCGATTCACAAGGGTGACGCAGGTCTGGAGACCGAGGACGACAAGAAGGCGCGCGAGAAGAAGCAGGAAGAGAGCAAGGACCTGCTCGAGGCGATGCAGAAGCAGCTCGACGAGTGGGTGGGGGAGGTGCGCTTCTCGAGCCGTCTCACCGACAGCCCTGCGGTGCTGGTCTCGCCCGAGGGCTCGATGGGGCCGGCCATGGAGCGCGTCATGCGGGAGATGGACAAGAACCTCCCCGGCATGCGCCGCATCCTGGAGCTCAACCCGGATCACGCGCTCGTCGCGCGGCTCGAGGCGTGGCACGACGAAGAGCCCGAGGGCGAGCGCTTCGTCGACTACACCGACCTGCTCCACGGCCAGGCGCTGGTGCGGGAAGGGGAGCAGCCCCCGGACCCCGCTCGGTTTGCGTCGCTGGTGACCGCGCTCATGCTGCAGGCCGCCGAGTCGTAGCGGGGCGTCCCGGCGTCCTAGGCGTCCACGTCCCTGGCGATCTGCTCGAGGCGCGCCACGTGTGCCAGGAAGGCCTTGCGGCCCTTGGCCGTCAGATTGCAGGTCGTCAGCGGCTTCCGGTCGACGAACGACTTCGTCACGGCGACGTAGCCGGCGTCCTCGAGCTTGCGTAGATGCACGCCCAGGTTGCCCTGCGTCATGCCGAGCAGCGTCTTCAGGTCCGAGAACGTCGCCTTCGGGCGCGTCACCAGCACCGTCACGATGCCCAGGCGCGCCTGGGACAGCAGCATGA
Source organism: Planctomycetota bacterium (assembly GCA_965223505.1). Taxonomy (GTDB): domain Bacteria; phylum Planctomycetota; class PLA2; order PLA2; family JAEUHO01; genus CBDCWP01. The sequence goes on from CBDCWP010000010.1 coordinate 175,299, forward strand.
CGTCGAAGTCGTTGTGGCGCTGGGTCACTCGGCTCCCTGTGCGACTTCCCTGCGCATCGCACGCACCCGGCGTTCGGCCCGCAGTCCGGGCACCAGCAGCCCGAGCCCCATGAACGGCCCGAGGATGTAGCCGTTTTGGACCGGGAAGATCATGGCGAGAACGACGCCGACGAAGATGAACAGCCCGAAGCCGATGAACTCCTTGCGGTAGACGACGCCGATCATCGTGGCCATCACGGCGTACACCCAGCCCCAGACGACGGGGGCGTTCTTGCCGTCGATGAAGCCGATCGCGGGGCCGGTGGACGACAGCACGATGCCCGCGCCCACGCACAGCCATGCGATGGTGCCGATCTGATTGGAGATGACGGTGTTCTCGCCGGGCAGGCGCGGCTTCTTGCGCAGTCGCGCCTCGCCCCAGAACGTCAGCGTCATGCCGAGCACGAACGAGATCACGCCCGTCCAGATCATGCCCGCGGTGTTGCCTTGCGCATCGAACCAGTGGGCGAGGGGGTACCAGATCAAGACGATGGCGCCCCAGTGGACGAAGTGAAACGCGTGCGGATCGATGTGCAAGTCGGTCTTGCGGACCAGCTCCCGGATGAAGTCGAGGTCCTTGATCGCGCTGTGGCGGTCCATCGCGGCCTCCATCACTCACCCAGCCCTTCGAGCTCCTTGCGAAGCGACGTGCTCTCGGGATGGCGCGCGATCGCCGACTCCAGCGCCGCCTTCGCCTTGTCGCGCTTGCCTTGCTTCACGTAGAGACGCGAAAGCTGCAGATACGTCTGCACGTGCTTCTCCTCGGGCGCGTTGCGTTCCTGGACCTCGCGCACCTTCTCGAACTCGCGAATGGCGTCGGGACCCTTGCCGAGGAAGTCCGGGTAGTTCGCATAGCTCATCCCGATCGAGAAGCGGGCGTCCCAGTGGTTCTCGTCGCGCTCGAGCACTTCCTTCCACTGCTTTTCGGCCCTCATCGCCCAGTCGCCCTTCTCGGGACCGTCGGGCACGGTGAACAGCTTCAAGATGTAGCCGTTGGCGAGCTCCATTCGGGCGTCGATGTTCTCGGGATCGGCCTCGACCTTCTTCTCCATGCCGCCGAGCATGGCTTCGAGCGTCTTGCCGTCCTTGACGAGCGCCCAATACTCCTTCTGCTCCTCGTCGCTCAGCTTGCGTTCCCAGTACTTGGGGGCGAGCTCCGCGAGGCGGGCGATCCGCTTCTCCGCCGTGTCCGGCGTCTCCGCATCGGGGGCGGGCGTGTTCGCCGCCGTTCGCGCGGGCGGCGGCGCGACCGGTTCCGACGCGGGGCCCGGCGCGTCCGGCCGGCCCTCGAGCTGGGCGCGCTCGCGTTCCTGCATCTGCTGCGTCAGTCGTTCGATGGAGGCCTCGATGCGCTCGAGGCGCGCTTCGTCGAGCGCGCTGTCGTCGGCGGGGGACTCGTTGAGGATGGATACGACACCGACCGCCAATGCGCCGAGGGCGACCACCATCGCGGGAATGCTCATGTTGTTCATCGGACGTCTCCGGCCCCTGTGTGGGGCTGTCACTCTATGTGGTCTGAAAAATAGACTAGTTTGTGGAGATGTCAACTCTGCGCCGCGAGAAATTCGGCGGGGCTAGGGGAGGGCGGCCGCCAGTGCCGTGAGGTGGCGCTGGAGGCGGCGGCCCGTCGGCGTGGCGCGGTACCGCGTGGACGGCGGGTAGCCCGACTCGACGATGCGCCGCAGCCAGCCGCACGCCTCGAGCTCCTTGAGCGCCAGGGCCAGCGCCCGCGGCGAGATCTGGGGCAAAACGGCGCGCAGTTCGCTGAACCGACAGGCGCCGCGGCCCACGGCCGCGAGCGTGGGGCACGACCACTTTTGGAGCCCGATCCGGACGTGGTCCGCGCTGCGGAGCGCGCGCCAGAGCGACCGCACGGGCGCCGCGATACGTACGCCGGCGGGTCCGAGGACGTACTCGGGGCGCATCGGGTGCCCGTAGCCCGGATTGCGCACCACCAGATCGAGCCGCCGCAGCTCGTCCAGCGTGCGGCGCAGGCTGTCGCGGCTCACGCCCAGGCGCTTGACCAGCGTGACGAACTTGCACCCCTTCGAGCGCGCGACCTCGGCGACGACGGGGACGCTCCACCGATGGTGGAACAGCGCGACCAGCCGGGACGCGCCCACAGGATCGGCGTCCTGGGCGGAGGGGGATCGGGCCGTGGTCCGGGCGGCGGGCGCCATGCGATCAAGCCTAGGTTGACACAAAACAGTATCAAGTATAAAAACCGTACTCCGGTGATGGGATACCGGTGCTGAAGGAGAGACACGAATGGCTTCATCGCTCGGCTATGACGGCGGGATCACCGCGGCGCTCGGTGTGAGCAACCTCGACGACGCGATCGCGTGGTACAGCGGCGTTCTGGGCTTCGAGCTGCTCTACAAGCTCGACGAGATGGGCTGGTGCGAGCTCAAGACCGAGACCGGGGGCGTGAACGTGGGCCTGTCCCAGGTCGAGAGCGTGGCCGCCGAAGGCGGCGCGACGCTCACGTTCGGTGTCAAGGACATCGGTGCGGCGCGGACCGAGCTCGAAGGCAAGGGCGTTCGCTTCGACGGCGAGACCCAGGTCATTCCCGACATGGTCAGCCTCGCGACGTTCTTCGACCTGGACGGCAACAAGCTGATGTTGTTCCAGGACCTCTCGTCCAAGTAGGCGTCCGCCAGGCTAGGCCCACACGTCGGCGACGGCGTGAGATGCCGCGATGGCCTCGGCGGGGTGGGTGACGTCGAGGCCGCGCGGCCTGCCGGTGTCCACGCGTGCGAACACGAAGTGCACGTGCGTGTCCCCCCGCTGTTCCAGCTCCCGCGACCACGCGTCGTAGTTGCGGTGCGATGCGAATGGCTCGAGGTGGGTAGCGATGGGCTCGATGCCGAGCAGGTGGACGTCGATGTGCGCCTTCGGGAAGGCCTCGCGCAGCAGGTCGAGCAGTCGGACGCGCTTCGTCTCGTCGCCGGGGCTGTAAGTGATGATCTCGAAGCGGCCGTCGGCATGCAGCCGGCACGGCGCTTCCTCGAGGATCGCGCGGATGACGTCGAGGCCGTCGGCGCCGCCGTGCGAGTGCAGGAAGTGCGATCCGCCCGGGGGGACCAGCTCGAAAGGCGGATTCACGAGGATCACGTCGAAGCGACGTTCGGCCGCGAACGGCTCGAACAGCGATCCCTGGTGCAGCGTGATCGCGCCGCGTTGATCGTTGAGCGCCATGTTGAAGCGCGCGAAGGCGAGCGCGCGCGGGTTGATATCGACGCCGTCGACAGCGGCTGCGCGCTCCGCGGCGAACAGACTGTTCACACCCGAGCCGAGACAGAGCTCCAAGACCCGGTCCTTCGGCCGGACGTCCATGTGCCGGACGAGATAGACTTGCTCGAACATCAACGAGAAGACCTGGTCTTCGCTCCGGTGACTGAGCAGGTCGGTGGCGATCAGCTTGCCGTCGAGCTCGAACACGCGCACCTGCGGGCGGTGAAGGTCCGTGTCGCCGTGCGTGCGCGACAGCCCCGCCTGCGCGAGGACGCCCGAGATTCGACGATCTTCGTCCGCGAACGTGAAGCGCGCAGGTTCGGCGCGCAGAAAGAAGGCATCGAAGCGCTCGGGATCGGACCTCAGCCAGCCCGCGAGGCCGTCTCGCGCGCGCCGCATCGCGTCGGGCTCCAGGACCGTGGGGGGATCGAACGCCGTGCGCTCGCCCGCCCTCGACGCCAGGAACCTGCGAAATGCCTCGAACATGGGCGCATTGCACGGAAGGGGGCCGTCGGAATCAACGCCCCGCCCGCATCTCTCGGGAAACCTTTTACAACTGTAAAAGGTCGGCCTAGCATGCGTCGACCCGTACCGAGGGCCGCCATGAAGACGATGTCGTTCGATTTCCGTTGCACACCCGAGCAGCTCTGGCCCTGGCTCACCGAGCTGGAGCGCCAGAAGCAGTGGATGAAGGGGCTGCTCGAGAGCGAGCTCGTCGAAGGGGACGGGGGTGCCGGCTCCAAGATCCGCATGAAGATCAAGGAGGGCGGTCGCGTCGCGGAGTACGACGGACGATTGACCGCGTTCGAGCCGGCGAAGGAGCTCGCGCTCGACATGACCGGCGGGTGCTTCAAGGAGGGGCAATCGTTCTCGATCGTCTATCGCCTGCATCGCCTCGGCGACGGCGGCACTCGCCTCGACATTGGATCCGACGCGAACGGCATGTCCGGCGTCACGTGGCGGCTCTTCGGCCGGCTGTTCATGTGGCTCGGCAAGATGCAGCTCAAGCGGCACATGAAGACCCTGAAGCGCCTGGCCGAGACGCCCGAACGCCAGGTCGCGTAGCGCCTGCGGGGGCGCCCGTTTCGCCGCTGCCATCTTTCTGGAATAATGCCGCCCCGGCCCGATCCGGCACGCGGGCACAAGGGGGGAGTCCGCGACGTCGCCAGGAGAACCTCATGCGCTCACGCAAGCGTTCCGTCATCCGTATTGCCGCAGCGGCACTCACGCTCGCGCTGGTCACGGGAGGCTGCGGCGGCGGCGGGGGGCCGGGCTTCGTCATTCCGCTGCCGGTCGCGGGTCTGGCGCCCGCGGCGCAGATCTGGGTGCAGGACGCGACGATCGGCACGGGCGGCGGCGGCCAGTTCTTCCACGGCCAAGGGGTGGACGCCGACGGCGATGTGGTCGGCTACGAGTGGGACTTCGAGTCCGACGGCACGTTCGACAGCACCGATCAATTCGCGATCTTCCCGTACGCGACGGAGGGATTGAAGACCGTCACGTTGCGCGTTACGGATGACGAAGGCGCGACGACGACGGCGACCGCGGTGATCTCCGTTCGAAACGCACCGCCGACCGCCTCGGCGCCGACGCTGAACGTCCGCGCGTTCACGCTCTGTGCGCAGGCGAGCAAGGAGATCCTGTTCATCGCGGAAGCAGAAGACCCGGACGGCGACGCGATCACGAACTTCGCCTGGGACTTCGAGTCGGACGGCACGATCGACGTGGCCGTCGACCCGACCGGCCGCCAGAAGTTCACGTACGCGACGTCCGACACGTTCAAGTGCACGTGCACCGTCACGGACGCCGACGGGGCCACCACCGAGGCGTCCGTGGCCGTGGCCTTGTGCGACCCCGGGACCGTGCCGGAGCTGCCGCCGGCGCTGCAGATCGTGCGAGGGGACGGCATCCGCCAGACCACGGCGGGTGGATCGATCACCTTCTGCGCCGTGGGCGGGGACGTCGACGGAGGCATGCTGCCCGACGCGAGCTACACGTGGGATCTGAACAACGACGGCATCTTCGACAACGGCGTCGGGCAGACGGTGACCACCGACTTCGGATCGGTCGTCGGCGCGTACAACGTGCGCGTGCGCGCGCTGGACGACGAGGGGAACTCCGCCGAGGCCATGATGACGGCACTGGTGCTCGCCGCGCCGGGAGCGGCTGGCCCGCCCAACGCGAGGGCGTGGGCCGAAACGATCCTGGCTCCGTCCGGCGAGGCCATCCAATTCCACGGGCGCGGCAACGACCCTGCAGGGGATCCGGTCACGCTCAGCTGGGACTTCGACGGGGACGGCATCGAGGACTCGACAGCCAGCAACCCCATCTTCACGTTCCCGGTGCCGGGCATCTACCGGCCGACCTTGACCGTCACGGACGGAGCGGAGACCGCCGAGGCCGACCTGACCGTCGTGATCGAGGACTGCAACGACGCAGGTCCCGGGCCGTACTTCTGGTTCGACTGCGACCCCGTCACGATCTTCCACGGCGGCAGGGCCACGATCTCGATGGGTCCGGGCGTCGTCGCGGGCAGCTCGCCGACGATGTTCTCGGTCAAGAGCATCAACGGGACCATCGGCGGCGACTTCGCGGCCGCCGAGCTGGCGACACCGGGGCTCGGTCCGCTGCCCACGGGACTGATGGCGGTTCCGGGCGTCCCGATCGCAATCACGATCGACTCCATCGCCGTCGACGGTCCGCCGGGTCTCGAGGTCTACACCGTCACGACGCGTCTGGTGGACCCGGGCGTCCGCGTGCAAATCCTCAAGTGCCGGCTCAGCGTGGCCCACGACGTCGTGAACGCGACGTTCGACATCGCGCCGTTCGAGATAAGCGATCAATGGAACGCGCACATGCGGGTGCGGGTGAATGCCGGAGGCCAGCCGTTCGGCGGGATCCTGCCGGAGGTGTTCGCGGTCGAGATCCACCGGATGGATCAAACCCCCAACATGACCAACCTCAACTTCGTTCCGATGACGATCACGCCCGGCTGGATTCCGGCGAACATCCCCGAGGGGATCCAGTTCGGATCCATGACGCCGCTGGTCGACGGTGGTTCGGACCTCGAGTTCACCTTCAACTACCAGACCGGCGCCGGCGTTGCCGGACCGCCGGTGACCCAGGGGACGATCATCCTCCGGGGCAACAGCGGCGAGATCGTCGGCCGGCAGGCGATTCCCTATCCGTAGTCGCGGCCCCGTCGCGCAATCGGAGCGGAGCGCGAAGCGAAGCGTTGTCTCGCTGCGTCGTCCCGCGTAGCGTGCGCGGCACGGACGGATCGAAACCCAGGGAAAAGGAGGAAACTCATGTTCATCAAGACGGCGCGGCGGTCTCATCTTGCAGTCTGTGCAATCGTGCTCGGCATGGCGCTCGGCGCGTGCGGCGGCGACGGAGACAACGGCGGCGGCGGGAGCGCAGGGGCCGATGGCGCCGCGTCACCCGACGAGCTCGTCAGCAAGATGCAGGTGGCGGTCAACAACGACGACTTTCCGGCCATGCTGCCGCTGCTGGTCCCGAAACAACGCGCGATGATCACCTTCGGCGTGTACATGGGCGCGGAGATGATGGTCGGCATGAGCACGAGGATGGCGGGGATGGGCGGCGACGAGGGGCAGGCCGCGGCCAAGAAGCTGAGTGACGACTGGTCCGCCATCAAGAAGCGGCACGGCCTTCCGGGGGACAAGGGCGCGAAGCCGGAGGGACTCGACACCGACGACAAGGATCAGATGATCGAGGGCATGAACAAGCTATTGGGCCACGTGGACCACGCGGCGTTTCTGAAGGACGCGCTCGCGTTCATGCGCGCCAACAAGGACCCCGATGAAGAGGGCGGCGCGATGGACACCATGAAGGGCACGTTCAAGAACCTGAAAGTCGACGGTGAGAGCGGCACCGTCGAGCTGGAAAAAGACGACGGGACCGAGACCGTCGGCATCGTCAAGATCGACGGTCGGTGGTACGCCGACCTGAAGGACACGATGTAGCGTCGGGCGGCTACATTCGTCGGGATCTCACGGCATGAGATACGCCGCGGCCGTGAGCACGGCCGCGGTGATCGACGCCTGGAGGTAGAGCCGGCGCGACTTCGCGCGTAGCGCGTCGCGCAACGCCTCGTCGTCGATCGCTTCCGTCTTGCCGTTCACCTCGCGCACACCCTGTGCGGCGCGCGCGACTCACGTGCCCGCCGCGGCCTGGAAGAAGCTCAGGCCCGCGACGAACAGCGGCAAGAACAGAAGCAGGCGCCAGGTCTTCGCGAACCCCTGCTGGTCGAACCAGAACAGGATCCCGCCGCAGACCAGGAGGATCACGAAGCCGCTCCACCAGCGTTTCGAGCGGCCCCCGCGGTCGAGATTGGTCGCGTTCTTGGACAAGGTCGAGCTCCCGCGCCAACGCGCTGCCGCCGGATTGCATCCTACACTTGCTCGGCCATGAAACTCCGTCGCGCCCTTTGCCTGATTGTCCTGATCTCGGCCTCCCGAGGACTCTGTGTGCCGAGCGCAGACGGCGAGGAACGGATCGAGCGGCGCGCGCCGGGCACGATCGTGCTCCGCGGCGACCCCGACCGCGTCGCCGGACACCGCATCGTGCCGGCGTTCCCGCGGCTGCGGTTCCGGCGGCCGCTCTACTTCGGCTTCCTCCCGGACGGTTCGGGCCGGCTGTGCGTGTTGGAGCAGGACGGACGCGTCTTGCTGTTTCCCAACGCCGACAACGTCGGCCCGGAGCAGGTCCACGTCGCGCTCGACATCCGGCAGAAGGTCTATCGGAAGCACAACGAAGAGGGCCTGCTCGGCATCGCGTTCCACCCGCGGTTCGCCGAGAACCGAACGCTGTTCATCCACTACTCGGCCAACGGCCCGCGCCGCGGCGTCGTCTCGCGCTTCCGGATGAATCGCGCGCGAACGAAGATCGATCCCCGGAGCGAGCGCGTCGTCCTGGAACAGCGCCAACCGTGGGGCAATCACAACGGCGGGGGGCTGGAGTTCGGTCCGGACGGGTACCTGTACATCACGTTCGGCGACGGCGGCGCCGGCGGCGACCCCCAGGGCAACGGCCAGAATCTCGGCACGTGGCTGGGCTCGATCTTGCGCATCGACGTGGATCGCAAGTCGCCGTACGCGGTTCCGCCCGACAACCCATTCGTCAAGCACCGCGGCGCGCGCCCGGAGATCTGGGCGTACGGTCTGCGCAACGTGTGGCGATTCTCGTTCGACCGGCTGACCGGCGATCTGTGGGCCGGCGACGTCGGTCAGAACGCGTGGGAAGAGATCGACCTGATCGTCAAGGGCGGCAACTACGGCTGGAAGATCCGTGAAGGCGCGCATCCGTTCCGCGGGCAGGGCCGAACGGAAGGCTTGATCGATCCGGTGATCGAGTTCGACACCTCCCAAGCGCGATCCATCACCGGCGGCTACGTGTACCGCGGCAAGAAGCTCCCGGGCCTCGTCGGTACGTACGTCTACGCGGACTATGCGACCGGCAACGTGTGGGGCTTGAAGTGGGACGGCGAGACGGTGCGCGAGAATCGCTTGCTCGGCCGCGGCCGCAGCGTGTCGAGCTTCGGAGAGGACGCCGACGGCGAAGTCTACTTCACGTCTTTCGACGGTCGCATCTACACGTTCACACGTCCGCGTCATGCGAACGCGGGCGGGCGATTCCCGCGCAAACTCTCCGAGACGGGTCTGTTCACCGACACCGCCGCGCTGACGCCGCACGCCTCGCTGATTCCGTACGAGGTCAACGTGCCGCTCTGGTCCGACGGGGCGGCGAAGCAGCGCTACGTCATGCTGCCGGGCATGGAGCGGGTGCGTGTCGGTGCCGACGGTCGCTTCACGTTCCCCCAGGGCACGATCTTCGTGAAGACGTTCTTCGCCGGCACCTCGGCGAAGGCCCCGCGGCTCGAGACCCGACTCTTTGCCCGTCGTGACGAGGGTTGGCGGGGCTACACGTACGTCTGGAACGAGGCGCAGACCGACGCCGAGCTGATCGACGGCCGCGTCACGGCGCCGACCTCCGCCCAGGCGCGTCGCGCGGGACTGGCCGACCGCTGGACGTTTCCGAGCCGTTCGGACTGCATGAGCTGCCACACGGAGGCAGGGGGCTCGGTGCTCGGTTTTCGCGCGGAGCAGCTTCACCGCACGAACGAGCACTTCGACGAGGCCACCGTCAGCCGGCTCGAGGTGCTGCAGCGCATCGGCGTCTTCGAGGAAGGCGCCGACCCACGCGCCGTGACGTCGTTTCCGCGGTGGGACGACGGCAAAGCACCCCTCGACGGCCGGGTCCGCGCGTACCTGGATACGAACTGCGCGAGCTGTCATCAGCCGGGCGCGCCCGGCAACGCTCGCATCGACCTGCGGTACGACACGCCGCTCGGCGAGTCGCGCATGCTCGAGGAGCCGCCGGGCGACGACGACCTGGGCGTGCCGAACGCGCGCATCGTCAAACCGGGCCGTCCGAATCAGTCGCTGCTGCTGCTTCGCATGTTACGCACCGACGAGAAGGGCATGCCGCACATCGCCCACGAGTCGGTCGACCGCAAGGCCGTCGACCTCGTCACGCGATGGATTCGATCGCTGCGTCCGCTGAAGTAGCGCCTACAAGAACTTGGTCTTGAGCTTCTCGGCGATCTTCTGCGCTTCCTGGCCTGCCTTGGTGTTCTCGTACTTCTTCTTCGTCAGCGACTTGATGATGGCGTACTGCTTCTTGTAGTTCGACTCTTCCGCCATCTTCGCTTTGGCCTTCGCGAGCTTCTTGCTGGCATCCACCTCGAGCTTGAGCTCCTTGTCCTTCAGGATCTCCTTGGCGGCGGCCTGCGCCTGCTTGCCGTAGTCGTGCCCCTTGAACTCCTTGGCGACGCGCTCGTAGGCGAGGAACGCGTCGTACACGTTGCGCTCGCGCAGCGCCGCCGCCGCCTCCTCGAGCGAAGAGGTCGCGGTCCACTCCAACCAGGCCTTGATCTCGTTCGCGGCTTCCAGCTCGTCGCCTTCGACCTTTTCGCCCTCGATGGCCGCGTTCACCTTCTTGAGCGCGTCGGCGAACTTCTGCTTGCCGATGGCCTTCTCGACCTTCGAGAGCGACGCCGGGAACGCCGGAAGGAGCCGGATGCTCGCCAGGGCCTCCTCGATCATCTCGGTGGTGACGGACGCCGGGTGGTCCACGACGAGCACCTTGCCGCGCGCGTCGATCAGAACCGCCGAGGGGTAGCTGTTGCGGCCGTACGCCGCCATGGAGTCGGTTTTCTCGCTGATGATCGGGTGCTTCGCGTCGGTCTTCTCGATGAACGCCTCGATGCGCGATGCCGGTTCCTTCGAGATGGAGATGACCGTCAGGCCCTTGGGGCCGTACTTCTCGTGAAGCTCGTCCAGGTGACCCACCTGGTTCACACACGGGCCTCAGGTCGTTGCGAAGAGCTCGAGGAACACGACGCGCCCGCGCAGGTCCTCGAGGGTGACCGGGTCGGTGTTGAAGAACTCGTCGCCCTCGAAGGCGGCGGCGGGATCCCCGACCCCGGCGACGGCCGAGGTGCTGGACAGGAGGAGAACGCCGAGGACGGCGCCTGCAACGGCGATCTTGCTCATCGAACACTCCAGATCGAGTTGCCGCGAGTATAGCGCTACGCGCCGAAATCCGGCTACGCGCTCGTCAGCACCACGGCGCCGGCTTGCCCGAGAAGGCCGCCGGTCAGGACCAAGACCCCGTTCGAGGCCCGTTGGGCGGCCAGCGCGACGACGATCGACTCGTGGGCTGCGGCGAGATACCCCAAGTGCTTCGACGGCGTCCAGGCCTCGGCTTCGAGCGTCGCAACGGCCGCGTCCGCCTCGGCGCGGGCCGCCGCGGTCGCGCACGGGGGCGTCACGACGAGGGCGATCCGCGCTCGGCGCGCGTCACGCAACGCGCCCTGAAGCGCCGCCGCCAGCGTCTGTCGTTCGGGCCCGTAGCCCACCGCCGGCCCCGTTGACGCGGCCGATCCGGCGATGGTCGCGAGCGGACGCGCGCCGCGTCGCTCCGCGTGCGCGCGCGTCTCGATCACCAACGCGCCCGCGCCGTCGCCGGGCTCCAGCGCGTCGAGCTCGAGCTGATCGATCTCGTGCAACGCGACGGGCGCGCTGCCGACCGACGCGCCGACGACGACGGCGAGGTCGAGCCGTCCGGTCGCAACGGACCGGGCTGCGAGCGAGAGCAGGTGTTGCGACGTCGCGGAGAACCCCGCCACGCTCGTGTTCGCGCCTTGCAGCTCGTACCAGGTAGCGAGAAACGAGTAGACGTTGTTCTTCAGGTTCTCGAGCAGGAAGAACGGCTTCACGCGGCGCGCGCACGCCTGGTTGAGGGTCTTTGCCTCGTACGTTCGCCCTTCCGGGTTCGCGGCCACGAACCCCGGCCGGAAGTCCAGGCACGCCCACTCGGTTGCGTCGCCCTGTGCGAGATAGAGTCCCTTTCTCGGGCCCGCGATCTCGCCGCCGTCCAGCCCGGCTTGCAGCGCCGCCTCGCGCGTGGCGTCCACGGCGAACCGGCCGCTGGCGCTCAGGAACTTGATCTGGCTCTCGAGGTCGCGCGGCACGTCGCAGTGGATCGACGTGTCCTCGATGCGCGCGCCGCGAACGGGCGTTGCGCCGTAGAGATTGCGAACGGCGGACGCGCCGGATGTCAGTTGCGACGTCGTGGTATCCACGCCCCGCCCGAGCGCGGTGACGACACCGGCGCCGGTGATGACGACGTCGCACTTGTCGTTCACGACGACTCCGGCGCGCCGCGAAGCATGTCGAACGACCGCCGGGCCGCCTCTCGCGAGGCGAGATCCTCGAGCGCGGTCACCCGTGCTTCGAACTCGATCACGGCGGCGCGTTCGCCCTCGACCGACGCCTCGGCCCGGTAGGCGCGGCGTGCTTCGTCGTCCGACGCCGTCCGCTCGATCGACAGGTCCACGCGGTCGCCCGGCGCGGCGAACCGGTAATAGCGGGCGGAGACGACGCGATCCAAGAGCACCCAACGCTCGAACGCCGAGGACGACGCCTCCATCCAGCCGGCGAGCTGTGCGAGCGCCTCGAGAATCAGCATGCCGGGCAGGATCGGCCGCTCGGGAAAGTGCCACTCGAGGTAGTCCTCGCTCATGGCCACGTTCTTCCAGCCGGTTGCGCGGTCGGCCTCGATGGACCGGATCCGATCGACGAGCAGGTACCTCATGCGCCCGCCCTCTGGAGGATCACCGATGCCATGGCGTGCGCGCCGGTGTGGGTCAACGAGACCGACGCTGCTCCGAGCGCCTGCGTGCGGGCGACGCGCAGCGGCCGTCCCGAGAGCCGAAGCGTCGGCGCGCGGCCTTCCCGCACGACTTCGATCTCCTTGAGCGCGCGGTCGATGCCGGTGGGCGTGATGCCGATGCCCAGCGCCTTGAGCGCGGCCTCCTTCGCCGCGAAACGGGCCGCGAAGTGCGGCAGCGGATCCGGGTGTCGCCGGCAATAGCTGCGCTCGTCGTCGGTGAACACGCGCGCCTCGAACGCTGCGTGCCGCGCCATCACATCGCGCAGATGCGCGACGTCGACGAGGTCGATGCCGTGGCGAACCGAGCCCTTCTTCATGCGACCGACATCCCTCCGTCGACCAGGAAACCCTGGCCCGTAATGTAGGCGGCGTCGTCCGAGCAGAGGAAGAGGACCAGGCCCGCCACGTCTTCCGGCGTGCCGAACCGTCCGGCCGGAATGCGTTCGAGGACCTGATCGCCGGCACGCCGCTTGACCACCGCCGTCATGTCCGTGTCGATGAAGCCGGGCAGAACCGCGTTGGCCTGGATATTGCGCCCCGCCATCTCCAGGGCGGTGGCGCGCGTGAACGCGAGCACGCCGCCTTTGGCCGCGGCGTAGTTGGCCTGCCCGACGCCGCCGCGCACCGAGCTGATCGAGGCGATGTTGACGATGCGACCGGCGCGCGCGCGCATCATCGGCCGCAGCGCGGCGCGCGTGCAGAGATAGACCCCCGTGAGATTCACGTCGATGACGCGCTGCCAGTCCTCGGGTCGCATCGTGAGCAGCAACGTGTCCTTCACGATGCCGGCGTTGTTCACGAGCGCGTCGAGGCGACCGTGGTCATCGAGCACACGTTCGAAGAGCGCGCGTACGCCGTCTTCGTTGCCGACGTCGGCCCGGACGGCTTGGGCGCTGCCGCCGGCGGCCTCGATCTCCGCGACCAAGGACGCGGCGTCATCGGCGGACGACGCGTAGTTGGCGATCACGTGGGCGCCGTTCGCTGCGAGACGCCGGGCCACCGCCCGTCCGATGCCGCGGGAAGCGCCCGTCACGAGCGCGACGCGGTCATGCAGGTTGTCGCGAATCATGCGTCGTCTCCGAAAGCCCGCACCGCCAAGACGGCGTTCTGTCCGCCGAACGCGAAGGAGTTGTTCAGCGCGGCGGTGACCACCGCTTGCCGGCTCGCGTCCGGGACGAGGTCCAGATCGCATGCCGGGTCCGGTTGCGTCAAGTTGCGTGTCGGCGGCACCGCGCCGCGGCGGATGGCGAGGACGCAGAAGATGAACGCGACGCCGGCCGCGGCCGAGAGCAGATGGCCGATCGCGCCCTTGCCGGACGACACGGCCAACGCGGCGGCGTGATCCCCGAACACCGTGTGGATCGCCCGGACCTCGGCGGGGTCGTTGCGCTTCGTCCCGGTCCCGTGGGCGTTGACGAACTGGACCTCGCTCGGCGCGAGTCCGCCGTCGCGCAGCGCGGCGTCCATGGCTTCCGCGGCGCCGCGGCCGTCCGGCGGCGGTGCGGTCGTGCGATAGGCGTCCAGCGAGGAGCCGTAGCCGGCCACCTCGGCGTAGATGCGCGCCCCACGGGCGCGGGCGTGTTCGAGCTCCTCGAGCACGACGCAGCCGGCGCCCTCGCCCATGACCAGCCCCGAGCGCTTGCGGTCGAACGGCTTGCAGGCCGCGGCCGGATCGTCCCCGACCGAAGCGGAGGCGCCCAGCAGCACGAAGAAGACGAGTCCCAGCGGGTTGATCATCGAGTCCGCGCCGCCGGCGATCATCCAGTCCGTCTCGCCCCGGCGAATGCTGCGAAACGCGGCGCCGAGCGCCTGGTTGGACGCGGAGCAGGCCGTGGTCACCGCGTGCACCGGACCGCCGAGACCCAATTCCCGGGCCAACAGTACGGCCGGCAGCTCCGCCGTGTTGCGGATCAGACTCTCCGGATGGACCGCCGCCGCATCGTCGACGCCGACGTCCTCGAGCCGGTGGACGCCGGGGCCGGAACCCAGGATCACGCCGGCCCGGTCGTGCGCCCCGCGTTCGATGCCGGCGTCGGCAGCCGCGTTCGTTCCGGCGGCGACGCCGAACAGCGTGCGCAGATCGCATGCCGCGGCGGCAGGCAGGGAGGTGCGCAGGCGCTCGACCACGGCGTCGTCGACCTCGCCGACCGCGCCCGTGGGGGGGCGCGTCGCACCGTGCCGCCGCGACGCCGTGACGCCCGCGTCTCCGCCCAGCATGCGCTCCCACACCGTGTCCACGTCGTCTCCGAACGGTGTGACCAGCCCCAGCCCTGTGATGACCACGCGCCGGCTCATGCGCCGAGGACCCCGCCGTAGTACGCGAACCGCTTCCGCAGGACGTCGGGTTCGGGATGGGGGAGATGACCGTACAAGACCCGGCCGATGCGCGCGACCTCGACCCCGTCGACCTCAGCCCACGCGTGCCCGATCGACCCCTTGGGGTTCGTGCCCCGTAGCTCGCCGAAGAGCGTCAGCGTGCGCCCGGGACCGATCTCGGGGACCACCTCGACGTCCTCCAGCACCGAGAGAACGACCATGAGCGTGTAGTCGTGGCGGTGGATCGCGAGCCAACCGAGGAGCTGCACCATCGCCTCGATGATCAGCGACGACGGCACGAGCGCCCTGCGATCGAAGTGGCCGCGCAGGTACTCCTCGGAGATCGACAGTGACTTCACGCCCTCGATGCGGTTGCCGGGCTCGAAACGGGTGACGCGGTCGAAGAGAAGGAATCTCACGGCGACTCCAACAGGATCGCAGCGCAACCGCCGTGGCTGGCCCGCGTGAGCACGAGCGCGCTGCCCGCGCCGGTCGCGTGGAAGTGGTCCACGCAGGCGACGAGATCGACGAGCGGTTCCGCCGCGCCGCGGCTCGAGCGCACGGCGCCGCGTTGCTCGACCAGCGCATCGGCGAGGCCGTAGGCCTGGAGCTCGAACCACAGGTCCAGTGGCGCGCGGACGTGCCCGACGCTCTGCGGATCGCGTTCTCGAAGCACCGTGCGAATGGCGCGCGTGCAGGCGTCGCCGGAGCCGTACTCGAAGGTCGACGTTCCCGCGACGACGAAGGCCAGGGCAGCGACCCCTCGATCCTTCGCCGACGCCTCCGACTCGAGCACGCACGCCGCGCCCGCCTGCTCGCGTTCGGCCGGCTCACCCCGCAGCGCGTCCCGTAGCCGGGCGGGCGTCGTCAGGTCCTCGGACACGCCCGCGCACAGCGCGGCCTGTGCGGCGCCTTCGTCGATGGCGTGATGGGCTTCGATGAGCGCGCGCATGCCGGCATCGGACTCGCTGGCCAGGACGGCGTTGTCTCCGCGAATGCCGAGGTCGGTGGCGATCTGTCCCGCCGCGACGTTGTTCAGCATCGCGAGCGGCCACAACGGGTGAATCGAACGGTACGCGCCCGCGAAGAAGCGGGCTTCGTCGATCCGCCCGTCCACGCGCGACGCGTCGGCGGCCGCGACGAGATCGTCGGCGCCGTCGACCATGCCCATGCCGAAGAAGAGCCCCACGCGGCGCGGGTCCAGCTCCTGCAGACGTCCCCGGCGGTACGCCTCCGGCGCGACCGTCTCCAACATCCGACCGTGCGCGCCGAGAATGCGGAGCGCCGGATCGGCATCGACGTCCATCACGTCCGACGACGCCATGTCGCTTCGACACGCGGCCGTGATCGCGACGCGCCCGGCCATCAAGCAGCCGGTCCCAGGCACAGACAGCCGTTCTGCCCGCCGAACCCGAACGAACTGGAGAGCACGACCGAGTGTTCCATCTCGCGCGCCTCGTTGGGCACGTAGTCGAGGTCGCAGCGCCGGTCGGGAAACTCGTAGTTGATCGTGGGGAGCACCACGCCGTCGCGCATGCCGCGAAGGCTCAGGATCGCTTCGATCGCGCCCGCGGCGCCGATCGTGTGCCCGAGCATGCTCTTGTTGCTGGAGACAGGCACCCGCGCGGCGCGCCCGCCGATCACGCGCTTGATCGCGAGCGTCTCGACGGGGTCGTTGGTCGGTGTCGAGGTGCCGTGGGCGTTCACGTAGTCGACGTCGTCGGGCGTGAGCCCGGCGTCGCGGATCGCGCGCCGCATGGCGAGCACGGCCCCGTCGCCGCGCGGATGCACGTCGGTGATGCGATAGGCGTCGGCCGAGTCTCCGTATCCGAGGATCTCGCCGAGCGCGTCCACCCCCCGCGCGCGTGCGTTCGCGAGCGTCTCCAGGATCAAGATGCCGGCGCCTTCGGCGATCACGAAGCCGTTGCGCTTTCGATCGAACGGTCGGGACGCGGCCTGCGGCGATGGATAGCGCCTGGTGAGCGCACCGAGAATGGCGAACCCGAGGTAGCCCGAGTAGGACAGCAACGGCTCGGCGCCACCGGTGACGACGGCGTCGGCGCGGCCCTCCCGTAGGAGCCGTGTCGCCTCGCCGATGGCCTGCGCACCCGCGGCGCACGCGCTCACGATCGGCAGCGCCGCGCCGCGCGCGTCGACGTAGTTCGCCAACAGCGCCGGCGCCGCGTCGGGCTGACGGACGGTGAATTGGCGGCTGTCGTACTGCGCCTCCCCGGCGAGGCCGGCGGCGTCCAGCACGCCGTCGTCGTCGGTATGGCGAACGTAGCGGTCGATCTCGGCGATGCCGGGGGTCGAGCCGTGGCCGCCGAGCACGACGGCGACGCGGGTGCGGTCCTCGATCTCGTCGAGCTTCGCGGTGCGGCGCGCGTCGTCGGTGGCCGTGCGTGCGAGGCGTAGCTCGGAGCCGCCCCGCTCGTCGTCCGGGTGCGGCGGCGCGAGATCGTCGTCATCGATCTGGCCGGCGATGTCGCACGGCAGGCCCGTGGCGTCGAAGCGGCGCACGACGTCCACGCCCGAGCGGCCCGCGCGCATGGCCGCGAAGACGTCGTCCAGGTCGCGGCCGAGCGGTGTGACGAGCCCCATGCCGGTGACGACGACGCGCTGCCGCGGGTCGATGTCGTCACGGCCCGCGAGCACGGGGCTAGGCCCCCGCGAAGAGCTTCTGCTCGGACTCGACCTTC
The DNA here is from genome assembly GCA_965223505.1 of Planctomycetota bacterium. Lineage (GTDB taxonomy): Bacteria > Planctomycetota > PLA2 > PLA2 > JAEUHO01 > CBDCWP01. The sequence continues at coordinate 192,845 of CBDCWP010000010.1, forward strand.
TGGATCCACTGTTGGATCAACACGTCTCCGTCGGGGTAGACGCAGTCCGCGCCGCATGCCCCGCACTTGACGCGGGCGCCGTCCTCGCTCTTCCACGTGTCCTGCGCGTTGCAGGCGGTGCACGCCTGTGGCAGGTGGTCCAGGATGTTCGCTACGCCGTCCGCGACGATCTTCGGTGTGACGAGCGCGGGGATCTCGTCGGCGTACAAGCCGGCTTCGAGCGCGTCGAGATCGCCCATGTACATGCGCAGCAGCTTCGCCGCCGGCTCCGTGATCTTGTTGTCCCTGTCGATGGCGACGCCGTCGCCCAGCTGCTCCTCGACGTGGTCCAGGATCAGCTGCGAGGCGAGCTGGATGCCGAACGCGTTCTCGAGCCGGAAGTTCACGTCGAGGAAGTCGATGGACGTGGCCTGGAGCGACTTGACGACCGAGGCGTCCATCGCGATGTCGTCCTCGTTCAGGCGGAGGGTCGCGGCCAGGGCGCTGCGGACTTCGGCCTCGATGCGTTCGCGACTGACGAGCGGGTTCGACATCGATCGGGGTCTCCGGGGCGGCGGGTCGGTGTACCCGGCACTCGGGGCGTTTGCAAGGCGTGCGAAGGTCAGTCGGCGCTCCCGCGAAACAGCCGATTGGAGAGGCCCCGATCTACCACGAGCGTTTGTCCCACCACGCCCGCCGACCCGGCGCCGCACAGGAAACGGACCGCGGCGGCCACCTCCGCTTCGGGCACGAAGAACCGCTCGGGCAGCGACTCGAGCTCCGGCCAGACCCGCCGCAGCGTCTTGTAGGCGTCCGTCTTGACCAGGCCCGCGCAGACGGCGTTCGCGCGAATGCCCCGCGGACCCAGCTCTTCGGCCCACTGTCGCGTCATCGACTCCATGGCGGCCTTGATCGGTCCGAGGGGGTACTGGCGGTTCATGAATCGCGAGCCCAGACTCGAGATGAACACGATCGATCCCCCCTGGCGCTCCAGCAGGGGCAGCGCCTTCTGAACGCAATAGACGTTGCCCAGCAGATTCGTGTCGACCAGCTGCCGCAGGTCACGCTCCAGCAACCGCGCCGTGTCCTTGAACGGTGCGCGCGCCGCGTTGAGCACGAGGATGTCGAGGCGGCCGAACGCCTCCTGCACGCCGGACAGGAGCGCGTCGACCTGTTCTTTCGACGCGATGTCCGCACCGACGAAGGTCGCCCGACGCCCGAGCGCGGCCACGGCCTCCACGGTCTCGTCGGCGGCGCGTCCGGGCGCGCGTCCATGGACCACGACGTCGGCGCCGTCCCCGGCGAGCCGTAACGCGATCGCGCGGCCGATGCCGCGGCTGCTGCCGGTGACCAGTGCGACCTGTCCGTCGAGGGTTCCCATTGCGGCGAATCGTACCGGCCCGGATCGTCCATGAACACGTGTTGCGTCGCGGGGGACCCGTACGATCCAAAGTAGCGCCGGGGTTCCCGCTCCGTACCATCCTGCGCATGACGATTGCGATCGAGGACCGCGTGGCAGTCAAAGAGACGACCAGAACCGTGCGCAACTTCCAGGCGTTGAGCTCGCTCTTCGATGCGATCGAGTCCGGCGAGACGCCGAAGCCCCGATTGGATCGATCTCGCCGGCGACGCCCGGCTCACGTCGCTGGACGACGAGCAGCTGCGCGGCGTCCTCGCGCGGATTCACGCGTGCACGTTGCGGGGGGTTCAAGGCCAACAACGTGAAGAAGCGCGGGAAGCAGGAGTTCCTGCGCTACTGGCAGTCGATCACCCGGAGCGGGTTCCACGACTTCGCGGAAGACTGCTGGATGAAGTGCTACGACTCGCCGCACGTCGAGAACTACGACTACGTACAGGCGTACCTGGACCGCGGGCTCGACGCGCTCGACCCCTACATGGTGTATTCGTCCGTTCTCGGCACGTGGGAGTACTCCGTCGAGGACTTCGTCAACACGGAGCTCTGCCGCGACGTGCAGACCGTCGTGGAGCCGCTGGCAGGCAGCGCCGAGTTCTGCCACACGGGGCACTTCCGGTATCCGGACATGAAGCTTTTTCATGTTCGACCTCGACGAAGAGGCCAAGAAGCACGTCGAGGAGAAGTTCTGGCACCCGCAGACGCGGCGCGAGTACCTGATCGGCGACGCGCTTGCGGAGGAGACCTGGAAGCAGGTCAAGGCCTTCTCGCACGGGAAGTCGCTCAGCTACATCGGCAAGCAGAGCCACAACTTCTTCGACACGAAGGAGCTCGTGCAGCTGCTCGACTGGGGTACGCGGTACACCGACTACTTCATGCTCGAGGTGAGTGAACCCTATCTCGTCGAAGACGAGCCCACGCGCGACGATCTCACTCGGCGCGAGATGAAGGCCGCGGGATTCCGCGTGGCGCTCGACGACGTCGACGACCTCGTCCCGAACCCGTTGACGAACCGGCTCGACTTCAGCTTGATCGCGTGGAACAAGGCGGGCGACAAGCGCACGCTGTTCGACTATCTCGGTTGGATCGGGTGGCAGGCGCCGACGCTGACCGCGCTCGGTCGTTTCCTCGGTCTGGAGTGCATGTACTTCCACTCGGAGGACACCGAGTTCCTGCCCGTCACCGAGGGCACGGAGACGTCCGACTGCCGCGAGAACAACACGTTCCTGCTGTTCCGACGGCCCGCCGACGCGTAGGCGCTAGATGTGGTTGCGGCGTTTCTTGTTCGCTGACGGGCCCTGTTTCATCACGAAGCGGTGATCTTCGACCAGACGCAACAGGTCGAACGCGCTCAGAATCCCCACGACCCGCTGCTCGTGCGTGACCACGACATGGTGAATCCCGTGATTGCGCATCACCCGCGCCGCCACCGACGGATCCGCGTACTGCGGCACCGTGAACACCTTGGTGCTCATGAGCAGGCTCGCCGGCGTCGAATCCGAGGGAACCTCGAGCACGTCCGACTTCGACACGATGCCGGCGGCGCATCCCTCGTCGTCCACCACGGGGACGCAGCTGATCCCTGCTTCGTCCATGGCGATGCGGATCAAGTCCACCGTCGTGGACCGTGAGATCGTCTTCACGTCTTTGACCATCAGATCGTCGACCGTCGTGTGCATCGAAGCTCCTCGTGCGAGATTTTCCTCACAGGCGTGGGGTCCCGTTCTCAGCTGCGCAGCGGGTGCTCTCGACACAACCTCCTCCCGTAGGCGAAGTTGGCCCGTTTTCGGCCCGGAACGGGTGCTGAGGACGCTCCGAATACGCAAGAGCGGGACCGATTCGGCGTCCGGTGCCCGCGGCACGCCCTTCGCGCAGTGGCGCACACTCCCGGAGGGCTTGACATGGCTACCCGCAAGACCGTGTTCGTCGCGATCGTCGTCGGCATCGCGTGTGTCGTGGCGGTTCAGGTGTCGGCGCAGGAGGGGCTGCCGGAGCGCAGTCCCGGCACCGTACGCCTCGAAGGAGACCCGGACGGTCTGCCGGAGTACACGATCGTCAAAGCGTTCCCGAATCTGCGGTTCGAGCGGCCGACGTGCATTGCGAGCCCGCGCGACGGCTCGGACTCGCTGTTCGTCGCGGAGCAGGACGGCCGGATCAAGGGCTTCGAGAACGATCGCGACACCAAGAAGACCTGGGTGGCGCTCGACATCCGGAAGAAGGTCTCGCGTCAACACAACGAGGAGGGCCTGCTGGGTCTCGCCTTCGATCCGGCGTTCAAGAAGAACCGCGCCGTCTTCGCGTACTACAGCACGTCGGAGCCGCGGCGGACGGTGCTGATGCGCTACAAGGCGACGTCGAACCGCCGGTACTTCGATCGACGCAGCGAGTCGTTGGTGCTGCGTCAGCGGCAACCAACCGGCAGCCACAACGGTGGCTGCATGGCCTTCGGTCCCGACGGCATGTTGTACCTGTCCATCGGTGACGGCGGCGAGGCCGGCGATCCGCACGGCCATGGCCAGAACCTGCAGGACTGGCTCGGCACGATCTTGCGCATCGACGTGAGCGGCGCACAGCGCTTCGCGGTGCCGCCCGACAATCCCTTTGCCAACACCCAGCACGTTCGGCCGGAGATCTGGGCGTACGGCTTCGCGAACGTCCGGGGCCTCGGATTCGACAGCGTCACCGGCGACCTGTGGGCCAGCGACGCGGGCGCCGGCAAGTTCGAGGAGATCAACCACGTCCGGGCGGGTTCGAACTACGGCTGGCCGCTTCGCGAGGGCGCGGACGTTCACAGCAAGGGGAACGCGTTGACGCCCCTGCGGGGGCCCGTTGCGGTGTTCCCGCGCGGCACCGCGCGGCGACTGGTGGGCGGCATCGTCTATCGCGGCCGGCGTCTGCCGCAGCTCGTCGGCGCGTATCTCTGCGCCGACTACGAGACCGGCACGATGTGGGCGCTGCGCTTCGACGGGACGCGCGTCAAGGAACGACGTCGGCTGGGCCGCGCGCCCGGCATCACGCACTTCGGAACGGACGCAGCGGGGGAGGTGCTCTGCACGGCCGCTGACGGCTACGTCTACACGCTCGCGCCGTGGAGCGGGGACAAGTCCAAGGCCGTCTTCCCGCAACGTCTGTCCGAGACGGGTCTCTTCAGCGACATCGCGTCGGTGACGCCGATCCCGGCGTTGATCCCGTACGACGTGAGCACGCCGCTCTGGTCGGACGGCGCCGGCAAGTCGCGGTTCGTCATGCTGCCCGATCTCGAGAAAGTCAAGATCGCCAAGGACGGCACGTACGACTTCCCGGTGGGCACGATCTTCGTCAAGCACTTCTTCCAGGGTGCGACGATCGAATCGGCGTTTCGCCGCCTGGAGACGCGGCTGTACACGCGCGGCGCGGAGGGATGGGCCGGCTACACGTACGTGTGGTCGGACGACCGGTCGGACGCGTTCCTCATCGACGGTCGTGTGGAGAAGACGTTTCAAAGCGACGGAAAGGTGTCGAAGTGGACGTTCCCGAGTCGCGGCGACTGCTCCAGCTGCCACACTGCCGTCGCCAACGAGATCCTCGGCTTCCGGCGCGAGCAGCTCGACATCTCGATGAAGTACGGCGACCTGGAGATGAACCAGCTCGACGCGCTGGAGGCGATGGGAGTGTTCGAGGGCAAGAACAAGCGCAAGCACACCTGGCCGGCGTGGCCGGCGGAGGGCGAGGACCTCGACAGGCAGGTGCGGGCCTACCTCGACGCCAATTGCGCGATGTGCCACCAGCCGGACGGCCCGGGGAACGCCAACATCGACCTGCGCTACGACACGCCGTTGAAGAAGACGAACGTGCTTGATCGCAAGCCGGGCATGTGGAACCTCGGGGTCTTCGACGCGCGGCTCATCGCGCCGGGCGATCCGGAGCGGTCGATCCTGTACCTACGCATGAAGCGCACCGACCTGAAGGGCATGCCGACGATCGCGCACAACATCCCGGACGAGAACGCGCTCGCGCGCATCGAGAAGTGGATCCGGGCGATGCCGAAGAAGTAGCCGCCGGCTATTTCTTCTTCGCGGCCTTCTTCTTGGCGGCCTTCTTGGCCGCCTTCTTCTTCGCAGCCTTCTTCTTCACAGCCTTCTTGGCCGCTTTCTTCTTGGCCGCCTTCTTCTTCGAAGCCTTCTTCTTCGCTGCCTTCTTCTTCGAAGCCTTCTTCTTGGCGGCCTTTTTCTTCGCGGCCTTCGGCGCCTTCTTGGCCGCCTTCTTCTTCTTGGCCTTCGCCCGCAGCTGGCGTCGTAGCTCCAACGCGCGCTTGCGGGTCTTCTCCTTCAGCGCCGCACGGTTGGCCTCGGCTTCGGCGAGCGCCTCCGCGGACGGCGCGGACTGCATGTCCTCGGGCATGCTGACGTCCGGTCCGTGGTCGAGCGCCTCGCGCGCGCCGCTGAGGCGACGATCCCACACCTCGATCTCCTCGGGCCGGATGTGAGGCCAGATCTTGGACCGCATCTGGAGCGACAGAATGCCGATCACGGTCAGCTGGTGCCGGAGGGTCATTCCGGGAATTCCGGCCGCCGGCACGTCGGGCCAGATGCCGGGGTTCTTCGCCGGGGGCACGTCGGGCGGGTAGGGATCCCCGAACCCGGGCAGCATGGGCAGGAACATGGAGGAGTACGCACGCTGGACCCGCCGGCCCCATTCTTCACGCTCCGGACCGGCGTGATACCCCAGCTGCCGCATCTCCCGGCAGATCCAGATGAGGTAGTCGAGGATCGACCGGAGGGTCTCGCCGGGCCGCACCTGCGACTCGATTTCCGGCCATGCGGTGTTCAACACGTCCTCCCTGTCCCGTTGGCGAGGCAGGATCCAGGGCCAGGGTGAGAATTGCAAGCATCCTGCCACCAGGCCGTTTCGGTCGCACGAACCAAAGTCCATGAAACGAAAGGACTTGTGGAGATCCGCATTTCTCCTGCCGCGGCTCGCCCCCTGGTCGCGAGGAAGGCGAAGGAGTAAGGTGGCCGTCGAGACGCGGGAACGGGCCTTCCCTGTTGCCGGGGCGCCCCTCTTGCGACGTTCGCCGAGTCCCCCGGCGTTCCCGCCGTGCTCATCCGCATGGAGCCCTTCCACATGTCGCGGGTACGCGTCCGCCTACGCATGGACGAGCTGCGCCTCGAATTCGAGGGCGAGCAACGCTTCTTCGACCGTTGGGTCGCTCCGCTGATGGAGATCGCCTACGAGCGGCGCGACGTCGCGGTGTCCGCCAACGCGGGCGACGGCGCGAGCGTGCCGAGAACGGGATCGGCACCGCCCGAGCCGTCCCACAAGACCGGCGAGCCCGAGGGCTACCTGCCGCAGTCCGTGCACTTCGCCAAGTTCCTGCGCCAGGTGGGGGACCGGGCGCCCCAGCCGGACCAGCAGGTCATGGCGTTCGCGTTCTTCCTGTGGAACTACGAGCAGATCGAGATCTGGGGCCTCGAGGAGATCCGCGGATGCTTCGGGGCCGTCGGGCTGCCGGTGCCCGACGACATCGGTGCGATGCTCGACGATCTCGCACGGCGGCGACGCTTCCTCGAGTCCGCCGGAGACGGTGCCTGGCGGTCGACCCGCAAAGGCGTCAACTACGTCAAGAACCGGCTGCTGGCGCCGCCGTAGGGGAGGCGGTCGAGCCCGCCGCGTGCGGATGCCGCGCCGCGTCCTACTTCTTCTTGGCCGCCCGGATCGCGACGAGGCCGCCGTTCGGGCCCGGAACGCCGCCCTTCACGTACAGCAGGTTCTTCTCGGCGTCGACACGCAACACCTCGACGTTCTGCACCGTGATGCGCGTGTTCCCGTACTGACCCGACATCCGCGTCCCACGCAACGTGTGCTGCGGCTTGCGGCTTCCGATCGAGCCCGCGTGACGGACGAAGAAGTGCGAGCCGTGCGACTCCTTCAACGTGGCGAAGTTGTGGCGCTTCACCACACCCGCGTAGCCGCGGCCCTTCATCGTTCCGATCAGGTCCACGTAGTCGCCTTCGTCGAACACGTCGCACGTGATCGACTCGCCTACCGCCGGCGCGTTCTCGACGGCGTCGTCACCCGTCAGGCGCACCTCACGCAGGAAACGGACACTGTCGATGCCCGCCTTCTTGAAGTGCCCCTTCATCGGCTTCGTCGTGCGCTTGTCGCGCTTGGCCGTGAAGCCGATCTGGATCGCGTCGTACCCGTCGGTCGCGGCGGTCTTGCGCTGGACCACGGGACACGGTCCCGCCTCGATGAGGGTGCAGGCGATCGCCTCGCCGTCTTCGCGGAAGACCCGGGTCATGCCGATCTTCTTGCCCAAGATGCCCTTGTTGATCATGGTCGCCATGGTGCGTACCTCTCCTGTGGTGGGTCCTCCAGGGGCGGATCGCCTCGACGTACGGCAGCGGGCGAGCCGCCGCATTGGTCGATTCCCGGAAGACGGGCCGCGCGGAGACTAGGCGCGGGTAGACGGCCGTCAAGAAACGGCCGTTTGGGGCCGGAGCCAGGACCATCGTTGCCGGTGGCGGAAGCTGGGATTCGCCGTCCGGGCGGGGGAACATGGGCCCCTCCACAGGCGTCTTTCGGGGGACCGGAATCACACCCGTATGAACGATCTCAACGACCAAGCCCGACGCCCCACGGACCTCGAGACCGAGGAAATGGCCGTGGCGGGATGGATGGCTCACTTGCGCCGCGTCGACGCCCCCGCTCACCTGCGGGCGGCCGTCGAGGTGGCGATCCTGCCCCGAGCAGGCACACGCTGGGGTACGGGACGTTGGTCCGTAGCCGTGGCGGCCATGCTTCTCATGGGGCTGGGCGTGGCGGCGCTGGGCTCGACGGCCGGCGACGTCGGCGAGACGTCGGCGCCGGCGCCGGTGGCGGTGCACCAGGTCCACGGCGGGCCCGCGGGCAACGTGGTGGTCGTGGACGACCCGAACATGGTCCTGTTCCACGGCGTCGAGACCTTCGACAGCCTGGGCAGCGGCGGCCCCGGGATGCTCGCGGATCGGTAGCAGTGTTCCGAGCAACGGCTTGGTCCATGCGCGGATACGATCGGTTTCCGGAAACCGTGGCTGGTTGGCGGTCGGATCGGCCCATGGGGTCGCGCGGACCGGTGGCGCTAGGAACTGAGGCATGAATCGATCCGGCTTGCTCGCGCTCGCTGCGATTGCCGCGCTCGGCGCGGTCATCTTCCTCGTTCCGGAACGCAAGGAGACCAGGGCGCCGTTCTCGACGCAGGGCCTCGGTCGGTTCCTCAAACAGGGGCCGTCGGAAGGCAAGTGGGAGCTCTGCAAGCTCTCCAGCTGTTTCGCGCTCTTCGTCGCGCCGCATCCGACCGAGGACGAAGAGCTGCTCGTCGGCACCGACGGCCCGTGCTCGACCGGCGACGCCTGCCACGCCGTGCCGCGCCGGAAGATCACACGTCTCATGTTCGAGGCGTCGGCCGATCTGTTCTTCCGCAACTACGCCCGGCGCGGTTTCGCGCAGCGCGACACGCTCGACGACGGCACCGTCGCCATGCACGCCGTCTGGGTGCCGAGATTCGACCCGGAGGGCATGTCGGCGCGCCACGTCTGGTTCGAGGAGTCGACCGGCAACGTGATCCAGGTCCAGGACGTGTCGCGCAACGGCCATCCGATCCGCACCATTCGGCGCCTCTCCGTCGACACGGAGGACTGGGATCCGGCGACGTTCGACCCGAACTTGAAGCAATCGGAATGGGCGCCCGCGTGCGGCAGCGAGACCGTCGAGTCGGTGGACGAGCTGGATCGCATCGTCGCCCTCGCGCCGTTCCCCATGCTGGTGCCGGACACCCTGCCCAAGGGCTACGAGCTGGTGCGCGCTACGTATCAGGAGTGCAACATCCGGCCGTTCAACGCGCAGCAGGGCGCGCCGGGCTTGGCCGCCCAGCTGGCCACGCTGCTCTACTCCGACGGCATGGGGCTGATCTCCATCGCGATCTCGCCCCAGGACGACATGGACGCCATCGAGGCGCAGTACGGGCGTCAGATGGCGCAGGTGAACCCGGACGATCCGCAGGCGTGCCCCGGGCTGCCCGCCGAACCGCAGTCGATCCGCACGGGCGGCGGGGTCGTGCGCATGCGCACCGACAAGTGCCGAACGGTCGTGCGTCGCGACGGCATCCACGGGCGTCAGCGTGATGATGATCACGCGTAACGAACGCGCCGTGGAGGAGTACCTGGACGTCGTGATGAGCTTGCGCAAGGTCGACGCGCCCACGAAGTAGAGAAAACTAGACTCACGTGTCACCGGAACGTCCGACGCCGGCGTGAATCCATCGTGAATCGCTGCGGCACGCGGTAGCTTCGGCCCGACTCATGGAGCAGTGGGGCTTCATGACGACTTCGAAGTCCCCGTGAGGCCGACCTCCCTTGTATCGAGTCTTTCTCGCACTTCGCTACCTCCGTAGCCGACTCGTCAACCTGATCTCGGTCGGCGGCGTGGCGGCGGGCGTCGCGGTGCTGATCGTCGTCGTGGCCATCATGGACGGCTTCCAGGAGCGCGTGCGCAAGGTGGCGCGCGGCAACCTCTCCGATCTCACGATGTTCCCCGTTCCCGCGCCCGACGGCGTCGGGAACGGCGAGTGGCCGCCGCCGTTCACGGACATGGACAAGAAGATCCGCGGCGCTGACGAGCGGGTCGAGGCGACCGCGCCGCAGATGCGGGTCGTCGTGGGGTACTTCCACGAGACGCGCAAGGTCACCGGCGGTTTCGTGCACCAGGGCAAGCAGGTGCACATCATGGAGGCGACCGGCATCATCTGGGACCGCGAGCGGCAGGTCTCGGACCTCGAGCGCAACCTGCTGGCGGCCCACGACTACAACGACCCGTTCCGGCATCCCCTGGAGGAACGCGGCAAGCGCACCGTGCTGATCAGCCGGCGATTCGCGGAGGTCTTCTTCGGGGTCGAGGACGGGTGGCAGCGGCTCGTGGACGGGGCGGCGGACCTCCCGCTGCACGTGCTCGTCGAGCGTTCCGACGGGTCGCTCAACCCGGACAGCTACAACCTGGTCATCTCGGGCGTCTACGACGGGCAGGACGCGACGCAGGACATCAACCGGGTGTTCATCGAGCTTCCCTCGCTGCGTGAGATGGCCAACCGCACGGACGAATACACGGAGATCAAGGTCCGTCTTCAGCACACGGACCAGGGCGTGGCAGCGAAGAAGGTCATGAACGACACGTTTCCGGGTTTCGACACCGTGACGTGGGAAGACCAGCAGCGCACGTTCCTGCAGGCCGTCGAGAACGAGAAGGTGCTGCTGGTCATCGTGCTCTCGTTCATCGTCCTGCTGGGCGGGTTCATCATCCTGGCCACGCTCACGCTCACCGTCGTCGAAAAGACGCGCGACATCGGCATTCTCGGCGCGCTCGGCGCCTCGCGAACCGGCGTCCTGACCGTCTTCCTGTGGACCGGTCTGCTCATCGGAATTCTGGGGTCGCTGATCGGCCTCGGGCTCGGCTATTGGTTCACGATGAACGTGAACGAGGTGAAGGACTTCCTCAAGTCCGCGTTCGACATCGACATCTTCCCGCAGGAGATCTACCGCTTCCGGGACATCCCCACGGTCTGGGATTGGCCGAGCTGCTTCAAAATCATGACCGGCAGCACGCTGATGGCGTTCTTCGCCGGTTTCCTTCCCGCGTTGCGCGCGGCGCGACAGGACCCCATCAAGGCGCTGCGCCATGAGTGATGCCATGGAACCGAGCTTCGACGCACCGAGCCGCGAGGACGCCGCGGTGATGCTACCGCTGCTGGTCGCGAAGAACGTGCACAAGCACTACAAGATCGGCGGCCACAAGCTCGAGGTGCTGCGCGGGGTGGATCTCGAAGTGCGCGAGGGCGAGATTCTCGCGATCCTCGGCAAGAGCGGCTGCGGCAAGAGCACCCTGTTGCACGTGCTCGGTTGGCTCGACGCGGTGAACGAAGGCAAGATCTACTTCGACGGCAAGGACCGCGCGTCCCAGCCTGCCGGCGAACGGGCGCGCCTGCGCAACCGGGTGATGGGCTTCGTCTTCCAGTTCTATCACCTGATGCCGGAGCTCAACGCGCTCGAGAACGTGATGCTCCCGTCGATGATCCGGTACGGGTCGTTCGCGTGGCGGGGCGCGAAACGCGAAGTGCGGGAACGTGCGCGGGACCTGCTCGCCATGGTCGGGCTGAGCGAGCGGATCAAGCACCGGCCGCGGCATCTCTCGGGCGGGGAGCGCCAGCGCGTGGCGATCGCGCGCGCGCTGCAGAACGAACCCCGGTTCCTGTTCTGCGACGAGCCGACGGGCAACCTCGACGGTCGCACGGCCGAGGAGGTGCGGGAGCTGCTGTGGCGCCTCAACGCCGAAAACCGCCAGACGATGGTGGTCGTGACGCACGACGCGAAGCTGGCAAGGCAGGCCGACCGCATCGTGCACTTGGTGGACGGGCGCGTGAGCACCGAGAGCGAGCCGGAGCTGGTCGAGGAGATCGACCTCGAGTAGGCGACGTTCTCTATCGCTTGCGGCGCATTCGTTCCGCGGCGGGGGATCGGTGGGGCCCCTTTGCGTACCGCGGCATGCCGATGACCTCGCTCCAGAGAATCGCCGTTCGCAGGGCCTGCCGTTCTTCACGACGACGGATCCCGAGACGGCGCATCGCGCGGCGCCGACGGATCTGAGCCGACGTCTGCGACACGACCGCGGCGACGCCGGACGACTTGAGCCGCACGAGCGTGCGTCCGCCGACCGTCTCCGTCGTGAGATCCCTGCCGAGCTCGTCCGCGACGAGCGACCGAGCGCGCGGGACGGGCGGGGACGGTGGAACGGGCGCCTCCAGCTCGATCGGTTCCGGCGCGCCGTGCGCGTGCGCACGCTGCGGCGGCGGGGGCGGCGGCTTCTCCTCGGTCTCGACGTCGAGGAAGCCCTCGGCGAGCGCCTTCGCCGTCGCCTCGAACCCGCGACGCAGCCGTGACGGCTGCTTCTGCTGCTTCGTCTCGTCGTTCCGCTTGTCCTGCCGCGCGCGCTCCTCCCGCGTCTCCACGATCGTCTTGATGATCCAGCCGATCAACGCCACCAGGACGAAGATCAGCTGGCCCCAGTCGCCGATCGCGGAGAGCTCGAGGTGCGGCATCGCCTACTCCATCGGCGCCGAGTCGGTGCCGGTCTCCTCGCCGCCTAGGCTGCGGCGCATGTCCGTGTCCGCCTCGACGTTCTTGAGGTTGTAGTAGTCCATGACGCCGATGCGGCCTTCGCGCAGCGCCTGGGCCATCGCCTTCGGCACCTCGGCCTCTGCCAGCACGACCTTTGCCCGGTTCTCGACGACCGCCGCCTGCATCTCCTGCTCGGCCGCGACGGCCAGCGCGCGGCGCTTCTCGGCCTTCGCCTGCGCGACGCGCTTGTCGGCCTCGGCCTGGTCGGCCTGCAGCCGCGCACCGATGTTGCTGCCGATGTCGACGTCCGCGATGTCGATGGACAGGATCGAGAAGGCCGTACCCGAGTCGAGCGCCTTGCCCAGCACGGTCTGGCTGATCAGGTCCGGATTCTCGAGCACCTGCTTGTGGGACTCGGCCGAGCCGATGGTGCTCACGATGCCTTCACCGACGCGCGCGATGATCGTCTCTTCGGTCGCACCGCCGATGAGCTGCTTGAGGTTCGTACGTACGGTCACGCGGGCGCGGGCGAGCACCTGGATGCCGTCCTTGGCCACTGCCGCCACCTCGCGCTTCTCCTTGCGCGGGTCGGGGCAGTCGATGACCTTCGGGTTCACGCTCGTCTGAATGGCGTCGAGCACGTCGCGTCCGGCGAGGTCGATGCCCGCGCCGGTCTTGAAGTCCAGCGGAATCGCAGCGCGGTCGGCCGCGATCATCGCGCGCGCGACCGCCGGGACGTTGCCGGCCCGCGAGGTAGTGCGCCTCGAGGTCCTTCGTCGGGACCGGAATCGACGCCTGAACGAGCCGCGATCTTGCTCTGCACGATCGTCGTCGCGCTGACCTTCCTCAGCCACATGCCGACCAGCTCGAACAGGCTGATGTTGGCATTGGAGAAGTACGCCTGGATCCACAGCTTGAAGAACTTGAGGAAGATGATCAGCAGGGCCAGGACGACCAGCAGCCCGACGATCATCACGATGAACCAGACGTCGTCGCCGTCCATGGCCAGCGGGGACAGCGTCCCGAGCAAGTGCGATGTCAACATGTTGAACCCCTAGGTCGAAGACGAGATTACGACGCCGCCCGTTCGTCCGGACGCACCTTGATCTCCGTGCCTTCGATCGAAATCACTACCACGCGCGTGCCTTTGTCGATCATGCCACCTTGGGAAACGACGGACACCCGCTCGCCGGCCAGCCGCGCGGTGCCGGACGGCCGCAGGTCGGTCAGCGCCGGCCCCGCCTCGCCCATGAGGTGCGACAGATCAGGCGCGCCCGCGCCCGGATTCTCGGTCGGCCCGGTGAGCATCATCGTCTTTCCGAAGCGGGTGTGCGGCAGCGCCTTGAAGGCGAGCTGGACCGTGAGCGGAATCAGCACGACCTCCGCCGACGATGAAGGACCAGCCGACGACGTTGCTCTCTTCGAACGCGAGGATGTCCGCGATGATCACGCAGGTCGCCGCGATCAGACCGAACGCGCCGAGCGACGGAAAGAACACCTCGGCCAGGACGAAGCCGATTCCGACGAGGAGCAGGACGATCGCGCCGATCATGCGGACTTGCTCTCGTCCGACGGGACCACCGTGACGCGCTCGCCCTCGACCCGCAGGACGCGCACCTCGCTGCCCGTGTCGACGAATCCGCCGTCACTGACGACGTCCACGCGGCGGCCGTCGAACTCCGCGCTCCCGGCCGGGCGGAGCGGGGACGTGGCGATGCCCACGGCGCCGACGGTGACCCACGTCGTCACCGCGTCGCCGACACGAATGTCCGTCGCGCCGCCGTCGGGCGCCGCGAGGATCATCCGCCGCGCGGGTCCGACCTTCGGGAAGAAGCGCGAGAGCGTGAAGAGGACCACGAACCCGGCGATGATCGTCGCGATGAACTGCAGAACGAAATCCATGACGGCGTCGCGCGACAAGGTCTGGTCGAAGTTGCCGAACGACGAGCCGGTGGCGAGGAAGAGGAACCCCGCGCCCATGGACACGAACCCGGCGACGCCCGCGATGCCGAAGCCCGGGAACAGGAAGATCTCCGCCACGATGAGCAGCACGCCGAGGATCACGAGGAACAGCGGGAAGCCGTTGAGCTGATCCGCCGTGAGGTGGATGAGCAGCACGAGCACCGCGGCCACGCCGCCGATGATGGTCACGGTTCCGGGACCCTGCCAGAGCGTGAACAGCACGGCCAGCGCGATCACGGCCGAGAGGATGCCGGCGATCATCAGCAGCGTCTTCGACGCGCTCTCGGAGAAGCTCATCTCGGTGAATTCGACCTTGGCGTTCGGCGCGGCGAGCGCGTCGATGACCGCCTGCTCGTTCTCGGGGAAGCCGGTGCCGGGGAATCGCCGCTTCACGAAGCCGAGCTCGAACGCCTCGTCTGCGGTCATGGTCAGGAGCTGATCCTTCGTGACGACGGGGCTTCCGACCTGAACGAGATCGCTGCGCGGGTAACCGTCGAATTCGGCGTCGCCGTCCGCGGCGAGAAACGTGTCGCTCGAGACGAAGAGCACCTTGCCGTCGGTCTTCGACCGCACCCGAAGCACCGCGATGTCCTTGCTCACGATCGCGGCCGCGAGCAGCGGATCGTACTTGCCCTGCGCGTACTTCCGGAACATCGCGCGCACGACCGTCTCGGCCTTCTCGCCGACAGGCTGGGGGGCGCCGTCCGCGCCCTGCAGCACCGGCTGGCTGTCGCCGAGCACGGCGCCGCGGCCCATGATGATCTCGTCACAGGCGATGGCGACCATGCTCGCGCCGCTCAACGCCCAGTGTTCGGTGTACGCCACCGTGTAGATCGCGTCGCCGAGCCCGTAGATGAGGTCCGAGATCTTCTCGGAGTGAAACACGGTGCCGCCGGGCGAGTCGATGCGCAGCACGATGCAGTCGGCGCCCGCGGCGCGCGCGCGCTCCACGCGGCGCTGCACGTACGCCCACATCATCGCCTCGATGTCCGATTCGAAGTCGATGACGTACACGTGCTCGAAGCGGCCGGCGCGCTTGCTGCCGGACTCTTCCTCCGCAGCCGCATCCACCGCGCACACGGCGGCCGCGACGGCGAGCGACAGCAGGACGATCGAGCGGCGGGATCTCACGCCGCAATGGTAGCCCGCGACCGGCGGAGGCTATTTGATGAGTCCGAAGGTTTGCAACGTGCCCAGGTTCGCGGTGCCATTTCCGAAGAAGCTCGCGTCCAGCGTTCCGCCCACGTTGACGTACACGTCGGGGCGGTTGCCGGGGTTGGGGACCAGCACGATCTCGCCGAGCGTGCGGCCGGAAACGGAGGCGAACTCGCTCGATCCGGGGACGAAGTTCACGCCGAAGCCGGATCCCGTGACCACGTCGATCGGCAGGTTGAGCAGGAAGAGCTTGCCGGGCAGCGCCGACGGGAACGCGAAGAGGTCCCCGAAGCCGGAGACCACGAGCGTGCGTCCGTCGGGGGCCAGGGCGATGCCGGTGATGTTGCCGCCGGGGCCGCCCGACTGCGCCGCGGTGATCGGGATGCCGTTGGCCGGTCCACGCAGCACCGCCAGCTTCGACGGGTCGATCTGCCCCGTGTAGAGGCCGTCGAGTCGCACGAGGTAGACCTCACCGTTCACCGCGGAGGCGAAGAAGCCGACCTGGTGGCCCGCCCCGTCGGAGCCGATCGCCGGGCGGATGCCGGAGAGGCCGGCCAGCCCCAACGTGAACGAGCCTTCGAATTGGATGGTGACCGCGTCGTAGGCCTCGACCGTGGCGTTGGTCTGCGCGACGAGATTGAAGTTGGCGTCGAAGCCGGTCGTGCCGGCCGCCGTCACCAGGACCCGCTCCGTCGGGGTGTCGCCGGGGCTCGAAGGCGAGGCCTGGATGGACTCGATGGCCACCGGGTTGTACGCCTGCGTGCGGAACGTGAGAGTCGCCAGGACGGACCCCAGGATGTTCGCGACGGGCGCCGTCGCGCTCGGGAACACGTCGAAGACCTGCACGGTGCCGGGGAGCTTGGTCGCGCCGAACGACGGCGCGCCGAAGATCAGATTGCTCATCGCGACGAACAGGCGACCGGTCGTCGCGGAGGTCTTGACGTAGGCGATGCCCTCGGCACCCGACTGGATGAACGTATTGCCGACCACGGGTGTACCGCTCGAATCGAGCAGCGGCTGCACCGACACGTAGGGGTTGGCGAGGTTGACGGTCTGGCGCACGTTCCCGGTGCTCGGGTCGAACACGACGACGTTCGAGAGCGAGGGCGTCGAGTCGGAGCCGCCCGCGTTGACCAGCAGGAACGCGAGCGTGTCGCTCACGACCAACAGATCGTTCACGAAGTAGCCGAATCCGATCTGGACGTTCGCGTTGGCCGGGAAGCCTCCGCTGTCGACCAGCTGGCCGATCTTGATGTTCGTCGTGGGGAAGAGGGTCGACGCCGTCGGCGCAGGGCCCGAGACGTCGATGGCGAGCACGTTCGCGCCCGCGGCTTCGATCTGATCGGCGTCGGTCGCGAAGATCGTGTCGCCGCGGCGCACGATGCTGCTCGGGAACGACCCGAACGTCGCGACCCGGCCGTAGTCGAACGCGGCGGCGTTCCACACGGTCGACTGCGGGGGCGGCGGCGGCGGTGTTTGCCCGCCTTGGCCGCCGTTGTTCGACGGGGGCGGCGCCACGAACGGGTCGGCCTCGGGGGACGATCCGCCGCCGCAAGCGGCGATGAACGGCAGCGCGCCGACGAGTGCGGCGACGAGAAGAGCGCGAAGGAAGGAAGAAAACGGCATGGGCGCCTCCTTCCGGTGTTTGGAGACGGGGCGCCGGGCCTTCGCAAGACGAGGCACCACATCACTCGATACCGGAGTGAACAAAGGGTGGAGTCGAGCGCCGGTCTTCTGGCTTCCGGATCGTCCTCGTTCCGCGCCTTCCCATGCTTGGCGCACAGTGGCAGTTGCGGACCTCGTCCCCGGTCACAGCGGCGGTCCCGCGGAGGAATTGCACCTCACTTCCGGCCGGCAGAACGACTGCCGGCCAAGACGCACGACCTTGGGTGGACAACGAAAAGAGCGATGACGTGAGAGTGGTGGAGCTGAGGGGAGTCGAACCCCTTACCTCCTGAATGCCATTCAGGCGCTCTACCAGGTGAGCTACAGCCCCACGTCGAACGTCGAAGCCGGATTCTGGACGAGTGGGAGCAATCTTCAAAGAACGTGGCCTGGGGAAATGTCGCCGGAACGCCTTCGAACGACGGCCGCCCACCGGCGCTCCCCCGGACCACGCCCGCGTACGCCGACGGCGGATCGACGAACCCGGTTGCCGAGCCCCGATCGGGCGCGCCGCAGGCCCGGCGACGATCCGGGGCGCCGTCCGCCCCCGTTCGTCGCCCCCGGCGTGCCTTGGGTCCCGAGCCTCGCGCCTACGCCGCGCACTTTGAATGTGCCTTCCGCTGCGAACCCCAATATCCTGGGGTCGAATCTGCGGAACGCCTCTGGATGTTGGGTCGGAGGTGAGTAGGATCCGCGACGGGACAGAGAGGGAGTCGTGCCATGATCGAGCCCACCGAGGAACGTCCGATCGATCCTCCCGCGGCGCGAACGCCCCCCGACCGGCCGTCCTTCACCACGCCCGATCGGATCTCGCCCCCGCGCCCCGTCGACGTCCGCCCGGCGCACTCCCAGGGCGGCGGCCGCGTACCCACCGAGCTCGGCGAGCGCGTTCAAAGCGGCTTCCAGGACCTCTCGCGTCTGCTCGGCGCCATCAAGGAGACGCTCCAGGGGCGCGACGGCCAGGTGCAGCAGACACTGCAGGCGCTGCCCGACTTCCTACAGCAGGTGCCGCGCATCCACCGCGCCGAGATCGAGTGTCTGGCGCAGATCAGCAAGCAGCTCGAGCACATGGGCTCCGGCACCCGCGACGTCATCTCACGGCTCGACGGCCTGCCGGACCTGCTCCGCAGCCTCGCGCTCGGTCAGGCCGAACAGTCGAAGTTCCTCGACAACCTGCAGGCGAACCTGGGCGAAGCGCTGGAGGTCCAAAGCAAGGCGATTCGTGAAGGCCTCGAGAGCAACCGCCGCAGCAACGAGGGCCAGCTCGAGATGATCCGCTCGATGGCCTCGACGCAAGAAGACATCTTCTCGACGTTTCAGAACACGCAGAACCGCGCGCTCAACGTGTTCCACCGCGCGCAGCAACAGAGCATCGCGCAGAACAAGGAACAGCACCAGGTCATGAACCGCCAGGTCGAGATGCTCGTCGAGAAGGTGCACAGCGCACAGACGCGCGTCTTCTGGCTCTCGATCGGGTTCGCGGGGCTCGCGGCAGCCGGGCTCGCTGCCATGGTGCTCTTCGGCTAGGGATCGTCGGGCCCCTGACGCTACGGCGCGAACTGGCCTTCGACGCGCCCCACGGCCGTCACGCCGGACACCGCGCCGGAGATGTCCGTCCCCTGGATGCCGTCGACGACGTCGTCGCTGTCCTCCTGGATCATGAACGATCCGTTGAAGAACCAGACCGTCGCGACGTCCGAGTCCAGGATGAACAAGAAGCGGTTGCTCGGCGCGTAGCGCACGCCGGCGGCGATGCCGGTCGCGCCGGTCGACACCGCGCCCACCAGGTCGGAGACCTCGAGCGGCGTCGGGTCCAGGTATCCGAACTCGCGGCGGCGCTGGATCAGGCCCATGCCGTCGGCATAGCCGTTCAGAAGCTGGACCGTGACCAACCCGTTGGCGCCGGTGAGCACGTCCACGTTCGTTCCCACCACGGGGCCCGAGATCGCCAGCCCGGCCAGATCCGTGACGCTGCTGATGAGTGTGGTGTCCACGGACGCCGGGTCCGCAATGACCGCGCGATCCACGATGTGGCTGATCGGTCCGGCGCCGAGGCCGGCGACGAGGGGCGCCGCCTGGACCCCCGGCGTTCCGGCGTCGCGATCCAGCTCGGTCAGCGCCGTCACGTCGGTCGCGTTCACGTAGACGAGCTGTCCGTCGGCGCCGTCGCGGCACGTGATGAACACGAGGTCGCCGATGAGACCGATGTCGAGTCCGAGCGCCATGTTCGCGGCGTTGGCCGCGGGCGACAGCACGAGGAAGCCGATCTCGGTCCCGGTGACGACGTCCACGGCGTACAGCCGGATCCGCTGCGACGGTAGGTGGGTGAACGCCGCTAGTACGGCCGTTCCGCTGCGGGCCATGGAGATCGTGTCGGCCTCGGCGCGTAGGTCCGTTCCGTCGGTCAGGGTGACGGCGGTCGTCCCGGCGTCCCCCGGCGAGAAGAAGTGCAGCGGCGAGACGCCCGGCGCCACCGCGTTGCGGTTCTGCACGAAGTAGCGCGACGCCGCCGCGAGCTCGACCCCCGCGATGCCGACCGGGGTGTGCGACGCGGGCGCCGCCTCCGTGATCGTGGTCGTGCCGCCGGACACGAACGTGCGCGCGTCGAGAAGCGTGACCGCGCCCGGGCTTCCCACGCCGAAGTCCGGCAGCGGTCCCGTGTTGAACGAGAAGAAGACCTCGTCGAGCGAGTAGCGCAGGTTCTGGTTGACGACCGCTCCCTGGCCCAACCGCACGACGTGTTGCAGCTCGGGGAGGAAGGAGAAGCCCGCCAGCGGGCGCAGGTAGATGCAACACGGCACGCCGGGGCGTTGATGGATGCGCACCGCGATGAACGAACCGCCCGCCGTGACGAAGGCGTCGTCCGGGTTCAGCACGGTGACCGCCTCGTCGTAGGTGACCTCGATCTCGCTGACGAGGCCCGGAAGCGTGGTCCCCGTGGCGGGGAACGTCGCGATCACGACGGGCCGGTTCTCGGCGCTCCCGCAGGCGGCGAAGGGAGCTGCACAGAGGGCCGTCAGCAGGCTGGCGAGGAGAAGTCGGCGAGACATGGACAGGACGATACCCTCCGACCGGCCGTGGACGCAGATTCCGTCCCCGAGGCATCACCCCGACGTCACCGTCGGCGTCCCGTAGGAGAGACCCCCGTGGCGGACATCCGCATCGCAGAGCGCGTCGAGCGCATGGGCACCGAGGCGGCGTTTCGCGTCTTCGCGCGCGCGAAGGCGCTGGAAGCGCAGGGCCGCGACGTCATCCACCTGGAGATGGGGGAGCCGGACGTCCCCACGCCCCGGTTCATCGTCGACGCGTGCGAGCGGGCGCTTCGCGACGGGCACACGGGCTACGCCCCCGCGGCCGGTGTTCCCGCCCTGCGCGAGCGCGTCGCGCGCTACGTGAGCGAGACGCGCGACATCGAGGTCGATCCCGCGCAGGTCGTCATCACGCCCGGCGGCAAGCCGGTGATCTTCTACACCTACCTGGCGTTCGTCGAGCCGGGCGACGAGGTGATCTACCCCGACCCCGGGTTCCCCATCTTCGAGTCGATGACCGATGCCTGCGGCGCGGTCCGCGTGCCTTGGTACCCGGGGTCCGGCACCGCGACGCGACCGGACATCGACCGGCTCGCTTCCTTGATGACGGACAAGACGCGCTTGCTCGTGCTGAACAGTCCGAGCAACCCCACCGGCGTCGTCTACACGCGCGAAGAGCTCGCCGCGATCGCGCGCCTGTGCGCCGAACGCGACATCGTCGTGCTCTCCGACGAGATCTACTCGCGCATCCTGTTCGACGCGCCGCACCACAGCGTCGCCAAGGAACCCGGGATGAGGGAACGCACGGTCATCCTCGACGGTTTCTCGAAGACCTGGAGCATGACCGGGTGGCGGCTGGGCTACGCCGTGGCGCCCTCGGCGAAGATCGCCGCCGTCTACGAGAAGCTGATGACGAACAGCAATTCGTGCGCGGTGAACTTCGCGCAGCAGGCGGCCGTGCACGCCATGGACGGTCCGTCCGACGAGATCGACGCCATGGTCGAGCTGTTCCGCGTTCGACGCGATACGCTCGTGGACGGACTGAACGACGTGTCCGGCGTCTCCTGCGACCGGCCGGAGGGATCGTTCTTCGCCTTCGCCGACGTTCGCGGCACCGGTAGCGACGCGCGCGCGCTCGCCGACCGATTGCTGGAAGAAGCCGGCGTTGCTTGCGTCGAAGGTCCGGCGTTCGGGGCCGGGGGCGAGGGCTTCATCCGGTTCTCCTTCGCCGCGGACGAGGCGCGAATTCGCGAGGCGGTGGCGCGCATGCGCGCGCTGACGGCACGGGCGCCGGAGACGGCCTGAAACCGGGCGGGGACGCCGCGGTACCTCCGAGCATCACCCCGAGAAATCGGCGATCCCCCCGGGGCCAGGGGCACAATGGCCGGCCCCGGCTCAATTGAGTGGAGAGAGAGGCTATGCATCTGAAGAAGCTTGGCTTGCCGGCCGCGTTCCTGGCGCTGCTGGTGTTCATTCCGAAGGGCTACGCGGAACCCCGCGCGGCATTCCATCTCGAAGCGCGCATCCCGCAGTCCGCGCTGGCCGTCCTGTCCTTCGAGGACGTCGGAAGCTGGAACGAGAAGTTCGAGAAGAGCGCCTTGGGCGCCCTTTTCAACGAGCCGGAGATGAAGGCGTTCACGGCCCCGATCCAGAAGGCCGTCGAACAGATGATCGAGGAAAAGGAGGGCCCGCTCGCCGACGTCCCGCCGATCGCCTGGGACGTGCTGGAGCAGCTCGAAGGGCTCGACGGCCAGCTGGCCATCGCCCTCATCGACTTCGATCTCGAAGAGGAGATGCCGAGCGCCGTCGCCAGCCTGGACTTCGGCGAGAAGATCGGGGACTTCGGCAAGTTCCTCCATCGCGTGAAGGCGGAGATGGGTGAGGACGGCGAGGCCATGAAGGCGTTCGAGAAGGACGGCCGCACCTGGTGGCAGGTGGACACCGGCGGCCCGGTCGTCTCGGCGACGTCGATCGACACGGCATTCGTCATCGCGACCGACCCGCAGCTCCTGCAGGCCGTCATCGACGCGCCGGCGGGTGGCGACGGCTCGCTCGCCTCCAACGCCGACTACAAGGCCGTCAAGGCGAAGTCGGGTGGAGAGAAGCTCGGCATGTTCGCCTACGCGAACGTGCCCGCCATCGTCGCTCTCTTCGACGCGGAGATGGACGAAGAGACGCGCACCATCGCCAACGTGCTCGGGCTCGACACCGTCAAGGGGTTCGGCTACGGCATGTCGTTCGTGGGCGACGGCTTCATGGACGCGCTCGTGGTGCACACGCCCGGCGCCGACCACGGCATCTTGAAGCTGCTCGAAGCGCCGCCGATGCGGCCAAAGATGATCGACTGGGTCCCCTCGTCGGCGTTCTACTACTCCGAGTCGGGGATGTCGCTCGACGGGCTGATGGGCCGCCTGCGCGATCTGCTCGGCAAGGTCGACGAGGACTTCGTCGAGGAGATGGACGAGGGCATCAAGCGCGCGAACGACCAGCTGGGCGTCGACATCGAGCACGAGCTCGTCGCCGGCTTCGGCGCCGGCGGCTGCTTCTACGCGGCGATGCCCGAGACCGGCGGGTTGTATCCCGAGGTCGCGCTGATGATGACCGTCAAGAACCAGGACGAGTACGAGTCGGTCTTCGACCGCTTTGCCAACGGCTTGGCAGGCATGGTCACCGAGAACGGCGACGTCATCGCCTCGACGCGGGTCATCGAGTACGCGGGCCAGCGCATGCACCTCTTCGAGATGCAGGGCGCCCACGGCGACGACATCGTTCCGTTCACGCCCACCTGGGCCGTGATGGACGGCAAGCTGTTCGTCACCGCCGTGCCGTACGCGATGAAGGAGATCATCGCGCGCAAGAAGGAGCAGGCGGGTGTGTCGGGTGTGCACGGCCTCGCGAGCCAGGAGGACTTCCAGTCCGTCCTCGCCGCGATGCCCTCGACCGCCGGTGCGATCGAGTACCTCGACATGCAGGCGATCATGAACCTGATCTACGACACGGCGGTGCCGACGTTGCAGACGGCGGTGAAGCCCAACATGATCCCGATGCCGGTTCCGCTGGACTGGGCGCAGCTGCCGCCGGCGCGGACGGTGCGCAAGTACTTCCGCAGCCTCGGCGCGTTCACGACGTGGAACGACGAGGGCATCAGCATCTCGGTCCACGCGCCGATTCCGATGCTCGCCGTCACGATGATCGCCGTGGGCGTCGCCGCGACGATGTTCATGGGCCGGATGACGGCCATGGGACCGCCGATCGAAGTCATGCCGGGCCCGAGGATGCCCGGCGACGCGGCGCCCGCGGATCTCGATGCCGAGCTGGCCGCCGTTCAAGCCGAGGAGATCGCGAAGTACGTGAGCCTCTACATCCTCGAGCAGAAGAAGCTCCCGAACGAGCTCGCGGATCTGGTCCGCGCGGACGTCATGGGCGCGCTGCCGAAGGATCCGTGGGGCAACGACTTCGTGCTGCGGGTGGTCGACGCCGAGTCCCGCGATTTCCGTGTGGTCTCGTTCGGACCGGACGGCAAGCCGGACACCGAGGACGACGTGATCGCCGGAGACAAGTGACCGACACCGAAGCCCCCGCGGAAGCCATCGCGATCGCGGACTTCCGAAGCGACACCGTCACCCGGCCCACGGCGGCCATGCGCACTGCCATGGCAGAGGCCGCCGTGGGCGACGATGTCTTCGGGGACGATCCCACGGTGCGCGCGCTGGAGGAGGAGGTCGCCGCGCTCTTCCGGCGCGAAGCGGCGCTCTTCGTGACGTCGGGCTCCCAGGGCAACCAGATCGCGGCGCACCTGCACACGGATCCGGGCCAGGAAGTCGCGCTCAGCGAGAACAGCCACAGCTACGACTGGGAGCTCGCGGGCCTCGCGGTGCTTTCCGGGCTCCAGGCGCGCACCCTGCCGACGGAACGCGGCTTGATCGACGTCGACGCCGTCAAGGCGACGTTGCGCGACGCGGGCGGCTTCCGGCCGGCGTGCAAGCTCCTGATCGTGGAGAACACGCACAACTTCCACGGCGGCTCGGTCGTGCCCCTTGCGCACATGCGCAAGCTGCACGACGCGGCGAGGGAGCGCGGCGCCGCCGTCCACCTGGACGGCGCCCGCATCTGGAACGCCGCCGCAGCGACCGACACGCCGGTCGACGACTACGGGAGGCTGGCGGACACGATCAGCGTCTGCTTCTCGAAGGGGCTGGGCGCACCCGCCGGATCCGCCTTGGTGGGCGACCGTGCGTTCATCGACCGCGCCCGCGAGACGCGCAAGCTGTTCGGCGGCGGCTTGCGCCAGGTCGGCGTCCTGGCCGCGCCCGCGCTGGTCGGGCTGCACCAGCAGCGGCCCAAGCTCGGTGAGGACCATCGTCGCGCGAAGGAGCTGAAGGCGGGCATGTGCCAGTACCCGAATGTCACGTCGGTCTACGGAGACGTGGACACGAACATCGTGTTCATCCAGGCCGAGGGTCACGACGCCGCGAAGATGGTCGAGGCGATGAAAGCGGACGGCGTGCTCACATTCGCGACCGGTCCGGACACGCTGCGCTTCGTCACCCACTACGACGTCGACGACGACGACGTGCAGCGCGCCATCGCGTCCTTCGGAACCGCGCTGGTGAAGGGATAGCTCGTTGGGCCGTGTGCTTCGGATCGTGACGCGGCTCAATCGCGGCGGTCCGCTGCGCCAGCTCTGCGCGCTGGTGCCGGGCCTCGAAGCGCATGGCTGGCGCGGCCCCGTGCTGCACGGCCGGTGCGACGCGCACGAACCCGACGGCACGCGTGATCTCGAAGCGGCCGGCGCGTGGCTCATCCCGATCGAGGCGCTCCAGCGCGGCATTCACCCGCGTGAGGACTGGCGGGCGCTGCGAGCCGTGATCGACGCGACGCGCAAGTTCGAGCCGGATCTGATCCACACGCACATGGGGAAGGCCGGCGCGTTGGGCCGATTCGTCGGACGGATGACGCGCACGCCCGTCGTGCACACGTTCCACGGGCATCACTTCGACATCTCGGCGTTGAAGAGCTCGGCCGCCCGCTTCGCCGAGCGGCGGCTCGGCACGTGGACCGCCGGCGCGATCTGCTTGTCGAAGCGCCAGTACGACGACGTCGCCACACGCCACGACGTGTTGCCGCCCGAGCGCGTACACGTGATCGAGCCGGGATTCGACATCGCGTCGTTCCGCGCGGGCGCGGCAGGCGTCGAGCGCCCGCAGGGTGGACCGGCGCGGCTCGTCTGGACCGGTCGCTTCGTGGAGGTCAAGGATCCGTGGACGCTGCTCGCGGCCATGGAGCGCACGTCGACGCCGTGCGAGCTCACGATGCTGGGCGACGGGCCGTTGCTGGACGCGGTGCGAGCCGCCGTAAGACAGCGCGCTCTCGAAGACCGCGTGAGTGTCCCCGGCGCCGTGGACGACGTGGCGCCGCACGTGGCGGCGGCCGACATGCTCGTTCTCTCGTCTCGGAGCGAGGGCACGCCGATCTCGGTGCTGGAGGCCATGGCGTTGGGCGTGCCGCCCGTGGTGACGGCCGTGGGCGGCCTGCCGGACATCGTGGCGCACGAGGAGACGGGTCTGTGCGTGCCGCCGAACGACCCGGCGGCGCTCGCTTCCGCCATCGACCGCCTTGCGTCCGATCCGGAGTTGCGCGCGCGCATCGGGGCGAAGGCGGCCGGCGTGGCCGCGCGTCGGTTCGCTCCCGAGCGGCTGGCGGCGGAGACGGCCGCGCTGTACGAACGGCTGCTCGTGTCCGCTCGTTGATCGGCGCCGGAACGCCCCCCCGGTACGATTGAACGTATGGCCGACGAGCTCCACCAGGTCCATCCTCTCAAGGATCCGTCGCTCGAGCCGGTCGGTGCGCCGCGCAAGCGGTTGGCGCCGTGGCTCAAGAAGCGGCTCCCCAAGCAGGACACCGTCCAGCAGGTGCGCACGTTGATCGACGACCTCGATCTCCACACCGTCTGTCAGAGCGCGCGCTGTCCCAACCTGAACGAGTGTTGGTCGCGCAAGGCGGCGACGTTCATGATCATGGGCGACATCTGCACGCGCACCTGCCGGTTCTGCACGGTGCCCAAGGGCAAGCCGCTCCCGCTCGATCCGGCCGAGCCGGAACACGTCGCAGAGGCGGCGGCGCGGCTCGAGCTGCGCCACGTCGTCGTCACGAGTGTCGATCGGGACGAGCTGCCCGATCAGGGCGCCGGCCACTTCGCCGACACGATCCAGGCGATCCGCGCCCGCCTGCCCGAGGCGGTGATCGAGGTGCTGACGCCCGACTTCCGCGGCGACGAGGCGCTCGTCGACGTCGTCTCCGACGCGCAGCCGGACATCTTCAATCACAACCTCGAGACCGCGCCGCGCCTCTACAAGCGCGTGCGCCCCGGCGCCGGCTACGAGCGGAGCCTTCGTCTGCTCGAGCGCGTGAAGGAGCGACACGCGGATCAGTTCACGAAGTCGGGACTGATGCTCGGGCTGGGGGAGACCGAGGACGACCTCGTCGGTGTGATGAAGGACTTGCGCGCCGTCCACGTGGACATCTTGACGCTGGGACAGTACCTGCGACCCACGCTGACGCAGCTGCCGGTGGAGCGCTTCGTGCCGCCGGAGGAGTTCGACCGGTACGGCGAGATCGGTCGCGAGCTCGGTTTCCTCGCGGTGGCCAGCGGTCCCTTCGTTCGTTCGTCGTACAACGCGGACGAGGTCTACAGCGCGCTGAAGACCAAGAGCGGAGCAGGAAGCTCGTGAGCGCGGCGGGCATCGTCTCGCTGCTGACCGACTTCGGGCCGGGGAGCGTCTATGTCGGACAGCTGCACGCGACGATCCTGCGTCATGCCGGCAGCCACCCGATCCGCATCGTCGACGTCGCGCACGACTGTCCGTTCGCAGGCATCGAGTCGGCCGGCTACATCCTGCGCCGTTCGTACCGCCACTTTCCGGCGGGCACCGTGCACATGGCGGTCGTCGATCCGGGCGTCGGCGGCGGCCGTGCGATCCTGTGCGGGCGCTGGAAGGACCACATCTTCCTCGCGCCGGACAACGGTCTGCTGACGCACCTGACGAGCGCCGAGGACGATGGCGTCGCGCACGACATCGAGCTGCGCGTCGTCGAGAACCGCGCGTTGATGAACGAGCGCATCTCGAACACGTTCCACGGTCGGGACATCTTCGCGCCGGTCGCCACCCATCTCGCGTGCGGCGGCTCGTTCGAGGAGGTCGGTCCGGCGGCGGAGAGCGTCGTGTCCGCCGTGACCGGTCCGATTCGCAACGGGGACGCCATCCTGGGGCGTGTGCTCGTCGAGGACCGCTTCGGCAATCTGATCACCAACATCCACAAGTCGGCCGTGCTCGACCTCGGGGAGCCCGAGAACATTCGTGTCCGTGTCGGCAGCGCCTTCATCAACCAGATCGCGGACACCTTCTGTGACGTCGACGCAGGCGTCGCGATGGTGTACTTCGGGAGCGGGGACCACCTGGAGGTCGCCGTGAACGGCGGCCGCGCCGCGGACGCGCTGCACCTGTCGGTCGGCTCGGACATCCACGTGGAGCGCTTGAGGTCATGACCCGCGTCGCGTTCGTCGATGCGGCCGCCGGCTGTGCGGGCGACATGTTCCTCGGGGCGCTCGTCGACGCCGGACTCCCGCTCTCCACGCTCGAGGACGTCGTCCGGCGACTGCGGCTCGACGGCGTCACCGTCACGGCGCAGAGGGTGAATCGCGGCGCCCTGCGCGCGACCAAGGTCGACGTGCGCAAGAACGGCCAGGTGATCGAGGGCGACGAAGACGCGCACGCGCACGACGAGCATCGGCACGGCCACGGCACGCATCGGACGCTGAAGGACGTGCTCGCGATCCTCTCGCGGCTCGGCGACCTCGACACGCCACCGCTCTCCTGGGCCCGGGACACGTTCGTCGCCCTCGCGGACGCCGAAGGCCGCGTGCACGGCAAGCCGGCCGACGAGGTCCACTTCCACGAGGTCGGGATGGACGACGCGCTGGTCGACATCGCCGGTACGTGCCTCGGGCTGCACGCGCTGGGGGTCGAGGAGGTGCGCGTGTCGCCGCTCCCGTGGGGACGGGGTAGCGTTCACGCGGCGCACGGCGACATGGCGCTCCCGGCGCCCGCGACGGCGCTCTTGATGGAGGGACGGCCGACGACGCCCAGCGACGCCACGTACGAGGAGGTCACGCCGACCGGGGCGGCGCTCGTGCGAGCGCTCGCGTCGGGCGACGGCGTGCCCGCCGGCTTCGTGCCGTCGGCAACGGGCTTCGGCGCCGGCACCTTGACGCGAACGCGTCTACCCAACGTCGTTCGTCTCGTCGTCGGGGATGTCGCGTCCGAGGCCCCGCCGTCCGAAGCCGTTCAGCTCGAGACGAACCTCGACGACGCGACGGCGCAGGTCAGCGCCCGCGCCCTTGAGCGCGTGCTCGAAGAAGGCGCGCTCGATGCCTGGTTGACGCCCGCCACGATGAAGAAGGGCCGTCAAGGCGCGGTGTTGTCGGTGCTCGTACGACCGGAAGATGCCGCGCGCATCGAAACCGTGCTCTTTCGGGAGACGCCGACGCTCGGGGTGCGCAGGCACGCCGTACGACGCACCGTGCTAGCCCGGCGCCACGAGACCGTCGCCACACCGTGGGGGGATGTCCGCATCAAGGTGCGCGAGACGCCGGACGGCGCCGAGGGCACGCCCGAGTTCGAGGACGCGCGCAAGCTCGCCGACGAGCACGACGTCCCCGTGCGTCGCGTTCTCGATGCAGCGCAGCGCGCCTGGTCATCCGGCAGCTAGATCTGTCGACGGTTCGTCGCGTCGTTGCGTCGCATGCGCGAGCCATGCGCACAGCGTCGCCGTGAAAACCGGCGTCAGCGCCCAGAACGAACGCACCTCGTGAAGGATGTAGCTCTGGCTCGCGTAGGCCGCGACGAGCAGCGGGAAGTAGACCCAGAGCAACCGCACCCACGCCGGAACGGCGCGGAAGCGGATCAGCAGGATCAACAGGAACGGCAGCACGTACGGAAGCTGATACCAGGCGACGAGATCCCACTTCTGCACCGACAGGGGCGTGTCGCCGTCGACCATCGCGCGGTCGGGGCCGAGGTGGATCCGCACCACCACGGGGACGACCAAGCACGCGAGCAGAATGGCCACGCCCCGGGCCAAGGACGGCCAGAACGCGCGCCCTTGCCTGAGGGCCAACACGCCCCAGAGCGCGGCGACGAGGAAGTGCTTCTCGTACACGAGACCGGTGACGAGGCCCAGCAGGGCGAGCGCCCACCAGGGCCACGCCTTCGCCACGCCGCGGCACATGAGGCAGTAGAGCCCGAGGCCCCAGAACTCGTAAGGATGGTGATAGAAGTTCAGGAACAGCACGTTGGCGAGCGCCGCCAACGCCAAGCACCCGACGGACGCGATCTTGGCGTCGAAGTACGCGCGCAACCACAGGTGATGCAGGAGCACGAGGAACGCGAGCGACAGCAATGTGTTCGCGTAGAACAAGATGCCCAGCGCGTTCTGGCCGGTGCTCCCGCGCACGTCGTCGAACAGCGGCCCGTCGAAGACCGACTGCGTGGCGTCGAACAGCCCGCTGATGAGCCAGAGCTTGTACTGATAGGGGTCCGGCGCGTCGTTCTCCAGCACCTGCCGGTGCAGCCGTTGCTTCGCCGCCATCTTCGGCTGGTCGACGTTCTCCCAGTGCGCGCGCACCATCCAGCAGCAGACGGCCGCAAGCAGCACGGCGACGAGAACGCGATCGAGCCGGCCGGAGGCGCTCATTGCCCGCCCTGAAGCGCGCCGGTGACGGCGCGCAAGCCGTGCTCGAGGCGCTCCTCGTCTACGAGGAACGAGATGCGCAACCAGCCCGGCCGTTGGAAGAACGTGCCCGGTACGGCGCGCACGCCGTATTCGCGGTCGAGCCTGTCGACGAGGACGACGTCGTCGGTCCCCGGCGGGAGTCGCACGAAACCGGTGATGCCCGCGTCGGGCTTCACCCACGCGAGGCCGTCGGTGGCGCTCACCCAAGCGTCCACCCGCTCGCAGCGCGCCGCAGCGCGTGCGCGCGTGTTCGCGAGCGGTGCGTCGGCGTGCGCGAGGTACGTCGCCGCCAGCCGGCAGGGGAGCTCGGGCGGATTCGGATAGACGAGGTCGTCCATCTCCCGGAGCGTTCGGATGTACCGCGGGTCGCCGAGGAGCCAGCCGGCCCGAAGCTCCGACAGCCCGTGCACCTTGGTGAGGCTGTTGGTGATCAGCGCGCGGGGGTGGCGGGTTGCGGCGCTCTTCCGGTCGAGCGGATCGAAGTCGAGGTAGACCTCGTCGACGAGAACGATCGCGTCGTGTTCCTCCGCCGCCGCCGTCAGCAGCGCGAAGTCGTCGTCGTGAAGGCGCTTGCCACTGGGGTTGTGCAAGTCGGTCACGACGATGAGCCGCGTGTTCGAGCGCAGCGCGGCCTGCAGACCGGCGGGATCGAGGCGCCAGTCGTTCTCCGGCACGCGCTCGAAGGTCGAGAGCCCGGCGCCGACGACGCCGGCCAGCGCGTGCAGCGCCTGGTAGGCGGGCACCTCGGCTGCGACGTGCGCCCCGCGCGCGAACGTGAGGTACGCCAGGAAGTTGGCGCCGGAGCTGCCGGCGGCGAGGTGAACGCCGTCCGGCGTGACGCCGTAGCGATCCGCGAGCGCCGCCCGAAGCTCCGCCGCCGGCTCGCCGGCGTCGGGCGCCGGCAGGCCCGGAACGTCCGCGCACGCCGGACGCTGGACCCCGCTGAGCCCCAGACTCTGCGGATCCGACATCGGGAGGTTCGCCTTCGCCCAGCGCATGTACGGAAACGGCGCGTCGGCGAACATCTCCGGCGTTCGGTCGCGCGGCGCGGCCGCGGGGGCGTCGTCTGAGGGCATCGGTACCTTCTGGGGTGATTCCGAAGGAGTGTCCCCGGGTCGTCCGTTCGCGGCAACCCCTGCCGCGCAGGGCGACGGGGCGATCAAGTCATGCGCACATTCAACCGTTGGTTCCTCACCGTGTCGTTCCTGTTCGTCGCGGCCGGCATGCCCGTGTACGCCGGCGACGAAGAGACCGCGCCGCCGAAGGACGCGCAGCTGACCGAGAGCGCGCCCGAACCGGCGAGCCACGCCGTCGCGACGGTTCGCGGGAGACGTGTCAACGTGCGGGTCGGTCCGCGGATCGACAACGCCCCCGTCATGCAGCTCGACAGCGGGGCGACGCTCGTCGTCGTCGAGCGCGTTCCCGAGTGGGTCGGCGTCAGGATTCCGAGCGGGTTTCCCGCGGTGATCTCGGCGAAGTACGTCGAAGACGTCGATGCGGCGTCGGTGCGTGTCACGGGCTCCCGCGTGAACCTCCGCGTCTACCCGCCTCAGGTCGGCAAGCCCGAACCGGGGGTGTTCCGCGACCGTGTCGTCGGCGGTGACGTCCTTCCGGTATTGCGCAAGGAGGGGGCGTGGGTCTGGATCCTCGCGCCGGAGCACGTCCGCGCGTACATCCACGCGGACTACGTCGAGGAGCTCGGCTCCATCGAAGAGCACGACGCGTTGCTTGCCAAGGCGCGTGAAGGCCGCGCGCGGCAGCTCGAGCTCATGGCCAAGGCGCGCACGAAGGAAGTGGAAGCGGTCGACAGCGCTGCGCTTGCGAACGTGATGGGCGCGGTGCAGGACAAGCTCTATCGTCTGCGCCTCAAGGGCGGCTGGGATCGCGCGCCCATCGTGCGCCTCGCCGACACGCTCGACGAAGCCGTGCGGGATGCGCGCAAGGCGAACGCGCGTGTTCTGCGCCTGGCCGGCGCGCTGCGCGACGACCTGGAGGCGGAGATCGAGGTGCGCGTCGCGCGTAAGGACGCCGAGGTCGCGCGATTGCGCGGCCTGATGACCGACCCGGAGGAACCGCTCGAGAAGAAGGTCGCGGCCGTGACCTGCAAGGGCGTCGTTCGCTGGGAGTCCGCGCCCAAGTGGAAGGGGGGCGGCTTCTACGTGCTCTGGGTGGGCAACCAGCCCAAGTACGTACTGCGGCTCACGACCGGGGGCCCGCTGCCCTACCCGGATCTCAAGGGCAACGCGGTCGAAGAGGTCCGCACCATCGAAGGCAAGATGCCGGGCGAACGCACGTTCGGGTTGCCGGTGGTCGAGGTGTTGAAGATCAAGCGGTGAGCGCGTCCCGAACGGGACCTCGCGCTGCGCTCACCTACAATGGGGGCATGCGCGTACTCGTCCTCGTCTGCTGCCTGTGCCTCGTCTGCGCGTGCGGCGAGCGCAAGGCGATCGACGACGTCCTGCCCGCCGTAGGCGCGGACGAGGTCACCGAGGAGTCCATCGACTGGATGGACGGCGACGAGGACGAGGCCTGGCGCGACGACGGGGCGGCGCACGCGGCCGGTCTCGACGGCAGTGTTGCGCGCGGCCGCATGAACGAGATCGTCGAACAGATCGCGGCGTTTCACGCGGCGCATGGCCGGTTGCCCGTGACGCTGGGCGAGATCGCGGAGCCGCGCGACCCGGACGATCCGCGCATCGTTCCGGACGAGGTCGATCGAACGCCGGTCGACCCGTGGGGGCAGGTGTATCGGTACGAGCGCCACGACGACGCGAGCTACACCTTGCGCTGCGACGGCCCGGATGCCGAGTCCGGAACGGCGGACGACATCGTCCGGTCGGAGTCGGTCGAGTAGCCGGACGTCAATCCGGCCTGCGCGCATCTTGCGCGGCGCGCGCCGCCTTGCTGCGGGCGGCGCCGTGCGGATCCGCGGCGTGCGTGCGCGCCCAGCGTTCCTCCCCGAGGCGATAGCGCTCCGTGAAGGCCGCTCGCCACGCGTCGAACGTCCCTTCCACGATGCGCGCACGCGCCTCGCGCACGAGCGCGACGAGGAAGGTCGTGTTGTGCAGCGACCCCAAGGTGACCGCGCTGTGTTCCTTGACCTGGAACAGGTGGCGCAGGTACGCGCGGGAGTGCGTGCGACAGACTTCGCACGCGCACTCTGGATCCAGGGGCGACGCGTCGCGCTCGTAGGCGCGGGACGCGATGCGGATCGGGCCGTCGCGCGTGAACAGGTGACCGCGCCGCCCGTTGCGGGTCGGCAGCACGCAATCGAACAGATCGAGGCCGGCGTGAATCGCGTCCAGTAGGTCGATGGGCTCGCCCACGCCCATCAGGTACCGGGGTCGGTCCGCGGGCAGCAGCGGCGTCGTGAACGCCCAAGTGGCGCGCATCTGCGCCCCGCCTTCGCCGACGGCCAAGCCGCCGATCGCGTAGCCGGGAAGGTCGAGCTCGACGAGGTCGCGCGCGGATCGTTCCCGCAACGCCTCGTCGGTGCCCCCCTGCACGATGCCGAACAGCGCCTGATCGTCGCGCGTGCGCACCTCCGCGCACCGTCGGGTCCACCGCGTCGTACGCTCGACGGCGTCCTCGAGCGCGTCTCGACCGGCGGGTAGCGCCAGGCAGTGATCGAACGCCATGACGATGTCGGCGCCCAGCGCTTCCTGGATGCGCATGACCTCCACCGGTCCGAGCTCGATGGGCGCGCCGTCGAGATGACTGCGAACGCGGACCCCGTGGTCGCTCACCGTCGAGCGCTTGGACAGGGAGAACACCTGATAGCCGCCCGAGTCCGTGAGCAGCGGGCGGTCCCAGCCGGCGAACGCGTGCAGGCCGCCCATGTCGCGAATCACGCTCTCTCCCGGCCGAAGATGCAGGTGATACGTGTTCGCGAGGACGACCTCTGGGTCGATCGTCTCGATCTGGGCGTTCGTCAGGCCCTTGAGCGACGCGCGCGTGCCGACCGGCATGAAGGCAGGCGTTTGCACCGTCCCGTGGGGCGTGTCGAAGGAGGCTGCGCGGGCTCGGCCCACGCGCGCCTGTTCGCGCCAATTCAGGTCTGGATGCCGGGGCATCCCCGGATGATGGCGGCGGGAACCGCCGCCGTCACGCTTCGCAAGGAGAGCGATTCAGCAGATCCTGGAGGTGATGGGTCAGTTCGCCGGGGGCGAACGGCTTCGGCAGGAAGGCGACCTCGCCCTGGTCGACGCCATAGCGCTGCAGGGCGTCGCTCGTGTATCCCGACACGAAGAGGACCTTGACCTCCGGGCGCAGGCTCTGCACGCGCTCGGCGAGCTCGCGTCCGCTCATGTGCGGCATCACGACGTCGGTGACGAGCGCGTCAATGGGCGCTTGACGCTCGTCGCAGGCGTGCAGCGCCTGCTCGCCGGTGGCCGCTTCGATGACGAGTGCGGGTGTGGGCGGGAGCGTGAACATTCGGGTTACAACGCGCGACGGTTGCCGCGAAACAGGACACCACGGCGGCATCGCGCCGACTCGGCGTCGCATCCTGCGACCTGTGGGGTTAGTAGACCTTCGTGAAGGACACGCCCGGGTAGTAGTAGCGCAGGATCTCGGTCTCGCTGGCGCC
Organism: Planctomycetota bacterium; assembly: GCA_965223505.1. Taxonomy (GTDB): domain Bacteria; phylum Planctomycetota; class PLA2; order PLA2; family JAEUHO01; genus CBDCWP01. Next base: position 227,552 of record CBDCWP010000010.1, read on the forward strand.
TGCGCGGCCCATCTCGATGGCGCCCCATTGGCACATGCCGACCCCGTGGCCCCACCCGCGACCCGCGATCCGCCAACCGCCGCCGGCGCGGTCGATGGAGCGGATGTTGTGGCTGCGCGTACCGGCCGCTCGCCGGAACTCGGGTCCGGTGATGTCGAGGGGCGTTCGCGACGCGCCGTGCACGATGCGCACCTTGGCCGCCCAGCCGCCGCGGCCGCGCTCGATCACGCGAATGTCGTGAATCGGTTTCGAGACCTTGCGCTTGATGCGCCGAAGCGACGCGATGAGCTGGTCCTCGCCGATGACCTTCGGGGGCCACTCGAAGTACTTGCTGGTCTTGCACCACCGGCACGGCACGCCGCGCAGCAGCTCGTCCGCGTGGCCCGGGTCGAGCTGCGACGTGCGGGCGTCCGTCGTGTGGCCGCCGCACGTCGAGGCGTAGTACGCGGGGAACGGACGGCTCTTCCACGTGAGGATGACGCCGCGCGTCGCGCGCGTCGCGCGCACCATGTCGCGATAGGGAACGCCGTACCGCGGGGAACGTCCCCGGTAGACCTGGCTGCGCGCGTCGTCGAACAGGTGATAGGGCTTGCGCCGCGCGCCGGAGCGCGTGATGCGAATGTAGGCGTACGTGCGGGCCGTCACGGCCTGGGCGCGATACGTCGAGGCCTTCGCGTCGGGTCCGACCTCGTTCCCGACGACGCCCGCCACGTACGTCTCCATGTCGAGCTCGTTGATGAACTCGAGCTTCGCGCCGCGGCGGTGGACGATGAGCTCGCCTTCGTACATCGCGCCGTCGAGATCGAACGCCTCGCCGCAACGGATGCGCAGCGAGGTCGCGCCGGTGTCGACGCCGCGAAAGACGATTCCCGCTCCGCCCACCTGAATGACCGTGCTGAGATCGCCGTGCCCTTTCCGCGCGTACGCCCGGCCGCCCGTCGAGCGCACGTCCCAGCTCTGACTCTTCACGCGGAGGTTGCCCTGCGTACGCGCTCTGCCGAGCAACACGCGAATGATGGGGGACTCCGTCCCCGCGAGCAGCGGAACGTCGTACGGGTCACCGCATCCGCCCAAGGCGAACAGCAGGAGCGCGACTCCGGTGATCCGGCGACTCAAAGCGGAAGCATCCCGGTTTCGTCGCTCGGATGGTCAGGTCCGCCGAAGAGTCGCACGCTTCGCGGCGTGAGCCGGCGTCCTTGGGGCGTCTTGACGACGAGGTGCTCGCGCAACAGATGCGGCTCGTACACGTCCTCGAGCGTGCGCTCGTCCTCGCCGACGGCCCCGGCGATCGTCTTGAGCCCCAGCGCCCGTCCCCCGGCGCGGGCGATGGTCTTCAGGATCAATCGGTCCACGCGGGTCAACCCATGTGCGTCCACGCCGATGCGACGCAGTCCCTCGGCGGCGACCTCCTCCGTGATGTGATTGGCGGCCTCGAGCTGCGCGAGATCGCGCACGCGGCGCAGGAACCGGTTGGCGACGCGCGGGGTTCCGCGACTGCGCTCGGCCAGGTACGCCGCAGCGTCGGGATCGATCCCGACGCCGAGTATGCCGGCGGAGCGGATGACGATCTCACCGAGGACGTCGCTCTCGTACGGCTCGAGGCGTTCGTGAATGCCGAAGCGACTGCGCAACGGCGCCGAGAGCAGACCTTCGCGCGTGGTCGCGCCGACCAGCGTGAAGCGCGGGAGGTCGATGCGTACGCTGCGCGCCCCCGGCCCCTGGTCGATGAGGATGTCGATGACGAAGTCCTCCATCGCCGCGTAGAGGTACTCCTCGACCGCAGGGGGTAGGCGGTGGATCTCGTCGATGAAGAGCACGTCGCCACGCTCGAGCCGGGTGAGCAACCCCGCGAGGTCGGCGGCGCGCTGCAGCGTCGGCGCGGCGGCCTCGTGCAAGGTGGCGCCCGACTCGTTCGAGATCAGGTGCGCGAGCGTCGTCTTGCCGAGTCCGGGAAGCCCAGAGAGCAGGAGGTGATCGAGCGGCTCGTCGCGTCCGCGCGCGGCGCGGATGGCGAGCGACAGGTTCTCGACGACCGACGGCTGCCCGAGGAACTCGTCCATGCGCTGCGGTCGAAGCAGCGTCTCCAGCCCGGTTCGGCGCTCGCTCGCCATCTCGGCGAAGCCACCGGCCTCCAGCGAGGGGTCGAGCGCGTCCGACGACGGGTCGGCTTCCGGCGGAACAGCGGCACGTTCGGGCGACTCGGACATGGCGGGCGGGGCACTCGTGGAAGAGGAGGGACCCGCAAGGTAGCCCGACCCGCCCCCAGGCGCAACCGGTGGAGGATTTTGGCTGCAATGCCCCCAAGATACGGGGGTGGGTTCCGTCCAGACCCGGAAGGGTCGTCGAAGGCGCGCTCCCTTAGACTCCGCACATCGTGACGGTGATCACCGACAACACCCGGCTGCGGTTCGACGACGAGGAGACGCGCAAGCGTGGCCGGCGCGTGTCGCAGATGTTCGACCGCATCGCGCCCACCTACGACCTGCTCAATCACGTCCTGAGCGCGAACATCGACACGCAGTGGCGCAAGACGGCGGTCGAGATGCTCGATCTGCAGGGCACCGAGGAGGTGTTGGATGCGTGCAGCGGAACGGGCGACCTGGCGCTGGCGATCGCGGACGGCGGGGCGCGCCGCGTCGTGGGCACGGACTTCGCCCCGGAGATGTTGCGCGTCGCGGATGAGAAGGCGAACGGCCGCGCGACGTTCCAGGTGGCCGACACCACGGCATTGCCGTTCGAGGACGAGA
>CBDCWP010000011.1:0-103076 GCA_965223505.1 Planctomycetota bacterium
GCACCGCGACGCAAGACGCAGTGACGGCGAGGAACGCGTGGCGTTCGGGCCCATTGGACACCCCCCGGGATCGTGACCGGCTGCCGGACTGCCTGCCACGCCCGATCCTAGCAACGATTGCAGTTGCGTCTCGGCACGTGGAATTCGTCTCGTGACCGAGCCCTGGGGCTACCGCCGCGCGACTACAATCCGGTATGTCCTTGGACGGTTCCCAATCGCCCGCGGTCCAATCGGGGAAGGTCCTCGTCTACGACGGCGACTGCCCCATGTGCGAGTCGTTGTCCCGCACCTTCGTCCGGCTGGGTTGGGTGCCGGAGGAACGGCGAGAGCCGTTCCAGCTCTTCGAGGGCGACACGGCCGCGGCGCTGCGCGACGCCGGCATCCACAACGAGATCGCCGTCCGTGATGCCGCGTCGGGCGAGATCCGCACAGGCGCGCGCGGCATCCTGTGGCTCTGGCGCGACACGTGGTTTCGGTGGGGGGCGGCGCTGCTGTCCGTGCCGCCCTTCGTCTGGCTGCTGACGTTCTTCTACCGATTGACCGCGTACAACCGCCGCGCGATCGCGCCGCCGCGGCCGATGGGGATTGCGTGCGACTGCGATCCCGACGACCACGCCGGCTATCAGCTGGCGTTCGTGGTGTTGACGGGGGCGTTTGCTCTGGTCGTCGCGCAGTGGTTCGCGTTGCGATCGGTCGCGATCCGAGGACCGAACGCGTACCCGGCGGGCATCTGGCTGACCGTCGGCTTCGGGCTTTGCTGGTTGCCGCCCGTCGTGCACGCACTGCTGGCCGGCGCGCCCCGGCTGCGCGCGCTCACGCACGCAGCGTGGGTGCTCGCGTGCGCCGCCGTGTTCCTACTGCCGGCGATCGGGTACTCGTACATCACGGACGCAGGCGTGCGGTTCGTCGCCTGGATCTGCAGTACGGTGGCGTTGGCGTGGCCGCGGTTCGTCTACGCGGCGCGCAATGAGAAGCTCGGCGTATCGTTCGCGTGGCGCTGGTGGTGGAACGCGTTGTTGGTCGCCGGCATCGCGGTGTACCTGACGGCGTCCATCCTCGCCGGCGTCGACTTCACGACGTCATGACGGCGGAGGGGCAGGCTCGTCGCTGCCGTACGCTTCGCGGTACACCTGCTTCAGATCGGGCCACACCTTCGGCGCGATGACGACGACCGCGATCGCCCAGATCACGGACGGCGTCCAGCCGTACAACGCGTTCGCCGCCACGGGCATGCACAACGTCGCGACCGCGCTCGATGGCGCCTCGTCCTTCACGCCGAGCCACACCCAGAAGCCGACGAGTCCGATGCCCAGGACGCCCAGCCAGATCGGCACGAGCCAGGGCATGCAGGCGAGCGCGCTGCCGGCCAACGACGCGAACCCTTTGCCGCCGGTCAGCTTCCTCGCGCGCAGGGAGAGCCAGACGTTGTAGTTGTGTCCCGCCAACGCGCCCAAGAGCCCCAGGCCGTTGGTCCACCACTGCCAGGCGAGGTCGCCCTCGCCGCCGATCGCGCGCGTCGTCAGCACCGCCGCGGCGCCCTTCGCCGCGTCCAGCAGCACGACGGCGGCGCCGAGCCACTTCGACTTCGACACGCGGAACGCATTGAGCGCGCCGACGTTGCCGGATCCCTCCTGGCTGACGTCCTTGCGATGGAACAGGCGGACCGCGACGTACGCCATCGGGATCGAACCGATCAGGTATCCGACGAGGAGGAGCACGGCCCACATGCACGCCAATGCTAGCCCGGAGCTCCCGATCTCCACGCAGTCCCCGCCCGCGGTCCGATCGAATCGAGGGGCGTCGTCAGGGAGGCGTCACGTCGGTGAACGCGACGATGCGATGCGCGACCTCGTCGGCCCGCTCCTGGTGCGGGGAGTGCTTGCTGTCGGGCACCTCCCAGAGAACGGCGCCGGGGATCTGTTTTTGCAGCTTGCGTCCCATCGCGACCGGAAGCGTCTCGTCCAACCGGCCCCATACGATCAGACAGGGCACGTCGACGTTGGCGTAATGGGCCTCCTGCTCGCGGATCGCCGGCCAGATGGGCTCGAAGCAGTCGTTGGTCGGGCGGAATCGAACCAGCATCGCTTGGGTCGCCCGCCGGGCGGCGCGGTTGCCGAGGATGCAGATGATGCGGTCCGCCTCCGCCTGCAACGCCCGCTCTCGCGGTCGCACGACCGCCTCGTACACACCGCTCTCGACCTTGTGTCGCAGGATGCCCAACGCGCTCGACAAGCGGATCTGCCAGTCCGCGATCTCCGCGACCTCCTGGAACATCGGGTTGATCTCCTCGACCGCGACGTCGGCCGGCGCGATCAAGACGATGCGCGCGATGCGCTCCCGCACGTCGGCGAACTCCTCGCGCAGCGCCGGATCCCCGAGCATGCGCAGCACGACGGTCGCGCCGAGGGAGTGCGCAACGAACACGATCTTGCGGTCGTCGCCGCGCTTCGCCGACCAACCGCGCAACGCCAGCAGGTTGTGCCGCGCCAACCAGGTCGGCGAGTAGCCGTCCGGGCCGAGCGTGGCGGGGTCCGGCGCGGAGCTTCCTCCGCAGCCCGGCGGATCGACGAGCAGCAGGTCGTGCGTACGGCCGAGCGGGCCGGCGAGGAAGCGCCACGTCGAGCGGTCGGCGAGAATGCCGGACAAGCAGACGATCAGCGTGTCCGAGGGGCCGTTCGCCGTGTGCAGAAACTCGCCGGCGACGGTGACCGGCGGTTCGCCGGGCAAGCGATTCGTGACGGTGTCCCGCTCCGCGCGAAGCAGCGAGCGTTCCGCGAGCCGCTGTGCGAATGGCGCCGTGACCCGTTCGTCGTTCAGGCGCGGCGTCGAGCACGCCGCAAGCAGGAGGATCGCAGCCGCGGCGGTCGCGAGAGACGTCGGGCGGCTGCACATGGCCGCAGATGTTAGCGCTTCAGCGCGTCCACTGCTGCGAGCAGCTCTTCGCCGGCGCGCAGGTCGCCGAGCTTGCCGTCGTCCCCTTCGATCAGCCGCCGCAGGGACTCGAGTTGCAGCTTGACGACGACGGCTTCCTCGGCGCCGGCCGCGCGCGCCTCGGCGAGCGTGCGGAACGCCGCGGTGTCGAAGCCGCCGGAGAGCAGGACCTGCGCGCGCAGATAGGCGCGGATCCCCGCGGTCTGCATGGAGGCCTTGTCGGCGAGCGTCGTCTCGACCTCGGCGAGCCGCTCGTTGAGCGCCTCTGCCGCGCGCACCGTGAAGGCGGCGGTGACCGCGTCCCCGCCGTCGGCCGACTCGAAGCTCCACGTCACGCTCTCGCCGGGCCGCGCGCCGTCACGCACCGTCGCGGGAATCGTCAGCACGTTCTCAGCGTCTTCGGGCGCGAACGGGATGCGCCCGAGCTCGCGCTCGCCCGACCGGAACATGATGTGGCCCTCGACCAGGTCCGACGCATCGACGCGGCACAGATCGAGGTCTTCCGCACGCACGTTCCCGCGGGGATACAGGAGCGCGACCTGCGGCGCGTCGGCGCTGCCGCGGTGCCGGTCCAGCTTGGCAAGCCGCACCGCACCGAACCCGTGCGCCTTCGCGAATCGCTCGAGCGCCTGCTCGTCCCCGTTGTCGGCGACGATCAGCGCGTACTCCTTCTCGATGTCCGCGCCGGCCTTCGCTTCGAACGCCACCGTGCGATCGCGGAAGCCCTCGGCGCGCATGGCCACGCGCACCGTGCCGGGCGCCATGCTGACGCTCAAGGGCGTCGGCTGCCATTCGCCGTCGTTGATCGAGACCTCACCCGACGGCAGCGTGGCGAGCTTGATTCGCGCGTCGGCGGGCGGCTTCGTCGCGAAGAAGATCACAGCGCCGACGGCGATGAGCACGGAGGCGGCCAGGGCGATCGGGTGGTCCGTCAGCGTTCGCAGACCGCGGCGCGCGCGCGAGACGGGACGGCCGGCGACCTTCTCGCCCCTGGCGAATTTGCGTAGATCCGCTGCCAGGTCCGCCGCAGTCGCGTAGCGGTCTTCGGGGCGTTTCTCCAGGCACTTGAGGATGATGCGCTCGAGATCGGGCGGCGTGGTCTGGTTGAGCTGGCGCGGGGCCCTCGGCCGCTCCCTGATCACCATGCCCATCAACGTGCTCAGGTCCGCCGCCTCGAACGGAGGCTTCGCGCTCGCCAGCTCGTACAGCGTCGCGCCGAGTCCGTAGACGTCGGTGCGCCCGTCCATGCTGCGGCCGTCGCCCTTCATCTGCTCGGGGCTCATGTAGAGCGGCGTCCCCAGAGCGTCACCCGTGCGCGTCATCTTCGCGCTCTGTGCACTACGCGCGAGGCCGAAGTCCGCCAGCACCGCGCGCCCGTTCGGCTCGATCATGATGTTCGACGGCTTGACGTCGCGGTGGACGATCTCCCGCTCGTGCAGCGCGTGCAACGCGTCGGCGATGTCCGCCATGGCCGCGGCCATCGTCTTGGGATCCATGGTCCGGCCTTCGCGGACCTGCGTCGAGAGCGGCTCGCCGTCGAGGAGCGTCATCGCGTAGTAGGGGCGGTCGTCGACCTCTCCCGCCTCGTAGATGTCGACGATGTGATCGTGGCGCACCTGGGCGCACGCCCGCGCCTCGCGCCGGAAGCGCTCGCGGGCATTGTCGTTCTCGTCGAAGCCGGCGCGGAGCACCTTCAGGGCGACGTCGCGCCCCAGGCCCTCGTGGCGCGCCTTGTAGACGATGCCGACCGCGCCGCGGCCGAGCTCCGCGAGAAGGGTGTACGCTCCGAACGCCTTCGGGAACTCGTCGTCCGGGATCTCCGGCTCCATCGCCTTGTCGAGCGCTTCCTCGGCCTTGAGCAGCTCCTCGAACTCCGTGAAACCGGCGCCCAGCACCTCGCGGTACTGATCGGGATGCGTGTCGACCCCTGTTCGCCTGCGGCGGTCGTAGTCCTCGAGACACTCACCCAGAATGCGGTCGTGTTCGTTCATCACCCCTCAGAGCGGAATCCGTCGTCCGATGTTGCGGCGTTTCTTTCCAAAGCCCTGATTTCTGCCCCGAGCGCCTTGAGCGCGCGACAGTACAGGGTTCGAACGGCGTTCTCGGATCGTTCCATCAGGGCGGCGACTTCCTTCACCTCCTGGTGCTCGATCCGGCGCAGCTGGATGACGCGCCGGTAGTCCTCCGGCAGCGTCGAGATCGCCTGCTTGACCCGGCGGGCCTGCTCGGTGCGGGCGGCGGCCATCGACGGCGTAGTCTGCGAGAACGAGCGCCGGATGGTGGGCGGGCGCTGGCGCTTCTTCGCCGCGTGGTAGTCGACCTCGTCCCGGATGTGGTTCTCCGCGACCTTGAAGACCCACCCGAAGAACACCCGCTCGCCCTGCCCGCTGAACGCCGGAAGGGCCTTGTGGAGCTTCAGTAGCACCTCCTGGGCGATGTCCTCCGGCTCGACCTTGGTCTTGAGGTCGTACGACATCCGCGTGGCGGCCCAGATCACCAGCCGCCGCCGGAGCCGCTCGAGCAGCTCGCCCTGGGCGATCTCGTCCCCCTTCAGGGCCTCGCCCAGGAGGTGCATGGTGCGGTTCGGGTCCAAGGGGCGTGATCTTAGCCCGGTGGCGGTGCGAGTCGCGTCTCACGACCGGGTTCAAGACCGCCTACAATTCGGCCGCCCGCCCATGCGCTTCCTCGTCCTCCTGCTCGCAGCCGCGTCGGTCCTGCTCGCCGCGCCCGCCGTCCGGGCCGAGGACCGAGCGTCCGCCGAGCTCGAGCACCTCGAGGTCGAGCTGATCGCGGCGAGCACCCACGTCGAGCCGGGGAAGCCGCTGCGCGTGGGACTGAAGATCGAGACCGACGACGAGTGGCACGTCTATTGGCAGAATCCCGGCGACTCGGGCGACCCGCTGGACATGGCGTGGGAGCTGCCCGCCGGCTTCACGGCCGGGCCGATCCTGTGGCCGGCGCCTTCGCGGTTCCTCTACGGGCCGATTGCGAACTACGGGTACGAGGGCGACGTGCTTCTGCCCGTGACGATCACGGTGCCGGAGACCATCGACGGCGACACGGTGACGATTCGCGGCGACTTCTACGCGCTGGTTTGCCAGGAGGAATGCGTCCCCGTCGAGGCGACGCTGGCCTTGACGCTGCCGGTGGGGCAGGCGCGACCGGACGCGCGCTGGACCGCCGCGTTCGCCGCGGCCGACCGTGCGCAGCCGCGCGACCTGGAGGGCGACGTGAGCGTGCGGCGCGAGGACGGCGCGCTGGTGCTTCAGGCCGACGCGGCGCGCTTCGGCGGCGACGCGCTCTTCTTCCCGTACGAGGAGGCGATCGAAGGGGCGGCGCAGCAGAAGGCGACGCGCAGCGGCGAGCGCCTGACGCTTCGGCTCGAGGAAGCGAGCGGATTGGACCGCGCACCGGATCGGCTCCGAGGCGTGCTTGTCATCCAGGCGGCGGACGGGCCGGTTGCGTTCCGCGTCGACGCGCCGGTCGACGGCGCCGCGCCGGCCCCGGCGGAGCCGGAGGGCTCCATCTGGCAGGCGCTGCTGCTCGCGCTCGTCGGTGGGCTGATCCTGAACGTCATGCCGTGCGTGCTTCCGGTGCTCTCGATCAAGATCCTCGGCTTCGTCCAGAACGCGCAGGACGAGCCGGCGCGCGTACGGCGTCACGGGTACGCCTTCGGCATCGGCGTGCTCGCGTCGTTCCTCGTGCTCGGCGGGTTGCTGCAGGCGTTTCGCTTCGCGGGCGAAGGGCTCGGTTGGGGATTCCAACTGCAGGATCCGATCTTCGTCGCGTGCATGACCGTGTTGCTGATGCTCATCGGCCTCAACCTCGTCGGCGTGTTCGAGTTCGGCGCCGGGTTGATGAACGTGGCCGGCAAGGCCGCCGGGAAGATCGAGAGCAAGGGCTACACGGGGTCGTTCTGGAGCGGCGTGCTTGCGACCGTCATCGCGACGCCGTGTACGGCGCCGGGCATGGGCTATGCGCTCGGCTACGCGCTCACCGTGCCGGTCGTTCCGTCGATGCTCGTGATCTCGATGGTGGGTGTCGGCATGGCGCTGCCGTATGTCGTGTTGTCCATCTTTCCCCGCTGGCTCTCGAAGGTGCCGAAGCCGGGGCCGTGGATGGACACGTTCAAACGCGTGATGGCGTTCCCCATCTTCGCGACGGCCATCTGGCTTGCGTGGGTGTTCGGCCGGCAGGTCGGCGTGAACGGGATGTCGGCGCTCCTCGCCGGTCTGTTGTTCGTCGCGATGGGGTGTTGGATCTTCGGTCACTTCGGCGCCGTCACGCGCCGGCCTCGCGTGCGCTACGTCGTCGGGTACGGGCTCGCGCTCGTGTTCGTCGTCGTCGGCGTCGCAGTGCCGATCTGGGCCGCGTCGCGCACGGTCGTCGAGTGGGAGCCGTACAGCGAAGCGCGCATCGCCGCGCATCGCGCGGCGGGGCGGCCGGTGCTGCTGGACTTCACCGCCGACTGGTGAGCGACCTGCCTCTACAACGAGTTCCAGGTCCTGGAGTCGAAGACAGTGCTGGAGGCCGTTCGGGAGCACGACGTGGCGCTCGTGAAGGCCGACTGGACCAAGCGCGACGCCGCCATCACCAGGGCGCTGGCCGCGTTCGGCCGCAGCAGCGTGCCCCTCTACGTGGTCTACAGCCCGGATCCGGGCCGCGAGCCGGAGGTGCTCCCGATCGTGATCACCGAAGGCATGGTCGTGGACGCGATCCGGCGCGCCGCCCGGTAGACGAAGGGCCTAGTCGAAGGTCCCGCCGGCCTGGGCGCCGCAGCGTCCGGATCACTACACTCCGGGTTCAAGCAAGCCGTACGCAAAGAGGAGATCCCGCATGACGACTCGCACGTTTTGGCTGTTGGCCCTTCCGCTCCTGATGGCCGGGCTCGTTTTCACGGCCGGCGCCGCGACCGCCGAGGACACGCCGGCGGGCGAGAAGCCGAAGGCCGACGAGAAGAAGGAGGAGGCGAAGAAGGCCGCCGACTTCGAGCTCAAGGACTACAACGACAAGACCCACAAGCTGTCCGACTACACGAAGCAGAAGAAGTGGGTCATCCTCGAGTGGGTGAACCACGGCTGTCCGTTCGTGAAGAAGCACTACGACGCGAGCCACAAGCACATGCAGGGCTTGCAGAAGAAGTACTGCGAGAAGGACGTGATCTGGTTGTCGATCTGCTCGACGAACCCCGACCACAAGGACTACCTCACGAAGGAGCAGTGGAAGGCCAAGGACAAGGAGCTCGGCGGCGCCGGCACGGCCGTGTTGATGGACGCCGACGGGAAGGTGGGGCGGCTGTACGGTGCGCGTACGACGCCGGAGATCTTCGTGATCAACCCCAAGGGCGAGATCGTCTACCACGGCGCGATCGACGACAAGCGCCGCCCGCGTCCGGTCGACATCGTGCTCGAGGCGAAGAACTACCTCGAGGAGGTGATGGACGCGGTGTTGGCTGGCAAGCCGTCGCCGCACAAGACGACCAAGCCGTACGGGTGCTCGGTCAAGTACGCGAAGAAGCCCGCGGCGGACACGGATTCGTAGCGACCGGGGGCGAACGCCGGGGACACCGCCGACGACGGCCGGCCGCGTGGGGTGTGCACGCGGCGGGCGGGGCCTCGCCCCGCCCCTATTTGTCGCTGTGCGTCGGCGTCACCGTCGGCGGCTTGATCGGTTCCAGCGGCCGCGTTGCGCGCGCGAGGAACAAGATCGCCCACGCCGTATCGACGACGTCACTCGCTTCGTAGTCGTCCCCGCCGAGCGCACCGGTGCGCCAGCGACCGTCCTTCTTCTGCGCGTCCACCAGGTAGCGCGCGCCCGTCAGATACCAGTCGTGGTCGCCGATCAGATCGCGTCCGCCGAACACCGACGCCCGCTCCAGGCCGTACAGGTAGTAGTAGTGCCAGTTCGGCGCGCTCTCACCCGGATTCTTCGTCACCGTGAACCAATGGTCGAGCCACGCGAAGCCGTCCTGCACCGACTGCGTGGTCTTGTTCTTCAGCTGGTCCGTGTAGTCCCTGAAGCGGCGCGGCTTCAGCAGCGCGTCGTGGCAGATCGCCAAGATCGCGATGCCCGCGGTCGTCATGCTGCCCGTCGGGTTTTTGGCCGCCTCCATGTAGCCCCAGCCCCGCGCCCGGTCGCCCGCGTCGAACACGTAGTCCTTCTGCCCTTTGCCCGACGCGCGGATCGTGCGCATGACCTTCGGTCCGTCTTCCGCCTGGAACGAAAGCGCGTGATTGAGCGCCTTGAACCAGACCTTCGGGTCGATCGGGATGCCGCAGTCCTTGGCCGCGCGCAGACCCAGCAAGGCGTACTGGGTATTCGAGTAGTCCCAGCGGTTCTGCGGATAGCCCCAGGCGCCCGCGGCCTGCTGCTGGCCGGCGAGCCACTTGGCCATGTCCCGCACCCACGCGCGTACGTCCTTCGGCAACGCGCACGGGTTCTTCACGGCTTCCGCGGTCGTGGTGTGGCCCTTGCGGGGCTTCTTCTTCTTGTCCTTGGGCCGGTAGTACTCGGTCACGAACATGAGCAACACGCCCGTGTCGTACGTCGTGCGCGTGCCGCTGCCGCCGCGCAGCTCGTCCTTCTTCTTGCAATACGCGAGGATGTTGTCGACGGAGTCTTCGCCGGGCTTCACGCCGGCATGCAGGAGCGCCAGCCCGGAGAGCGCCGACACGCCGATCTCGTAGTGCGTCTCGCCCGAGTGGGCCACGCCGCCGATCGAGCCGCTCAGCTTCTGCTGCGTCACGAGCCACTTCGCGCCGTTCTTGATGGCCTTGTCGATCTCCTTCTGGAACTTCCGATCCGGGACCCCCGGCTCTCCCGCGTCGGCGGACGTCGGGATCAGGAACACCACGGACAGCAGCGACAGGCACAGGAGGCGCGCATTCATGGAGGCCAGCGTACCGGCAATCGCGCCGCCGACGCGATCCCGGCGGGTGCTGGCCGGACGTTCGAGCCCTGATACCTTCTTCCCGTGAAGCTTCGCGACGTCCTCTTCTGGCTGCTGTGCGCACTGAGCGTCACGACGGGCCCGCTCGTGCCCGCGGCTGCCGACGACTGGAGCGACGCGCGCAAGGCGTTTCGCTCGGCGACGAAGGCCGAGGACTGGAAGGAGCGCAGCGAGGCCTACGACGCGATGGCGTACTACGACACGCCCGACGCCGTCGAAGAGATCCTGCGCGCCATGGTCAAGGAGGAGAATCCCGCCGTCGTCATCAACGGCATCAAGACGCTGGCGGGCTTCACCAGCGACGAGGCGCGCAAGAAGCTGCTCGATGAGCTCACCGGTGGCAAGGGCACCCGGCGCAACTACGTGCTCTTCGCCTTGGTGGACCAGGAGGGCACGGACAACGCCACGACGCTGATCGACATCGTCGAAGGCAAGGACATCATGCTGGCCTGCCAGGCCGCGCTCGCGCTCGGGAAGAAGCAGGTCTTCGGCGCCATGCCGCTCTTCATCGACATGTTGAAGCACAAGGAGTGGCAGGTGCGCGCGGCGGCCGCGCGCTCGCTCGAGCTGCTCGCGGGCCCGGTCCCGAAGAAGCCCGCCAACCCCAAGGACAAGATGCCGCCGTGGGTGCCGGAGAAGTACGACTACAAGCAGGCCCTCTGGCCGCTCGTCGACGCGCTCGAGGCATCGGACGGCTCCGACCGCCGTCAGATGATCTCGGCGCTGGAGCGTCTCACGAAGCAGAACTTCGGCTACGACCTGGCGGCCTGGGCCGCCTACGTCGACGGCAAGGATCCCGCGACGATCAAGCGCGATCCCGTTCATCCGCCGTACTTCTTCGGCGTGCCCGTCTTCGGCAAGCGCGTCGTCATCCTGATGTCGACCAATGTGCGCATGGACAACGCGCATCCGTACGAGCGCGAGCGCTTGCAGGCGCTCTGCGCCGTTCCCGGCGGACGGCCCGTTCCCTGGTACAAGCTGCGCACCGTGCAACAGCTGATGAGCGCGTTCGTCACCCGCACGATCAACGACCTGCCGAAAGGCACCAAGTTCGACTTCGTCACCGTCGGGACGCACGTCAAGCCCACGTTCGGCAGGCTGAAGTCCGCGAACAGCGGCACGAAGAAGACGGCCATCACCGTGATCGAGAAGCTCGCGATCGAGGCAGGCAACGACACCTACGAGGGCTACATGCAGGTGCTCGACATCTCGGGGAACAAAGACGGGGTGGCGTGGGACAAGGGGCCCGACGAGATCTTCTACGTGACGACCGCGATTCCCTGGTTGGCCGAGTTCACGGATCCGGACGTCATCGCCGCCGCGGTGGGGATGAAGGCGCGGCTGCGGATGGTGCCGATCCACAACGTCGGGGTCGGTGAGCACCCGGGGCCGATGATGAAGGCCATCTCCGGCCACAGCGGCGGCGTCTACGTCGACTGGGAGCGATAGCGTCCCGAGCGCGCTCGCGGGCCCGAGCAAATGGGGCCCTCCGGGGCTTCCGGGCACAGGACTTCCGTCAGGTCGCCGCGGTCGGGCGGTGGTATCTTTTTCCCCGTCCACCCTTTGGAGTTCGAGATGTCGCGCACGTTCTGCATCGCGCTCACCGCGCTGTTCGTTTGCTCGCTCTTCGTCGGGGCCGCTCCCGATGCGTACGCCAAGAAGAAGGGCGAGAAGCTGCCGCCGATGGCATCCGACGAGGAGGCCGAGGCCGCACTCGACACCTTCAAGAGCGAGTTCAAGGCGAAGGGACTCAAGGGCGACGACAAGCTCAGCCAGCGTGACTGGGCGATGTCCAGGCTGGCAAAGGTGCAGCACCGGTCCGTCGTCGACGCGCTCGCGAAGGTGACCAAGAGCTCCGACGAGACGCTGCGCATGCTCGGGGTGATCTACCTCGGTGAGATGCGCGCGATGCCGGCGTACGCAGGCGAGAAGGTGCTCGCCGCGATGAACAAGAACAAGAAGGACGAGGTCTTCGTCATCAGCGCGCTGCAGAGCCTGGGCTCGCTGAAGTACCTCGGCGGCGGCAAGGAGCTCTCCAAGTTCCTCAAGCACCGCTCGTTCATCATCAAGAAGTCCGCCATCATCGCCGTCGGGGAGACCGGTGACATCCGTCTGCTCGAGGATCTGCTCAAGATCATCGGCATGGAGACGAAGAACGACCTCAAGGGCGAGAAGAAGGACGGCGGCACGAGCGCCGACGGCCAGCAGAGCGGCGGCGGCGAAGAGGTCGTCGAAGAGGGATACTCGTGGGAAGGCGTCGACGTGACCTACGACACCGGCACCGCCGGTGACCACGACCAGCGCATGGCCGAGGCCATCGGTGAAGCCCAGCTCGCCGCGAACCGCGCGGCGGCGGAGGCCGGCGCGAACCGGAGCGGCGGCGGCGCCACCGGCGGCGGCGGTCCCTCGGTGGCGGGCGGTCCCAGCGGAGGCCGCGGCGGTTCCTCGCGCAGCACGGAAGAGCTGATTCCCGTCGTGGCGCGCGCATTGAAGAAGATGACCGGTGAGGAGTTCGACGGTCCCGGCACGATCCGTAAGTGGATCCGCGCCAACCGCAAGGCGATCCTCAACAACCAGCAGGTCATGGACAAGCGCGAGAAGGAACAGCGCGAAGCCGCCAAGAAGAAGTAGCGTCCTTCGTCTCGGACCATCGATGCGTTACGAGCGGTCGTTCTGCGTACGCGTGGACAGCGGTGCATCGCCGATGCCCGGCCAGATGCGCATCGCACCCAGGACCGCCCGGATCGTGATCCAAAGACCCGTCAGTCCCCAGAGCCACGTGAGCGGCTCGCCGGGCAGCGACGCGTGTTCGCGCTCGATCCACCAGACCCCGGCGACGCCCGCGCCCGTGGCGAGCAGCATCGCGTTGCGCAGGAAGCCGTAGTCGGCCGTGCCCCAGTGGATCCCGTCCGTGATGAAGCACAGCGCGTTCAGCGGCTGGAACAACGCGCTCATCAACCACGCCGCGCCGAAGACGGCGACGGCCTCCGGCGGCACGAGCCACGCTTCGATCCACGGTCGGCCGGCGAGCATGAACGCAGTCAGCGCGACGCCGATGCCGACGCACCACGAAGTCGCGACACGAGCGACACGGCGCGCATCGCCGATGCGCCGCATGCCGACGAAGTAGCCGATCAGGGTCTGGCCGGTCACGGCGAACGCATCGAGCAGCAGGGCCGTGAACGTCCAGACCTGCCGGACGACCTGGTGCGCCGCGCCGCGTTCGGGGCCCATGCCGGTCGCCGCGCGCGCAGCGAGGAGCAAGAACAGCGACAGGCACGCGGTTCGAATCACCATGTCGCGACCGACGACGAGCAGCCGGACGACGACGCGCTTTCGAAGCGCGAACGTCAGCCCCGGCGCCTTCATCGCGGCGCCGACAGCGAGGACGGCGCCGAGCCAGTGGGCGATCGTGCTTGCCCACGCGGCGCCCGCCACGCCCAGGGCGGGAATCGGCCCGGCGCCCCAGATCAACAAGGGATCCAGCGCTATGTTGAGGCCGTTGATGAGCACGGCGATCCAGACCGGCGTGCGCATGTTCTCCGCGCCGCGCAGCGCCCCGAAGCCGACGCCCATCAACAGCACGGCGGGCGCGGCGACGAGCCGAATCCGCAGATACGCCGTGCAGTCCGCGTGCATGTCGCCGTGCGCCTTCATGAACGTGGCGGCCTCGTGCGCGAACGGCCACGTGACCGCGGTGATGCACAGCCCCATTGCGCCGGAGATGACGACGGCCGTGCCGACCGCGCGCCGGGAACGGTCCGTGTCCCCCGCGCCGCCCGCTTGAGCGACCTCGGTCTGCGTGCCCACGGCGAGGAAGTTGAACACCCAGAACAGCGTCGATAGGAACGTGGCGGCTGCGCCGAGCGCCGCCAGCGGTGTCGCGCCGAGCCGGGCGACGAACCCGGTGTCGACGAGCGCGGTCAACGGTTCCGCGATCATGGACAGCAGCACCGGGATCGACAGGGCGAGAACCGTGTGGTGCGGTCGTCTCCGGAACGGATGGGCGGGGCGGTCGGGCGCCATGGCGCCGACTGTAGGCGCAGCCCTTGTGGCTGCCCAACCGTGGATGTGGCCGGCCCTGATCGACGAACGGTTGGGCGACCACGAACCTTGTCGACGAACGGTTGGGCGACCACGAACCGTGCATGTGGCCGGACCTTGTCGACGAACGGTTGGGCGACCACGAACCTTGTCGACGAACGGTTGGGCGACCACGAGGGTCGCCCCTACGACCGCGGATATGTCGGGACCTGATCGACGAACGGTTGGCTACGCGTCCGTCGCTTCGGTCGCCTCCGTCGGTGATTCCGTCTCGGTCGCAGCGGACGCCGCCGGCGGCGGCGGATCCTGCGGCTCCCGGGTCGACGGCGGCACGTCACCGCCCGGACCCCGAAATCCGCGACGGGTCGGTGTCGGCTCGTCGTCGGTGCCCACCCAGGCCTCGTCATTGCCCTTCAGCAGCGCGTCCTTCAACGGCGCGACGCAAGGAACACTGCGCGCGCTCGGCAGGTGCGCCCCGAAGAACGCATGTGCCTCGGCCTCCTTGGCCGAAAGGAAGTACACGGCGCGGCCGTTCTCCAGATCGACGACCTGCGCGCCGCCGGGACGCACCGCGGCGAGTGGAACGAGCGCCATGACGTGGTCCGTGGATCGGTAGAGCTCGATCCTCGTACACGCCTCGTTTGCGAGGACATACATCTCGACGACTGCCGTGGACGTGCGCTCGTTGACGACCGGAAAGACGCGCAGGTCGAACTGCGCCGCGCCGCGCCGCATGTAGAGCACCGGATCTATGATCTTGCGCATCGTGCGCATGTAGTCGGGACCGGCCTTCGCGGCGCCGACCTCCTTGGCCCGCAGGTGCTTGATCCCCGTGAACTCGACGGAGCTCACGGCGCAGATCGTGCCCTGCGTGACCCGTACGTAGCCCTCGGTCCGCTCGACGTCCTGTTTGGCCTGGAAGCAGAACTGCGTTCGAACCAGGCGGACCGCGCCCCAGCGCTCGATCTCCTCCGGTGTCGCGCTGCAGGTCGAGAGCAAGCTGCCGTTGCGAACCTCCTCCGTCATGCACGTCGCGCAGTCCGCGCAGCCGCATTCACAGAACGTCGGTCCGCTCGGCGGCGGCGGCGGCGGCGGCGTCGGATCGGACGGGTCGCGGATGCCGGGCGGGACCGAGCCGCTCCCCGGACCGCGAAAGCTCCCGCCGCCGTGCGCCCACGCTTCGGGTGCCGCGAACGATACGAGTGTCACGACGAGCAACGAGCAGAGCAACCAACGCATGAATCACCTCCGACAGCCGCATTGCGAAGAGCGTTCCGGTTGCCGCGGACGCTGTTTCGGCAACCGGTCCGTTACGCCGCGGAAGCAAGGGTCGTCGGCTGGTAGCAGACGACGCACACATACCGCTGGTTTCGAGGTGTCGCCCAAGGGATGCACGTGTGCCGTTTGGAGTGTCCGAGGTATAAGACCCCAGCATGAAGGTCACCGAGCACCTCGCGAACGCGGACAAGCCGCTGATCAGCTTCGAGATCATTCCGCCGTTGCGCGGGGGGAATCTGCAGAGCCTGCTGGGGCTGATCGAAGAGCTCGTCGCCCACCGGCCGCCGTTCATCGACATCACGAGCCACGCGGCCCAGGTCGTGTACGACGAGACGCCGAAGGGCATCGAGCGGAAGGTCAAGCGCAAGCGACCTGGGACGCTGGGCGTCTGCGCCCTCATTCAGAACAAGTACAACATCGACGCCGTGCCGCACGTCCTCTGCGAGGGCTTCACCCGCGAGGAGACCGAGGACTTCCTCATCGAGCTCCACTACCTCGGCATCGACAATGTCCTGGCGATCCGCGGCGACGACAGCGGCTACCGCAAGCCGCTTCATCACGGCCGTTCCCGCAACAACTTCGCGACGGATCTCATCGCGCAGATTGACGACATGAATCAGGGCAACTGGCTCGAAGATCTGCTCGACGCCGACCCGACGGAATTCTGCATCGGCGCGGCCGGATACCCCGAGAAGCACTTCGAAGCGCCGAACCTCGACGCCGACATCGCGCGCGTGAAGCAGAAGGTCGAGGCGGGCGCCGACTACATCGTGACGCAAATGTTCTTCGACAACCGGCACTACTTCGCGTTCGTCGACAAGTGCCGCGCCGCGGGGATCGACGTGCCGATCATCCCCGGCATCAAGATCATCACGATGAAGAAGCACATTCAGACGATTCCGCGCACGTTCTACTGCGACATTCCCGAAGCGCTCGCAACCGAGATCGAAAGCGCGGCGAAGGGCCACGTGTCCGATGTGGGCGTCGAGTGGGCGCTGGCGCAGGCGCGCGAGCTGCTCGACGCGGGCGTGCCTTCGGTTCACTTCTACGTCATGCAGAGCGCCACGGCGATCAACAAGGTGATGGCGAAGTTGGACGTCTAGCGGACGTCGGCCTCGGCGCTCGGATTTCGAGCGCGCCTCCCCGCTATACTTCGCGCCCCCTCGAGGAGATTCCTCTGCCCAGCCGCTCGACCCCGCCTCGCAAGAAGAGGATCAAGCCGCCGCTCGTCACCGTCGGCTGGCGGGAATGGATTTGCATGCCCGGGCTGGGTGTCGCCGCTGTCAAAGCCAAGATCGACACCGGTGCGCGTACGTCGTCGCTGCACGCGTTCGACCTCACGTACTTCCGGCGCAAGGGTGTGCGCTGGACGCGATTCGCCGTTCATCCCTTGCAGCGCACCTCGAAGCCCGAAGTCCAGTGCGAGGCGCCGGTCGTGGAGATGCGGCGGGTTCGATCGAGCTCCGGGCACGTCAGCGAGCGGCCGGTCATCCAGACCGTCATCGCCATCGGCGAGCAGAACTGGACGATCGAGCTGACGCTCGCATCGCGCGACGAGATGGGGTTCCGCATGCTGCTCGGTCGCCAGGCGCTTCGGAAGCGCTGCATCATCGATCCGGGGCGCTCGTACGTTGCCGGACCGAAACTGCGGGTCAAGCGGGCGAAGCGGAAACGGGAGAACGACGCGCCGTGATCGGCGACGCAGGGAGGGAGACGCGACCGTGACCGGCTCGACGACGGACAGCGACGAACCGCTCGAGATCCGCGGACAGATCATCGCGCGCGGAACGAAGGCGCAGATCGATCTCCCGATGGGCCGCCTCGTGACCCAGCAGATGCTGAGTCTCCCGCTCATGGCGGTCCACGGCGCGGAGCCGGGGCCGTGCGTCTGGTTGACGGCAGCGATTCACGGCGACGAGATCCACGGCACCGAGGTCATTCGCCACGTGCTCAAGAAGATCACGCCGGAAGTGCTACGGGGAACCCTGCTCGCGGTTCCGGTCGTGAACGTATGGGGGTTCGTCCAGCAGTCGCGCTACCTCCCGGACCGACGCGACCTGAACCGTTCGTTTCCGGGATCGCCGCGCGGCAGCTTGGCGTCGCAGATCGCGCACCTGTTGATGACGGAGATCGTCGCGCGCTGTGACGCGGGGATCGATCTGCACGCGGGTTCGGACCACCGGACCAACCTCCCTCAGGCGCGCGGTGATCTCGACGATCCGAAGGTCGCCGCGATGTGCGAGGCGTTCGGCGCGCCGGCCACGATTCACGCCGGCTTGCGGAAGGGCTCCTTTCGAGAAGCCGCTGCCAACGTGGGCGTCCCGTGCTTGCTCTACGAGGCGGGGGAGCCGCACCGATTCGACGACGAAGCCGTTCGTTGCGGTCGCATCGGCGTGCTGCGCGTCCTGCGCCACCTGGGCATGATCGACAAGGCGCCGAAGGGGCACGCGACGCGGGTCGCCCGCAGCTCGCACTGGCTGCGCGCGACGCGCTCCGGCATCGTGCATCTGCGCGTGGCGCTGGGGGACGAGGTCGCCGCCGACCAGACGGTCGGGGTCATTCGCGATCCGTACGGCGACATCGCCGCCCGCATCCGGTCCCGCACGCCGGGTCTCGTGATCGGGCACGGACTGAGCCCGCTCGTGAACCGGGGCGACGCCGTCGTCCACGTCGCCGATGTGGAGCCGGATCCGTCCTAGGCTCTGTTGCGAATCTGCCGCTGCTGCGCCCGACGATCCTCTTGCTGCGCCGGCCCGAGCTCGGAACCTCGCCCTCGACGGGCACCGAGCCCGCCCGCCGCGCGAACGGCTCGTTCCGGCGCTCGCATCGGTCTCCCCGGGTTCGCGACGCGGCATTTCCAAACAGTGCCCAGGTCCGTCCAAGGGTCCTCACCAATCCGCGTCGGCGCACCCCCGTCGCGCTATCCTGCCGCCGAGGATCCCCCTCCGACATGGTGTCCATGCGCGCAGGCCCGCGAGTTGCGTTCATTGCGAGACGATCGGCGTTCATCGGCGCCCTCGTGTGCGCCGCCGTGCTCGCGCGCACCGCGGTCGCCGAAGATCCCTGGGACGTAGAGAGCCCGGACCCCACCGCCGTCTCGGCTGCGCTGGAGCAGACGCAGGCGGACATCGCCGCGTTGGGGGAGCCCGCGGACGACTCGGCCCGGGTGCGGCGCGACGCGCTTCTGCGCCGGGTCGCCTTGCTGACCGAGCTCAGCGGCCTGATCCAACCCCGCGACGCGCGCGAGACGTCGGCGCAGATCGAGGCCAGGGCCGCTCAGGCGCGCGAGGAGATCGACACGCTGTTGCGGCGTCCGGTCGATCTCACCACCGTGACGGCGCGCACGACGGCGGAGCTCACGGCGTTCGACGAGGCGCTGAAGGCCGCGCAGACCACGTTGCAGGCGGCGCAGCAGGCGCTGTCGAAGGCGCGTGACGATCGCGCGCGGCTCGAGCGCTCGCTGCAGGTGACGCTGCCGGAACGGGGCACGGCCGCCCAGGCCGAGCTCACGGCCGAACTCTCCGCGGCCGCGCTTCCGCATCAGGCGTTGCTGCGGGGCAACGCCCGCCTGGAGCAGCGCATCGTCGCGCTTCGATCGTCGGCGGCGAACGCGGAGCTCGAGCTCGCGCGCGCGCGCATCCCGCTCGCGCAAGCCGAGGTCGACCTGAGCCGCATGCGCTACGAGCGCGCGCAGATCCGGTTCGTGCATGCCTCCACCCAGGTGCGCGCCGAGCTGACGACCGTCGCCGGGCAGGAGCGACGCGAGGCGGAGGAGGCGGGCGCGGCCGCGGAGCGCGAGAAGGACCCCGTGCGCAGGTTGCGTCGCCGCCTGCGCGCCGAGCGCGACCTGGTGCGCGCCTACACGCGCGGCGATGCGGCGATGGAGGCCGGGCTCGATGCGCGCACCCAGGCAGCCAGCGAGGCGAAGGAGGCGGCCCAGCGCGAGCAGCGGCGCATCGCCGAGCGCCTCGAGTCCGGCGAGCGAGACGATCTCGCCGGCCAGCTGCTCGAAGTGCGGCGTCGCGTACGTAGTCAGCTGGACATGATCGTCGGAAGTCGTTTGCCGGAGATCGACCGCGAGATCCGGTCGGTGCAAGTGCAGCGTAGCTCGACGCTGGAACGCCTCTGGCAGCTCGACGTCCCCGACGACGAGAACGACGAGCTCGGCCGTTTCGTGGAGATGATTCGCGCAGAGGCCCCTGGTCGCGAAGCGGAGGCGCGCATCGTGTTCGGGTTGACGGTGCGCGGACAGGACGGACTCATCGAGGCCCTGCGGGCCCGCATCGCCGTTCTCGACGGCAACCTGCAGCGACTGGAAACGCTGCGCGCGAACATGACCGACCGTGTCGAAGCGCTCCGGGAGCTGAGCAACTTCGTGCTGTCGCGCTTGGTCTGGGTGCGCAGCGACGTGGTGCTCTCGCCGTCGGTCGCGACCGACGCCGCGTCGGAGATCGGCCGCATGGGGGCGATCGTGACCGGGCCGGAGCTCGGCGGACGTACGAGCGCGTGGTTCGGGGAAGCGCCCGTGCCGCACGTCACGCTCAGCCTGCTGCTGCTCGCCGGGTTCGTCGGGCTCGTGCTCTCGACGCGCACGCTGCGCAAGCCCGTGCCGCACCCGCGGCCCGGGAAGAAGACGTTGCCCGCGATTCGCTCGACGTGGAGAGCGGCGTGGCGCTCCGCGCTGCTGCCGGGCTATCTCGTCGTCGCCGTTCTGATCTTGCGTGCCGTCGGTGCACCGCGCGTCGCGGGCGGGGTTTGGGGCGAGGCGTTGCTGTGCGCCGCCGCGCTCTGGTTCACCGCGCGCTTCAGCTCGCGGATGTTCCGTCCCGACGGGGTGGCGGTCGGCGAATTCGCCATGCAGCCCGACCTGGCGGACGCGCTGCGCAAGGCGCTGCGGTTGTTGCTCGGCTCGGCGCTGGTGCTCGCGCTGCCGGCTTGGGTGCTCTCGAGTGCGCCCTTCTCGTTCGTCAGCCTCCCCCGGCTCTTCCACACGCTGTTCGCGCTGAGCGTCGTCGTCGCGCTCGTGCGGTTGCTTCGGCCCTCGGGCCCGTTCCTACGGATCCTGGGCGAACGCGCGCCGTTCTGGCGCACGGTGGGCAGGCTCTTCGCGCCGCTCGCGATCGCCGCGCTCGTCGGGATCGCCTTCATGGAGATCCTCGGGTACCGGATCGGCGCCCGGATCTTCTTGAACGGCGCGCTGCAGACGGCCGCTTTCCTGTTGCTGCTCCTCGGACTGCACCAGGTCCTCAAGCGGCTCATCGGCGCGCTCGCCGAGCGTGTCCGGAAGCGGGCCGCCATGGAGAGCGGACGCGAGCAGGCGAAGGCCATGAGCGAGACCGTCGTCTCCCAGCTCAGCCAGGTCGCGCTCGTGCTCGTGGTGATCGCGGCGGTGTTCCTGCTCGGCGATGTCTGGAACGTCGATTCGTCGATCGCGTCGCTCTTCGCGGACATCGAGCTCGCGACCGTCAGTGACGGGACCGTGCTCACGCTCTGGAACGTGCTCTGCGCCCTGGCGTTCGTCGTCTTCGCGCACTTCGCGAGCCGCAATCTGGGCGCCGTGCTCGACGCCGTGGTGTTCCCCGCGGTCGGTGCGAGCGATGCGGGCACGCGCTACGTCACGCTGGCGCTGTTGCGCTACGCGATCCTGCTCTTCGGGTACGGCGCCGCCCTGATCACCCTGCACTTCAGCTTCGAGAGCATCGGCTGGGCGCTCGCCGCGATCTCGTTCGGCCTCGGATTCGGCATGCAGGAGATCGTCGCGAACTTCGTGAGCGGACTCATTCTGCTGCTCGAGCGGCCGATTCGCGTCGGCGACGTCATCTCGGTCGGCGAGACCGGCGGCGTCGTCGAACAGATCAAGGTGCGCAGCACCGTCGTCACCAACTGGGACCGCCAACAGATCATCGTCCCCAACAAGGCCTTCATCACGGCCAACGTCACCAACTGGACCCGCAACGACCTCATCGTTCGGCGCAAGATCAACGTCGGCGTCGCCTACGGGTCCGACGTGGAGAAGGTGCTGGAGATCCTCACTCGCGTCGTCAACGCGGAGCCGGGTGTGCGCAAGGAGCCGGCGCCGCGCGTGCTCTTCCAGGGCTTCGGCGAGTCCAGTCTCGACTTCGAGGTGTGGCTGTTCGCGATCTACGACCAGGGTCTCGACATCCGCAGCCGTCTGCACCGCAAGATCGACCAGGAGCTGCGCGACGCCGGCATCACGATTCCCTTCCCGCAGCGCGACGTGCACCTGCGCGACCTGCGCGGCGCGTCCGAGACCGACGCGCAAGGGTTGGACGCGCCGGACGTCGAGTAGCGCCGCTCCGCGCGCAGCACCCGCCATGTAGCCGACGCGCCGACGAAACTGCAGGTGAGTCGAGCCTCCGCTACACCAGATGTGCCCGGAAGATCACCGCGAACCCGAGGAACGCGAAGAATCCGACGATGTCCGTCACCGTCGTCAACACGATGCTCGACGACTGTGCCGGATCGAGCCCGAGCCGTTTCATCGCGATCGGAATCGACGCGCCGGCCAACCCCGCGCACGTCAGGTTCACGATCATGCCCAGTCCGATCACCAGGCCCAACCAGGCGTTGCCCATCCAGGTCCAGGCGACCATCGCGGTCACCAAGCCGGTGACCGTTCCGTTGAGCACGCCGAGAACGCCCTCCTTCGTGATGAGCTTCCCCACGCGGTCGCGCGGGATCTCCCGCATGACGAGGCCCCGCATGACGATGGCCAGCGACTGGGCGCCGGCGTTGCCGCCCTGCCCGGCGACGACCGGCAGGAAGATCGCGAGCGCGGTGACCTTGGCGATGATGCCTTCGAACAACGCGACGACGGCCGCCGCACCGAATGCCGTGACGAGGTTTACCTGCAGCCACGGCAGCCGCTTGCGCAGTGAAAAGCGCAGCGGCGAGAAGGAGCGCTCCTCCGCGCCGACACCGACCATCTTCTGGATGTCGGCGGCGACGTCGTTCTTCACCCCGGCCAGGAGTTGTTCCGCCTTGACGACGCCGAGCAGCTCGCCCTGGGCGTCCACGACGGGCGCGGCGAAGTAACGGCGCTTTCCGAGCTCGTCTGCCGCTGCCTGCTGATCCATGAACGGCTCGAGCGTGAAGACGTCTCTCTTCGCCAGCCCCTCGATTTTCTCGGTCGAGACCGCAAGTAGCAGGTCGTACGTGCTGATGACGCCGAACAGTCGGTGTTGCTCGTCGACGACGTATGCGTAGCTGTGCTGGTAGCGCTCGGGCGCTCCCTTGCGCAGCTTCGCCACGACCTGGCGCACGGTCAGGTCCTTGTTGAACGCGGCGTAGTTGGCCGAGAGGACCTGGCCGACGCTGCCTTCCGGGTAGGTGAGCAGCTCCGGCAGACGCGCGCGCACCTTGTCGGGCAGGTGCGGCACGAACCGCTCGCGCGTTTCGCTGGAGAGTCGCGTGTAGAGCTGTGCGGCGCGATCGGGCTGCATCTCGCGTGTGACCGCCTCGAAGAGCTCGGGCGATCCCGTGTTCAAGAGGGTGGCCGCGTACCCGACCTGCAGGTGTTTGAACGCCTTCGCCGTAACCGTCGGTGGCAGCACTTGCAGGCTCTGGATGATGTCCTCTTCGGGCATCGTCTCGAGCATGCGCGCGGCCGACTCGGGATCCGACTCGACGTACTTGCGAACGAGGGGGACGAGCGGGTTGTCTTTCGCCATGCCGTTATTTCAAGGCAGCCGGCGTGTTCGCGCCAAGTACCAGAAGGCCAAAACGGCGGGCCTACTCGTCTGGCGGCTCGACGAATCCCCCCAAGTAGCCCTTCACGTTCTGCAGCGCCTCGTCATCCTCGCCGAACTGCGTCGCGAGGATGGCTTCGAGCTCGCCCTGGTCGAACCAAAGTCCGTGGTCGAAAGGGCAGGCATCGAGGATGATGCGCTCGTCGGGCCCCGGCGCCGCGACCTGCCACATCTTGGCGTTGCAGCGAGGGCAGCGGCGCTTCTTCACGCCGCGCGGGTGCTTCATGCGTTCGAGACGCTTCTCGAGGTCGTGCAGCTCCGCGGGCACGCCGGTTACCTCGAACAGCTGGCGCAGCTCGTCGGTGTCGAACCAGAGCCCGTGGCCGTCGGCGCACATGTCGAGCTCGACGTGCTCGACCTCGACGATGATCAGCGGTTCACGGCCGATCGGACAGAGCATGCGGCAGCCTCCCGAGGGGCTCGACAGGATACGCGGCGGCCTCGGGCCTGGACGAATCCCGCAAGTCCTCGGCCTCTTGGTGTCGTCCGCCTCCACCCCCGTAGAATCGGATGTCATGCGCACTTTTCTCACCGTCCTCGGCGTAATGACGGTCATCGCGGTCGCCTGTCTTCCGGCGGTTGCGGACGATGACGACGCGAAGCGACCCACCATCAGCGTCGGTGGAGAGGCGCGCAACGCCGACGAGCTCGCCGACCTGAAGGAGAAGCTGGACGAGGAATTGGAGGCCGCGGACAAGATCGCGGACGAGCAGGCGCGCGCCGCCGCGCGCGAGCCGCTTGTCGCCCTGATCGACGCACTGGGCAACGCGGTCGCGCTCATGCGCAAGGTCGAGGGCGCGCCGGCGCGCGCTCAGAAGCTCTCGGCCGAGCTCGCGAAGGAGAAGCAGCAGCTCTCGGCGCTGCAGGCGCAGGCGGCGAAGCCCGTCGAGTTCCAAGCGGCGGAGGTCGACGAGGCGCTGATCAACAAGCTCGACGCCGCCAACACCAAGGCGGCAACCGAGGAGAGCACCGCAACGGACGCCATGGCCAAGGCCGACGAGGCGCTCGACAAGGTCAAGAGCGACTTCGAGGCCCTTGCGCAGAAGAAGGAGCGGCTCAAGACGGACCAGCAGCGCCTCGGCGAGCAGCTGAAGGGCATCGCGGAAGGCGAGATTCAGCGGCGGCGCAACCTGGAACACCGCATCGAGGCCAATCAGGTCAGGCAGGGCATCATCGACCTCGAGCAGGCGCATCACACGGCGCTTCGCGAGCTGGCGACGCTGGAGCGCGACCTCGCACAGGTGCGTGCCCAGGCGGCGCGCGCGAAGAAGGAACGGGCCGAAGCCGAGCTCGCCGCCGCGCGCAAGATCTACGAGTCCAAGCTGGCGGACCAAGCGGCGCGCAAGGCCAAGGAGGCCGAGGAGAAGCTGCGCAAGGCGATCGACGCGTCGGTGGCGAAGAAGGCCATCTTGCGGCTCGAGGCCTTGATCGCCCGCATGGAGGGCGAGGAACGCGAGGAGCACGCGCTCGAGTCCGAGCTCAGCTCCACGCGCGTGGACCTGGAGAACTTCCTCAAGCTGCTCGAGGCCCGCTTCGAGTCGGTCCGGCTGCTGTACCCCGAGGATGCCGAGCTCGAGCCGTGGCAGCAGGAGGGAATGGCGGAGCAGCTGCGTCAGCTCGAGGAAGACGAGGCGGAGCTCGAGCGCGTCAAGCAGGCGCGCAACCCGGATCTGAACGCAACCTTGGCCGCCGCCGTGACGAAGCGCGGGCGGCTGGACATCTTCGACAACGCCCTCACCAACGCGCGCGACAAGATCGA
This sequence comes from Planctomycetota bacterium, assembly GCA_965223505.1. Taxonomy (GTDB): domain Bacteria; phylum Planctomycetota; class PLA2; order PLA2; family JAEUHO01; genus CBDCWP01. The sequence continues at coordinate 24,731 of CBDCWP010000011.1, forward strand.
GGGCGCCGACGATGCCACGTCGCGCGCGGCCGCCATTCAACGTGAGCTCAAGTCCAGTCGCGACGAGAACTACAGCCTGTGGCTCCAGGCCCGCCTCGACTTCCTGGAGGGACAAAGCGACGACAGCCTCGGCAAGGACGCGCTCGCGATGCTGCGCAAGGACTGGCGCGAGAACACGGTCGAGCTGGAACGCATCATCAAGGAGCGGCTCGACGATCTGGAGAAGGTCCAATCGCATGCCAAGGCGCTTCGCGAGACCTACGCCAGCCTCGAGCAGAGTCTCAACGACCGGCGTGCCTATCTGGAGACGCTGACGTTCTGGCTGCGCGGAACGCCCCTGTTTGCATCGGAACACCTCCAGGGCGCGCGTGAGGAACTCGGGCAGATCGTGGATCGCCTGAAGGGCATGCCGGGCCACATCGAGTCCGTGACCGACGAGATCGCGTCCGGCGGTGAATCCGACCATCGCCGTGTCGTCGCCCTGGGCATGTTCGTGCTGCTGGCTTCGTTCGCCGGACTCGTGATCTCCCGGCGCATCCGGCGCTCACCGCTGATCCAGAAGCCGATCGCGCAGCTGGACGGCGGCGAGCGGCTGCTCCGCGGCCTCGGCTTCATCGTGCGCAAGTTGTTCCTGCCCGCGGCCTTGCTCGGCGCGGCCATCTACGCCCGCAACGTCGTGCTCGACGGCGACGTGCTCGGCACGGTCTTCGTCGGCGTGGCCTTGGTCTGGTTCGGCTGGCGTCTGGCGCGCGGCACCAACGCGGGACTCTTCCAGGTGGACGAGAACGGCGTCTGCTGCGCCGGCTGCGATGCCGCGACGGCGAAGCGTGCGCGCCGGTGCGTCATGCTGGTGCTTCTGCTCTCGGCGGTGTGCGCCGCGCTGGCCCTCGTTCTCCACGACGCCGGGCTGGAGCGGCTGGCCCGGTTCGTCAGGTTCGTCTGGGGCGTCGTCGCCGTCCTCATAGCGTTCTGGCTCGTCTGGCGCCGCGACGTGCTGACCGCGTTGGTTCCGTCCCTCGGGGGCGGCCTGGCGGGCCGCACGTTGACCGCGATGCTGCAGCTCATCTGGCCCCTCGCCGCGCTCTTCCTCGCGGGCGTCCTGGTCATGAGCGCGTTGGGGTACAGCACGGCCGCGCGCTTCTACGGAACGCGCGCGCTCCTGTGCGCCGCGGCGCTCGTGGTGATCGGCGTTCTGCACAGCGCCCTGGACGCGATGTTCGCGCGGCGACTCAAGGGGGACGACGAAGAGCCCGTCGGCGCCTACGACGCGACGCGCGAGCGGCGCCGGTTGACCGCGCGGTTCCTCAGCTCGCTGAACACGCTCGTGACGATCGCGGTGATCGTGTTCGCGATCAGCTTGATCTTCGATCTCACCTGGCAGAACTGGGTCGACTTCGGCAACTTCGGGTTGTTCGCCGGACTGACCGTCGGAAAGCTGGCGCAGGGCATCCTGATCTTCGGCCTCAGTGTCGGCTGCGCGCGTTTCCTCCGCGACCTCATGCGCATCGTGCTGCGTTCGCGCAGCGGGCTCCAGAAGGGCTCCCGCTACGCCGTGCGCACGCTGATGTTCTATACGATCGTCACGCTCGGCACGCTGGCGGCGCTGTCCGCGCTGGGCGTGGAGCTGTCGCAGCTCGGTTGGTTCCTGACCGCGGCAGGTGTCGGCATCGGCTTCGGCCTCCAGGAGATCATCTCCAACTTCATCTCGGGCCTGATCCTGTTCATGGAACGACCGGTGCAGGTCGGCGACGTCGTCACGGTCGGCGACGTCCAGGGCGACGTCCAGCAGATCAACATCCGCTCGACCGTCGTGCGGACGCGGGACGGTGTCTCGATCATCGTGCCCAACAAGAGTCTGATCACCAGCGAGGTCATCAACTGGTCTCATGGGGAACAGCGCACGCGGTTGACGCTCAACTTCGGCGCCGCGTACGGGAGCGACGTCCAGAAGGTCAAGGCGCTGCTCGTCCAGGCCGCCGAGGAAGACGAGCGCGTCATGAAGTATCCGAAGCCGGAGGTGGAGTTCGCGGCCTTCGGCGAGAGCGAGCTGCAGTTCGTGCTGTACGTGTGGCTGCCGACGCCGGAGATCACGGCGCGCCGGCGCGTGCGCTCGAACGTGAACAGCCGCGTCGACGAGCTGTTCGCCGAGAACGGCGTCGAGATCCCGTTCCCGCAACGCGACCTGCATCTGCGAAGCTCGGACATCGGATCGCTGCAGGAGGAGCCCGGCAAGGAACCGGACGACGAGGTCCCGAGCTCGTTCTAGAGCTGGAGAGCGCTCGGGACAGCTGAAGCGCCAAAACGGCGCGGCCCTCGCCGGGGCGGACCTACGCCTGCGTTGCGAACCAGATCGTCGGTTCGCCTGCGACACCGGCCTCGCCCATGACTTGCTTGAGCCGATCCGACGACGCGAAGGCCTGCGCCGACTCCAGCGAGTCGAAGTCGTGCCAGGCCGTGACGTCGTTCGGGTTGTCGGCGGCTTGGAAGACCGCGTCGCCTCGAACGCCCATGCCCTTGCGCTCCGCGTCGAACGCGTCATAGGCCTGCTTCCAGACGGAGAAGTCGGACACATCGTGACGTACGAAGAGACGGACCATGGTTGTCCTCCTGGCATCGTCGGCGGGAGCGACATTCTAGCGGGTCGAGTACGGTAGCGCGATGGAGCCGACACGCGTCGCCATGTGGTCCGGGCCGCGCAACGTCTCGACGGCGTTGATGCGTTCCTTCTCGAGTCGCGCCGACACGGTCGTCGTGGACGAGCCGCTCTACGCGGCGTACCTGTACGAGACCGGACTCGAGCACCCCGGACGCGAGGAGATCCTGCGCTCGTACCCGACCGACTGGCGTGACGCCGTCGAAGGGCTGCTGGCGCCGCTGCCCGACGGCACTTTCGTCAGCTACCAGAAGCACATGGCCCACCACCTGCTGCCGACGATGGCGCGCGACTGGGTGTTCTCGCTTCGCAACGCCTTCCTGATCCGCGATCCGCGGGAGGTGTTGGCGTCGTACGCGAAGGTGATCGCCGAACCCACGCTCGAAGATCTGGGATTGCCGCAGCAGCTCGAGCTGTTCGAGCGCGTGCAGGATCGCGTCGCGGACGTGCCGCCGGTCGTCGACGCGAAGGATCTGCTGGAAGATCCGCCCGCGATGCTGGCGCGATTGTGCGAAGCGCTCGGCATCCCGTACGACGCCGCGATGCTGTCCTGGCCGCGGGGGCCGCACGCTTCGGACGGCTGCTGGGCGCCGCACTGGTATGCGAACGTGTGGGCGTCGACGGGCTTCGCGCCGTACGCACCGAAGACGGAACCGCTTCCCGAGCGGCTGCAACGGCTTGCCGAGCGGTGCGCCGTGTACTACGACAAGCTCCATATTCACAGGATCCGGGTGACGTAGATGCTCCAGCGCTTCGACGAACGCAACGCCGATCTCCTCGTCAACATCAACGGCGAGCTGATACACCGCGACCAGGCGCGCGTCAGTCCATTCGACTCGGTGGTTCAAGGCGGCGATGCCGTGTGGGAGGGCCTGCGTGTCTACGACGGCCGGGTCTTCAAGTTGAAGGCGCACTTGTCGCGGCTTCGATCGTCGGCATTGGCGCTGGCGTTCGGGGAGATTCCCGACGACGACGCGATCGTCGGAGAGATCCGCAAGACGCTCGAGGCCAACCAGATGCGTGACGGCGTGCACATCCGCCTGACGTTGACGCGCGGCGAGAAGATCACGTCGGGCATGGATCCGCGGCTGAACCAGTCCGGCCCGACGTTGATCGTTTTGGCGGAGCACAAGGCGCCGGTCTACGACAAGAGCGGGTTGAAGCTGATCACGAGCTCGGTCCGTCGTTCGCCGCCGGACTGCCTCGATCCGAAGATCCACCACGCCAACCTCCTGCCGTCGATCCTGGCGAAGATCGAAGCCAACCACGCCGGCGTCGACGACGCGTTGATGCTCGACGTGCGCGGCTTCGTCGCCGAGACGAACGCGACGCACGTCTTCGTCGTGCTCGGAGGCGCGGTGCTGACGTCGAGGGTGCTCGCGTGCCCCGAGGGCGTGACGCGTTCGACCGTGCTCGAGATCTGCGAGGCCCACGGCATTCCCGCGGTCGTGAAGGACCTTTCGCTGACGGAGGTGTACCGGGCGGACGAGGTGTTCTGCACCGGCACGATGGGGGAGCTGGCCGGCGTCGTCGAGGTCGACGGTCGCACGATCGGCGACGGCGCGGTCGGCGCCGTGACGAAGCGGCTGTCGGCGTTCTACCGCGAGCGGACCGCCGCCGAAGGCACGCAGGTCGTCGCGTAGTGCTCGAGACCGAACGCCTTCGCCTGCGTCCCTTCACGCTCGACGACGCCGAAGCGTTTCATGCCATCTGGGGCGACCCCGAGGTCATTTGGTGGGGCGCCAACGACACGTTCGAGCAGAGCCGTGACAGGCTTCGGGGGCTGCTCGCAAGCCAGTCGGCGTGGCCCGCAGGCGTCGCCTGGTTCGCCGTCACGCCCAAGCACGGCGACGGCGTGGTCGGTGACGTGTTGCTGCAGCCTGCGAGGTTCGCGGACGGGATCGAGATCGGCTGGCACTTGCGCCGCGACGTCTGGGGCAAGGGCTACGCGACCGAGGCCGCGCGCTGCGTGCTCGCCTACGCGCTCGAGGAGCTCGGCTTGGACCGCGTGTATGCGATCGTCGCGACACGGAACGATCGATCGCTGCGGGTCGTCGACAAGCTCGGGATGCAGCGCGTCTGCGAGATGACCTACGCCGAGCTACCGCACGTGCTGTACTTCGCCGCGTCCTAGCGCCGTCCCCCGCGGCCGCGGCCCGGCTTGGACATGCCCCCGCGGCCGCCGCTGTGCGACCGCACGCCGCTGAGCAACCGCTGCTCCGCCGCAGTCAGTCGCTGGCCGCTGACCGCCTGTCGCCCGAGCTCCACCAATCCGATGCGATCGGGATCGCTCATGATCTCGTCGTCGGGAAGCTCGATCTTCGATCCGTAGAGCGCGCTGGCAAAGGGGTCGTGCGGGTAGATCGCGAGGTGGACCAGCTTGCCGTCGAGGCCGACCGCCCTTCCGCGCGTCCCACCGGTGAGCTGCAAGATCAACCGCTCGCCGGCCGCGCCGTCGGGCAGCTTCTCGACGCGGTACTTCGATTTCTGCAGGCGCTCGAAGAGCTTCGTCGCGTCCTTCGTGACGGTTGCGAGCGTCTTTTCGGGGTCGTCCTTCCCGGGGATCGGGATGTTCTTTTTCTCCGCTTGGATCGCGAGTGCAGCAGCGGCGTACGTCGCGCCGAGCACGTACGACTCCCGATATCCCCGCATCAGCGCGGGGTCGTACAGCGTCAGCGACTGGAGGCGGCCCCGAAGCGCCGCGATCACACCGACGACCGTGCCGCCCTGCGGCGGCGCTTTCACGAGGACCTCGTCGAGTTTCCTTCGCGCCTCGGCGGTCGCCTCCTGGAGGAGCTTCGATCCCCCGATGGCGGCGAGGGACTTGCGTTCGTCGCCTTGGTCGCGGAATTCCAGATTGCGGGCGATGAACGTCGGGACGAGCGTGCTCGAGGCGCCGTAGTCGGCCTTGCGGCGCAGATGTAGCGGCGCGAGGAACTTGGCCATCGTGAAAGGCACGGCTTCCTTGCGCGTCTCCGAGGACGACGCGGCCGGCAGCGCGCTCGCCTCGAGCGATGCGGAGGGGGCGACGATCACCGGATACCGCACGAGGCGGTCACGGTGGCCACCGAGCAGGACCGTGCCCCCGACGAGCAAGACCGGTTTGTCCGAGGGGTTGATGACGGCGAAGTCGTGGTGGTGTTCTGGCATCTCGGGCTCGCTGAAAATGAGGGGCGTCCCGTCGAACTGGCACGCCACGCCCGTCGCGTCGGGCGCCTCGGCGCGAACCAGGGGAATCAGGATCACCTGGTCCGTCTGGAGCGGAGCGCCCATCGAGACCCCGTCCAGGAAGCGCTCGACGAAGTTGGGTTCCGCATCTTTGGCGGCAGCCGGCTCAACGAGGACGAGGAGTACGAGCGTGACGCGGACGAGCGTGCGCATGAGGCTCTCCATCTACCAGTTGAAGTTGAGTGCGAGATACGGGCCGTGGAACAGGATGTCCCACTCGAATCGGTTCGCGCCCGATCCGTCGGCGTAGTCGATGTCGAGAGCCTTGTAGCCGAGTTCGACGGAGAACCACCGCGTGACGCGGTAGCGCGCCCCGCCCCGCAGGCTCCACGTGAGGTCGGAGTTGATGCCGAAGCCGCCGATGTCGGCCTCGAGGTCGAAGACCCAGCGATTGCCGAGATCCCACGTCACCCGCGCGCCAACCAGCGGATCGACGAAGTCCTTCGATCCGGAGGCACCCGGCAACGCGCCGCGCGGTTCGATCGACGCTTCGAGGTTGAAGTATCGGATGCCGGCGAACGCCTCGTAGGAGATCGAACCCGGGCACCCACAGGTCTCGATGGGACACTTCTTCAGGCAATACGCGACGTCGGCCTGAAGGAGGTCCATGCCGGCCTCGGCGTCGATGCCGCGCGCGCCCCCTTCGCGGAACTCGGCGCCCGCCGCGAAATTCGCAGTGAGACCGGCGACGCGAAAGCCCCAGCGGCCGTGCCAGGCGCGCACCGCGCCCTCGAGCACGCCGTCACCATGGTCGAGAACGGCGTCAATCAGATCCGACGCGTCCAGCTCGACGTCCGATCGGCGACCGAGAACGGTGGCGTGGCCGTCCAAGGAGGACAACCAGCCGGCCAGCGTGACTTCGCCGTGCCAGCAGCAAGGGCCGCACGGCGTTTCGTAAGGCATGCACCGCGGTGGGCAACACGCGGCACGGTCCAGGCGCAACCGACGCTCCTCACGGACGATCGGGGGCGCGGACGTCGTCGCCGCGGCGCCCTCCTCGGCGTAGGCGGGCACGACCGTAACCATGCTCGTGAAAACGAACGCCGTAATGACCCAGCACTTCATCGATTGCTCTCCTTCCGGTTGCGTGCACCTACCGTCGTCGGCCGCGGCCGCCGCCGCCACGCCCGCCGCCGAACCCGCCGCGACTGCGACCACCACTGCCGCGGGCAGCGCCGCCGCGAGACGCACCCCCGCGGCTTCCGCCAGAGTGCCCGCTACCAAGGCTGCTGCGGCCGCGCGAGCTGTCCCGCCGTGCCGAGCTGCCGCTGCGCGATCCGCCCAAGCCGCTGCGGCCCGCGCTCGAACCCCGGTCGGGACGTGCGGCGCCGGTCGGGCGACCTTGCTGCGTGCCGCGGCTGCCACCTACGGCGGGTGACGGCGTGGGCCGCGCGCCGAAGCTCGGTCGCGGTTGCGTACCTTTCGTCGGGCGCCGGGCGGGCGCCTTCATGCCGCCGCGCGCGGGCTTGGCGGAGCTCCGGCGCTTGTCCCACTGCGGTTGGCGCGTCTTGCCGACCTGGCCACCGCGACCGCGCGGCGGCTTGGACGGCTGAATGCGCATCGACTCCCGCGAGGGTTGGAACCGGTTGATGTTGCCGATGTTGGTGCGGTTGAGCTCGCCGTTGCGGTTGAAGTTGAAGTTCGCTTCCTTGTTCACGTAGATCCCGCCGCCGCCGTAGCCGTGTCCGTAGTGGTGGCTGCCCCAGCCGATCTCGTGGAACGCCCACGCGCCGATGACGCCCGCGGTGAACCCGGCCCAGAAGTAGCCTCCGTATGACGCCGGCTGCGTCGCCACCGGTTGCGTCACGTACACCGGGTCGTACTGCGGCACGTAGATCACCTCCGGCTGCGCCGGCTGGATCTGGATGATCTGCGTCTCCTCCTCGTAGATCACCTGCTGCTTGTCGTTCGTTTCCAGGTTGCCGGTGTCCTTCGCCTTCTTGCGGAAGTTCTGAATCGCCGCGAGGACGTCCTCCTGCTGATTGGAGACGGCGTAGCCCATCTGCTCCATCCACGAGAGGTTCTCGCTCATCCACTGCAGCACGTCCGGGAACTGCACGAGTGCCTGCACGGCGGCGGCCCAGTTCTCCTCGGCGGGCGCCTCCTTGACCTCGCCTTCCTGCTCGGCGAGCCAACGGGACGCCTTGAGCACGTCGAGCGGATCCGTGCTGGCCGGAAGCACCGAGGCCAGCACCTGATCGGGATAGAGCGCGACCGGCCCGACGATGTCCTCGAGCTCCTTTGCGGTGTAGGTCTTGCTTTCGTCGTCGCCGTACGCGGGAATCGCGATCAGGAGGACGATCAAGGCGGGCGAGAGCTTGCGAAGCATGACTAGTTCTCCTTCACTTCGCGCCACCCCGGAGTCGGGTTGAAGCCGATCATCTGCCGCACGAGCTGCGCCGTGCATCGTCCCAGATCGCGTTCGTAGACCCTGCCGTGATGACTGATGAGAAAGCTCATCACGCCGCTCTTCTTGTAGTCCGCCGGATACGCCACCAGCGCGAAGCCGGCGATCATGTTGCCGTTGATCACGTAGGAATGCCGGCCACCCGGCGCCGACGTGCCTTGGCCGTCGAGAATGCGAAAGTAGTAACCGCCGACCGGCACGCGCTTGCCGCCGCGCGCGGCGCCGAGATGTTCTTGCCACGAGGCGACCAGCGGGCCGAGAGGACTCTGTTCCTCCCCGTCGGCCGAAGGCCAGTAGAGGCCGTCCTTTCGCCCTTCACTGCTTCGGATCTTGCGGGCGTACTCGCGCACGCCGTCGCCGTCGCGGTCCTTGGACGCATACTCGATCTGCGCGTCGGCGTAGATACGGCAGATGTCGATGGCGCGATGCTCGTTGCGGCCGATGCGGCGCGCGAGCAGCTCCTCGCGACCGGCTTCGACGTCGAACCGCCACTTGCCGTCCTCACCCTTCACGAGCGGGAACGGAAGCGGCCAGTCGTCGTCGCCGATGATCAGCGTCTTCGAGCCGTCGTCGTTGTCGCGGAACGAATGCCGCAATTTGGCCAGCGCGGCGAGCTCCTCACGCTCCTTCTTGACGACCGGGTCCGACCCGCTCATCAACAGGTCCTTCGCATCGCTGCCGAACATGCTCATGAGCGCGGCGTCGTCGTTCGCGGCGCCGGCTTGGATGAGTGCCGCCGCGGCGCTCTCCGGTGTCGGAAATGCCGTACGTGTGTCTTCGGCACGCGCTGTCCCGACCATCACGCTCATGCTGATGAGGAGCAGCGCAAGACGCGCGCCGGCTCGCTTCGACATCGTTCCCATGATTTCTCCCACATGTGAGATGAAGTCCTGCGCATCATAGAGAATTTGGAGCTCGGGCGATCGCTTCACGCGGTCCTTACAAAAACGAACCGTCTTAACATCCCCGTCGAGAACGACTTGAAACGGAGAGGCGCGACGAGTCAGTATCTGTCTCCGGTCATCAACATCTCAAGGGGGTTGGAATCATGCATGGGAATCGCAATCGAGTCACCGCGCTCCTCTTCACCGTCGCGGCGCTCTCCATTCTGCTTGGCGGGGACCGAGCACTCGCGGACGAGCAGGAAGACGAATGGAAGGGCAAGATCGCCAAAAAGTACGAAGACTCCGAGGAGTACTGGGCGCCTCGCGTCCGGCCGCACGAGGACGCACCCAATGTGCTCATCCTCCTGCTCGACGACGTCGGCTTCGCGCAGATCGGCTCGTTCGGCGGGCTGATCAACACGCCCAACATCGACCGTCTCGCCGCCAACGGGCTGCGCTACAACAACTTCCACACGACGGCGCTTTGCTCCCCGTCGCGCGCGACGCTGATGGCAGGTCGAAACCCGCACTCGATCGGACTCGGAAGTCATGCGCTGACCGCCATGGGCTTCCCCGGCTACAACGCGATCGTCCCGAACACGGCCAAGTCCGTCGCCAACTACCTCCAGGCCGGCGGCTACACTAACTACGCGCTCGGCAAGTGGGACCACACGCCGCTCTACGAGGTCTCCCAGGTCGGTCCGTTCCACCGCTGGCCGAGCGGTGAGGGTTTCGATCACGCGTACTGCTTCATGGCCGCGGACGTGCATCAGTTCGTGCCCGTCATGTGGAACGACCACTCGCCCGAGGAGTACCGCAAGAGCGAGCACCTCGACAAGGACCTCGCGGACCGCGCGATTCAATGGATGACGGGGCACAAGTCACTGCGGCCCGACGACCCCTTCATGATGCTCTGGGCGTCCGGCTCCATGCACTCGCCGCACCACTCGCCGGACGAGTACACGAATCGCTACCGCGGCAAGTTCGACATGGGTTGGGACAAGGCACGAGAGACGATCATCGAGAATCAGAGGAAGCTCGGGATCATTCCGGCCGACACCAAGCTGACCGCGCGGATCCCCGAGATCCCGGCGTGGGACTCCCTCAGTGAGAAGGAGAAGATGCTCTACGCACGCCAGATGGAGGCGTTCGCGGGGCAGATGGAGCACGTCGATCACCAGATCGGCCGCATCATCGCGACGCTGGAGCGCATCGGAGAGCTCGAGAACACGCTCATCTTCGTCACGGCCGACAACGGCGCGAGCGGCGAGGGTGGCCTGGCGGGCACCTTCAACGAGACGTACGTGCTCAACGGTCTCCAGACGGACTTCGACTCCAACTGGCGCAACTACCCGGACTGGGGCCGCGAGAACACCTACCCGCACTACCACGCCGGCTGGGCGATGGCGGGCAACACACCCTTCAAGTACTTCAAGCAGTCGGAGCACCGCGGCGGTCAGACCGACGCGCTCGTCGTGCACTGGCCCAACGGCATCAAGGTCAAGGGCGAGATCCGCAACCAGTACCACCACATCAGCGACATCGCGCCCACGATCCTCGAGGCGGCGAAGATGAAGGTCCCCGAGACGTACCACGGCATCAAGCAGAAGCCGATGGACGGGACTTCGATGGTGTACTCGTTCAACGACGCCAAGGCGCCGAACGTCAAGAAGCGTCAGTACTACGAGATGTTCGGCAACCGCGCGATCTGGGTGGACGGCTGGAAGGCCGTGACGCTTCACGGCAACCGCATGCCGTGGGACGTGAACTCCGTCTCGCCGTTCGAGAACGACAAGTGGGAGCTCTATCACGTTGCCGAGGACTTCTCGGAGAGCACCGACCTGGCGGCGAAGTACCCCGAGAAGGTCGCGGAGCTCCAGAAGATCTTCGAAGAGGAGGCCTGGAAGTACAACGTGTACCCGCTGTACGACGACATGATCAAGCGCATGGCGAAGATCAACAACGTCCTGTTCGGCGACAAGAAGGAGTACATCTACTACGCCCCCGGCGCATTCCGCATCGCGGAGAAGGCGTCGGCGCCGGTCAAGGGCCGGTCGCACGAGATCGTGACCACGGTCGACCTGAAGGGTGTCGAGGAGGGCGTGATCGTCGCCTGCGGTGGCATGACCGGCGGCTACACGATGTTCATCAAGGGCGGCCGCTTGTACTTCGACTACAACTTCCTCGATGGCGTGTACTACACGCTGGAGTCGCCCGAGCTGGCGGTCGGAAAGACCGAGCTGAAGTTCGTGTTCACGGCGACCAAGATGTTCGGCGGCAAGGGCGAGCTGTACGTGAACGGCAAGAAGGTCGACGAGGTCGACATGCCGCAGATGCACCGCAGCACGTATTCCCTGGCCGAGACGTTCGACGTCGGCATCGACACCGGCACCCAGGTCTCGAAGCTCTACAAGGGCCCCTTCAAGTTCCAGGGCGAGCTCGACAAGGTCGTGGTCACTCTCACGGACTAGGCGCGCGCCCGACGCGGGCAGGACGCCTGCCGACATCCGTCGGCAGGTATCCTCTCTCGCCATGTCTTCCCCGATCGTGAAGTGGCCGGTGCTCCTGCTCTCCGCCGTACTGGTCGGGGGGGGCGTCGTCGCGTACTTCGCCGGCGCCGGACCCGGCGACGGCGCGACGGCCGGGCCCGGGGCGACGTTCGTCGAGAACGCGTCGTGCTTCCTCTGCCACGCCGATGAGCGGGCGGCGTGGACCGGCTCTCATCACGATCTCGCGATGGACCATGCGACGCCGAAGACGGTGTTGGGCGACTTCGACGACGCGTCGTTCGCGCATCACGGAGTGACCAGCCGCTTCTACCGCCGCGACGAGAGGTTCTTCGTCGAGACCGACGGCCCCGACGGCACGCTTGCCGAGTTCGAGATCAAGTTCGTGTTCGGCTACACGCCGCTGCAGCAATACCTGATCGAGCTCGACGGCGGCCGGTTGCAGTGTCTGCAGGTGAGCTGGGACACGGAGAACAAGCGCTGGTACCACACCTTCGACGAGCCCACGCCGCACGACGGCCCGCTGCACTGGACCGGCATGCAGTTCAACTGGAACTTCATGTGCGCCGAGTGCCACTCGACGAACCTGCAACGCAACTACGACGTGTCGTCGAACACCTACGCCACGACATGGTCCGACATCGATGTAGGCTGCCAGGCCTGCCACGGACCGGGCTCGGAGCACGTGGCTTGGGCGCGGGCCGGCGGCAAGCCCGAAGACCAGAACAAGCGGCTCGCGGTGAGCCTGAAGGCCGCGAAGCCCGAAGTCGATCACTGCGCGCGCTGTCATTCCCGGCGTGTCCACGTGAGCGATGCGTATCGGTACGGAGAGGACTTCCTCGATCACTACGCGCCGGCGTTGCTCACGGAGCCGCTCTACTACCCCGACGGCCAGATCCACGACGAGGTCTACGTGTACGGGTCGTTCTTGCAGACGAAGAAGCACCACCGGGGTGTTCGTTGCACCGATTGCCACGACCCGCACTCGGCGCGTCTGAAGCGGCCCGGCAACGAGACGTGCACGCATTGCCATCAGCCGAACCCGCCCGAGCGGTTTCCGTCCATCGCCCGCGGCGAGTACGACACGCCGGCGCATCACTTCCACCTGCAGGGGGCGAAGGGCTCGGCGTGCGTCGACTGTCACATGCCGGCACGCACGTACATGGGCGTCGATCCGCGTCGCGACCACAGCTTCCGCGTCCCGCGACCCGACCTGACCGAGAAGATCGGAACGCCGAACGCCTGCAACGGGTGTCACGACGACGAGACGCCGGCGTGGGCGGTGGGGGAGATCGCGAAGCGCCATACGGACTACGTCACGAAGCGCGTCGACGTCTTGCACTTCGGACAGGTGTTCGCGGCGGCACGCGCAGGCCGCGCCGACGCGATTCCCGGGCTCACGCTGCTCCTAGGCGATCCCGACAAGGAGGCGATCGTGCGGGCAACTGCCGCGCATCATCTGGGCGCGGCCCGCCATCCCGAGTCGCTCCGCGCGCTCAGCACCGCGCTCGGCGACCCGGAACCCTTGGTGCGCGGCGCCGCGGCGGCGGGGATCGACGAGCTGGTCGGCGCGGACGGCCCACCCGAGCTCCTGCGTCGCCAGAAGGCAGCTTGGCTCTCTCCACTGCTCTCGGACGCCACCCGCTGGGTGCGAACCAAGGCGGCGCGCGCGCTCGTGGACGCTCGTGCCCAGGTTCCGCAACGACACGCTTCGGCCTACGCGTCGGCCATCGAAGAGTGGTTGGCTCGGCATCGATCGCAGGCGGATCGCCCGGGAAGTCACCTCAACCTCGGCGCATACCACGAGGCGCGGCGGGATCCCGCCGCGGCCGAGTCCGCCTATCTGCGCGCACTCGCGCTCGATCCCGGCTTCGCGCCGGCCCGTTTCAACCTCGCCACCCTCTACAACGGACAGGGTCGCAACGCGCAGGCGGTCCGGCAGCTGCGCGAGGTCGTCGAACGTGACGAGGAGAACGGCGAGGCGTGGTACTCGCTCGGGCTGCTGCATGCCGAGACGAACGACGTCGCCCGGTCGGTGGCGGCGCTGGCGCGCGCCGCGAAGCTTCTGCCGGGCAGTGCGCGCGTTGCCCGCAACTACGCGCTGGCCCTGCGGAAGGCCGATCGGCTCGACGAGGCGCACGTAGCGTTCGCCAAAGCCTCCAGGCTCGCGCCGGACGACGGAGAGCTGCTGGTGGCCTGGGGCATGCTCTCCATCGATCGCCGCGACGGCGCCCACGTGCGCGACGTCGCCTCCCGGCTTCGCGAGCTCGGACCGAACGGCGTTCGCGCCGCGCAGGCGCTACTGGCGGCCCTCGACGCCGCGCGCGATTAGCAGCGCGTCTAGTCGTCCGGAGGTGCGAAGACGGTCTCGAAGTCGGCCTTGATCGAGACGACGGTCCATCCACGTGACTTCGCTTGCTCCAGGGCGTTCTCGGTTCCGTGGTCGTAGTCGTACTCGCGCTCGGCGTCGTCGTGGTGCAGGAGGACGTTCAAGCTCGGCCCGGTCGCCGCGTCCGCGTACTGCATCATCTGCAGATCGCCGTCCGAGTTGCCGAGCACGACGATGGGCCGGCGGCCGATGTGGAGCGCGATGTTCGGCGGCTTGCCGGCCTTGTCGTTGATGGACGCGATCTTCGGCGACCGGGTGACGTTCTCCGACGTCGGATCCCAGCCGTAGATCAGACTCGAGCCGACCACCTGGTCCTTCGGCACGTCGTAGGCCGACTCCGAGATGCCGCGGACGAAGTCGATCCCGCCGCCGGTGACGATGAACACCTTGAAGTCGTTCGCGCGCAGGTAGTCGAGCAGTTCGAGCATGGGCTGATAGCGCAGGTCGCCGTACGGGCGTTCGAAGCGGGCGTGGCGCGCGGTCTTCGTCCACGTCGCCGCGGCGGTCTGCATCTCGTCGCATGAGAGATCCGCGTGGACGGGGATGAGCGCCTGCAGCGCCTTCGTTTCACCGGCGCCCTTCAGCGCCGCGCGCTCGTCGGGCGACAGTCGTTCGAGCGCGAAGACGACCTGGAAATACATCGGTTTCTCGCACCACAGCGTGCCGTCGTTGTCGGAGACCACGATCCGGTCGCGGGGCGGTCGATACGCGTCGTCGCCGGGATCCACCGTCGCCTCGACGAACGCGACGATGCGCTGCTTGGCGTCCCCGTCGCGCCAAGAGGGAAGCGGGTCCGACCCGGTCGCCGGGTCGCCGCACGCAGAGAGGAGAACGAGCAGAAGGCAACCGGCAGCGAGTTTGGTACGTCGTTCGATCATTGGCTCTTCGGGAGGAGGGCGCCGCGCGAGATGGAGAGCGCGACCACGTCGTCCATCGTCCAGTCCGTGAACTCGAGCTTGTCCAGCGAGACGACGCGCAGGATGCCGGACATCGGATTCGGGGAATTGGGGATGAACACCGTCGCGCGTCCTTCGCCTTCGACCGTGTCGGGCTGATAGCGCATGACGACACCGACCGTCCGGACGTCGTCGTTGGGCCACGCGACGAGCGCGACGCGCGGCGGGGCCGCGCGGCCTGCCTCGAACATCTCGTCGAAGCGCTCCGCCGTGCGAGCGAACAGCCGCAGGAACGGGACGCGCTTCTGCGAGCGGATGAGCGCCATGAGCAGCAACCCGACGGCCGCCAGCAGAACCAGCGCCGCGCACACCGTCGCGAGGTGTCCCAGGGCGGGCGGCGCACCGAGCCCGATGATGAACTCGTCGATCGGCGCCAGGAGCACGCCCAACCCCATGAACTGGAGCAGCTTCAAGGGCACGAAAATCAGAAGCAGAGCACTCAGTCCCATGACGACAAGGCGGAAGAACCTGGCGGTGATCGCCGCGCCCGAATGACTCATGGCCCGCCTCCCTTTCTCGGCTCGCGCCACAGCGTAGCCCAAACGCGTTCCCGACGACCACGGGTAAGATGAACGCATGCGCCGGACACTGCTCCTGCTCGCGGCTCTCTTCACCGCCGGCTGCGGCGCGGATTTCTATGCCTTCGAGTCCGTGCAGAACACCAACAACCCCCACACCAGCTTCGTGATCGTCTGGCTCTCCGACAGTCCCATCGACGGCGCCGACGCGTTCGAGGTCACGATCGACCGTGTCGACCTCGTACGGTCCGGCGGCGACGTGGAACTCGAGGACGCGCACCAAACGTACGATCTGTTCGCGCTGCGCAACGGCAGCCGAGCCATGATCGCCGAAGCGGCCGTGCCGACGGGTGGGTACGACGCCGTTCGGTTGACCCTGCGTGCGACCGGGCCGCTCGGACCCCGGACGCGAACGGGCGGGGTGTGGGAGTCGCTTGTGTTCGCGCCCGGCACCTTGCACGTCGTCGACGTGCCGTTCGCGCTCAATGCACAACAGGGCGGCCGGAGCGAGATTCAGATCGACTTCAACGCGCGGCTCTCGGTCCTCGACGTCGGCGGCGCACTCCAGCTCGATCCCGTGCTCGACGCCGTGAACCCCCGCCTTGCCGGCGAGATCACCGGCACGGTACTGGACCCAGCCGGGCAGCCGATCGCAGGCGCCATCGTCGTCGTGAAGGTGGGGGGCGTCGAGTACCGGTCGACCACGACGATGATCGACGGGAGCTACGTGCTCACGCCGTTGCCGCCGGGCGCCTACGACGTCGAGATCGTGAACCCGGGCGGTCCGTTCGTCGGCGCACCGGGCATCCTCGTCACGACGGGTGACACGACGAACGTTCCGTTCGTGGTGCCCTAACCCTCCGTGTCTGTCCGAGCGTCCCCCTACGCTCGTCGGCCATGGGGTTCTTGTTCGGCCTGCTCTTCGACGCCGCAGTCATCGGGCTGATCATCGCGCGGATGGAAGGCACGGGCTTTCCCGGTTGGGCCGAGATGATCGGTGTCGTTTTCGCCATGGGCATCGTATCCGCCGGCGTCGCGCACGTGCTTCCGGAGGGCTATTGGACGTTGCTCGGCGTCGTCGCCGGCGCGGCGACCGGCGCATTCATGATCGCGTGGTTGTGCGAGATGACGTTCCGGCGTGCGGCCGTTGCCGCGGGCATCTACCTCTGCCTTCGGCTCCTCATTGCGCTGGCCTTTCTCACGCTGGTTCACGCCTAAGAACCCAACTGCGTAGAACCCCGCAACGCGACGACATTGCGACGCCCGCGGCGCCCGGCGACAATCACGCCCCCGATGGTCGTGTGATGTCTGCGATGAACTCCCGAGCCGCTCTCCTCGTCGTGGCGCTCGTTGCCGCCGCGATCATCGTCTACCTGTTCGTCGGATCCGAAACGCCGCAGGCGTCCGTCGATGTGTCGAATGGGCCTCCGGAAACGGAGGAAGAGCGCGCCGCGCTGGAAGGGCGCGCGCCGCCGGCTGAGGTCGCGCCCGACGAGACGGCACCTGCCGCCGCGCCGGCGAAGTCTCCCGCGTCGCAACCGGCGTCGGCGCCGCCGAAGACGGACGCGCCACGGGTGGACGCCCTTGCCGAAGCGAGCGGCGACGCCGCGACCTCCACCCTGCGCCTGCGCGTCGTCGACGAAAACGGGCGCGCACGGGACGATGCCCGGCTCGTGATGTTCGCGGTCGAGAAGGGCGTGGGGCGCAAGAGCTTCGATCAGCCCATCGGTCCCGACGGTGAGATCGTCGTCGAAGCGCTCGATCCCGGCCGGTGTGCGGTTTGGGTGTACGTGGGCGACTTCCAGCGCATGGCCGTCGTCGAGCTGGCCGCCGGACGCGTCACCGACACGGCCATCAGCGTGCCGCAGGGCGCGAACGTGCACGGTGTCGTCCGTCACCGCGAAAAGGGACCGCTTGCGAACATCCAGGTGCGGCTGAAGCGCAAGGACGAGGTCTATGCCGACTCGGTGTTCTCGTCGACCGACACGTCCGGACACTATCGCCTGGAGGGCATCCCCCCCGGCACGTACGCCGTGTCGCTCACCGGGGCGGCGATCGGATACAGCCCACGGCCGCGCGGCACGCTCGTGGTTCGAGACGTCGTCGACGTCGAGCGCGACTTCATGCTCGGCGAGGTCGCGCTGCAGGGCGTCGTGCGCGACGCCGACACGGGGCGCGTGCTGGACGGCGTGCGCGTCGGGATCCAGGCGCCGCTGTACACGAGCACCACGACCGACGTGCGCGGCGCCTTTCGCTTCCAGGACGTGCCGCCCGGGGCGTACACGCTCACCGCCGCCAAGGACGGCTTCGGATTCCGGTTCCTCCACGAGGTGGCCGTCGCCGCGGAGGCGGTGACGACCTTCGACATCGAACTGCGCGCGGCGGCGACGGTGGAGTTCGAGGTGGTGGACACCGACGGCAAGCCCGTGGCCGGCCAGGTGATCCTGAGCATCACGCCGATCGACCCCGCAGACGGCACCCAGGTCTCGACCAACCGCAGCACGGATGCCGCCGGCAAGGTCAGGTACGCGCAGATCACGCCGGGCTCGTACGACCTCGGCGTGTCCGCCCGCGGGTTCGAGGAGCTGCGCCGAAAGGTGCAGGTCGAGTCGGGGACGACGACGCTGCGCTTTCAGCTCTCCCGCAAGGACGCGCCGACCGCCGTCGTTCTGCGCGGCGTCGTGCGCGACGCCGAGACCAAACAACCGATCGCAGGCGTGGGCATCCACCTGCAGAGTCCCGTCCGGCGCGAGACCCGCACCGACGAAAGCGGCGTATACGAGCTTCGCGACATCGGGACCGCCACCTGCGTCCTGTATGCCGCCCGGGATGGCTACGGCATTCGCTTCTTGCGGGGCATCGAGGTCGAAGAAGGCAAGACCACCGAGCTCGACATCGCGCTGCGGCCCGCCGCCGTCTTGCACCTACAGCTGAGCACCGAGAGCGGGGAGGCGGTCGTCGGCGGCGTCACGCTGGGGATCTCGCCCGTGAAGGGAACGCATGGGACGAACATCGGCACGGGCGTGACGGCGGACGCCAACGGTCTCGCCACATACCGGCAGATCGTCCCTGGCCGGTACACGATTCGCGCGATCCAGGAGGGGAGCGGCAGCGCTTCGATCGAGACGGAGATCCGCGAGGGGGAGAACACCGTCGACCTGCGACTCCGCTAGGCGCCCTTCGCTCCCTCCTGCGGATGGCCCCTCAGATAGACGAACCAGTACACGGCGGCGACGAGACCCGCGCCTCCGATGATGTTCCCGATCGTGACGGGGAGCAGGTTGTGCGTCAGGAACGCGCCCCAATCGAGCCCGGTCGTGTCCACACCGGTCGTCGCGACGAACTCCGGATACCAGCCCTCCATCAGGATCGCGTACGGCACGAAGTACATGTTCGCGACCGAGTGCTCGAAACCCGCGGCGACGAACGCCGTGATCGGGAACAAGATCGCCATGATGCGTCCGATCATGCTGCGCGCGCCCATCGCGATCCACACGGCCAGACAGACCAACGCGTTGCAGAGAGCCCCGAGCGCGACCGCCTGCATGAACGACAGCTTCACTTTCGGCATCGCGATGCCGAGCGCCGTCTCGCCGACGGCGCCGCCGCCCATCTCGAAATGGCGCGCGACCAGGACGAGGACCGCTGTTCCCAGCGCTCCCAGCGCGTTGCCCAAATAGACGATCGACCAATTTCGTAGCAACGCGCGCGTCGTCACGCGTCGTCGGGCCCACGCCATGACGATCAGGTTGTTGCCGGTGAACAGCTCCGCGCCGCCCGTGACGACGAGGATGAGCCCGAGACAGAATGCCAGCCCGGCGATCGCGCGACGCACGCCGAACGGCCACGCTTCCGTGCCCGCAACGACGGTCGTCGAGAACACGGCGCCGAGCGCGATGAACGCGCCCGCGAGCACGCCGAGCACCAAGAGCTTGGAGAACGAGAGGCCGCACTTCTGCGCGCCGACGTTCTCGGCGCGCGCCGCGATCTCGGGCGGCATGAGCGAGTCGATTCGAACCGCGTTGTCTTCAGGCATCGGGGCGAGTCTCGCGCCGCGATGCCCGCGCGTCAAAACTCGGTTCGCGCGCAGACGCAAATCGGCCACGGACCGTCTCGCTCAAACGAACGCTGCCAGTTGCGCGCCTACGGGGCCAGCGCGGCGGCCGGAAGTGCCGGCTCCTCGATCATCGGCGGGGCGGGCGGAGTCGCCGCCGCCGGATCGGCGTAGACGTCGCTGCCCAGACCGGCGAGCCGCTCCTGCGGTCGCGGCCAGCCCGGAATCTTCTCGAGCGCCAACTCGTAGAAGCGCTTTGCGCTGTCGACGTTGCCCTGCTCCTCCGCGATGAGCCCGCGGTTGTAGGCGATGCGTCCCTCGCTTCCGCCCAACGCGGCGGCGGCGTCGAGCGACGACGAGGCGTGACCGTACTCCTCGGCCATGAAGTAGGCGGAGGCCAGCGCCTCGCGCAGACCCGCATGGTCGGGACGCAGCCGCACCTGCGGAAGCAGCGTCTGCAGCGCGTGGAGGTGGTTGCCCGCCTCGAGGTCGATCCGTGCGCGCAGGATGGCGGCCTCGGGGTTCGCCGGAGTCAGGCGCAGCAGGTAGTCCAGATGACGCATCGCGTCGTTCGGGTCGTTGGCTTCGTACGCCATGGCACCCAGCAACATGCGCGTGGGCGCGTGATCCGGGTGCTTGAACGCGAGGTTCTGCGCCTGGCGCCGAATGAACGCGCGCGACTTCGTCTTCTTGCCGTTGCCGTCCGGCGCGCCGGCGTAGCGGCAATCCGAAGGCGCGGCCAACCAGTCGGCGTGCAACCGCGCGACCGCCGCGTCGGGGTCCGTCTGCCCATGGGGCGCGGGGGGCGGCGTCGTCGAGCAGCCGACGAGCAAGATCATGGCGAGGACGGCCGTCAAGCCGCCGAGTTTCCGTACTAGCATGTGGGCCTCCCTACCCGCCTCGGCGTGAGATTCTAGCCGTCGATGGGCTGCGTGGCACGCTCCCGTTTGGGCGCGGCGCCGCGGATCTTCTCAAAAGGCCCCTCCCGGGCCTCCATTTGCTCTCGAAGCCTTAAAAATAGGCGATTGCGGGCATCGACGCAATTCGCGTCCGATCGCCGCTACGGCGGCGTGACCCCCTTGTTCATGACGGCGTCGATCACCTGGATGAAGCGGTAGAACGCCGGTCCGAGCGTCCAGACGAAGATGCCGGGCAGGAAGCACAGCACCAGGGGGAAGACCAGCTTGACCGGCAAGGCGTGCGCCTTGATCAACGCGCGCTCCCGGCGCCGGCTCTGGACGTCCTCGGTCTGGTGGTCGAGGACGTTGGAGATGCCGCCGCCGACCTGCTCGGCGTGGATCATCGCGGAGACGAAGATCGACAGCGAGCCGACGTCCACGCGGCGTCCAAGTCGGCGCCAGCAGTTCACGCGCGGAATGCCCGCCATGTTCTCCCGCCGGAAGATCTGTAGCTCCTGCGGGAGCGTGCGGGTGCTGTTCGACGAGTCCAGCACGCGCAGCATGGCTGCATCCAGGCCCAGTCCCGCTCGCGAGAGCGTCGCGAGCAGCTGCAGTGTGATCGGCAAGTCCTCTTCGATCTCCTGGACCCGTTGGCGCCGAACGGCGCGAACCACGAGCCAGGGGATGCTGGCGATGATGAGGAACGCGAGCCACGGCGTCACCACGAGCACGGGTTCGAGCATCGACCCGATGCCCCCCGGCAGGTCGTACAGCGCCACGCGCGCATCGAACATGTAGGGCGAGGCGCGGATCGTCAGCGCGAGCGCGATGCCGAGGAACAGTGCCGTGAACGCGATGGCCACGAACAGCGGAAGCGCGCCGGGGCGCCGGAAGCCGGCGACGAAGAGCCAACGCCGCATCCACATCATGTCCTCGGTGGGGACGGGAGCGAGCGGCTCGAACTGCGCGTCGTGCTCTTCCTTGAGCCGCGTTCGGATCAAGTGCGCGCGACGTCCGTAGATCACCGCGAGGATGATCGCGGCAACCACCGCCGCCCACGCGAGGATGAGGAACGGAACGGAGAAGACGACGGCAACTGAGAAGTTCATCTCCGCTCCTCCTAGTACTTGATCCGCGACATGCGCGCGATCCAGGCCGCGCCCAGCGCCTGAAGAAACACGGCGGCCGCGGCGAACTTCTCGCCGATGCCGGTGGCCAGGAAGCCTTCCACACGCGTCGGGTCCATGTTCCACATGAGCGCCGCGAGGAAGTACGTCAGGCCGAGAATCGCGAGCACCGAGAACCGCGCCTCGGTCGTCTGCGCGCGTACGCGTCGTCCGAGCTCGACGCGATCACGGATGAAGCGGCCGGTCGTCGCGAGTGTCGGGGCGAGGTTGCCGCCGCCCTCCCACTGCACGCCGAGCGCGTAGTAGAAGAGACGGAACGACTCGAGCTGCAGGATCTCCGCCATCTCGCGGCAGACCGCGCCCGGGTCGTCACCGAGCCGCAGGCGCAGGACGAACTGCGTCAGGTGCGGCTTGAGCGGCCGCTTCGCGTCCGCCTCCGCCGACCCGAGCGCATCGACGACGCCGATGCCCGCGTGCAGCGACGTGACCATGTGGTCGATTGCCTCCGCGAGCTGGGCTTCGACGAGCACCGTCCGGCGTCCGATCAGCGTGTTGCCGATGATCAGGCCGACGACCCAGAACAGGAATCCAACGGCCGCGGCGAACGGCACGCCCATGGGCAGGAAGATCATGGACAACACGAACGCGGTGATGCCCAGGATCCACGGCAGCGCGATCTCGATCGGATGCGCGAGCTGCGGCACGTGGACGCGGCGCACCTCTGTCTGCTCCGCCAGCTCGGGGATGCGGCTCACCGCAAGTTGGTGGTGCATCCACCGGCGGAACCACCAGTAGAGCCCTCCGATCACTATGACGAGGATCAAGCCCCCGTAGAAAAGCTCAGGCACGCTGGCTGCTCGCTTCGAACATGCTCGGCGGGATCGATTCGCCGCGCGAGCGGAGGTATTCGGCCATCTTCGGCATGATGCCGGTGGGGGTGAAGGCCCCTTGCACGCGGCGACCGTCGCGGCCCTGTCGCTTGAACTGGAAGATGTTGTTGAGCAGGGGCGTGAGGCCCTCGAGGCCGGCGATCTCGGACACCGCTTCGACGCGGCGAATGCCGTCCTCGTACCGTCGCACGTGTACGACGAGGTGGATCGCGCTCACGACCTGTTCGCGGATGGCCCGGGAGGGCAGCTCGACGCCCGACATCAGCACCATGGTCTCCAGGCGCGCGAGAGCATCACGGGGTGAGTTCGCGTGCACCGTGCAGATGCTGCCGTCGTGGCCCGTGTTCATGGCCTGCAGCATGTCCAACGCCTCGCCGCCGCGCACCTCGCCGACGATGATGCGATCGGGGCGCATGCGCAGGGCGTTGATCACGAGGTCGCGCGACGAGATCGCGCCCGTTCCCTCCGTGTTCGGGGGGCGGTTCTCCAGTCGCACGAGGTGTTCCTGGTCGAGCATGAGCTCGGCCGTGTCCTCGATGGTCACGATGCGCTCGTCGGCGGGAATCGCCTCGGCCAGTGCGCCGAGAAGCGTCGACTTACCAGCGCCCGTTCCGCCGGAGATGAGCATGTTCTGCCGTCCCCGAACGCATGCCGCGAGGAACGCGAGCATGTTCGGCGACATCTCGCCCATCTCAACCAGCTCGCTGCTGCGCAGCCGGCGGCGGCCGAAACGACGAATGGAGATCGTCGGTCCGTCGATGGAGACGGGCGGGATCGTGGCGTTGACGCGGCTGCCGTCCGGGAGGCGCGCGTCGAGCATCGGCTGCGAAACGTCGATCCGACGCCCGATCCAGGCCGCGATGCGTTCGATGACGCGATGGACGTGATCGTCGTCCTGAAAACGCGTGTCCGTCTGCTCCAGACGTCCGAAGCGCTCGACGTAGACCTTGCGGGGGCCCACGACGAGGATGTCCGTCACGGCGGGATCCGCCATGAGCGGCGCCAACGGCCCGACGCCGAGCGTCTCGTCCCGGAGGTCGTCCGCGAGACGCGCGCGCTCGCGGTCGTTGAGCGCGATGTCCTCCTCGTTCAGGACGCGATCGACGAACTCCCGGACGACACGCGCCACGCCCTCTTCGTCCTCCGCCATGAGGCGGCGATCGCCGATGTCGTCGAGCAATCGCGAGAGCAGGTTGGCCTTGACGCTGACGTAGTCGGCGCGTCCTTGGTGCAGGTCCGCCCGATGGGGCGCGCCGCCGCTCCGCCGTCGTACGCGGGATGTGGGGTCCTGGGAGACGGATCCCGTCGACGCGAGGCGTCGGCGCAGATCGTCACCGGCGGACTTTTTCGCCTTCTCCGCCATCTAGACCTCCTCCGTCGCCCGCTCCACCATGACGCCCGACTCGGTCAAGCCCGGTTCGGATGTGAGCACGTCCGTGCCGCCGTGCGGCGCCGGCAGCCCATACGCCTCGATGTCGTCGACGATGCCGCGGATCGACTTGCGGAATCCCGAAAAGCGCCAGGCGTGCAGGACCTGGGGACGGCCCATGTTCACCGACATCGGGATGCGCTTGTCGTACGTGACCTCGTGGCGAACGCCGACGCCGAGATGCGCTTCGACGTCCGGCACCTTCAGCTCGCCGGCGAACGAGGGCTGAGAGTGGTTGAGGACGACCCAGACGCGCTCGGAGTCCAGTC
Organism: Planctomycetota bacterium; assembly: GCA_965223505.1. Lineage (GTDB taxonomy): Bacteria > Planctomycetota > PLA2 > PLA2 > JAEUHO01 > CBDCWP01. The sequence goes on from CBDCWP010000011.1 coordinate 48,941, forward strand.
CGAGCTCGTTCAGCGTCTCCAGGAGGCTGGCGGTTCCGTTCAGGACGGGAACGATGACCTGCGTGACGACGCAGACCATGTTGCTCAAGTCCAGGACGCTCATCACGACGGCGTCCACGACTGGGAACGTGTCCACGACGACGTACTTGTAGACACGTCGCGCCAGCGCGATCACGCGCGACACGACGCGGTCGTCGACCTGTGCCGCGCGAATCACCGTGGGGGGAGCGGGCAGGACTCGCAGGCCCGAGCTGTGCGGAATCGCGAGCTTCTGTAGGAGCGTCGTGTCGAGCCGGTCGATCTGCTCGGCCGCGTCGGAGATCGACTGCGTCGCATCCAGGTCCAGCATGGATGCGCACACACCGAGCTGCAGGGAGAGGTCGAGCAGGATCACCTCGCCCGGGTGCCGGCGCGCCAGCTCGCACGCGACGTTGGTGGACACGGCGGACTTGCCGACGCCGCCCTTGTTGCTCACGAACGAGATCACGCGGCCCATCGGCCCGCCGCGCACCTGCGATTCCGTCCGGTTCATGCGGTCGATGATGGCCAACAGCTCGCCCGTCGAGATAGGCCGCCGCAGGAAGTCCGTCACGCGCGATCGCAACGCTTCGATGATGAGGTTGCTCTCGAGCTCGGGATCCGCGAAGGCCTGCCGCCGGTACACGGCGATCACAGCGGCGTCGGGCGCCGCCACGAGGACCTCCTCCGCGAAGTTGCGAATTTCCGAGACTTCACGATTCATCTCGACGAGGACGAAGTCGGGCTGCCGCATGCGCGCGGTCTCGATGCCTTTTTGCTGGTCACGAACGTAGTCCGCGACGCATCGAATGCCCTTCAACCCTTCGAGCGCAATGTCGAACTCTTCTTCGAGGGACTCGTCGCGTGCGACGACAAGAAAGCGTACTGCGGTGTCTCTACTCACGGTGCTTCACCTGCTCTTTGGAGATTTAACGGACGATCGCCGCGGCGCGCGCAGCCTCGTCCAGGAGTTCGTTCAGGCGCACGATCTCACGCGCCTGTGTCGGATCGAGATCGGCCATGCCGGGCGTCTGCACGGCGGAAATGTTGCCGGGCCACACGATCGTGCCGAGCTTCCGTGCGTTCACGCGCACCGTGGGGTCCGCGCCGTTGCCGTTGTTCCCGTTCCCGTTTCCATTCCCGTTGCCGTTCCCGTTGCCGTTGCCGTTGCCGTTGCCGTTGCCGTTCCCGTTGCCACCGGCGTTGCTGACGAATTCCAGCGTCTCGATCTGGATTGCTGCGAATCCGACGATGCGCGGGTTCACCCCGTCGGGACCGTCGATGGTGTCCCACTTCTGTCCGGGTACGCCGTCCCAGATCGGGCGCAGATCGCCCCAATAGATCGGAACGAAGAACGTCCGGTCCACGGTCAGCGTGTCGCCGTCCTCGTCCAGACCGGAGATGTCGATGCCGTAGGCGGCCAACAAGGCGATCAACGCGGGACGGTCGAGCGCGACGCTCACCGGCGCCATCTGACCGATCGAGATGGAACCGATCTCGTCCGGCGCCAACAAGAAGCCCCAGTTGGGCGCGTTCAGGTTGCCGATGACCTGGCCCGGCGGGATGATGGGCGGGCCGAACGGGAACGGGTTCGGATCCGGCCGGCCGTTGCCGCCCCTCCCGCCGCCGCGGTTCCCGCCGCTGCTGCCGAAGCTCAGCGTGAAGTTGGACCCGAGCACCTGCCACAGCTCGTACTCGATCGTCACCGGCCCGTAGCCGACGAGACCGAGCGTAGGCCAGGGCTTGCCGACCATCGTCGCGTGCCGGCCCGCCGCGACCGACGTGCCGCGCACGGTGATCCCGCGCGCGCGCAGTCCCGTCGCCATCATGCTGCCGCGCGAGAACAGGTACGGAAGCGTCGGTCCGCGCGAACTGACGCCCGGCTGGCTGTCCAGCGCCGACGCGCCGGTGGTGCGGCGCAGTCGCACGAGGAACGCCTCGCGAGAGTCGGGGCTCAAGGGCGCCGGGCCGAAGTCCGTGCGCGCGTACGTGGGGCCCTCGATGTGGGCGAGGTCGTCTTCTTCGTAGAAGCCCGCGACCATGTCGCCGTGGATCGCGTTCGCGACGTTGAGCTGCGGGTCCGGCTTGTAGACGACGGCGGGGTCGACGTCGACCTTCGCGTTCGCGTCCATCGAACCCGTGCCACCCGAGAGCGAGACGAGCGGCCCGGCGCCGTACTGGAAGGGATCCGCGGCGGTCGTGTTGAAGTCGTCGTCGAAGTGGTTCCGGAGCATCGAGCGCGCGGCGGCGCGCCGGTCTGCATCCGGCACGGAGTCCTTCAGTCGCATTCCTTCGAGCGCAGCCGAGGCGGTCGACGACCGCATCTGGCGTTCGGCAACGCGCACGATGCCCAGGTCTACGACGAGACCCGCCAACGCGAAGAAGGTGAAGAGTAGCAGTGCGATGAAGACCTGGATCATGTCGCCCTCCGACGGTCGCGGCTTCCCTTAGCCGTCCTCTCCCTCTCCCTCGTCCTTCTTCTCGTCCTCGCCCTTGCCGACGGGGACGGCCATCAGGCGCTTCTTGCCGCCCGAGATGACCTCGATGAGCTTGACCTTGCCGGGCCCCGTCTCGCCGTTCGCGGGAATCTCCTCCGAGATGTCGATCTCGAGGTTCGGGATCTCGCCGTGGTCGGGCTCGGCGCCGTCCTCGGGCACCTGGCCCGAGCGCATCGCGACCTGCAGGTTCGCCTCGATCGCGCGCGCCTGGTTCAGCGCGGCTACCTCGTGCGGGTCGACGGCGATCACCATCTCCTCGATTGGCTTCGCAGTCAGGCTCGATCCGCGCAGCAGGCTGGCCTTCTGGCCGATCTCCGTGCGTTGGCGCACGGGCTGGACGACGATGCCGTCCTGCACCACGACGCGCACTTCGGCGCGCCGGCGCTTGACCCGCGGCGCCTCCACGGGCGCGCGCAGCTCGGTGTCCGCCAGCGGTGCATACGGTCCGTCGACCTCGAGCTCGGACGTGCGCCCCTTCGCGGACTTCGGCTCTTCGATCTCGACCTCGACGGTCATCACGATGTCGAACCGGTCACCCTGGTTCAGTCCGTGCAGGCCCGGCACCTCGGCAGCGCGCAGCCGCATGGCCCGCTTGCCGGGCGGGATGCCGGCCGTAGGACCGGGGCGGGTGCCCTTGGGATAGAACTCCGACTCCATGAAGATCTGGCCGGCTTCCTTGTCCCAGCGCATCACGCGCCCGAGGATGTCGCGCGCGCCCTTGGCGGCGCCTTCCGGCACGTCTTCGGGACGCATCCACACGACCGCGATCTGCATCGTCCGCGGGTTGAGGATGTGACCGCGCACGACGCGTTCGTAGGCCTTGACGGGCCGCACGGCCAGCGGCACCGGGATCTTCCCGCGCGTGTCGAGCTTCGGCGGACCGTCATCCTCGCCGCCCGCCAGGAAGGGCAGGTTGATGGCACCCGTGGAGTGCAAGAGAAGCGCACCTCCGACGAGACCGAGGCAGATGATGCCTACGGCGATGAGGGTCGGCCCCATGACACTGCGACGGTGAGTCACGTATTGACGCTGATTCATTACTTAGCCTCCCAAGACGCCGGCTACCCGGCGCCCCTTCACTCGAAGACCTCCCTGCGGAAGATCATCTGCGCCGTCAAAAGCCGTCGAAACGGTCGAACGGTGTCGCCGGCAACGTACATCCGCCCCAATCCGTACTTGCCCGCATAGGGACCGGCCAACCCGCTGTCGGGGACGAAACCGTCGCCCGGTGCGGCGTTCAGTTCCGTTACCGAGCCGTCGATCGCTTGAATGCGGTTCGAGAGGTTCGGCGGACGGGGGGCGCCCGGCGGCAAGCCGGACGACTGGTAGGCGGACATCATTGCGGCCTGGTACGGATAGTTGATGCGGATCGCGACGAGGCCGCGCTCGGGCATGGCCGCCGGAGTGGTCATGCTGAACGGGCTTGCCGCGGGAAAGTTGGGGTTCTTGATCTCTTCGATGACCGGCACCCAGCGGATCGTCTCGACGCCTTGCGCGTCACGACCCTCGACATAGGGGATGCCGACCGTCAAGCCACTGGGTGTCGACGCGTCGGTCAGGAGCGCGCCCGGATAGCGCAGCAGGCGCCGTCCGTTGCTGCTGTCGAAAATCATCAGCGGACGAAGCATCTTGTTCAGCACCGGCAGTTGGTCGTTGAACTGCTGCAGCGTGAGGCCGCCGGGAATGTTGTCGAGATCGATGACCAGGTGATCGGGGTCGTAGACCCGCGCGCGCACCTTGGGATCGGCCAGCGCCTGCTCGAACGTCATGTCGGGCGGCAGGGGGATCACCGCGATCTCGCGTGCGCTCGCCCGCGCCGCGTCCTGCACGGCCTGGGCGGTGAAGAACAGACGGCCGAAGTCGACCGTCACCGCGATGATCAGGTACATCAGGAGTGCAATGAAGCCGAACTCGACGAGCACCGCACCGCGCTCGCGAATCGAGCGGTGGGGGGTGGCGGGCTTTGCAGGTGCCATGGCGCCTCCGAATCTGCCGGCCCTGTCACCTACCTTCACACAAGGATAGCCAAAAGGTACCCGATAGCGACGGCAGGCCCGTATGCGATCTCTGTCTGTTTCGGTCGCCGTAGCAGGGTCCATACGGCGATCACGCCGCCGATCGCCGCCATCCAAGGCAGCGTGGCGAGTAGCCCGACCGGCCCGAGGACCGCTCCCAGGCCGGCGAGCAGCTTGCCGTCGCCTCCGCCCATCCAGCCCATGCTGAACATGGCGAAGCCGATGGCCAGTCCGAGGCCGAGTCCCAGCATCGCGCTCACCCACTCGGGTTCCTGGAATCCCACGACCCGTGAAACCACGGCCCAGAGGATCAGGAGGAGGGGGAATGCGTCCGGGATTCGACGCAAGACCACGTCGATGCCCGCCGCGATGGCGAGCAGGACGGCCGGGACCCAGAGTGCGACCGGTATCACCCGTCCGCGTCTCCGAATCGCTCCGCATACAGACCGACACCTCCCCGCGTCGAGACACGAGGAGGTGCCGGCTGAGCGGTAAGGCTCGATTGCCTACCGACCGTCACGCCCAGCGACTACGGGGTCGTCGGGACGACGAGCGTCGGAAGCTGTGTCGGGTCGTAGCCCAGGTTGTTACCGAGACGCTCGGTACCGCTGTTGTTGACGATCTGCTCGACGTCGACGGCGGTGGCGCCGTTGACGAGATCGTTCTGCGTCTCGACGAGGCGGCCGGAGCTGATCTCGTCGTTGTCGTCGGCTGCAACGCCCGGGATGATCGCGGCCGAGGTTCCGATCAGGTCACTGGTCTTGTGTCCAAGAATCGAAACGGCGGCGATGCCCACGATGGCGATGCCGGCGACGAGCAGGGCGTACTCGACCAGAGCGGCGCCCTTCTTGTTGCGAAGGAAATTACGAATGCGATTCATCTAACTGGCCTCCAGGGGCTATCTGAGAAACTTGGGGGGGCAGGAAGTATGGCACAAAGGCCATTCTCGGCAACCCACTAGGATCCCCACGTCCATGTTTCTCGACGTTGGGTGGCGTCGGCCTCGGCAAGCCCGCCAATCAGGCCGCGGAGACCAAATGCAGGTCCTCGCCGGCTCAAATGGGACTTACAGGGCACGACGCATCGGCCAAGTCGGCCAATCCCGTCGGTGGCAGGGGGTGGGGGGGGTGCCGGGTCCCTTATCGGCCGCCGCAGGGGTTCGGCAGTAGCTCTTCTAGGGTCGGGAATGCCCACATCCGAGCGCGGTTGGTCGGCTTGCGGACGACGACGGGGTGAACCAGCACGACAAGCTGGAATTCATCGCCCTGGCGCTCGTATCCGCTGAAGAGCCCGCCCACGACCGGCGTGTCCGACAGGCCCGGCGTGGAGGAGTCCGTTGAGGTGATGTTTCGTGTGATCAGGCCGCCCACGAGCAGCGCCTGGCCGTCGTTCAGCTTCGCCGTCGTCTGCAGCGAACGCGTACGGAACGCGACGGTCTGCTGCGCCTGGCCGGTGCTCTGGCGGATGCCCGCCGTCAGTTGGGCGTCCGGGAGGCTGATCTGCGGGGCCAGGTCCAGCGTCACCGAGCCCGTCTCGTCCACGAGAGGCCGGACCGTGAGCTGAACGCCGAACGGCCGGAACACGACCGAGTTGAAGACCCCGCCGGTCGCAACGTTCGCGGCGCTGGCGAACGACTGCGGGACCGGGATCTCTCCACCCACCTGGAAGAACGCCTGTTCACCGGAGAGCACGGTCAGCGACGGGCGCGACAGGGAGCGCGAGAATCCGCGCTGCTCGAGCATGCTCAGCAGCGAGTCGAGGGCGAAGTAGTCGGTGCTCACCTGGAACTGGTTGGAGAGGGTGCCCGACAGGAAGCTCAGGACGTTCTGGACGTCGGGGTTCGGCGGCGGGCCGCCGACGCGCCGGGCCGAGGGGCCCTGCAGGGCCGTCGCCGCGTTCGCCGGGTTGAGCCCGCCGACGGCTTCGTCGGCGCCGATGATGCCGAGCTCCGAGTTGTGGGAGCGCAGGCGGGTCGTGTTGACCTCGTAGAGGCGGATCGCGACCCGCACCTGCGGCAGGTCCGTGACCTGGATGAACGAGAGGATCCGGCCCTGCGCGGCCTCGATCACCTTGGCGCGGCCCACGTTCGACTCGACGAGGTTGCGAAGCGCGCGGCTGGACGAGCCGCCGCCGCCGAACAGCTGCGAGATCTGGCCGCCCGAGATCACCGAGCGCGAGCCGGCCGTGCCGCCGGTGCCCGTGTCGGTGAGCGCGCCGGACTCGTCCGCGCGCACGCGAATATCGTCGCCGCGTCCCGCACCCAGCATGCTCTGGGCGAGGCTGAGGATGCGAATCAGCTCGGTCTGCGTGCCGACCTCGCCCCGGAGGACGAACACGTCCTCTTCGTCGTTGGCGAGCCGGCCGCGGACCATGCGGGTCACGGTGACCTTGCCGTTGCCCATGCGCTGGATGACGTCCTGGATGCGGTCCTCGAGCCGGCCCGGAAGGGACTCGACGCGAATGAGGTTGATGACGGCGGCGGATGCCTGCACGGCATCCGTGTCCTCGACGGCCGTCGGCGGCGCCTGTGCGGTCGGGTCGTCCGGCTCGGTCCCGGGCGCCCGGACGGCGGAGCGCGCCGCACGGCGGCCGCCGCGGCGGGCGTCGAGGTAGCGCTGCGCCATCTCTTCCGCGGCGTTGGCGTAGGAGACCTCCGGGACGACGCCGCGGAGCACGACGGCGTCACGGTCGGGGGCGGAGCGCACCACGATCGAGGGGTGGACCTCCCGCAGGGCTTCCTCGAGGAGGGAGAGGTCGCGACGGACGTGGAAGAGATACGACTGCGTCGAGCCGTCCGTGAACCACACCATGACGGTCGTGCGACCGAGCGAGCGGCCCAGCACCAGGCCCTCGCGGGCGCTCAGGAGCTGGAAGGTGACGATCTCCTCCTCGGCCACCGCGGTGCGCTCGACGTCCTTCTCGAAGCCCAGCCGGACGTGGGTCGCGATGAGAAGGTCCTGCGACGGCGGATCCTCGGCTAGCGCGGCCGGAAGGCCCGCCATCGCGAAGAGTCCGAGAACCAAGAGCCAGTGGAATCGCATCAGCCGCATGGCAGTCTCCTTGCGTACCCGTGCCACGAACGGGCCGCGGGCGGAAGAGTATCCCTGGATGGTCACCGCTTCGTCGCGTGTCAGGCAGAATTCGCCCTGGGCGCAAGCATCTGGCGGGCGCGGCGGATCCGCGCTACCGTGGACGTGACCTGGGAGGAGCCCACACATGCGTCTTGCACGTGTCCTATTCATCGTCGTCCTCTGCGCCGTCGGCGTAGGGCTGCTTTCCGGCTGTTGCGGCCGCACCTCGATGGCCGGCTGCCGGGCGCCGAGCCCCTGCTGCTTCGACCCCTGCCGTTGGTGGGAAGCCTGCCCGACGGACGACTGCGCGCCCATCGGCGACCCCTGCGACTGCTGCGACTCGGCCGGCTAGACACCGGCTCGAGCCCGCGCCTGCTCACGACTCATGAATCCGCGGGTGGAGGGTCCGTCCGCGGCCCGGCCGACGTCCGATAGGGGCTCGCTGGGGGGGCCGGCCATGGAGACAGCCATGGACAGCCCGAATCGAAGCCGCCTGCGGATCACACCCGGCGACCAGACGCGCCACGAATCCGCCTCGCGCCTGGAGCGCGCGCGCTGCTCGAGCAGCGCCTCCAGAAAGGCATTATCGCGGTCTCTGCAGCGAAGGGTTCAGGTTGAGTGCCGATTGTGTCGATGAGGGTTCGGCGGCATTGGATCCCCGGGGTGTGGGGACGCGGCGGAGCACTGCATGTACACGGCCCCTCTGGCGCGCGCGAGCGCGTTTCTCGTATTCATGGTGTTCGTATCGACGCTGGGTTCCGCGCGGGCCGACCTCAACGGCGACGGTCTCGACGATCCCGTCATCGCCACATCCGGAGTGGACCGCGTCTGCTTGAGCGACGGCGTAGGCGGCTTCAGCAGCTGCGCCGGCGTCGACGCTGCCCACTTCAGCTGGGGCGTCGCGCTCGGTGACGTCGATGGCGACGACAACCTCGATGCCGTTTTCGCCACGACGACAGGACAGCGCAACCGCGTCTGCCTCGGCGACGGTGCGGGTGGCTTCGGCGCGTGCACCGACGTCGACCCGGCGAGCGTCGCTTGGATCAGCTACGACGTCGACCTCGGCGACATGAACAACGACGGCCACCTCGACGCGGTCTTCGTGGGCGTGCGCAACGCCGTCGGCAACGGCAACCTCGTCTGTCTCGGCGACGGCGCCGGGGGATTCACCTGCAGCACGTTCGACGTCGTCCCGGGCGCGTTCTTCGAAGTCAATCGCGGCGTGGCGCTGGGCGACATGAACAACGACGGCAACCTCGACGCCGTGGTCGCGACGTTGCTCGGCTCCTCGCGCACCTGGCTGTGCCTCGGTGACGGCGCCGGCGGCTTCTCGTCGTGCACGGGCATCGATACCGCGACGAACGCCGCCTACGGCGTCGCCGTCGGCGACATGAACAACGACGGCAACCTCGACGCCGTCGTGGCGACCTCTTCGACCAACCGACTCTGCCTCGGCGACGGCGCCGGCGCATTCACGTGCAGCAACATCGACGCGACGGAGGTGACGATGAACTGGGACGTCGCCGTAGGCGACGTCGACGCGGACGGCAACCTCGACGTGCTCTTTGCCAGCAACATCTCGACGAGGAACAACCGCGTGTGTCTGGGCGACGGCGCCGGCGGCTTCGCCTGCGGCGACATCGACAACATGGGCGGCACGAGCTACTCGGTGGCCGTCGGACACTTGGACGGTGACGGCAACCTCGACGCCGTGTTCACGGGCAACGCCAGCTTCTTCTCGAACGGCAATCGCGTGTGCCTGGGCGACGGCGCGGGCGGGTTCACGACGAGCACGTTCCGATTCGATCCGCTGAGCGCGTCGGAGTCCGGCTTCGCAGTTGCACTGCCGAGGAGGGCTTACGCGGAGGAAGCGACGAAGACGCCGGTCGAGATGCTCGAGTGCCTCATGGCCGACGTAGAGGACATCGGTCTGGCCAAGGGCATCGCGACCAGCCTGCTCTCGAAGCTCGAGAACGCCCTCGCCAAGCTCGAGAACGACAACCCGAAGGACGACGGCGCCGCTGCGAACCAGGTGGAGGCCTTCGTCAACCAGGTCGAGGCGCTGAGCGGCAAGAAGATGGACGCCGGTGACGCCGACGACCTGACCGACGCGGCGAACGCCCTTCTCGACGCGCTCGACGCGTAGGCCCGCCTTCTGCGAGTCGGCCCGGGGCCGCGTCCATCGAGGGCGTGGACCGGGATCGCGATGGTGCCGGTAGGCCCGAGTCCCTACCATGGTTGCCGAGCTGCAATACGCTCGGCAATGATGGTTCGGGGACGCAAATGACCTGGTTGCGCGTGAGGGTCGCGAAACGAGCCGTCTTGGTGGCCGCCCTCGGATGGTTGCTGTCGCTGCCCGCCGCATGCGGAACGCAAGGTGGAGGTGGCGTCACCGTCATCCAGCTCGCCGGCGGTGTCATCCGGCCGAGCCGCGTGGCGTACGACGTGACCGGCGACGCAGCGGCGTTCCTGCCCCGGGACGATGCGGACGTACCGATGCACGTCGACCTGCGGCTGGACGGTGTGATCCCGCCCGTAAAGAACCAGGCGCTGAACAGCTGCGTCGGTTGGGCGCTCGGCTACTACCTCATGACGGCAATCGAAGCGCGGCGCCTGCGAGCCGGCGGCTTCTGGCTCGACATGTGCGATCCGGAGAACTGGTTCTCGCCCGACTTCATCTACAGCCAGCGGGACACCCTCGCGCAACGCCAGAACGTCATCGACGAGCGCGCGGCCGCGGAGGACCCGATCTCCCAGCCCATCTGCTTCGAGAGCGACAACGAGATCGGGTGCATGCGTCCGGAGCGTGCGCTCGCCGCATTGATGGAACACGGCTGCTGTCGGTGGACGTGGCTGCGCACCGCCGACGGGGACCCGGCGTTTCCGTGTACCGACGGAGCGCGCGTCGACGAGGCACCGAACAGCCGCAGCCCGTGGCAGTTCACGACGCAGGGCTCCGGCGCCTTCCGTCCTCGGTGTTTCGTGCGCTTCGGTGCATTGGACGAGCTCAGGCAAGGAGCGGTCCAGAGCATGCAGGCGTGGCTGCATCGCGAGGGAACGCCGATTGCGATCGTCGTCGACATGAAGTCGGGCTGGGTCCAGTTTCGCGGGGAGAACCCCATCGAGGTCGTCCGGACCGATGCCTGCGGTCGAGACCGTCTCGAGATGCGTCCCGTTTGCTTGAACGCGGGCGGTATCGACCTCGGCAGTCAGCACATGATGACGATCATCGGGTACGACAAGGGCTTTCCCGGCAAGGAACACTACGACCGCGAGCTCGAAGGGTGCGAGGGTTCCTTTCTCGTCGTCAACCAGTGGGGAGAGAAGTGGGGCGACGAGGGGTACATGTGGATCCCGTGCGCCGAGCTTGCCGACATCTGGGTCGGAGGGTACGGCATCCTCCCGGGCAAGGACATCGTCGTCGGGTTCGGTTCGGCGCCTCCGTTGCGCGATTTCATTTGCGTGCCGGACGACGACGGCAAGTACCTCAACGTGTCCGCCGACGAGAACGACGTGCCGGCGAATCTGTTGACCGCCTGCGAAATCCTCGCGCTGGATGACGCGCGCAGAGGAAACACCGCCACCGCGCAGTGCGGCGACTTCCTGACGCCGGAGCAACGGGTCGCGTGGCAGGCCGCGTGCGACGTGCAGGGCGACGTGCCGCGGCTCTACAGCCGTGTGACCGCGTGCCGCCTGGACCTGCCGCCCACTGGTGACGCCGTCGGGCTGGTCTACGGGCCGGCGGACGTCGGGGGAAACAACGCGACGACGGGGGATCGCTACGACTCGGCCGACTGGTACTTCTTCGACGTCCCGAATGGCGCCGGTCCGCTCTGCGTCGAGATTGCGATCGCTCCGTGGCTCTCCGCGGGCGGCGTGCCCGACGACATCGAGGTGCTCATCACCGACGACCGCTACGTCGACGTCGGCGCACCGCTCGAGCAGGGCCGCGGTGCGAAGGCCACCGTCTCCGGTCCGGGGCGCTTCTTCGTGAAGGTCCATTCGACACAGCTCGACGAGCGAGAGGGCGCGTTCCAATACGGGCTGCGCACCACCGTGTCGGATGGCGCCTGCACCGGCATCGGTGGACCTCCGGCGCCGCCGGCGTGCGTCGTCGGCGATGCGGTCCCCGTTTCCCTCGACGCTTCGTCGGTCATTGACCGACTGTATCGCGTGCCGAGTGTGCCGGCGGGCGCCGATCTCCGCGTCGTCCTGTCGAACGTGACCGGCGCGACGCCACGGGTCCAACTGGTGGTCGCGGTGTTCCAGAAGTTCACGCTCGTCAAAGATCCGTCCTTCGTGTTGACCGGTGACGACCTGACCGCGTTCTGTGGCACCCCTCTCGTCGACTGCAAGGACGAGTTCTGGTTCCGAGAGGCGAAAGCCAGGGTCCTCGGCGCCGAAGGAGGCGAGCTCGGCGTGACGCTCTCCACGGCGCTCGGGCGTGGCGCCTACCTGGGCGGGCGAAACACTCGCGGGCTCGACTTCAGCGGGCACTTCCCGCCGATCACCCAGGAACTCAGCACGGACTTCGAGGTCTATGTCGGTGTGCGCAACCTGACGTCCGGGGCCGTCGACTGCGATATTCACGTCGAGGCCTGCGCCGCGGGCACCCAGGGCCTGACGCCGGAGCCGGCGCCGCCCGGTCATCCCGGCGGCGGGCCGACGTTGTTTCCGTTGCGCAGCCGTGTGGAGTGGGAGGCGTACGGGCGTCGTCACGTAGAGGTGCGGCTCAGCGAGTTCTGCGGATCGCCGCAGCTGCTCCTGAGAGACGCGGCCGGGACCGTGCTCAACGACGCGCCGGGGTTCGAGGTGACGGATGCATTGGATGCCCCGGGCGTGTTGACCAAGAGGGTGAGTGTTCCGGAGACGTTCGTCGAAGACGTCTGGTTCGAGGTCGTGGACCCCGCCGGCGCCGACGGCGTGCCGACTTCATACACTCTGCGCATGTTTCGCAAGGCGTCACTGGGCGTCTGGCCCCTCGTGCAGGACGTCGATGCGGAGCGCGACGGGAACGGCGCGCCCAGTAGGGCGGTCGAGACCAAGCTCAGCGACGCCTTGAGTAGACCGTTGACGGGATCGCTCGCCTACGAGGACTACTTCGACTTCCACACGTTGATCAACGACACGGACGCTCCGCAGAAGATCACGATCGAGCTGCGACGAACGGACAGCTCGTTCTCGATCAATCCGTTCATCTTCGGCTCGCACTGGTCGGCGACGCCACCTGAGGACCCACATGAGCAGGTGGCCTCGGAGTTCTTCTGCGCGCCCTGCGCCCACGCGACGAACACGACGGGCAACCCGTATCTCGGCAGGGTTCAATTCGACCTCGGGCCCGGCGAGGCCCGCATGATCAAGATGCAGTTCTGGCAGATCGCGCTCCAGTTCACGTTGTTCGATCCCATCGACTACGAGATGAAGGTCTTCGCTTTGCCGCAGTAGCGAGCCTGCGCAGCCGTCGCGGCCGCTCGGTTCACGTGGCGGCTCCTCGCGCGGTGCGGTCGCGCCTCGCGTTTGTCCAGGTTTCGCGCGCCAATCGGCGGCGGTCGCACCGCAGATCGCTAGCCTCGGGCTTTCAAGGAAAGGGGGCCCCATGCTCCGTTGGGCGATCATATTTCTCATCATCGCGGTCATCGCCGCCGTGCTCGGCTTCGGCGGCATCGCAGGCGCGGCGGCCGGCATCGCGAAGATCCTCTTCTTCGTCTTCCTCGTCGTCTTCGTGATCCTGCTGATCCAGGGGCGCGCGCGCGTGCCGTAGCGTCCGTCTCCGGGCGCCGTCCTATACTCGCGCGCCCATGAGGCGCATGCTGCTCGTCGGATTGGCCGTACTTCTTGGTGCCGTCGGGGTGCTGTTCGTCGCGCAGCAGCCCCCCGAAGAAGACACCGACGGTCTTTCGTTGACGATCGATGACGAAGCGCGCATGCACTCGCCGCGCGCGGGACGACCGCCGGGACTCGAAGGAGGGGCCGAAGGCGCAAGCGCGTCCACGCCGGGGGATGACAACGAGCCCGTTGCCGCACCGAAGTCGGGGCCGGCCGAGGTGTTGGTGCTGTCGGCCGACACCGGAGCGCCGCTTGCGGGTGTGCGTGTGACCGAGGCAGACGGTGCGATGCTCGGGATCACCGACGACGACGGGCTCGTCGACCTCGCCGACGTTCCCCCGGACGGCGTCGAGGTCCGCGCGACGCGGGACGGCTTTCGAGAGGCCTCGGCCCACGTCCGACCGCGCCGGCGGACCGTCGTCGAACTCATGCCCGGCATCACGGTGTCGGGACGCATCGTGCGCGCCGGCGCCGACGGCGACCCGGGCGTCGCGAAGGTGTTCGTGTTCGACGTGGACCGGCGCGAGCAGATCGCCGCCTTCGCCACCGACGCGACGGGGAGGTTCGAGATCGACGGCGTTCGGCCGAATCACCCCTTCCTGACGGTCGTCGAGCTCGAGGATCTCGTTCCGCAAACCGTGCGGCTGCTGGCGGACGCCGCGACGACCGACCTGGAGGTCGTCGTCGGTGCGGGCGCTCGCCTTTCGGGGCGGGTGCTCGACGCGCAGGGCAGGCCCTGGCCCGACGTGGAGGTGCGTCTGCTCCCGAAGGGCGGGCTGTTGTTCGAGAACCATCGCTCGCCGTCCGACGTCACGCCGGGCGAACGAGCGCGCATCGCCGCTGCGACGCCGGTGACGCGGACCGACGCGCACGGCCGCTACGCCTTTGCCGGCATTCCGTTGCACTGGACGTTCGAGGCGGTCGCGGTCCTCGCGCCGCGTTGCGAGGCGCGAAGCGGCGCCCAACGTTTCGAAGCATCGGAAGCCCGTCGTGAGCTCGACATTCGTGCGCCGGAGGAAGCCTCGCTGCGCATTCGCGTGGAGGACGAAGATCGCGCCGTTGTCGCCGGCGTGACGCTGATCATCGACGCGGCCGGCGGGCGTTGGACGATCCAGAGCGAGGACGAACGCACCGATGGGGCGTTGCTGCTTCGACACCTGACGCCGAGCAACGTCACGGTGACGGCGGCTCGGCCGAGCGCGCCGACGCGCAGCGAAACGGTCGAGCTCATCGAAGGCCGGGAAGCGAAGGTGACGATCGTGTTGCCGAATGGAACCGTCGTTCGGGGGCGGGTGCTCGACAAGCGCGGCAACGTGATCGCGAATGCGCGGGTGAGCTGGGCGGGTTCCGATGAAGAGGACCGGGTCGAGGTCCGTTCCGGCGAGAGCGGCAAGTTCGAGCTTTCGGGCATCACGTCGCCTACCGGCACGCTCCGGATCTCGGCGCACGACGAGCTCCACGGTCGGTTCGGCTTCGAGACGCTCGTCTTCGAAGACTTCGTTCCCGGCGGCCGGCCGCTGGAGGTCATGCTCAAGGACGGCACGCGCGTCGACGGTGTCTTCAAACAGCTGCCCGAAGGCGCGCAGGTCGTCGGAGGACTGCTCGGGACCGACGAACGGCGCCTCGACCTGGACGCGGACCTGCGCTTCGTCTGCCGCGGCGCGCCGGCCCGCAAGAGTGGCATCTTCGTATTCCGCACGCGCGGATTGCCGCCGTTGTTCCGCAGCGAGCGCGTTCCCTTCCGCAGCGAAGAGCGCCGTTATCTAGGCGTGCTCGAGTTCCTTCCCACGAATCCGCGCAAGGGCAGGGTGCTCGACGAGCACGGCGACCCCGTCTGGGGGGCGAAGGTGACGGTCCAACAACGCTGGTCCGTTGCGGCACGGCGCACCGATCGACAGGGGCACTTCGAGTTCGAGAATCTCCCACCCGCACGGGTCCTGATCCGCATCGTGGCCGAGGGCTACCCACCGAGCCTCGGCATGTTGGGAACGCACAGCGAGTTCGAGCGCGCGGATTACCAGATCCGGCCCGACGTCCAAGTGCGATTCCGCATCCTGGGCGAGCGCGCAGAGCCGCTCGGTCGTGCGGACGTGAGCGTCGCGACGATGGGGGCCGAGCCGAAGCTCGTTGGGCGCCGTCGGACCGATCGCGAAGGGAACGTGCACTGGTGGTTGCGGCCCGGGCGGTATCGGGTGTCGACGAAGGTGCTGTCGACCACCGGCACGAAGCGCAGCAGCGAGGAGGTCGTCGAGGTGACGACCGACCACTACGTCCAAGACGTCGAGCTCCGGATCCGATAGGCAGAGACCCATGTACGCCGTGGCGCCGTTGCGTCGCCGCCGGTCCCAAACCGTGCAGAGCCCACCGGCCAACGTGACGAGATCCGATTCGCCCGACAGGAAGCGGACGGTCCATACGTCGTCTCGGTGCGGCAGCGTGTAGAGCAACGTGCCGCTTGCCTCGTAGACCCGGGCGTTGTTGTCGTCGCAACCCGTGGCAACACGTCCACTTTCGGGGTGTACGTCCTCGGGACTTCCGCTCGGCAATCTCCAAGCGGCCGGCGGCGGGGCGTTCAGGCGTCTAGACTTCGTGTTCCGTGGCGATGAATGCCGTCGACCGGGCATGATCGATGAACTTGGACTCGTCCTCGTGCAGGATCGCGCCCAGCTTCTGGCCTTCCTCGGAACTCATGGCATCGATGAACGCCTGCTCCGACTCGAACCAGACCTCCGCGATGCCGTCGAACTCCTGGACCATGCCCCTGGATTCGCGCAGCATCTCGTTCACCGGTGAGTCGATGGTGTGGTCCTGCACGTAGCGCTTCGCTTGATGGGTGTCGGCGAACGACTGGAAGAGGGGCGCGTGGCTGTCGCGCCAGTAGCTCTGGAACTCCTCCCGCGACATGTCGGGGTGGCGGTGAAGGCACATGACGAACTTGATCACGGGCGTCTCCTGAATCGGGATTGCGCGGTCGCCGGTGGACGCAGATCATGCAGGCGCCGTACTCGAGATCAAGTCACCCCCGCGGTGGAACGCGCTTCAGGGGCGGAAGTACACTGCCTGTCATGGCTGCGAAAAAGAAGCCGCTGCTGGACGCCGGAACGAAACCGAAGCTGCTCTCGGGCGGCAACCCCCAGATCCCCATCGCCGACGGCGACGCGCCTGTGCAGGCGTACGTCGCCGCCATGCCCGGCTGGAAGCGCGGTGTCGGTCGCGACCTGGATGCACTCGTCGTTCGTGCCGTGCCGGGCGTCAAGAAGGCGGTGCGTTGGAACTCGCCGTTCTACGGCGTCGAGGGCAAGGGGTGGTTCCTGTCGGTTCACTGCTTCACGAAGTACGTCAAGTTGTCGTTCCTCAACGGCAAGCACCTCCGTCCGCTTCCGCCGGTCGCTTCCAAGCACGAAGACGTGCGCTACTTCCACATCTACGAGGGCGACCGGGTGGACGAGAAACAGCTCACACGCTGGATCCATCAGGCGTCGAAGCACGAGGGCGAGCGGCTGTTCTAGTTGAACCGCCGCTGCCCCCGTAAGAGGCGGCCTCGACGGGTTCTTCGCACGCCGCACGCACCCAAGCGACTGCAGCGAGCGCGTCCGCCTCGAACGCAGCCGCCCCTTCGTTCGGCCTCGGGTGACGACTGGTCGATTCCGTTCGGTTCGTCGTGGCCACGCGGAGAGGAGGTCCTAGAAGTGGATGGAACCATCGACCTCGAGCGTGAAGGCGCCGCTCGGTTGGTTCTGGACATCGAAAGGCGCCGAGCCGGTCGCCTTGTTGAACCGCTCGGTGCCACCCGTCCACGTGAACGTGGCCTTGCCCGCTCCGGTCACGAGGTTCAGCGTGCCTTGAAACGTCGCGTGAAGCTGCGCGCCGTCCGATGCGGTGAACGTCACCGTACCCACGGCCACGCCGGACGTCGCCGACGTGGGAACGACGACCAGCGTGCCGGCGTTGGTCCACGAACCGAGATGCGTACCGGTTCCCGACGCGCTGAAGGGCGCGCCGCCTGCTGTGGGATCGCCGGCGATCTGGCCCGTGCCCGAGGCCTTGAACGGAAGCGACGCCGCCGAACCCTCGCCGCCGAGGGCCAGGACCGCCGCGACGGCGATACAAAAGAAGAGAGAGTGTCCGAGATCCATGCTGGTCTCCTCGTCGATCGGGTGCTCGGCGTCGCCGTATTGCGCCGCCGCCCTCACCACGCGAAACGGGCGTGCGTGTTACATGCGTTTCAGCGGCCCGGGACCAAGGCGGACCTGGCGTCCCGACGCAGGTCCTCGAGTGCCGGCTCCCACGACTGCCGGGCCGCGTCCGACGTCTTACGGGCCCGCACCTCCGCCTTCGCGTTCCACGTACGTGCGGCTTCGCCGTGGCCGAGCGCATGGGAGGCCAGCGCGAGGACGCGCAGGGACAGCTCGTCATCCGGCGCGGTCTCGACGTATGCCTGCAGCGTCTCGACTGCGGCGCCGTGGCGCCCCGCACGGAACAGCGCGAAGCCGAGGGTGCGCTGGAATCCGCCGAACCGCGGGAACGCCGCCGCGGCCTGCTCCGCGAGCACGAGCGACTCCTTCGCGCGACGATGGGAGCGGCTGGCCGCGAGGAACCACGCGACACGGGCCCGCAGAATGCTGTCGTTGATGCGAGCGTCTCGCCGGGGCACGTCTTGGGTCGGAATGGGCAGATCCAGGAGGATGCGCGCCGCGGGAAGGAAATGCGCCGCCGCCGTCGTTTCGTCGCCGGACTTCCAGGACATGCCCGCGAGGTGGGCGTGGGTTTCTGCCAGGCTGGTACGCGTCGCCCGAAAGCCGGGATCGACGTGTACCAAGCGCTCCAAGGCGTCGAGCGCCTGCGTGAAGTGGGCGCGCGCCTCGGTGAGCTCGCCCTGCGCCTCGAGCGCCGCGCCAATCGCCGTTGACAGCTGCGCCCAAGGCTCGAGGTAGAGCGCGTCTCCCGGATGCGCTTCCACGGCAGGAATCAAGCGCGCGGCTGCGCGGCGCCAGAGGTCGAGCGCGGCCTTGGCGTCCCCTTCGCGCGCGGCGGCGCGGGCCAGGCGCCCGTAGAGCGACGCCAGGTTGCGTTGTGCGCGGAAGTCCGTCGCATCCTCCGCCAACGCCTCGCGCAGGTCCCTTGCAGCGTCGTAATGCGATGTCGCCGCCTCCGGGTCGCGAAGTACGAGCAGCAACTGATCCGCCGCGTGCACGTGCGTCACCGAGAGGTTGCCTCGCGCGCTTCGATCTCGGGGAAGAGCTGCGACGAGGCGCTCGTCGGCCTCGATCGCCGCGCGCAGATGTCGCTTCGCGTCGTCCGTTCGGCCGCTCCGTGCCGCGATGCGCGCGAGCACGAGCTCGAGCGTGGACTCGGCACGCCCTCCGGCCCCGGCGGGGCGTCGCGCTCGCCATCCCGCCGCCACGCGGGCGGCCTCGCGGGCGAGTTCGTCCGCGGCCTCGATGCGGTTTGCGTCCAGGGCCACGCGCGCCCGGGTGTAGGCGAGGGCCAGCCAGCCATCACGCGTGTCCTGGTGGCTCGGGCTCGCTTCCAAAAGCTCGTCGGCGAGCGCGATTCCGCGTTGAGCGATCCGGTCCGCGGTCTCCAGGT
Organism: Planctomycetota bacterium; assembly: GCA_965223505.1. Taxonomy (GTDB): domain Bacteria; phylum Planctomycetota; class PLA2; order PLA2; family JAEUHO01; genus CBDCWP01. Next base: position 67,958 of record CBDCWP010000011.1, read on the forward strand.
CACCCAGGGCGTACTCGGTCTCGGCGAGCTGACGCAGGAGCCGCAACCGGAGGAAAGCATCGCGCAAGGGCCGCCGTTCCTCGTCCGCCAAGGCGTCCTCCTGTTCGAGCGCGTCGCGCAGCACCACGCGCGAAGACGTCACGTTGCCGAGTTGACGTAGGAACGCGCCGAGCGCCAGCGCGCAGGAGGTCACCGTACGCGTGGCGTCGGCCTGTTCGCCGGGCGTCGATGCGTACGAGGCGAGCGCCGACTCGGCGACCCGCAAGGCCCGTTCGTGTCCCCGCCGCGCGTCCGCCGATCGGCCAACGTGCTCATGAGCCGCAGCCACGACCCGCATCGCATCGGAAAGGTGCAAGGCCGCCGAGAGCCGCTGTCGGCGATCGCCGGCGGCGGCGGCCGATTCGACTCCGGATCGCGCCGCATCGAGTGCGTCGGCATACGCTCGCTCTGCGTCCGCCATCCGCCCGCCGAGGACGTGCGCGTCTCCGAGACCGATGCCGGCCTCGACCAGTACGGCACCGTGCGCGGGCTCGTCCGGCTCCCTTTCGTGCAACGCGCGCGACAGTGCGAGTGCGCGTTCGAAATAGCCACGTGCACGATCCGTCTGACCTGCGAGCAGGTGAATGGAGCCCAGCAAGCGATGCGCCCGGGCCCGTGATCGGTCGACATCCGAGGCTTGATCGGCGTGCAGGCCCAGGTCGTCGAGCTGTACGAGAGCCCGCTCGAGCAAGGACGTACGGAGCCCCGTGGAACCGGGCGCGTCGGCGGCCAGCTCCTGCGCGTCGCGCACGAGCGACTCCAGGGCCGCCAGCGCGACCTCCTCCCTGTCCGCGGCCAACGCGCGAGCAGCCACCGCCTCCGCGCGCTGCTCCTCCTTGAGTTCCACCTGCTCCAAGATGACCTGGCGGCTGTGCACCAGGCCGATGATGATGGCGACGCCGCCGATGAGCGTGGCGGCGGCCGCCGACAGGACGGCCGCGCGATGTCGCCGCGCGAGCTTGCACGCCCGTTGCCACAAGGAGGGCCGCCGGGCGCGAATGGGCCGGTCGTCGAGGAATCTCTGCAGATCTTCCGCCATTGCGCCGGCCGTCGCGTAGCGATCGGCCGGTTCCCGGCACAGCGCCTTCGAGAGAATCGTGTCCAGGTCGATCGGCATGTCGGGGCGCAGACGTCGCGGCGGCCTCACCTCCTCGTGCGCGACCTGGCCGAGAAGGGTCGGCCGGTCGGCGCCGTCGTGCACGGGTTGTAGTGTCAGCAACTCGTAGAAGGATGCCGCGAGCGCGTAGACGTCCGCTCGATGGTCGATCGGCGCCGTGCCCAGCGCCTGCTCCGGGCTCATGTAGCGCAGCGTGCCCAACAGCTCGCCTGTTCGAGTCAACCCCGCGCCGCCGTGCACCTGCGCCAGTCCGAAGTCCGTCAGCCAGACGTCCCCCTCGAGGTCGAGCATCAAGTTCGCGGGCTTGACGTCTCGATGGATGACGCCGCGTTCGTGCGCGTATTCCAGTGCCTCGGCGACGTGGATCATGAGGCGCGCCGCGGTGCGGTAGAACGTGCGCGCCGCCGCCGAGGTACCGCCGACTGCGCTGAGCGAGGGAGCCGACGACGTCGTCGAACCATCCTGGCCATCATCCATCGACCAACCGGCGGCCGTCAGGGACAGCGAGGCCGCGTCCGTCTGTGTCGTGGACCGCCCTGCCAGGTCGCGCAGTTCGACGATCAGGTCTGCGAGCGTTCGGCCCTCCACGAACTGCATGGCGTAGTAATGCACGCCGTGTTCGATCCCCGTCGCGAACACGGGAACGAGGTGCTGGTGGTGCAGGCTGGCGGCGGCGTGCATTTCGTTCCGAAACCGCTGTAGATGACGGGGCTCGAGCGCGGAGAGCGTCGGCAGCACCTTCAGTGCGACACGCCGTCCAAGCGTGATCTGTTCGGCCTCGTAGACGATGCCCATGCCGCCGCGTCCGACTTCGCGCAGGATGCGGAAGTCGCCGAGCCGCTCCGGGTGCGGTTCTTCGGAGCGGGGGTTGGGCGGGTCTGACTGCCGATCGCCGCCCAGCGCTGCCAATCCGTCCATCATCGGCAAGAGCGCGCGCACCTCCTCGGCGTGCGGGTGTCCATCGAGGTAAGCGCGTAGCGCCGAACCGCCACCCGCCTCGTAGCGCCGCAGCGCGTCTTCGAGCGCGTCCGCGACGTCCGACTCGACGTCGTCGGAGGCCGTCTCGCCGAGGGGATCGACGTCCGAGCTCACTCCGTTCGCTCCGGCACGTCGAGCGCGACGCGGAGGCGACGCAGAGCGCGCAGATGGCGAACGCGGACAGTGCCCTCGGCGGCGCCCACGACAGCCGCGATCTCGGCGGTGTCCATGCGTTCGAGATGCCTCAAGACCAAGACCTCTCGATCCAGCTCGGGCAGCTTGGCGAGCGCAGCGCGTGTGCGTAGCAGCATCTCCTCCCGCAGCGCGTGCGCGCTTGGACTCGTGCCGCGGGCCAGCAACTGCGCCGCGAGGCTGACCACGGATTCGTCGGGCAAGCGACCGACGGGTCGGGCCTCACGTGCAACGCTGCGCTTCTTCGCCTTCAGGTGACGGCGATGCAGATCGATCAGGCGATTCCAGGCGATCTGTCGCAGCCACGGATAGAACGGAATCGGCCGATCTCGAAGGTACGCCGCCATCTTGCCGTAGGCGTCGGCCAGCGCCTCCTGTACGACGTCCGACGCGTCGAGTCGACCTCGTAGTCGCCGATCCATGTGCACATCCACCATGCGGCGCAGACGCTGGCGATGGCGACCGAGGAGGGCGGTGACCGCGTTGGGATCTCCCGCTTCCACGTCGCGCATCAGCTGGGTCGTGTCTTGATCGTCCATGGGCGAAGGAACTCCCCCAAAGGCACATACGCGGACTAGCAATCAGTCGTTACAGCCTATCTCAGGTTCGCCCGGCCGAGCGAGGGACAGCGTGCGAAGCCGCAAAGGCGAAACCGATGAGCTTTTGGTGTAACGGTCGCTCCGATCCGGCGTGGTTGGACATGTGGATTTCCAAGGAGTTCCCCATGCATCGCATCGCCAACACCATCGTCCTCGCCCTCTTGGCCGTCGCCGTCGCGGCACCCTGTGCCGCCGCCCCCGCGACGAGTCCGTTCGCCGGAAGCTACTCGGGTCGTATCGCCACCTGGGACGCCACTCTCAGTATCGACGACCGTGGGAGCATCGCGGGTGCGGCCTCTCCGTCGTCTAGCGGGTTCTGCTCGAAGGCGACGATCAGCGGTCGCGTGACGGACGGTGGTTCGATCCGCCTCGTGTTGCGCTACACCTGCATCGACTTCAGCCGCAGATTCCTCGGCGACACACGCGTGCGCTGGATCATCGAGGGTACGGCGTCGCTCGATGCCGAGGGCAATCTGGACGTCGACTCCAGCGACCCGCTCGCGGGTTCCTTCACGCTCGACGCTCGCTGACCTTCGGCTGCCGGCGCGATCCGGAAGGCGGATGCCTCGCGCTGCCGGTGCGGTGGGGGCGCGCCGAAACTACCCGTACGAGCGTCCCCACTGTGGTTGTCGGCCTGAGCCTACGAGCGCCGCTTGCGCCAGACCGAGACATGCATGCGGGACGCCCCTGTGAACGGCGCGCGCTCCCAGCTCTCGAAGCGCGACGCCAGCTCCATGCCTGCCAGCTGTGCCATGAGGTCGAGCTCGGAAGGCCAGACGTAGCGGAACGTCCCCGAGACCTGGCGGACGTGGTCGCCGTCGATGTAGTAGTGATGAGACATCGAGAGCTGATTGGCGAAGTCGACGAACTCGTCGAATCCCAGGTGATGCGGCGAAACGTCGAACGGGCGAATCGTCTCGCCGGGCGGCAACGAACGGAGCTTGGGCACGTTGGTTTCGATCAGGAAGCAGCCGCCCGGCGCCAGGTGGGCGGCAGCGTTCCGGAAGCACGCGACCTGCAAAGCCTGCGTGCGCAGGTTCGAGATCGTGTTGAACACGAGGTAGACCAACGAGGCGTCGCTGCAGACCTGTGTGGAGGTCATGTCCCCCAAGGTGAGTGCGATACGTTCCGCGCCGGGTTTCGTGCGCAACTGCGCCAGCATGGGTTCGGAGAAGTCGATGCCGCGCACGCTGACGCCGGCGGCGGACAGCGGCAACGCCAAGCGTCCGGTGCCCACGGCGAACTCGACGGCCGTGCCGCCGGCGGCCAGCTCGGCCAGCAGCGCGACCGCGGGCTCGATGGCCTCGGGTGTGAAACGGTCGGCGACGCCGGCGTCGTAGTTCGCTGCCACCATCGGATCCAGGTGCTGATCGGGTCGATCGACGAAGTCGGACGTGCTCATCGCGCCATGATGGCACGCGAGCGGCTGCCGTAGCGGCGCGACATGAGGGGCTGTCGAGGTGGCGAGACAGTGACCGGGCGAGTGCCTGACCGTTGCTCATCCAATCGCTCGGATGGGTGGTCGCGGCGGGCCCCGACCACATACGCGACCCGTGATGCTGGCGGTGAGGCTTGAGATCTAGGTCTCCGAGGCCCCGTGCTTCTCCCACGCCTCCATAACCTGGCGATGGCTGCGGACGTTGGTCAGCGTGGACTCGCGGTACTGCGCGGGCGCGTGATCGACCCAGAACATGAGCAGATCGTGGGCCGCACACAGGTGCTGGTTTTCGCCGGTGGCCCGGTGGAGCAGCAAGTGGACCCTCATTCGCTGAAGGTGCCCCAAGCGGGCTTCGTGGGCTGAAACGGCGTCGATCGCGGCTACGGGGTCCGCATTGGGGAGTTGCGCGAGGTGACAGGTGGCGAGCACGAACGACTCATACGCGCCCGTTTCCCGGGCAACTTCCTGTGCTTCCCTGAAGTGTCGGGTGCCCTCCTCGGGGCGTCCCGTCCGGGTCAGCAGCGCACCGAGGAAGACGAGCGTCGTGGCGAGCCCGCTTCCGTAGTCGAGATCGCGTCGCAAGTCGAGGGCCGCAAGGTAGTACCGTTCGGCTTCCGAAGGATCGTCGACGTTCTCTGAGACGACACCAAGGCCTTCCAGCGCGTATCCCTCGACGCGGCGCGCGCCGATCTCGCGGGAAAGGTCGCGCGTTGAAAGGAACATGTCGCGCGCCGACTCTAGCCCACCGAGCGATACCAGGCAGCCGCCGCGATTCACCAGTGCGATGGCCTCCGTGCTGCGGCTCCCGATCTCTCGAGCCATCGCGAGGTTGGGCGGCCTCTCCGGGTGGGTCGGTATCGGGCATTTGAAGCGGACCACGGGTCACCGGGCTTCGAGCTGCCACGGGCCCGCCGCCCACGAGAGACGGTGAGAAGGAGAGGGCATTCGGATGACAACCAGATGCGTGATGGCGGCGCTGCTCGGTGCCGTTCTCGTCCTCGTAACGTCTCCCAGTCGGGTCTGTGCTTCCGGGCAGCAGGTGCGGTTCGCCTTCGTCGCGCCCGAGGAGAAGCTTGGTGACCGTCTAGGGCAGGAGAGCTACGAGAGTCGCGACTTCCCCGACGGATTCCGTGGTGTCTGGATCACGCCGGGAAACGAGAAAGCGTTCCTGGCGCTTGCCCCGCCGAACCTGGCGCGTACGTTCCGCGAGATGCAGCCCGGTCAAACGCTGCGTCGTTGGGTCGACGAGGTGCTCGCGATCACTGGGGGCAGCGTCGACGTCGACTACCACTTGGTGGACGATCGCACGTCGCTCACCGTGGATCGTGACCCGGGCATCTACGTCACCGATCGACTCAGCGGGAACCTGGCGGTGTGGCCCGCCACGTGGACCTGGCCCAAGGGCGCACGTCACCGCGCCCTCGTGACCCTGGGGGAGCGTGCCTCCGGTCACATCCAGAAGGAGCCGGGCCAGTGGCTCGCTTGGCAAGGCGCGATCGTGCACGAGACGGCACATACGCTATTCGTGCACGCCCGCCCTAGGGCACCGATCCTCACGGCGCACTACGCGGGGTACCCACGCGACCCCGAAGACCCGTCCAAGTGGGGCCTCATCGAGTTGTGGGACGACCCCGACACGGCGTTCGAGATGGCGGTCTGCAAGTGGTTCGGTCGCAAGAACAACCCCGCTGCCCTCGACGCAGTCGAGACCTACTTCGAGCGGCGTGACGTCCGCTACGTCGTTGCGGAGGGGTCTACCCTCGCGGCTTCGATCGCTGGGGCCCTGAAGCACGCCAGCAAGACGGTGGTACGGGGGCCCGGCATGCTCGGCCCTCATCGGCTTCTTACCCCCAGCAAGAACTTCGGCCCGTTTCTCATCCATTCCGACGATCTGTGGTACCAGTTCCTCGATTGCATGAAGCGGTACACATTCACACCAAAGCGACCGAAGATGGGTGACTGGATCATCCAACAGATCCTCGAGGAGGTTCGCAAGGCGAGGGAGAAGCGAGGGACCACCGTGTTCTCCCCGCGCCAGCAGGACCTCGCTTCTGCGATTCACGTAGCGGCGAAGGAACTGGAAGAACTCGCTTGGCCGAACGGAGGCGCTGACAGGGCGGCCCTCGGGGCAACCTCCAGCATCTTCCCGCTTGCCATCGTGGACCTGCTGACGTGGTTCAGGTACGGCCGGCAGGAGTTCCTGCCCTTGATCGTGCCTCGGGGCAACATTCAGCTACCTCTCGCCTACGAGCGATACTGGCAGTTCCGTGCCAAGGTGAAGGAGCTCGCCCGTCCCGCGGGTCCGACGAGTGGGATTGGGGGGTTCTTCCTGTTCTCGCGCACAAGATCCTGGTTCCTGAAGGCCGTCAAGCAGATACGCGCGTACTGCCTGACGGGGGACACGATTCTCAGGCGCAAGCCCAAGTGACGCGGAGAGGCGCGAGCGGATGAGCGCCTACGGGATGCCCTCAAGGACGTGATCGTCGGCATCGAGGCGCGTGAGGACGGCTCGTATTCGTTGCTTGTGGGCGAGGGGCCGCTGGGCACCGACGACCTCGCACTCATCCCGTCGCCAGTGAGCGAAGACCGCGACGAGGCGGCGCGCATCCCTGAGAGACATACGTCCCCTGGCCATCCCTCAGGACCGACCCAGGGGGTCGCGGATATGTGTGGTCGGGGCGACCCGAGTCGATACATATACGCGACCCGTGCTGACGGCGGTGAGGCTCCCCGTCCAAGCCTAGACGTGTCGACGACTTGGCGAGGACCTCACCTGACTCCGCACACGCAAGCCGTGCCCCACAGCTGACCGTGATCAAGCGCGGCAGACTAGAATCGAACCGTGCAGGAGCATGGGACCCGCTGGACCGTCATCCGGGGGGCTGCAGAGGGCAGCACTCGGGATCGAGAGGCCTTCGCCCGGCTGTACCTGCCCCTCGCGCGCAACTACCTGGCAGCGCGCTGGCGCCAGAGCCCGCTGCAGCAGGAGATCGACGACGCGGTCCAGGAGGTCTTCGTCGACTGCTTCAAGGACGACGGTGCCCTGGAGCGGGCCGACCCCGGGCTCTCCTTCCGCTCCTTCTTCTACGGCGTGATCCGGATGGTCGCGCTGCGCCACGAGGACCGGCGCCGTCGCCGGAGGCGCGAACGACAGCCCGAGACCGCCTTCGACAACGAGGCGGACGAGCCCTCCCTGGCCGCCGTGTTCGACCGCGCGTGGGCGCAGAGCCTCATGGAGCAGGCGGCGGCGCGGCAGCGTGAGCGAGCAGAGAGATCCACGGAGGATGCCCGCAGGCGCGTCGAACTGCTGCGTCTCCGGTTCGAGGAGGACCTGCCCATCCGGCAGATCGCAGCACTGTGGGGCCTGGAGGCCGCGTTCGTCCATCGCGAGTACGCCAAGGCCCGCCGCGAGTTCCACGAGGCGCTGCGCGATGTCGTTGCCCTGTACCACGCGGGAGCGCCGGTTCAGATCGACGCCGAATGCCAACGACTGATCGGTTTCCTCGAATAGACCCTGCGAAAACGGCCGCTCGGTGGGACCTGGGTTGGAGGCGTCATGACGGAGCACGACCAAGGGAGCCCCGAGGCCCCCGAGAACCTCGAGATCGGCATGCGGGCTGGCTTCCGCGGCGCGGGCCGTCGCACCCCTGCGACGGCGTGCGAAGAGCGGACCGGCGATCGAATCGGGCGCTACAAGCTGCTCCAGTCCATCGGGGAGGGCGGGATGGGCAGCGTCTGGATGGCGGAGCAGCTCGAACCCGTTCGCCGGAAGGTGGCGCTGAAGGTCATCAAGGTCGGCATGGACTCGAAGCAGGTCGTCGCCCGGTTCGAGGCGGAGCGGCAGGCGCTTGCCCTGATGGACCACCCGAACATCGCGAAGATCCTCGACGGGGGGACCACCGATCGAGGCCGGCCCTACTTCGTCATGGAGCTCGTCAAGGGCGTCCCAATCACCGAGTTCTGCGATACCTCGAGGCTTGATGTCTCCCAGCGGCTCGAGCTCTTCCGGCATGTCTGCAGCGCCGTCCAGCACGCCCACCAGAAGGGCGTCATCCACCGCGACGTCAAGCCTTCGAACGTCTTTGTCACCTTGCACGACGGTGTGCCGGTGCCCAAGGTCATCGACTTCGGAATCGCCAAGGCCACCAGCGCGGAGCTCACGCAGAAGACGCTCTTCACCGAGTACCGGCAATTGATCGGAACCCCGGAGTACATGGCACCCGAGCAGGCGGAGATGTCCGGCCTCGACATCGACACGCGGGCGGACGTCTACAGCCTGGGCGTGCTGCTTTACGAGTTGCTGACCGGCTCGACACCCTTCGACATGAAGGCCGCGCTCTCCCAGGGGTTCGGCGAGCTCCTTCGCACGATCCGCGAGGAGGAGCCCCAGCGGCCCTCCACCCGCACCTCGGCCGTCGACGAGACGACGACCCGCATCGCCATGCAGCGTGGCGTCGAGCCCGGGAAGCTCAGCGGCGTCTTGCGCGGTGACCTCGACTGGATCGTGCTGCGCGCGCTGGAGAAGGACCGCGGACGACGCTACGAGACGGCCGACGCGATGGGTGTGGACATCGGCCGATACCTGTCCGGCGAGCCGGTCAGCGCCGTGCCGCCGAGCCTTGCCTACCGTCTCCGCAAATTCGCGCGGCGACACCGCGGGGCGGTCGTGGCTGCGGCCATCTTCGTCGCAGTCCTGCTCCTGGGCATCGCGGGCACGACCTGGGGCCTGATTCGCGCTCTCGACGCCGAGTCCGTGGCCGGAATCCGGCGAGAGGAGTCCGAGGCGCGTGCCCGAGCCGAGCGGCGACTTGCCCAGCGGCTACGGGCCGAGGCGTTGGCCGCCGCCGCCGCGGAGTCGGTCGACGCGGATCCGCAACTGGCCATGCTCCTGGCCCGCGACTCGATCCGCGTGGAGCAGACGGCGCGCGGCGTGTCGTCCCTCTACCGGGCGCTGGCCATGTCCCACGAACAGAATGTGCTCCGGGGGCACGCCGGCGGCGTACTGAACGCGTCGTACTCCCCCGACGGGACGCGTATCCTGACCACCGGGCGGGACCGCACCGCACGCCTCTGGGACCAGAGCGGCACGCAACTCGCCGTGCTGCGGACAGCGGCGGCGCACGTGGATGCGGTCTTCTCGCCCGATGGCACTCGGGTCGCTACGACGCCCGCCAGCTATCAGGGCGGCACGGTGCAAATCTGGACTTCGGCGGGAGAGCACGTCGCAGACCTCGATGAACACGACACTCCGGTGCGTGCGATCTTCTCGCCCGACGGGAGGGGGCTCCTCACAGCCGCCTGGGACGGCACGGTCCGGCTCTGGGACCACCAAGGGAAGCAGCTCCACGCGTTCAGGAAGATCCCGTCGGGTACCCAGGATGCATCGTTCTCGCGGGACGGTTCCAGGGTCCTCCTGGCCGACCGGAAGGGTGTCGTCCGGGTCTTCGACCTGAGCGCGGCCGAACTCGCAAGCTTCCGTGTGCCCGAGACCACCCTTCAGGTGCGCTTCACGCCGGATGGGGCGCGGATCGTGACCGCCGGGCGTAGCGGTGTCGTGCGCATCCTCGACCTCGACGGCACGGAGCGCCGCGTGGTGCGTGCGCACGCCGCATGGATCAACGCCCTGGTGTTCTCGCCCGACGGCTCCAGCTTCGTCACGGTTTCGCGGGATCGGACCGGTGCGCGGTGGGACCTCGATGGCAACCGGCTCGCGACCCTAGCCGGGCACGGGGACGGCTGGGCGAAGGGGTTCAGCGGGGCCGCATTCTCGCCTGACGGATCGAGGATCGTGACCTGCGGGCATCGGACCGCTCGCATCTGGAGCTTGGAAGGCACGCAACGCGTCGTGCTGCGCGGCCACGCAGATTTCGTTGGCAGTGCGGTGTTCTCACCTGACGGATCCACGGTGCTCACGGCTTCGAGCGACGGCACAGCCCGCCTGTGGCGCCTCACGGGCGAGGGCCTGCCGATTCCCCGCGCTCACAAGGCGCCGATCAAGGCAGTCGCCTACTCGCCCGACGGCTCGTTCCTGGCGACTGCGGCCTTTCCCGTGGGGCGCTCCCCGAAGGAGAAGGGGACGGTCCATCTCTGGACGGGCGATGGACGTCGACGCATTGCCACGCTCGCGGGGCACGAACGGGCCGTGCAGGACCTGGTCTTCGCGCCCGACGGGCGCCGATTCGCGACAGCTTCCTTCGATGACACGGCTCGGATCTGGAGCGTGGCCGGGGAGTCGCTCGCCGTCTTGCGCCATGCCGGCGTCAACCGCGTTCGGTTCTCGCCCGACGGCTCGACCGTGCTGACGGCATCGTCAAGTGGAGTGGTGCGACTCTGGGGCCTGGACGGGACAGAGCGTCTGACGATAGGCGAAGGCGAAGAGGGCAGGGCCCGCCTCTCGCAGGATGGCAGGCGCATCCTCGTTGCCTCGGGCGATCGAACCATGCGTCTGTTGGATTGGGCCGGCGAGGAACGGCTCGTGGTCCACCGGCCGAGCAAGGGGGGCGAGTGGTTCTGCTCCGCGCCCGATGGGTCGCGCTTCCTGACGACGCAGGGCGGGCGGATGTTCGTCTGGGACCGGTCGGGTCGAACGGTGGCTGAGGTGGAAGGGCATCAGGGACAGATCACGAGTTGCCGGTTCTCCGCGGACGGCACCAAGATCCTGACCGCCTCTACCGATCGGACGGCGCGCCTGTGGAGTCTCGATGATGGCGAGGTCGTGGTCATGCGTGGACATGAGGATCTTGTCAGCTACGCCCGCTTCACGGCCGACGGCACGCAGATCCTGACGGCTGGGTACGACGGCATGGTCCGTTGGTGGGATCTCGAGGGACGGGAGCTAGGCTCCGTCGGGACCGCCGGCGGCATCCTCCGTTTCGCCCTCTCACCGGATGGGGCCCGCATCGCGGTTGGTTACGGCAACGGGACCCTCGCCATCTGGCCCATCCACCTGGACGATGCAATGCGCTTGGCGCAGCGCCGTCTCACGAGGGACTACACCGCCGGCGAACGTGAACAGTACGCGGCGCTGCTCGGCGCAGCGGCGAAGCTCTGAGATTGAGTGCTCCCCGCCCGGTCCCCGGCGTTGGGGGGCAGCGGCTGACGACCCGGGCAACGGAGGGCGGTGAAGATCAGCGTCTGACTTCAGGCGAGAAGCCGAAACGTACGAACTCGGTCTTGACTCCGTACGTCTTACCGGGTCTCCCAGGCCACGGACACGTGGAAGGTGTCGGCGCCGGTGGCGAAGGGGCTTCCCGGAACGGCGCTCAGGGCGCCGGCAGGATCGACAGTGAACACAGAGACCTCGGCCGAGGTGCTGCTGGCAACGCAGAGAAAGCGGCCTGAGTAGTCGAGGACGACGGCCTCCAGTCCCGTGCTCCCCGTTGGGAAGGGGCTGCCCGCAATCTCGGCGAGTGCGCCGGTTGCGCCGTCGATCGCGAAGACGGTGACCGTGTCGTTGCTGGTGTTGCCCGCGAACAGGAAGCGTCCGTAGGGGTCGGCTGCGAGGCTCTTGGGAGACGGAGCGTCGGTGAAGGGACTGCCCGGCAGGGTGCTGAGCGCCCCCGAGCCGACGTTGATCGAGAACCCCGAGATGTTGGACGCGTTGAGGCTTGCGGCGTACAGGAAGCGACCGCTGCCGTCGGCCACGATGGACACCGGCAGCATCGCCGTGGGGAAGGGGCTCCCGGCCACCGCGGCCAGTGCCCCCGTCGTGGCGTCCACCGCATACGCGCTGAGATCATGGGAGTCGAAGTTGGCGGCGTACAGCCAGCCGCCCGCAGGCGTCACGGCGATGGAGACGGGAGTCCCACCGGCGGAGAACGGGCTGCCCGCGACGGCCGCGAGGGAACCCGTCGTCTGGTTGATGGTGTACGCCGACAGGTCGTCGGAATCGGAGTTGGACGCGTACAGGAAGCGGCCCGCGGGATGACGGGCCAGCCAGGTCGGGGCGATGCCCGACGCAAAGGGACTCCCCGCCACCGCGGTGAGCACGCCCGTCGACGGATCGATGGCGTACGCCGAGACGGAATCGGAGTCGAGATTCGCGGCGTACCCGAAGGCTCCGGCGGACAAGGCGATGGGGTAGTTGCCCGCCGCGAACGGGTTCCCCGGAGCCGGCGTGAGCGCACCCGTCGCTGGGGAGACCGTGAACGCGGAGACGGCGTTCGACGACGCGTTGGCCACCAGGGCAACCGTGGGATCGTGGATCACGGGCGACGTCCCGCTGGCGAGGCCCGATGCCCGCGGAGAGCCGAGGGTGACGTTGGTGCCGATGCGCGCTAGCGCTCCGGTTGTCTGGTCGATGCTGTAGGTCGCCACGGTGTTCGGCCCCGTGTTCACCACGTGCAGGAACTCGCCCGCCGGATCGGTGAGGAGCGAGTGGGGCAGGGGATCGCCTGCGAAGGGGCTTCCCGCGACGGCTGCGAGGGCGCCGGTCACGGGGTCGATGTCGTACACCGACACGCCGCCGGGGATGGTGCTGGCCACAAACGCGAAGCGCCCGGGCGGGTCGATCGCGATGCCTTTGGGGAGCATGCCGGACGCAAACGGGCTTCCCGCGATGGCAGTGAGTGCTCCGGTGGCGGTGTCGATCGTGAAGGCCGAGACGTCGTTCGAGCCCTCGTTGGTCGCATAGAGGAACTTGCCGTTCGGATGGACGAGGAGCCAGACAGGATCGGTCCCCACAGCGTATGGGCCGCCTGGGATGGTCGTGAGTGTGCCGGTGCCGGCGTCGATGGAGTACGCCCATACGTCGGCGGAGTCATAGTTGGCCACGAAGGCGAAGCCGCCGGCGGGATGGACGGCGATGGCCCACGGGGTGCTTCCACAGGCGAACGGGCTGCCGGGCGCTGGGGCGAGCACCCCCGTCGTGGCGTCGATCGAGAAGACGGATACGTCGTTGGATACGCCGTTCGCAACGAACAGGAACCGACCCGCGGGGCCGACGGCGACGGAACGGGGCTGGACGCCCACCGCGAACGGACTGCCCGCCACCTCCTCGGGCCTCCCCGTCATGGGGTCGATGCGGTAGGCGGAGACGCTGTGGGAGAAGAGGTTCGCTGCGGCGAGGAAGGTCCCGCTCGGGTCGACCGCGATCGAGATCGGCAGGCCTTGGCAGAGCACGTCGCCGTTGGCCCGAAGTCGCCCCAGCGCGGGGTCGAAGCTGTAGGACGAGATGACGTTGGAACCGTTGCCCACGTAGAGGAATCGCGACACGAGGGGAGGGGACATGCCCCCGCCGGTACCGCCTCCGCCTCCGCAGGCCGGCACGATCACCGCGAGGAGGAAGACTCGCAGGACTCGCCAGGCGACTCGGCCCATCGCACCCTCCTCCAGGCTCCGAGTAGAGCTGCGCCGGACGGACCGACTCTACCGTTTTGATCTAGCCATTTGAACCCCCGGCAGATCCCGCGGAGCCGATGGTCACGATCGTCTGTGCGTCGGGCGACGGGTTGCCATGGTGTGTTCATGGCCCTGGGTACGGCGCCCGCCGCGGCGGCGAGGACGATGAGGAGCGGGCGTACCACGGGGTCGGTTGTCCCCCGCGCGCGCACGGGCCGCTAGCGGGGAACCCGGGTGGCGCGGTTGCCCGCGAGCCGAGCCGACACGTAGACTGGATCGGGTGCCGGTGTCGGGGGGATGGAGGTGCGATGAGCGATGTCACCCGGATCCTGGCCGAGGTCCAGCGCGGGGACCGGCAGGCGTCCGAGGACCTGCTGCCCCTCGTCTACGACGAGCTGCGCCAGCTGGCGGCGGCCTGGCTGGCACGGGAGCGACCGGGCCACACGCTGCAGCCCACGGCCCTGGTGCACGAGGCGTGGACGCGTCTCGTGGGCGCCGAGGGTGACGACGGCTGGGACGGTCGCGGCCACTTCTTCGCCGCGGCGGCGGAGTCGATGCGGCGGATCCTCGTGGAGCATGCGCGCGCCCGTGGACGGCAGAAGCGCGGTGGCGGCTGGCGCCGCCGTCCGGAGGCCGCCCTCAACGCGATCGACGGCGGCGATCTGGCCGACGCGGACGAGATCCTCGATGTGGACGATGCACTCGAAGGCCTCGCGCAGGTGAGCCCGGAGGCCGAGCAGGTGGTGAAGCTGCGCTACTTCGCGGGGTTCACGAACCGGCAGGCGGCCGGGCTCATGGGCATCTCCTCCCGCAAGGCGGACCAGCTCTGGGCCTACGCCCGTGCCTGGCTCCTGGAAGCGATCGGAGACGGCGACTGAAATCCGTGCGCATCGCGGGCACGGATGGCGCATGGAAGAGCAGGACCGACCCGATGGACGAAGCACGCATCTTCAACGAGGCCCTCCAACGCCCGCCCCGGGCGCGCGGCGCGTGGCTCGCCGACGTATGCGACGGGGACGACGCGCTGCGCGCGCGCGTCGAGCGGCTGCTGGATGCGCATGAGCGGGGCGAGGGGTTCATGGCCCGCGGCGGGGTCGCCGACGACGAGCGGACGATCGGCGCCTACCGCATCCTGGACGAGATCGGCCAGGGCGGATGCGGCACGGTCTACGTAGCCGAACAGACGGAGCCGGTGCGGCGCCGCGTCGCGCTCAAGGTCATCAAGGCGGGCATGGACAGCCGCGAGGTCGTCAAGCGGTTCGAGGCCGAGCGCCAGGCGCTCGCGCTCATGGATCATCCGAACATCGCGCGCGTGTTCGACGGCGGCACCACGCCGCGTGGTCGCCCGTACTTCGTCATGGAGCTGGTGAAGGGCATTTCGATCCTCAGCTACTGCGATCAATGCCGCGTCTCGTTGCGCGAGCGGCTGCGGTTGTTCGTGGAGGTGTGTAGGGCGGTGCAGCACGCGCACCAGAAGGGCGTGATCCACCGCGATCTCAAGCCCTCGAACATCCTGGTTGGCGTGATGGACGGCCGCGCCGCGACGAAGGTGATCGACTTCGGCGTGGCGAAGGCCATCGGTCAGCAGCTGACCGATGCCACGTTCCACACGGCGTTCGCTCAGATGATCGGCACCCCGCAGTACATGAGCCCAGAACAGGCGGAGATGAGCGCGCTCGACGTCGACACGCGCGCGGACGTATACGGCCTGGGCGTGGTGCTCTACGAGCTGCTGACCGGCACACCGCCGCTGACGCGCGAACGACTGCTGACGCTGCCGATCGACGAGCTGCGTCGGGTGATCCGCGAGGAGGATCCGCCCACGCCCAGCGCACGGCTCACGCAGCTGAACGGCAGCGGCGAGACCGTGGCGGCGGCACGCCGTACGGACCTCCGCCGGCTGGTCCGCGCGGTGCACGGGGACCTCGACTGGATCGTGATGAAGGCGCTCGAGAAGGACCGCACGCGCCGTTACGACACCCCGCTCGGAATGGCGGACGACGTGGAGCGCTACCTCGCCAACGAGCCGATCCTCGCGCGGCGCCCGTCGTGGGCGTACCGCGGACGCAAGTTCCTGCGCCGCAACCGCACCGGCGTCGCCGTCGTCGCGGCCGCCGTGGTCGCCCTGGCGCTCGGTGCATGGATCCTGCAGGATCGCGGCGCCCGCGCCGACCGACTAACGAGCGACGCGTCCTCGGCGCTGGCAGAGGCGACCCGGCTCCAAGAGGATGCCTGGGCGGGCTCGAGCCGGCCGACGCGCGTACGCGGTCGCCTGGAGGCGGCCGCCGCTGCGCTGGACCGGGCGCGCGCCCTCCTGGATGCCGTGCCGGGCGGCGCCGACGCCGCCGTGGCAACACGGTTGAAAGACGCGTACGCGGCGCTGCGTGCGAACGAGGCGGACCTCGCGCTGCTCTCCGGGATCGAAGCGCTGCGGCTAAGGGACCCGGCCATTGGCACACCCAGTTCCGCGACCGCGGAGCGCGAGGAACGCGTACGAGCCACGACGCGTGACGTCGAGGGAGCCCAGGCGGCGTTCTTCGCGCAGCACTTCGGGGAGCCCGGCGAAGGGAACACCACGGACATGGCGGCGCGCATCCGTGCCCGGTCCGCACCGGCGCGCGACGCGGTCGTCGCGTGGCTCTACGCCTGGCACCTCCAGGCCCATCGAGCCAAGGCGCCGTACGCGGGATGGATCTCCGGGGTGCTCGAAGCGGCGGACGAGGATCCGCTGCGACGCGAGGTCCGGGCGGCGATCGTGCGCGGTGATCGCGGGCGCATCGACGCGCTGGCGCGCTCCGAGACACCACGCGAGCCCCTCTCGAGCATGGTGCTCGCCAACACGCTGCTCGCGGCGGGCGCGCTCGACGCCGCCACGCGCGTGCTGCACCGCGATCTCCTGCGGCACCCCGACGACTACGAGCTGAACTCGATGCTCGCCGCGCTCTACGTCCGCCAGCGCCGCCCCCGCGAGGCGCTGCCCTACTTCCAGGCGGTATTCGCCCTGCGCCCGGACAGCGCGCTGCACGTCGTGGCGCTGAACTATGTCTACAACCACACCGGCGCCTACGCGGAGGCCCTCGCCGCGGCCGATCGCGCCATCGAGCTCGATCCCTCGCTGGCAGAGGCGTACGACAACCGGGGCGTCACGCTGTTCCACATGGAACGCTACGACGCCGCGGTGAAGGAACACGAGCGCGCCATCGCTCGCGACCCCGGGCTCGGCGCCGCCTACCACAATCTCTCGCGCGCGCAGCACGCCCTCGGCAAGCTCGCAGACGCCGAAGCCACGTTGCGTCGGGGCATCAAGGCACAACCCGGGCTCGCGGAGCTGCATGCGAAGCTGAGCGAGATCCTCCTCGAGCAGGGGCGCGTTCCCGCAGCGCTCGAAGCGCAGCGCAGGGCCTTGCAACTGGATCCGGGTCAGGCAGTGTGGTTCAACCAGCTTGGAGCCCTGTTGAGCATGGTCGGGAGGCCTGACGATGCGATGGAGGCCTTCGAGCAGGCGCAGGCGCTCGATCCGTCGCTGCTCGAGGCGAACGTCAACCTCGCCCAGGGCTACGCGGCCCGCCGGCAGTTCGACAAGGCGCTCGCGAGCTGCCGCGCCGCCCTCGCGCTCGACGAGAAGAGCGAGGAGGCGCACCTGGCGTTGGGGACGACCCACTTCCTCATGGAGGACTACCCGAAGGCCCTGCAGGCCTTCGAGGCCGTCGAGAAGCTGAACCCCGAGAACGGGCTGGCGCTCTGCAACCTCGGCGCGGTGCACCTACGGCTCGCGGATCCGGCCAAGGCGATCGAGGCGTGCGAGCGTGGACTGCGGCATCTGCCGGAAGGGCCCCGACAAGCGAACGGCTACCAGACCATGGGACTCGCCTTCGCGCGGCAGGGGAACGGCCTGAAGGCGGAGGCGGCATTCCGGGCATCGATCCGTTCGCTCGAGCCGAATCTCCCGGCGCACACGCAACTGGCGTACGTACTGGCCGCGACGAACCGCGTTTCCGAGGCGGTGGAGCACCTCGAGCAGGCGCTGAAGGTCGACCCGAAACACTTCGAGGTCGCGAACGCGCTCGCCTGGATGCTCGTCACGCATCCCGATCTCGCGAAGCGTGACGCCCCGCGGGCCGTCGCGCTGGCGACCCGGGCGCTCGAAGGCTCACCGGACAACGGCGCCGTGATGAACACCCTCGGCATCGCGTTGATGCAGGACGGCAAGTCGAAGCGAGCGATCGAGGTGCTCATGGAGGCGATCGACCGCCAGCAGGGCGGCAGCGCGTACGACTACTTCCCCCTGGCGGCGGCGCACGCGGCGCTCGGTGCCGTAGACGAAGCCCGACGCTGGCAGCAGCGCGGACTGGAGTGGATGGCGAAGAACTCGGCGCAGGTGCGCCCCGAGCTCGTGCGGTTGCGTGACGAGGCGGCGGCGCGCGTGGAACCCGAGAAGAAGTAGCGACGAGACGCCCGCGGTCGACCCGTTGCATGACGGGCGGTCGCGGGATCACCGACACCGGACGCGACGTCTGCACGTCCGAGCTATGTGTCGGCCACCACGATGCAGACGACATGACCACGGCACGGCTCCCGGTACGCCCGGGCGCCGGCCGGGAAGGCGAGAGCGATGACTTCGAAGCGTGAGAAGACGTGGGAAGGCGTGCGCAATGCACGCTGGATGATGACCGGCCTGATCGTCCTGGCTGTGCTGCTCGGCATCACGGCCTGGGTCGAGGCCAAGGGCGGGACCAAGCTCGACGCGGTGTTCGAGAGCGGGAACGGCGAGGCGATCCTCGGCGACGGAGCGGGTCCCTACGAAGCCTCCCTGAGCGGGCGCTGGAGCTTGTTCAGCCTCAACACCGACTCGCGGGCGCTGTGGCTGGACTTCACGGGGCTGCAGTACGGTCCCGGCGACACGCCGTTCGGCGGCGCCTCGAGCGGGTACCTCACCAACGTCAAGATCGACGGCGCGGGCTGGACGCTCGAGTTCAACGCTCCCGCGCCCGACGGCAGCGGCAATACGCCCTGGCTCCTCGACCTGCAGCGCACCAGCTACGTGCAGATCGACCTGGACGGTGACGGCGTGACGGACGTCATCGAGAACAGCGGAACGGCCGACACCCTGAGGTGGTGGGACGGCAGCAAGCACCAGGGCCCCGGCGGTCGCGGCGGACGCGGCGCGGCGAGCGGGTGGACCCTGGCCGGGAGCTACACGATGCCCTGGAAGATCACGGCGACCGTGCGGTAGCCGGACGTTACGCAGCCCCGCGCGGCGAACCGCGTCGGGCGCACGGGGCCGCCGCTATGGCCTGCGCGGCGGCCCCCGACCCCTCCCCCGCAGGCCCAAGGAGCAAGGCAATGAAACAGCATGCAAGCACGACCGCGATCGTCCTGATCGTCGGTCTCGCGGTGGCCATCCCGGCGTACGCGTTGTCCGTCGGCGAGGTGGAGGTCGCTTTCCATCTCGATCCCGGCGAGCACCCGGAGGGCATCGCCTTCGACGGCGACGGCAACCTCTACTTCGGCAACAGGACCGACACGCCGGCGGGCTACGCCTCGACCCTCGTCCGGATCAAACCGGGCAAGGACCCCGAGACGATCGCGTCGTTCGCCGTCTCCCCCCTGGGGACGCCCTCGCTGCTCGGTCTGACGACCGACCAGGACGGCGACGTCTACGCGGCCTTGGTCGGCGGCCCCGACCACGGCGTCTGGCGCGTGAGCAGCAACGGCAAACACAAGACCCGGATTCCCGGATCGGAGAACATCGCGTTCCCCAACGCGCTCACCTTCGACGCCCAGGGAAACCTCTACGTGACCGACAGCGGACCGGTCGTCCATCCGGTCGGCGGCGGCATCTGGCGGCTCGCGCGCGGTGCCTCGGCGTTCGAGCTCTGGACCGACCATGTGTCGCTCTCCCCCATCGACGAGGGCGCGAGCTCGACGTCGCTGTTCCCCGGCGCCAACGGCATCGCGTTCCGCGCGCCAGACACGCTGTACGTGGCCAACTCCGAGCGCAACCTGCTCTTGCGCGTCGGCATCGAAGCCGACGGCAGCGCGGCAACGCCCGAAGTGATCGCGGGAGTCCCGTTCCCCGACGGCATCGCCGTCGACATCGAGGGTCAGGTCCACGTGGCCCTGCCGGGCCATGCGATCCTCCCGCTCGTCACCGGCCTGCCGATCCGGTTCCCACCGCTGATCGTGGTGAACCCCGACACGGGCGTTTGGACCGGCACGACCGATGCGGCGTACGACGACCTGTTCGACGTACCGCTCAGCATCGCCTTCGACACGCGCCCCGGGCGCCGGACGCACCTCTACGCGACGAACGGCGACCTGGCCATCGCGCCGTTCCCGATCGGCACGGGCCCGCGCCTCACGCGGGCCGACGTCGGCGTGCGGGGCTACCCGCTGCGGTAGCGTCTTCACGGCAGGGGCCGGCGGGCACGTGTGTCCGCCGGCCGATCCGTGGCGCTGCGATCTCGCTTTCGGCACGAGCCGCGTCCGAGCAGTTCAGGTCGGCCGATGGCGAGCCCGACGGTAGAGCCGACCTGCACGCCCTGGGCGTGGCCCGCACGGCGACGAGATCGCCGGCCGACGGGAACCGCTCGTCACGGTCGCTGGCAGGCCTAGGCAGGGGGCCGGTTTTGGATCAGGACGTCCGGACAGAGGTCGGCTCCGGAGGGCCACACGAGCGTGCCGAACTCAGGATCCACGCGCACCTGAGCGAAGAGATTGTCGTCGTTGCGTATCGCCTCGAATGCGGGCCCCTCCAGCAAAGTAGTGAGGTATACGGTCCCCATGCCGCCCGAGCCGAGCTCGGAGAGGACCTCGTAGGCGCTCGGAGGCGCCGGACCGGGACTGCGTCCAAGCGACCCTCGCTGAGGCTGGGAGATACGGCCATTGGGGTGCAGGTGGGAAGAGGACACACCGAGTCCCATCGTGCCTCGGTCGGATGTGGGGAGGGGTGGAGAGTCCAGTTGCATGGTCCAGGTCGCGCGGATGCACGGTTAACCTGAGCGTATAGACGGGGGCAGTCGCCGCAGCCTATGCTCGTGCCCAGGAGGTGCTCGATGAGGTTCGCCACGGCGGCCGCTCTCTATCTCTTCTTGCTTGCAGCTTGTACAGGAGGCCCGTGCCGGCCGTGCCCCACGCGGTGCTGTCCGCCGCCCCCGTACCGTGCCATCGCGCCGGCGGCGACGGCCGAGGCCGACCGCGCGCTCCTTTGGGAGGGGCTTGGCGACTACCGCTACCAGGTCAGCACGGACAACGAGGAGGCACAGCGCTATTTCGATCAAGGGCTGGCGCTCTGCCATGCCTTCAACCACGACGAGGCGGCTCGGTCCTTCGCGCAGGCCCGCATGCTGGACCCGGGGTGCGCCATGGCCTGGTGGGGCGAGGCGTACGCGCTCGGCCCCAACTACAACCTCCAACTTCCCGAGCTCTACGGCAATCGAGCGCTCGAAGCGCTCCGCGAGGCCGATGCGAGGAAGGCGGACGCCACCCCATCGGAGAGGGCGCTCATCGAAGCGCTTGCCGCACGGTTCTCGGATCCCGCGCCGGAGTCCAGCGACAAGGTCGGGCCGCTCAACGCTGCGTACGCGCAGGCCATGGCTGGGGTCTGGGCTGCTCATCCCGACAATCCCGAGGTGGGGTTCCTCTACGCCGATGCAGTCATGAACCAGCGCCCCTGGCATCTCTATACGCAGGAACGCGAGCCTCATCCCGAAGCGCTCGAGGCCGTAGCCGTCCTCGAGCGTGTTCTCGGCTTGAACGAGAACCACCCGGGCGCGAACCACCTCTACATCCACGCCATCGAGCCCTCGAAGACGCCCAAGCGCGCCGAGCCTGCGGCGGACCGTCTCGCGGCGCTCATGCCGGGGGCGGGCCATCTCGTGCACATGCCATCCCACATCTACATGCGCGTCGGCCGGTATGCAGACTCGGTAGCGGCCAACGCACGGGCCTCGGCCGTAGATCGCGCCTACTTTGCGCGCGCTCGTGGAGAGCAGGGCATCTACCACATCTACCACTTGCACAACGATCACTTCCTCATCTGGAGCGAGATGTTCCGGGGCAGGGACAAGGCGGCACTGCGCGCCTGCGAGCAGCTGATGGAGGACGTGCCGGAGCACCTCGCCGAGTCTCCCTTCGTCACGGAGTTCTATGGCGTGCGATACCACGTGCTCGTGCGATTCGGCCGGTGGAAGGAACTGATCTCCACCCCGGCCCCACCTGCTGTGCACCCCTTCGCCACGGCGATGTGGCACTACGGTCGCGGCGTCGCCTTTGCGAATACGGAACGAATCGAAGAGGCACGCGCCGAAGCGACCGCCTTCGAGAAGGCAGCCGCCAAGGTGCCGGAGGACCTGGTGATCGCGGTCGTCGTGAAGGCGCACATGGTTCTCGACGTGGCGCGCCAGATGCTCGCCGGAGAGACGGCGTTCAAAGCGGGAGACGTCGACGAGGGGCTCGCGGCGCTTCGCCGCGCCGCGACCGCGGAGGACGCGCTTCCCTACACGGAGCCGAACCCCTGGATGTTCCCGACCCGTCACGCGCTCGGAGCGTTGGCTCTCGAGGCCGGACGCGTCGACGAGGCAGCGGCAGCCTACCGAGAGGACCTTGCGAAGTACCCCGAGAACGGTTGGTCGCTGCATGGCCTCGCCGAGTGCCTCGCGCTCCTGGGCCGTTCCGAGGAGGCCGCGGACGTCAAGGCGCGCTTCCGTCGCGCGTGGGCCGACGCCACGATCCGCCTCACGGGCTCCTGCTTCTGCCGCAAGGGCAACTAGAGGCGGCCCGCGCGATGGCAGGGCCGCGTCCACTCTGGAGATCGAGCCCCCCGCGGCCCTTGCTTCGAACGGCGTTGTCGCCCTGGCCGTCTGAGGTCAGCGCCGGGGAGCCGTCGCAAGGCGACCGAGTCGGAGGTCGAAGACCCGGATGCCCCCAAGACGATCGAGGATCTGGTGAAGCGGGCCGAGGCTGGTGAGGCCTTCAGGTTTCAGCCTCGGTGGACATGCTGCTCGTGCTGAAGGCGGACGGCACGTTCGACTACTACGGGCGACTCAAGGTGGGCGACGACGATGCCTTGACCCGAAACAGCCGGCCCAGGGAGACCGCCTACAGATTCGAAGGGGATCAGCGATGGAGGGAACTGCCGCCAGCACCGGTGGCCCTCACGGGCCTCCCCAAGTTGACGGCACTGGGTTTCTGTAAACCCCCTTACGCACTCACTCCGGCTCCGCCTTCGCTCGTGCTATCCCCCAACCCGGTCACTTCGCCGGTCGAATTGGCACGAGCCCAGTCCACTCGGACGGAGCTCGTAAGTGGTCGGGGCGACTGGACTCGAACCAGCGACCTCCTGAACCCCATTCAGGCGCGCTACCAAATCTGCGCCACGCCCCGACGCCTCGATTGGTGCGCGGAGTCTACTCCAGCCCGACACCTCCACCACCGATTCAGCAGCCGTTTGCAAAGTGCGCCCACGAATCCCCAGCGCTCGCTCCCGCTCGACCGGCGCCCCCTGCTCACCCCTCGCCCCCGCGCCGCGCGCCAGGCCTCTCATGCCGAGGCCAGCCCGTCGATCCCAGCTGCGACGTCGCGCTCGAACACGTCGTCACCGCGAAACAAATAGCCGGCGCCGCCGCGCCTCGCCCACGCGTCCAGGCACTCGCCCTTGTTGTCGATCAACATCACCTCCGACGGCGAACACGCGATGCCGATCCGTTCCATCGCGATCTCGCACAATCGACCCTTGTCGGTCGTGCGCTCCTCCCAGGACGTCACGATCGCGTCCGTCACATCGGCGAAGCCGCATGACGGCACGATCACGTCGGAGAACAGATCCGGATTCACGGTGACGATCGCCTGCGGGAGGTGACGCGCGCGGAAGAAGGCGTGCGTGAACGGGAAGAACTCGATGTGTTCGCAGCGAGCTCGCATGTGGGCGAGGATCTCATCGGCCGACAACGACATCCGCTCTGACAGCCGCGCTGCGAACGCGCGCACGTCGATGTCGCCCCTGCACCACTCGTTGCCGAGGCCGTCGTCGAACGTGCGGTAGACCTCCATCCACGCCGGCCCGCTGTCCCAGATGAACCGCTCGTTGCAAAGCGTGTCCCCGAAGTCCCAAAGCAGGCACTGAATACGCGTCGTCACGATGGGGGAGCTCCCTACGGGCAACAGCGTCGCAGCAGGGCCAGGTTGAGCGCCGCCACCTCGTCGTTGAAGACGTTGTTGTGGCCGTCGGTCTCGTCCGTCGCCGTCACGATGCCCGATGACTCCAGGTAGAGCACTCTCCGGTTCGACGCCATGCCCCCGAGGTCGCCGGGATCGCCTTCGCCGCCGACATCGCGAACGTCGAAGTGCGCGTCGCGCTTCCGTGCCCACCCCAGCGCGCGACTCGATCCGACATGCCGCGTCCAGGGCGCGGCCTTCACGGCATGGTCGTGCTTCGACGACGTGAGCGCGAACTTCGTATCCGGCCACTCGGCGAACGCCGCGTACGGCGTGCCTTCGAAGTGATGCCATTTGAAAATCGTGCGGAGCGTGCTCGATACGAAGCGGTGAACACGAAACGCGCCCTGAAGCGCAATGAAGAGATCGACCGGCGAGCTGCCTTGGTAGTCCACCGCGTCGAGCAGCGGTCGCGAGAACATGGCGCGGCTCAGCACCCGCGATCCGAAGCTGTGTCCGATGCAGATCAACTTCGTGTCCGTGTCGCGCAGCACCGGCTCCAACACGCGATGCAGCAACCGATTCGCGGCCGTCAAGCCGACCTCGTCCGCGTCCGGCGCCTTGTTCGGGTAGCTCGCGAGATGGCCCACGCGGCCGAACGCCCAGCACGACGGCCACGTCACCGCGAAGACCAACGGCACCACGGGCGCACCCCCGTCCGTCTTCGAATGTCGGACGATACCGTCCACGACCGCGTTGATGCGCTCCACCGACAGCGCCTGCGCGTTGTTCCAACCCATCGCCACGACGAAGACGTGCGTCGGCTTCAGGCTGTCCACGTCTCGACGAACTCGCTCTTGCAGCCCTTCCAGCGCCTCTTCGCCGCGCAGGAACGCCCCGGTCGTGGGGCTCGTCTCCTCGAACTCGTTGTGCAGGAAGGCGGCCTTGCCGTTCGCATCGTGGCGTAGGATGTGCGAAACGAACATGTGACGCGGGTTGCGCAGCCGCCGCCGCAGCCATCCGCGGTACTCGTCGAACGCCTTGGCGCGCGTGTTGTAGTGCAATCGCAGACGTTTCTTGGGCGGCGCGCCGATGACTTCGCGGTGCGCCTTCTCCACGGCAACGAGGTAGCCGGGAAACGCCAGTCGTACGTCGCATTCGGGCTGTACGGCCGGGTGAAACGAGCGCTCGAGCTCGCTGTCGATGCCCAGTGCCTTCTCTCGTTCGTCGATGCTCACACGCCCTCCCGTTCAACGCCGTACGGTAGCTTGCGCGCGCGCCCCGAGGGAAGCGCGCCGGTCGTTGTCAAGTGTGAATCACCCTCGAACGACGCACGTTGGTTCGTTCTTCGTGACGCGGCTTGCCGGCGCGTGTCGATTTGGCCGGACATGTTGCGCAATCTCGTTGCGAACACTGCGGCTCCCTCTTGATCCGCTTCGCCGGGATCGCTACGTTCGGTCCGGCGTCGCGAATTTGTGTCTGTAGCGGCGAGGACGACGCAGCCGGGAGGGGTCAACAGGTGGCGCGACGCATCGTGATGATCGTCGGTAGGGGCGGTGCCACCACCAAGCGCCTCAAGGCCCACCTCACGCGCCAGGGACTACAGGTGAAAACGGTCGCGGACTGCGGCACGGCGACGGAAGCGCTGGCGGAGGCGGCCGCGCGAGCCGACGAACACGAGCCGCACCCCGTACGGGCCGTCATTCTCGACGTCGAAGGCGCCGGATTCGGCGTGCAGCACTTCCGCGAGATGCTGCAGTCGGACTACCCGGGCCTGTCGGTGCTCGAGCTGCCGCCGCAAGACGCCGGGCCCGAAGACATCGGCCTCCTCGTCGCCGCGGTCGTTCAGGGCATGCGCAATCCGGACCCCGCGCGCACCGGTCCGGACGGCGAGGACTTCGAGGGCCCGCTGCACGGGTACCACTTCGAGGATCTGAGCAGCCGCAGCGAGCGCATGCTCGCGCTCTTCAACGTCATCCCGCGCGTGGCGCAGACCGACAGCCCCGTCCTCATCGTCGGCGAGACCGGGACGGGCAAGGAGCTGGTCGCGGCGGCCATTCACCGGCAGTCGCGCCGCCACGACGGCGAGTTCTTCACGATCAACTGCGGCGCCCTGACCGAGACCCTGCTCGAGAGCGAGCTCTTCGGGCACGAGAAGGGCTCGTTCACCGGCGCGTACCGGACGAAGAAGGGCTACTTCGAGCTGGCGAGCGGCGGCACGCTGTTCCTCGACGAGCTCGGCACCATCTCCACGGCCATGCAGGTCAAGCTGCTGCGGGTCCTGGAGCGCATGGAGGTGCGGCGCGTCGGCGGCTCGCGGCTGCAGAAGGTGGACGTGCGTATCGTCGCGGCCACGAACGCCAGCCTGGAGGACGCGGTCGCCGCCGGGACCTTCCGCGAGGACCTCTACTACCGGCTCAACGTCGTCCAGCTCAAGGTGCCCGCGCTGCGCGAGCGGCCCGAGGACGTGCCGCTGTTGGCGGAGGTGTTCCGCAAGAAGTTCACCGCCGCGCAGGGTCGGACCGACATCACCGGCCTCGACTCGGGCGCGGTGCGGCGCCTGATGGCCTACCCCTGGCCCGGCAACGTGCGCGAGCTCGAGAACGTCATCGAGCGCGCGGTGATCATGTCCCAGGGCCCGATCGTTCGGGAGACCGACCTCCCCGAGCGACTGCGCACCGTCGAGAAGCGGCGCACCACGATCCCGTCGTTCGACCTCGACGAGCCCCTGATCGAGGTCGTCCAGCGGGTGCGCGAGGCCGTCGAGAAGGAATACCTCAAGCGCGTGCTGCGCCGGTTCCGCGGCCATCTGGGCCGCGCAGCCAAACACGCCGGCGTCAACCGGCGCACGCTCTACAACAAGATGCAGGCCTTCGGGTTGAAGCGCGAGGACTTCCGCTGACCCGGAACACGGCCGCGCGACCTGTCGTCGAAACGGCGTGCCACTCGCTCGTCACGACAAGCAACGGTCTTGGACGACGTGAAGGGCGGCGGGTGTGGAAAAGCCCTTGAGAAACACGTTGCGAGCGTTGGGCAGCCCCATTCCCAAGAACTGTCCCCAGCCTTCCCAACCACTTAACCAAAAGTCCGTCAAGGGGTTGGACCGTTTCTCCACGCGCATTCCACAAATCGCATAGGGCGCATCGTTCCCAATCCAAACAACCGCGCATTGTGCACAACGATGGCGCCTCATGGCTAGAAGGGCGTAAATCCCGCGTTAATGGCCGGGATTTCGGTCACGCACGTTTTTTTTCGAAAGTGGAACGGCTTGGTCCGCGCGTTGCATCTAGCTGCCTGCCCTTCGAGGGCAACGATCTTTGATAGGCAAGCGCTGACGAACGGACGAGGAAACCAGTCGCTCACCGAGGGACTGTGGCGCCGGGCGGTAGGCCCGGGATCTGCCGCTGCGTGACGTTCAAAGCGGACCCGCCCCGCGAGGGGCGGCGCGAGACGACAGCTCGAGCGGACTGGGTGCGACAGTCGGTTGCGACTCCCGATCGTGAGGGGTAATTCCCGAGCGGGGATGTCGGCGCAGCAATGTGCCGGCGGAGGGAGACAATATCGATCTGCTTAGCGGTGGCGGCCACTTCGGTGGACGTGTTGCATTCGAGAAGATTGGGTCGAGATGTGAAGGCAGCAATGCCGGATCGGAGGATCGCGCAGACCGCCTGTGGTCTGACCCTTTGAGTGACGCGGACGGAGCGCCGCATATTCGCAAGGTGACGAACCCCAGGAGAGTTGGTGCCCCGGAGACGGGGTGTCCCACTCGCTTGATTCCAGAGACCCTGAGACCCGGACGGACAGGGACGTCACCCCGACCAAGGGTGCGAGGGGAGGCTCTGCGATTGAAAGCATGAGCCAGATCAAGCGGGAGCAGAACTCTGAAGGGGACAAACCTCAAGAAGGGATCGACGGCCGAGATGACCCGAGACTCGTGCTCGGTGAAACGCGGTGCTGTACGGACTCGACGCGGGAGCAAAACCCTGAAGGCGGCCTCGGTGCCGACCTTCCTCCTTCGGGGGGAGGGTCGTGTACGCGGCAACGTCAAGAGGGTACGGCCACCGAAAGGTGGACCGATCGCGCTCGAGGGAAACCCCTTGGAGAGTGAAGCCCATGGGCGCTCCGACACGACTTGTCGTGTCGGCAGGCGCGGTGAGTAGCCGCGAAGGGGGTAGCCAAACCCCGCACGTGGCGAGTGTCGGCGGAGGGATCCGCTGGCGTGTACGCGACTCACTGTGCTGGCATGTGCCGTAGGGTGCCCAAAGTCCACGAGAGGAAGCACCTGCCGCGGCTCGCGAAGCCGGCCCTTGTGGCCGGGGGAACGGGTGGCGGCGATGCGGGGCTTCCGCGGGGTGTCCTCTGTAGGGGGGCGTAAGCGTATGGAGGGCCTTCCACCGGCTTCGGTTGGTGGAAAGGTGACGCAGCTGTGAGCCCGAAGGGCGACGAACGTCGTACGGGCCGGACGGAAACCAATACCCGTCCTAGGCTGCTGATCCGGTGTCCTCGAAACGCCGCGTAACTCCATGAGAGGTTGCGACCACTGCCGCAAGGCGGTGCGAACATCTGCGGGAGTTCTCAAGACTCTGAAGGACCGGAGCGATCAGGCGCCGACTCCCTCGTCAGGCTTTCTTAGCCCGGAGCATGGGAAACCATGCTCCGGGCTTTTCTTTTGCGCTGTGCGCGCAGCCAGGCGGAGCATGGGAAACCATGCTCCGGGCTTTTCTTTTGCGCTGTGCGCGCAGCCAGGCGGAGCATGGGAAACCATGCTCCGGGTTGGGCAGCCACAAGGGCTGCCCCTACCAAACCAACCAGCTGTAGGGGCGACCCTCGTGGTCGCCCAATGATCCGTCTTGCCTACCGGCAGTCTGGCGGAGCACGGGAAACCACGCTCTGGGCTTTTCTTTTCGGGAGTGTGGCTCTATTGGAACAGGGCGTCTAGGCTCTGTTTCGAAACTGCCGTTGCTGCGCCCGGCGATCCTCTTGCTGCGCCCCGCCCGAACTCGGAACCTCGTCCTCGACGGGCACAGAGCCCGCCTGCGGCGAGAACCGCTCGTTCAGACTCGGGCTCGCATCGGTCTCCCCGGGCTCGCGACGCGGCATTTCGAAACGGAGCCTAGTCGCCTCACGCGCTCCCAATGGCGGCGATCACGAAGCCGCCGACGATGATCGGCAGCATGGCCCAGACGACACCCTCTGAGGGTATGAACGCCGCTACGACGGCCACAAGCGTCGCCAGGAGGGCCATCCGAAAGCACGCCTTCTGAGCACGGCGCGCGAAGGGCCCAGGGGTCATTTCTTGCGCTTCTTCCCGCTGCTCATGCCGTTCCCCTCATTGGCCTCGGGGTCATGCTGACCATCTCGTCGAACACCTCGATCGACACGAAGAAAAGAAGCAGATTCCAATAGAACCCTACTCCCGCTTCTCTTGCCTATCGGCAGCTTTGCGGTGTCACCCTATCTGCGTTCGAGGGCGTCCGGGCTAACCGTTCTGCAAATCCTCGGCTTCGTCCTTCGACTCCCGGCGCATCAGGCTCAACACCACGTCGCGCGGGGACTTGCCCTCGTGCACGACCATGTACACCTGCTCCGAGATCGGGCCCGACAAGCCATGCTGCTGCATCAGGTCGTGCACCGGCTTCGCGCTCTTCGCACCCTCGGCCACCTGCTGCATGCTCGCCGCGATGTCCGCGACCTGCTCGCCACGGCCGATGCGCTCGCCGAACGTGCGGTTGCGGCTCGACTCCGAGTAGCACGTCGTCATCAGATCGCCCAGCCCCGCCAGACCGAAGAACGTGTTGCGCTGCCCGCCCAACGCCACACCCAGCCGCGCGATCTCGAGCACCCCGCGCGTCACGAGCGCCGCCTTCGCGTTCACGCCCAGGTTCATGCCGTCGCACATGCCCGCCGCTAACGCGATCACGTTCTTCAAAACGCCGCCGAGCTCCACGCCGACAGCGTCCGGATTCGAGTACACGCGAAACGTGTCGCCGGACAACGTGGCCTGGATCGACTGCGAGAGCTCCTTCGAATTGCTGGAGACCACCGTCGCCGCCGGCAACGTCTGTGCGATCTCGCGCGCGATGTTGGGCCCCGAAAGCACGGCGATGCCGCGCTCCGCGCCCGTGATCTCCTCGAGGATCTGCGTGGGTCGAAGCAGCGTGTCCTTCTCCAAGCCCTTCGAAACGCTCACGATCGGCAAGTCGTCCGGCAGCTTCGGCGCGTGCGCCGACCACACCGATCGCAGGAACGACGTCGGCACCGCCGAGATCAACAGCTGCGTCCCGTCGAGCAACGTCTCGATGTCCGGCGAGACGCGAAGCGATGCCGGGAGCTCGTACCCCGGTAGGTAACGCGGGTTCGTCCGGCTGTCCTGCATGAGCGCCGCGTACTCGGCGTCGTAGGACCACATGGCCACGTCGCGGCCGGCCGCCGCGGCGACCATGGCCAGAGCGGTGCCCCAGCCTCCATCTCCGACGACGACGACGCGTTGATATTCGCTCATGGCGCCGTCCGTTATAGCGGAACGTCAGAGCTGCTGGTCGATCGCGCCGACCTTGCGCTCCTTGCCCTGGAGGATGCGAACGATGTTCGACCGGTGGCTCCACACGACGAAGCCGGCCATCACGACGAAGAACGCGAACACGACCAACCGGCTGCGGAACGTCGACTCGCCGTTGTCGATCAGGTACGAGAGCGGGATCGCCAGCATCGCGGCCATCGAGCCCATGCTCATGTAGCGCGTGATCGCCACGAACGCGCCCCACGCACCCAGCCCATAGAGCGAGGAGAGCGGCGCGAGCGCCGTCACCACACCGAACGCCGTCGCCACGCCCTTGCCGCCCTTGAAGCGTAGGTAAGGCGTGAACACGTGCCCCAGGATCGCGCCCATGCCGCACAGCACCTGCAGCGTCCATGCGCCGCTCTGGGTGCCCAACGATAGGGCCACCACGTTCGCCGCCTCGATCGAGAACAGCGCAACGAACAGGCCCTTGCCGAAGTCGAGCGCGAACACCACGAGGAACATCACCACGCTCGGCGCACCCTGCCAGAGCCGCGAGCAATTCGTCGCACCGATGCCGCCGCTGCCGACCTTGCGCAGGTCGGTGCTCTTGAAGACTCGGGCGATCAGCCAGCCGAACGGAATGCCGCCCACCAGATACGCTGCGAGGAACAGCACGATCTCGGCAGTGGGACTTCCCAGTGTCATTTCGGCAACCGGCTCCCGGGCCCGGGCGCCGCGACGACGCACCAGCCCGTCGAGAATACAGAAGATCCGGGTGAGCGACAGGCGACGAACAGGCGGGGAGGTGGTTTCCGTTCGGACGCCGTTCGTAGGATGAGGGCCGCATGTCCACGCCGCCCACCACCCGGATCGGGATCGACACCGGAGGCACCTTCACGGACGTCGTGCGGGACGGCCCGCGCGGCCGCCACGTCGTGAAGGTGCCTTCCACGCCCCGTGACCCCGCGCTGGCCTTTCTCCAGGGCTTGGAGGAGGCGGGGGGTGGGCAGAATGACGCACACGTCCATCACGGCACGACGGTCGGCACCAACACCGTCCTCACCCGCAGCGGCGCCCGGACCGTCTTTGTCACCACCGCCGGCTTCGAGGACCTGCTCGAGATCGGCCGGGGCCAGCGCGACGACCTGCACGGACTTCGGCCCTCACGCCGCGCGTCGCTCGTCGAGCGCGCGCACTGCGTCGGCGTCAAGGAGCGCATCGGCGCGAACGGTTCCGTGCTGCTGGCCCCGACCCAGCGCGAGCTCGCCCGAGTGCGCCGCGCCGTGAGCCGCGCAAAGCCCGAAGCGGTCGCCGTCTGCCTGCTGCACGCGACACGCAACGCGCAGAACGAGCAGGCGGTGCGCGACGCGCTCCTGCCGCTCGGCGTCCCGGTGCACGTCTCGTCGGAGGTCTCCGCGGACCCGCGCGAGTTCGAGCGCGCGGAGAGCGCCGTGCTCGACGCGTACGTCGCGCCGGTGGTCGGCGACTACGTGACGCGGCTCGGCGAGCTGCTCGAAGGCGAGACGCTGACCGTAATGCGCTCGGACGGCGGGCGCATGACGGCCGGCGAGGTCGTCCGTGCGCCCGTTCGAACGCTGCTCTCCGGGCCCGCCGCCGGCGTCGCCGCGGCGCGCGAGCTCGCTGCGTCGCTGCGCCTGCCGCGCGTGCTGTCGTTCGACGTCGGCGGAACGAGCACCGATGTCGCCTGGATCGACGCCGGCGACCTTCCCCTACGACCGCGACTCGACGTCGGCCCGTACCGCGCGGGCGTTCCGAGCGTCGCGCTGGAGACCGTCGGCGCGGGCGGCGGCAGCGCCGTGTGGATCGACGCGGGCGGCGCGTTGCGCGTCGGTCCGCAGAGCGCGGGCGCGGATCCCGGACCGGCTTGCTACGGCAACGGAGGACCGCTGGCGTTGACGGATGCATGGTTGTTGCTGGATCGATTGCCCGATGCGCTGCTGGCGGGCGCGTTCCCGTTGGATGCGAACGCCGCGCGCGACGCCGCGCACGCGCTCGCGTCCGAAGCCCGCCTCTCGCTGCGCGCCCTTTGCGAGGGCGCGGTTCGCGTCGCCGCGGCGACGACCGCGCGTGCGCTTCGGCTCGCGTCCGTCGCGCAAGGCAACGATCCCCGCGACGCCGCGCTCGTCGCGTTCGGCGGGGCCGGACCGATGCTCGCTTGCGAGACCGCCGAGCTGCTCGGGATCGACACGATCGTCGTCCCCGCCAACCCGGGGACGTTCGCCGCACAAGGCACGCTCGTCTCACCGCTGCGCGCGGACGTCGCCCAGGTCGTGGATCGAAGCGACGACCGATCGCTCGACCGCACGCAGCTCGTGCTCGCCAAGCGCGTGCGACGCGAGCTCGAAGACGAAGGCGCCAAAGACGTGCTGCTGCGCGCCGAGGTCGATGCGCGCTACGCCGGACAGGCGTTCGAGGTCACGGTCCCGCTGAAGGGCTGGCGCAAGGGGTTCCACGACGCCTACGCCGCGCGCTACGGCTTCGCGACCCCGCAGCGCGAAATCACGGTCACCCGTGTTCGCGTGCGCGGCGAGGGTTGGGAGGACGAGCACCGCGCCGCCGTACGACGCAAGCGGACCGAGCCGCCCGCGTGGAAGCGCAAGCCGCTCTCGCGGCGCGGCCGCAAGATCCCGGCGCTACGACGCGAGACCCTCGATGCCGGTCATCGCGTGACCGGGCCCGTGCGAATCGAGGAGCTCTCCGGCACGACGTTCGTGCCGACGGATTGGCGCTGCGAGTGCCTCACGGACGGGACACTCCGGTTGCGGAGGCTCGCATGACCCGCAGCGCCAACAACCCGGTCGCACTCGCGCTCACGCGCGATCTGCTCGAGAGCGTGGCCGACGAGATCGCCGCCGTCTGCATGCGCACCGCGGTCTCGCCCAACATCAAGGAGCGCCGCGACCTGAGCGCCGCGGTCTTCGACGGCCACGGCCGCATGGTCGCCCACGCCGCGCACATTCCGGTGCACCTCGGCGCCATGCCGCTGTCCGTTCGCTCCGCGCTCGATGCGCTCGACCTCGGTCCGGGCGACGTCGCGCTGCTCAACGACCCGTACGCGGGCGGCACGCACCTTCCGGACATCACGGCGATCCTGCCGGTCTTCGACGGGCGCAACGCGAAGCGGCCGACGTTCGTCGTCGCGGTGCGCGCGCACCACGCCGACGTCGGCGGCGCGACGCCCGGCTCGATGGCACCCGAACGCGACGTCTTTGCCGAGGGTGTGCGCATTCCGCCGGTCGTCTGGATGCGCAACGGCGTCGAAGACCACGGCGTCACGCAGCTCCTGCTCGCCAACATGCGCGATCCGTCGGAGCGGCGCGCGGACCTCGCCGCGCAAGCGGGCGGGCTGCAGCTCGGCGCCAGACGACTGATCGAGATGGGTGAGCGCGAAGGGCGGTCTCGCCGCGCTGGCCCGGCGGGGCAAAGCGCTCATCGACTACGCCTCCCGCATCGCGAGCGACGCCCTCTCCGGCCTAAGCAACGGCAGCGTGAAGGCGGAGCAGGCGCTCGAGATCGACGGCATCGACGGCGAGCCGGCGATCATCCGCGTGCGCATGCGCAAGCGGGGCGACACGTTGCGCGTGGACTTCAAGGGAACCACCGGCCCGGTCTCGCTGGGACTCAACGCGACCGAAGCCGTCGCGCGAAGCGCGATCTACTACCTCGTTCGTTGTCTGTGTCCCGACGGCACCCCGACCAACGACGGGCTGCTGAAGTCGCGTGGACGTGCACGTGGCCGAAGGGGAGCTGTGCTGGCGGCCGACCCGCCGCACCCCGTCGCCGGCGGCAACGTGGAGACGAGTCAGCGCGTCGTCGACGTCTTGTGGCTCGCCGCGAGCGAGCTCTGGCCGCGTCGCGTGCCGGCGCCGGGCTCGGGCACGATGTCGAACTGGACGTTCGGTCCCCCCAGCGGCAGCGACGCCTTCCCGTCGTATTACGAGACGTTGCCCGGTGGCGCCGGCGCGGGCCCCGGCGGCGACGGCGCGAACGCCGTTCAACAGCACATGACCAACACGCGCTCGACGCCTGTCGAAGTGCTCGAGTCGCGCTGGCCGGTGCGCGTCGAGAAGCTTGGGCTGCGCGAGAAGAGCGGCGGCGAGGGGCACTTCCGCGGCGGGGCGGGGCTCATTCGCCAGATCCGCTTTCTCGCGCCGGCCACCGTGGCCTGCATGATGACGCGGCACGAAACGCCCCCGCCCGGCGCCGCCGGAGGGGCGCCCGGCGCGCCCGGCGTGGTGAAGCGCATCCGCAAAGGCCGCACGATCCGACTTCCCGCGCGCGGCCGCTTCGAATTCGAGGCCGGCGACGTGCTGCGAATCGAAACGCCGGGCGGCGGCGGATGGGGCGCCCGGCACACATAGCCACGCCCCGTGCACGGCAGTACCCTCTGGCGCTCCCCGGCTGTGGATCCGACTTGGAGGGGATCATGGCCCTGCGCCCCGAATTCCGCTGGCTCTTCTACACCGCGTTGATCGTCGGGCTGCTGCTCCTCATCTCCGCGATGGCGCTCGATCGTCCCGACGTCACCTGGCTGGCCGGCAAGCCGCACTGCCCGCAGTGCATGGCCGAGGTGAACGACTTCAGCAGCAAGTGCGCCGGGTGCAATGCCCAGTTCGATTGGAGCGTCGCGCCCGACGAAGCGAGTCCGATCTCCGAATACAGCCTGTCCGCGCTCGAAGACGAGCACCTGCGTGGTCTGGTCTCCGCCATGGGCAAGGAGGCGGCGGCCGCCAACGTCG
>CBDCWP010000012.1:0-149523 GCA_965223505.1 Planctomycetota bacterium
CGGCGGACGTGGCCGCGCCGGACGAAGAAGCGGTCGAGTCCGAGGAGCCCGTCAGGGCGCCCGTGCGCCCGGGCCGCGTGCTCGTCGTGGAAGACGAGCCGGCGCTCCAGGCGCTGGTCGTCACCGGCCTCGAGATGCTGGGGCATCGCGCCGCGGTCGCGGCCGACGGCGAGGCCGCCGTGACGATGATCGACGACGGCATCGACAGCTTTGATCTCGTCTTGCTCGACCTGGTCCTGCCCAAGCTGTCCGGTGTGGACGTCTATCATCACCTGCGCACCGTCGCGCCCGACGTCCCGGTGCTCGTCTCGTCCGGGAACGTCGAGGAGGGCCTGCAGGATCCCGCCGTGCGCGACGGCGCGGCCGGCGTCCTGCGCAAGCCCTGGCGGCTGCAGGACCTGCAGCGCGAGGTCCAGCGCGTCCTGGGCAGGCTTCCGCACCTGCGGGAATGACCCCGACTGCGGTCCACGCTTCCCAAACGGCGGGCGCGTGGTTTCCTTGCCGCCATGACAACGCACACCATCTCAGTTCTGGCCGGTGACGGCATCGGGGAAGAGGTCGTCGAGCAGGGGTTGCGCGTCCTGGACGCGGTTGCCGAGCTCGAGGGCTTCACCGTCGAGAAGCGCGTGTTTCCGTACGGCGCCGACCACTATCTCGAGACCGGCGAGACGATGCCCGCAAAGGCGTTCGAGGAGATGGCCGAGACCGAGGCGATCCTGCTGGGCGCGATCGGCGATCCGCGCGTGGAAACCGGCTACCTGGAGCGCGAGATCATCTGGGGCGTCCGCCAGACGTTCGATCTCTACGTCAACCTGCGGCCGATCAAGCTGTACAGCGAGGATCTCTGCCCGCTGAAGAACAAGGGGCCCGACGACATCGACATGCTCGTGGTGCGCGAGAACACCGAAGACGCGTACGCGGGCCTCGGCGGGATCCACCGCAAGGGGACGCCGCAAGAGGTGGCGATCGCCGAGATGATCTACACCCGCGACGGTGTCGAGCGCGTGATTCGCTATGCGTTCGAGCTCGCCGCGAAGCGCAACAAGGGCGGCAAGCCGCAGGTGACGCTCGTCGACAAGGCGAACGCGATCCGCGCGCAGGACATCTGGACCCGCTGCTTCGAAGAGGTTGCGTCGGAGTATCCGAACGTGAGCACCGACCACGCGTACATCGACGCGGCGTGCATGTGGATGGTGAAGAACCCGGAGTGGTTCGACGTGGTCGTCACGCCCAACCTGTTCGGCGACATCATCACGGACCTGGGCGCCATGGTGCAGGGCGGGATGGGGATCGCCGCATCGGGCAACATCCATCCCGGCAAAGTCAGTATGTTCGAGCCGATCCATGGTTCCGCGCCCAAGTACCGGGGCAAGAACAGCGCGAGTCCGATCGCGACGATCGAGGCAGTGCGCATGCTGCTGGAGCACATCGGCGAAGCGGGCGCGGCCCAGCGCGTCGGCGACGCCGTGCGTCACGTGCTGGAGACCGGCAAGATCAAGAGTCTGTCGGCGGGCGCGCACAAGTGCGACGAGACGGGCGACATCGTGCTCGAGGCGTTGGCCGGCAAGGTCGCGTCGTAAGGAACCGGCGTCGGTCGGACGGTCCCGGTGCGGGATGCTCACCGGGACGTGATCGAGCACGTGATCGGGCGCGACGCCCAAGTGAGCCCCCTCCGGTCCCCCGCGCTACGATCCGCGTCGCATGCTCCTCATCCCGATTGGCGACGAGCCCAACCTCCACACCCGTACGCCGTGGGTGAACTGGTCGCTGATCGCCGCGAACATCCTGGTGTTCCTGACGGCCGTCTTCACGACCGATGGTGACGCGGGCTTCGACCTCTGGGTGCGGGAGTGGGGCTTCACGCCGATCGCACCGCGGCTCACCACCTACTTCACCAGCATGTTCATGCACGCCGGGTGGCTGCACCTTGGCGGCAACATGCTGTTCCTCTACATCTTCGGCGACAACGTCGAAGGCAGGCTCGGCCACCTCGGCTATCTGCTCGCCTACCTGGGCGCCGGCCTCGGCGCCGTGCTGCTGTATCAGGCGTTCGACCCGAACTCGACCCTTCCGTACCTGGGTGCGTCCGGCGCCGTCTACGGCGTCGAGGGGTTCTACTTCCTGGCGTTCCCGCGTCACCGGGTGCGCGTCTTCATCTGGTTGTTCGTCCTCGTCTGGGTGTACCGCGTGAACGCGCGCATCGTGCTCGGTCTCTACTTCTTGTTCGACCTGTGGAACCTCTTTCGGGAGCGCACGTTGCCCGGCGGAGAGATGCAAGGCGGTGTCGCCTACGCTGCGCACGTCGGCGGGTTCTTCTTCGGCCTCGCGCTGGCCTTCGCGGTGCACCGTCTGTTGCCCGCCTCGCAGCGCGAACCCGAACCCCCGCGTGCACGCCGGGCCGTGGGATCGCGGATCTTGCTCGCCAGCGCCGAAGCGCACGAGCGCCGGGGCCGGACTCGCCAGGCCCTGGCCGCCTACGAGGCCGTGTTCTACGAGTTCCCGGGCACCTCGGCCGCGGCGACCGCGGCGCTTCGTGCCGGCCTGTTGCGCGCCGGTCGTTTGAACGACCCCGAGGGGGCGCGACCGCTCCTGCAGTACGCGCTTCGCAACGTGCCCGACACGTACCAGCGCGACCTCGCGCTGGAGGCGTTGCAGCGGCTGTAGCGCCTCGCGCCCGCCGTCGCGCGCGGTCCCTCGACCGCCGCAGCGGGCCCGGCCGCCGCGCTACTCGAACTCGGCCAGGAACGCCTTGACCCGCTCGAGGCCGTCCTCGATGTCGGGCCGGCTGCACGCGTACGAGAATCGAATCGCGAACGGCGCCTCGAACACGTCGCCCGGCACGACGGCGGCGTGCGCGTGTTCCAGCATCAAGGCCGCCAGCCGTGTCGCGTCCTGCACCACCTCGCCCCGGAACGACTTTCCGAAGTACGGCGACACGTCGGGCAGCATGTAGAACGCGCCGTCCGGAACGGTGCCG
Source organism: Planctomycetota bacterium (assembly GCA_965223505.1). Taxonomy (GTDB): domain Bacteria; phylum Planctomycetota; class PLA2; order PLA2; family JAEUHO01; genus CBDCWP01. Next base: position 2,978 of record CBDCWP010000012.1, read on the forward strand.
TGCAGGTCGGGGATCGAGGCCAGGCTTCGATGCATGACGTCGCGGCGCTTGCGGAACACCTCACACATCTTCGCGATGTCTTCGACGGGTCCCCGCAACGCCGCCAGCGCGGCGCGCTGTGCGATCTCGGGCGGGCCGCTGAACGCGTGACTCTGGAGCCGCACCATGCGCTGGATCCACTCCGCCGGGCCGCCGGCGTACCCGATCCGCCAGCCCGTCATCGAGAACGCTTTCGAGACGCCGTTGACGATCATCGTCCGGTCGCGCGCTTCCGGCGCGAGCGCACCGAACGACTTGAAGGTCGCTGGTGCGTAGGTGAGGTGCTCGTAGATCTCGTCGCTGATGACCGCGATGTCGTGCTCGACGGCGATGCGTCCCAGCTCGGCCTGCACGTCGTCGGGTTGGACGGCGCCCGTCGGGTTGCCCGGCGAGTTCAACATCAGGACCCGCGTGTTCGGCGTGATCGCGGCGCGCACGCGGTCGGGGTCGATGATGTAGCCGCTTTCCGGCGCCGTCGGAACGAACACGGACGTGCCGCCGCACGACTGCACCATCTTCGGGTACGAGAGCCATGCGGGCGCGGGCAGGATCACCTCGTCGCCTTCGCGGACCAGGACCCGCAGCGCCAGGTACAGAACGCCCTTGGCGCCGACGCTCACGATCGTCTCGGTCGGCTTCAGGTCCGGTAGACTCGTCGCGCCGAGGTTCTCCGCGACGGCTTCGCGCAGCGGCATGATCCCCGCAGCGGGCGCGTACTTCGTTCGTCCCTCGCGAATGGCCGCGATCCCGGCCTCCTTGATGTAGTCGGGCGTGTCGAAGTCCGGTTCGCCGGCCGCGAAGGGCGAGACCTTGATGCCCTCGGCCCGCATTCGTTTGGCCGTGGCGCTGATGGCGAGTGTCTGCGACTCCGCGAGGGAGCCCGCGGTGGGCGTGAAGTCCAGCATGAGAGGGGTTTCCAGCATGAAGGAGGAGCCTACCCGACCCCTCCCTCGCCGCCCCGGCGTACGCGAGTGCGCGCCTGCGAGAAAGGGACGCAGGGGCGCCGTGCCGTCGTCCAAGACGACGCCCATGCCGCCCCGTTCCCACACTCCGCGCGGCGCCCCCGCGCACCCTCGGTCCCGGAGCCGACCTCAGGGTAGTTTCGGGGGCCCCAGATCCCGCGGTGCGCCGCGCCGCGTACGACCGGCGACCGGTGCCGCGAGCGAAGGAACAGCCTTGCCGAAGCGACTGAAGAAGTACCTGCGCCGCCTGCTGTACCTGGTGGTGATCCTCGCCGTGCTCGCCATTGGGGCGTTCTGGTACTTCTGCCATTCGCCGCTGGAGGGCAGCGTCGAGGAGATGGGGTTCCTCGTCCCGCGCACGGCGGAGTTCATGCTGCGCGGCTCCTACGAGGATCTGAAGGCGACGGGCTGGGTCCAGGCCAACGTGCTGAGCGATCCCCTTCATCCATCCATCCGCGAGCAGCTCCACGACCGGCTGCCGCAGATGATGGCCGAGACGTTCCAGTCGCTGCATCAACAGGACGCCTCGTTCGTCGCCGAGTACATCCAGAACCACGCGGGATTCTCCGCATCCGGGTTCGCGGACGATGCCGACGACACGGACGTCTGGAGCCTCATTCGCCTCTGGCAGGAGTGGGTCACGCGCGACGTGCCGGACGGCGCCGATCGCGTGAAGCTGGCCGTCGAGATCCAGGAGGGCTTCATCGCTTCGCAGATCCCGCTCGGTCTGATCAGCATCGACGCCGAAGAAGACGGCGCCGCCGGCGAGGTCGTCGTCGCCGGTCGGCTCTGCGAGCGGCTCGGCATCGAGCACGGCGCGCCCCGTTGGCGCGAGATCCTCTTGTTGAAGCGGCTGCCGTGGAAGCCGCGGGCGGGCCTCGCCGCGGTGCTCGGTCACGAGTGGATCCGCGACATGGTGGTGGATCCCTCGCGCACACGCATTTCGCCCGAGGGCGACAACGGCGTCTACAAGGTCCTGTTGACCAACGTGCGGCCTTCGCCGGAGCGCGACCGCGCGGGCTGCAGCGCCGGCTTCGTGATACCGCCCGAGAACGTCTGGTACCTGATGCGGATCAAGGACGTGATCGCCCTCAGCAACTCGCCGGACCTGATCGACGACGTCGCCAACCTCGCTACGAATTACGAAGAAGGGCAGTCCGGGCAGAGCTTCATCGACCGACCGGACTTCGACGTGAAGCAGAAGGCGGGCCACGTCGCGCTGGCCGCCCAGCTCGACCCGCTGCACACCTGGGGGCATTCCGTGCTGGCGGAGGTCGGCGAGATGGGGGAGGTGCTCAACCGCTTCCTCACCATCGCGTCGCTCGACAAGGCCACGAACGGATCGCTTTCCTTGCAGAACGAAGACATGCTCGTCGGCCGCGTCGACGTCGAGTACATGGACCTCAAGCTGGCGCCCGAGGTCGAGAGCAAGGTCTACAGACTGCAACCGCAGTCGGTGCGCAAGGGGCTGGCCGAGCTCGTGCCGGCGGAGGACACGTGGCTCGTCGCGATGTTGCGCGCGGACCCGATGCACTTCTTCAACGCGATTCTGTTGGCGCTGCCCGACGGCGATCGCACGCTGATCGAGAACAATCTGCGCGGCACGAAGTACAACCGGCTCGAAGACGTCCTGCACGAGCTCGCGCCCCGGCTCGACGACACGGCGGCGGTCGCGATCGCGCGGCTGAGCGACCTCATGGACAAGCAGGAGTTCGCGACCTGGGCTTCGAAGGAGGACGAGAATCCGGTCGAGATCGCCGCGTTCATGATGCGCATCAGCGAGGCGACCAATCAGGACGAGCTCAACAAGTTCCTCGAGGAGCGCATCGAGATCCTCGGGTTCAGCGACGAGATCCAGACGAAGACGCACGGCGACTTCACGTATTCACGGATCACGCCGAAGGCGAAATTCCGCGACTTCAAGCTGATCACGCCGTGCTACATCCTCGCGCAGGACCACTTCATCTTCGCGTTGAACGAGACGTACTTCCGGAAGATCCTGGACACGATGGCGGACCCGCAGAAGCGTTCGCTGGCGCAGGACGAGGCCTTCCGTTTCACCATGGAGCCGCTGCAGGAGCGCGGGCACCTCGGCATTTTCGTGGACCTCGAGAAGTTGTTCCGGGTGCCGCCGGACAGTGAGCCCGGATCGCAGCCGCGCGGGCACATGTGGGACCGTCGCAACCTGTGGGTGCAGCAGGCGAAGGACGAGCGCGAGGAGGGCATCCAGTACCGGCAGGAGCTCGAGCGCAAGAAGCGGCAGGAGAAGGGCGGCCAGGCGCTGAACGACCAGGAGCTGATGTACATCGACGAGCAGGTCATCGAGTACATGAGGGGCTGGCAGGACCGCATGTATCCGGAGTACGTCGAGGAGTACCGGAAGTCGCTGCTGCAGTGGCGCCGCCTGCACGGGATCGGGCTCGTGGCGACGGCCTACCCGGACCAGAGCAAGCTGGAGTTGTCGACCTCGTTGCTGCTGCGCGAGGCCGAGGCGTACGCGAAGTAGCGCTCTCCTTGACAGGCGGGGTCCGGTGGCTACCGTTGCCCCGCGCTGAGCGAGCCCTACTTCATGCCGGGATGGCGGAATTGGCAGACGCGCTAGACTAAGGATCTAGTGACCAGAGATGGTCTTGAGGGTTCAAGTCCCTCTCCCGGCACCACGCCTCCTCGCAGCCTGCGGCTGCGACCGGTCCCTCGCTTCGCTCGGCCCTCCAGACTTCGCCTTCGGGAGACGCGCGAACGCGCGTCCGACTTCGTGCATTCTCTTCAAGGGGGGGGAATGGTCCTCTTCCGGGCTCGAATTGGCTGCGCCAACTTGCCCTATCCCCCTGCGGCGGCCGCCTTGGGCGCCCGCAATCGTGGAGGTGGCGTAGGGTGCTTCGCTCAACGGAAGCGCTGGATGAGTTTCTCGAGCATGCGGCAGACCTGTGCCGCGAGGTGGAGTGTTTGGAGGACGGCATGGGGTGATGCGAGTCGGCGGAGCTCGATGAGTTCGAGGGCGGCGGCGCATTCGGTGCATTCGGCTTGGGCGATGGTGTAGCGATGGGCTTTGTCGCGGGGACTGCGTCTCGCGGCGCCTTCGCCGATGTTGAGGAGTGTGGAGTCGGCGGCGCGTCGGAGTTGATCGGCGAGTTTGGCGCGACCGCGAGGTAGGTGGTCGGCGATGTCACCGGCTTTGATGGCGAATTCACGGGCGACGCGATAGACGTGGAGGGAGTGGAAGGCGAATGTGGGTCGATTCATTGCAGGGGTGACTCCAGATCGTTTCCGCGTGGCGACATGCCGCGCGCGCATCTGAGGTGCGGCGTGTCGCCACGCGGAGCGATCTCCCATCCCTGATCCCTTTCCCCATCCCGATCCCTAGGCGACATGCCGCGCGCGCATCTGAGGTGCGGCGTGTCGCCACGCGGAGCGATCTCCCATCCCTGATCCCTTTCCCCATCCCGATCCCTAGGCGACATGCGCGCGCGCATCTGAGGTGCGGCGTGTCGCCACGCGGAGCGATCTCCCATCCCTGATCCCTTTCCCTATCCCTGATCCCTTTCCCCATCCCGATCCCCATTCCTATCCCTAGGCGACATGCCGGGCGCGTATCTGAGGCGCGGCGAGTCGCCACGCGGGGCGATCTCCCTTCCCCGTCCCCGTCCCTTTCCCCATCCCCTTCCCTTTCCCCATCCCCATCCCGATTCCCTTTCCCCATCCCGATCCCCTTCCCCGTCCCCATCCCGATTCCCCATCCCCATCCCCATCCCGATCCCCGATCCCTTTCCCCATCCCCATCCCCATCCCCATCCCCATCCCCATCCCCATCCCAGTCCTATCCCTCCCCCCCCCCCACTCATCCCTCTGGTGTCCGAGCTGTCCTCCCATCCCTTCCCTCCCCCTCCGAGCGCACCACCTAACACCACCCCAAACTCCCCGGTGACATTCCGTACACATTCCCCTCGAACAGCCCCCTCGATTCATCTGGCTTTCGCACCGCACGGAAGGTTGGGCCCGTGAGCGGATTGGTAAACTCGCCCCTGGTTGGAGGGCGCAGCGTCCCCGACCGATAACCAGGTTGGGTGGAGAGTGTGCCCGCAACCGCGGCGCCGACTCCTCCCGCGGGGATCCCAGCTGGCCCCGCAGGCAAGATCTATGGAGGGTTCCGATGCGGAATCGATGGACGAAAGTTTCGGCCCTGGCGATGACACTCTGTCTCGTCGCGGGTTGTTCTTCTTCACCCCTCGACGGGGTCAACCTCTCGAGTCTGAACCCGTTCGACAGCTCGTGCGACACCTGCGCGGTCGATCCCTGTGCCCCCGAGCCGGATCCCTGCGCCCCGACGCCGGATCCCTGCGATCCCTGCGCGACCCCCGTCGCCGTGCAGCAGCAGCCCGGCCGTCCGGACGCGAAGCCCGGCGAGGTGTGGTGCTACATCCGCGTTCCCGCCGTCACCGAGACGGTGACCGAGAACGTGTGCGTGCAGCCCGCCACGATCCGCAAGGTCTGGGTGCCGCCGGTGCAGGAGGAGATCGAGGAGCAGGTCTGCACCTGTGAGGCGCAGGTCGTCACCGAGACGATCCCCGCCAAGTTCAAGGACGAGGTCGAGCAGTACTGCGTCGCGCCGGCCAAGACCGAGTGGCGCCGCGTCGAGTGCGAGCCGACGTCCCTGGGCGCCAAGGAGCAGGTCGGCGAGTGCTGGACGATCGTCGAGATCCCGGCGCAGTACGAGACCCGCACGCGTCGCGTCTGCATCCAGCAGGCCCAGTGTGTGCAGCGCACCATTCCGGCCAAGTACGCGATGCAAAAGCGTCTCGTGACCACCTGCGCCGGCTACTACAAGGACGTCGAGGTCCCCGCGGTCTACGAGACGAAGACCCGCGAGGTTCAGGTCTGCGGCCCGCGCTGGGAGTGGCGCCGCACGCACGAGTGCGAGGTTCCCGCCGAGAGCGGCGGCATGGCTCCGATCGAGGACGCCGCGCCCGCCGGCATCGGCTCGCCCGACGCCGAGGCGCTTCCGCCCGCGGCCGACGACAACCTGCCTCCGGCCGGCGAGCTTCCGCCGCTGGATCCGCTCGCGCCCGACGGCGAGTAGTCGATCGCGACACGACGGAAAGCCGATTCGAGGCCGCGCGCCGCATGGCGCGCGGCCTTCTCAATTCACGCTTGCGCAGCGTGCTACGGTGCCGCGTTCATGCGTTGCTCAGCCCTCGTCTTCGCGGTCCTGCTGCTGCTTTCCTGCGGTGACCCGGTCGGCTCGAGCCCCGAAGAAGGAAGAGGCACCGTGAAGCACAACCGTCTTCGCGAAGAGCGCAGCCCCTACCTGCGCCAGCACAGCACCAACCCCGTCGACTGGTACCCGTGGGGTGGCGAAGCCTTGCAGAAGGCCAAGGAAGACGACAAGCCCATCTTCCTCTCCGTCGGCTACGCGGCGTGCCACTGGTGCCACGTGATGGAGCACGAGTCCTTCGAGGACGAGAAGACCGCCAAGCTGCTCAACGACGCGTTCGTCTGCGTGAAGGTCGACCGCGAAGAGCGCCCGGACATCGACCGGATCTACATGACCGCGGTCCAGGTCCTGACCGGTCGCGGCGGCTGGCCCATGACCGTGCTGATGTTCCCCGACGGCCGTCCGTTCTGGGGCGGAACCTACTTGCGGCCCGAGAACCTGCAGGGCCTGATCGCCGAGGTGAAGCGGCTCTGGCAGAACGAGCGCACGCGGCTCGAGCACACCGCGGACGCGCTCTCCGAGCGGGTGCGCGACATGTCGGACGGTCTCGATCTGCCCGAACCCGACGGCAGCGACGCGGATCTCCTGACCCACATGCGCAACGCGCTCTCGGCCCGCTTCGACGCGCAGAACGGCGGCTACGGCAACGCGCCGAAGTTCCCCCCGCACACCGAGATGCTCTTCTACCTCGATCCCGAGAACGCGAGCGACGAGGAGCTCGCTCAGGCCCGGCGCACGCTCGAGGCGATGGAGGAAGGCGGCGTCCACGATCACGTCGGCGGGGGCTTCCACCGCTACAGCACCGATGCGCGCTGGCTGTTGCCGCACTTCGAGAAGATGCTGTACGACAACGCGCTGCTCGCGCAGGCGTATGCCGGCATGTACGCGCGCACCGACGACGCCCGCTTCGCGCGCGTCGCCCACCGCCTTTTCGACTGGCTCGAACGAGAGATGCGCCAGGAGGGTGGCGGCTACGCGTCGAGCCTCGACGCCGACACCGAAGGCGAGGAAGGCACGACGTACACCTGGACGATGAAGGAGCTGCAAGACGTCCTGGGCGAGAAGGACGCCGCGTTTGCGGCCGGGCTGTTCGGCTTCACGGCCGAAGGCAACTTCATGGACGAGGCGACGCACCAGGCTACGGGCCGCAACATCGTCCACCTGCCGACCTCGGTGCGCGAAGCGGCGGCGGCGCACGGGACCGACCCGGCCGCGCTCGGCAAGCGCATCGATTCGATGTTCGCGAAGATGATCGAGGCGCGCGCGAAGCGCGCGCAGCCCGGCCTCGACGACAAGGTCATCACCGCGTGGAACGGGCTACTCATTTCCGGCTTCGCGCGCGCGGCGCGCGACCTCGACGACGACCGCTACCGCGCACGCGGCGAGGACCTCGCGCGCTTCTTGTTGGCGCACTGCCGGCGCGAAGACGGCACCCTGCTGCGCTTTCCCAGGGGTTCGGGGCCGGAGATCGTCGGGTTCTGCGAAGACTACGTTCACGTCATCGAAGGGCTGCTTGACCTCGCGGAGGTCAGCGAGGCCGACAAGGCGCATTGGCAGGCGGCCGCGGCCGAGCTGGGGCGGCGTCTGCTCGCCGAGTTCCAGGACGAAGAGGGTGGCGGCTTCTGGACGACGTCGCCGACGTCGCACGAGTCCTTGATCGCACGCGCGAAGGAGTCCTGGGACAGTCCGATTCCGTCGGACAACGGCGCGGCCGCGCGCCTGTGCCTGCGGCTCTACGAGCACACCGGGGACGAGGCCTACCGCAAAGCGGCCGATCGCACGCTGGCGGCCTTTCGTCCGATGATGGGCCAGCCGCGCATGGCCGGAGGTCTGGTTGCGCTGTTTCGCGCGCTCGCGCTGCGACTACGCATGGAGCGCGCCGGCACGACCGGCGCTGCGCGCGGCGACGTCTCGGTGCGCCAGGACGTCGCGCGTGTGGACGTGTTCCTACAGCGAACGGAGGCCAAGCTCGGCTCGCAGGTTCCGTTGGTCGTGCGGGTCGCGCTCGACGAGGGCTGGCACGTGAACACGCTCGCGCCCGCGGACGAGGCGTTGATCGCGACGGTGCTGACGGTGGCGGAGGGGTCGCCGGCGACGCTCGGCGGCGTGACCGTCCCCGACGGCGGCGCCGAGCGCTACGAGGGCACGTTCGACCTCGTCACGGCCGTCGTCGTGCCGGCGAACGTCCCGACGGGTCCGCGCAAGATCCCGCTTCGGCTCACGCTACAGCCGTGCGACGCCGCCTCCTGCAAGGCGCCGATCGAGGTGCGGCTCGACGTCGCCCTCCGGTTCGCCGACGAGGACGGTGCCGCCCGGCACCCGGCCATGTTCGGCGATTCGAAGCGCTAGACACTCCCCGACGAATAGCGCGTCGAGGGCGAAACACGTAGCTTGGAGCGCCGCCTGTTCGACGGAGGGCCCGTGTCCGGAGCCGTGATGGAAGCTGTGTCTCGCGACATCCTCGAGGTGTTCGACAACCCCGCCCAGGGGCGGGGCTACGAGATCGTCCACACGGCTCACGAGTTCACCTCCGTGTGCCCCATTACGGGACATCCCGACTTCGCGACGATCGTCGTGCGGTATGTTGCGGACGAGCGTTGCGTCGAGCTCAAGAGCCTCAAGCTGTACCTACAGGCGTATCGGAACGAAGGCGTGTTCTACGAAGCCCTGATCAACCGCATCCTCGACGATCTCGTCGGCGTCCTGGCGCCGCGGCGGATCGAGGTGCGCGGCGAGTTCAGCGTGCGCGGCGGCTTGTCCAGCGTCGTCGTGGCCCGGCATCCGGATGTCGAGCCCGGGGGAGATCGATGACCGACGTGGCGACCGTCGAGAGGCTCGAGAGCGAGCTCGCGCGGCAGAAGCGGCTGGCCGAGGCCAGCTACGCCCTGCACACCACGCTCGACCTGGATGAGCTGCTGGGCCTGATCCTGACGGCCGCCTCCACCGGCGTCGACGCGGATCGCGGCACGGTGTTCCTCGTGTCCGACGACGGCAAGGAGCTGTGGTCGCGCGTGTTGCAGGGCGACGAGAACCTCGAGATCCGACTTCCGGTCGGCAAGGGCATCGCGGGCGCGGTGGGCAAGACGGGCGAGGTGATCAACATCGTCGACGCGCACGAGGACGAGCGCTTCGACGCGAGCTGGGACAAGAAGACCGGGTTCCGCACTCGGCAGATCCTCGCGGCGCCGATCAAGCGCCGCGACGGCGGTATCGTCGGCGTCTTTCAGCTCCTGAACAAGCGCGAGGGCGACTTCGACAAGGACGACGAGGAGTTCCTCGCTGCGCTGTCCGTGCACGCCGCGTTGGCCGTGGAGAACGCGCGCTTGCACAAGTCCGCGCTCGAGAAGGAGCGCCAGGATCGCGAGATCGCGGTAGCGCAGAACGTGCAGCGCGCCTTCCAGCCGGAGCGCAACGCGACGGAGCGCGGCACGTTGAAGGTCGCCGGCATGAACGAGCTGTGCGAGGACGCCAGCGGCGACTACTACGACGTCTTCGATCTCAACGACGGCCGCATCGCCGTCGTGGTGGGGGACGTCTCTGGACACGGTTTGGGGTCGTCGCTCGTGATGGCGCAGGCGCGTGCCTATCTGCGCGCGTTCTGCCGCACCAACGACGGCGTCTCCGACGTGTTGAACCTGCTGAACGATTCGCTGTCACGCGACATGACCAGCGGGAACTTCATGTGCATGTTCCTCGCGATGGTCAATCCGGACTCAGGTGAGATGGACTGGTGTAGCGCGGGACACCCGGAAGGGTTCCTCGTGCGCGCGAAGGACGACGAGGTCATCGAGCTGAACTCGACGGGCCGCATCCTGGGCATCTTCCCCGACGCCGGCTACGAGGACGGCGAGGCGCTGACCCTCGAGTCGGGTGACACGTTGCTGCTCTACACGGACGGCGCGACCGAGGCGGCGAGCCCGAGCGGCGAGCTCTTCGGCGAAGAGCGATTGAAAGAGGTCCTCTCCAAGCACGCATCGGAGGGCGCCGACGCGGTGTTGGACGGCGTGCGTGCGGCGCTCGTCGAGTGGTCCGGCAAGAACACCTTCGACGACGACCTGACGATGATGGTCGTGCGGCGGGACTAGCGTCCTCGGCACCAAGGGCCGGCGAGCTACCCGTACAGCCACATCTCGACGTCGCTGCCTTCCGCGGAGCCTTCGCTGTCCTGCGGGATGAGCACGAAGCCGTCCGCTTCCGTCGTGGAGGAGAGGATCGACGCGCCGCGCGTCATGATCGGCGTGATCGACGTGCCGTCGCGCGTCGCCCGTACGTAGTCGACGCGGCCCAAGACGCTCGACACCTTGCGCGTCAACGTGCCGGTCATGCGCTGATACGGCCATTGAAGCGAGCGGCCTGCGGCATGTCGCACCGCGCGCCCCGCGAACAGGTCGTACGCGCACAGGCACGACACCGGGTTGCCGGGCAGCAGGAAGACGAGCCTCTCGTCGATGACGCCGATGCCCGTCGGCGCCGCCGGACGCAGCGCGACGCCGTGGAAGACGAGCTCGCCCAGCTCCGCCACCAGCCGCGGCGCGTGGTCCTCCTGTCCGACACTCGTTCCACCGGTCACCAAGACGATGTCCTCGTTCGATGCGCGCAGCGCGTCGCGCAGCACGTCCGCATCGTCGACGACCCGCTGCGCGGCAACACGGCCCGCGCCGTCGCGCTCGACGAGCGCGCCGAGCATGGGCGTGTTCGAGTCGGCGATGAGCGCGCCGTGGGGGCGTTCACCGGGCGGCGCCAGCTCGTTGCCCGTCGCCAGGATCGCCACGCTCGGCTTCGTGAACACCTCGAGCTCCGCGCGACCGACCGAGGCGGCCACACCGACGTCTTGCGGCCGCAAGGTGCGCCCGGCGGGCAGCAACGTGTCGCCGCTTCGAATGTCCTCGCCGACCGCGCCGACGTGTCTACCGGGTGGCACGCTGCCGCGCGCGATCAGCCGGCCGCCGTCTTCGGTTCCGTACTCGGCCGGCAACACGGCGTCGGCGCCCGCGGGAACCGGGGCGCCGGTCATGATCCGTACCGCGTGACCCTTCTTCACGGTCCCGTCGAACGGCGCACCCGGCAGCGACACCCCGAGCACACGCAGCTCGAGCAGCTCGGTTTCCGACGCGCCGAACGTGTCTTCGCCGCAAAGTGCCCAGCCGTCCATCGCGGCGCGCGGAAAGCCGGGGACGTCCACGTCGCTCACCAGCATCTCGGCCAGCACGCGGCAGGCGGCCTTGCTCAGCGGCACCGATTCGCGTGACCGCGGCAGTTCGCGCGCGTCCAGCCAGGCGACGACGTCCGCGACGCTCGCGCGTTCCCGGAATCCGCGCATGCGCACGTCGCGCGGCATCACGCCCTCCGGGTGAGTGCGCCGACGGCTTGCTGGAAGGGCCTGCGAAGCTCGCGCGCGAACGCTCTCTGCGATCTGCGGGCGGCGTCAAGCGGCGCCCCGACAGCCGCCTGCCCGCGTCGGCTACCCACCGTTGCCGTTCGTGTGCTTGGCAACGTCCGATGGGAAGTGCTCGATGACGCTCGTCGCCGGGTTGAGCACGACCTGGCCGAGTCCGCAGATCGACGTGAGCCGCAGCGCCTCGTCGAGCTCAGGGAAGAGGTCGAACTCCGTGCCGTCGCCCTCACCGGCCAGCACGCGGTCGAGCAGGTTCACGGCCTTCTCGCTGCCCACTCGGCAGGGGACGCACTTGCCGCACGACTCGTTGCGGAAGAACCGCACGACGTTCGCGGCGAGCTCGAGCATGTCCGTGCCTTCGGCGACGACGAGCACCGAACCCGAGCCGAGCATGCTCCCGGCCTTCTCCATGGGTTCCCAGTCGAGCGGTGTGTCGGCCTTCGAGGCGGGCAGGAACGGCGCGCTCGCCCCGCCCGGGTAGTACGCCTTCATCACCTGCCCGTCCTTCATCCCGCCGCCGTAGTCGTCGATCAACGTCTGGACGGGCGTGCCCATGGGGATGCAGTAGACGCCGGGCTTCTCGACGTGGCCGCAGAGCGAGACGTACTTCCAGCCCGCGCCGCCGTTCACGCCGTGGGCCTTCCAGGCGTCGGGGCCCTCGTGCGCGATCAAAGGCATGTGCGAGAAGGTCTCGACGTTGTTCATCAACGTCGGTTTGCCGTGCACGCCGTGCGTCGTCGGATACGGCGGCTTGTTGCGCGGCTCGCCGCGCTTGCCTTCGAGCGCTTCGATCAGCGCCGTCTCCTCGCCGAGGATGTAGCCGCCGGGCGAGACGAAGACGGACAGGTCGACGCCGAGCTGTTCCGTGAGACCGAGCGTCTTGGCGCGTGCGATCTCGCGTTCGATCGCCTTGCACTCGCGCGTGTACTCGTGGCGGATGTAGACGACGGCGTTCGTGGCTTGGATGACCAGGCAGGCGATGAGCATGCCTTCGATGACGAGATGCGGCAGCTCTTCGAGGATCACCCGGTCCTTGAACGCGCCGGGCTCGCTCTCGTCGGCGTTGCAGATGACGTACTTGACGTCGCCGGGCGTGTCGCGAACGAACTTCGCCTTGAGCCCGGCCGGGAACCCCGCGCCGCCCATGCCGCGCAGCCCGGCGTCGATGACCGCCTGCGGCAAATCGCTGCGTGTGGCGTCGATGTTCTCCATCAGCTTGCGCAGGACGCTGTAGTGGTCCTCGACGTCGTCGTACGGGTCGCTCGGCCACTGTGCGGGCGTCTCCTTCGGTTCGTCGGGCGGCAACGTCTTGTCGCCCTTCGCCGCGGCGGCGACGTCGTCGGCGGACCAACCCTCCAGCGGCACGTCGTTCACGCACGCGGCCGGCGCGTGCTCGCAGCGGCCGAGGCAGGACACGGCATGCACTTCGATGTCGTCGGCGCCCTCGAGCTGCCCTCGAATCGCGGCGGCGTACGCCGGACCGTCGGCCATGTGGCAGGCCGCGTCGCGGCAGACGGTGACGTGCGCGCGCGGCGGCGGTGACGTGCGGTAGTGCGGGTAGAAGCTCGCGACCTCCTGGATGCGGTACAGCGGCACCCCTTCGGACTTGGAGAACGCGCGCATGGTCTCGTCGGAGAGCCAGCCGTGCTCGGCCTGAAGTTCGTTGAGCTGCTGGAGGAGATTCATGGGTGCGAGAGGATAGCTGCGGTTGCGGTTGGCCGTGGGGGCCAGTTCCAGCGATGTCGGTGACCCATGTTAGTATTTTGTTCTCATGCGAATCCGAGCCGACAAGCGCAGCATCAGTGCACGCCGTCACCCCGGCGCAGATCAACGCGTCGAGCGCAACCTCGCCGCCCTGCGGGAGGCACAGATCCGTCTCGCCCGCGACCTGGCGCAGATCGACACGGATGCGCACTTCGTCTTCTCCGGATGCGCCTCCGTCGTGGAGTACGCCGTCAAGCTAGGCTTCGCCGCCGGTGAGGCGCGCATGCTCACCAACCTGGGCAAGACGCTCGTCGCGGCGCCCGAGACGGAGGAACGCGTTCGCAGCGGCGAGATCTCGGTCGAAGCCGCCGCGCTGATCGGCCGCGTCCTCGCACATCCTGAAATGCTGCGCCGCGGCGACGATTGGGTTGCCGCAGCCACCTTCGACTCGATGCGGACGCTGCGGCGCAGGATCAAGGAGCGTTTCGAGCTCCACGCACAAGGCGAGACGGGTGTCGAAGAGGTGACGGTCTTCGTCACGGCGCACGCCAAGGACGAGTTCGAGCGCGCGCGCGAGGTCGCCTCGCAGAAGGCGGGCAAGCCGCTGACGGACGGACAGACGTTCACGCGCGTCGTCGATTTCTACCTCGAGAAGAACGACCCGCTGCGTCGGACGAGCGGCGTCCGACGGCTGGGCGACACCCGTGCGTTGCCTCGCAGCCGCTACGTTCCCGCGGCGGTCAAGCGCGCGGTGTACGAGCGTTCGAAGGGATGCTGCGAGGTGCCGACGTGTCACCACAAGCTCGTCGAGCTCGCACACCGAACACCGCATCGCAACGGCAGTGGTCGCGAGATCGACGACCTCGGCCATCTGTGTTCGCGGCATCACGTGCTGTATGACGCCGAGCGCATCCCGTGGCCCGTCCAGCCGGACGAACCCCGCTCGGACGAACCCCGCTCGGATTCGGTCCGAACGGCGGAGACCGGCGTCATCCACGCCGGCACGGTTCGAGAGCGAGCGCCGCCGATCCTGGCGAGTCGAGATGCCCGCGCCGACGCCTACTTGCCCGGGTTTGCAGGGCTCGGGTCCGCCTTGCGCAACCGCTCGACTTCTTCCATCCAGGCCTTCACGCGCTCGCGGTCGCCGCCGCCGAAGCTGAGCATGATCAAGTGGTCGACCAGCCGGCCCGTATTGTGAAGCGTGATGTGCGTGCCACCGCCTGCCAATGCGATCTGCGGGAAGTGATCCACGCCGCCTGAGTGCGTCGATACGGTGTGGATCACGACCTTCTCGTCGTACATGTCGTCGTCACGCGCGCGTTTCACGCTTCGCAGCAGGCCGGGCACGTCCATTTCGTGTGGAGGCGCGTCCCCGACAACCACGATCACGCGGTAGCCGCGCTGCGACCACCCGAGCATCTCCTGCTTGAGCGCCAGGCGAATGCCCTTGTCGACACCCTCTTCCCAGTCGCCGCCGCCACCGGCGCCGACGCGATTGAAGGCCTTGCGCAGCACCTCCCCGTTGCCCGTCAACGGCGCGCGCAGTCGCGCTCCGTCGTCGTAGGTCACGAGGCCCGCGCGGAACTTCGGTATGAACGCCTGCAGCCGGGTGATGAGCGAGTACGCGCGCGCTTTCGCGGCGGCGATCACCGGCCCCATCGACCCCGTGTGGTCCATCACGACGCACAGCTCCAAGCCGTGCTTGCGAATGCGCTCGATCCGCGGATAGAGCGGGTCGTCCGACTTCGGCGCAACCGATGCGCTGTCGAGCTCCGCCTTGTCCTTCGCGTCGATGACCCTCTTGAGCAGCTTTTCCTGTTCGAGCAACAGCGCCGTCTTCCCGCGCGACCACCAACCCTTGTAGCTGTCGATGTCGTCGCCCAGCTTGACCGGTGGAATCGTCTTCAACACGGCCATTGCCCGGGAGCGCACGATCGGATGCTCGTGGGCGCCGAAGCGCAACAGCCCCTCGACCAGTGGGGCGCCGCCCTCCATGACGAGGTCGGTCCGCGGACGGCCCTGTAGCGCCGTCAGCGCGCAGCCCGCGACGTACGTGTGCTGCTCGCCGGCAAGCAGCCGCGCAGCGAGGAAGACCGCGCCGGGGTCGGCGCGCTTGCGCAGGTCGTACGCCGCGACCGCGCGGACCGTCCAGTCTTCGTTGCGCAGCCACGGGTCCATCGGCCGCAGGCTCTCCGCGACGGGGACCGACGGGCTGATCTTCTCGCCACCTTCGCCGGCGGCGGTCGTCGACCCGACGAGCACCAGAACGAGCACGATCAGAAGGCCGGCCAGGGTTGCTCGCATCGGGTTCATTGTGACTTGAAACGCCCCCTGCGGCGAAACGCCGCGGTTCCGTCGTCACGAACCGGCCGGATGGACTTCCAGGAAGAGTCGCATCACGTGCACCCGCTCGTTGGGCCCCAGCTCCGGGGGCTCCAGTCGCAGGCGATGACGGCCACCCCGCGGTTGCAGCGAGACGTCGGCCCCGTCCACGTCGGCCACGACGATCGTCGCCAGCTCGAGCGCCTCGCCGAACTCGATCACCTCGGGCTCCGGTGAGACGAAGAGGTCCATCGTCGTCTCCTTCAAGTGCTCGGGCCGCACCCACACCGTGCGGCTGCGCATCTCGTTCGTTCGGTCCTCGAGCCCCATGCGGACCATCGGCACGCGGACCGCGGTGCGGCCCTCGGCCCGCATGTCCTCGGGCAGCGTCGAGTCCACGCTCTCGTCGAGCACGGCGTGGCTCCACCAGATGCGGACCGCCTCCCCCCGGCGCAACGGGATGAACTTGCCCACCTCCGGCGGCTCACCCGTGAACTCGATTCGGAATCGCAGCGCGCACGCGCCGCGAGCCGTCAGTGTGAGTCCGGTCCGGCTCTGCAGGTCCTCCCGTGCACGCTTGAAGG
Organism: Planctomycetota bacterium; assembly: GCA_965223505.1. GTDB lineage: Bacteria > Planctomycetota > PLA2 > PLA2 > JAEUHO01 > CBDCWP01. The sequence continues at coordinate 19,196 of CBDCWP010000012.1, forward strand.
ACGGCGGACCCTCGAGCCCGACGACCGTGGTCACGGGCTCCGGCTCGTCACCGCAGCCGGTGACCAGGAGCGCGCAAAGCAGGATGATTGGGAATCGAGCACGCATGTTCGCGTTCCTCGTCGAGTGGACGCCGGGACTCACGCCCTTCGATCCTGCCGTTCGAAGCGCCGCTCGACAAGCGCGGGGCCAAGGCCCGGTGGCATTGATCCAAACGGCGCCTGTGGCGGGGGGTAGGATTCCAGGCTCGGAGGACGAACGTAATGCGGATGCGATTCATGCCCGGCCGTTGGTTGACAGGGGCGCTGCTCACGGCGGTCCTCGGCGCCTTGCTCGGGGCCACCCCGGTCGACGCCGGCGAGGGCGTCGCCACGGAGCGCTGGTACGAGAACTTCCGCCGCGGCAAGAAGAGCGGCCACTCGCGCGTCGTCTGGGCGCCGTCGACCTACGAGGGCAAGAAGACCGTCCACGACACCTCCGTGCACGTGTCGCGCACGATCCGTGACATGGCCGGCCAGAAAGACGTCTTCGAGTCGACGACGACCACGGACCTCGAGCGCGACGACGACGGCTCGCTCTGGTTCCGCCGGGACCGCATCGAGGAAGCGGGTCGCGTGACGACCGTCGAGTACCGCTTCACCGGCAAGAGCTACACGCTGCTCGTCCAGCAGGAGGGACAGGAGCAGAAGAAAGAGATCTTGACCGACAAACCGGTCATGACCGACGCGGAGTCGTTCCTCGGCGCGCTCATTCGCGCGGGAAAGCTCGAGAAGGGACAGAAGCACAAGGTCTCGCACCTCAACTGGCGCAAGCTCACCGTCGAGTACAACGAGGTCACCGTCGTCGGCAAGGAGACCGTCAAGGACGAGAACGGCGTCGAGATCGAGACGTTCAAGGTCGTCGAGCGCAATCCCTCGAGCGGCACCGAGATGACCATGTGGCTCGACACGTCGGGCGCGTTCGTCACCATCGAGGCGGAGGGCTTCTCGGCCCGCCGCGCGACCGCCGAGAAGGCGAGCGGTCACTTTCGCCCCGCCGAGTACAGCATCACCGTGCCGGCGAACCCCGGACTCGAGCGCATCTTCTCCGCCGACCGCACGGAGGTCGAGGTGCACCTACAGGGCGACGAGAGCCGCAAGCTTCCGAACTACCCGGACTCGCCCTGGAGCCGTGTGACCTCCGTTTCCGGCAGTCACGAGACCGGCTGGGTGCTGAAGGCGGAGCTTCGCAAGTACGACGATCCGGAAGCGCCTGGGACGTTGCCGGTCGATCCGAAGAACTTCGAGCGGGAGCTCGAGGCCACAGTCGACATGCCGTGCCTTCACCCGCGGCTCAAGGAGACCGCCGCGCAGATCATCGGCGACGAGAAGAACATCCGGCAGGCCGCGTACCTGATTGCGCGGTACGTGTACTCGTCATTGACCAAGGGTAGTCCGAGCGTGGGTCAGGCGTCCGCGCTGCAAATCCTCGACGAGAAGCGCGGCGACTGCTCCGAGCACGCGCTCTTGTTCGTCGCCCTGTGTCGCGCGGCCGGCATTCCGGCGCGGCGTTGCAGCGGGTACGTCTGTATCGGTTCGCTCTGGGGCGGCCACGCGTGGGCGGAGATTTGGGCCGGCAAGTGGATCGGCGCGGACCCGACGACCGGCGAGGTCGGTACCGCGGCCCGCTATCTCTTCCACGGCTACTCCGACCAACCCGACAGCTACCCGGGCGTCGTTTCGTCGCGCATCGCCGGACGGATCCGCATCCTCACAACGCATGTGGAGGAGGGCGGCGACAGCTACGACCTGCGCGATCCGTCGAAGCACATGCTGCTCGACAAGGACGCCGGCCGGTACGTTCACGTGCTCGCGGGCATCGAGGCGCGCGACGTGCCGGACGACTGGAGCGTGACGGTGCTGCGGCACAACATGATGCAGATTCGAGCCGAGGGGCTGAACGCACAAGTGTTGCTGCGCGCCGACCAGGGCGACGATCTGAAGAACTGGCGCCGTCGCATGGGGAACCAACCGGTCGTCGAAACCACGTTCGGCGAGTCGCCTGCGCTCGTGATGCGTCGCGGCAGCATGCGCGCCTACATCATTCACTCGCGTCGCCGCATCGTGTCCCTGCAGATCTCGGAGGGCTCGACCGAGCGTGTCGCGGAGCTCGAGAAGGTGCTGGCGCCGACGTTCGCGAAGTCGCCCCCCTCGTACGAACCGAAGAAGGAGGACGCGGACGACGACGCCGGGGACGACGGCAAGTAACAACCCCCTACCTGTAGACGGAATCCAACAGGTTCGATCCGGCGGGTGGAGCCCATCTCGCGGCGAGGTTCGCGCCGCGTCCGAGCGGCGGTGACGTCGAGCCCGTCGTGGTCCAACCGGGCGCGCGGCTGGAGTGAGCGTCGAACGTCGGTGATCGACTTCGGTCGGTCTCCGGAGGCCACGCGTTCCCGTTCACTCTCACTTTCATTCCTGACCCCCGCCCGAGCCGGACGCCAATCCCGGAACCCGGCGAGTCCACCGACCCCGACCTCGGTGTGTCCCTCCTTTCCTGCATCCTCTCGGCCATGGAGCACTTGGCCAAGCTGCTGGCGCCGATCCCTCTGCCGGAGGCGCTGCCGAAGTCCGGCGGTCTGCCCACCGCCGTCGAAGGCGCGCTCGTCCACGATCTCGGCGCCGACCTGCCCGCCGGGCACCTGCACGTCTGGGGCGGTCCTCCGGGTGCGGGCAAGACGTCGTTCCTGCTGTCGCTGCTCTACGAAGCCGCGCTCGGCGGCCGCCGAGCGGTGTACGCCACCTACGACCTGCCCGCGTCCACCCTCGCGCTGCGGTTGCTGGCGATGTTGGCCGACGTCCAAACCGATGCGTTGCCGGAGGCGGGGAGACCGCTCGATGCGGACGGTCCTGCCCTCACGCGCGAAGAGGCGCGGCGGGCCTCCGCCGTGCGCGCCGGACTGGAGCCGCTCCCGTTCTGGATCCTCGAGTCGCGCGGGTTCTCGGCCGCGTCGCTGGGCGATCGTCTGGTGCGCATGCCGTATCGGCCGGACGTCGTCGTCGTCGACTACCTGCAGGCGGTCATCCGCGAGCCCGGCACGGAGTTGGGCACCGCATTGCGCGAGCTTTCGGACATGGCGGCGCGCCTGCACCTCGCCGTTCTGTGTGTCTTCCGTTCGGATCCGGGACGCCACGACGAACCCTGCGATGCGGGGACGGCGACAGATGTCGGGCGGCGGGAACCCGTGGATGCGTCCGTTGCCGGTGCGTCGCTGGCGGACGTCGCCGACCGTGTGGGCTGGATCGCGCCCGCGGAGGGATCGGGAGCGCGGCGCGCCCAGATCCTCGCGAATCGCTACGGGGATCGTCCGTCCATGCCGCTTCGCATCGACGACGCCACCGGCAGGCTCGCGCTGTAGCGCGTCCTACAATACGAAGCGAACCAACAGCTTCACGCGCCGCACGCTGCCGGCTTCGACCTGGAAGTCGCGCAGCTTCCCGCCGATGAGCGCGCGAATTGCGAGCAGATCGTCGAGCGACATCGCCGGCGAGAAGACGTGCACGGCGACTTCGTCTTCGTTCCACGAGACCAGCTCGAGCAAGACGACGTCCACGATGTTCGCGATGCGGTGAACCCGATCGACCAGCGGATGCGTGTTCAACCGCCCCAGCGGCACCGCCTCGACCTTCTCGCGATCGAGCCAGAAGCTCTGGTCGCTCGTCGGAAAGAAAAGGCGCACGATGTTGCGCCGGTCTTCCATCAGGAGACCCGCCTCCGCCGGGCAGTTCAGCTGCTCGCGCACGCGCGGATACGGAATGATCACGATGTCCCCGACGCCGGGGCCGTCTTCTGATTCTCGTCGTCCGGCCGACATGCGCGAGATGCTATGCGGGAACGCCGATGGTCGTGATGTACGCGACCGCGTGCTGCTGCCCGAGCATGAGGAGCGAATTCACGAACTCGTCGAAGAACCCGCCGATCCCACTGGCGCCGAAGCCGCAGCGCAGCGCCGCGAGATTCAGTCGCTGGCCGATCATGCCGGCTTGCAAGTGCGCCGTCCGGTAGATGCGTTCGCCGTAGCGTTCGACAGCGGACGGCAAGTCCAGCGTGTGGACGACGGCGAAGGAACAGTCCCGCCCGAGTTCCTGGCGCAGACAACAGTCGTAGAGCGCGAGCCGCGGATTGCCGTAGCGCACGGGTGTCAACGCGTGTCCCTCGCTCTCGTAGCGATAGACGCCCTCCGCGATGCCGTTCACCGCCGACGCCACGACGTAGGTGTCGAGCACGTCGTCGACCAGCGCACCGCCGTCACGCGGATACGCGTATCCCAGGATGCTTCCGAGTGTGTCGGCCTGGATCGGCGACGCGCGAAACGAACGCGTCGACCGCCGGTTGCGAATGCTCTCCAGCATGCCCGAGCGCTGCGGCAAGGGCGTCGCAGGCAGGGAGACCGGGGCTTCGATTCCTTCGGGCCCCGGATCGCAGCGCGGCTCCGCCGGGAGCGCGTGGGCCGCTTCCAACGCGCCGGCGCCGTGCACGTGCGGGATCCAGTCGCCCTCGAGCGGGCTGGCCTGCGCATCATGGACATGGGATCGCTGCGGCGCCTGGCTCGTGACGGAGGGCGCATCCGCTTCGTCGATCACGGCGCTCAACAACAGCGCGCCCTCTTGCTTTCCGTCGAGCAAGAGGAGTCCGTTGACGCCCTCGTCCACGAAGTACGGCAGCGGCACGACCGTTTGTCCGGACTGCGGCGCGACGATGCGCGCGTTGCCGAACACGTGTCCCGTGTCCAGGAGGACGCGCCGGTAGGCGCGGTCGCGGTAGCGCCACGCGCTGCGTTCGAACACGCCGGTGCCGATCAACACCGCGCGCGCTTTCTCGACTGCCGCGTGGCCGAAGGTGTATCGAAGCAGCTCCGGCCAGAAGTCCCCTTCCCAGCACAACACGAGCGAGTGGTCGGGCGCGTGGTAGTCGAGGATGCCGTCGGGAATGCCCTCGATCCCGCGCACGGCGACGTACAGCTCCGCGGGATACAGCGCGCCGGCGGATGGAGCGGCGCGGAAGTGCGCGGACATGCCCGGGAACTCGCGCACGAGCGTGACGCCGTACGTGTGGTAGAGCAATCGACCGAGCCGCTTCGCGTCGAGGGGACCCGTCGTCGGCTGCGTCGGCGTCTGTGCGCCCCCCTCGAGCTCGACGCGCCGCGCCTGATGCCACTGTTTGAACGGCGACGGCTGCGTGGCGAAGTTCAGGCCCGGATGCTGGCCGAGCGACTGCGGCGTGTAGATCGTCGCCGCGTGATAGCGCTCGCACAGAGATCGTTCGGTCAAGGGCGACATGCTGCCAACCTACCGCCGCCGCGCGTACACCCACCGCGTGCACGCCGAGCCGCGCTTTCTCCCTGTCGAAGTCTTAACATCTAGGTGTCCCACGATGCGACGGTCGAACCCTCGCTGCTACGCTGGCCGCGTGATGTGTAGGGAACCGGTGGTATGGCCGAAGCACGGATTGTAGTCATCGAGGACGAGCAGCAGGTCCGAGACGTCGTCTCGGAGATCCTCACCCAGTCCGGATTCGAGGTGCATGGCGCCGCTGACGGCCTCGCGGGACTGCGGATGATCAAGGAGCAGGAGCCCGATCTGGCGCTCCTGGACATCCAGCTGCCCGGCGGGTTGGACGGCATGTCGGTGTGCCGGAAGATCCGCGAGGATCCCGAGACCAAGCACATGGCCGTCATCTCGCTGACGGGCACGCTGGCCCAGCAGACGGAGCAGAAGATGCTCGACGCCGGCGCGGACGACTACATCCAGAAGTCGAGCTTCAAGCCCAACATCCTGGTCAGTCGCGTACGGGCCGTGCTCCGGCGCACGCAGAACGCGAACAGCAGCGCCATCCGAACGGAACATCTGACGATCCAACCCGCACGGCGGGAGGCCGCAGTCGACGGGAGGGTCGTGAACCTCACCCCGACCGAGTTCGACATCCTGCACAAGCTGGCCAGCAATCCCGATCGGGCGCTGCCGCGCGCCGAGCTGCTCGACCGCGGCGAGGACGGCGAGGGGTCGGTGGACCGTACCGTCGACGTCCACATCCTCTCGATCCGTCGCAAGCTCGGAGAGTACGCGTGGCTGGTCTCGACCGTCTGGGGCGTGGGGTACCGGCTCGGTTCCGGACCCGGCTCGTAGGCGGCGAACAACAGGCGAAGTCGACCTGTCTCGAAGCCGTCGAACCTCGTGGTGTTCGTCTCGCCGTTGCAGCGCGCCGAAACGGGGCCCGTGGGGGCCCTTGCGGCCTGCCGGCCCCCCGGCCGCTTCCTTGGGCCTAACGCGCCGTAAGGCGTCCGTTCCGTACGCCGCGCTCAATGGCCAATTTGCCGAATTTCGGCTCTATTCTTGCGAATTCGACGTAATTCGTGGCGGACTGCGGACCGAGCGAGGAGGCCGCGGAGCCGCTTCCGGAGCCCGGATCGGCCCGATATGACGCCCATGTGACAGAAAAACACGAACAAAATACGAATCTGAGGGAAACCCGCATCGATGTACTTCAGCCGCTCTGGACCCCTGCCGATGCTCCGTGTCAGACTTCCAAACATCGCGGAACCGAGGGTTGGTTTCGTGAAGGGTGGGCTCGCGTGGCAGGCGGCGAGCCGTACAGCAGGAGGGTAAGCATGCGACAGTTTCTGGCGGCCGTGTTGGCCGTAGGTCTGGTGGCCGTGGTTGCGACGCCGTCGTTCGCCGATGAGGCGAATGCGCGTGACATCCAGGCTGCCGTGGATAGCTATCTCGCGAACAGCGAACAGGAGGCAAACCTGGTCGGTGGTCCGGGTAGCGCGGGCTACGACAGCGGCTTTTGGATTCGTGGCGGGGACTTCCTGCTGCGCATCAACCTGACGCTGCAGGCTCGTTTCGAAGCGTTCGACTGGGACAACAACGAGCCCGGCACGCAGGTCGGAACGTCGCAGGAGCCGAGCCCCGGCGCCGGCGATCTCTCCGGATTCTCGCTGCCGCGCGCAACGTTGAAGTTCTCCGGCGAAGCGCCGTGCGACATCAACTACTACATGGAGTTGGAGTTCGGTCACTGGGGCGAGGACGCGCTCGAGAACGAGGCGAACACCTTCGGGACGTTCATCAACGGAATCGGCAACTCGAACTTCCAGAACCAGAGCGGCAACTTCGACAACACGCGCGAAGCGTGGATCGAGTGGGCCTACAGCGATTCGTTCAACTTCCGTATGGGTCAGATCAAGACCCCGACCACGCGTCAGGCGATGGTCGCTCCCGAGCTGCAGCAGTTCGTGGACGTGTCGATGGCGACGGCGTACACGGGCCTTCTGATGCCGGGTTACACGGACCGCAACCGCGACCACGGCTTCTGCATTCACGGCGTGTTCGGTTGCAACAACGAGTTCAGCTACATGGTCGCCGTGACGAACGGTGACGGTGGCGACTCGATCCGCAACGTGTTGGACCACAGCACCTCGGACAACCTCGCGTACTCGGGCCGCCTGAACTGGGCGTTCCTGAACGCGATCGGTTACGAGGAAGGCGCCCTGCGCCAGCAGACGTGCCAGTGGTACGGCGAAGTCGGCGTGTGGGGTCACTACTACGCTGACCGTCGCGACAAGCCGCACACCACGGTCGCTGACAAGATCCGCTACGGTGCGGACCTTGCGCTCGGCTACGGTGGCTGGTCGTTCACCGCCGCCTACACGATGGGCGAGGACGACGACATCGGTGGCGCCGGCCCGGCTGTCGAGTACAGCGCGTGGTTGGTCCAGCTCGGCTACCACTTCCCGGGCACGGCCTGGGAGGTCGCTGCGCGCGCCAGCTCGTACGACACCGACCCCGATGCGGGCGTCGTGGGCAACGCCTTCGGCAACGGTGCTGTGACCGAGTTCGCCTTCGCGATCAACTACTACCTGAACGGCCACGGCAACAAGCTCAGCTTGGACGCCTCGTTCATCAGTGGCGACGACATCGGCTCCGTGCTGATCTGGGACGCCTACGCGGGCTACGCCAACCGCCTGAGCGGCGAAGAGGACGCGATCCTCATTCGCTTCCAGTGGCAGCTGGCGCTCTAGTCGTCACAAGCGGCCGTTTGAGCCTGTCTTCGAGACGGGCGCTGTAAGAACTCGAGCCCCGGCGACCTCGGTCGCCGGGGCTTTTTCGTGCCTGCGCTCGACCGGGTGACCGGCGACCGCGGCATCCGGACCGGCACCCGGCCCAAAGACGTGGGGATCCGTGGCGTCCCGGGGCGAACAACCGGCTGATGCGGACACCCGTCGGCCGTGGACCCGACGCTCGATTCGCGGACAGAAATTGGCTCTATTGTTCTGAATTCGGCACGTAAACGGCAATTCGGACGCATTCGGTGAGATGGCCTGAAGAGGAAATTCGCCAGGTGACGAAGCCGTTACGCACGGAGCGCAAACAACAGGCTGAAACGAGGGGGTTGAGGCGGTCCTCCGGTCCGTGAACCCCTGGGGTCGGCCGATTCCTTCGTTCAGACTGCTCCGCTTCCTTTGCGGAGGCAGGGCAGTCTCCCCTTCGCGGGGGTGAGGGGCCACGGGGCCCGGGACAGTTTTCGGTCAGCCGCGCCGTGCGCGATCGGCGGCCGGCGCGAATGACACATGAAAGGGCAGGATCATGAGGACTTTCTTGGCGGCCATGTTGGCCGTAGGTCTGGTGGCCGTGGTTGCCACGCCCGCGTTTGCCGATGAGGCGAATGCGCGTGACATCCAGGCTGCCGTAGATAGCTATCTCGCGAACAGCGAACAGGAAGCAAACCTGGTCGGTGGTCCGGGTAGCGCGGGCTACGACAGCGGCTTTTGGATTCGTGGCGGGGACTTCCTGCTGCGCATCAACCTGACGCTGCAGGCTCGTTTCGAAGCGTTCGACTGGGACAACAACGAGCCCAGCAACGCCGGCATCACGGCTCGTCAGGGCGAAGCTGCGGGTGACCTTTCCGGTTTCTCGTTGCCGCGCGCGACGGTCAAGTTCTCCGGCGAAGCGCCCTGTGACATCAACTACTACTTGGAGTTGGAGTTCGGTCACTGGGGTGAGGACGCCGCGGAGAACGAGTCGAACATCGGTGGGACGTTCCTGAACGAGTTGGGTAACTCCAACTTCCAGAACCAGAGCGGCAACTTCGACAACTCGCGTGAAGCGTGGATCGAGTGGGCCTACAGCGATTCGTTCAACTTCCGTATGGGTCAGATCAAGACCCCGACCACGCGTCAGGCGATGGTCGCTCCCGAGCTGCAGCAGTTCGTGGACGTGTCGATGGCGACGGCGTACACGGGCCTTCTGATGCCGGGTTACACGGACCGCAACCGCGACCATGGCTTCATGGTTCACGGTGTGTTCGGTTGCAACAACGAGTTCAGCTACATGGTCGCCGTGACGAACGGTGACGGTGGCGACTCGATCCGCAACGTGTTGGACCACAGCACCTCGGACAACCTCGCGTACTCGGGCCGCCTGAACTGGGCGTTCCTGAACGCGATCGGTTACGAGGAAGGCGCCCTGCGCCAGCAGACGTGCCAGTGGTACGGCGAAGTCGGCGTGTGGGGTCACTACTACGCTGACCGTCGCGACAAGCCGCACACCACGGTCGCTGACAAGATCCGCTACGGTGCGGACCTTGCGCTCGGCTACGGTGGCTGGTCGTTCACCGCCGCCTACACGATGGGCGAGGATGACGACATCGGTGGCGCCGGCCCGGCTGTCGAGTACAGCGCGTGGTTGGTCCAGCTCGGCTACCACTTCCCGGGCACGGCCTGGGAGGTCGCTGCGCGCGCCAGCTCGTACGACACCGACCCCGATGCGGGCGTCGTGGGCAACGCCTTCGGCAACGGTGCTGTGACCGAGTTCGCCTTCGCGATCAACTACTACCTGAACGGCCACGGCAACAAGCTCAGCTTGGACGCCTCGTTCATCAGTGGCGACGACGTCGGCTCCGCGCTGATCTGGGACGCCTACGCCGGCTACGCCAACAGCCTCAACGGCGAAGAGGACGCGATCCTCATTCGCTTCCAGTGGCAGCTGGCGCTCTAGCCAACCGATCGACGCCCGCCCCTCCCCGGGGGCGGGTCTGACTTGCTGGAGCTCCGGCGACTTCGTCGCCGGAGCTCCTTTTGTTCGCGGGACCTCGGTTGCTGGAAGCAGCGTTCCGAGACAGGGCGATGACGTTGTTTCGCGAACATGACAGTTGGGAGTAGCGCATCCCCGCCTGCTGGGGGCGGCGTCGCTCTCAGGATGTGGTGCCGAAACGCCGGGCCGAAGAGCCGGGGGTCGTAGGGAACACTCGGTTCCAAGGCCAACGAGCTCCCCCTGTCCTGGAGTTCGCGGCGTTCCGCTCCAGTCTGAGCCGCTCCGGAGGCAACTCCGGAGCGGCTTCTTCGTCTTCTGGGGGCGTTCCGCCCCCAGACCCCCACACTGAAGGGCGAGCGCACACGTCACGCCGCCCCCGATCAGCCCCTAGATCGCGAGCAACGACTCACTTCCACGACGGCCGACGGCGTCCGGCCCTCCCAGGACGGGAGCGGGATCGGCAGCAGGACGGGAGGGGGAGGGGGAGCGGGATCGGCAGCGGGACGGGAGGGGGAGGGAGCGGGAGCGGAAGTGTGGGGCCCGGATGGCCCCCACGCGCTGATGCCCCTGAGGTAGGTCGCGCACCACGCAACGTACGATCCGCTTCATGCCGCGCGCTCCCGCCACACCGGACGTCATCAAGATCCGCGGGGCCCGCCAACACAACCTGCGCGGCATCGACGTCGACATCCCGCTCGGACAGCTCACCGTCATCACAGGGGTCTCCGGGTCCGGCAAGTCCACCCTCGCCTTCGACACCCTCTACGCCGAAGGCCAACGCCGCTACGTCGAGTCGTTCTCCGCCTACGCCCGGCAGTTCCTCGAGCGCATGGACCGGCCTGACGTCGATCGCGTCGAAGGCATCCCGCCCGCCGTCGCCATCGAGCGCTCCCGCCCCATTCGCGGCAGCCGCTCGACCGTCGCGACCATGTCCGAGCTGCTCGACCACGCCAAGCTGCTCTGGGCCAAGATCGCCGACCTCCACTGCGTCGAGTGCGGCCGACCCGTCTCCCGCGAGGGCCCTCGCCACGCCGCCCTGCGCCTCTCGCGGCTCGAGCGCGGCCGACGCGTCGTCGTCGGCTTCGAGATGCCCTTGCGCGGCCGTACGCCCGCCGACGTCATCGCCGACCTGCGCGCGGGCGGCCTCTTTCGCATCCTCGTGGGCGAACGCGCCGTCGATCTGGCGCCCGACGGCGCCAACCTGCCGCGCCGCGGCCCCGCCTTCGTGGTCGTCGATCGCGCCATCGTCGGACGCACCGGCCGCAACCGGCTCGTCGAGTCGTTCGAGACCGCGTTCCGCGCCGGCGCCGGTCGCGCCGTCGTCCGCGTCCTGGCCAACGACGACCACGCCGCCCAAACCCTGCGGTTCAGCGACCGGCTCCACTGCCCCGACTGCGACCGCGACTACCGAGCGCCCACGCCCAACCTCTTCTCGTTCAACAGCCCCGTCGGCGCGTGCGAGACCTGCCACGGATTCGGACGCACGTCGGGCATCGATTGGGACCTCGTGGTGCCCGATCCCGCCCTGAGCCTGCAGGCCGGCGCGGTGAAGCCGCTCCAGATGCCGTCCAAGCGCCGCTGGCGCTCTCGGATGCTCAAGTGGGCCCGCGACGCGGGGATCCCGGTCACCGCGCCCTGGCGCGATCTCGACCCGGACACCCGCAAGCGCGTGCTCCTCGGCGACGGCGCCTGGCCCGGTGTGAACGGCTTCTTCGAGAAGCTCAAGCGCAAGATCTACAAGGTGCACGTCCGCGTGCTCCTCTCCCGATTCCGCGGCTACCCGGTCTGCCACGACTGCGACGGCGCCCGGCTGGGGCCCGAGGGGCGCGCCTGGCGCGTCGGTGGGCGGAGTCTGCCGGACGCCCTCGCGATGGACGTTACGCGCGCACGCGCCTTCTTCGCCGGGCTCCGGCTGCCCCGGGCCGCACAGGACGTCGCACGGCTCCTGCTGAAGGAGATCCGCGGCCGCCTGCAGTGGCTCGAGGAGGTGGGGCTCGGCTACCTCGGGCTCGACCGGTCCGCCCGCACCCTCTCCGGCGGCGAGGTGCAGCGCGTCAACCTCACCGCGGCGCTGGGCACGCATCTCGTCAACACCCTCTTCGTGCTCGACGAGCCTTCGATCGGGCTGCACCCGCGCGACAACGGACGTCTCGTCGGCATGCTGCGGCGCCTGTGCGACGAGGGCAACAGCGTGGTCGTGGTCGAGCACGACCCGGCGATCCTGACGGCCGCCGACCACGTCATCGACCTCGGCCCGGGCGCCGGCGAGGAAGGCGGCCGCGTCACGGCCGTCGGAACCCCGGCCGCGCTGCGCGACGATCCCGCCAGCCTGACCGGCGCGTACCTCGCGGGCCGCAAGCGGGTCGCGCTGCCGCCCCGCAAGCCCGACGGCTCCGGGGACCTCGTCGGTGTTCGCGGCGCCCGCGCGCACAACCTCGACGGCGTGGATCTCTTGCTGCGCACCGGGGAGCTGACGGTCCTCACCGGCGTGTCGGGCAGCGGCAAGTCGAGCCTGGCGCACGACGTGCTCTTCCTCGCGCTCACCCGCGCGCTCGGACGGCCGGAGGGGACTCCGGGACCGCACGATGCCGTCGTCGGCGTCGAGCACGTCACCGAGGCGGTGCTCGTCGAGCAAGGCGGGGTCGGACAGACCTCGCGGGCCAACCCGGCGACGTACGTCGGCGCTTGGGACGGCGTGCGGGCGCTCTTCGCGTCGCTGCCCGCTTCGAAGGAAGCGCGCTTCGGTCCGGGGACCTTTTCGTTCAACGTCGCCGGCGGCCGCTGCGAGCGCTGCAAAGGCGACGGCCGCGAACGCGTCGAGATGCAGTTCCTCTCCGACGTCGACGTCACCTGCCCCGATTGCGACGGCACCCGCTTTCGCCCCGAGGTGCGGGAGATCACGTGGGAGGGCCTGTCCATCTCCGACGTGCTGCGGCTGACGACGAAGCAGGCCGTCGAGCGCTTCGAGGCCCATCCGCGCATCGCCAAGCCGCTGCGCGCGTTGCTCGGCGTCGGCCTCGGATACCTTCGACTGGGACAGCCGCTCTCGACGTTGTCGAGCGGCGAGATTCAGCGGCTGCGGCTCGCGACGGCGCTCGTCGACCGCGAGAAGGCCGCGCGGCGCGTGTACGTCTTCGACGAACCCACCACCGGCTTGCATCTCGACGACGTCGCCGTGCTCGTGCGCGCCTTGCGGGATCTCGCCGACCGCGGCCACGCGGTGCTCGTCGTGGAGCACCACGTCGACGTCATGTGGGCCGCCGACCGCGTCGTCGACCTCGGGCCCGAAGGCGGACCGGGCGGCGGCGAAGTCGTCGCCGACGGGACGCCCGCTCAGGTCGCGCGCGGGCCGGGACACACCGCGCGGTTCCTGCGCGCCGCCCGCCGCAAGCCGTCCCTCAAGCGGCGCGTGGCGGTACGCAAGGCCGGACCGCCGGCGATCCAGATCAGCGGCGCACGCGAGCACAACCTGCGCGGCGTGACGCTCGACCTGCCGCGCGACGAGCTCGTGGTGGTCAGCGGGCCGAGCGGCTCCGGCAAGTCCACGCTCGCGTTCGACATCGTCTTCGCCGAAGGCCAACGCCGGTACATCGACACGCTCTCCGCGTACGCGCGCCAGTTCGTCGGACAGCTCGCGCGGCCCGACGTCGATCACGTGGCCGGCATCCCGCCGACCGTCGCGATCGAACAGCGGCGCACGCGCGGCAGCCGCCGTTCGACCGTCGCGACCATGACCGAGGTCGCACACTTCCTGCGGTTGTTGTTCGCGCGTACCGGTGCGCCGCACTGCCCGCGCTGCGACCGCCCGCTGCGCACGCTGCCGCCCGACGCGATCTATGACCGCATCCTGACCGAGTATCGCAACCAGCCGCTGCAGCTGTTCGCGCCGCGCATCCTCGGACGGAAAGGCTTCCACAAGGAGGTCTTCGAAGACATGGTCAAGCGCGGCCATCGCCGCGCCCTGGCCGACGGCGCGCTCGTCGATGCCGATCCGCCGCCGAAGCTCGACCGCTATCGCGAGCACGACGTCGAGGAAGAGATCGCGTCGTTGAAGGTCACGCGCGCGAACCGGCCGGCGCTGAAGGCCGCTCTCGACGAAGCCCTGACGCTCGGCAACGGCGCCGTCACGCTGCGCACGGCCGACGGCACGACGCGCACCCTGTCCGTCGAGCGCACGTGTCCGCGCGACGGCGCCACCGTGCCCGAGCTGGATCCGCGCTTCTTCAGCCACAACAGCCACCGCGGCTGGTGTCCCGCCTGCAAGGGCCTCGGCGCCCGGCCGCAGGTCGATGCGCTCCGGCTGCCGCTCCAAGCGGACAAGTCGCTGGCGAACGGCGCGATCGGCATGGTCGGCATCGAGCCGCCCATGAAGCGTGCCTTTCTGCGGGACGTGCGCGAGATCCTCGGCCTGGACACGAAAACGCTGTGGCGCAACCTGCCGAAGCGCACCCAGCGCACGCTGCTGCTCGGCAACAAGTCGTTCGAAGGCGCGGGCTCGCGCGTGACCGCGTTCTTCGAGCGCGCGCCGGACATCGCCATCGACTGGTTCGGCGACTACGTGAGCCGCGCGACCTGCGACGCGTGCAACGGGCTGCGGTTGCGGCCCGAGGCGCGCGCGGTGCGCGCGGGCGGGTTCACCTATCCGGCACTGCTCGCCCTGCCGGTGCAGCGCTTCCTGCCCGCGGTGGACGGCATGACGTTCTCGAAGCGCGACGGCGAGATCGCGAAGCCCATCCTGCGGGAGCTGCGCGAGCGCGTCACCTTCCTCGAGTCCATCGGCCTGAGCTACCTCACGCTCGATCGCACGGCGGCGACGCTGTCCGGCGGCGAGACGCAGCGCATCCGGCTTGCCGCGCAGCTGGGCAGCAACCTGCGCGGCGTCTGCTACGTGCTCGACGAACCGACGATCGGCCTGCATCCGCGCGACAACGAAAAGCTGTTGAACGCCGTCACCGGGTTGCGCGACCGCGGGAACAGTCTCGTGGTCGTGGAGCACGACCTCGACACGATTCGTCGCGCGCAGCGCGTCGTCGACCTCGGCCCCGGCGGCGGGCGGCACGGCGGACGACTCGTCGCGATGGGAACGCCCGCGGCGCTCGAGCGCGATCCCGACTCCCCGACCGGGCGCGTGCTCGCGCGGCCGGCGCCGGCGCTCTGCGACGGCAACGGCGCCGACGGCAACGTGCTGAAGATCGCCGGCGTAAAGCGGCACAACCTACGCGGCGTCGACGCGGCCTTTCCGCTCGAGCGTCTCGTCGCGGTGACCGGCGTGTCGGGCGCGGGGAAGTCGACTCTCGTGCTCGACGTGCTGCACGACGCGGTGCGGTCGAAGCTACTCGACAAGCCGGTTCCGGACAAGCCGTTCCGCCGGTTGAGCGGGGCGCAGCACCTGACGCGCGTGCAGACGGTGGACGCGACGCCGGTGGGGAAGACGCCACGCTCGGTGCCCGCGACCTATCTCAAGATCTGGGACCACGTGCGCAAGGCGCTGGCGGGCACCGAGGACGCCCGCACGCGCGGCTACGGGCCCGGACGGTTCTCGTTCAACGTGAAAGGGGGGCGCTGCGCGACCTGTGACGGCATGGGCGAGATCACCGTCGAGATGTCGTTCCTGCCGAACGTGCGCGTTCCGTGCGAGGCCTGCGACGGTGCGCGTTTCGGCGCGGAGACCCTGGAGATCACCTGGCGCGGCCGGCATGCGGCGGGCCTCCTCGATCTGACGTTCGAGGAGGCGCTGGACGTGTTCGGTGAGATGCCGCGCATCGAGCCCGCCGTCCGTCTCATGAACGAGATCGGCCTGGGCTATCTGACGCTGGGCCAACCGTCGCCGACGCTGTCGGGCGGGGAGGCGCAGCGGCTCAAGCTGGTTGCGGAGCTGGCGCGCGGCAGCCGCAGCGGCTCGACGCTGTACTTGCTCGACGAGCCGACCATCGGCCTGCACGGCGAGGATGTCGATCGCTTGCTCGACGTCCTGCGGCGTCTCGTCGAGCGCGGCAACACCGTGCTCGTCGTGGAGCACCACCTGGAGTTCATCGCGCAGTGCGACCACGTGATCGACCTCGGACCGGACGGCGGCGACGCCGGCGGCGAGATCGTCGTGGCGGGATCGCCGCGCGACGTGGCGCGCGCGTGGCGGCGCAGCGCGACGGGCAGGGCCCTGCGCGAGATGGCCCGCGGTGCGGCCCCGGTCGGGACGGCATAATGTCGACGCTACGCGCGAGGGGTGCGGGAGTGACCATGCTTCGACGAACCGCCTACGGGCTCGCGCTGATCGCGACGTCCCTGCTCGCCGCCTGCGGCGACGACGACGAGACGCCGGTCGTCGAGGGCGTGCGTGTGCTCATTCGCACCAGCGCCTCCGACGGGCCCGTGCAGGGCGACCTGTTTCTGAGGAAGACCGAAGGCGAGCGCGAGCAGATCGCGCTGCGCCGTCTCGAAGGGGACGTGTGGATCGCCGATGGCGCGCCGAACGGGTACTACCGGATCGCCTCGACGGAAGGCTGGCAACACCTGTGGCCGAGCGCAATGCCGCCGATGCTCTACGCCGGTGAGCAGCCGAACCATGCCTGGCTGGGCCGGCCGAACACCCTCTATCTCGGCCCCGCGCCCGGCTCCGTGCACGCCCCCGGCCTCGAGTGGTTCGTCCAGCGCGTGGAAGGGCGCGACGGCGCCGGCGTGGAGATTCCCGTCGAGATCTTCGACCAGGAGGTCGTCGATCTGCCGCATCCGCACGTCGCGCTGCGCTTCACGACCGAGACCTGGGTCGGCACGTTCCGCGCGCTCGGGCGCATGCGCGACGGGGCGCTGTGCGAGCCGGTCGTCATCAGTCTTCCGATCGACAACGGCAACCGGCCGCGGCTGCACCACGTGCGACCGGCGCGCGCGCAGCCGCTGGTCACGACGCTCGTGCGCACCGACCCGCAGCAACCCGTGCCCGACGGCACGCTGGTGACCGCAACGCTCATCGGACTGCCGATCGACGAGGTCTACGAAGCCCGCACGCATGGCGAGATCGCGTACTTTCCCGAGGTCGCGGTCGCCGGAAACGGCGTGCGCGTGTCCTTCGGCGCGTCCGCCCGCGCCCACGTCATCTCGAACAAGACGTGGCGCCGGCTGGGCGCGACGTACCTGCTCGCGCCGGACGCGAAGGCCGTCCGCGTGCCGCTGGAGGGGCTCGACCCTTGGGCGGAGCGCATGCTGATGATCCGCATGGATCGCGGCGACCGCTACGGCCTCGCGGCCATCGACGTCGACGGCGTCGACGCCTCCGTGCGGGCGCCGGTCGGCCGGCAGCGCTGGCTCCTCCGGCTGGTCGACGCGGCCGGCAAGGCGCAGTGGGCGTCGCTCGACGTCGACGTGCAGGCCGGCGCCGACACGCGCGTGCGCGTCGGGGACCTGCAACGCGGCTGTACGGTCAAGGGCAACGTCCATGCGGTGCCGACGCTCGGCTACCGGTTGCTCTTCTTCCGCGACGAAGGCGACGGCGAAGCGGACATCCAGGTGCTCGGCCACGGTTTCGACGTGTCGATCAGCCACACCGGCAGCTTCGAGGCCGATCTGCCCCCGGGCAGCTATCGCGTGTCGATCCTGGAGCCGAGCGGCCGCGAACAGGCGCAGGAGGGCGTCCTGCAGCTCACGGAGGGCGTCCAGGTGCGGCGGTCGTTCACCTACCGGCCGCAGTGACCCGTTCCTGGACGGGCCGGGTTCAAGAACCCCAGGCCCGTTGACCGTGCGGACGGGCAGAAGTACGGTCGCCGGTCCCCATCGAGCCCCTTCCGGAGAGACGGCATGTCGAACTCCAAACGAAAAGGCGTGACCCGGCGTGCGTTGTTCAAAGGCGCGGGTCTCGCCGCCGCGAGCGGCGCGGTGCTCGGCCCGCTCGAAGCGTTGGCCAAGGAGGGCGACGAGGGTGTCCGCACCCAGGGGCCGGGCGCCGTCGACGTCGAGCTACGCGTCAACGGTACGGAGCAAAAGGTGTCCGTCGAACCGCGCGAGACGCTGCTGCAGGCATTGCGTCTGCCGCTGGATCTGACCGGCGCGAAGCCCGCGTGCGACCGCGCGCAGTGCGGTGCGTGCACCGTGATAATGGACGGAAAGACCGTGTACGCCTGCACCGTCCTCGCCGTCGAGGCGGAGGGGCACGAGGTGACGACCGTCGAGGGTCTGGGTACGCCGCAGAACATGGACGCCACGCAGAAGGCGTTCGTGAAGCACGACGCGCTACAGTGCGGCTTCTGCACGCCGGGCATGGTCGTCTCCTGTGCGTACGCGGTGAAGACGTACGGCAAGCAATGCACGGCCGAGCAGGTCAAGGAAGCGACGGCAGGCAACCTCTGTCGTTGCGGCACGTATCCGCATGTCCTGAGTGCCGCGCTCGAGGCGGCGAGAGGCGGTGCCTGATGCCGCGTGAGATCACCTACAAGGCCGGCATCGAAGGCGCTGAGCGCGAGATCACCGTGCAGGTGCACGACCTCGACTGCGACCCGTGGCCGCTCGGCGCGGAGCTGAAGCACGTCGGCACCGACGTTCCGCGCGTGGACGGCCCCGACAAGGCGACCGGCGCGGCCAAGTTCACGTACGACATCAACCGGCCCAACCTGGCGTACGCCGGGGTCGTCGCCGCGCCGCACGCGCACGCCGTCGTCCAGAAGGTCGACCTGAGCGCCGCGCAGGCGATGAAGGGCGTGCTGGCGACCCGGTCGTTCGAAGGACGTCGCGTGAAGCACGCCGGCCAGGCGGTCGCGGCGGTCTGCGCCGAGAGCGAAGGCGTGCTCAGCGACGCCTTGCGCGCGATTCGCGTCACCTACGAGGTCAAGCCGAACGCCGTCACGATCGAGCAAGCGCTGAAGGACGAGGTGCGCGTCGACGATCGCGGCGGCAGCAACGACAACGTCGGCCGTCCTGTCCGGCGCGGCAACGCCGACAAGGCCGTCGAAGAGGCGGACGTCAAGGTGCAGGCCGAGTACCGCACCGCGATCCAGACGCACTCCGCGCTCGAGCCGCACGGCAGCGTGACGGAGATCCACGCTGACGGGACGGCGACGGTCTGGGCGAGCACCCAGTCGTGCAGCAGCTTCGGCCGCGGGCTGCAACGGCCGCTGGGGCTGCGCCGCAACGACATCCGGGTCATCACGCAGCACATGGGCGGCGGCTTCGGCGCGAAGTTCGGCCCGCGGCCCGGCGATGCGCTCGCCGCCGAGTTCGCCAAGGAGACGAAGCGGCCGGTCAAGTACCTGCTGCCGCGGCGCCTGGAGCATCTCGTCGGCGGCAACCGGCCCGACTCCATCCAGAAGATGACGCTCGCCGGCATGAAGGACGGCTCGTTCAAAGCGCTGATGGGCGAGACCTGGGGCACCTCCGGCAACGGCAAGGGCGGCGCGGGCTGCGCGAACTTCAACGCGTACGACCTCGGCGCGGTCGTCATGGAACAGCACACGGTTTCGACGTTCACCGATCGCGGCGCCGCGTTTCGCGCGCCGCGGCACCCGCAGGGGTTCTTCGCGCTCGAGAGCTTGATCGACCTGTTCGCGGTCACGGTCGGCATGGACCCCCTGGCCGTACGTCTGAAGAACGAGACGCATCCCGTGCGCAAGATCCAGTGGAAGATCGGCGCGGAGCGCATCGGCTGGGAGACGAACCGGCGCAAGACGCCCGACAAGGGCACGATCAAGCGCGGGGTCGGCTGCGCCGCCGGTCGCTGGGGCCAGGCGGGCCGCGGCGCGTATGTCGTCGAGCTCACGCTCGCGTCCGACGGGAGCGTGACGGCGCGCAACGGCGTGCAGGACATCGGCACGGGGACGCGCACGGTCATCGCCATCCTGGCGGCCGAGGAGCTCGGCGTCGCGCCCTCACGCGTGAAGGTGGAGATCGGCGACACACGTTTCCCGCCCGGCCCGGGCAGCGGCGGCAGCACGACCGCGCCGTCCATCGGGCCCGCCGCGCGCGAAGCCGGCTTGCGCGGAAGAGAGGCCCTGCAGAAGCTGCTTGCGGCCGAGTGGGGGACGAAGCCCGAGGACGTCACGCAGAAGGACGGCGTGTTCGTCGCTGGAGACAAGCGGGCGACGTTCGAGCAGGCCTGCGGCCTCATCGACGGCTCGATCACGGTGCGCGGACAGCGCCGCCGCAACTACGCCGCCGCGCACGGCGAGACGGCGGGATGCCAGTTCGCCCAGGTCGCCGTCGACACCGAGACGGGCGTGATCACGGTGGAGAAGGTCGTCGCCGTGCACGACTGCGGCCGTGTGGTCGACACGTTGACGGCGCGAAGCCAGGTCAACGGCGGCGTCATCCAGGGCATCAGCTACGCGCTCTACGAGCAGCGACAGCTGGACCACAACATCGGCGACATGGTCAATCCCACGTTCGACACCTACAAGATCATGGGCATGCAGGACTGCCCCCAGATCGACGCCGTCATGACGTCGGTCGTGAGCGGTTTCAACAGCGTCGGCATGATGGGACTGGGCGAGCCCGCGACGGTGCCGACCGCCGGGGCGATCGCGAACGCGGTGTTCAACGCGCTCGGCGTCCAGGTTACGGAGCTGCCGATGACGCCGGCCCGGGTGCTGGCGGCGCTGGAAAGGAGTGCGGGATGAAGCGCTTTCAGCTCGTCCGGCCGACGACCGTCGAGGACGCCGCGGCCGCGATGCAGGAGCCCGAAGGCAAGCGCCTGAAGGGCGGCGGCATCGACCTGCTCGACCTCATGAAGGAACGCGTCGAGGAGCCGGACACGCTCGTCGGGTTGAGCGATGTCGAGGGCTTCGACGTGATCGCCGTTCGCGACGACGGCAGCATCTCGATCGGCGCCGGCGCGACGCTGTCCGACCTCGCGGCCTCCGACGTCGTGCGGCGGTTCCTGCCGAGCCTGGCGCATGCGGCCGGGCAGGCCGCAAGCCTCCAGATCCGCAACCGTGCCACCATCGCCGGCAACGTCGCGCAGCAGACTCGCTGCGGCTACTACCGGCACGCGTCGTTCCCTTGTCTCTTGCGCGACGGCGGCAACGTGTGCCCCGTTCGGCAAGAGGGCGGCGTGCAGGAGACCGCCGGCATCTTCCACAACGAGACCTGTGCGTCCGCGCACCCGTCGAGCCTGGCGCCCGTGCTCGGCTCGCTCGACGCCACCTTCGTCACGCGCGGCGGCGAGAAGGGCGAGGCCTTCACGCTCGAGCAGCTGTTCGCCGGTCCGGACGGCAAAGCGGCCGCGTTCGCGATCCGCCCCGGATCCGTGATCGAGCGCGTCGAAATTCCACCGCGCGACGTGCCGCAGAAGCTCGGGTACGCCGAGGTGCGCCAGAAGGCCGCGTTCGACTGGGCCCTCGCCTCGTGCGCCGTGCGCGTCGTCGTCGACGGCGGCAAGATCACGGAAGCCGGCGTATGGCTCGGCTCGCTCGCGCCCGCGCCGCTACGCGCGATCTGGGTGGAGCAAGCGCTCGTGGGCAAGCCCTTCGACGACGACACGGCGGCGAAGGCGGGCGAGATCGCGCCGCAAGGCGCGACGCCGCTGCCCGGGACGCGCTACAAGGTGCAGCTTGCGCGCGTCGCGGTGAAGCGCGCGCTGTTGAATGCGATGGGGAGGTAGCGATGGCGGCACGGGACGACATTCGACCGGAGCGGCCGGAGCGGCCGACCTACGCCGACGAGGTGCGCGCCCAGCTGCGCGTGCGCTGCGTGTACCTGATGACCAAGGAAGCGGCCGTCGGCATTCCGTCGGATCACGAGCAGGCGTTCGAGGCCGACGGGCCGATCTGGTGGTGCGAGCGCACGTACGAAGCCATGGGCCCCGACGGTTGCGCGGCCGACGAGACGTGCCACGCGCCGTGCGACCGGACCTGCTTCGAGCCCCCGGTGCGGCCGTAGTTCCTTGCAGCGTTCGCACTGGCTCTTGCTGGGTCTGCTCGCGGCGGCCGCCGTCGGGATTCCTCTTGCGCTGACGTCGGGGCTCTTCGACGAGGACCCGTTCGACGGCGGCGTGCCGGACGACCCCGAGACGTCGGCCGGCCTCATCGGTCGCGGCGCTCCGGGGCAGCTCCCGCAGGAGCTCCGGGGGCTGGGGATCCCCGACGAGCTCGACGTCGGCGACCGCAACGCCGTTCTCGAGCTGGTGTTGGAGAGCCTCGAGCAGGATCCGGTCAACTGGGCGCGCGTGGCGCAGCTGGTGGGGCAGCTCGAGCCCCCGATCGAAGATCCACTGCGCGGCCGGTTGCTGGCCGAGGTCCGCGCGGGCAACCCGTCCGTGCGGCGGGTCTTCGAGCTGGTCCGTGACCCGACGTTCGCAGACGACCTGCTCGCGATGCTCAAGGGGCGCGACTTCGAGCCGGGGGCGCGAGAGGTGTTGCTGCAAGCGCTTGCGCGCCTGCCCGGCGCCGACGCGGACGCCATCGTCTCGGCCCTCGAGGTCTTTCTCGTCGGCGACACGACCCAGGATCAGGACGTGCTGCGCGCCATCGTCAAGCGCGGCAGCCCCGCGTCGGCCCGCGCGATTCTCGCGTACACGTTGCGCAGCCTGAACCCGATGCCGTTGCGCGTGGTGCTGGGCCAAGCCGTGAAGCACGCCGACGCCGAGGGGCGCGCCGAGATTCGCGCGGCGCTGGGCCAACCGCACGAGCGGCACGTCATGGTCACGCTCATCGACTGCATCGGCGCGCTGGGCGAGGACGATCTCGTGCGGCCGTTGCTTGCCCTCGATCGCGAGGGCAGCCATCCACGCGTTCGACGCGCCGTCTACGGCGCGTTGAGCCGCATCGGGACCGACGGCGCGGTCGAGCGCCTCATCGAGGCCGGCGCCGCGCAGGACGACCGCGGCGGGGACGCGCGCCGCGCGCTGGAGCGCATGTCCGCCGCCGACGACGCGGCGCGCAAACGCATGATGGACGCCTACGAGGAGATCGACGACCCCGTTCGACGCATCGGCATCCTGCGCGCGCTGACCGAGATGGAGCACGAGCCGGTCATCCCGCTGCTCGCCGAAGCGCTCGACAGCGAGGACCCCCGGCTTCGGCGTGCCGGCGTCCACGGGCTGCGCACCTTCGGCGAGCGGGCGCGGCCGCATGTTGGCAAGATGTTCGCCCTTTGGGGGGCCGCGGACAAGGGCACGCGCGCGGCCATCGTCGGCACGCTGGCGTCGGCGGGCGGCAGCGAGGCCCGCCGCGCACTGGCGTCGCTCCAGGATGCGCCCGAGCTCACCGATCGGATTCGGTCGCTCGTCGCGCAGGCACTGCGGTCGTTCGACGATGACAGCGGCAATTAGTACCGCCTTGCGCAGAAATACGCGGTTTGGCTTCGCGCTTGTGTCACAGGACGCAGCGCCCTAAGGTCTGGCTCCGGCGTGGAGAGGACGGGCTCTGCGTGTGTGCCCCTTTCAAAGGAGGTGTGTGTGAATCGCGTACGCATAACTTGTGTCGCGGGCGCGCTGGCGCTTTGCATTCTGGTGATTCCAGCAATCACGCAAGCCAGCACCCGGACCGGGGGCGACCTCGGCAGCCGAATCGCCTTGCTCGAGCAGCAGACGGCAACGTTGAACACGTTGTTGGCCAACGTCATGCGCTCCGGCAACGACCTGATCATCACGCAAGGGCTGGATGTGGAAGGCGCCGGCAACCTCGGCCCGAACGGACAGCACATCGCCTGCTTCGAGAACACGAATGCGGGCGCCGCCGACGGCGTGGCGATCAAGGTCGACGGAGCGCCGCTATCGAGCGACAACAACTTCTTCACCTTCTACAACGACGACGACGTCGTCTGCGGGCGCATCGAGGGCTTCTCGCTGCTCGAGGGCGACCCGTTCTCGAACTTCCCGTCGGTTCCGAGCATCGGCATCAGCGACTTCTTCTCATTCTGTCCGAACTTCATCACGATCACCGGCGGATCCCTGCCGAGCATCAGCGGCGGCAGCCTGCCGAGCTTCGACTTCAGCATCTCGGATCCGGGCTTCAGTGGCGGATCGTGGCCGACGGTCAGCATCGGCAGCTTCCCGTCGATCGACTTCAAGTCGCCGATCCAGATCACCAACCCCCTCGACGCCGCCGGTGACGTCGTCACCTGGCTCGCCGACGTGATCTGCTGGGCGTTCGAGAACGACCTACAGTCCCTCATCCAGACGGATCCCTTCGGGCTGGCGCTTGCGCCGCTCATTCTGACGGAGTCCACGCTCTGCAAGAACGGGACGACCGGCGAAGGCGGCGTCACGTACGGGTCGACCGGCGCCGACTACGCCGAGTGGCTCGAGAAGGCCGATCCGCGGGAGACCTTCCTTCCGGGCCAGGTCGTCGGCGTGCTCGCCGGGAAGATCAGCAAGAAGACGGACGGCGCGGACCAGATCATGGCCGTCTCGCAGATCCCCGCGGTCGTCGGCAACATCCCCCAGCCGCACGAGGCCGAGCGCTTCGAGAAGGTCGGCTTCATGGGACAGGTGGCCGTGCTGGTCCGCGGGAAGGTGACGGCCGGCGACTACATCATCCCGTCGGGACGCAACGACGGCATCGGCATCGCCCTGCCGGCAAAGGAGCTGCGCGCCAAGCATCTGACGCAGATTCTCGGGCGCGCCTGGTCCGACAGCACGTCGGAGAGTATTTCCTCCGTCACGGTCGCCATCGGCGTGAAGACGAACGCCGGCGTGGAGATCTGCGCGCGGCAGCAAGAGCGCATCGACCGGCTGCGTGAGGCCATCGAGGCTTTGCAAGCGCCGTCCCAGGCGCCCGCCGCTCCCGAGGAGAACGCCGCCCATCTCAGTGCGGGTGCTCGCAAGGAAGGGGGTGCGCGATGAAGGCCTCCAAGCTCCTGATCGCCGTCGCCTGCATCGCGCTCGTCGTGGCGGCGGTGCCCAAGAACTCGGATGCGCGCACGCGCACGGGGTCGGACCTGGGCTCTCGCGTCGCGGCGCTCGAGGCGACCATCGGCGCGCTCAACACGCTGCTCGAGAACGTCTCGCGGTCGGGCAACGACCTGATCATCAACAGCGGTCTAACCGTCGAGGGCCCGGGCGACCTCGGTCCGACCGGTTCTCACATCGTTCGCTTCCGCAACACGGACGGCGGCGGCGAGGACGGCATCGCCGTCAAGATCAACCGTGCGCCGTGCAACTCGGGCAACAACTTCTGTACCTTCTACAACGACGACGACTACGTCTGCGGCCGCGTAGAGGGCTTCGCGCTGCTCGAGGGCGACCCCGCGACGAGCTTCCCGTCGGTGCCCAGCATCGGTCTCGACGACTTCTTCGTCTTCTGCCCGAATTTCATCAGCGTCACCGGCGGCAGGCTGCCCGGCCTGAGCGGTGGCCGGCTGCCGAGCTTCTCCTGTGACATCAGCATCGACCCGCCTTCGATCTCGTGCGACGTCGACTTCGGCGCGCTGCCGACGCTGGACCCGGGTGCGTTCCCGTCCATCGACTTCAAGGCGCCGCTCTCCATCACGAACCCGCTGGACGCCGGCGGCGACATCATTCAGTGGCTTGCCGACGTGATTTGCTGGTGCTTCGAGAACGACCTCGAGTCGCTCATCCAGACCGATCCGTTCGGGCTGGCGCTTGCGCCGTTGATCTTGGCGGAGTCCACACTCTGCAAGAACGGCACGACCGGGGAAGGCGGCGTGACGTACGGTTCGACCGGCGCCGACTACGCCGAGTGGCTCGAGAAGCAGAACCCGTCCGACCGGTTCGTACCGGGGCAGGTCGTCGGTGTGCACCGCGGCAAGATCAGCAAGAAGACCGACGGCGCCGAGAAGGTCATGCCGATCTCGCTTGCGCCGATCGTCGTTGGCAACATGCCGCCCAAGGAGCGCGAGTCGGCTTATGCGAAGGTCGGCTTCATGGGGCAGGTGCCCGTCTACGTGCGCGGCAAGGTCCGCAAGGGCGACTACGTTGTCGCTTCGGGCAAGAACGACGGCATCGCCATCGGTGTGTCGCCCGAGGCGCTCGAGCTCGTCCACGTATCGCAGATCATCGGTCGCGCCTGGTCCGCGTCCGACGTCGACGGCGTCTCGGCCGTCAACGTCGCGATCGGGTTGAAGACCAGCGCGTGCGTCGACATCTGCAAACGACAGGAAGCCGAGATCGACGAGCTGGAGGAGGCGCTCGATGCGCTGCTTGATGCGCGCCATGGCGCGAAGGGAGGTGCGCGATGAAGCTCCGCGTCAAGATCGGGATCGGCATCTTCGCGCTGGCACTTCTGGTGCTGGCCATGCCGTCGACGTCGCACGCCCGCACCCGTACCGGCACCGATCTCGGCACCCGCGTGGCGCGGCTCGAGGAACAGACGGCGCGGATCAACGCGCTGTTGGAGAACCTCTCCATCCAGGGCAACAACCTGCGCTTGGCCAGCGGCCTCAACGTCAACGGCGCCGGCGCGGTCGGGCCGAACTCGGCGCACATCGTGTGCTTCGAGAACACCGACGGCGGCAGCGAGGACGGCGTGGCGATCAAGATCGATCGCGCTCCGTGCAGCTCCGACAACAACTTCCTGACCTTCTACAACGACGACGACTACGTCTGTGGCCGCGTCGAGGGCTTCTCGCTGCTCGACGGCGATCCGGCGTCGACGTTCCCGTCGTTGCCGAGCATTGGTCTGGACGACTTCTTTTCGTTCTGCCCGAACTTCATCTCGATCACCGGGGGCCAGCTCCCGAGCTTCGATCCGGGGAGCTTCCCCTCGTCGCTGCCGAGCCTCGATCCAGGAGCATTCCCGTCGATCGACTTCAAGTCGCCGCTCACGATCACGAACCCCTTGGATGCGGGCGGGGACATCGTGAGCTGGCTTGCGGACGTGATCTGCTGGGCGTTCGAGAACGACTTCCAGTCGGTTATTCAGGGCGACCCGTTCGGGATCGCGCTCGCCGCTCTGATCCTCGTCGAGGCGACGCTCTGTAAGAACGGCCCGTTCGGCGGCGTCACCTACGGATCGACGGGCGCCGACTACGCCGAGTGGTTGGAGAAGCTCCATCCGTCCGAGCGGTTCCTGCCCGGGCAGATCGTCGGCGTGCACGGCGGCAAGATCAGCAAGAAGACCGAAGGCGCGGAGCAGGTCATGGCGATCTCGCTGGCGCCCGCGGTCATCGGGAACGTTCCGGCGAAGCAGGACGAGGCGCTCTACGAGCGCGTGGGCTTCATGGGGCAGGTCCCGGTGTACGTCCAAGGCAAGGTCAAGGCGGGTGACTACATCATTCCGTCCGGCCGCGGCGACGGCATCGGTGTCGCGGTCTCGCCCGATGAGCTCGACCTGAAGGACGTGGCGCACATCCTGGGCCGTGCGTGGTCCGAGAGCAGCAGCGACGGCGTCGCCTCGGTCAACGTCGGCATCGGGCTCGACACGAACGAGCTGACCGGCGTGTTCGAGAAGAACGCCGATCGACTGGATCGACTCGAGGAGAAGCTCCAGCTTCTTCGCGAGCGGAAGTAAACGTGGGGGCGGCGTGGGCCGCTCGCACGAGCTGAAGGCCGATTGCGGCTCGCCGACCAACGGCGGGCCGCTTTCGTGTCCAAACAGTGCGAGCGTGCTACGGGAGCGAGACAAGCATGGACGTCGAGTCGTCTGAGACCTCGAAGGAGCAAGCGCCGTCCACCGACGCGCTGTTCACTCCGATCGATGCCGCGAGCCTCGGTTTCTTCCGCTTCGGCTTCGGCGTCATCATGCTCGTGGAGATGCTCCACTACATCCTCGACGGATTGGTGCAGAGCCTGTACGTCGACGCGACGTTTCACTTCAAGTTCTACGGGTTCGGCTGGGTCGAGGCGCTGCCCGAGGCCGGGATGTTCGCCCTGTTCTGGTCGCTGGTGGTTCTGGCGCTTCTGATCGCGGTCGGCCTCTTCTACCGCGTATCGATCTTCCTGTTCGGCCTCGGATTCACATACGTCTTCCTCTTGGACAAGACGTACTACCTCAACCACTTCTATCTCATCAGCCTGCTCTGCCTGATCCTCGTGTTCGTCCCCGCCGACCGGGCGTTTTCGCTCCGGCGGCTGCGCAAGCCCGATACGCCGCGCACGCTGCCGGTCTGGTGCCTCTGGTTGCTGCGATTCCAGCTCGGGCTGGTGTACTTCCTCGCGGGTGCCGCGAAGCTCAACGCCGACTGGTTGCGTGGCGAGCCGATGCGCTCGATGGCGTACGCCGGCGAGTCGATCCTCTCGCCGGGCTTTCCCGCTTGGGCGCAGAACGACGTCGTCGTGTACATCGGCGCGTACGGCGGACTGCTGTTCGACCTGTTCGTCACGCCGTTCCTCCTGTGGCGCAAGACACGGATGATCGCCTTCTTGTTCGCTTGTGCGTTCCACTTGGGCAACTTCTTCGTCTTCCGCCTGCCGATCGGCATCTTCCCCTGGTACATGATCGTGGCGACGACGCTGTTCTTCGACCCGGACTGGCCACGCCAGGTAATCGGGTGGTGGCGCCGCCGGCGAGGCCTGACGGGGCCGGAACCCGTCGTCACCGATCCGACGCCCGTCGTCCCCTCGCCGCTTCGACGCAAGCTCATCCTCGGTCTCGGCGGTCTTTACATCGTCGTTCAGATCCTGCTCCCGCTGCGGCACAACCTGTATCCCGGCAATCCCTCCTGGACCAACGAGGGCAACGACTTCGCATGGCGCATGATGATCTTCGCGAAGGACCCCGAGGCGCGCTTCTATGCGACCGACCCCGACACAGGAAAGGTCTGGCAGATCGACGCCGAGGAGTACCTGACGCCGTATCAGGCACTGATCATGCCGCTGCGACCGGACATGATCCTGCAGTTCTGCCACCACGCGGCGAACGATCTACGGGCCAAGGGACATGAACGCGTCGAGATTCGCGGCTACGTGAAGGCGACATTGAACGGCCGGCGGCCGCAGCTGCTCATCAACCCCTTCGTCGATCTTGCGGCGGAGCCGCGATCGCTTGCGCACAAGCCGTGGATTCAGCCGTTGACCGTTCCGTTCGAGGAACGGCAGTTCGTGAGCCCCGATCCGAAGATGCGTTCGGGGTGGGCCGCATTCGAGCCCGGTGCCTGGATCCTGGCAGACGAGCGTCTGTCGCTGGCCGGCAAGACCGCCAGCTTCCGGCGCTTGCGCACCCTCCAGCTTCGTGACCAAAAGCGCTACATCCGTACCGAGAACATCTCGAAGATCCCGCTCGACGCCGGCGGCGACATCGTTCTTCCTGTCACGCCGGGTGCGTTGCCGGAGGATCTCGACATGCGCGTCCAGACCGTGGACCACGAGACGCTCGAGATCGACGGCGTCAAGGTCGCGTGCAAGGTGACCGCGTACACGATGTCGAACAGCGACGACCCCTGGCAGGCGCGATTGGTCCTGTGGACGACGGACACGTTTCGGGTCCCCTATCGCGAGGTGCCGGACGTTCAGCCGAGGCTGTTGAGGCGCATGGCCATGATGCCGAACGTCGTGAAGTTGAAGTACGTCGTGATGGACCAGATGAGCCGCCGCGAGGGCATCTACGAGGTTCAGGTCGAGGCGTTGCAGGAGTCGTTTTCGCTCGGCGAACGCACGCTCGAATGCGTACGCGAGTCGGCACGCATCGCGCGACGCGGCCAGGGCGGCGAGGTCCTGGCGAAGATGGAGCGCTGGCTGTCGACCGAGGTTCCCAACCACATCGTCAAGGCGACCGTGAACACGGCGCAGCCCAAGCGCACCACCGAGTGGGGCTTCTCGATCGTGAAGTTCAGCGGCCGCGCACAGAACCCCTGATCCGATCGTGTACGGTACGCCCGTCATGAAGCGTGCCACCGTCCTCATCCTCGGTCTGCTCACCGCGTGCGGCGAGGAGCCCGCTCCCAAGCCGTTGCCGGACGACCCCTATGTGCTCGTGCTCGGCACCGCGCAGGACGGCGGCTTCCCCCAGATCGGCGCGGACCACGCACTCGCGCGCGCCGCGCGCAGAGACACGACGCTTCGACGGTTCGTCGCATCGCTGCTGATCGTCGATCCGCGCAGCGGCAAGCGTTGGTTGATCGACGCGACGCCGGACCTGCGCGAACAGGTCGAGCTGGCGCGCGGTCATCCGCCGAACCGCAAGCTGCCCGGCCCCCGGCCGCCCTTGTTCGAGGGCATCTTCCTCACGCACGCGCACATGGGGCACTACACGGGCTTGATCCACCTGGGCCGCGAGGCGTACGGGGCGAAGGACATGCCGGTGATCGCGTCCGACGAGATGGCGACCTTCCTCGAGAACAACGGTCCCTGGAGCCTTCTGGTCGAGCTGAAGAACATCCAGCTGCGCACGCTTCGCGCCGGCGAGGCGGTGCCGCTGGCCGACGACCTGAGCGTGTTGGCGATCGAGGTGCCGCATCGTTCGGAGTACACGGGCACGTTCGGGTTCGTGATCAAGGGACCGTCGAAGTCGTTGCTCTACATTCCGGACATCGACAAGTGGGAGAAGTGGACGCGCGAGATCGAGGACGAGATCGCCGCCGTCGACTACGCGCTACTGGACGGGACGTTCTTCGAGAACGGAGAGATCCCCGGGCGCGACATGTCGTTGATTCCGCATCCGTTCATCGAAGAGTCGTTGCGGCGGTTCGCGCCGCTGCCGGCGACGGAGCGGTCGAAGGTGTTCTTCACGCACCTGAACCACACGAACCCCGCGTCGGATCCGAACGGCGCTGCGCAGCGCAAGGTGAAGGCCGCGGGGTGCGCCGTGGCGGCCGACGGGCAGGTGTTCGGGCTGTGACGCCGGCGGGTCCGGGGCCTATCGCGCCATGCCGGCCAGCGCCGAAGGCAGATCGTGATGCCGGCGCCACGACGCCAGCTGCCCCAGGTGCATGTTCGCGTGGGCCACCAGCAGGAAGACGAGGTAGTCCGCCATCGTCGGCAGCGCGCCGTCGAAGCGCCATTCGACCGGCGCCTCGAGCGCCTCCGCCGACAAACCGCGAATCGCCTCGGCCAGGCGCGCCTGCTGGCGCTCCATCTCCTTCAGCAGCGCGGCTGCCGTCGGGTACTTGGCGGGGTCCGGATCGGGCACGCGTGGATCGCCGGGACCGTTGCGCTCGAAGAGGTCGCGCCAGCCGTCGGGCAGGTCGCGTTCGAGGCCCAGCTCGGCGGCGACGAACCCGAGGCCCGTGACGATGTGGCCGAGCGTCCAGGCCGGGTGGTTCTCCAACCCCTTCGGGCCGGGCCGGCCCCACAGGGTGTCGGGAACGTCCGCGACCAGCGCGCGCGCGTACGCGAGGTTCCAGTCCATCTGGTGCAGCACGTGTTCCATCACGCGGGCTTCGTGGCCGCCGCCCGATCCGACTGTCGCAGCCTCGGCAGCGGCACCATCCGCTCCTGCTCTTCGTCCCAGAGCGCGAGACGCGCGAAGGGGATGGTCTCCCACAGGGTGTATCCGCGCACGCCCAGCCGGTCGTTCACCTTCCTGTTGGCGTCACCCAGCCGGTAGCAGGGGATCTTGGCATCGAGGTGATGCACGTGGTGGTAGCCGATGCCGAGCCACAACCACTCGCCGAGCGGACGGCTGAGGCGCAGGTACGAGCTGCCGTGCACCGCGCCTTCGAAGTAGCTCCAGCCTTCGTCACGCGACGTCTTCCAGACGGCGTCTTCGAAGTGGTGCTGCACGAAGAAGAGCCAGCCGGCGATGGACGCGGCGAAGATGCAGATGGGGAGCTGTACCTGGGCGAGCGGGCCGATGCCGCCGACGGCGAATCCGGCTGCGACGTGCATCAAGACGATGACGACGGTGGTCAGATGCACGTCGAGGGTCGACTCGCTCGGCACCTTGCGCCACGCGGCCGGGAGCCGGTGCCCGATGGAAAAGTGGACGAACGGCAGCAGCCCGACCATGACGGGCGGCGAGCGGAAGATGCGGTACGCGATGCGCTTCGGCCTCGACCAGCTCTCGAACTCCTTGACGGTGTGGAGCTTGAGGTAGCCCTCGTCGCTGCGTTCGATGTCGCCGACGGCGGTGTGGTGGGCGATGTGGCTCTTGCGCCAGCGGTCGTAGGGCGTGAAGAGGATCAGGCCGAAGACGATGCCCCACCAGCGGTTGGCGCGCGGCGTTCGGAAGAGCGCGTGGTGCACGGTGTCGTGGAAGAGCACGAAGATGCGCGACATGATCAGGCCGCAGGCGAGACCGGTGGCGGCGGCGGCGGGAATGCTGACGGGGATCAGCTTGAAGGTCGCGATCCAGAGCGCGACGTAGAGCGCGACGCTGACGGAGGCTTCGATCCAGCTGCGGGCCGTGTCGAGCGTGCGGAACCGGCGCAGGTCCTCGAGGACCCCACGAAGCTCGGCCTTGCTCGCCGGCACGGCTGGTTCCTGTTGCGCTACGGCCTCCATCGGTCCAGGAGCCTAGCAGTCTCGGACGGGGCTTCAATAGGCCTCGATCTGGAGCGCAAGGCGGCATCCGCGGCGTGGGGTCGCCCAAACACGAAGGCGGCCGGGTCCTTCCGGACCCGGCCGCCTTGGGTGCGTCTCGTAAGAGCAATCGCTCCTACATGTAGTTGATGAACCACCGGCGGGGCGAGCTGTTCTCCGGCTCGGTGTCGCGGCGCCACGGCGGCACGACGCCCTCGAACATCGCGGCCACCCACGGCACATCGACCGGCGCCAGCTTGCGGCCCGGCGTCAGGTGCATGGGACGGTCACGGATGTCGGCCAGCAGATGGCCCAGGATGTCCAGGTGGAACGAATGGTCGCCCGCCAGGACCTCCATGAACTTGCGCAGGTAGCGGTCGTCCGCCTGCTCCGTCGCCCGGCGGTGGAACACGATCGCGCGCTCCGCGGCCCGGAAAGCCTCGTCGAAGGCCTGGTACAGCGCCGGGGGGTTCAGGATGGGCGGGCCCTCGGCCGCGCGCGGCCGACGACGGCGTCCCGACTGACGCACGGCGCTGCGGCCGCCGTCCCGGTCGCGCAGGTGGCGCGACAGGATGCGGGCGTGATCGCGAACCTCGGCCGCGTACTCTTCGAACAGACGGCGGATGGGACCGTACGTGAACGCACGGCCGACACGCAGGTAGCGCGCCTCGACATTCTGTTCGATCAGAATGCCCGTCTGGATGATGCGGCTCGTCCGATCCGTATGGCTCGGGGGCGTCGTCGGGGTGATCATTGCTCTTGCTCCGGGAAGCGCCGCTGTCGCCGCGCCCTGGCCCTCGTCAGGCCATCTCTTTTTGTTTCTCAAATGTGGAGCTAGTAAAAAGCCCACATTAGTTCCGCACGTTACTGGGGCCCCCCTGGGGCCTGCAAGACCCCAGTTCCAAATTTTTTTTGGGGTCCTCGGAGCGCGATTTCCGCGGGGTCCGAAGGCGTCGTCACAAGCAGTTGTTTTGCAACGGGTTACGACGGCGCGTCCGGCGAACTTGTTCCGAACGCTTGCGAAGGAAGTGTTAAGGGGGTGACCTTCTTTGTCTAAGAATCCACGCCGAAACGAGCGTCGCAGGAGGGTTGAATGACGTCCGTGCTGGCGTCCCTGCCCCGTCTCCTGGCCTGTCCGGACTCCGGCGCGCCCCTGCGTCTGGAGGGCGGCCGGCTGCGCTCCCCCGAGGGCCGCGAGTTCTCGCAAGCGGGGGGGATCCCCCGTCTGCTGCCCCGTGAGGCGGCGCCCCCGAAAGCCCGGCGCACCGTCGCCGCTTTCGAGCGCCAGTGGCGGGCCTACGGGGCGCTCAGGCGGCTCTTCGGCAAGGACGCGGCCGCCATGGCGCGCAATCTCCACGGGCCGCGCATGGGCGCCCGTATCGACGCGGACTGGTACCGCGGCAAGCGCGTCCTGGACGCCGGCTGCGGCCACGGGCGCTACCTGCGGGCCTTCGCCGCGCTGGGCGCCGAGGTCGTCGGCATGGACATCGGCCGCGGGCCCGAGGAGGCCGGGGTGCCGCTCGACGACCCGCGCATCGGCGTGGTCCAGGGCAGCGTCCTCCAGGCGCCGTTCCGGGACGCGTCGTTCGACCTCGTCTTCAGCGACGGCGTCATCCACCACACGCCGGACGCGCAGGGCGCCTACCGCGAGCTGGCCCGGTTGGTGAAGCCCGGCGGGGCGCTCTACGTCTGGGTCTACCCGCGGGAGGGGAGGCTGCGTGAATGGGTCTTCGGCACGGCCCGCAAGCTCACCACGCGCCTACCCGGGCCGGTCGTGCGCACGCTGTCGTTTGCGCTCGCCCCGCTGACGGTCTGCGTTCGCAGCTACAGCGGCACGACGTTCGGCCGCGCCACGTGGGCGGAGTGCGCGCAAGTCGTCCACGACTGGATCGCGCCCCCGCTGCAGAGCCACCACTCGTTCGAGGAGGTGTGCAGCTGGGCCGCGCAGGCGGGGCTCGTCGATCCGGAGCGGCTGCCGATTCCGACGGGTGTGGTCGCCTGGCGGCCGTCCTCGTAGACGTCCGCGCTATTCCGCAACCCGCCGCAGGGGCGTAGCGGCGGCGGCGCCGGCGGACGTGGCCATGCGCTTGCTCATCACGACGTCGAGGAACGTCGGGGAACCCGGATACGAGAGCTGGCGGACGTGGCGAATCCCATAGCCGCGGCGCTCGTAGTACGGAACCAGTCCGACCTCCATCGACGTTCGCAGCAGCGTGTGTTCGTACCCGTCGGCGGTCGCGTGGTTCTCGGCGGCGGCGAGGAGGGCGGAGCCGATCCCGTTGCGGCGGTGATCCGGCCGCACCGCGAGTCCGGAGATCTCGATGTAGGAACGGTGCAGCGTCAGATCGCGAAACTCGGACCGGTCCGCCAGGCGGATGACACCGACGGCTTCCGCCCCGCAGCGCGCGAGGAGGAAGGTCTCGCCGCGGCGGATGGCCACACGCACCTCTTCGGCGCCCTCGACGTCCGCCGGAAAAGGCGACATCGACGGGAGTGGCGTGTTCGAGCGCATCGCCTCGAGCGTGATGCCCGCGATCAAGGCCGCCTCGGACTCCGTCGCCGGCCGGATCTCGATCGGGGGATGCAGGTAGCGGCTCAGGTCGGCGCCGCGCAGATCACGTCCGCAGGCTTCCCCTTCGAGCGGGGGAATCTCGCGCACGAAGCGCAGGCCGCGCAGGTGAACCGTCCAGTCCTCGCCCGCGAGCATCGCGGCCGCAATGCGCCGCAGGCGCTTCTCCTGGCCCTGCCACCGTCCGCGGAGGGCCTCGATCTTGTCCGGGGAGGGGTGGATCACCGACATTTCCGCACCTTGTATCGACCAGCCCGGCGCCGCCGCTCAAGGTCCCCATGAAGCCCCATGAATTGGGGGCCGTCGTCCTTGGTGCGCGTACGCTACGCCCCATGGACGGCCGCCTGAACATGACCTTGCTCCCGCGCCTCGCGCGCAAGACCGACTCCCGCATCCTCTTCGTCGTGCTCGACGGGCTCGGCGGCGTGATCGGCAGCGAACCGACCGCGCTCGAACGGGCCGCGTGCCCGAACCTCGACGCGCTGGCCGCCGAGTCGGCGCTCGGACGCACGATTCCCGTGACCTTCGGCGTCACGCCCGGCAGCGGACCCGGCCATTTTGCCGTGTTCGGCTACGACCCGCTCGAGGTGGACGTCGGGCGCGGGCTGCTCGAAGCCCTCGGTGTCGGCGCGGACGTGCGCACCGGCGACGTGGCGATTCGCGGCAACTACTGCACGCTCGACGGCGAAGGCCTGCTGCTCGACCGTCGCGCCGGACGGATCGCGACGGAGCTGTCGCAGCCCCTCACGAAGAAGCTCGGCGAGACGATCGCGCGGATCGATGACGTCGAGGTTCACATGCATCCGTTGCTCCAGCACCGCTTCGCCGCCGTGCTGCGCGGCCCGGGCCTTGCGGGCAACGTCGCCGACACCGATCCGCAGGAGGTGGGGGTCGCACCCTTCGCCGCGCGCGCGCTCGACGAGCCTTCGCACAAGACGGCGGTGATCGCGAACACGTTCGTGAAGCGCGCGAACGAGGCGCTCGAAGGGCAGGACGCGGCGAACGGCGTGCTGCTGCGCGGCTTCGGCGGGCGGCCGCAGATTCCGACCCTGCCCGAGCTCGCTCAGCTCTCGCCCTGCGCCGTCGCCGCGTACCCCGCCTACCGCGGCGTGGCGGAGCTCATCGGCATGCACGTCGTCCGGTCGGTGGCGCCGACGAGCACGATCGCGGACGAGGTCGACGTGCTCGAGTCCGTCTGGAACGACGGGCACGACTTCTTCTTCCTCCACGTAAAAGGCACGGACTCCGCGGGCGAGGACGGCGATACGGATCGCAAGGCGGCGGTCATCGAGGCCTTCGACAAGGAGCTTCCGCGCGTGCGCGCGTTGAACCCGGACGTGATCGTCATCACCGGCGATCACTCGACGCCGGGGCCGATGGCCGCGCACTCGTGGCATCCCGTTCCCACGCTGTTGTGGGGACCCTGGTGCGAGCCGGACACGCAGACGACCTTCGACGAGCACGCGTGCCACGCCGGGCGGCTGGGCATTCAGCTGCCGTCGACGGCCATGTTGAGGCTGGCCCTTGCGAGTGCGGGTAAGCTCGCCAAGTACGGGGCCTGAGCCACGGAACGCCGGAGAGCGCTTTGAGCGACGAGGAACAACGCGGCGGCCACCTGGTCAACTTCGTTCTCTGCCTGATCACGTTCACCTGGATCGCGGCGTTCATGCCCGAGCCGATCGTGCTGGGCACCCTCCCCGGCGTCGTCGCGTGGCTCGTCATGGTCGAGCGCTGCCGGACGACGAAGAGCGCCGTGCTCTGGCTCTTCGTCTTCGGCGCCGTCGCGATGAGCATCGGCTACGCGTGGCTGGCCGAGACGGTCCACGAATTCGGTGGCATCGGCCCGCCGTTGAACTACGTGGCCGTCGCGGTGTTCGGCATCGCCGGCGTCGCCCACGCGCTGCTGTTCCTGTTGCTGTATCGCTCGATGCTCGCGCGCGGCCGTCGCCCGCATCCGCTCGTCACCGTGATTCTCTTCTGCGCCTGCGAGGCGTTGCCGATCCGGCTGTTTCCTTGGATGGCCGGGAACGGCGCGATCGACGTACCGCCGCTCGCGCAGCAAGCCGAGTGGGGCGGCGTGTCCGCCGTCTCGTTCGTTCTGTTGTGCCTGGTCATGCCGGTTCACGAATGGCTGCGATGGGCATTCGGCAAGCCGGCGCGGCAGTCCGCGGCGCTGGCGACGTTCGTGATCGGTGCCGCCGCGTTCGGGTGGGGGATGTGGCGGCACGCGGACGTTCGCGACGCCGAGCAGGCGGCGACCGAGCGCATCCGCGTCGGCATCACGCAGTCCGGCTACGGCTCGAAGGACAAGCGCGCCGAGGAGAACGGGCACGTGGACCGGCGCCAAAGCAGCGCCGCCAAGTACATCGCCTTGTCGCACCAGGCCGCGAAGGCGGGCGCCGAGCTGATCGTCTGGCCGGAGACCGCGATCACGAGATCGGTTCCCTTGACCGGAGATCCGCGCCGCACCAACGGGTTCCTCGCCGCGTCCGGGTACGCCGACCTCAACGAGCTCGGCAAGGATCACGCATTCCTCGTCGGGCTCTACGAGCGCATCGAGCCGCCGCGGGACCGTGTCTTCGACCCGCTGAAGCCGTTCGACGAGCGCTACAACGTGGCCGCGT
Organism: Planctomycetota bacterium; assembly: GCA_965223505.1. Taxonomy (GTDB): domain Bacteria; phylum Planctomycetota; class PLA2; order PLA2; family JAEUHO01; genus CBDCWP01. The sequence continues at coordinate 56,730 of CBDCWP010000012.1, forward strand.
TGCGACAGCTCGGCGATCGCGACGCCGAGTGGTCCGCCGTCCGCAAGGTCTACTTGATCCCGTTCGGCGAGTACATGCCGTTCGGCGTGATGGAGGATCGACTGCCGCAGAAGTTCAAGATGCGTCCCGGCGCCGACGTCCAGGAGCCGCTGCGCTACAAGGATCTGCGCATCGTGCCGTTCCTTTGCTACGAGGGCATCCTGCCCGAGCACGTCCGCAACATGACGAAGGGCGCGTACCCCGATCTGCTGGTCAGCCTCACCAACGACTCGTGGTTCGGCGATACGTGGGAGCCGCACCAACACCTGAACTTCACGCGCTTCCGCGCGATCGAACATCGCGCCCCCCTGGTGCGAGCCACCAACACCGGCATCAGCGCGTTCGTGAGCGCAACGGGCGAGGTCGTCTCGAGGCTCCCGCTGGACTTCGACTGGAAGGGGCCGGGGGCGATCCTCGTCGAAGACGTCCCGCTCGTTGGGCGCGAGCCGACGATCTACGCACGGTTCGGCTACCACTTCCCGGTGCTGCTGTACGTGGTGGCGCTGTTGGCGTTCGTCACCGCGCGCATGCGCCCGCCCGCCGTCACCGCGAGCTAGCGTCGCCAGGTGATGGTCTTCCCGTAGATCTCGAAGCCGAGGGACCGGTACAGGCGCTTCGCCGGCTCGTTGTCGTCGTACACGCCGAGGTCGATCTTCTCGTAGCCCTGCTCGGCCAGGGTGCGCAACCCCGCGACGACCAGCGCGCGGCCGAGCGCGTTGCCTCGGTGGGCGCTGTGCACGACGACGCTCTCGAGCAATCCGCCCGCCCCGTCCTGCGACGGCTGGGTCTCGCACAGTCCGCAGACGGCGCCTTCGTGCTCCGCGAGCCACATGTGGAATCCGGGCGCGCTGCGGGAGACGTGCGGGTCCGAGGCCGACATGGCGACGTAGCCGTGGGTGCCGGCGTATCCGTCGGCGTGGAGCGCGATCCAGGCGGCGTCGTCCTCCGGACAAGGCACGTAGGGGCGGATCGAATACCCCGCCGGTGGGTCCGTCGGATCGGGCGGCGGCCCGCGCCGGCACATCTCGAGGTCGACCTTCGTCTTCAGGAATCCGCGCTTCTCGAGGAACACGCTTCCTGCGGTCCACGTCGCCGGCGCACTGCACTGCAGCGTGACGTCGTCCCCTGGATCCTGTCCCTTCACGTGCTCGAACAGCAGCGCGCCGAGGCCCCGACGCCGGCGTCGCGGATGCACGAGGATGCGGAAGTTCCGCAGCCACCGGTCGCCTTCCGGATAGCGCGTGGAGGTCAGCAGCGCGACGATGTGGCCGTCGTCTTCGATCAGCGCGAAGTCGCGGGCGCCGCGATTGAAGGACATCGCAGCGAAGTGGCGCCACGCCGCGGCGGACACGGCGACGATCGTCTCGTCGAGCGCGTGGCACGCCTGGAAGAACGCCGCGGCGGCGTCGGCGTCGTCTGCGGAGTACGGCCGGATCTGCACCGCGGGACGGTACCAGGGATCACTTGCCGGGCTCGTCGCGGTCCCGGGGCTTCAGCTTCTCGCCGGGCGTGCCGGTGATGACGGGTCGCTTCGGCCCCTCGGTGCGTAGCGCCGCGCGCTTGAGGAACAGGATCGCGAAGCACGTGTCGACGAGCTCCTGGCCCTTGCCGGGCTTCCAGCTGCCTCGCGCCAACTGCGCGTCGACCAACAGCTGCGCGCCGTCGGCATACCAGTCGTGCTTGCCGAGGTAGCGCTTGCCGGCAAGCACACACGCGCGCTCGAGGCCGTAGAGGTAGTAATAGTGCCAGATGCCCTTCTCCCACGCCTGATCGTCGGCGCCGGGGTTCTCGTCGACCGTGTAGTGCTCGCTGAGCCATGCGATCGCGTCCCAGACGGACTGCTCGACCTCGGCGAGGCGCTTCTTGAGCGCCGTGCGCTTCGTTCTCGTCTTGGGCTTGGCGACCTTCTTCAACAGGTCGTGGACGATGACGAGCGACGAGAGCCCGCCTGCCGTCATCGAGCCCGTACAGGGCCTGAAGTCGTCGGCCTCGTGGCCATAGCCGAAACCGCGCGCGATGTCGTGTCCTTTGCGCTTGGAGCCGGCATAGCGGCCCTGCGCCTCCGGCTTCGGATCGGGCCGTCGCGGCACTTTCGGACCGGTCCGCTGCTGCGCGGCCAACAGCACGTCCGCGATGCGGAAGAGCGTCTCCTCGTCGAGCCGATACCCGCAGCGCGTCCCCGCCCAGATGGCGAGCAGCGCGTACTGCGTATTGGACATGTCGCCGTTGGCGTTGACCTCGACGTCGGCCACGCCCGGCAGCTTCACGCCGCCCGGCAGTCCGCCGCCGCCGCCGTGGGGATAGCTGAAGAGCGCCTTGCGATTCCACTTCGTCAGGATCCACTCGACGATCTCCGTCATCAGCGCGCGTGCCCAATCGGGGTACTTGCACGGATTGACCTTGGGCTTCGCGTAGCGGCTCGGCTTGCCGTCTTCCTTCGGCGGCGACGCGTAGAGCTGGTGCAGCACCATGACGACGATGGAGAGCGCGTACGACGCGGACGTCCCCAGGTGGTCCTTCGAGTCGATCAGCGTCTTGTAGTTCTCGCGCAGGTACGCGACCGCGCGCTGGATCACCGGCTGATCCGGGCCGTAGCCGCAGTGCGCGAGTGTGAGCGTCGCCAGGGCACTCGGGCCGAAGACGCGCTGCGCCATGAGCGGGTGCGCGCCGGCAACGCCGGTGGGCATGATGCTGAACGAGCCGTCCTCGACCTGCTTCGAGATCAACCACTCGGCGCCCTTGTCGATGGCCTGTTCGACGCGCTTCTGTAGCGCCGCTTCGAGCAAGGGCTTCTCGCTCTCCGCGAATGACACCGGTGCGAGCACGCACGCCAGCGCGATCCCCAACAAGACGCGTCCACCCGTTCCCATTACGGCTCCCCCCCCTAGAGCGTCTTCTTCTTCGCCGTCTCGTCCTTGGGTAGCGGCTTGCCGCCTTCGGTGATCGACGGATTGCGCAACACCGGCGTGCGGGGCTTGAAGGCCGCGCGCTTCAGGAACAAGAGCGCGAAGCACGTGTCGTGCATCGACATGCTGTACGGCGATCGGAACCCGCCGGGCGGTCCGCCGCCCGCGCCCGCCGGCCCGCCGGGACCGCCCGGGCCGGGTCCGCCGGGCCCCCTGGGGCCGCCCCACCCGCTCAGCGCGCTCTCGGGATCCCACTGACCGTTCTTCTTCTGGGCGTCGACCAGCAGCTGCGCGCCTTCGCGATACCAGTCGTGCTCGCCGCAGTAGCGCTTCTCCGCGATCACGAACGCGCGCTCGAGGCCGTACAGGTAGTAGTAGTGCCACATCGGGCCGTCGGGCGGGTTCTGCGTGAGGTCGTAGTTGACGACGTGCCACGCGATCGCGTCCCAGATGCCCTTGTCCAGCTGCGTGCGCATGGCGCCGGAGAGCTTGTTCATCTCCATCAGCATCGCCTTGACGATCACGAGCGACGACAGCCCGGCCGACGTCATCGCGCCGGTCGCCGGCATGCCGGACACGTAGCCGAACCCGCGTGCGTGATCGCGGTCGGTGTCGGAGGTCTCGCCGGGCACTTTGAACGGTGCGTAGGGACTGTCGCGCTCGGCGTCGCGCGGTTCCGGATCAGGCCGGCGGACGATCGCCGGACCCTTCTTCTCCTGCAAGGCGAGCAGTCGCATGGCGACGTGCTCGAGGACGCGGTGGTCGACCCTGTATCCGCAGCGCGATCCCATCCACAGCGCCAGCAACGCATACTGCGTGTTCGACATGTCCTCGGGACCGTCGAGATTCGGCATGGCGCCCATGCCGCCGGGCCCACCCGGCGCAGGGCCGGCCGGTCGTGACGGGAGGTCGCCCGGATAGCGGAACGTGCCCTCCTTCGCGCGGTTCTCCACGATCCAGTCGAGGATCGACCTGATCACCTTCTTTGCCCACGCCGGATAGCCGCACGGGTTGTCCCGGCTCTTGCGCGCGCTCGCGTAGCGGTTGTCGCGACCGTTCCCGTCTTTGTCGCCCGGCTGCGCGAACAGCTTGTGCAGCGCCATCACGGTGATGCACAACGAGTACGACGAACCTTGCGGCCAGTAGTCGCCCCTCATGACGCCCCGCCAGTGCTTCTTGAGGTAGCCGAGCGCCTTCCGAATCTCGATGCGCTCCGCGTCGTAGCCGCAGTGCGCCAACGTGAGCGTCGCGAGCGCGGTCTCGCCGAAGCGGTGACGGCTGGCCGGAAAGGGACCATTGCCCTGATTGCCGTCGAGCTTGAAGGAACCGTCGCGTTTCTGCTGCGTGACCAGCCAGGCGGCGCCGCGATCGATCGCGCGGTTCACGCGCGCCTTCAAGACGATGTCCGCCTTCTTGCGCGCCATCTCCGCTGCTTTGTCCTCGTCCTTCTTCTCGTCGCCGGCGGCCCAGGCGGGGGAGAGGAGCACGACGACGAACGCGAGGAGCAGCGGGTTCTTCATGACCCTCCTACAAACGCCGGAGTCAGCGCAGTTGCACCTCGATCTCGAGCTCCGCCGTTTCGCCCGGTGTCAGGTCGACGACACGCGTCAGAGGCACCAGATTGGGACTCGTGACCTCGAGAACGTGGCGCCCGGCGCCGAGACCGGTAACCAGCAGACCACCCTCGCTGTCGGCGTGCAGACTCTCGGCGTCGGCATCCATACCCTCCGGCGCCTCGATCGCCTTCTCGGGGAAGGCGTGCACGACGCGGCCTTCGAACAGGAAGCGGAACTGCACGACGACACGCTCCCGCGCGGTGAAGCGTACGCGCACCTTCGCCGGCGGCCCGAGCTTCATCTCGACCTCGGTCTTCTGACGTGGCACGACCTTGGTCTCGACGATCCCCGGGCCGTAGGCCGCCGACCGGACGCCGATGCGATACGGACCCGCCGGGAGCGCCGGGAAGTACAAGTCCTCGCCGCCCTGGATGACGAAGGCCTGGCGCATGACGCCTTGTCCGAGCCACATGACGGACGGCACGCCCTGCATCTCCATGTAGTTGATCTCCGCGCCCTCTTCGTCGACGAGCTTGATGCGCAACGAGCCGACGGTCGCGTCGCGCGCGAGCTCGACCTGGTAGACGCGTTCGCCGCCGTCGGCCGGCAGCGGCTCGCCGGTCGCACGCCACGGCGCGTAGCCGTCGGCCTTGATCTCGAGATCCACTCTCTCGTAGGAAACCGGAATGCGCACGACCTCGGACTTCATCTCCGACTTCGGCCGTGCCGGGGGGCCCGTGTACGCGCCGGTCAGCAGCTGCACGCGGCTCGACTCGGGATCGCCGGGAACGCCCCACTGCAACGTCGTGTTGGCGATGTCCTCGCCGTCCGCGGTGCGGATCTCGAACGACGCGCGAAACGCCGGTGCGAGCTGGATCTCGTGTTCCACGTTCGAGCCCGGAACGAGCGGTCCCGTCTTGGACGGCATGTAGTGGGGGTGATCGACCTCGAGGACGACCGCGGCCTTGGCGAGACCGTCGATGACGAAGCGGCCCTCGCGATCGGAAACCGCTTCGCCGACGCTGCCGGGTACCAACGGAAGATCCTGGGCGGGGCCGCCCTTGATCGTCGCGCCTTCGATCGGACGGCTGTGCGGATCCGTGACGCGCCCCTTCATCTGTAACGCCCTTGCAAGCGTTATCGTGAGTTCCTCGCGTCCCGGCAAACAGACGACGGTTGTCACGTACCCGTCTGCCGTGACGAACAAGTCGTATTCGCCGTCCGCGAACTCCTTGGGGCCCAAGACCTCGAACGCCCCGTTCGCGTCGGTCGCCTTGGCGCGCGCAATCGGACGAACGGGTTTATCGAAGCCGGAGGAGGGAGCGGCAAATCGCGGACAGGGTTCTCGGTGAAGCTCAACGAGCAGCAAGGCTCCCGGCACGCCTCGGCCGGTCTGCGCATCGACGACGACGCCTTGGAACCAGACCGTCGGCTTCTTCTTCACCGGCGTCGTGTTGCCGCTGCCGTTGGTGCTCGTGGGGCCGCCGTTGCGGCCTCCGCGGCCCGAGCCCTCGAGCAACGCGCGCTCGGTCTCGTCGACGTCGTGGTCGTCGTCGGCCATCGGGTCGTAGTCGCCGTCGTTCCCGTCTCCGGTGAACAGGAAGAACAGGACCACACCCACGACGACCACGATCAGAACGAGTGCGAACTTGCCCACGCCGAACAGCCTACCCGCGCACGATGGCGACGAGGGCGTCGAGACCGTCGGTCAAGCAGCCGGGGCCCGGCTGGAGAATGGTGCTCGACTCGATCTCGTGGATCGCCCCGTTACGCACGGCCGTCACGTCGGTCCAGCCGTCGCGTTCTCGGATGGCGTCGACGTCCACCGGCTTGCCGCACCAACTCGCCACGACGATCTCCGGGTCGGCGGCGACCACGTCGGCCGGCGTGACGAAGCGCTCCTTCGCGAGCTTGCCGGCCGCGCGGTCGGCGAAGACGTTCCGGCCCCCGGCGATCTCGATCAGCTCGCTCACCCAGTGGATGCCGGTGATCATCGGATCGGGCCACTCCTCGAAGTACACACGCGGACGTTCGCTCGGACGCGAGGCGCGGACCTCGTCGAGCCGCGCGACGTAGCCTTCGACGAGCGATCGCGCCGCGTCTTCCCGTCCGACCAGCCGGCCGGTCAGCAAGATCACGTTCAAGATCTCCTCGATCGTGCGCTGATTGAAGATCACCACCTGGAGGTTGGCGGCGATCAGCTTCGCGGCGAGTTCGGCCTGGATGTCCGAGAAGCCGATGACGAGGTCCGGTTCGAGCGCGACGATCTTCTCCACGTTGCCGCCCGTGAAGCCCGACACGATCGGCGCGGCGTCGCGCGCCTCGGGCGGCCGGCACGTCCACGCGCTGATGCCGACGATGCGCTCTCCCTCGCCGAGCAGATGCAGGATCTCTGTCGGCTCTTCGGTGAGACAGACGATTCGTCCGGGCGGGTTGCGCAAGGGGGCCTAGGCGAAGCGCGTCGAGTAGATCGGCGGGAGGTTGTTCGAGAGCGTGTCCCAGCTCTCGCCGCCGTTCTCCGACACATAGAGGTTGCCCGATGTCGTGCCGAACACGAGCGTGTCGCCGCTCGGCGCCACGTCGAACGCGTGACGGAACGGAAAGTCCCACGCGTTCTCCTGCGGCAGTCCCTCGGTCTGCCGCACCCAGCTCTCGCCGCCGTCGTCCGTGCGCATGACGACGAGCTTGCCGCCGACCGTCATGCGGTGTTGGTCGCTCTGCATGGGAACGAGCCACGCGGTCTCCGGCTTTGCCGGATGGACCGCGACGGGAAAGCCGAAGTAGACGAGCGGCTTTTGGGAGAGATCCGCCCACTTGGCGCCGCCATCGGTCGTGCGGAACACGCCGCAATGGTTGGCCTGCCACAGCACGTCCGGGTTCGACGGCGCCATCGTGACGAAGTGCGGGTCGTGTCCGAAGTCGGCATCCGCGTCCTCGGGCTCGAACACCTTCGAGACGCCGTTGTTGCAGTACGCCCACGTCGCGCCGCCGTCCCTCGTCACGGTCGTGCCCGCGCAGGAAACCCCGATCACCATGTGCTCGGCGTCGCGCGGGTCGATGCAAATGGAGTGAATGCCGGCCTGGTCTCGGCCGCCGCCCGTCCACTCGTCGCGAGCGCACATGTCCCAGAGCGGCTGGTTCAGCGCCCACGACGTCCCGTCGTCCGTCGATTGAAAGAGCCCGCCGGGCTCGGTGCCGATCCAGAACGTATCGGGCGCTTCGGCGTGGCCGGGCTGCAGCACCCAGTAGTACTTGGCCGTCTTGCCGGTGGCCTTCGGGTACTTCGGCGCCTCGACCTCGTCGTAGTCGCCGCCGTCGTTCTTGGAGCGCGCCAGCTTCACGCCCCAGTGGCCGTGATCGAGCGACGCCCAGATCGAGCCGTTGCGCGCGTCGCGCACGGCGTACGGCACCGGTAGTCCCTTCAATGCCGGATGCGACAGCGCCCAACCGTTCGCCCGCTTGCGCGCTTCGATGAGTCCTTTGCGCGTACCGATCAGTACGCGATCGTCCTGCGTTCCCACTGGTGTTCCTCCCTGACCGTGCTATCCGCCGGACAACGCTTGCAGGATGTGCACTTCACTCTCCGGTCGTATCGTTCGCTCGAGACAGTCACGTCCTTTGACGCGTTCGCCGTCGATCCAGACGGCCACGTGTTTGCGCAACCGCCCTCCTTCGTCCGTCACGTAGAAGCCGAGCCCCGGCCACCTCTCATCGAGCGTTCCCACCAATTCGCCCAGGGTCCCCGCTTCGGCCTGCGCCGTCTCGGGGAGCTCGAAGAAGGTGCGCAAGTGTGGGGTGAAGCGGACGAGGGCCATACGGCTTCGCTCCTCGACGGGTACGCCGACGTTGTACCGCACGAGAGAATGTTGAGGAGCCACTAATGTTGCTCGTCCAATTGCGGCGAGACGCGGTCAGTCATAGGACAGCAGGGGCCTGGTCGGGTTCTGGAGGCGATCCGGCAGTGGCGTGCGGATCGGCGCAGGAGTGTCGCTCAGTGCGCGTACTTGTCGTTGAAGACGAACCGACGACCCGCCTTCAGATCGCCGAGACACTCGAGGAAGAGGGCTACGACGTCACGGCGGTCACTTCGGGTGAGGATGCGTGGGAAGCGCACAAGTACCGGGGGGGAGCTGCTGCTGAAGTTCGAGAAGATCGGCGTCGGCGCCACGAGCCCGCATGTTGCCCGAACATCGGGTCGACATGCACGCTAGCATCCAAGGGTGACCACACCCGCCCGTCCACGCCTCGGCGTCTCTGCTTGCCTGCTCGGCGAACGAGTGCGCTACGACGGTGATCACAAGCGTGACGCCTGGCTCACGAGCGCGGCCGCCGAGCGATTCGAGCTCGTGCCCGTTTGTCCGGAGGTGGAGCTCGGCATGGGCGTGCCGCGGCCGCCGGTGCGCCTCCAGCAGTTCGGCGGGGCGACGCGTCTCGTGCGCGTCGAAGACGGCGCGGACTTGGGCGCATCGATGCGCGCCTACGCCGAGGAGCGCATCGAAGCACTGCGTCGCCTCGGGCTCGGCGGCTTCGTGCTCAAGAGCCGCTCCCCGAGCTGCGGTCGCGGCGACGCCGCGTTGCACGACTCGGCCGGTCGCCCCATCGGAACGAGCGACGGCGTGTTCGCCGCCGCCCTGGCGGCGCACTGGCCCGAGCTGCCCACGGCGACCGAGTCCGAGCTTGGCGACGACGATGCGCGCGCGGCGTTCGTCGAACGGGTCGAGCGCTTCGGACGACCGCGGAACTAGGGATCAGATCGTCTCGAAGGGTGCGAACAGCCGCTCGTATTCCTCTTGGGCTTCCCGGTCGGACATCGAAGCGATGTGATCGCAGATCGCGCGTTCCTTGCCGACCTCCTCCGCCCAGCGCCGGTCTTCGAAGCTGAGCATGCGCGGCTCCTGCTGATACGCGTCGAAGATGCGCTCCAGCAGGTGGCGTGCCTTGCTGCCCATCTTCATCAACCGCGGATGGCAGTAGAAGTGCTCGTGGAGGTAATGCGAGAGCCGGCGCTGGAGCTTGTTCATCTCCTCCGTGAAGCCGATCAACAGGTGCGGATGGGTCTGTACCTCCGACGGCGCGTCGACGTCCGCCTCCGCGATGCGTTCGCTCGACGCGTTCACGAGATCGCTCACGCCGAGGTTGATGATCGACTTCACCGTGGCCAGCACCCGCAGCCGCGGCGAGAGGCCCGGCTCCGCGCGGCGCGTCTCGTGCCACCGCTCGCGCCAGATCTCGACATCGCAAAGTTGCTCCGCGGTGACGACGCCCGACGCGATGCCGTCGTCAAGATCATGCGCCAGATAGGTGATCGAGTCGCACACGTCGACGAGCTGGGCTTCGAGCAGCGGCCGGCGTCCGGTCTCGAATCCCAACGCTTCCGTGTCGCGCGGGCTGTGGAGCGCGAACGCCTCGCGGACCTCGTAGCTGAGGTTGAGCCCCGGCCAACGCGGATACCGGCGTTCGAGCAGGTCGACGACGCGCAGCCCGTGTGCGTTGTGCTCGAAGCCGCCGTGGTCCTTCATCAGGTCCTGCAGGACGTACTCGCCCTTGTGGCCGAACGGCCCGTGTCCCAGGTCGTGGCTGAGCGCGATCGTCTCGGTCAGGTCCTCGTTGAGGCGCAGCGCCCGCGCGGCCGTGCGCGAGATCTGCGCGACCTCCATCGTGTGGGTCAGCCGCGTGCGGTAGTAGTCGCCCTCGTTGTTGACGAAGACCTGCGTCTTGTACTCGAGCTTGCGAAACGCCGACGCGTGGATGATGCGGTCGCGGTCGCGCATGTAGGTCGTGCGGTAGGCGTGCTCCGGCTCGTCGTGCACCCGGCCGCGCGACTCGCTCGAACGCATCGCCCACGAAGCGAGCTGGGCGGCTTCGCGCGCCTCGATCTCTTCGCGCGTGATCGGTCCGCCGGCATGCGTCGTTTTCTCCATCCGGGCAGTGTAAAACGCGGTCGCCTTCCGGAGACACGATGAAGACGGTCCTGCAGCGGGTTTCGAGCGCTTCGGTTCGTGTCGACGATCGCGTCATCGGCGCGATCGAGCGCGGCGTGCTCTTGCTGGTGGGCGTCGAGCGCGGGGACACGGAAGCGGACGCCGACGTCACCGCGCGCAAGATCGCCGGCTTGCGCATCTTTCCCGGCCGAACGCCCATGGACCTGACGCTCACCGACGTCGGCGGCGGTTGTCTGGTCGTGAGTCAGTTCACGATCGCGGCGTCGCTGCGCAAGGGCAATCGTCCGAGCTTCGGGCAGGCGGAGGACCCCGCGGCCGCCGAGGCCCTCTACCTGCGTGTCGCCGAGGGACTGCGTTCGGCGGGCCTCGAGGTGGCGACGGGCGAGTTCGGCGCGGCGATGAACGTGATGCTCGAGAACGACGGTCCGGTCACCTTGATCGTCGAAGCGCGTGAAGGTCGGATTCGCTGATGCTCGAGCCGGACGATCCCATCGAGCCGTCGAAGCCGTCCTCGCCGAAACCGCTCATCTGGATTGCCGTGCTGCTGCTGGTCGTCGGCGCATTGACGGTGCTCTCGCTGTCCGACGTGTGGGACCGGATCTTCTCGGTGGAGCAGCGCACGGAGCCGTGAAGCCGGCTTGTTCGTTTCCCTTTCGCACGCGCGCGCGCCAGTATCTACGGAATGCGCGGCGCGCATCCGTTTTGCAGACTCTTTGCCGGTTGCGGGTCGTCGAACAGGTACATCAAAGCCATGCAGGACCGGTCTGACTCGACGCCGCAGAGCTTCGCCGTGTTCGCGTTCGTCGTCTGCCTGTGCCTCGTGCTCGCGCCGACGCCCGTGGAGTCGTCCGGTTTCCTCGCGCCGAGCCGTGTCGGCGAGCCGGGTGCGCGCGCGTGGGTGCTCGTCTCGCAGCACGTCGACGCCGTCGTGCAGGGGCCGCACGCCCGCGTAACGCTCGAACAGGCGTTCTCGAACCCGTCCCGGCACTCGCTCTCGACCGAGTATCTCTTTCCCATTCCCGACGGGGTCGCGCTTGCTTCTCTGTCGCACTTCGACGGATCGCAGTGGCGCAAGGGCGAGATTCTCCGGGAGAGCGCCGCGCGGCGACACATGGAGACCGTGTTGCGCCGTGTGCGCAATCCCTTGCTCGTCGAGCACATGGGGCGTGACCTCTATCGCGTGCCGCTCGATCCGATCGCGCCGAGCGCGGTGCGCAAGATGACCGTCAAGTACGAGCAGACGTTGAGCCCCGAAGGGGGGCTCACGGGGTTTCGCTTCCCGCTCCATACCGCGCTGCTGCGCAACCGGCCGGTCGACGAGGTGTCCCTGCGCGTGAAGATCGATTCGCCGGGTGATCTGGGGCCGATCTACAGCCCGACTCACGACGTCGAGGTCGATCGCCCTTCGAAGCGCGAGGCCGAGGTGCGCGTAACGCGCGCCATCGAGCCCGGCGAGCCCGAGTTCCAGGTCTTCTGGACGACCACGGCAAGCCGCGTCGGCACGATGCTCATGACCTACTGGCCCAAGGGCGACGCCCGCGGCTACTTCGTCTACGTCGCGTCCCCGGCCGACGGCGGCGAAGGCCTGTCGAGCCAGCCCAAGGACATCCTCTTTGCCGTCGACACGTCGGCCTCGATGGCGGGCGACAAGCTGGAGCAGGTCCGCGTCGGGCTCCGCAAGATCATCGCGTCGTTGGGGCCGCAGGATCGGTTCAACGTGCTCGCCTACGAGAACGAGGTCGACACGCTGTGGGACGCGGTCGCACCGGCCGACGCCAAGCATCGTGCCGAGGCGCTTTCGTACGTACAGCGTCTGCGCGCGGCCGGCGGCGCGTCGAACATCGGCGCCGCGATGGAACGCGCCGTATCGGCGCCGTCTTCGCCCGGACGCGTGTCGGCCGTGCTGTTCCTGACGGACGGTCGCCCGACCGTCGGCGAGATCGATCCCGCGCAGATCCTGAGCCGCGTTCGCAAGCGCAACAAGTCGGGCGTGCGGGTGTTCGTGCTCGGGGTCGGTGTCGACGTGAACAGCGTGTTGCTCGACCGGCTGGCGCTCGACAATGGCGGCATTCCGGCCTACGTGGGACCGCGCGAGGACGTGGAGCGTGAGGTGCTGCGGCTGTATCGCACGATTCAGCATCCGGCGCTGACGCGCCTCACGCTCGACCTCGGTGCGATGGACGCCTCCGACCGGCTGCCGACGCAGCTGTCGGACCTCTTCCTGGGGCGCGAGCAGATCGTCGTCGGCCGTTATGCGCGGGGCGGGCGGACGGAAACCGTCCTGTCCGGAAACGAGGGCGCCGTGCGGCGTTCCTATCACGCGTTGCTGCGCGCGGGGCGTCGCGGCGACGTGTCGCTGGGCGACTTTCCGGCGCGCGTGTGGGCGCTTCGGCGCATCGCGCAGCGCATCGACCAGGTGCGCCTGCAGGGCCGCGAAGAGGCCGACATCGTCGAGGAGATCGTCGGCCTGTCCACGCGCTTCGGCATCCTCACCGAGTACACGTCGTTCCTCGCGGAGGAGGGCGTCGATCACACGGCGACGCTGGCGAACCGCAAGCGCGCCGGCGAGAACCTGCGCGACCTGCGCGCGCGCTCGACCGGCGGATCGGGCTACGCGCAGGCCGTGAACCAGGGCTCGCGCCGCGCCGCGCCGCGCGCGCCACGGCTCCCGACGTTCTATCTGGGCACGTCGGGCGACCGCGACGTCGAGCGCATCGAGGTTCCGGGCGTTCGTCGCGCGGGCGAGCGCACCTTCTTCTACCGCGGCGCGCAGGGTTGGGTCGACGCCGGTGTCGCCAAGCCGCAGCTGGTGGACGAGGAGATCGCGCGTTGGTCCGACCGGTTCTTCGAGCTCCTGCGGACGACGTCGCGCCTCGAGAATGCGCGTCTGGCGCAGCGTGGGACCCTGGTGCTCGAGATCGACGGCCGTGTCGTGCGCATCGTGGATCGAAGCTGAGGAGAGAGTCGTGGGAACGGATGCACCCAAGATCCTGATCGTCGAAGACGAACCGGTCCTGGCCGACGGTCTGGCCGAAGCCCTGAAGTTCCAGGGGTACGAGTGTCGCATCGCGCCCGACGGCCCGGCGGCGCTGGACGCCGCGCGCGAGGAGACGTTCGATCTCATGATCCTCGACGTGATGCTGCCCGAGCTCAGCGGCTTCGAGGTCATCCAGGCGCTGCGCAAGGACGGCTGGAAGGTCCCGACGATCATGCTGACCGCGAAGGGCTCGGACGAAGACAAGGTGCGCGGGCTCAAGCTCGGTGCGGACGACTACGTCACCAAGCCGTTCGGCCTTGCGGAGCTCGTCGCGCGCGTCGGCGCGCAGATTCGACGCGCGCGGATGGACCGCGGCGACGGCGAGACGTTCGACATCGACGGCGTCACGTTCGATCTCGGACGCCTGCGCGCGGTGCGCGACGGCACCGACATCGATCTCACGCCGCGTGAGGGGGAGATCCTCCGCCATCTGCGATCGCGCGAGGGCAACGTCGTGACGCGCGACGAGTTCCTGCTCGACGTCTGGGGGTACCCGACGGCGAACGTCGAGACGCGCACGGTCGACAACACCCTCGCGGCGTTGCGCAAGAAGATCGAGCGCGATCCTGCGCGCCCCGCCATCGTCATCACGGTGCGCGGCAAGGGCTATCGGTGGGGCGGGTGAACGCCGGCCGCCACCTCCAGCGCCGCCCGTTCCTGGTCTTCGCCGTATTGCTGCTGGGACCGGCGATCGGCTTCTGCCTGCTGAGCTGGAACAGCGTTCGACAGGAGCACACGTTCCGACTGCGGGAGATGGACCGTGTCGCGCAAGACGTCCTGCAGCAGCGGCTGGACGCGACCGTCGCCGATCTCGACCGTCTGCGTACCGTCGAAGAGCAACGGCACTACTACGAGTTCCAGGACCGGTTCATCCCGCGTGAGATCCAATACGAGAGCTTCGCGTTCCAGGACAACGCCTTGACCGACCGGTCCGGCGACGAGCGTGTGCTCGGGTGGTTCCAGTGGGAGCTCGGTGCGAAGGGCGTCTTCGAGGCGCCCCAGGTCTTCGCGCAGGACAAGGACAGGCTGCGACAGGCCATCACGGCGAGCTACGGCCCGTACCTGCGCGGGCAGCTGGCGACGGCCGCGCAGAAGAGTCTGCTGACGGCGACGCGCGTCGAGTCGTATCCGCTGCACGTGATCGCCGCCAACGAGGAGCGCGGGCAGCTGCAGGAGGAGCTGGATCTCCTGCAACGCCGTCAGCAGGCGGACGTGCAGGAGATCGCGGGACCCGGCGCGCAGCAGCGCGCGAGCGGGTCCGCCTACATCGACAGCTATCGCCGCCGCATCGGAACGGAGCAGGTGGAGGTGCGTCGTACGGAGTACCGGTACGTCGCCGCCGACGTGGGGGCGCCCGCGCCGCCGTTGGTCGCGTGGCGTCTCGTCTGGATCCCGGCGGCGCACGCTCAGAATCGCGAGGTCAGGCGTGACCGGTGGTTGCTCCAGGGGTACGCCCTCGATCCCTTCATTCGACTCACGGCCGGATGGCAGCAGGCCGGACAGGCGCAGCTCGCCCGCGTCGGCGCCGTCGACGCGGACGGCGCCGGCCTGTCGCGCGCCTCGCTCGCGGAGGAGATCGACGCCGTGCTCCTCGCCAACGACGGCGGGCCGGCGGCGCTCGAGCTCGTCGCGCGGCCCGACTACCGCGCGGCCGAAGACGCATGGACGAAGGCGCGCACACGGTTCCTGCTGCTCATCGGCGCGTTGGTGGTCGTCGTCGCCCTCGGCTTCTTCGTGTTGATGCGCAGCGTGCGCCGTGAGATCGCACTCGCGCGGCGCAAGGAAGACTTCATCGCCGCGATCACCCACGAGCTCAAGACGCCGCTGACCGGCATTCGCATGTACGCGGACATGCTCCGTCAGGGGTGGGTGACGAGCACCGAAGCGGCCGAGGGCTACGCCGACAAGATCCTCGACGAGACGCGCCGATTGGGCAATCTCGTGGACCAGGTATTGGACCTGGCCGCGCTGGAGCGGGGCGTGGCCGAAGCGAGCGCGGAGCTCGGCGACATCGGCGACGCCGTCGAGCAAGCGGTTGCGTTGATGGCGCCCAAGGCGGCGGAAGCGGGTGTCGAGCTGAACGTCGAGGTCGAGCCCGATCTGGGTCCCGTCTCGTTCGATCCGAAGCTGCTGCGTCCGCTCGTCTTGAACCTGGTCGACAACGCGATCAAGTACAGCGGACGATCGGACACGAAGTCGGTCGACGTCGACGTCGTGAGGGACGGCGAGCGCGTCGTCGTCCGTGTCACGGACCGCGGCGTCGGCATCTCGCGCGAGGCGCGCAAGCAGCTGTTCGAGCCCTTCCACCGCTCCGGCGACGAGCTGACGCGGGATGCCCCGGGCGTCGGGATCGGCATGGCGCTCGTCAAGCGCTATGCCGACGCGCACCGAGCGCGGATCCTGGTCGAGAGCGAAGAAGGTCGCGGCACGTCGGTCGCCGTTCGGTTCCCACGAGGGTTGTAGGGCGAGCCTCGTGTTGCCCGCGTGGCGCGCCTCGCTGATCGGGCCGCCACAAGACGAAGTCCCTGAGGCTACGCAGGGGGCTGCCCCTACACTGCCGCCGTGTCGATCGCTCCCACCCTCGCCCTGCTCCTCGCCGCCGACCGCGGGTGGTTCGAGCAGCTCGAGCGCGACATCATCCACCTGCTCAACTGTCGTTTGCACTCGCCCGGCTTCGGTTCGTTCCTCGTCGCTCTGCAATCGGAGCGATACGCCATCGTCGCGTTCCTGATTGCCGCGGTCGTGATCGCGATCCGCAACCGGCGCGCCGCGCTGCGCGCCACCCTCACGGCGGCAGGGGCGTTCGGTGTGTGCATGGGGATCGCATCATTGATGTGGGCGACGATCGATCGTACGCGGCCCCCGCATCACTACGACCGTCATCTGACGACCGAGGCGGAGTTCGCGGCCTGTGCATCGGATCCGGAGGCGATCTCCCTTCACATGAGCGCCTCCGGCCGGCCGTCGTTCCCGAGTCGCCACGGCATGACGATCGGCGCTTTCGTGACGGCGATGTGGCTCGCCTCGCGCTGGGCGGGGATGCTCGCGCTGGTCTACGGGGCGCTCACTGCGGTCGGCCGCGTCTATGCCGCGAAGCACTGGCCGTCGGACGTGCTCGTCGGCATCGTGATGGGAATCGTCGCGGCGGTTTTCGTATGGCGTTTGCTCCCCTGGTTCGCAGAACGCCTCGGGCTACGAGGATGGCTCGATCGACACGTCGGGCCCCAGGCCGCGTCCACGGCGTCCGAGCAAGGAGCGACGGAAGAATCCGCTTGACGGGGTAGACTGGTGCCCCGGACCGGGCAGGGTCTGAGCCGCGGATCCCTATTTCTTGGATGTCATCACCCGCCATAGGCTGAACATGCTCTCCGTCGACGCCGCGGCGATCGACGACGGCGACGTCGCCAGTCGGATGCAGTGCATCTACGAGGCGTTCATCGCCCGGGTGCCGTACGAGAATCTCTCGAACAACCGAGCGGTGTGCGAGCACCCGGACGACCCCGAGAGCTGGCCCCGCGCGACGGACAAGCTCCTGCGCGAAAACGCGGCGTACGGGCTCGGCGGCACGAGCTTCTCGCTGGCGTATGCGCTCCGGGACGTGTTCCGCGGCGCCGGGTCGAACGCGCACTGCGCGCTGGGCTACAACCTCGTCACCGAGCAGGCGCATGCGGCGGTGCTCGTCTACTACGACGACGGCCCGGTGCTCTACGACCCCGCGCTGCTCATGGCGGGCCCGATCCCGGTCCGGCCGGGCGGCACGCTCGAGGACCCGCTCGGCACGTTCGCGCTCCAGCCGCGCTGCGGCCCGACGCTGACGGTGACCTTGACGCTGCGGCCGGAGCTACGGCAGGACGTCACGTCCCAGCCGGCCTGGGTCGACCCCGGCTACGGCCTCGAGGACGAGCGCGCGATCTACTCGGTCATTCCCATACCGGCGGCGCCGCACAACTACCGTCAGGCCTGGCAGGCGTCGTTCTATCGGGGCCGCTCCATGCCGTTGCGTCTGGCCCGACGTGTCGGCAACGAGATCTACCGCTACGGCGAGCGGCCCGGCAGCGTCGAGATCCTGCGCAAGACGGGGCGCGAGGAGCTGTGCGTGGACGCCGAGCCGGTGGAGATCCTGCACGAGATCTTCGGCATCGATACGGAGTGTCTGGAGGACTGGTACCGGACGCGGACGTAGCGCTCGCGATCGGGGGCCGGCGGCATCGTCGGAAGGCACCAACCGGTTCGCGGGCGGGGTCAAGCCCCGCCCCTACGCGGACCAGGACGCCTACGGCCGCCTGGTCCTTTCCCACGAACGAGATCGCGTTCCGCGATCTCGTTCTATTGCACCTGCCGCACCGTGACCATGACGACGATCTTGCGTCCGTCGCTCACGCCCGGCATGTCGATCGGAAGCAGCAACGACTCGCCGTCCTTCATCTGTTGCCCATCCGAGAAATCGGAGACGCGATGCCAGCGGGGGAGCTGAATCGCCGCTTCCTTGATCGGCACACCCGGATACGACTTCGTCTCGATGCCCGCGAGCTTCGCGGCGCGCGCGCGCACCCGCACGGGCCGGAACCCGTTCTCGTCCGTCAGGCCGGGCCGAATCTCGACGAGGAGCCCCTCTTCCGCGACGCCGTACACCGGCGTGTACCGCTTCGTCTTCTCGTCGACGCTGCGGATGTAGATGTCCTTCGTGATCTGTCGCACGCGCAGGTTCTGGTGGACGACCTGCTGGGTGGCACGCACCGGCAGCTTGATGTCCGTCGCGTACAGACTGTCGTCGGCTGCGCTACCGATGCGGCGCCGCAGCTCGACGCTCGCCCGCTCGTCCGCCAGGAAGGAGCCGTTCTCGGTCGCCTCGACGCCTTCGAGCGACGTCCAGTCCGTCAGCCGGTCCTGGGCTGCAATGACCGATGTGACGTGAATCTCGAACAGGTCGTTCTCGTGCGCCATGAGCGCGTCGATCTGCTTCTGTAGCTCGGCGTGCTCGACCTTTCCGAGCGTCGCCGTCAACGTGTTGTCGGTCACGCTGAGGATGTCCGGCGCCAGGTCGATGCCCGCGCGTCGCGCGAGAATGTCCTCCAGGTAGTCATTGCGGTACTCGCGAAGGACGGAGAGCGGCGGCGGAATCGTCGCGGCGCGCAGGTTCACGGGCCAACCTTCGTACACGAATTGATCGATGAACTCGTTGAACGATCGCAGGTCGTAGTCCCGGCGGATCGAGTCGTCCGGGATGATCCGGCTCGAAGGCGGCAGCGCGGGCGCCGTGTCCGGTGTCGCGACGTCGCGCGGGCGAACGCCGATCAGGACGATCAGTTGCTCGCGCTCGCCGTTCGACGCGGGGAACGGATTCCGCAGGCCCAGTAGCATGAACGTCGAGGCGTGCTCCAACTCGCGGTCGGCCTCGATGCGCTGCTCCGTGAGGAGCGGGACACGCGTGTGCCGAAGTCCGCCGCTCTGCTTCGGTACGTTCACGGAGCTGACGGGCTCCCGAACGCTGCCGACGACGGAGAGCGCGGCGCGCGCCTGGCCCATCGTGCGGCGCGGCTTCATGTCCTCGACGTACAGATCCAACCAGACGCCGTAGCGCGCGGCGTCGGGGGGCACCGTCAGCGGCGGCGGCGTCAGTCCCTGGAAGACCGGATGGTCCTTCGTGAGGTCGGTCACGTGCAGCACCGTTGCGTGCTCGGTGCCCATGTCGAGCGTCACGCTGCCGACGTGGAGCAACGGGTCGCCGGGCAGCTGCTGGAGGTGTTCGACGCACTCGCTCACCAGCTTGTTGCGCACGACGAGCTCGTGGCCGCTCTCATTGAATTTCGCGAACACACCGAGGGACTCGGTCGCCTGAACGATCGTGCCGAGGTTGCCCGCCATCAGATGGACGTCGATCACCATCTCGAGCGGTTCGGCGCGGAACGGCGCGATCAGCTCGCGCTCGATGCGGCGGTGGACGGACTCGCTGTCCTGGATGCAGATGACGTGACCGAAGCGCGCGCGCACGCGCGGCGCCTGCTCCGCCCGCCGGGAACCCGGCCGCCGAACGGGGCGGCCGCTGGTCGACCACTCCCCGCGGATCTGTCTTCGGATCCAGCGCTCCGCCCACCGTGCGCGGGTGAGCAGGCTGTCGTCCTTCCCCGCGCTGAGTCCGCCATCGAACTTCGAGGCCTGCATCCCGCCGAAGCGCCGCTCCCCGCGCGGCGGCGACATCTCGTAGAAACGCAGCGGATCACTCGTGTCGTCGGACGCCGTGAAGTTGTCCGCCAGGAAACGGTAGAAGCGATTCTCGTGTCCACCGACCTTCTTGGACGGGTCCGGCGGCACCGGCTCCGGCGCGAAGCTCAGGCCGAGCTTGCGCCCCTCCGTGTGGGTTTCGCGCATCCACATGAGCAGGTCGAGCCGGTCGCGCGACAAGTCGTCCGCGTCCATGACGTCGGACGTCACCCGGAAGCTGCTGTCGTCGATGGCGAGGATCGCCTGGCGAAACGAGTCGTCCGCCTCGACGAACCGCTCTTCCTTGTAGAAGCGCCGTCCCGTCTCGAACAGCGCGCGCACGTTCTCCCGCAGACGCTGGTACTCCTCGATCTGCAGCGTCTGGACGAAGCGCAGGAGGTTTCCGATCAGCTCTCCGCGGTTCGGGAGCTTCTGCTCGATCTGCTGGAGCAGCCGCTGCGCGTCCTGGTACTCGGACTCGTGTGGCTTTGCCGCGCCCTGGGCCCGGTAGCACGCTTGGCGGGCGTCTTGATAGCGCCCTTCGCGAAACGCCTTCTTCGCGCGCAGGAGGAAGTCGCGGACCTCTTCACGCCGCTGCTTGTCGATGGCGGCCAGCTCCTGCGCGAAGCGCTCACCTCGATCCTGCTCGCTCTTGATGCGCGCGCGCTCCTGCGCGAGCTTCTTCTTCTCGTCCTGGGCCCACTCGTGATCGGACGCCTTGAGCTGGCGGTCGGCGAGGATCTGGTCCCAGATCGCGATCGCGTCGTCGTAGCGCTCCAGGTTCCGCAAGCACCGGGCGGCGCCCTTCAAGACCTTGCCGCGCCGCACGTCGCCGAGCGCAGCGCGGTCTTCCAACAGGCTCTCGTAGATGGCGAGCGCTTCCTCGAACGACTTCTCCTGGAGCTCCTTCTGGCGCGCGTCCACGAGGCGCGCGTCGATGTCCAATTCGTCGCTCGCCGCCGGCGGCGCGATGCCGAAGATCACCAGGGCGAGAAGCGACGCGGACCACAGGACGCGCGCCGACGGGGGAGTCAGTTGGATGTTCATCACGACCCCATAGGGGAACGAACGATCCAGGCCGGTGCAAGCTCGGTTCGCGCGTTTCTACGCGAGGGCGCCTGCAACGGCCTGCGCGGCGCGCACCGGGTCCGCCGCGTCGAGGATGCCGCTGCCGACCGCGACGCGCCGCGCCCCCGCGGCGGCAAGCGACGCGACGTTGGCCGGCGTGATGCCGCCGATGGGGAAGACCGGCAAATCGCCGGCCGCCGGCAGGCTGCGTCGCACGAGCGCCGCGCCCCCGGGCGCGAGCTCGAGCTCCTTGGAGCCGGTCTCGAAGCACGGCCCCAGGCCGACGTAGTCCACCGGCAGCGAGCGCGCCTCGCGAACCTCGCGTTCGTCGTGCGTCGACAGACCCAAGATCGCGTCGGGGCCGAGCAGCGCGCGCGCCGCCACCGCGTCCATGTCGTCCTGGCCGACGTGCGCGCCGTCCGCGCCGGCGTCCTGCACGAGGTCCGGGCGATCGTTGAGGATCAACAATGCGAAGTGCGGGCGCAGGCGCTGCGCCCACGCCACGATCCGCTCGTCGGGTTGGCCCTTCGCGCGTAGCTGCACCATGTCGACATTGCGCAGGCGCTGCAGCGTGTCGAGCCAGTCGCCCTTCGCGACGTGGGGCGAGACGATCAAGCAGATGCGTGTCGTGTCGGCGCGCAATCGCGCGCGTCGCCGCTCGCCGCTGCCCGCGGCCGACGTCACGGCGTCCATCCCGCCGGAAATGGATCCGGCGCGCGGCGCTGCCGGCGCCAGCTCGGCTCGGCGCCGTCGGGCGTCTTGGGCAACGGACGAACCATGTAGCTGTCGCCCCCGAGCGGGAACCCGATGACGGGCTGGCCTTCGTCGAGGCCGTACAGAAACGCCGGCGGCGCGAAGAGGCCCATGCTCGTTCTCGGCGCGTCCGGCGCGAACGCTTCGATCGTCGTCGGGAATCCGCCGGCGGCGCGCGCGCCGGCTTGGCGCCAGGTCGCGCGCAACGCGTCGGCGCCCTGCATCGAGGTCTCGACGTCCCCGACCTTTACTTGCGACCCGACGAGGACGCCGAGCACGATGAACGCCGCCAGCGCGCCCGCGCGCGACGGATGCGGGCCGAGGTCGGGCCACCCGTAGAAGCGGCGCGTGCCCCACGAGGCGCCGCCGAAGATCGCCACGATCGGCGCGCCGACCCAACCGATGGAGAACAGCACGTCCCCATGCCCGTGGTCGTAGCGCGCGAGCTCCATCCACAGCGCGAAGCACACGGCGCAGAGAGCCGCGAGCGGCGCATGGCGCCATTTCTTGAGGCTGTCGACGCAGAGGGAGGCGGCAGCGAACGAGACGACCAGGAGGCAAGCGGCGAGCGAGGCGGACATCGTTCGCGTCATGTTGGGGCGCGGGACCGGCCCGAGACCCGAAATTCGGGGTCTTCCTCGAGGCCTGAATGTGAGGGATGCATTCAGGCCGTGAATGTCCGTCGCGGCGGCGGCCCTCTTCCATCGGGAGGTCGCGGACCTCGTCGGCACCTCGTTCGTCTATCCCTTCGGCCGCGACGAGGTCATCGACGTCGAGCTGCGCGAAAACGAGACGATGAACACCGAGCTCGACGACGCCTGCCGCCGCGCCCACGCATCGGTCGAGCCGGGCGCCTACGTCTGCGTTGCGCTGAGCGATACCGGCGAGGGCATGCCGCCCGCCGTCCGGCGGCGCGTCTTCGAGCCCTTCTTCACGACGAAGTCGCGCGCCGATGCCCGCGGTCTCGGGTTGACGAGCGTTTACGGCATCGTGAAGGAGAACGGCGGCAACGTCTGGGCCTACAGCGAGCTTGGCCACGGCAGCACGTTCAAGATCTACCTGCCGCGCGTCGAGCCGGCGACGCGCCCCGCGGTTGCGAGCGCCGCGTCGAGCGACAAGACGGTGCTCGTCGTCGAGGACGAGTCGGATGTCCGGGCGCTGGTGCGCGAGGTGCTCGAGTCGGCGTCGTTCTCCGTGCTGGAGGCGCGCAACGGAACCGAGGGGGTGCGCATCGTCGAGCAGTACGAGGGGGACGTGCAGCTGATGATCAGCGACATCGTGATGCCTCGCATGGGCGGGCCGGACATGGCCGAGAAGGTGCAGGCCGTGCATCCCGAGATCCCGGTGATCTTCATGTCGGGCTATACGCCGAGGGACGTCGTGCGCAGGCGCTTGCTGCGCGAGAGTGACATCTACCTGCAGGAGCCGTCTACGCCGGATCAGCTGGTCGGCAAGGTGCGAGACGTTCTGGTGAGGTAGGGGCAGCCATCGTGGCGGCCCAACCAGGCGCGTTCCTGTCGGGCGACCACGAGGGTCGCGTTACGAGCGCTCTTCCTTGCGGGCGCGCCTGGCCGCGCGATGCTTGGCGACGTATCCCTCGAGCAATGCGAGCTGCTTGACGTAGTTCTGCTCGTCGACGCCGGCGGGACTCTTGAAGTACGACGCGGTGTGCAGCATCAATCCGCTTTCGCCGTTCGCCTGCGCGAACGACGCGAACCGCGCGAGGTCCAGGATCAACGGCGCCGCCAGCGCGGAGTCGTTGCCCTGCCACGTGAACTGCATCGACATGCGCGCGCCCATGAAGCCCTCGAAGTGCACGTAGTCCCAAGCGACCTTCCAGTCGTCCAGGCTCGGGACGTAGTCGATCGTCACCTTCGTGTGCGCGTCGTCGTGACCGAGGATCTGCCGCACCGCCTTGTCCTTCGAGATCGTCTTGCTCTCGCGCGCCTTCGGGTCGTTCAGCACGAACCCGTCGCGGTTGCCGAGCATGTTGTAGCCCTCCCACGAGAGGACGTTCAAAGCGCGGCCGGCGAACATCGGTGCCAGCGCCGTCTTGACGAGCGTCTCGCCCGTCTTGCCGTCGGCGCCCATGTGCGCCACGCCGCGCTCGTCGGCCAACCGCATCAACGCCGGAATCGTGCTGCCGGGCGAAGGCGTGAAGTTGACGTACGGAAATCCTGCGTCGAGCGCGGCATACGCGTTGACGACGCTGCAGCTCAACCCATCACGCGGGCTGTCGCCATCCATGACCTTGCGGAAGGCGTCGAGGTCCGCGTACTCGATCGGAAGCTGCGCGGGCGGCTCGGTGCTCGAAACGTTGACCACGACGACGGTGTCGAGCTCGTTGCGCTCTTGGAACGAGCGCAGGTCGCTCTGGATCGCCGCGACGGTCTCACGCGGGCTCTCCGTGACGTGCGCGTGGCGTGCGGCCATCGTGCGGACGGCGTCACTGGGGTTCACCAGGAAGCCCGGACGAATCTCGGCGTCCATCGCCTGGATGTCCTCATGCAGCACGTGCAAGAGCGTGTTGTCGAGGATGCCGACACGCTGCGAGAACTCGAGCGCCGCGCAGTGGAAATCCGTGTCGCGCACCTCGTGGCCGCCGAACACCAGCTTTTGCAGGTCGGGCAGGTCGAGCCCCGCAAGGAGCGGGGACTCGGTCAGCATGCCGACGGGGGGTTTGAACCCACGTGCGATCGCGCGCGCGCCGACGACGGTCAGGGTGGACACGCCGCCACAGGCGCCGATCAGCCATACGCCGGTCTTGCCGGTCGTCATCATCGATCTCCCATTGCGGGGCGTCTGGGTGTAGCGCCGCTCGCATCGTTCGGGACGGAATGCCCCCGTTCGGCCGCGTTCCGTCGCAGGTCCTGATATCGCGCCACCACGTCCCGGCGGTGCGGCGGGACCGGAGGCAACGCCGCCCGCCCGCGGGCCAGCACGGCAGCTCGCCGTTGCTGCAGCGCGCGTTCGCGCTCGTCGTTCGCGCCTCCCAGCGCCCGCGCGATCTCCTCGGGGGCAGCATGTCCGTCATCCAGCGCGGCGGCCAGCGCGTCGTCGCCCTCTGCGGCCTCACGCGCCTTCGTGCGCGCCCTCGGGTCGTCGAGCGTCCGGGCCAGCTCGGCGGGATCCACGTTGCCGTCACGCGACAGGCCCAGCGCGTGTCGCACGCGTTCGCGCGCCGCGGCGCGGGCGTCGGCGCGGACCGCCTCGGCATCCGCCGCGCGCGCGGCCTCGGCCGGGCCACCTGCTGCGGCGGGCGTCCCGCCCGACGACGGCGACGCGTCGGCCGCTTTCGACGCGTCGGTACGGGCAGGCCCGAGCACGGCGACGGCCGCCAGCAAGACGGCCGCGACCGTCGTCGCCAGGCCGGCCGGCGGCAACAGCCGTACGCGCGGTGGCGACGGCACCGCCGGATGCGCCCA
Organism: Planctomycetota bacterium; assembly: GCA_965223505.1. Classification (GTDB taxonomy): domain Bacteria; phylum Planctomycetota; class PLA2; order PLA2; family JAEUHO01; genus CBDCWP01. The sequence goes on from CBDCWP010000012.1 coordinate 81,657, forward strand.
GGCAGCTTCCGACGCGGCCGGTCCGTCGACGACCGCGGCCGTGAGCCCGCGCTCGTTGGCGCGCGCCAGGCGGTCGAGCGCCCAAGCCGCGTCGGCGATCTCGGTGCGCGGCGCGCCCCGCGCGGCGCGGATGCCCACGACGAAGCCGGCAAGCAGCCCGGCTCCGAGCAAGATCGGGACGTTCACCTGCGGCGCGACGTCCGGCGCGATCATCAACCTGCGCGCGAGTCCGAGCACGGCGCCGCCGAGCAGCCCGATCCCGATCGGCCGCAGCGCCGCGTTCCATGCGCGACGTCGGTTCACACGCCGCGCGAGGTCACGCGCGGCCTGCGCCCAGGTCGTTCCGCTCGAGGTGCGTGCTTCGGCCACTACTTGTCTTCGCCCTCATCGTCGTCCTTGGCAGGCGCCTTCTTCGGCGGCGCGATCGGCTTGGCGCCGTCGCCCTTCACGTCCAACGGTTCCTTCGAGAAGATGACCTCGAGGAACAGCTCGGTTTCCCTGTTCAGCTCCGGAATGCGCTCGAAGTTGTACTGGTAGTTGTTGAGCAGCGACGACTGGAGGGCCACCTCGACGATGGCGCCGGCATTGGGCCAAACGGTCACGATGAGCCCGCGCGACTCGGAGAGCAGCGCCTCCTCGCCCGTCTCGAAGTCGTCGTGGCGCATCGACCCCCCGAACTTGAAGCAGTCGTGGGGGAGCACCGTGCCCGTCGACGGGTCGATGACCCAGTCGGTGGCCCGCGCGACGTGGACGCCCTCGTCGTTCTCGTACTTCAGGTACACGTAGACGGTGTCACCCGTCGCAAGCAGCCACTTCGGGTCCTGCGGATCGCTGTCCGGATCCGGGCGGCTGAACATGCCTTGCTCGAACCCGGCTGCGAGCATGCCTTTGTAGACCGCCGTCGGCAGCCCTGCGAGCGCGCGATACGGGTTCTCGTTCACGACGGCCGGACTCTTGTCGCCGACGAGGTGCACGAGCGTCTCGTGACTCGACTCGGGATAGCGCGTCACGAAGAACTCGATGGGCATGTTCGTGCGGGGCGACATGTTGAGGAACCCGCGCACGGACACGCGACCTTCCTCGACCTTCACGCCGTGGGCGGCGGCCTCCTTCATGAACTTCTCGCGCATGCCGCCGTCGATCGGCGTGCCGAGCTTGGGCAGCGTCGGCGCGAAGCCGGCGAGCCCGCCGCCGGACGCGAGGCCGCGAATGAGCCGTCGCTGCGACGACTTCAGGTAGCCGATCTCGCGCTTGATCGCGATGAGGTCCTGCGAGAGGTCGCTGTAGGACTCGAAGTTGTCGTCCTCCATCTCGCGGATCTTCTCGATCAGGTAGTCGAGCTTGACGAGCGGATCCCGCACGTCGATCGGATCGACGTAGTCGCCGTCCCCGACCTCGTCTTCGCCGCCGTTCTCGTCCGGCTCGTCGGGATAGCGCGTGCCGGCGGGGTTCGTTCGCGGGCCGTAGGCGCCGACCGGTCGGCCCCCGCCGTCCTTCTGGACGACCTGCTCGACGCGGTTCAGCCGTTCGTTCATGCAGCGTTGGGAGAGGAGCAGGCCGATCGCCGCGATGAACGTAGCGACGGAAAAGGTCAGGTTCAGCTTGCCATTCATCCGATCGGCCTCCGCGGCGCACGGGGGCGCCCCCAATGGGGGCGCCATCGTACGTCCGCGCGCAGCGAGGTCGCTGCGTGTGAGCAGTGGAACGGACGGGGCACGTTAGGGTTCGGGGAGGCCGGGGGGCCCGTGCGGATCGTGCGCGCGCTCGACGGCCCCCCGCGAGGTCCGCCCTGGATCGTTCCTACTCGCTCGTCTCGGATTCGGGCGTGTCGCCGGCATCCGCGACGGCATCGACCGTCTCGGGCTCTTCCTCGGCCGGCGGCTCGGCCTTCGGCTCGTCCCGAGCGGTCTCGAAGTAGATCCGGCCGTCCTTGAGCATGGCCGTCACCTTCGTGTTCTCGGGGAAGCTCCCGCGCAACACCTCTTCGGCCAACGGGTCCTCGAGGATCCGCTGAATCGCGCGGCGCAGCGGCCGCGCGCCGAACTCGGGGTTGTACCCCTCGTCGATGATGAACTCCTTGGCCTCCGGCGAGAGCGAGAGGTGGACGTTCTTCTGCTCGAGACGCTCGCACAGCCCGACGGTCTCGATGTCGATGATCTGCGTGAGGTCGTCGCGCGTGAGCTGGCGGAAGACGATGATCTCGTCGACGCGGTTCAGGAACTCCGGACGGAAGTGGCGCTCCACCTCCTTCATCAGCTGTTCCTTCATGCGGCCGTGCGTCGCCTCTTCGGTCTCCTTCTGGAAGCCGAGGCCGCCTTGGCTCTTGATCGCGTCCGCGCCGATGTTGCTCGTCATGATGATGACCGTGTTGCGGAAGTCCACGTGACGGCCGAAGGAGTCGGTCAGGCGACCCTCTTCCATGATCTGCAGCAGCATGTTGAAGGCATCGTGATGCGCCTTCTCGATTTCGTCGAACAGCACGACGCAGTACGGCCGGCGGCGCACCTGCTCGGTGAGCTGCCCGCCCTCTTCGAAGCCGACGTAGCCGGGAGGCGCGCCGACCAGCCGGCTCACCGTGTGCTTCTCCATGTACTCGGACATGTCGATCTGGATGAGGGCGTCGGGGTCGCCGAACATGAACTCGGCGAGCGTCTTGCTCAGGTGGGTCTTACCGACGCCGGTCGGACCCAGGAAGATGAACGAGCCCATCGGCCGGCGCGGGTCCTTGAGCCCCGAGCGGCTGCGGCGCAGCGCGCGCGCGATGGCCTGGATCGCGTCGTCCTGGCTGACGACCTTCTCGTGCAGCACCTTCTCCATCCGGAGCAGTCGTTCGGCTTCGGCCTTCTCGAGGCGCGTCAGCGGGATGCCGGTCATCTTGGAGACCGTCTCGCGGATGATCTCCTCGTCGACGACGCCGGTGTTGTTCTGGGTCTTCTCGCGCCACTCGCGCAGGAGCTGGTCCTTGGTGCGGCGCACCTTCTGGGCCTGGTCGCGCAGCTGGGCGGCGCGCTCGAAGTCCTGCGCCGCGACCGCCTCGTCCTTCTCGCGCTCGAGCCGTCCGATCTCGGTCTCGAGGTCCTTGAGATCCGGCGGCTGGGTCATGGACTTGAGCCGCACGCGCGCACCCGCTTCGTCCATGACGTCGATCGCCTTGTCGGGCAGGTAGCGGCCGTTGATGTAGCGGGTGGACAGCTCGACGGCGCTCTTGAGCGCGTCGTTCGTGTACTTGACGCGGTGATGCGCCTCGTACTTGTCGCGCAGGCCGATGAGGATCTTGTTTGCCTCGTCCTTGTTCGGCGGGTTGACCATCACCGTCTGGAAGCGGCGCTCCAGCGCGCCGTCCTTCTCGATGTACTTGCGGTACTCGTCGAGGGTGGTGGCGCCGATGCACTGCACCTCACCGCGCGACAGCGCCGGCTTGAGCACGTTGCTGGCGTCGATGGCGCCTTCCGCGCCGCCGGCGCCGACGAGCGTGTGCAGCTCGTCGATGAACAGGATGACGTTCTTCGAGCGGCGCACCTCGGTCATGACGGCCTTGATGCGTTCCTCGAACTGACCGCGGTACTTGGTGCCCGCGACCATCATCGCGAGGTCGAGTACGACCAGGCGGCGGTTGCGCAGGATCTCCGGCACGTCGGAGCCGACGATGTTCTGGGCGAGGCCCTCGACGATCGCGGTCTTGCCGACGCCGGCTTCGCCGAGCAGCACGGGGTTGTTCTTGGTGCGCCGGCAGAGGACCTGGATGACCCGCTCGATCTCGCGCTTGCGGCCGATGACGGGGTCTAGCTTGTTCTCGCGCGCGTACTCGGTGAGGTCGCGGCCGAACGCGTCCAGAGCGGGGGTCTTCGACTTGCCGCCGCCGCCGGAGCCGGTGCTCGCGCCGACCTCGGTCGGATCGTCGGAGCCGTCGGGATCGGTCGGCTCGGCGCCGAGTAGCTCGAGGACCTCGTCGCGCACGTCTTCCAGCTTCACCTTGAGGTTGCGCAGCACCTGTGCGGCGATGCCTTCGTTCTCACGGATGAGGCCGAGGAGGAGGTGCTCGGTGCCGATGTACGTGTGACCGAGGTTGCTCGCTTCCTCGAGCGAGAGTTCCAAGACCTTCTTCGCGCGCGGCGTGAAGGGCAGCTGGCCCATCGTGACCATGCTCGTGCCGTTGCTGACGAGCTTCTCGACCTCTTGACGGATCTTCTTCAGGTCGATGTCGAGATTCTTGAGAACGGATGCCGCGACGCCGGACCCTTCCTGCACCAGCCCGAGGAGAATGTGCTCGGTGCCGATGTAGTCGTGGTTGAACCGCTGCGCCTCTTGACGTGCGAGGCCCATGACTTTGCGTGCGCGATCGGTGAATCGGTCGAACATGTGATCTCCGCGTCCGATTGTCGCCCCGTTGGCGGGCGTCAACCGATTGTCGCCCCGGGGGGGGCCGGTGACCCGGTTGGAAACGACCGTTCGGGAACCAATCCCGAACAGATCGGCCGGGCGGGTCGGAGAGCCGCGTACGACGTGCCGTGATGGCAGCCGTTCACCGCTCTCCGTGCCACCCTGGCACGGGACGCCGGACTTCCAAGAGCCTTTGTCGGTTGCGTACGTCCTCGACGCAGATTCCGTGCCAGCGTTTCGGCTGCCTTCAGCTTGGCGCAATCTGACCGCGCGACTCGCAACGGCGTCACAAACGGAGCCGCAAGTCCTTGCGCCAGCGGCGTTTTCGGGCGCGCCTGCACAATGTGCGCACAAACGCGCGGCCCGCTGCAGTCGACGCGCGCGTTGCGCGCGGCTGTGTCCACTTCGGTCCACGGCGGGAACCAGGCCCGCGGCGTCGCAAGGAGCTCGGTCGGCGCGGGCGCGAGCCCGTCGAACACGCCCGGCGCCGAGGACGAACCGAGAGCCCTTCTCGGCCGCGCCCCACCCCTGGGGGGATATCGTCTGCGGACCGCGCGCGGTTACGCCGAATCGCGTTCGAATCGTGCGTGCCCGCCGGAAGACCCTCGTGGTCGCCCAACGAAGGGCGCGCCCGGTCGGGCAGCTACAAGACGAAGTCCCCTACGCCAAGAACCGCGCCTGCGCGATCTCGGCCAGCGTTTCCACGTCACGCTCTTCGCAGATTCGCTCGATCAGGCCGGCATCGAGCCCGTCCTGCCGCTCCAGCAGCTCGCGCGTTCGCTTCCACAGCTGCGCCGTGCGCTTCGGTGTGGTCGCCAGATAGATCTCCGTCACCAGCTCCGTCAACCGCTGCGCATCGATCGCGTCGCGATTCCGGTAGTAGTTGCGAATCAGCTTGCGCTGATGGGCCGAGTACTCGCGCGCCATCCGAGAACCTCGCTACGTGATGTGCTCGCGCACGAACGTCGCCCGGCGCACGTCCCGCTCTTCCGGCTCCAACGCCCGGCCTTCGAGCTGCTGCAGGTGCGCCGGCTGCGTCAGCACGAACAGCTCGTTCACGCGCCGCAAGTCCACGCCCTGCAGGATGTCGATCACGATGCCCAGCCGCACCGACGACAGGAATTGCATCGCCTCCTCGCTCGTCAGGCAGCGCGCCGAACGCAGGATCGCCAGCGCGCGATGGCACTTGTCTTCGAGCTTCGTTCGCCCGCGCGTCGACAGCTCGCGGCGGCAGATGTCCTCGTACTCCAAGATCTTCGGGAGCATCTGGCGCAACCCGTCGAGGATCTCGTCCTCCGTCTTGCCTAGCGTGATCTGGTTGCTGATCTGATACAGGTCGCCCGACGCCATCGTGCCTTCGCCGTAGAACCCGCGCACCGTCAGTCCCGTGCGCGACGCCGCCCGGAACACCTTCTCGATCTGCTTCAGGTGCACCAACGCGGGCAGATGCAACATCACGCTCGCACGCATGCCCGTGCCGACGTTGGTCGGACACGCCGTCAGGTATCCGTGGCGGTTCGAGGCGGCGAAGTCGAGCTCCTGCTCGAGCTGGCGGTCCACCTCGACGGCGACGCGATACGCGTCGCGCAGCGCCAGACTCGAGCGAATCGCCTGAATGCGCAGGTGGTCCTCTTCGTTGACCATCACGCTCACGACCTCGTTCGAACCAAACGCCACGCCGCGCGCGCCCTTCGAGCTCTCCAGCTCGCGGCTGATCAGGTGCCGCTCGACGAGCATCCGGCTGAAGATGCGGTCCGTGTCGTCCAGGTCGATGTAGAAGGACTTGCGGTGCAGCTTCAGGCCGGCCAACGGCCCGCGTACACGTTGCACGATCTCGCCCCGCTGTTCGTCCCCCGCCTTCCCGAGGAACGGAAAGCCGGCGAGGTTGCGCGCCAAGCGCACACGCGACGAGATCACGACGTCCGAGCGCTCGCCGGTGCCGCGCAACCACTCGCCGCCGCGTGTGTCGAGGTCGTTGAGATCCATCGTCGGTCAGGCGTCCTCAGTGCGCCGAAGGATCGGGCCACGACCGCTGCTCCGTCGCCGCCTTCTCGATGCCTTGAATCTCGTCCCGCAGTCGCGCCGCGTCTTCGTACTTCTCGTCCTTCACGGCGTCGCGCAGCTCGCGTCGCAGCTGCAACAACCGGTCGCCGACCGTCGTCTCGACCTCGTGTTGGCCGCGGGGCAGCCGGCCCTTGTGACGGCTCGCGCCCGCATGCATCTTCGCGAGCAAGCGAGTCAGCGCCTCGTCGAACACTTCGTAGTCCTTCGGACAGCCGAAGCGGCCCTTCGCGCGGAACTCTTCGAACGTCATGCCGCAGTGCGGACACGCGCGATCGGGCGCGGTGACGCTGCGGCTGATCGTGTCGACCATGCTCGCAACGAACGCCTCGTTGTTCAGTCCCTGCGCCGCCGCGCAAGACTCGCAGATGTGCAACTCTTCCTTTTCGTCGTTCTGAATCTCGGTGAAGTGAATCGTGGCCGGATTCAGATGGCAGGTCTGGCAGAGGTGCGTCGACACGTGCACGAATCTACCATGCTGCCGGCGACGGCCCGAGGTGCGCGACGGCCACGTTAAGGCTTTGCAGGCCGTGATTTAAGGCTCTCGATTGCCTGACGGAATCGATCGCCCCGCTCGGCGAACGACGCGTACTCGTCCAGGCTCGAGTAGCCGGGCGACAGCAGCACGACGTCTCCGGGCGCCGCCAGGTCGCGCGCAGCGCGCACGGCCGAGCGCATGTCGTCGCTTGCCCGCGCCGTAATCGCGTTGCCGATCGCCGCCACGAGCGAAGGGCCCGTCGTCCCCAACCCGACGACCGCCTTGACGCGCTTCGACACGCCCTCCAACAGCGCGGATGGGTCCGTGCCCTTGTCCCTGCCGCCGAGCAACAGCACGACGGGCCGGTCCAGGGCTTCGAGCGCGGCCAGCGTGCTGCGCGGATTGGTCGCGTTGCTGTCGTCGACGAACAGCACGCCCTCCACCTCCGCCACCGGATTCAACCGGTGCGGCAGCGGGTCGGTGGCCAAGGCGCCCCGTTGGACAGCGTCCGGCGTCGTGCGTTCGCCTTGGGAGGCCGCCACCGCAGCGGCAAGCGCGTTGCGCAGGTTGTGGGCGCCCAGCAGTCGCCATCCGGTCAGGCTCACGGACCGCTCGTCGGGCGACGTCCAGTGCAACCGGTTGTCCGCCAACCCCAGGTTGTCGGCGTCGTAGAGCACGCGCCGCGCCGCGCCCGCCTCGTGCCATCCCGCCGCGCGCACCGCCTCGTCGTCCGACGGGAGCACGGCCACGTCGTCCGGGCCCTGATAGTCGAGCGCTGCGCGCTTGGCCTTCGCGTAGGCCTCCATCGTCACGTGTCGGTCGAGATGATCCGGGAACAGGTTCGTCACGAGGGTGACGTGCGGCGAGATCCGAATGCGTCGCGTCCACCAGAGCTGGAACGACGACAGCTCGAGCACGACGCGCGCGTCGGGCGAAATGTCGTCGACCCTCGCCACGAGCGGCCGTCCGATGTTGCCGCCCAGGTACACGTCGTGACCCGCCGCTCGAAGCATGTTGGCGAGCAGCGTTGCCGTCGTCGACTTGCCCTTGGTGCCCGTCACGCCGAAGACGGGCGCCTTGCAGCGGGCGAGCACGATGTTCATCTCGGTCGTGACCGGAACGGACCGTTCGCGGGCCGCCTCGATCACCGGGTGGTCGAAGGGCATCGCGGGCGACGCGATGACCACGTCGATCCCCTCCAGCAGCGACGGGGTCTGCGGGCCGAAGCGCAACGACGCGCCTAGCGCCTCGGCCTCGTCGGCGCTTGGGCCGAGCGCGTCGCGCTGGGCCGCGTCGGAGACGACGACTCGAGCGCCTTCGTTCGCGAGGAAACGCGCCGTCTCCACGCCGCCGGCGAACCGGCCGAGTCCGAGCACCAGCGCCCGCATGTCCCGGAACGGCGAACGCTCGATCACCGGTCGAGGCGTCCCGGCGTGCCGGGTTCCTTGGCCTCGCGCTCCGCGCGCTCCCGGAACGCGCGCGCGCGATCCAACGCGCCTTGCACGTCCGTCTCCCCCGGCTCGAGCGGGATCGGCTTCATCGTGAGCACGTGCCGGTAGTCCCGCGTCGGAACGGTCGTCTCGAAGAACAGATCGATGACCGGTGTCCCCTCCAGCCCGACGGGGACTTCGATCTCCGTGTTGATCGACTGGTACCCCGGCTTCTCGAGCCGCACCCAGAACGTCCCCGGGTAGTCGAACGGATAGCGGATCGGGGTGGTCTGCGGTTGGCGCTCCCCGTTGATCCACGCGGTCGCGCCCGACGGGTCGCTCTCGATGATGAGCGTGCGCTGCGTCGAACACCCGGCGGTCAGCAGCAGGACCGAGCAAACGAGCAGGGCCCGGTGGGAGAAGCACGTACGCATTGCGCCCGATTATGCCTCGGAGTGCGCCATCGCCACGCGCGCAGGACGGAGAGCGTGACCGGCGCGGTACAATCCGCTCGACATGTCCTCGACCCGTGCAACGACCGATCTCGTCGATCTCCGCCGGCCGATCTTGGGCCAGGTCGGCGCGCTGGGGGACGCGTACGACGCGTGGGTGCACGACGCGATCGGCGTGCGCGCCGCCAAAGACGCGAACGCGCGCGTCGCCTCGGATGCCGAAGTGCGTCAGCCGCCGCGCTGGTCGAGCTCGCTTCGCATCTTCCGCAACGACGTGCTCGAGCTGATGAGCCACATTCCGTGGTGGATCGTCCCCGTCGTGTGGGTGCCCATCGTGGCCCTGCTCTTCGGCGGCGCGATCGAGTGGCTCGGCCTGGCGCCCGGGCGGGCCGCCCTGTGGGCCGGCGTCGGCCTGGTCCTCTGGACGCTCACCGAGTACGTCCTGCACCGCTTCGTCTTCCACTACAAGCCGCGCTCCGCCTTCGGCCGAAAGTTCCACTTCCTCGCGCACGGCATCCATCACCTCGATCCGTGGGACGGCACCCGGCTCGTGTTCCCGCCCGTCGCGGGGCTGGTCATCGCCACCGGGATCTACGGGCTGCTGCGCATCTTGCTGCCCACGCCCGAAGCGATGGCCGCGATGGCAGGCCTCTTGATCGGCTACATGATCTACGACCTCACGCACTACTACACGCACCATGCGAGGCCGCGCTCGCGCTGGGGCAAGTTCCTCAAGCGCTACCACCTCGCGCATCACCACAAGCACTGGGAGCGCATGTTCGGCGTGAGCCAGCCGCTGTGGGACATCGTGTTCCGCACGGGCATGCCGAAGGACGATCGCCCGGCATGAAGTACGCGGTCTGGCTGATCGTGATCGGCGCGGCCGGGGTCTGGTACTTCTTTCTTCGCGACGACCCGGCGCCGCCGCCGCCCGCACGAGAAAACGCCGTCGACCGCATCGGACGCTTCCCCCGGTCGCAGTTCTACATCGAGCACGACCGGTTCCTGCCGGCCAACGAGCCGGCGACGGTGCCCGCGGCGCAAGCCTCGTTCCTACGCCACGACGACGAGGTGTTCGGGGTGGTCGTGCGCGGACAGGCGCGCGCGTATCCGGTGACGATGATCTCGTATCACCACGTGGTGAACGACCTGATCCGCGGCATTCCGATCGCCGTCACCTACTGAGTCATCTGCTCGTCCGGGATCGGTTTCGATCCCGTCGTGAACGACCGCCGGTTGACCTTCGGCTTCGAGGGCATCTTCCAGGGGACGGCCGTGCTCTACGACCACCAGACGCGTTCGCTGTGGATGCACCTGACCGGCGAGTGCTTCGAAGGCGAGCTCGAGGGCGTGGTGCTGGAACGCATGCCGACGGGCCGCCACACGACCTGGTCGGACTGGCGGCGCACGCACCCGGCCGGCGACGTCATGAAGCCCGATCCGCGCCTCATGGGCCGGCGCGATGACCGCGGGTACTTCGGGCGCACGAGCGCCGCCAGCGGCTCGAGCTACCTACCGGCCGACTTCGGGCCGACGATCCAGACGCGCGACCGCCGGCTCGCGCTCTCGGATCTCGTCTACGGCATCGACGTGGGGGGCGTCACGCGCGCCTACGCGTTCCAAGACCTCGAGAAGACGCCGGTCGTCGAAGAGACCGTCAACGGGGTGCCCGTGACGATCTGGTACGACCGCGCCTCACGCTCTGCCGCGGCGTTTCGGCGCGACGTCGGCGAGCTTTCGTTCTCCTTCACGACGGACGACAACGGCGTGCGGACCGATCGGGAGACGCGAAGCGTCTGGAATATGGAAGGGGTGTGTGTCGGCGGCGCCTCCACCGACCTGCGCCTCACGCCCCTTCGCGGCTTGATGGCGGAGTGGTACGGATGGTTCGCCAATCACCCCGAAACGTCGTTGTGGGGGCGCGACGAATGACGTCGCCGTTGTCGCGTCTCGTCCACAAGGTCGCGTTCGCCACCGGCTACTCGAGGCGCGCCGCAACACGCCGATCCGCGGCGCGGGTCCTGATGTTCCACGGCGTGGGCGGCGACGCGTTTCCCGCGTCGAAGCTTCGGGCGGTGCTGACCTACTGCAAGCGCAACTTCGACGTCGTGCCGCTCGGCGGGCTCGCCGAGCGCCTGCGGTCGGGCGACGGGGCGAACGCGCTCGCGTTGACGTTCGATGACGGGCTGCGCAACAACGCGACGCTCGCGGCGCCGCTGCTCGCGGAGCTGTCGTTGTCGGCGACGTTCTTCGTCTGTCCGACGCTCCTCGACGAGGGCCGATGGCTCTGGAACCACGAGGTGCGCGAACGGCTGCATTCGATGTCGGTCGCCGATCGCACCACGGTGCGCGTTCACGACATCGAAGCGGCCATCGAGCGGATGAAGGCCATGGACCTGCCCTCGCGCGAAGCCGAGGAGACCCGGATCCGCGACGCGACGCCGCATTTCGAACCCGACGCCGCGCAACGTGCCGCCTTCGACATGATGTCGTGGGACGACCTGCGGGCGCTCGATGAGCGCGTCGTCACCGTCGGGTCCCACAGCCTCAGTCATCCGATCCTGCCGACGCTCGACGACGACGGCCTCCTGCGCGAGATCCGCGACAGCCGCGCGCGGCTGGAGGCGCGGCTCGACCGCACGGTCGACCTGTTCTGCTACCCGAACGGATCCGAGGACGACCGCGTGCGCGACTGCGTCGCCGCGCACTACCGGGCTGCCGTGACGACGGCCCCCGGGTTCGCCACCGACGGCGACGACCCGTACCGCCTGGGCCGGATCGGAGCCGTGCCCGACCTCGCCGAGCTCGCCTGGCGGCTGCACCGACCCTGACACCGACCAAACGGCCCCCAGGCTCGGGGAGTTCGCCGTCCGGTGTTTCGGGATAATGACCGATTGCCATGGCAGAGGCTCTTGGGAGGCAGGTCGATGGCCGGTTGGAAGCGTCGTTCGTTGGTCCTCGTCTCGCTGCTGTGCACGGCATGCGCTGCGAACACCGGTGCCGGGACGCCGCCGGGACAGGTTCCGCCGCCGCCGCCCGGCCCGTCGCTCTCGATCACCAGCTCCGTCGGGTTGCCCCAACGCGTCGTGACACCCGCGCCGGCGCAGCCGCCCGCGGCGGCCATCACGACGTCGGAGATCGGCAGTCCCGACGGACACCCCGAGGTCGCCCCGCCGCCCACGCCTGCGGTGGAGCCCGAAACGCCGGTCGTCGCGGAGGCGAAGCCGGCCCAGCTGCCGCCGAAGGAGTTCGTCTTTCGCCTCGAGGTCGGCGACGAGCTCGAGATCAAGGTCTGGCAGGAGCCCGAGCTCACGTCGCAGCAGCGCATCCTGCGTGACGGCACCATCTCGCCCGCGTTGCTCAAGCCGATGAAGGCGGTCGGCAAGTCGATCCACGAATTGCACGACGAGCTCACCCTCGCGTACCGCGAGTACATCAACGATCCGCGCGTCTCCGTCCGCATGGTGGACGTCTACCGCGACCGCGTCTTCTTCCTCGGCGAGGTGAAGACGCCGAGCGCGCATCAGATCATCGGGCCGACGACGCTGCTGCAAGGCGTCGCGTTGGCCGGCGGCTTCAACGAAGGCCTGGCCGACAAGGCGACCGTGCGCATCGTTCGCACCCAGCGCGACGGCCGATCGCGGGTCTTCACCGTCAACACCGACCGGATCATGCGCGGCAACGGGCGGCGCGTGATGCTGGAGCCCGGCGACATCGTGTACGTGCATCCGACGGGGCTCACGGACTGGTCGCGCCGCTTCACGCAGCTGCTGTCGCCCCTGGGCGATCTGCTCGGGACGGCGGCCAGCGCGGCGGCGATCGCCGTCGCCATCAACGACTGACCGAACGGTCCGGCGGGGGAGCGCGACCTTGTCGAAGCTCACGGTCAGCCGCTGGGATGCCTCGCAGCTCGCGTCGGCGGAAGCCGCCTGGACCGAGCTGCTTCTCGCCTCGACCGCCGATCCGCTGTTCATGAGCTGGGACTGGCAGTCGCTCTGGTGGGCGGTGTTCTCGCGGCAGCCCTACGCCGAAGAGCGCGGGTTCGAGCTGCGGCTTCTGGTCGCCCACGACGGGAGCGGGGCGCTTTGCGGCATCGCGCCGCTCTACCGCGAGCGCACGCGCGTTCGGCGCATCCTCAAAGTGCGCCGGTTGCACTTCATCGGCAACTGCTGGAACGGCCCCGGCACGGTCCGCACGGAGTATCTGGACTTCATCGCGCCGCGCGGTCGTGAGAGCGAGGTGGCGTGCGCGTTCGTCGACCACCTGTTCGCGGAGGACGACTGGGACGAGTGGGTGCTCTCGGATCTCGAGCGCGGCAGCGCGACGCATCGCCTGCTGACCGCGCAGGACGTGCGCGGCGCGTTGGTGCGCGAGGCGAACGCGTTCGACAGCTATCTCGTCGAGACGAGCGACGGATTCGATACGTACCGTGCGGGCCTGAGCAAGAGCACGCGGTCGAAGATGTACAACCGGCGCGCGAACCTCGAGCGACACGGGGTCGTCGATCTCCGTCCTGTGGAGGCGTCGGGTCTCGACGAGGCCTTCAGGCGGTTGAACGCGCTGCACGAGATTCGTTGGGACATCGGGCTCTACGCAGGGCCGCGCATCGCGTTCCATCGAGAGCTCGCCGCGCGCTTCGCGGCGCGCGACGAGCTGCAACTCTCGCAGATGACGGTGGGCGGGCGTCTCGTCTCGATGCTGTACGACTTCGGCGTGGGCGCGCGTCGCTACAACGTGCAGTCGGCCTTCGACGAGCGGTTCGACCGCAAGCTCGCGTTGGGATCGCTGCATCTCGGATACGCCGTCGAAGCCGCGTTCGCCGAGGGTGCCGCCGTCTACGACCTGCTCGAAGGGGGTGGGAAGAAGACACAGTTCAAAGCGTCGATCGCGAACGCCCGCCGCCATTCGTCGACGCTGCAGGTCGTGCGATCGGCGAAGCTCAAGGCGGCCTACCGCCTGTACGACCGCGTGCGTGGGTCGAAGCGCCCGCGCGACGAGATGTAGCCGACGAAAAAAAGGCCCGCCGGCGTGAGCCGACGGGCCTTCGAAGTTCGTTCTCGCGTGTGAGCTAGAAGTTGAAGTTCACACCCAGGAAGAAGCTGTGGACGATCAGCTGATCGGTGTCCTGCTTCGCCTGGACCGCGCCGGTGACGGCGTTGCCGAAGTCCATCGCGTCGTGCGCGCGAAGGACGCTGTCCAGGAAGAAGAAGTTGTAGCCGGCCGTAACCGCGATGCGCGGCGTCAGGCGCAGCTTCACGCCGATGTCGGCATCGATGCCCCAGACGATCTCTTCGTCCTCCGACGAGGCCGAGTGCGAGCCGCCGGCGAAGATGTTCGCGTCGCTCACGTTGGCTTCGCGCGTCATGTTGCCGATCAAGCCCTTGACCGAGATCGTGAAGGTGATGCGGTCGCTGAGGTCGCGGTGCATCGCGCCGCCGAGCTGCGCGCCGATGAACGAGTTCTCGACGTCGCTCGCGACCGAAGCGGGGCCGCCGCCCGGGATGACCGGGTTGGCGAAGGCGCCCGTGAGCTCTTCGTCGAAGCGCGCGTAGCGGATGCCGAGCATGATGTCCCAGCGCGTGCAGCCCTCGCAGGCCAGCTCGGTCCACCAGTTGGCCTCACCGCTGAACAGGTCGGCTTCGGACTCGACCGACAGGGCGTTCGCGACCGTCACGTTGCCGTTCGCCGGCCCCGGGCCGAAGGGACCCGCCGCGAAACCGAAGCGACCGTTGCTGACCGTGTCGTCGTCCCAGGAACCGTTGTAGGTGCCGCGAAGCTCGAGCGCTTCCTGCGGGCCGATCCAGTAGCGCGCCGTAACGCGACCGCCGAACGTCCACCCGTAGTCGAGGTCGTCGTAGCTCAGCTGCGGCGTGGGCGGCGGGAAGCCGGGCGGGACCGCGAGTCCGAACGGACCCTCGGGCGCTTCGAAGATGCCGGCCATGCCTTCGAGCGTGATCTCACGGCAGCCGTAGCGGTTGCCGCACCAATCCAACGGCCAGCAGCAGTTGTCGCGGCGCTGTCCACACGGAGCGGTGCAGTCCGACGCCGACAAGTTGACGCGCGGTTGCGCGACGATCGGCGCTGCCGGAGCGGGCGCGGGTTCGTACTCGATGACGACGGGCGGCGGCTCTTCGACGGCGGGCGTCTCTTCGATCGGCGCCGGTACCTCGTCCTCGGGATACGGCAGGCCCGAGTAGTCGTTGGCCGGCGCGCTACCGAAGCCCGATGCGAGCGGCGGCGGCGGCGGCGGCGGAAGGTCGTCCGCGAAAGTCGCGTCTGCGACCCCCGTGAGCAGGAGCGCACACAGGGCAAGCGTTGCTACGAAGCGCATGGGTTCATCCCTCCCCGACACCGATGCGACCTGGCGAAACCCAGTCCCTCCCGGGTGCACCACCGGTGTTCTGTCGTCAAAAGCTAGGGGTTCGGAGGGCAGGATGCAAGGTCCCGCAGGGTTCCCCGCGCGCCTTTCTTCCTACGGGCCGAACATCGCGCTGCGGCCGCGGCCCCGCTGGCCGTAAGTGGCTTGTAAACCGAGGCAGGAATCCGGCCGAACCCGCAGCTTCTACGTTGCCCGTGAGAGGCCATTGTCCTACCCTCTCGGCCGGTAGGGATGAGCCCAGAGTTTCCTATGGTGGGAGGTATCACCATGCGGCGTATTGGCCTCAGCGCGGTTGCGCTCTTTCTCGTTGTCGGTCTGCTCGGCTGTGCGGGCGGTGAAGAGAACGTTCTCGGCCTCGGAACGATCACGATCACGGCGTACACGAGCCCGACGCCGGCCCTGATTTCCGAGATCGACACGATCACCGGAACCGGCTTCAGCGAGATCGTGGGGGTGCCCTGCACGGTGCGCTACACGGCCTCGACGGGCCAGCCGTTCCTCGGCGGCGGCTCCACCATGGTGGACGTGATCGGCACGGTCACCTCGCCGACGACCGTCGAGGTGCAGAGCCCCGAGGTCGTGATCTGCGGTCCGGCCTCGATCTCGGCGTTCGTGACGGTGATCCTGCCGAGTGGCGTGTTCGGCACGTCCGCGGCACCCATCGCGATCTTCGAGGCGCCGACCGCCGTCAGCATCAACAACGACGTCATGGGCGGCACCGCGTTCCCCGCGGCGATCCCGACGGCGTTCACGATCACCGGTACGGGCTACGCGCCGGTCGGCGGCACGGTGGACATCCACTGGACGGCCGCGGCGTCGATCTTCAACCTCGGTGGCTCGACCGACGTGACCACGACGGGCGTGATCGCTTCGTCGACGACCATCATGGGGGTCTCGCCCGAAGCGCAGGTGTGCGGCGTGGCGTCGGTCGGGGCCGTCGTCGATCGCGTCGAGTTCCCGAACCAGACCTGTACGCCGGTCGGCACCTCGATCGCGGTGTCGTTCACCGCGCCGACCTACACGGCCATCGCCAACACCGGCGGTGTGCTCGCGGGCCCCGCGTTCGACGCGGCGGTTCCGGAGCCGTTCACGATCGTCGGCACGGGCTTCGGCCCGACCGGCGGTACGGCGCAGATCACGATGACGACCGGCAACGGCGGCACCACGCCGTTCTCGGCCGGTAGCTCCGCGACCGTCACCGTTCTCGGCAACATCACCAGCTCGACGACGATCACCGGCGTGAGCCCGCTCTCGTTGCTGTGCCCGCCCGGAACCCCGCCGATCGATCCGACGACGTTGATCATCACCGTCCCGAACGGGAGCTGCACGCTGCCGGGCGCCGGCGCCGTGTTCAGCGCGCCGACCGTCGCGTTCACGACGAACCTCAGCACCGTGGGCTTGCACGCGGGCACGAGCGCGCCCGGTCAGTTTGCCGCCGCGGTGCCGGAACCCTTCCGTGTCACCGGCACCGGCTTCGGCCCGGTGGGCGGGACCGCCATGGTGCTTTGGCAGAACAATGCCGCGCTCCTGCCGCCGCCGTTCGAGGCCGGCACGTCCAACACGATCCTCGTCCCGGCGACCATCGTTTCTCGGACGACCATCGAGGGCATCAGCCCCGAAGCGGCGTTCTGCTCCCCGACGCTTCCGGATGGGGCCGGCTTCCTGCACACGGTGACGATGCCCGACGGTGCGTGTTCGCTACTTTCGGGGTTCCCGTTGGGCTTCACGATCGTCCATCCGCCGATCATCACGGCGGTCACCAATGACAACACGGCGGCGCCCTCGTTCCAGGCGACGAACACCGAGCCGTTCACGGTCACGGGCGACGACTTCGGTCCGATCGGCGGCACCGCGTTCGTTACCTTCACCAGCACGAGTGCCGCGCCGGCCGACCTGCCGTTCCGTACGCCGGGGCCCAGCGCGACCATCACGGTCGAGGGCACGATCACGTCGCGCACGACGATCGCGGTGGGTGGGAGTCCGCTTGCGACGCTGATTCCGGTGCTCGATGCCGGTGCCGGCACGAACTGCGAGTTCTTGAATGCGACCACGAGAACGGACATCCTCCTGGAGGGAGGCTCCTGCAACTCTCCCGTGGTCGCGCCCGTGGTGGCGACGTTCACCGGCCCGTCCATGACAAGCGTCGATCCTGCGGGTTCCGCGCCTGCCGCGGCGCCGACGGACGTCGTCTCGACGATCCTGCTCGGTCAGACGGATCCCGAGGAGTTCGTGATCACCGGTACGGGCTTCGGTCCGGTGCTCTCGATCGCGATGGTCACGTTCGAAGACGAGATCACCGGCGCCGCCGTGACGGTGCCGGGGCTCGTGACGAGCACGACGACGATCGAGGGTGACCTGCCCGTCGATCCGTTCGGCGTGCGGCTGAGCGAGGACATCGACGTGCGCGTCCGCGCGTCGTTCTTCAACGGCAGCCTCACGTACTGCAACAACGCCGTCAACTTCGTCGCCCCGCCGACGATCACGTCGGTCGCGGTCACGGCGCCCGGCAACCGCGGTCCGTTCAACCAGGCT
Source organism: Planctomycetota bacterium (assembly GCA_965223505.1). Taxonomy (GTDB): domain Bacteria; phylum Planctomycetota; class PLA2; order PLA2; family JAEUHO01; genus CBDCWP01. Next base: position 99,369 of record CBDCWP010000012.1, read on the forward strand.
GCGCCCGCGGCGATCCTGCCGAACACGTGGCTGGCCTGCATCGGCTGCGACACGACGATCTCGGGCAACGGCTTCGATCCGTTGATCACCGACCTGTGGTTCGACACCGCGGTCGGCGACACCGACGCGATCGGCGCGGGCCTGCTCGGCACCATCCCGGAGCCGACGGCCACGGCGCCGGGACCCGGCACCGCCCGCAGCGTGACGGACAACGTGTTCCCGACGGCCGACACCATCAATGGGTTGAGCCCGACGGACTCCACGCTGACCGCGGACACCGCGGCCACGGTGCGCGTCGTCAACCCCGACATGCAGTTCGACGAGGCCCCCGGCCAGACCTTCGCGGTCACCGGCGCGCTGCCGAACGTGAACAGCACGATGGACGGCGGGACCAACGCGGAGTGCAACATCGCGGTGAACCCGACGAATCCGTTGAACGCATGCATGCTCTCGCACGACTCGACGGGCGGCTTCGCCAGCGTGCGGCACTCGTACACGTTCGACGGCGGCGACACCTGGGTCACGTTCAACATCGGCGGCGGCGCGACGGCCGCGCCCGACCCGTTCCCGGCGTTGGGCTTCCGCTTCGACCCGGTCTGCGGGTTCGATGACTTCGGCAACTACTTCGCCGTATACGGCGTCGGTGACGGGACGCGAGACAACGCGGGCGTCATCGGGACGTACTTCGTCATCGTGCAGCGCAGCTCCGACGGCGGCCTCACGTTCGACACGGCCCTCGCGGCGCCGTGGAACGCCGGAGAAGGCACCGACCGCTGGAACTCCGACACCGGCAAGGACGGCGGCATCCTCGGCAACCAGGCCATCTACGTCGGCGGCATGGACCTGTTCGGCACCGGCGCTCTCGGCCCCGCCGGCGGCTTCGACGTGATCTGCAGCGGCTTCAGCGTCGCGCCCGGCGGCGGCCCGAACGGCGAGGGCGGCGCGCTCTCGGCGTTCGCGAGCCCGAGCGGGGCCGGCTACGAGGTCGTCAACGACTTCGGGCCGCTGACCGACATCCTGCAGCACCCCGCCGTCTCGGTCGGTCCGAACGGCGAGGTCTACATGTCGTGGGTGGACTTCGACCGCTTCGGCGCGAAGGCCATTGCGGGTCTGAGCGAGATCCTGTTCGACGCGGATCCGGACGGCCTGAACGGCGTCGTCTTCGGATTCGGCACCGACCTGGCCGTGGCCGACAGCCTCTTCGGGTTCTTCGTTCCGATTCCGGCGCAGGCGGAGCGCGGCTACAGCGTGATTCCGATGCACCGCGTGATGCGCGCCGGTCCCAACGCGGGCCGCGTCGTGCTCACGTACACCGGTCTGGACGAGGAGGCACTGGCCAACTTCGGCATCACCGACACGAACGTGCTCACGGTGTCGACCGACAGCGACGGCTTGATCTGGACGGCGCCCGCGCTGGTCCACCCGGTGGACTTCAACGATCAGTTCCATCCCTGGCTGGCAGCCGACCGCGTCACCGGCAACGTGTACGTGAACTGGTACAGCACCGAGAACGACATCGGCAACCAGATCACGGAACGGTACGGGTCCGCGAGCGGCAACGGCACCACGTGGAGCTCGCAGCTCCTGCTCTCGCAGGGGACGAGCGACGCCGTGCCGGGCGGTGGCAACGACTACCTGGAGTACAACGGCGTAGACGCCCATGACGGCTGTGTCTACGGCTGCTGGGCCGACAACTCGAACTTCACGGGCGACAACCCGAACGGTGCGGGTCCCGGCGACGGCATGAACATCTACGTCAGCGTCTACATGCAGAAGCCCTAGGGTTTCCTGCACAGGATCGATCCAACCGTGCGGCGCGCCCTCTCGGGGCGCGCCGCGCTTCGTTCCGGGCCTATACTGCTTGCCATGCGTGCCACCGACCTCCTCCTGAACCTCGTCGTCGTCGTCGTCGCGCTCGGCGTCTACCACGTGTTCTTCGCCCCTGCCCCGGCCGAGCCGATCGACGGTTCCGGCGTCGAGGACGGCGCCGACAGCGGAGGCCGCGCCGGGCTCGGCGCCGGTGAGGTCGAGCGCACGCTGCGGCGCATCGACGAGCGGCTCACCGCGCTCGAGAGCTCCGGCGCCACGGATGCGCCGCGCCGCACGGAACGTGCATTGAGCGAAGGCGACATCGAGTACTGGCAGGAAGTGCTCAAGGAGATCCGCTCCCGCGAGGCCGCGGCGCGCGATCGCGTTCGCCACGTCGCTGTCGTGAGGCGGCTTCACCCCGACATCAGCGAGCAGGATCTCGAGCGCGCGGTCGACATGATTCAGGCGTTCTACGCCGACGTGCGGCGCCTGTATGCGGAAGCGGGCCCGCTCGATGCCGATTCGCGTCGCGCGGTGCAGCTCCAGGTGGATCAGCTCATCGCGCAGGCGGAGACGGACCTGCGAACCGTGCTCCCGGACGAGGTCGTCGCCAAGATCCGAGGAACGCTGCCGGGAGGATCGCGTCCAGCCGTCACCGGAACCGATCCGGGCCCCGGCCGTTAGGACGAACGTCGCCCCCAGCGGGAGGGCCGCGTCGCGTCGGGTGGTTCGCATCCGATGCGTCCGTCGTTTCGGGTCCCCATTGCCCGTGTCCTTGCGATTGCCTACCCTGGGCGGGCTGGGGTTCCTAGGGGGGGTGCCCTCGCGTTGACTTCCGAGGGAGGGCGAACATGGACCGTGTTGGCATCGGCGCCGTTGCGCTGTTGGTTGCGTTTGGATTGCTCGGTGGTTGCGCCGGCGGGGAGGAGGCCGTTCTCGGCCTCGGCACGCTGACGGTCACGGGCTACTCGAGTCCGACCCCGGCTCTCATTCCGGAGATCGACACGATCACGGGCGCCGGGTTTCAGGAACTGGTCGGCACCCCCTGCACCGTGCGCTACACGGCGGTCGGCGGCGCAACGATCTTCGACGGCGGCCGCTCCGACACGGTGGACGTCATCGGCACCATCACGTCGCCGACGACCTGCCAGTGCACGTCACCCATCGCCGACATCTGCGGTCCGACGAGCGTATTCGCGTTCGTGACGATCATCCTTCCGAGCGGCGTCTTCGGCACCTCGACGGTCCCGATCGCCGAGTTCGTGGCGCCGACCGCGGTCTCCATCGCCGGGCCCGGGGGCGGTACCGTGTTTCCGGCGGCCGTTCCGAGCGCCTTCGTCATCACGGGCACGGGCTTCGGGCCGATCGGCGGCGAAGTCTCCATCACGTGGACCAGCGGCAGCGCTCTGTTCGAGGCGGGTGCCAGCCAGACCACGCAAACGAAGGGGATCATCACCAGCGCGACGACGATCGCCGGCGTCAGCCCGCTCGCGCTCGTATGCGGTGTCGCGTCGATCGCGGCGAGCATCACGAACGTGCAGTTCGACAAGAATACGATCTGCACGCCCACCGGAACGAACATCCCCGTCTCGTTCACAGCGCCGACGGTGACGACCGTCTTGAACGCGGGGGTTGCGCCCTACGTCGGATCGCCCAACTTCGCTGCGGCCGTCGCCGAGCCGTTCACCGTCAACGGCACCGGCTTCGGCCCTCTCGGCGGTACGGTGGAGATCACGTTCAATTCCCAGGTCGTCGGGCCGGTGTACAACGGCGGCACGTCGCCGACGACGACCGTCTTGGGGACGATCACCTCCTCCTCCACCATCGCCGCCGATTTCAGTCCGCTACCAGCGATCTGTACCGCGCCGAGCGATCTGCAGAGCGTCATGGTCACGATGCCGGATGGTGCCTGCTCCCAGCCCACGGGCACCGCGACGTTCATTGCACCGACGATCCAGAGCATTGCGAATCTCGACCGGCCGACGCCTCTTCGTTTCTCGTTTTTCGGTAGGTTCTTCGGAAACATCTCCGATCGGTTCGAGATCGTCGGAACCGACTTCGGCCCGGTCGGAGGTACGGCGTTCGTGACCTTCACCGTCGACACCGCTCTCAGTCCGGTTCCCGCGACTCCGTTCGAAGGCGGAACGAGCCTCACGACGACCGTCGAAGCAACGATCACGTCGCGCACGACGATGGAGGGCATGAGTCCTCTCGCCGTGATCGGACGCGAGCTGACGGATACCAACAACACCTCTACCGTCTGCGTCACCGCGGGGTTTTCGACCGACATCAGCTTCGTGCTCGAGGGCGGTAGCTGTCCGCCCGTGCCCCTGAACGATCCCCAGGGCGGACTCGACTTCGTCGCGCCCGGCCCGGTCTTCAACCCGCTCGGGGTGAACGACGTGCCGTCCACGATTCTCCTCGGGGCCAACGATCCGGAGCCGTTCACGCTCACGGGCGACGGGTTCGGGCCCCCTGGATCGATCGCCATGGTGACGTTTTCCGACCCGGGCAATGCCGTGTTCAACGGCGCCGACAGCATCACGGTCCCCGCGGTCGTCACCAACGTGAGCACGCTCAACGGCAGGCTGCCCACGATTACGGCGCCTCGGCTGGCGGAAGACGTGGGCGTGCGCGTCGTGGTGACCGTGTTCAACGGAAGCTTCTCGTGGTGCGACCAGGTCGTGAATTTCGTCGCACCGCCCACGATCACGTCGCTGACCTCGACGCGCCAGCCGTTCGATCAGAACGCGCCGGCCGTGGCGCTGACGACGAGGTGGCTCGGCTGCGTGGGCTCCGACACGACGATCAGCGGCAACGCCTTCGATCCGGCGATCACGGATCTCTGGTACGACCAGGTGCTGGGGGATGCCTTCCCGATCGGCGCCGGGCTGCTCGGGACGATTCCGGAGCCGACCGCGACCGCCCCCGGGCCGGGCACGCTTCGCACGGTGACCGACAACTTGTTCCCCGTGGCCGACACCATCAACGGTCTGAGTCCCGTGGACAACACGTTGACCAAGGACACCCTGACCACGCTGCGCGTCGTCAACCCGGACGGTCAGTTCGACATGCGAACCAGCCTTACCTTCGCGACGACCGGGGTCATGCCGAACGTGAACGCCGGACCGGACGGCGGCGTGAACTCCGAGATGCAGATCGCGGTCAACCCGACCAACGTGCTCAACGCGGCGGTCTGCGCGCATGACCTGTCCACCGTGAACGGACAGTTCTCGAACCAGATCTACCACTCCTACACGTTGGACGGCGGCGACACCTGGGTGCAGTTCCCGATCGGACCGGATACGACAGCCGCGCCCGACGGCCTCGGCCCCGCGCCGCGCGTTTTCCGGTTCGACCCGATGTGCGCGTTCGACGCCTTCGGAAACTACTACGCGATCTATCTCGCCGACGACAACGAGGACGAGAGCACGCGCTTCTGCGTCGCGCAGCAGAGCGCCGACGGCGGTGCGTCGTTCGGCAACGTGCGGTTGATGGCGTTCCCAGCCGTACCGGGGCTGGATCGCGAGACCGTTGCCACCGGGCCCGATGCGGCGGTGCCGGGCAACCAGGCCGTGTACGTCGGTATCGAGGACCTCGGCACGCAGGACCAACTGTGTGCGGGCTTCACGGTGCCCGGGCTGGGCTTGATCGGAGCGGACTACCCATCCGTCATCGTCAACGACGGCGCTCCGGTAGGTGGGTTCGCGCACGCAACGCCGTCCGTGGGGCCGAACGGGGAGCTGTACTTCAGCTTCATCGAGTCGAGCGGCATCTGGCCTGCGGCGACGACCTCGACGATCTGGTTCGACACGGACATCGACGGTCTCGGCGGCGCCGCATTCACATTCGGCACGGACGTAGCGGTGGCGACCACCGTCAACCCCGGTCGCCGCATCGACAACGGCCAGTACCTGCCGCAGCCGAGCCGGGGCAAAGGGCTCATTCCGATGAGCCAGGTGTTGCTGGCCGGTCCGAACGCCGGACGCGTGGTCATCTGCTGGACGGACATGCTCACCGACCCCGGTCGCACCGTGCTAGACACGACGGTGATGAGCCAGTACTCGGACGACAACGGTGCGACCTGGAGCACGCCGCTGCCCGTGCACGGATTGCACTCGAACTTCCAGTTCTTCCCTTGGATGGGCGTGGACGAGGTACGCGGCGACATCTACATCGGCTACTACGATACGCGCAACGACCCGGCCAACACGTCGACGGAGTGGATGATGGCCGCCTCCGAGGACGGGGTGCACTGGACCAACTCGTTCCTGGTCGCGCAGGCGCCCAGCCGAGCCGGCGCGTACGCGGGTGCGAACAACCGTGCGGACATGCTCGAGTACAACGGTGTCGCGGTGAGCGACGGGTGTGTGTACACGTGCTGGGCGGACAACGCGAATTTCACGGGCGACAATCCGGACGGAACGCTCAATGCGAGCGGTTGGGACGTGCTGACGAGCGTCTTGATGATCGACCCCGACGACAACTAGCCGAGGACGACCGAGCGAAGACTACCGTTCGTCGCTTGGTTGTCGCGGTGAACCGTCCGACCGGGACAGCGAACCGCTGCCGACCAACGCGTCGAGCGTGCGCTCGAGCACCTGCTCCGGAACGAGCTTCGCGAGCTCGTCGCGGAAGGTCGCCTTCGCTTTGGCGAGCTCTTCGAGCTGCGCCTTCCGTTCGATGACGCCCCGGTCGCGCAGGTCCTGCCAGAACGTCGTCATCCGGTCGCGATGCGCGAGGGCCAGTTGGATGACGCCCTCGCGTTCGTCGTCGGTCAACCGCAGATCGAGGCGATCGAGATTGCGCTCGGTGATCGTGCGGAACTGGCGTTGCCTGTCGCGGCGCTTCAGCTCCGTCAAGTGCGCCTTGAGGGCGTCGAGCGTTACATCGTCGAACTCGCTCGTCGCGGGCGGCACCAGATCGCGCAACGCCGTCGAGTCGACCTTGCCCGGCTCCGGAAACGCGGCACGTATTCGGGACAGCTCTCCCTCGATGCTCTGCTGGCGCGCTTCGAGCTGCTGCAGCCGATCCGCGATCTCCCGCAACGGGTCCGGTCCCAGTCCCGGCTCTTCGACGCGATCGAAGTCCGGGTCCAGCGTCTCGGAGGAAGGGGCGTCTCGGATGACCGTGTCGTAGATCCCGATCGCAGCCGCCGCGATGACGACGTTGAGCAGCAGTGCGGGGAGCGGCTTCATCGCGCCGCATCCTACCGATACGCCGACCCGTCCGTCATCGACAAACGCACGAACAGGCTCCCCAGCGAGCTGCCCGCGTGAGACGCTAGGGTACTGTCCACGGACCCCTCGCACGCGTGCGGGCAACTCCCGTCGGTGTCGTCATCGCCGACGAGTCGATGCCTTCCGAGCGCGTCCACGATCATCACCGGCAGCTCTTGCGCCTGCTCCGCGCCGACACGCGGCACTGGGCGCACATCGGCAGCGTCGAGTCCGTGCGCTTTGGGCGGCACCATCGCAAGCAGGTGCACCTCTTCCGGCAGATCGGTCACGAGGACCTGCCGAAGCGGGCGTTGACCCTCGAAGACGCGCGGCCGCCGTAGGCGTTCGCTAAGGGCCCCGAAGCGCGTTCCAGGCGCCCGACGTCAGCAGCTTGAAGCGGCCGAGACTCAGGTCGGATCCGATGCACATGCGCGGCAGGGCCAGCGGGTCCGACTGCGCATCGACGAGGCCGTTCTCCGTGCTCACTGCCCAGTGCAGGCTCAGCGCCTTCACGGCGGCCTTCGCGCGAGCGTCGAAGTCCTCCGCTCGTCCGTTCGGGTACGCAAAGCAGGTCGGCGTCACGCCGACGCGCCGTGCGACCTCGGCGTGCGACAGGCGGACCTCGCTCTCCACCTGCGCGTCGTGCAGCCGGGAGAGCAGATCGTGTCGCGTCGTGTGACCGCCGAACGCGATCAGGCCCGTCTCGGCCAAGGCGCCGACGTCATGCCAGGACATGAGGGTGAACGGTCCCGGCTCCGGGTCGATGCCGAGCGCGTCGAGCAGCTGCTGAAGCTGCGCGTCCTTGTCCGGCGCGGGCAAGCGCTTGCAGTGCGTCAGCACCCGTTCGACGGCCTCCGCCTTGGCGCGTGCGTCCGCGAGCGAGAGCGTGCCGAGGTCCATGTGCGTCGCGTCGAGCCATGCAGCATCGGTCTGTTGCAGGGCGAGATACACCCGGTCGGGCCAGAGCGCCTTGTTCGTTCCGACGAAGCCCGTCACCAGGAAGATCGTGGCCGGCAGGCCGAGCTCCTGCAGAACCGGCAGAGCGACGGTGCGGTTGTTCAGGAACCCGTCGTCGAAGGTGATGGCGCACGACCGCTCCGGCAGCGTGCCGTCCGCGAGGTGGCGCAGCGCGTCGCCGAGCGGCAGTACCTCGTAGTTGCGCTTGACGTAGCGGAGCTGCTCCCGGAACGCATCGACCGGCAGCATGTGCCAGCAGAAGGGGTCGAGCGCCTGCTCGACCACGCCGTGGTACATGAGGATCAAGAGGCTTCGGCGGTTCCGACGCCGGAACCAGCCCGGCAGCCCCGACGCGCACAACACACGGTCCGCGACGCTTCTCACGCGACACCTCGCGCCGACGCCTCGGCCAGCACGTTCCAGACGCCGGCCTGGATGGGCGCGATGCGGTCCCACTCGTAGTGTTCCATCACACGCATGTGTCCCGTCATCGCCCGCGCCTTCGCCGCCGCGGGGTTGGCCATCGCCTCCGCCAGCGCATCCGCGAACGCCTCCGCTCCGTCGGCCAGCACGATGCCGTCGCCCAGATCCAGGCCTTCCGCGCCGACGGTCGTCGAGACCACCGGCCGTTCCATCGCAAGCGCCTCGCAGATCTTCAGCCGCGACCCGCCACCGATGCGCAGCGGTACCGCGCACACGGCCGCGCGCGCCACGAACGGGCGCACGTCCGGCACGCTGCCGTGCACGTCGACGCCCTCGAGCGTCCGAACGCGCTCGAGGAGCCACTGCGGCGCGTTGCGTCCGACCACCTGCAGCACCGCGCGGGGCTCGCGCTCGCGCAGGGGCGCCAGCACCTCGTCCAGGAACCACGACACCGCGTCGAGGTTGGGCCGCCAGTCGAGGGAGCCGACGAACAGGATCTCGTGCGGTCGCACTGCGACCTCGGGATCCGGCGCGAAGTAGGAGGCGTTCACGCCGTTGGGAACGACGGTCACGTGCTCTTGACCGGCCCAACTCCGAATTCGATCGGCGTCGTTGTCGCTCACCGCCGTGACCGCGTGCGCCGCGGCGAGCGTCTTGCGCTCGAAGCTGCGTACCTTGCGAAGCTGGATCGAGATGTAGCGCCGGCGCGCGAACGAGGTCTCGTTCTCCAGATAACGCGCCCAGATGTCGCTCTCGACGTTGTGCGCCGCCACGCAGACCGGAACGCGCGTGCCGGGTGGGAGGTTGGCCGCGAGCGGCGTCCATTCGACGTGCACCGCATCCGGTTTCCAGCTCGTGATCTGCTCGCGCACTGCGGCGCGCAGCGCCTTGGTTCGATGCGCCATGACCATGTACGGTACGGGCAGCGCCAGGTTGCGGGCCAGGTCCCACGCGAACCGGGCGCCGCCCTTCTTCAGCGGCTTCCGCGCAACGGGAAACGGCTCGATGTCGGCCGCACGCGCTGCCTCGACCTCGGCAGGCGGCGTTCCGCCGTCGTCGCTGTACACCAGCTTGATCTCGAAGTGCTCGGCGAGACGCCGGAGCAGCTCCCACGTGCGAATGCGCTTGCCCGAGTCCGGCGGACGCGGCAACGCTTCGTCGATGACGAGGATGCGCGTCACGGAAGCGGCACCCGGCTGATCATGTACCGCACCTTGCCGTTCGGCTCGGGCGCGATCTCGTCCACGCGGTGCGCCCGGATCTCGAGCTCGCCGTCGAAGAAACGTCGCAGCAGGTCCAGGTACGCATCCAGATGCCGGGGTTCGAAATTCGTGGCGGGCACCCAGTTCACGTCGAGCGTACGCGGATCGCTCTGCACCAGCTGCACGTCGAGGATGCCCATCGCATCCTGCTGGATGCCGCGTACGTCCATCGAGACGCCCGGCACGATCCGGCCGGACGGCAACACGAAGCAGTCGCTCTCGCGACCTTCGAGTCGCGCGAGAACGGGCCGCGGGTCGCCGCACCGGCACGGCGTATCGCCCAACGCCCCCCGATCTCCGATCTCGAACCGAATCATCGGGAACGCGTCGTTGAGCAGGTCCGTGACGAGCAGCCGGCCGTCGTCGGTGGTCTCGACGACCGACCCGGCGGTGTTGAGGTGCAGGACGTGCTCTGCAGCGCACTCCGAAGCGATCCACCCGAGCTCGCGCGCGCCGTAGAACGTCAAGACGTTTGCGTTGAGCGCCGCGCCGATCCGTTCGCGTTGATCGTCGTACGCCGGCTCGGCCGTCAGGACCACCAACGGAATGTGCAGCGACGCGTTCCGCTCGACCAGCCGGCGCGCGAGCAGGTCCGTCGAGCTGGGGTAGCCCTGCAACACGTGCGGGCGGAACTTGCGCAGCGTGTTGACGTAGCGGTCGAGGGTCTCGGCGTCCAGCGACTGCCCCGGCAGCCCGATGCAGCGCTCGACGTGCCAGTCGATCAGGTCCGACTTCACGCGCCGCCAGCCCTCGAGGTCGGTCGCCAGGTCGCCGAGGGCGCCCCACAGGTACACCGAACGCGAGCCGTCGAACCAGCCCATCAGGCGCTGCAGCGCCATCGTCTGCGCGTTCTTGCGGTCGATCGTGTCCTGGGTCTGGAAGAACGGCACCGGCTCGCCCGTCGTACCGCCCGACGTGGCCCGCACGAGCTTCGTCGTTCCGATGGCGGACGAGGCGATGTCGTCCGCGTGCTCGATCACCTGGGCCTTGGTCAGCGCGGGCAACGCGCCGAGATCGTCGATCGACGTCACCGCGCCCGCATCGAAGCCCGCCTCGTCCATGCGCCGACGATGGAAGGGCGACGAGGCGTACGCGTGGACGAGCAGCGCGCGCAGGTCCTCGAGCTGGCGCGCCGCGAGCTCGTCGGCGGCGAGCCGGTAGCGCGCCTCGTACTCGGGCACGTACTTGCGTGCGTGACTCCCGCGCCAACGATCGAGCATGGGAATGACGATGCGGCTGAAGAACCGAGCGGCGCCGCGCGTGGGGGGGCCGTCCGCCATCAGGCCGTTCGCTCCACGGCCTCCGGCAGCGACGAGAGCCGGCCTCTGAGGTATCCGCAGCCCAGACCCGCGTGAATCGTCGCGAAGACGAGCGGCAGGAGCGGGAGGAGCGACCATCCTCGCTTGGCCGCCGTGATCGCCGATGCCGCGAGCGACAGGACGAGGTAGAGCGTCCACGGTCCGGTGATCGGCCAGTGCCAAGGCGCCGGGAGGATCAACCCGATCGGAAACAGCACCAGTCCGACGACGAACGCCGCGGGGACGAGCGACTCGAGCGTGAAGGCCTCGGGGTGCTTGGCGTGCAGGCGCGCGCGGCCCAGGCCGTAGCGGAACATCTGCTTGAAGAGCCCGCCGAGCGTGCGCCGCGGCTCGTACGCGACCGCCAGCTTGGGGCTCGTCCAGCAGACGAGGCCCGCCTGCTCGACGCGGTAGTTGAACTCGACGTCCTCGCATGCGTCGAAGGCGGGGTCGAAGTTCCCGACCTTGCGGAAGACGGTGCGGCGGTACATGGCGCCGGCGCTCACCGGGCTGACCTGGCGTTCGCCCTTGTCGAAGATCGTCGAGCGCAGGCTGTGGCCGAACGGCGAGCTGCGGCCCGCGGCGATCGCTCGTGTCAGCGTGTCGCCCTCGTCGCTCTGCAGCGGCTGCGGACGCGAAAGCGCGTCGGCCTGCGTGCGAGCGAACAGGTCCACCATGTCGGTGAGCAGGGTCTTGCTGGGAATGCGGCAGTGTCCGTCGACGTACAGGAGAAAACGGCCGTACGCGTTCTCCGCGCCCAGCGCGCGCGCCGCGGACGACAGCCGGCGGGGGTTGGACAGCAGGCGCACCCGCGGATCTCTCTCGGCGACGGCTTCGACACGCGCGACCGTGTCGTCTTCGCTCTCGCCGTCGACGACGATGATCTCCATCGTGAGGCCGTCCAGCTCCTGGGCCTGGAGGTCCTCCAGCACGGCCCTGATGTGGCGCCCTTCGTTGCGCACGGGCAGGATCACGCTCACGTCCGGCCTCTTCGTGTCGGCTTGCGGCGCTGCCTGCATGGTCGTCGTCGAGCGTAGCACGTGTTATTCCGGGCCCTCAGCGGCAAGATCAAGGCGTTGATCGGCCGATGTAGAGGTACGTAGCATCTCCTCTCTATCGGCAGAAACCGGGAGCCTCCCTTGATCGCGCGCCTGATCTGGCATCTCGGACCGTCGCGCCGCAACCGGGGCTGGCGACGCTACCTGCCGCGGATCGAGAGGCTGGCGGCCGGATCGCGCGACGATCTCGACGCGTGGCAGTCCGAGGCCCTATCGGATCACCTCGCGTGGATTCGTGAGGCCGTCCCGTACTTTCGCGATCGCGTCGCTTCGAACGACCTCGCGGACTTTCCGATTCTCACGCGGGCCGACCTGCAGAGCGGCCTCGAGGACCTGCGCGACGCAACGCGGCCGCGGGACGCGTTCAAGCTCGACGCCAGCGGCGGGTCGACCGGCAAGCCGGTGCAGTTCTTCCAGGACGACGCCTACTGGCATCAGGAGTTCGCGACCGAGGTGTTCCTGTCGCGTTGGTGGGGCGTGCGACCCTGGTCGCCGACCGCCTACCTGTGGGGGGTCGACGATCCGGCGTCGGTCTCCTGGAAAGCCAAGCTCGAGATGCGTTTGCTCGGAATCGCGGTGCTCGACGTCTTCGATCTGACCGACGCCACGATGGGCGCGTTCCTCGAACGACTGCGCAGCCTGCGCCCCGCCTGCATCCAAGGCTACGTGTCGGCGTTGGACACCTTCGGCCGCTACGCGGCGGATCATGGGGGGCTGGGGTTTCGCCCGACCATCGTGCGCTCCGCCGCCGAAGCGTTGGACGACGAGCGGCGCGCGCGCATCGAGGCGTCGTTCGACACGCGCGTCGTCGACGCGTACGGTTCGCGCGAGAGTGCGTCCATGGCCGCGCAGTGTCTGCACGGCAACTACCACGTGCTGTCGCACGGCAAGGTGATCGAGCTGGTCGACGAGAAGGGCGACGCCGTGTCGCCGGGTACGCCCGGCCGCGTGCTCGTCACCGATCTCACGAACCGCGCGTTCGGATTCGTTCGCTACGAGAATGGCGACGTCGCGTCGTGGTCGCGTGCGTCCGCGTGCGACTGCGGCTGTCCGTATCCGATGCTCGAACGCATCCACGGGCGCACGTCCGACTTCATTCGTACGGTCGACGGCGCGCGGGTGCACGGCGAGTGGTTCTCGCACCTCTTCTACGGCAACGCCGCGGTCACGCGCTTCCAGGTGCGGCAGTCGCGCATCGACCGAGTCGAGATCCTGACCGAGGGGCCGGCTGGCGAAGCCGATCTCGCGCCCCTGCTTGCGGCGGTGCGCGAGCGCCTCGGCGACGGCGTCGAGGTGACCTGGCGATCCGTCGATGCGATCCCGCTGACTCCTTCGGGCAAGTACCGCTTCACCGTCTCCGAAGTGCCGTTCGCGTCGGAGTCACCGTGATTGCCGGCGGCGATCTGCGAGCGCGGTTGGACAACGGCTCCGCCGTGTTGCGCATCGACGCGCTCTACGCGGAGCGCGACGGCGAGGACGTTCTCGCCGCGCGACGATCGTGGCTCCATGCCAACCCCGAAGGCGAACCGCTCAGCTGGTACGTGGCGCAGCCCGACGGCGACGTGCTCGCGGCGTCGGTGGTCGTGCCTCGACGGTGGACGGCGCGCGCGGTCGAGCGCGCGTCGATGTTCCCACCGGACGACTTCGTTGCGACCGCTTCGGACACGTCGCTTCACGACGATCTCGACACGGCCCGCGAACGCGAGATCGGGCGCGAAGGCGTACAGCTTCGACTCGGGTTCGCGGGCGACGGCGACGCCGACGCGCTCACCTTGCACGTGCCGTTCTTCGTGCGGGAAGTACGTGGTCAAGGTCCGGTGCTTCGACTGCGCTCGGCGGCGCACGGACGCGGCGCGTCGCTGACCCGCGTCGCCGAGGTGACGGCCGCCTTCGACGATCTGTTCGAGCGCGCGCGCCACACGCACGGCGCGCTCGGCGTGCGCGACGCCCCGTACCTGCGCTGGCGCTACATGAGCGGTTCCGCGCCCGCGGAGCTCCATGCGTGGGAGGAGGACGGACGCGTGCGCGGCTGGGTCGCGCTGCTGCGCCACGACGACGGCGAGGTCGAGCTGTTCGACGCGCTGGCGGAGCGGCCGGCGGACGCGCGGCGACTCGTGGCGGGGGCGGTGACGACGGCCCGTTCGCTGGGGGACGTCGTCGCATTGCACGCGCACTGGAACGGTCGCAGCGCGTACGGCCGGGCGCTCGCCCGCTGCGGCTTCCGGAAGGAGCCGGGGCCCGCGGTCGCGATCCGCGGCGATCGGCAGGGATTCCCCGAGGATCCCGGCCACTGGCACCTCACGCGCGCCGACCTCGACCCGTGGGAGCGCACGGTCCTGTACGAGGCTGTGCCCGACACCGCGCCGCCGAGCCGCGTCCTGTTCCTGATGGACATCTACGCCGACCGCTACGGGGGCACGGAAGGCCAGGTGGCCACGCTGATCGAGAACCTCCCGCCGACCTGGGACGCGCAGCTGTGGGTGTTGCAGACGTCGGCGTACCTGCGCCGCGGCGGGATCGACTGCCCGACGCGCGAGCTGTCGCTGCCGCCCGCGTGGAGTCCGGCCTTCTATCCGCGATTGCGGTCGGTCGCGAGCACCGTGCGCGCGGAGGGCTTCACGCTCATTCACGCGCTGCATCACGACACCTGCTCCGTCGCGCCGCTGCTGGGCGCGCTTGCCGGCGTGCCGGTATTGACGTCCCGCCGCGACTTCGGCTACTGGCAGACGCCGCGCAAGCTCGAGGTGCTGCGGCGCGTGAACCGACTGGCCGACATGGTCGTCACCAACGCCGAGGCCGTCGCACGTCGCACGGTGCGCGAAGAGTGGGTGCCGCCGGCCCGCGTCTTGACCATCCCCAACGGCCATCCGGCGGAGCGCTTCCTGGCGGCGCCGAGCCGGACGTTTCGGGCCGCCATCGGCGTGGACGACGATGCCCGGCTTCTGTGCCTCGTCGCGAACTTCCGTCCGATCAAGCGTCAGGCGGACCTGGTCGACGCGCTCGCGCAGCTCGGCAAGAAGTTCGCGAACGTGCACGCCGTGTTCATCGGCGAAGACGACGCGAGCGAAGCGCTCGCCAAGGCCGACGCGCTCGGTGTCGCCGATCGCGTGCACGTGCATCCCCTTTACGAGGACGTGGTGCCCGCGCTCAAGCACTGCGAGCTCGGCGTCCTGTGCTCGGAGAGCGAGGGCCTCTCCAACGCGATCATCGAGTACATGGCTTGCGGCCTGCCCGTCGTCGCGACCAACGTCGGCGGCAACCCGGAGCTCGTCGAGGACGGTGGGAACGGCTTTCTCTACGAGACGGGCAACACCGCCCAGCTCGCGAACCTGATCACGCGCATCATGGGCAACAAGCGCGTTCGCCAACGCATGGGGCGCGCCTCGCGGAAGCGGTTCGAGGCCCATCACCGGCTGTCGGACATGGTCAACGCCCACGTGGACGTCTACGAGACCGTCGTGGCGGAGCGCGAGGCGAACGGCGCCGCGTCACTTTCGTGTTCGGTGCTCACGCGCGTCGACGACCTCGAGGCGCTTCGCGACGAATGGGAAGCGTTGCTGCGCCCGGACCAGTTCTTCCTCGGCCCGACGTGGGTTCTCACCTGGCTGCGTTGGTCGCAGGCGCGCCCTTGTGTCGCGGTGGCACGGGACGGTCGCGGGACGCTGGTCGGCTTGCTGCCCCTCGCCTGGAACGGGCGCGCGCTCGAGTTCTGCGGTCAGCGCCTGGGCGCCGACCATCTCGACGTCGTGGCGTCGCTCGGCCGCGGGCCCGACGCCGCTGCGGCGCTCTTGCGCGCGCTCGACGGACTGAAGTGGAAACGTCTCGACCTGCGCCACGTGAGCGAGGACGGCGTGCTCAGGCTGGCGCTGCACGACGCGCGCGGGGCCGTTCGGTTCGGCGAGCGGTTCGCGACGCGCTGCTACTACGTCGAGGCGCCGGACGGATGGGACGCGTATCTCGACGCGCACTTCACCAGCAAACCTCGCACGCGTCTCGTGCGCGGCGTGGAGAACTTCCTCTCGCGTGAGGGTGCCCACGTCGAGCGCGTCACGGCGCCCGACGATTGCGCCGGAGCCATGGAGCGGCTGTTCGCGCTGCACGCGTCACGTGCCGAGAGCGCGGGACGCCGCAGCACGTTCGCAGGAAAGGCACGCCGCGCGTTTCACGAGACGCTTGCGAAGACGCTCGCAGAGAAAGGTCGGCTTCACTGCGTCTTCCTCACCGTCGCCGGCAAGGACATCGCCGTCGACTACGGTTTCGTGTGGCAGGGCAAGGTCTACGGGTTCCAGAGCGGCATGCGTCCCGATGCCGAGACGGAGAATCCGGGGACCGTGCTCGGCACCATCGTGCTGCAGGACGACACGTTCGGCGCGGGCCGGCGCGAGTACGACTTCCTCGACGGCGACGAGGCCTACAAGGCGCGCTGGGCCACCGGGGAGCGGCGGCTCTACGACGTCACCGTGTATCCGCGCACGAAGATGGGGCGGCTGAAGAGCGTGGGCGCGGGGGTCTTCGCGCTCATGAAGAACGCGGTCAAGCGTCGTCTGAAGCGCCGGGGGTGAGCCGCGCGGCGACCGCCGACGTGTTGCGCGCGCCGGGACGAGCTACGTGAGCGCCGCGTACACGGCCTCGAGCGCACGCGCTTGCCGCTCTGCCCCGTAGGCGTCGGCCACCCGCTCGGCAGCGGCCGCGACCTGCGCATTCGTTTCGTCTTCCATCGCCGCGCACATCGCCTCGGCCAACGCCGCGGCGTCTTCGGCGGGCACGAGCCGTCCGCATCGGCCGTTCGCCAGCGCGTCGGCCACCCCGCCGACGTCGGTCGCCACGATCGGGCGCCTGGCCGCCATGGCTTCGAGCAACGCGAGCGGCAGCCCCTCGCTGCGTGACGGCAGCACGAAGCCGTCGGCGGCGCCCAGGCACGCCCACGGGTCGTCGCGCCATCCGAGGAAGCGGACCCGTTCGCCGGCGTCGGCTTCCAGCGACGAACGCAGCGCGCCGTCGCCGACGAGCACGAGCTCCGCGTCATGCACGGCGGCGAATGCGCGCACCAAGACGTCCTGTCCCTTCTCGGGACTCAGACGGCCCAGCGCGAGCCACACGAACGCGTCGTTCACGCCCCACACATCGCGCAGGGCCGCGCGGCCCTCCTCGGCGGCCGTTGCGACCGCGTCGGCGTCGATGGCATTGGGCACGACGTGTACGCGGTTCAGGCTCACGCCCGCCCTCACCAGAGGGTCCGCCGTCGCTTGCGACACGGCGATCACGGCGCCGACGCGCCGCAACAAGCGGCGCTCGAGCGCCTCGAACACGCGGATCTTGCGGTTCTCCGCGGTGTAGCCGTGCACGACCGCCGCCCGCGGCATCGTCAGCGCCTCGCCCGCCGTCTGCAGGAGCACGTTGGCCTTGTAGTCGTGACCGACGACGAGGTCCGGCGCGACCTCCCGCAGAAGCGACTTGAGGCGTCCGATCAGGAACGGGTCGTAGCTGTTGCGTTGCGGCAGGACGTGTGTCTGGATCCCGCGCGCGCGCGCCGCTTCGAGCAGCGGGTTCGCTGCGCCGCGCGTCTCGAACGACGCGATGGACATGTCGAATCCGTCCGACGCGAGGGCGCACTGATTCAGGAGCAGACGCTCCGGTCCGCCGAGCAGGTCGCTGTTGCGGAGGTGAAGGACGCGCATGAGGTCAGCGGGCCGTCACGAGCTCTTCGAGCTGCGCCGGACGCACGGGCTCGCCTTCGTCCAGCCGCGCGAGCACCTCGGAGACGGTCCCGAACCGGAACGACGCCAGCAGTCCTTCCAACCGGCCGTGCATCTTGTCGAGATTGACGTAGTGCCGCAGCTTTGCCGTCCGACCTGCCGCTTCGATGCGCGGCTGATCGGGATCGACCTCCCACGGGTGCAAGTACGTGATCGCCGGCGTGCCGTCCTTGTTGGCACGACGAATCGCGTGTCGCATGACGGCCGGTGGCAGCACGCGCATCCAGCCGCCGCCCGCGACCGGCCAATTGCGGCGCAGGAGACGCCAGGTCGTCATCGGAAACTCCCAGAGACAGCGTCCGTCGTCGTCGCAGAGGCGCACGGGTGCGCGCGGGAACTGCGGAATGCCGTAGCGGTCGTGTCGGACCGGAAAGACGCTGCTGCTGAACGTGTAGCCTTCGTCGCGCAACACGTCGAACGCCCACAGGGTCTGCGGCGTGATCGAGAAGCTCGGCGCGCGAAAGCCCTCGACCTCGACGCCGCACGCGGTGTGGATTGCGTCCGCGGCGCGCCGCAAATCGTCGCGGAAGGTCGCCGCGTCCATGCTCGACACCAGCCGGTGCTCGTACCCGTGCGAGGCGATCTCGTGCCCGGCGTCGCGGAGGTCCCGCAGCAGCGCCGGAAACCGGTCCGCGACCCAGCCGAGCGTGAAGAACGTGGCCTTGACGCCGTGCGCGTCGAAGAGCGCCATGAGTGCGCGCGTGTTGCGCTCGACGCGCGGCGTGCGTTCGTCCCAGGTGGCGCGATCCACGACGCCTTCGAACGCGGACACCTGGAAGTAGTCTTCCACGTCCACGGTCATGGCGTTCAGCATGCGGTCGTCCGTCGGGTTCACGCGATCTCCTTATCGGCGTGCGTTGCGTCCTCGTCGTCCTCCGGATCCGGCACACACGTACAGGCCACGATCATGAGGCCGGACCACCAGAACCAGCTGGATCGCGTCAGATTGTGGGCGCCGAGGCCGGAGACCAGCAGCAGGCCCAACCCGAACAGCATCGCGCGGACGAAGTCGATCTGCGCGCGGTCCCAGGCGCCTTGTGCTCGGCGCTTGCGCTTGCGGATCTCCCGCAGACCGAAGGCGAAGGAGGTGACGAGGAAGCCGAGGAACGTGAGCGATCCGACGAGGCCGCGCGTCGCGATCAGCTGGCCGGCGAGGTTGTGCGGCATCAGTGCGTTGCCGTCGACGCGCCGCGTGCGGTAGACCGGCCAGTTGCCGGGTCCGATGCCGATCACCGGGTTGTCCTTGAAGATGCGCCAGGCGACCACGTACCCCTCGACGCGACCGACGGTGGAGCCCTCCTTGGTGTACGTCTCGAGCGACACGAGGCTCTGGATGCGCTTGACCTGGTTGTCGGACAGCCCGGCGGCCATGCCGCCGCCAAGCGCCACCACGCAGGCGATCGCGAGGACCTTGGGCCATCCGCGGGGCAGGATCCAAAGCGTCCAGATCCCCGTCAGGCCGATCAACACCAACGCGGAGCGGCTCGACGTGTAGAACGCTGCGATCAGCGCCATGCCGCAGTACGCGAACGCACAGACCCGGAGCGCGAGCGAGCGCGCGTGCAGCAGGACCCACACCATGAGCGGGAGCGCGAACACGATCGTCGCGCCGAACGAGTTGGGATCCGCGTTGGAGCTGCCGATGCCCATCATCCGAACCACGCCCATCGTGTAGTCGTGCCGTCCGTGCTGCCACTCCCAGAAACTGAGCACGAGGAAGGTGCCGACACCGGCGCAGAACACGAGCACCGTGATCAGGAATTCCCGCCGCGTTCGCACGACGCAGACGATCAGCACGAACGCGACCATCGAGATCAGGTGATCGATGAGCGGGTCCGTCGCCGCTTCGAGATCGTAGGCCCACACCGTCGCCATCAGGCAGGCGACGGCGTACGCCGTCAGCCAGCGCGCCTGGGCGAACCGGAACATCGTCTGCGGCTGCCCATGACCGGCCAGCCCGCGCCCGACGAGGAGGGCAAGCGACAGTGCGCCGAGGAAGAACCGTGGCCGCGCGTCGCTGAGGAACGTCCAGTGCTCGTCGATCAGGCTCAGCGCGAAGAACAGGTAGAGCTGCAGGATCCAGAACTGCGGCGACAGGCCGCGAAGGCGCGTCGACGAGAACGAGAAGAGTCCGGGCCGGGCCACCTGGTCGCGCGGCGCGTCTGCGCGCGGCACCGTGAAGGTCTCCGTCGTCACGGCGCTCACGGGTTCACCGCCTCGGGCTGCACCGGCGGCGCGTCGGTCGACCTGCGCACCACGCGTTGGAGCACCAACGCGATGCCGAAGTAGAGCGCCGCGCATCCCAACGCGCTGCCGATCAGCATCGGCCATCCGTGGGACGCGCGCGTGTCGACGCCGAACCACAAGGCGAGTGCGGTCAGGGCGCCGGCCAGGATCGGCAGCGCCCACACGTGCAGCGTGTACCGCAGCCAGCTCATCGCGAACTCGCGGCAGATGAACACCGGCATGAGCACGAAGTGCACGAGGAAGCCCGGGATCGCCGTGCCCATGGCCACGCCGGCGATCCCGAACGGACGCACGAGCGCGAGGCTGAGCGCCAGGTTGAGACCGCCCTCGAGCGCGGAGAACCCGGCGAGGGAGCGCATGCGATTCGTGCCGTAGTGGGTGGCGACGAGCGGGAACGAAGCGATCGGCGCCGCCGCGCCCAGCGCCATGATCAACAGGGGCAGCTCGCCGTGCTCGCGGAACGCCGACGAGCCCAGCCAGCGCTCCAGAAACGCGCCGCCCATGAACATCAGATAGACGAGCACGGGGGCGGAGATCAGCAGCATCGTCCGCGCACTGCCGCGCAGGAGCGACCGGATCTCGGGTGCGCTGCGGCCCTTCTCCGCTTCGAGCGCGCCGATCGCCGGTGTCAGCACGCGTCCGACCTGCCACAGCATCGAGCGCGTGTAGACCGCGAGCTTCGCCGGCAGCGCGAAGAACGTGACCATGGGCAGCGTCAGACACGCGCCGATGACCCAGGCGTCCGTGTCGTACGTCAGCTGCATCGCGACGGCGACGACGATGTTCAGACCGCCGAACGCGAGCAACGCGCGCGCGCGCTTCCCGTTCGCAAGCCGCGGCGCGAACTGCAGCCACGGAGTCAGCCGGAAGGCGTCGATCGACTTCCACGTCATCTCGACGATCTCGGTCAACAGGTTCGCGAGCGCCAGCCCGACGAGGCCGTAGCCCTGGTGCAGGACGAATACGACTGCCGCGGTGCGGATGAGCGTGCAGAACAAGTCGGTCCGGCAGGTGATGTCGAACCGTTGGCGTCCGATGAGCACGGCGCTGAACGCGTTCGGCGGCATCGTCACGGCCAGCGTGAGGCCCGTCACGATGACGGCCCACGCCGCGTCGCTGCGAAGAGCCGCCGGCACGCCGAACGCGGCGGGCAGGACCTGCGACGCGGCGACGCTGCCCAGCAACACGACGACGCCGCCCGCGGCGAACGTGACGAACGCCGTGTTGACGAACCGGTTCACCTCGTCGGGCGCCTTGAGCGCATCGTGCTTGGCGATGAAGTGGACGATGGCCGGGCGGATGCCGAAGTCGGCGAAGCCGAAGTAGCCCGTCATCGTCATGACGATGGCCCAGATGCCGTACGCCTCGGTGCCGAGCTTGCCCACGATGTAGGGCGAGAGGAAGTAGACGACCAGCGCGTTGAGCGCGAACGTGCTCCAGTTCCAGAGCGCGTTGCGCGTCAGGACCCGCCGTTGGCTGCCGGGGGCGCCGAGACGACCACGCAGCCGCCCCCACACGCCCGGGGAGGGGGCGGCGGCGCCGTCGGCGTCGGAGGAGGGCGGCGAATGTCGCATCCGTGCATCAGATCGGCCGGATCCGGCCACAATTCCCATGATTGGAGGCAAAGCGTATGCCGACAAGGGGTTGGGGCGGTCCGAGGCGCCCCGTCGGGCCCACGACGTTGCAATTCAGCCACATCCCTGCTTCGTGGACCCGAAGACAGGGTCTGCAAGCCCTCGCAAGGCCTCCAATTGTCGCGCAATCGAAACGCGAGGCGGCCGGGATGTGGTACGAGATGGACGTCGTGACGCGTCGGGGAACCGGAAGCAGCCCGAAAGGCCGTGGCATTCGCCTTGCTCATTGGGGAGCGCGCGCGGAAGCCTCGGCCCCGCCGCCGCCGAACAAGATCCGAACGTGGCGACCGGCGACCTTGTGGTTGCCTCCGCCGCTTTGGAGCATTGGACGATTCCCAAGGAACGACGATTCATGAAGGTGTGTGTCACCGGAGGCGCCGGGTTCATCGGATCCCATCTGGTGGACCGTCTGGTTCGGGACGGTCATGACGTCACCGTTCTCGACAACCTCAGCACCGGCTCGATCGACAATCTGGCGGGGTCGCTTCAACACGTGGAGTTGCTGCAAGAGGACCTGCGCGACGCCGATGCCGTTGCCCGGGCGGTCGCGGGTGCGGAGGTCGTGTTTCACCAGGCCGCATTGGCCGCCGTGGCGCGCAGCGTCGAGAACCCCCGCGAGGTCACGGACGTGAACCTGGGCGGCACGCTCAACGTCTTGATCGCCGCGCGCGACGAGGGCGTACGACGGGTGGTGTTCGCGAGCTCGTCGTCGGTCTACGGCGATACGCCGACGCTCCCGAAGGTCGAGTCGATGCCCAACGCGCCGCTGTCCCCGTACGCGGCGTCGAAGTCGTCCGCCGAGTCGTACTTGTCCGGCTTTCAGGGTTCGTACGGCCTCGAAACGGTCGCCCTTCGCTACTTCAACGTGTTCGGGCCGCGTCAGTCGCCCCAATCGCTTTACGCGGCCGTCGTACCGTTGTTCATCGACGCCATGCAGAACGGGCGGGCGCCGACGGTCTACGGTGACGGCGAGCAGACGCGCGACTTCACGTACGTCGCCGACGCCGTCGAGGCGAATTGCCGCGCCGCCTTCGCGCCCGCGCCCGACGGGCGTCCGATCAACATCGGCGGTGGCCGGCGCATCAGCATCAACGAGCTGGTCCGCGTCGTCGCCGAGCGAACCGGGTTCAAGGGCGAGGCGAGGTACGAGCCGGCGCGCGTCGGCGACGTGCGCCACTCGTTGGCGGACATCACACGAGCGCGGGACTGGATGGGCTGGGCGCCGACGACGACGCTGGCCGAAGGAGTCGATCGCATCGTGACCGGTGCCGAAAACAGTCAGGCGGTGGGGGCGACGTCCTAGGGCGCGCCGTTCACCGATGGGACGTGGACGAGGAACGAGAAACGCGAGATGACGAAGTCACTTGCTGACCGAATCAACGACCGTTCGTGCTGCTACGGCGTCATCGGCCTCGGCTATGTCGGCCTGCCGCTGGCGCTCGCCTTCGCCGAGCGGGGCCTGCAGGTCATCGGCTACGACGTCGACGGCGGCAAGGTCGAGGACGTCAATGCCGGGCGCTCCTACATCCCCGACGTCGACAGCGCGGCGCTCGCCGAACAGGTGCGCGCCGGCCGGTTCAAGGCGACCGCCGAAGGGGCTCGCCTGGCCGAGGCCGACGTCATCAGCATCTGCGTGCCGACACCGCTCTCCAAGAGCCGCGACCCGGACCTTTCCTATGTCGAAGCAGCCCTTCGAAGCGTGGAGAAGATCCTGCGGCCCGGGCAGCTGGTGGTGCTGGAGAGCACGACGTATCCCGGCATGACCGAGGAGTACCTCTTGCCGCGTCTTCAGGCCGGGGGGCTGAAGGCGGGCCGCGACTTCTGGTTGGCGTTCTCGCCCGAGCGGGTCGATCCCGGCAACCGCGTCTACGGGGTGCACAACACGCCGAAGGTCGTCGGCGGCGTCGATCCGACCTCCACCGAGATGGCCTCGAACTTCTACCGCATTGCCATCGAACACGTCCATCCCGTCAGCTCGGCGTCGGCGGCGGAGACCGTCAAGCTGCTCGAGAACACCTTCCGCAGCGTCAACATCGGCCTGGTCAACGAGGTCGCGCTCATGTGCGACCGGCTCGGTCTGGACGTGGGCGAGATCATCGGCGCGGCGTCGACCAAGCCGTTCGGCTTCATGCCGTTTCAGCCCGGCCCGGGGATCGGCGGCCACTGCATTCCGCTCGACCCGATCTACCTCTCGTGGAAGCTGCGCACGCTCGACTATCGAGCGCGATTCGTCGAGCTGGCGCAGGACGTGAACACCGGGATGCCCCGGTACCTGGCCGAGCGCGTCACGGCCGCGCTCAACGACCGCCGCAAGAGCGTCAAGGACTCGAAGATCCTCGTCCTCGGCGTCGCCTACAAGGCGGGTGTCGACGACACCCGCGAGAGCCCGGCGCTCGAGGTGATGCGACTGCTCTTGCAGCGGGGAGCGGACGTGAGCTACGCGGATCCCTACGTCAAGACCGTGACCGTCTCCGATCGGCTCTTCACGCACCTGCCGCTGTCGCCCGAGCTGCTCGCGGACGTGGACTGTGTCGTCGTCACGACGGATCACGCCGAGTTTCCCTGGGACGACGTCGCGGAACACGCGGCGCTCATCGTCGACGCCCGGGGCGTGGTGCCTCACGAGAAGGTGCGCGGCACGCTCGTGCCCTTGAGCGGACCCGCGCGAGAGGGCGCCGGGCAGGACGCTCCGTCCCGAGCGAGAACCGAGTCATGAGCTGGTTCTTCGAAGCCATCGGCCGAGGTCTGGGCGTCGCGTGGTCGCATCGCTGGCTCTTCGCGGTGCCGGTCGCCACGCTGCTGCTGCCCGTGACGATCTACGCCGTGCGGTTGCCCGACACCTACGAGGCCACCGCCGTCGTGCGCGCCACCGAATACAGCTCGGGTGACACCGCGCGCGATCTGCCCGGCCAGCGCAGCGGCCAGGTCTATCAGACGGCCGCGACGGCCCGCGACCGTCTGTACTCGAACGAGGTGCTCAAGTCGATCGTGCCGGTCCTGGCGCCCGGTGACGATCCGGACGACTACCGCGTGGTCGAGAAGCTCAGCAAGCTCGTCGAGTACGACCGTCTCACGGACTTCTCGTTCGAGATCGCGATCACGGACACCGAGCCCGAGCGTGCCAAGACCGCGGTCAACACGCTCATCAAGGCGTTCCTCGAAGAGGAGCGCAAGGGACCGCTGCGCCGTGCGGAGACCCAGAAGAAGTTCTTCGAAGGCGAAGCGGCGAAGGCGAAGGACGCGTTCGTCGAGATCGCGACGGCGCTGGACACGTTCCGCACCGAGAACGCCGCGACGCTTCCGGAAGCGAAGGACGCGATCGACCAGGAGCTCTCGACGGTGCGTACGGAGCTCCTGCTTCAGAAGCAGCTGGCGAGCTCCGCCCAGCGCCGCGTCGAGTTCCTGACCGAGCAGCTCACGCGCCGGGGCATGGAGGACGCCGCCAGTCTCACCCGGCCCACGACGGCCGAGGAGAAGCAGCTCGAGCTGCAGCTCGGCAACGAACAGGCGGCCATCAACGACGCGCGCAAGCGGCTCGCCGAGGCGCGCCGGCGCTGGACCGAGAAGCACCCGAACGTGCGCGGCATCCAGACGGAGCTCGACGAGCTGAAGTCCAATGCGCGCGCCACGGTTACCGCGCTCAAGGCCGCGCGCGAAGCGGCCGACAAGCGCGCCGCCGACGCCCACAAGCGCCGCTCACAGGGTCCGCTGGACACGTTGCGCTCGATGCGCGTCGAGGCGCAGGCGGAGTCCGCTCGGGCCAACGAGCAGGTGCTCGCCTTCACCGCGAAGATGAGCGAGCTCCAGGCGCGCCTGGCGCGCATCCCGGCCACGAAGGCGCTGCTGGATCCGCTGCTGCTCGAGAAGGCGGAGGCGCAGAAGCGTCTCGACGCGCTCGAGAAGGAAGCGCGCAAGGCGGCCGAGGACGCCAACTTCCTGCGCGAGAGCGAGGTCACCGACGTCACCGAGTTCGACGTCGACCGCTGGGCCGTGGCGCCGACCGCGCCGACGGGTCCCAAGCGCATGCGCTACTTCTTCACGGCGATCGCGTTGGGCCTGCTGATCGGCTACGGCCTGATCGTCCTGCGCCGGCGTTTCGAGGAGCAGACGATCACCCGCGCCGACGATCTCTCGAGCCTGCTGCCGGGCGCCATGGTCGTGAACGTGCCCTTGCTACCGGACGGGCGCGGAGGCGGGGGCGCCGTCGCTGCCCACGCCGTGCGCGAGCTGGTGCTGACGGTGTGGGTTCTCGGCTGCGTCGGCTTGAGCATGCTCGCGATCGCGGCGCACCGTGGGTTGGTCGAAGCGCCCGCGTGGCTGTCCGCGTTGTTCGGAGGTGGCGCATGAAGGCCTCGAGCGATCTCGTGCCGCGCAACGACACGGGCGCGGTGCTCGCCGTGCGCGACGGCAACCGGTTGCGCCCGCTCGAACGGCCCGACCCGGAGACGGCGAACGGCTACCTGCGACTGACGGCGCACATCCTGTTGCGCGCCCAACGCCAGCTCTTCCGCTCCATCGGCGTCATCAGCGCGCGCGACGGCGAGGGCAAGACGACCGCGGCCGTGAACCTCGCCCTGTGTCTCGGCCGCACGCGCGGCCGCACGGGTCGTGTCCTGCTCGTGGACGGCGACGCGCGCCACCGCACGCTGACGAAGCTCATCACGGGGGACATGTCCGACGTCGATCGCGAAGAGGCGGCCAAGCACCCGATGCTCGTCGCGACCGGCTTCGAGGGCGTCGACCTGATGACGGCGCCCGTTGCGCCCGACGGACTCACGCTGCACGACCCGGCTGCGTGGGCCCAGACGATTCACGATCTCAGCGACCGCTACGCGCAGATCGTCATCGATTGCCCGTCCGTGCTCGACAACCCGGAGGGCATGGTCCTGCGCGAGTGCGCAGAAGAGTTGGTGCTGGTCGTGCGCTCGGGCCGCACGACCCGCAAGACGATCGAGCAGGCGCTCGGCAGCGTGAACAAGCGCGTGCTCGGCGTGATCCTCAACGGTGGCGCGACCGCGCGCCGAAACGTGAGAAGCGCCTCGTGACGCCGCCCTCCGCCACCGCCGCCGCCCTGCGCGTTCCCGTTCAGCGGAGCGAGCCCGTTTCGCAACCGCGTGTGGCGCTCAGCCCTGCGCACCCGGCGGCCGTCATCATTCCGCCCGTGGTGCTCTATCTCGTGACGATCGCCGTCGCGACGATGGTCCACGGCTTGACGGTCTCGCTGACGTACACGCCGTCGGTCTGGACGCTGCTGCGAGCCGGCACGCTGGCCGCGCTCCAGCTGCCGGCCCTGTACGTCGTCCGCGCCGCGGCCGAAGGCGCCGGCGGCAGGCGGCTCGCACAGGCGCTCGTGCCCGCCATGGGCGCCGTACTGGTCGTCGCGCTCGACGCGCTGTTGCCGGGCGAGTTCCTGCATCCCGCAACGCTCTTCGTCATCTGGGGCGTGTCGGTCTCGGCGCAGCCTGCGGCGCGCCGCTGGCGCGACTGGTGGGTGCGGTATCGCCCGCGCAGAGTCAGCCTGCTCGCGTCGACCGAGTGGGGCGCACAGGAGGCGATCGACCGGCTCGAGCACATTCCCGGCCTCATGATCTCCAACGTCGTGATCCCCGGCTGCAACATCGACACCTCGACCCGCCTGCTGGGCCGTCCCACGAGCCACACGGCCGCCGGCGCGATGCGGCTCGAGCGGCGCGTGATCGTCTCCAGCCCGCTCAAGGACCCGGCCGTCGGCGCGCTCATCGCGCAGATGGTCGCGCTGGGACACAGCATCAGCAGCGAGTCCTCGCTGCACCGCGCCGCCGAGGGGCGTGTCTGCACGCTGCGCGCCGATCCGCTCAACCTCCTGATGAGCCGTCCATCACACTGGTTCCACGACCTGACCTCGCGCGTGTTGGACGTCGTGCTCGCCGCCGGTCTGCTCGTGCTGACCGC
Source organism: Planctomycetota bacterium (assembly GCA_965223505.1). Classification (GTDB taxonomy): domain Bacteria; phylum Planctomycetota; class PLA2; order PLA2; family JAEUHO01; genus CBDCWP01. The sequence continues at coordinate 126,963 of CBDCWP010000012.1, forward strand.
GCCGCTGTTCCTGCTCGTTGCGACGGCCATCGCGCTCGAGACCGGCGCGCCGGTCTTCTACCGCCAGCGTCGTGTCGGCATGCGCGGCCGCCTGTTCGACGTGGTGAAGTTCCGATCGATGTACGTGAACGCGGAGCAGATGAGCGGACCCGTCTGGGCCGCGCAGGACGACCCGCGCGTCACGAAGGTCGGGCGGTTCATCCGCAAATACCGACTGGACGAGCTGCCGCAGCTCTTCAACGTGCTGGTGGGACACATGGCGTTGGTCGGGCCGCGTCCCGAGCGCCCGCACTTCTTCAGCGAGCTGCGTCGGGATGTCCCGATCTTCGAGCTGCGCACGTGCGTTCGTCCCGGCGTGACCGGTTGGGCGCAGGTTCGCGCGCCGTACGCGGCCGGCATCGAGGACTCGCGCGAGAAGCTCGAGTTCGACCTGTACTACGTGCTGCATCGATCGCTTTGGATGGACATGGCGATCCTCCTCGAGACCGCCGGCGTCGCGCTGCGCGGCAGCGGCGCGCGCTAGACCGCACCGAACGGGCTAGACGCTACGTTCCTTCCAGGTTCCGCGCCGGAACCAGAACGCCACGACGAACGCACGCGCCGCGGCGGTCGCCATGATCACCCACCAGATGCCCTCGACGCCCCAGCCGAGCTCGAACGCCGCGAGCCACGCCAACGGAATGCGCGCCAGCGAGAACGTGATGCCGATGAGCGTCGGCGGCAACGTGAGCCCGGCCCCGCCGAACGCCCCGTCCAAGACGAGCTCGACGGCTTGCGGGATGAGACAGATCGCGACGATGCGGTAGTACGCCGCCGCGTAGTCGCGCGCCGCGACCTCGTCGGCGAACAGCCCCGCGATCTGCTCGTCGAGCGTGAAGAGCACGATGCTCCACAGACCGCACAACGTCGCGCACTGCAGCGCCGCGCGCCACGCGGCCCGCTCGGCGCCTTCGGGGTCGTTCGCGCCGAGGCGCCGTCCGACGAGCGCTGCGGCGGCCGACGCCCAGCCCAACCCTAGCACGTAGGCGACGCCTTCGCCGGTGTGACCGATGCCGAGACCTGCCTGCGCCGCGGCGCCGCCCGCTTCGGCGGACGCGCTGCCCGGTTCGCCCGCCTCCGCCCTCCCCGCTTGCTCGGCGAAGCGCACGAGCACCAGGTAGATGAGGTTGAAGCACAGGCTGGCGAGCGCCGTCGGCAGCCCGACCCGGGCGACGCGGCGCAGGACCGACGGGTCCAGTCCAAGCAGGCCCGGGCGACCCAGGGGCGTACGCGCGTCGAACCGCAGCGCGTCGTCCGGGGGGCGCGGCTTGTGCAGATGACCCGCGGAGCGCAGGGCGTGCACGATGAGCACCGCCGAGAGGACCGCCGCCAGAATCGTCGCCCACGCCGCGCCCGGAACACCCAGTGCCGGAATCGGCCCCCAGCCGAAGATCAGGATCGGATCCAGCACCACGTTGCACGTCAGCGCGACGACCGCGACGCGAAACGGCGTGCGCGTGTTGCCGTGCCCACGGAAGACCGCATCACCGGCGACCTGCACCATGACGAACGCGCCGCCCGCCCAGTAGATCCGCGCGTGGCCGATGCCGCTGCTGGTGACTTGCGGACTCGCCTGCGCGGCCTGGAACAGCAGCGGCGCCGCCACGACGCCGACGGCGGCGGCGCCCAGGCCGATCACGAACGCCCAGAGCATGCCCTGGCGCGCGACGTAGCCGCCGGCCTCGACGCGCCCCGCGCCCGCGTACCGCGCGACGAGCGCGGTGAGCCCCATGCCCGCCAGCATGCCCAGCGCGGCGTAGATCCACACCGAGATGGTCGAGACCGTGAGCGCGGCGATGGCCTCGGTGCCGAGCTGTTCGCAGAACGCCATGTCCACGGCGCGATGCACGACCAGGAGCAGCGAGCTTCCGGCTGCGGGCACCGCCAACGCGATGATGCGCCGGTCGAGCCGGTCGGGTTGCGCGAGGGGCGCGTTCACCCCGATGCGCGCTCACCGTCGGGGCGGAACACACCGTCCAGCGCGGTCAGCACGACGCCTGCGATGACGACGCCCCAGAGCCAGAGGAAGAGGTACGGCGCGCCGACCTGGTCCGCGACGCCGACGGCCCGCGCCTGGATGCTGCTCGAGAACCCGTGCGCGAGCGCGGTGATCAAGATCGCGAACTCGACGACGCGTCGTCCGCCGCTGGTGCCGTTCGTCTTCAGGAACAGCAGCGGCGAGATCGCGAGCCACAGCGCGATGCCCGCGGGCAGCCACGCCTGATCGACCGTCAAGCACCCGGCCGCGAAGAACGCGGCACCGGCGCGAATGACGCTGATCTCCCGGCCCGGATCGGGATGGAACCGAATGACGGCCGCGTCGAGGACGCCGAGCAGGAACAGCGGACCGAAGATCGCGCTCCACGCTTCGCGAATCTCTCCGCCGGGAATCCAAGGGTGCTCCACGACGAGCAGCACGGTCGCGATCAGCGCGACCGCGGCTTCGGTGAGCGCGGACCCGGCGCGCAGGCCGCGCAGCGTGCGCGCGCTCAGCGACGTCGCCGCCAGGCCCCACAGCGCTAGCAGCGCCGCGGCCGCCGCGACCCCCGTTCGCTCCGCGCCGGTCATGTCGGGCGTGTCGCCGCTCTCGAGCGACACCTGCATCCACGGGCACAGCCACAGGCCCAGGAGTGCGGCGAGCGCGATGAGCCGCAGACGCCCGCGCTGCTTGTTGGGCACGGAGATCGGCTCGGCGGTCGGCGGTACGTCCTGCGTCACGACCGCGGATTATGGGGTGGGCTCGACCGCTTGGGGTGGTTTCATCCTCCCCCGCACGACCGTGCTCTGGGCGCCGCCGGGAACGGCCAGGGCGAGGACCTGGAGCAAGGCCACCCCCGCGACCGAGAACGCCACCGCCATCGTCAGCTGTCCCGGCAGGTTCCACGCCGTGATGGCTGGTGCGCCCTCGTACAGCGTGTAGCGCAGGGTGATGGTCACGTGCGCCGCGAGCAGCAGCTGCAGCAGCGCGCCGGTCAGCCGCAGTCCGCGCACGCTCAGGGCCAGCCGCGCGCCGGCCGCGCTGATTGCGACGAAGAGGAACGGCGCCAGCCAGCTCGCGCGCTCCGTGTCGCCGTGAATCAGGAACCGCGACGGGATCACGAGCACGAGCACGCAGAGCGCCAGGCGCGCGCCGCGCAGCTTGTGGGGGGCGGGGATCCTCCGGCCCGCGCGCAGGCAGCGCCACACCTCGAGCACGGACAAGCCGCCCAGCAGGAAGAGCAGGATCACGAGAACGTGATTCGCGGCGACGTCGGGCGCGAGCTGCAGGGCGAAGGCTGTCGCCGCGTAAAGCGCGACGAACGCGTCGGTGGTCGCGAGCGTGGCCATCTGCCCGACGAACCGCCGCGCGATCGTCGATCCGACCGGCATCAGGATCAACACGAGCAATGCGGGGACGAGCAGCTGCGCCTCGCGATGAAGCGGTGTCGCCGCGTCGCCCGGCGGCGCCGGCGCTCCCGCCACGACCTCGATGTCGCCGCTCGGCACGACGCACCCCAGCCACAACAGCATGGTCAGCGCCGACAGCGAGTACGCGAGCACCGCCTCGACGCGCGAAGGAGTCGCGAGCGTCGCCACGGGGCTATCCTACGCCGTCACCTGCAACGGAGATGTTTCTTGGCGGACATGTACAAGGTCGAGATCGGACGCGACGCGTACCTCGGCGGCGCGGACGAGGTCGTCGCCTTCATGGCGAAGGCCGAGGGTGCGCCCGGCACGGATGCCGCCACCTACATGCGCGGCGTCGCGGCGCGGGTCGCGTCGAAGTTCGGCGTCGACGCGATCGAGACGAGCTCCGCAGAGGCGTTTCTCGAGTCGCTGGCCAAGCACCGGATCGCCTCGGTCGAGATCCAGGGCGAGCCGCTCGACGAGCGCGTCGACCCGAAGGACGCCGTGGGAGAAGGGCCGGTGGCCTACGGCCCCGGCGTCGATCCCGACGATGTCGAGCTCGCGTAGGCGGCGAATGTAGTGCGGCGCGGGTAGCCTCTCGGCCATGATCGCGCGCGGATTGCTCATGCTGCCCCTGGCGGTGCTCATCGTCGTCGGCGGTGCGTACCTCTCGGCGCCGATCGCCGAGGCGATGATCGACTGGGGGTGGTGGAAGGACGACCCGCCCCAACGGGTCTTCCTGAAGGTCTTTCGGCGCTTCCTGCTGCTGCTCGTCGTGCCGCTGTTCCTGTGGCTGCGTCCCTGGCGGGACGGGGGGCCGGCCAGCTACGGGCTGACCGCGCGCCGGCTTCGCGACGGCGTTCCGGCGGTCGCTTTCTTCGTGACGTTCCTGACGGCCTGTGCCGGTGTGGCCGTCCTGCTGACCAGCGGGTGGCTGCAGTTCGAAGCGGAGATCAAGCCCGGTTCGGCGGCGTGGCGCTTCGGCCGCTCGCTGCTCGCCGGCCTCGCGGTCGGCATCTTCGAGGAATGGTTCTTCCGGGGATGGATGTGGCGGCGCTTCGCCGGGAAGAACGGCGTGTCGCCGCGCCGTGCGCTCGCCGCGGCCGCCGGCACGGCCGTGATCTTCGGCGCCGTTCACGCGTTCCAGCCGGGCAACCTCGATGCCGACGTCGGCATGGATGCCGCGGGCGCGTTCACCGCGCTCGGCGGGTGGCTCTCCCACCTCGCCGATCCCGTCGCGTTCGGTCCGGCCATGATCGGACTCTCGCTCTTCAGCCTGCTGCTCAGCGGCGTCTATCTCCGGACCGGCAGCCTGTGGCCGGCGATCGCCGTCCACGCGGCCGCGGTGACGGTGATCAACGGGCACGGCGGCCTCACGCAGCGCGTCAACCCCGAGACGTGGATCGAGACCAAGCACCTGTACGACGGCCTCATCGGCTGGGTTCTGCTGGCCGTCGGCGCGTTCGTGTGTTGGCCGCGTGGTCGTGACACGCTGCCCGCATCCGAGCCCGACCCGACCTAGTGCCGATACACTTGCGAGACGTGTGCCGACGGAGCGGGTTTGAGCCCCGGATCCGGGAGGGCTGGTGCGGATGCGCCGAGTACCGCTGATTCTCGTCTTGCTCGCCCTGGCCGGCGTTGCGGCCCTGCTGTGGGACGACCTCGGCGCGCTTTGGCGCGGCGACGCGAGCGCGGTCGACGACCCCTATGACGACGCCGCAGAGCTCGTCGGCGGCGCGACGCTCGACGAAGCGGCCGGCCGAGCGCCCGGCTTGAGAGGCAATCCAGGCGCCGCCAGGGGCCCGCGCGGCGACGGCGACGGCGAGGGCGCCGATGGCGGCGCGAAGGACGGCGGCGGCGACGCGACGCTCGTTCTCGAAGGGGGCGTTCCGTTCAAGGGCAAGGTCGTCGACGCCAACGGACGAGGCGTCGCCGAGGCGAAGATCACACTCGTTCGCGCGGGCGCCGTCCTCACGTTCGTGACCGACGAAGACGGCGCGTTCGAGCACGGACCGCAGCCGGGCCGCTGGGACCTGAGCGTGAGCGCGCCGGGGATCGGCTCGCTGCTGCGCCGCAACATGATGATCGACGGCGCGAACAGTGACGACCTCACGTTCAACCTGCGCAAGCCCGGAACGCTGACCGTGCTCCTGGAAGGCGCCAAGGGCTCCGTCGAGGGCGTCGAGCTGTCGATGACCGCGAAGGGGTTCAGCGCCGACAGCCTTGCCGCGTTCGAGGCCGTCACCGACGCCGAGGGGCGGGCCGTGTTCGAGGACCTGCCCGGCGCCAACTACGAGATCCGCGCCCAGGTGCCCGAGGGGCCGGCCTTGCTCCAGACGATCGGCGTCTGGAGCAACCGAACGCTGCGCATCAAGATTCCGGGCGGCGTCCAGCTCACCGGACAGGTGACGGAGGGCAAGGACGGCCCCGGGGTCGGGAACGCGATCATCACCGTCGACGTCGCGCCTCACCGGTCGAACGGAACGATCCTGCAGACCGAGATTACGACGGAGTCGGACGGGAAGTTCGCGGCGTTCGTGCCCACCGGAAGGGTGCGCGCGCTGCGCGTGCAGGCGGAGGGCTTCGCGCCGTGGCCCAATCCCCAGAACTGGCGCGAGCGGCGCGACGCTCTGCGGCCCCTGAACGCCATCTCGAGGGGCAAGCCCGCGGTCACGAAGATCCACATGCGGTCCGGTGCGAGCGTGCGTGGCACGGTCACGGACGACGCCGGCAACGGGATGGCCTGCGCGTTCCGCGTGCTGGGCCGTCGCGGCACGGTCGTCGAGGCCTCGTCGAACGAGGACGGTTCGTACGCGGTGCCGGACCTGAACCCCGGGCGCTTCTGGATCGCCGTCGTCACCCCCGGGCTCTATCCGAAGGACCCGCTCGTGTTCGACGTCCAGGGCGAGGCGCCGACGACCTACGATTTCACGTTGCTGGGCGCGCGCCGCATCCAGGGCGTGGTCCTGACGGCCGAAGGACAGCCGGCGCTCGGTGCTCGCGTCTGGCTGGTCGGCGGCGGCGCGCAGGTGAACAGCGCGAAGCGCGGCGGTCGGCCCCTGGAGACCTTCTCCGACGAGCGCGGCCGATGGATGCTCGCGGACGTACCGACGGACCGCAGCGTCACGGTGCGCGCCGCGATGGCGTCGGAAGAGGCGACGCCGTTCGGCCTCTCGTTCAAGCGACCCGTCCCGGAAGCAATCAAGCTCACGCTGGCGGGCACGGCGTCGGTGCGCGTGAAGGTCATCGACATGGTGACCCGGCAGCCGCTGGAGAACGCCAACCTCAGGCTGCGGCCCGACGGTGATCCGCCGGGACGTACCAACCGAACGGCGCGCACGAATCGAAACGGCATTGCGAACCTGTACCGGCTCATTCCCGGCCGCTGGTCATTCGAGGGCGAGTTGCGCTACTACATGAAGTACGAGCCGAAGATCGTTCGTCTCGAAGCGTCCGACGATCTCGTGGACGTGACGATCGAGCTCGATCCGGGGTTGGTCTTCGCGGGCGTCGTCGTGAACGAACAGAACCTTCCGATGCGCAACGTCCAGGTGCGCGTCTGGGGCACGGACCAGGACGGCAAGGGCGTCGGGCGTCGGACGGCGACGACCAACCAGCGCGGCGAGTTCCGTCTGACCGGCTACGCGCGTGGAGCGTACGTCCTCGACGCGCGCACGCGCAATTACAAGCGGCTGAAGCTCGACGGCCTCCCGGGCGGCGACGACCGGCTCGTCCTGCGCATGGAGCCCCAAGCCCCGAAGCGGTAGGGGAGAGCCGGCCCGGCGCCACGCGGGACTGCGACCGGACGCAAGACCGAACGTCCCTTCGCGATCCCTGTGCGTCCCCGACGAGCCTCGTACCATTCCTGTCGGCTCCCCGGCCGCATTCCAGGAGGGTTGACGATGTCCGGCAGATCCCTCGTTCTGCCCCTGCTGTTGGTCGTGCTGGCCGGTGCAGGGATCGCATATCTACTCGGCGGTGACGCGTGGTTCGGCGGCTCGTCGTCGGACGACGACGGCGCCGAAAACGGCGACGCGCAGGGCGACATGTCCGGCGGGGGCGACGGCGACGCGTCAGGAGCCGGTTCAGCCGACGGCAAGGGCCCCGTGCTCTTCGCCCGTACGGACGCGCTGATCGGTGAGGGCGAGCTCATCGGCCGCGTCGTCGACTTCCAGACGAAGGAGCCCGTGAAGGCAGCGACCGTCACGATCGCCGGCGATGCCTACGACGAGACGACGATCGCGCTGAGCGCGACGACGGGCGAGAACGGCAGCTTCCACATGCCGGCCGTGCCTTCGGGGCCGGCGTACACGCTCCACGTGGACGCGGGCGACGCGGGCGACCGCGTGCTCTCGATCTCCGTCGCGGCGAACGACGTCACCGATCTGCAGACGATCTGGCTCGGGCAGACGGGCGTGCTCGAAGGCGTCGTGCGCTCCGCGTCCGGGGAGGCGCTGCGCGGGGCGATCGTCGAGGTGCACCCCGGCGGCATGTCGCAAGCGGAGATGATGCAGAACTTCTTCGAGCTGTTCAGCAATCTCGATCGCGATCCGAAGCCCATCGCGCAGGGCGAGTCGGAAGCCGGCGGCAAGTTCAAGATCGAGAATGTCGCGCCGGGTCCGTTCACGCTCATCGTCCGGCAGCGCGGGTTCAAGGTCGGAAGCGTCGCCTTCGTCATGTCGCAAGACGGGGCGGTCGGCGGCCCGGTCGAGGTCCGCCTGGCTCGCTCGGCGATCATCAAGGGCCAGGTCGTCGACGTGGACGGCCGCGGCGTCGGCGATGCGCGCGTCGCGTTGATCGACCAGAGCAACGTCGAGTCGGGCTTCTACGGCCGCTACTTCAGCGCCACCGACGAGGACGGCTACTTCGAGATCGGCTCGCCGCCGGCCGGAGGGCGGCTGCTGGCGATCGTGGCGGCCGACGGCTATCCCACGCGCATCTCCGAACTCAAGCCCGAGGACCCGAACCAGAAGCTGGTTCTCTACGGCGGCGCGACGCTCGTCGTCCGGGTGATCCACGCCGACGGCGGGGCGCCGATCGAAGGCGCGCAGATCGTCGCGATGCTCAGCGACACCGAGAACCTGGGCGGCAACGACGGCAACCTCGTGACGGGGCTGTCCGATCACAACGGCGAGGTCGAGCTGGAAGCGCGCCCGGGCTTCATGCCGATCATGCTCTTCAGCCACCCCGACGAAGGCTCGGGCATGTACATGGGCAGCGGCGGCTTCGGCGCCATGGGCATGCTCGAGGGACCCGAGTCCACGAAGATCGAGCCGGGCGACAACCTGATGATCTTCAAGAAGAAGCGCGGCTTCATCATCACCGGCGTCGTGCGCGGTCCGGACGGCGCACCGATGCCCGGCGTGAAGTGCAGCGTCGGGATGGCGTTCGGCGGCATCGGATCGCGCACCGGCGTGACGGACGAGGACGGCGTCTATCGCCTCGCCAGCATGACGGCGCAGGGCGCCGTGGTAAACGTCACGGCGCCGGGTTACGTGCAGGACCCGGAGACGCGCGCGGTCGGGAAGGAGCCGGAGTCCGGCAACGTCGTCGAGCACGACGTCCAGCTGCTGGTCGCCGCGTCGGTGACCGGCCGCGTCGTGGACCCGCAGGGCGTCGCGCTTTCGGGTGTGCAGGTGCGGTTGTCGGCGGCAGGAGGCCGCGGCTTCGACGTGAGCGAGATGATGCGCGGCGGCGGCACCGTCGTTTCCGACAACCAAGGACGCTTCCGCATCAGCAACGTCGTCGCGGGCACGTACCACGTCGTCGGCAAGCGAGCGGGCTACGTCCTGAGCAAGACGGACGACTTCGAGGTCGAGAACGGCAAGGAGGCCAAGTCGCCCGACCTGAAGATGCGCAAGGGCGTCGAGCTGAAGATCAACGTGGTCGACGCGTCAGGCAGCGCGCTGAAGGAGGCGCGCGTCGAGGTCTCCATCTCGCGCAAGGAAGAGGTGTCCTGGGACTTCATGTCGCAGTTCTCCTCGTTCGACGACGTGTACACCGACGCGTCCGGCATCGCGCGCGTGCGCGACGTGCCGGACGGCGTCGCCACGATCACGGCGACGGCCAAGGGCAGCGCCAGTACGCGCAAGACACTCACCATCGACGCCGCGAATCCACCGGGTGAGATCCGCATCCGCATGCGTGAGGCGATCGCGGTGAACGGCGTCGTCGTCGACGACGAGGGGAACCCCGTCGCCAACGCGACGATCGTCGCCTCGGGAACGATCGACCGGCCGACCCTCGTCGTTCCGGGCTCCGCGTCGGGCACGCCGGCCGGGAGCAACGACGACGCCTGGATCCCCACGACGAACACGACGACGGACTCGCGCGGCCGGTTCGAGATCCAGGGCATGCCGGACGGCACTTTCTCGCTCACGGTCCGCGCGGAGGACTTCGTCAACCACACGGAGAAGATCAACGGGCGCGCCGACGGCCTGCGTATCGAGCTGCGCAAGAAGGACCCGGCGCTGCAGGGCAGGATCGACGAGCTCCAGAAGGAGCTCATGGAGATCTACGGGCGCATGGCGTCGGCGAAGGACGACGGCGAACGCAAGGCGATCCAGGCCGAAGCGGCGACCATCCAGCAGGAGCTGCAGCGTTTGCGCAAGCAGATGGGAGAGCGGTAGCCTCGGACGCATGAGTCGCGCGACGCCCGCCCTCGGACTGCTGCTCCTGGCGGCGGCGGCGCTCGTCATGTGGGTCGGCGGCCTCGGGCCGTTCGCGCCCGCGCAGACGCAGGCGACGGACCCGTCCGGCGGCGAGCGCGCGCTGCTGGACGGCGGCGGCGCCGACGAGGCCGATCCGGCCGACGGCGCGAGCGCCGAACGACGGCCGCACCTCTTCGCCGGTCCCGGCGCCCGGCGCCCCGGCAAGGGTGTCGTGCTCGCGAAGGTGGTCGACTACACGACGGGCGAGGCGATGGAAGGCGTACGGCTGGAGGTCGTGGGCACCGGCTTCGACGAAGAGAAGGTCCACGCGACCGCGACGTCCACGAAGGAGGGCGCGCTGCACATCGCCGACGTGCCCGCCGGTGAGGGGTACGAAGCGGTGCTGCACGCGCCGCTTCGCGATCCGGCGCGCATCGTGCTGCCGGCGTTCGACGTCCGCGCCGGCGACGTCGCCGATCTCGGCATCGTCTGGTGGGGGAAGCGCAGCGCGTTGCGAGGCATCGTGCGCGACGAGAGCGCCCGGCCGGTCGAAGGTGCGCAGATCGGCGTCTATCCCGCCGGGTCGCAGCTACGCCAGGACGAGCCCGACATCGTCGAGATCATTCGCAACCTCGACCGGGATCCGGAGCCGATCGCGGCCACCGAGAGCGGCGAGGACGGGCGCTTCGCCTTCGCGCAGGTGCGCACCGGGCCCTTGACGCTCGTCGTGCGCAAGGACGGATACTTCGTCGGTACCTACACGCTCGTCATGTCCGAGACGGGCGCGGTGGGCGGCGATCCCGACGTCCGGCTCCGACCGATGGAGCCCATTACCGGCCGCGTCATCGACGAGAAGGGACGCGGGGTCGAGGGCGCGCGCATCGCGTTCGAGGCGCAGGGCGACGACCTCGACGGGTTCATCGAACGCAAATTCGTGCACACGGATCGCGACGGCCGGTTCGAGGTGCGCTCGGCCCCGCGGGTGGACCGCTGGCTGACGATCACGGCCGCGCCGGGCTACCCGCGGCTGCATCGGCGCATCGAGGCGGGTGAGCGCGACCTCACCTTCACGCTCGTGGCGGGCGCCAACCTGCGCTTGACGCTGCGCGAGCTGGGCACCACGCGTCCCATCCCCGACGCGACGGTGAGCCTGTTCATGGAGGACGGCGAGGCCAAGCGCGGCGGCGCCTTCAGCCTCGGTGTCACCGACGTCAACGGCGTGGTCGAGCTCGTCGGGCGGCCGGGCCGCGTCCAGGCCGCGCTGATCGCCCAGGCCGAGTACGGCACGGGTCTCTACGTTCCCGGCGACTCGCGCGACGCGTACCGCTGGGTGCACGGACCGAAGAAGATCTCGCTGAAGGCCGGCAAGACGACCGAGGCGACGTTCGAGATCGCCGCCGCCGTCACGCTCACCGGTCGCGTGCTCGATCCCGACGGCAACCCGGTCGCAGGCGTGCAGGTGTTGCGCAGCGGCGACACGCAACACATGGAGCGCGTCCGCACGGTCTCGGACGGCGCGGGCCGCTACAGCATCCCGTGCCGCGCGCGCATGAAGAACGAGATCACCTTGATCGCGCCCGGCTTCGCACGCGCGACCTACGTGCTCAAGGAGCAGTACGAGGCGAACGCGGTCGTCGAGAAGGACTTGAAGCTCCTCACCGCGGCCCTCGTGGTCGGCAAGGTTCTCGATGCGACGGGGCGACCGCTGGCCGGCGCCCGCGTGAAGCTCACGTTCCTGCGCCGGCGCGAGACGGGTCAGGTCCTGACGAACCAGGACGGCATGTACCGCGTCGAGAACGTCGTGCCGGACTACAGTCCGTTCCGCGCCGTCGCCGTGCGAACCGGCTATCTCGCCGCGCGCAGCGACCAGTTCAAGACCGCCGCGGGGGAGGTGACGGAAGCGCCGGTGCTGCGGCTGAAGAAAGGACGCACCGTCGCCGTGCGCGTGCTGACCCCGGGCGGCCGGCCCGTTCGCGCGGCGCGCGTGCACGTGAAGATCGACGCGAAGGACGAGGTGCGCTTCGACGGCGGCGGGCGACAGCCCAAGCAAGATCGAACCGGCGCGGACGGGCGCGTCGTCTTCCACGACCTGCATCCCGGCAAGCTGACGGTCGCCGCCGCCGCCGACGGGTACGCCGTCGAGGTCGAGCAAGCGACGCTCGCGGGCGAGAATCTCGACATCGAGACGCGGCTGCGACGCGCGAACGATCTACGCGGCATCGTCACGCAGTCCGACGGCAAGCGCGTGAAGGGCGCCAAGGTGACGGTGCGTCACACGGGACGGCCCGGCGAGAAGGCGTTCATTCCGGTGACGGTGCGAACGAACGACAAAGGCGAGTACGAGGCGAGCGGCATTCCCGACGTCGAGGTCGCCGTGTACGTGCGCACGAACCGCCACCGCGCGCGCACGGTGACGGCGCGCGGCAACGACGGTCACGCCGACGTGGTGCTCGAGCCGGCGCCGCCCGAGGTGTTGGCGCGCATCAAGCAGATCGACAACGAGCTCAAGTCGTTGAAGAAGCGCGCGAAAGCGGACAAGCTCGGCAAGGAGGTCTTCAAGCCGCTGACCGACGAGCGCGCCCGCATCCTGAAGGAGAACGGCATCAGGACGGACTAGGCTCTGTTTCGAAACTGCCGCTGCTGCGCCCGGCGATCCTCTTGCTGCGCCCGGCCCGAACTCGGAACCTCGTCCTCGACGGGCACAGAGCCCGCCTGCGGCGAGAACCGCTCGTTCAGACTCGGGCTCGGCCTTCGCTACCGCCCGGCGCGCAGGCGCTCGAGGTTGAGCTTGGCCATCTCGTAGTCGGGGTCCTTCTCGAGCGCGGTCCGCAGGTAGCCCTCGGCCTGGTCGCGGTCGCCCGCGTAGAGCGCATGGAGCGCGAGCGCGTTGTACGGCTCCGGACGGTCGGGCTGGAGCCGCAGCGACTCTTCCAGCCAACGCCGCGCCTCGTCGGACGTTTCCGCGGCGCGCGCACGGTCGTAGGCGTCCCGAGCCTCGAGGACCCGGACGTCGGCCGCCGGCACGGCGTCGCTGGCGTTGCCGAAGACGCCGGCGCGGCCCCGCTCGCGCTGGTCGGCCATGTAGTCGCCGATCAGGTATCCGGCAACGCCGCCCAGCAGCCCGCCGATCACGACGCCGCCGAGCCCGGCCGTGACGCCGCCCAGGACGGCGCCGCCGCCTGCGCCGAAGATCGTCCCCGAGAGCCGTTCGTTCATCTGACACGCGGGCAGTAGCGCGAGGGACACGACCAGCAGGACGGCGACGACGGTGCGCATGACGAGTCTCCCGGGAACCGAGGTCCCCACATCCCAACAATCGGCCGGGCACGGCCTGCTCCGCATAAGATCCCCGCGTGCCTGCGCGCCTCCGTCTCCTGCTTCTCCTGACCGCCGTGCCCGCGCTGGTGGGCTGCGTGGAGGTGTCGGAGAGCTGGGCGATCGAGAGCGGCGGCGCCGGGACCTACGACCTCTCGATCCGGTGGCAGGCGGATCTTTGGCGGCGTGTCTCGGAGGTGCTCGGCGAGCGAACGATGAAGCGCCTTCAGGGTGCGCCCTTCCCGATGCGCGAGTCCGAGTGGCGTGACGGACTGACGGGGCTGAAGGGCGTCGAAATCCAGTCGTTGGGCACCGAAGAGCAGGAACGCGGTTGGCGGAAGCTGTCGGTCAAGCTGCGTTTCCAACGGGTCGCGGACCTCTTCCAGTGGGAGGTGCTCTCGCGCCGGCCGGCATCGTTCACCGTCGAGACGTCGCCGGACGACGAGGACGTCCGGGTCTGTCGCATGGAGATGGCGCCGCTCATCGACGTTCCCGTGCTCGATCCCTTGAGCGCGCTGTTGAACGCGATCGACAACCCGCCGCCGACGGAGGCGTCCGCATCGGGCGAGGCCGATCGCAGGGACCCGCCGCCCTTGGAGCGGTTCGGCATCGACCAGCCCAACGCGGAGCTGGTCTGGCGGATGCTCAAGCCCGAGCTGGCGACGGCGAAGCTGGGGTTCACGCTCGCGACGCCCGGCATCATTCTCAGCCGCGATGGCCGCGCGGACCGCAGCGAAGAGCTCTCGACCACGTTCGCGTTCGATCTCGCGGCGCTGCGCGACGCGAAGACCGACCGTCGTCTGCGCTGCTCGTGGCGGGTGCGGCCCTTCGATGAGCCGCCGGTCCTGCGCAACGCCGGAACGGCCGCCGGGGCGCGCGCCAAGCGGTGAGCCGCGAACCCGTGCACGTGACGATGTACACCACCGGCCCCGACTGCACCCTCTGCGATGCCACCTGGCGCGACCTCCAGGTGCTCGCAGAGCGGCTGCCGTTCCGCCTGACGTCGGTCGACCTGCGCGACGCCGCGCCGCCGGAGCCCGATTACGTGTTTCGCACGCCGGTCGTCCACGTGGACGGGCGCCGCGTCGCCGAAGGGCGGATCGACCGCGCGGATCTCGAGCGCGCGCTGCGGAACGCGGGCGTGGGTGGCCGATAGGGCCGACGGGTCGATCGGATCCGGGCACCGCGTCCACGGGGGCGGCGGGGGGTAGACTCCGAGCCGACCCCCAACCGGAACCCGTCCGTGGCCGAACCGAAGCCTCGCAAGCCCGAAGAAGACGACGACCCGATCGCGCAGGAGATCGCGCGCGCGCTCGGGATGACCGGCGCCGCGGCCGGCAGCGAGAGCGACGCCGGGCCGGATCCGACACGCGTCGAGGGCAAGCTCAAGCTGGACAAGGACGGCGCGCTCGCTGATCGGCCCAAGCTCACGCCCGTCAAGGTGCACAAGACGGACGGTGACGACACCGACGTGTCGAAGACGGACCGCCCGAGCGGCGAGGGGCCGCGCAAGGCTGCGTTGCCCCCGAAGCGCGCCAGTCTGCGGCCGGCCGGGATGGAGGGCGTCGGTCCGCCGAGGACCGTCGCGCCGTCCGCGGATCTCGAGAGCGAGATTCGGATCCCGGCAGGGACGTTCCTCTACGGCGAGACGCGGCAGGAGCACGAGCTCTCCGCGTTTCGCATCGACAAGTTCCCGGTGACGAACGGTCAGTACGACGCGTTCGTGCGCGCGACCGGGCACCGCCCGCCGCTGTATTGGCCGTCCGGTCAGATGCAGGAGGAGCTCAGGAACCACCCCGTCGTCGGTGTCGACTATTTCGATGCGCTTGCCTTCGCGCAGTGGAAGGGCAAGGACCTGCCCTTCGAGGACGAGTGGGAGCGCGCGGCGCGCGGCATCGACGGACGCACGTTCCCGTGGGGCGACGAGAACGACCTGCACGCGGCCAACACGGCGCGCACGTCGCTCAAGATGACCGTACCGGTGACGCTGCACACCACGAACGTGTCACCCGACGGCGTACGCGACATGGTCGGCAACGCGTGGGAGATCACCCACTCGCCTGCGCAAGGCGGCGGCGTCGTCGTGCGCGGCGGCTCCTGGTACGACTTCGCGCTCTACGCGAAGACGTTCTTCCGGTTCGCGACGCGGCCGGACGCCCGCAACGGAACCATCGGATTCCGCTGCTGCGTGCGAGAAGAGAAGCGCAACGACGAGCCGCGCGAGGTCCCGCCGGATCAGGTCGAGGCGGAGATCGCGGCACGCACCGGATCGCAGCCCCCGGTCGACGTGTCCGAGTTCAGCGCCGAGCGGCGCGATCTGGTGCCGGATCTGCGGGCGCTTCGGACGATGGAGGCCGAGATCGAAGCCGAAGCGCTTCTCGGTCCGATTCGCGCACCGGGGTTCGACACCGTCGCCGACGAGATGGACGTGGACTCGCCGCTGACACCGCGCTCCGTGCGGGCCGACAAGGGGGGCGAGGCCGCGTCGGGGTCGGACCGGAAGCGCGTGCACGTCAAGGCCGAACGCGTGGTCGAGAAGACGCCGCCGAAGAAGGCGTACCCGTCGAAGCCGAAGCGAGAGGTCGCGACCGTCGCGCCCTCCGACGCGAAGTCCGAGCCGGACCCTTCGGGTGCGCGTGGCACCCCCGCTGTCCTCTGGGTGCTGCTCGGGTTCGGGTTCCTGTTGCTCGGCGGCGTCGTCGCCGTGATGGCGAACCGTACCGAGCCCCCGGACGTCGCGGACACGCCGTTCGCGCCGGACGGGCGCGCGCCGGTCATCGAGCCGCCCGACACCGTCGCCATGTTGCCGGACGTTCCCGCGGCATGGGACCGCGAAGGGTACGACCCGGTGATTCACGACGGGGCGGAACCGGAATCGCTCGCGTGGATGAACGAGGGCGTGTGCCTGGTCGTGTTCGCCGATCCGTCGGCGAAGGAAGGCCAACGGACCATTCGCTCCACGGAGAACCTCGCGCGCCGCCTGAGCACGGCCGACGTGCGCGTGCTGCTCGTGGTTCCGCGCCGCCTGTATCTCGACCAGGTGGGCGCGTTGCAGCGCGAGGTCGAGATCCGCGGTGCGCTGTCCAGGATCTGGACGTTGCACGGCATCGACGTGCTCCTGGACCCGTCGGATGGGAGCGGGCGCGGCACCTTGCTCATGCGCTACATCGGCGAAGAGGTTCCGGCGGGCGTCGTGCTGCTGGTCGACGGCGACAAGAAGGCGCGCGCGAGCCCACCCGAGGGGACCGGGTTCTTCGTCGGCAACTTCGGACCGATCGGCAAACAGGCGGTTGAGCTAGCACGCTAGCTCAAACCGCCTGCTTGCTCGTTCTCTTCAAGGGGGGGGCTGGCCCCCTTTCGGGCTCGGGTTGGCTTCGCCAACACATCGCCCTATCCCCCCGTGTGACGATGGCTTCGCCCTCCGCATCCGTGCGATCGGTCAGGCCACAGTACGTTCATCCCTCGCCGGAGACGGGACGCGACGTTGACAAGCCCCTGTACCTCCGAGAGCGAATGGAAGAACACCAGTCTTGCCGCCCAGCGAGGCTAGGAAATGGTCTTGCTAGGCGTCGACGACGGCGGGATCGAACAGGGCGCTGTGCAGGCACGTCACCGTCGCGGCGTGGTGCTCCTCGGGAACCACGATCTGCAAGTTCGTCTTCGTAGCGCCGTACGAGATCGCCCGCACCGGAATCGACTCCGTGCCCAACGCGCCGAACACCCGTCCCGCGAGCCCGCTCGCCTGCTTCATGCGCTCGCCGATCACCGCGACGAGCGCATTCCCCTTCGTCACGTTCACCGTGCTGAACGCCTCGAGATCCGCGACGACCCCGTCGAGGCCGTCCAAGTGGTCGACCGAGACCGTGATCGAGACCTCGCTGGTCGCGATGAGATCCACGACGACATCGTGCGCGGCGAACGCGCGGAACACGCGCGCCATGAAGCCGGACTGACCGAGCATGCGTCCCGAGACGACGTTCACGAGATGGATGCCGCGCTTGCTTGCGATGCTGCTCACGTGCGCGCCGTCGTTGTCGTCGCGCCGCGGCGAGATGAGCGTGCCGAACGCGTCCGGCTGCATGGTGTTGAGGATGCGCACCGGAATGCCCTCTTCGACGGCGGGCTGAATCGTCGCGGGGTGAATCACCTTCGCGCCGTAGTACGCGAGCTCGCTCGCCTCCGCGTACGTGAGCTGCTCGACGGGACGTGCGTCGGGCACGATGCGCGGGTCGGCCGTGAGCACGCCGCTGACGTCGGTCCAGATCTCGACCTCTTCCGCCGAAACCGCGCGTCCGATGATCGTAGCGGTGAAGTCCGAACCGGATCGTCCGAGCGTCGTGACGTTGCCGTCCTCCGTGCAACCGATGAACCCGGTCACGACCGGCACGCCGGCGACGCCGGCCAGGCTCTCGCGCAGCCGCGAGTAGGCCGCGGGCAACGGCGACGCCCGCGTGTGCCGGTCGTCGGTGACCAGGCCCGCCTGGTCCGCCTCGACGGCGGTCGCCTCGATCCCGTTGGCGCGCAGGTACGCGGCGACCGCCCTGACGGACATGCGTTCCCCGAACGCGGCGACCTGGTCGAGGCTGCGTGGCGTCAGCTCGCCCAGCAGGGCGAGGCCGCGGAACATCTGATCGAGCCGTTCGAGGTCCGGTTCGACGAGGGCGCGGTCCAGGCCCAGGGCGTCGAGCACTTCGTGCTCCCGGTCGCGCACGGCCTGCAGATCGGGATTGCCGGCGGCCGCGGCATGCGCGCCGGCCAGCAGAAGGTCGGTGACGCCCGCGTGCGCGGAGCACACGACGACCGGCGAGCGGTCGAGGCGGCCGCGGACCAGGTCCACGACGGTGTCGATACGCTCGCGATCTCCGAGCGACGTGCCTCCGAACTTCATGACCAACACGGCGGAATCCTCCGCGCCTTCCGCAGGCGCCGCAGAAAAGGAGTACCACGGCTTCCCGCTCGCGACGCAGGTTCGTACGGATCGCCCCGCCCACGGGCCCTGCGTCTGCCGCCGAATCGGTAGAATGCGAGGACGACTTCGACCCCCGCGGGAGACCTCATGGCCGGCCAGACTGCCTCCGACCTGATCTACGACTGGAACACCTGCGAAGCCGAGCCGCTCACGGATCGCAAGTACGCGCAGGTGGACGACGAGACCCTGCGCGACGGGCTGCAGAGTCCGTCCGTGCGCCATCCCGACATCGATCAGATGATCGAGATCGTCCACCACATCGCGGCGCTCGGCATGGAGTCGATGAACATCGGCCTGCCCGGCGCCGGCCCGCACGTGGTGAAGTCGGCCATGCGATTGGCGCAGGAGATTCGCGATCAGAAGTTCGACATCCTGCCGAACTGCGCGGCGCGCACGTTGGTGCAGGACATCGAGCCCATTCACCGCATCTCGCAGGAGGTCGGTATCGCGATCGAGGTCGCGATGTTCATCGGCTCGAGTCCGATTCGGCTCGAGGTCGAAGGCTGGTCCGTGGACCACCTGCTCAAGACCAGCGAGAAGGCGCTGCAATACTGTGTCGACAACCAGCTGCCGATCATGTTCGTCACGGAAGACACGACGCGTGCGTCGCCCGAGACGGTCAGCCGGGTCTACGGGCCAGGCGCTGGACATGGGCGCGCAGCGGTTGGTCGTTTGCGACACCTGCGGGCACGCCACGCCGGACGGGGCGCGCGCGCTGATTCGCTTCGTTCGCGGGGTCGCGAAAGAGCGCGGCAAGGGCGACGTGCAGATCGATTGGCACGGGCATCAAGACCGCGGCTTGGGTGTGATCAACTCGATCGCGGCATACGAGGCCGGTGCGGACCGGCTGCACGGCGCGGGTCTGGGTGTGGGCGAGCGCGCCGGCAACACGGCCATGGACCAGCTGCTGGTGAACCTGAAGCTGCTCGGTTACCTCGCGCCCGATCGCGATCTGACGGCGTTGATGAGGTACGTCGAGGCCGTCTCGCGGTATCTCGATGTTCCGATCCCGTTCAACTACCCGGTCGTCGGAAACGACGCGTTCGAGACGGGTACGGGCGTCCACGCGGCTGCGGTCATCAAGGCGCTGCGTCGCGGCGACGACTATCTCGCAAATCGGGTCTACTCGGGCGTTCCCGCCGATCAGTTCGGCCTCGAGCAGCGCATCTCCGTCGGGCCGATGAGCGGCAAGTCGAACGTGGTCTGGTGGCTCGAGCGCCACGGCTACGAGGTCACGGAGGAGCGCGTCGAGCGCCTGTTCGAGGCCGCGAAAACCAGCAATCGGGCCGTTCCGGACGAAACCCTGAAAGATTTGGCGGAGGAAGTCGCCTAGAGTGGTGTGAACCAGGGTCGAGTCATCCATCGAAAGTCCGAAGGTAGCTATTCCGTTTTGACGGGCCTCGAAGTCACCGTCCGATGCGAGAACGCAACCGGCGTCGTCGGCCTGGCCGGCGAGGCGCGGATGGAGCTCGTGCCCCGCCTGCAGGGCGCCGTCGACGACGCCTGCGAACAGGGCGCCCGCGACCTGATTCTCGACATGTCCCGCCTGCGGTTCATGGACAGCGCGTCCGCCGGCGAGCTTCTGCGGATCAAGAACCGCGTCGCGAAGAACGAGGGCCGGTTGGTGCTGGTGGGCCTGCGTAGCGTCGTGCAGCGACTGATGGACGCGGCCGGGCTGCACGAACAGTTCACGATCGCCCCCGACGAAGAGGCCGCGCGTCTCTACCTGGGTGGCATCTAGCGGCACGGCGGTCTCGCGGCGAACAATCTCGCGACGAACAACGCGCTACCGCCTCTCAAGCGGGTCGTGCCGCGGACCGATGTTCGAAACGCTGTGGCTCTGAAGCGTCTCACGCCCGTCCTGCCGATTCTGGTCGCGCTCGTTGCATGCGCTCTCACCGGCTGCTCCGTGGCGTCGTCCGACTTCTGGGATCGAGCCCCGCGCGTCGCCGGCGTGAAGGGACCTCAGCTCGACGGCGCGCCGTCGCAGCGCTACGAGGACCCGTTGTTGCCGGCGCCCCAGAGGAGCCCCGTCGAGACGCCGCCGCCCGCCGCGCGCGCTCGACGTGCACCCGCACGGTTCGCGCCGGAAGCGCGAGGCGGACCGCTGCAGCCGACGGCGGAAGAGATCACCGTGCTGGAACGCGTGAATCAGATCCGTTCGAAGCGCGGGCTGCGCTTGCTCCGGTTCGAGCCGCGGCTCTTCGCGGCGGCGCGCGATCACAGCCGGGAACAGCTCCGGCACGGCTACATGGGGCACGGCTCGCCCGACAAGACGAGGGACGAGCTGTCCGAGCGACTCGAGCTCGCGGGGTACGAAGGGATGGCGTTCGGCGAGGTGGTCGCCTGGGGCTACCCCGACACGCGATCGGTCGTCGAGGGCTGGATGAACAGCCGCCCGCATCGAGAGATCCTCTTGGATCGGACGATGACGGAAGCCGGCTTCAGCCGCGCGGGCGGCTACTGGACGGGCAACCTGGGGGCGTCGTTGGTGCCGCGCGGCCGCATGTCGTCCCAACGGAGCGCGCAGCCGCAGAGCCGGGCTCGTCCGGCGCCGAAGTCCGTGCCCGCGCCGCGCGTTCGGCGCGTTGCGGCGCCACGACCCGAGCCGGCGCCGTTGCCCAAGGCGCGGCCTGCGCCCGCGAATCCCTTCGAGCTCCCGATCCCGGAGGCGAAGCCGGAGAAGAAGAAGGTCTTCACCGGCGGGTGAGGCCTGTAGACGCGGCGCCCCCGTCGGGGAGCGCAGACGTTCGGAGCGCCGGCCGCGCCCGGGCTGCGGACACGCATCTGGGGCGCAGACGTGCGCACGGCGCGCGGACCGGCAGGAAGGCGCCCAAACCCCCTCCCCAATGTGGGGCATCGCGCGAACGCCTACGTGGGTTACGCGCTTTCTGACACCGGCCTAGCATTTCGCGCCGGCGCCGCGCGGACGCTTGGGACATGCGAGGGTTCCTCCGCCGGCTGCCGTTCGTGCTCGTGCTCTTGTCCGCGAGCTTCCTCGCGTGGCAGGCGTTCCAATCCGCCGACGCCTACGAGGAGATCGTCAAAAACGACATCAACACCCGTCTGGACGAGGCCGAGCGACGCATGGGACGCGTTCTCGCCGCCGAGCTCGCCGCGCTCGAAACCCGCACGCGCGAAACCTTCGCCCAAGCCGCGTTCGACCTCCGCGACCACGTCGTCCACATGAGCCTCGAGGACGCCATGTCCCGGGTGCCGCGTCGTGGTCCCATGCGTGACGACGGTCTCGAAGCGCCCGAGTTCGGCGTCGCCGACGTGCGGCTCGTCAACGCCGCCGGCGCGTCGCTCTATCCCGTCGAGTACGTGCCTGACGACGCGCGCTCACGCCAGGCCAATCTCGCCTCGCTGCTCCGCGATCTTCGCCGGCAAGCGGACAAGCGCCTCTTCGGCGACGACGATCCGCAAGGCGCCTTGGCGGTCTGGACCGACGCCCGCGAGCGCTTCAACACCCCGAGTCTGCGCGCTACGATCGACGTGGAGATCGCGCTGCTGCGCGTGCGCTCCGCCAAGTCCGCCGGTCGCGCGCCGACCGAGCTCATGAGCCTCGAGAATGTCTGGGCGCCCGCAACTCTGCGGTCCGTCGGCCGTCCCTTCATGCTGCTGCTCATGGTGGCCGCACAAGACGACCCGACGCTTCGCTGCCGCGTCACCGACGCCTATCGCAAAGGGTGGTTCAAGGTCACGCCGCTGACCGATGAAGAACGGGCCCGGGCCCGCGACATCCTGCGCAGGTGCCCCGATGTCGACCCGAGCGAGTTCGAGTCGTTCTTCGCGCGCCCCCGAGGTCAACCCGATGTTCGAGGCCGAGGTCGCCCACGGTGCGCGACTCCAGTTCTTCGTGGCGGCCGACTCCGTAGGGCAGGCGCTGCGCAGGCGCATCGAGAGCAACCACGACTGGACGGGCTTCAACCTGTTTCGTGCTGGCACCGACTTCGCGTCGCGTCCCATCGGATCCGACGAGCGCATGGTCCCCTTCAACTTCCTGGGCAAGATCCAGGGCGCCGTCGGCGTTCGCTACGAGAACGCCGAAAGGGCGCTGCGCAACAGCCGCACGCGCCGCCATGTCTGGGTCGGCATCGTCGCCGCGCTCTTTCTCTTTGCGATCGTCGGCCTGGAGTCCATGCGTCGTGCCCTCAACCGCGAGCAGCAGGCTCGGCGCCTGCGCGACGACTTCATCGCC